>NZ_CP070484.1:0-82935 GCF_016924995.1 Bacillus sp. LJBS06 | reverse complement strand
AAAACTTTCGCTCCTTACTACATTTCATCTTCTATATCTAGATCACACTGAAATGTTGCTCGACTATATACATCTTCAGATGTGATCGTTATGGTATTCCCAACTCCGACATGAGCTTGATTCCACTCGTCATCAGGTGTACCATCAGCATTTGTTTTCGTCCAAATAAATGCCGAAGAAGGCAAACTGCTTGTAATGTTGTCCTTGCCTTTGAATGCAACAGCGACGAGGGTGGTATCTATTAATCCATTCTTGAAAGAGGTGCCGTTCGTAGATAAAATATCTATTTTATAAACGATATTGTTTTTAACTTCATTGAGGTTTTCTTGAGTGGTTGTTGCAATGGTTTGAGCATTCTGAGCAACCTGAGAAGAATTTGTAAAAGCAATATCAACACTTCCCATTATCAAGACTCTTCACCTCGTTTATGCTCGTTTAATCTATACAATTGATTAGTTCGTTGAGTCTCATAAGTATCTTCATTTCCCCATGAAAAACCTTGAATAACCCATTTCTTACCGTCTGTATCGTAGTAGTAGCTGATGCACTCCGGTTCATCGTACTTACCTATTTGATTAATTGTTCCTTTATCGAAAGTATAGTTAATGCTATAGACTAACGATTTTGAACGAATATCGCAGCAGTACATAATTCTTGGATCCTCACCGTTTACATCGCCAGCGCAGAAGTAAGCATAAGGAAAATCAAGGGCAGATGATTGGAAGGTTTGAGTTTTACCGTCAAATCCAACATCGTCGCCAGACATTGTATAGATTGGCTTCCACTTGTCTCTTTCAATATCTGATCGCTTACAAACATAGAAGTCTACTTCACCGGTGCTTGCGAAAATATATTGATTTTTTTCATCATAATTAATACGGTGGTACTTTGTAGAGGAACCAATCATATAGAATTGCAAATTAGAGTCACCAAATTGAATAACCTTATTTGGGATGTATTTAAATCTAGCAATACCCCAGTAGTGAGTGCCATTTAATGTAGATCTTTTTGTATCGATAATTGCAGACCAAATGTAAATGTCACTGCCAACATGTTCAATTCCAAATTGAGATCCATGACCTCCACCGATAACCCACATCTGATCTTTGTATGTTCCGTCAATTGATGTTCTTGTTATGTTGTAAGATTGCCATCCACCATACTGTGATTTTTTCGGCCCAGAGTATTCCTGAGACCAATAAATATTTCCGTTGATAGCATCCACTTGTGCATATTGAGCTACTCGTTTATTAACATCACCACTATTGTTCGTTAGGGGAAGAGTAGCAAAATAAGCTGCGTCTTCTTCAGAAGCAAAGAGAATAGGGCTTGAGATCCCATTATTAACTTGGCATCTAATAGTACTTCCGGCAACTTCACTTCCTACAGTGATTACGTTTCCGACCCCAACCATCGAACTTTCCCATTCTAAGTCATGAGATCCATCGGGGTTGATTTTCTGCCATACGTAACTACTATCATCAATTGAAGTAGTAACTTCCTTCATTCCTGAATAGACTCTAATAATGATTCTTTTTGTGCTAGTTCCATCAGCAAAATCGGTACCATCTGGAGTGAAATACTCTACTTTATATGATTTTGCTTCTTCAGCAGCTTGTTGGGCCTGAGAAGCTTGAGCTCGCAGCGCCCAAATTTCTGCGGGAGTTACAGCTGCAATTTCAACATATTCGCCAATAACAACTTGAGTATTTTCAGGATTTGCTTTCGATTCGTCATATTGGATCACTCTTGCCGATAAGGTTAATTCTGGCTGCATAGAGTAATCGACAACACGGATATGATCTCCGAGGGAGACTTCATAATCAAGGTGGGCTACAGAAACATTGTAGGTGTATTTAGGGTGGTTGTAGTTTGCTAATTGCTTTTTACCCCAATCAAGCAAACCACTTGGGTTGAGGATTTGATCGTTTGTAATATATCCTTCTAGGTAAGGACCTCCATTGTTGTATAAGTCGTTTGCTTCATCATCAACAACATAATCCTTACCACCATTAACAGAAGAGATTGTGGTGGGATTTCCGTTCTTATCATTTCCTCCGTATACATGGAGGAGGGTATACAATTGAGTATCATCACCGGTACGAGTAATTCCTGTTAAATCATGAGAGTATTCTAATCTACGGCCGTTTGATTCTCCTAATTCAGGGACAATATCAATGAGTTTATTTACAACCTGGCCGTTATAAACTTGAACATAAGCTCGAACTTCTACTTCATATTGGCTAATTAATTGATCTAACCAATACTGAGCATTGTTTCCTGAACCGATTTCTAAAGATTTGTCTCCACCAAAAAAGTTATCTGTTCCTATTTGCCATCCTGTTCCTTGAAGGATATAAGAAAATGCATCAGTACTATTAGCATTACTGAATGTCTTCGCCGGAACGATTTTATGGTTAAAATCCCATATAGCAAGGTTGTATGCCTGAACTGTTTTGACATGAACGGGACCTACTGCTTCATCTTGCCAATTATAAATTCTATAGCAGTAATGATAACCGTCATTACCCTCTACAAGAAGGTGATAGCCAGATGTCATCATATCTGTTTGAGGAAACCCATAGGGTACGGAGAGTTGTAAAGTATCTAACCACACTTTACCTTGATCATCAGCAATCTTTGTTGATCTCAAGTCGTTGTAGAATTTGCAACCAAGGTTTCCTTCTAAATCAAGGACCCCACAAACTCTAAGATCCGGATCCAGGATTGTATACATTAGGCTATCACCTCTTTATAAAGTTGTTGGGGTATATTCCATATACCATTCTGCGTCATCTAAATTCGGTTCGAAGGCGAAAGATTTAGGAACTCCACCGTCCATATCGAAGAATTTACTACCGATATAAAAGTTTTCCATAAACAAGTCACCGTTTTTATAGACTGTTCTGTCTTCACTATTAATCTTAATTTCATCTCCTGCACGAGCAATTACTGCAGGTTTTGAGGATGATGAATTTCCGCCATCAATAATATTCCATACTTCAATATCACAAAGAGCAAGGTAGTCATTTTTATATGAAACAGCTGGATCTACTTTGTCTTCCTTAATATCGTATTTAGCTGTATAAAATGCGACCCCAGCTAGAGCATCACCAAAAGTATTTTTTGTATCTGTCCAAGTCTTTTTAATTGGCTTAGACCAAGCTGGATTACAATTCTCATCTAATTTCATAATCTCAGCTGTATATTTGTTTCCAATCTTAGTCATCTGAAGGTAACCATAGAAATCAGTAAAAGTACTTGTGCTATTATCAACATCCAATTTGATGGTTTTCCATTGTTGTTGTGTAACGGTTTTTCCTTTAACCTTCACTTTTTTCGTACCATTTTTGACTTTGATGGTTTTAGTGGTTTTCTTCTTTTTCTTAACGGATCCATTTGAAGCATAAATTTCATGATGAACCCCGTTTGAATCGTAACCAACTTGAACTTGAGCCATAGTTATTTCACCAGTAGACCCTAAATCTTTAAGCATAAGTTTTCCGATACGCTTTCCGTTAGAATCTAGTAAGTAAACTTCAATTTTTCCCATAGCTCGAGGATAGTAAGATACAATTTTCATTCTGGCTCGAACCCGGAAATCTTTATAGCTTGCAGGAAGCCATTGTTGTCTAACTGGTCCATGCCATTTACCCTCAACTTTGCTTCCGAAACTTGAAGGTTTTAATACGTTAGGAGAACTCGTCATTGTTCCACCTGGTACTCCATTTTCAATATAGAAGGTTAGATTAGAAGAAGTGATTTCAGTCCAAGTAGCAAGAGTATTACAAGGATCTTTTAGAACTCTTGGTTCTTTATCGATTGGAGAATCACCCGTATCTGGATCAACATCTTGACCAATATAAACGTAATTGTCATCTTCATCAGAAATCGCGATTTTAGTTACGTCCTTTTTAGGAATGCATGTGAAGATAGGGTATGTTACGGAGTTACCTTGTGGGGTGATTGTTTCAGGGCTTTCAGTTATATCTTGAGATATATACTGACCATAACCTCTTGGGTCAGAACAGGAGAAAGTGAGAGTTAATGTTCCATCAAAAGATGATTGGCTTAATCTTGATACCTGAGATATTTGACTAAAGTGACCATAATAGGTGTATTCAGCATCATCACTAAAGACCATAGGATACTCTCCATCACCAGTTATGGTGATTAGATTTGATAGACGTTGAATCTTATCAACTCTGTCAGCTTCAGAAGTAGCTTTAATCGTAACATCAATTTCAAATACCCTTTGACCGTAACTATTGCCTTGAAAAATCTTACCCATCATACCAGGAACGTCTTGGACGTTCTCTGATATTTCTGGGCCGATATTTCTTTTGATGTCATTTACAATCAGATCAAGATCAGTGTTGGAGTTAAAACCACAAAAATTAAATGTTACTTCGTTCAAGTAGTTACCACTCCTTTAGCTAAGTTTCTTAATTTTGTTTTTTGATCTGCATACTTTTTATTGGTGTTATAAACTTCTTTACCATCTAAGTAAAGTGAGTTATCTTTGGCCAATAATTGAGTTAGGAGAGTGATTTGTTGCTGCATAAGGGTAATCTGAGCATCTTGTCGGGCAATAACCTCAGAGTAATCATTGTTCACTGTTACTTGCGATCCGTTAGGAACACCTAAAATCTGTTGAGTTTTAGATAACAGTTGCAATGCCCTTGTCCGTTTTAAAGGGTCAAGTGGAATAATTGATTCAGGTTTATTTCCCTCAGCAATATTCGCAACTTGTGCCCTTGTAACAATGCCTCCGTTTGCGTAACCATGTCCTTGCCCTAATGCTGATAAAGTTGGACCGTATCTATGTTTTGCATAGTTTAAGGCAGCCAACAGGTTATCGAAGCCATTAAAGATATTGTCATGGCCCTTAAACTTGTAGGCATTGAATGTACTTGAGATAGTTTGCATCAAGCCTTTAGCCAAATCGCCCCGAATCGTGTTTATATCTGTATAACCGTGCTGAACGGCTTTAGGATCTCCACCAGATTCAGTTTGAATTTGTCTCAAAACTTTATTAACCATTTCAGTACTTGTTGATAGACCATTCATCTCTAGTGCTCTCTTAACCAAAGGTTTCCAACGCTGAACACCTTTTCCTGGTGGGTTATCAGCTGTAAGTAAACCTTTGATCCAATTTACGGCACCGTCTTTGACAGATGTAACTGCACCTTTAACCATACCGAGAGTTGGATCTTTAAGAGCGTCCAATTTAGTGAACTTAGAGATTGCCATTTCTAATAACTTCGTTGGGTGAGTTGCATAAGACCAAATATCTTTTGCTGCATTCGTCACTTTAGAAGCTGCAGAAGAAGCAAACTCTTTCGTCTTATCCCATGCACTATCAAGCCAACCAATACCGGTTGAATACTTAGGTGCCATTTTAAGAAGAGCAGCTGTTTTATTTCCATCAAGAACCGATGTTCCTTTAGGAAGATTCAACATTGTTTCTTTCTTAGGAGATAAGAACATTTGGCCATTTGGAAGAGCTATTAACTCTTGTTTGTTTGGGCCTTTACCATCAGAAACAATAGCTGGTCCACCTGGGTGATTGTCAGTACCACGGGCATATTTTGGGACATCCCATTTAGGAATTCTTAATTTCTTAGGGGCATGAACTTTATCGAGGATCCAGTTCACACCACCAGTTACGCCATTGACCCCTTTAGCCAATCCTTCAATCAAGATCTTAGCAACGGCTTTGGCGCCCTTACCGATTGCTTTAGCACCATTCTTTAATCCATCACCCATCCGGCGAGGTAAAGATTTGATGCCGTCAACCATCTTGGTCCAGATGTTTTGAGCACCTTTCTTTAATCCGTCAAAGATTTTTAAGGCGTTTTGTTTAATATTGGTGAAATACTTAACGACTGTTTTAAAGACATTTACAACTGGTTTGATGATTACGTTAGAAATTCCACTCCAAGCTTTTTTAGCGAAATTCCAGATCCAGCTGAAAACTTTTCCGATGAAGTCTTTGATGTTTCCAAATCGGGTTCTCACAGTGTTATACAAAAATTTCGCAGTAGTAACAAAGATTTTCTTGATCACTGACCAAGTTGTAGAGATTACTTTGCTTATTACTTTGAAAATTGTAGTCACAATAACTTTCATACCGTTAAATTCAAGTTTTAAGAATTTAACGATGTACTTAATTACTGTGGTAAACACGAGTTTGATTCCGCCCCAGACTTTGGAGATAACCGTTTTGATTCCACCAAAAACTGTACTCGCTGTTCTTTTCATGATATTAAAGTTGTCTTTCAAGAAATTAACGATCCACTTGATTGGAGTCTTGAAAACAGACTTTAATATATTCCATAGACCAACAAACAATGCTTTGAAGGATCCAATGAATAAGGCAGCGCCTTTAATCATTTTTCCGAACCACATTAATTGGATTGCATTCCAAATTAATTGGAAAGCTCCAAAGAACAATTGTTTGATACCTTCCCACATCTTCTTCCAGTTTCCAGTGAATAGACCACCAAAAACTTTCGCGATACCCATGATTATATTAAGTGTTCCATCAATAACACCTTTGATGTTATTCAGTACTGACTTAATAAGAGCCAAGGCTACCGTAAAAACCAATTTGAATACGACTGAAATTGGAGGAAGTAAGACTTTGAAAAGAGCTACGAGGGATTTGAGGATTGGACCGACAATTTGGAAGATGGTAGTCATAACAGTTGTAACCGTTTTAACTATCCCTGAGAAGATATTGACAAAAGCTTTTGTTATCATCGGACCGTTCTGTTGCCAGAAAGCACGAATCTCAGTAGTTTTCGCTTTGATATAAGTTATAACAGACATGATTACTTGTCTTACTTGAGCAACCATACTTCTGATACTTGAAATATCTTTGGCACTTAAGACACCTGATAAAATCGATGTACCTTTTTTTGTGTTACCAGAGAATAAAGCGAAAATACCAGTTATAACAGTTTTAACTTTGCCGTAAGCGCTAGTAAGTGGGGCAGTCATGTTATAAAATGCCGATTTTATCTTATTTACAGAATCGACAATGACTTTAACCATTTCTGGAGGCATTAGAGAAGATAAGAGACTTTTGCCTTTAGATTGATCACCTTTAAATAAAGCAAAGATCCCGGAGACAGCTTGTTTCACTTTTGAAAAGGCTGTTCCAATAGAAGCTCCAATTCCATTTATGAAATTACGGAAAGTCTCTGATTTCTGATATGCAACTGCAAAGGCAATTCCGAGGGTTGAAATGGCTGCAATTGCGAGTCCGATTGGCCCTAAAGCAAAGTTCATGACTGAACCTAGAGTTGCCATAATTGCTTCAGATTCAGCAATTTTCCGTGTGGCGCTAGCGACAATGGCCCCGAATTCTCCGAAACCTTTAATCGCTCCACCAATACCGATCATAGTAAATCCGATTGCAGTTGCAATTAGTCCAAGGACAGCGACTAATGCTGCCCCAATAACTAAAAAGTGTTGAACAGGAGAAGGAAGGGCATTGAATACATCTACAACTTTTTGAATAACTGTAGCAACGACTTTTAATGCTGGAGTAAGATTTTGTCCAATCGTAATTCCCGCAGTTTCAACTGATCCCTTTAACTGTTCAATTGTTCCTTTTAAGTTATCGAGTTTAGTTTTTGCAACATCATCTGCTGAAATCTTTCCTATTGCAGCTGCCATATCATCCATGCCTTTAGCGCCTTCTTTATAAAGGATATTGGCAGCACGGATTGCATCGGTACCGAACATAGTATTTAGAGCTTGTTGTCTCTGTTCATTACTCAAGTCTTTTAATCTATCCTTGAGTAAGGCAGCGATTTCGGAAATGCTTTTAAGGTTACCATTTTCATCGTAGAAAGCACTTGAAGCCAAACCAGAATATGTTGCTAATTTGTCATACTCTTTAGCTACTTTTGCAGCTGAAGCTCCATGACCAGCTTGGATTTTCGCTAATTTTTGAACGGCTGCTGATACATCTTTAAATTCTGTTGAAGCCGGTTTAATTCCACGGTCGACTAACCATTGATATGCCACTTTCGTGTTAGCTGTAGCTAATCCAAGAGAATCCATCATATCTGATGCAGCTTTTGTGTGAGGGGAAAGGTTAAGGAGCATTGTTTTGAGGGAGGTACCGGCATCTGAACCCTTCAATCCATTTTGAGCGAATGCGCCTAATGCTGTTGAGGTATCTCTGAAACTTAAACCAACACCTGAAGCAACTGCAGAAACCATTGATAAACCGTATTTTAATTCACCAACGTCAGTTGCAGAAGCGTTTGCCGCACCAGCTAAAATATTGGCAGCGTCAGCTACAGATATATTATCATCCCTGAAGGCATTCAATGCTGTTGAAGCAATTTCGGCAGCATCTTTTAGTTCTAAACCACCAGCTGTAGCTAATGATAGGGCACCACTTAAACCCCCGTTGATAATATCTTTTACACTAACACCGGCCTTAACTAGTTCTTCTTCAGCTTGGGCAGCTTCTAATGCACTATACTTTGTTTTTGCACCTTGGATAACAGCAAGTTCTTCAAGAGCTTTCCCATACTTATTTACTTCATCTGGGGCCATAACGGATTTTACAGCTGACATTTGGGATTCAAAATCCATGGCACTCTTAGTCGCAAACCCCAGTCCAAGAGTGAGGGCACCTGTCATTGGAACTACAGACTCTTTAATATTTGAACCAATATCGTGAATCTTTTCTCCAGTTTTTCTGGCTCTATCTGAAACTTCTCTCATTCTTGAAGAAACCTGTCCGAGGTTATCAGAAAGTTCTCCAACAGAAGGGGAGAGACGGTCAAATCTGTTTCTTAATTGGTCTAAACGTTCTTGAGCCCGTTGTTGTTGTTCAGTATACCTTTGGAGTTCTTGCCTTGCTGCTTCAACCCTCGAATCATTCTCACCAAAAGTATTTGATAGATTATTGATTCTTTGTCTTTGGGCTTCAATTAGGTTATTGTAACGGTTAACTGTTTGGGATAAACCGTCGATTCTGGCACGTTGAGCCGAATAGACTCTACCACTTGCATTTAAAGAAGCAACATTCTCTTGAGTAGCCCGAGTAATGTTACTAATCTCTTGTCTTAAATCTGCTGTACCAGATTTGAGATCTTCGAGTCTACCTTCGGTAGTTCTTAGCTGTCTTTCCCAGGCAGCTTGTCGGGTAATTGCGGAGTTGATTTGTGAAGCTAATAGCTGAACTTGTTTTGAACCTTCACCATAAGTTTGAATGGCATTCTGGTGTTGTCTACGTAACTCATCAATTTTACGTTTGTTCGCATCCATTATTTGAGTAAGATCTTTAATCTTATTCTCTAATAGAGCGTATTCATCACCAGCATTTGAAAGAATCTCAAGGTTCGCTTTCATTGCTGTTTGAGCAACTCTAATTTCTCTCTTAATACCTTGAAGAGTATTAGAAAACTGGGTTCCATCCATTGATAATTGAATGACCATATTTCCTAGTGGGGTTCCAGTCGTCGCCATCGCTCCACCTCCATGACTTCATTAAATCGATTTGAAGAACTCTTCAATATCGTCAGTTTTTGTTTTCTTCTTTTTGTCTCCCATTAAGCGCAAGAAGCCATTTATGTCCATTTCTTCAATATCCTTATAAGACCAACCGGCCTCGATCAAATCTTTGTAAATCTGATCGAGGTTATCCAGGTAATCTTGGTATGACTTTATTCCGTCACTTTCGCTAGTTCCATCTGTGACTTCTTTTTTTTAGCTTCTCCACCAAGTACGTCTTGGAGGATTCCAGATAAAACTTCGGCGATTTTGTCAGAGGCAATACCATCATAGATAGTGTCGAAATTGACTTTTTCACTTCTAAATAGGCTTGCGACAAGAGCAACCAATTCGTCTAATTGTTCAAGCTCATTCATAACTTCTGTTTCTTGCTTGACTCCGAATTCGATTACCCGACGTAATGCTCGGGCTGAGACAAATCCTTCAGTGAATGTTTCAACTTTGTCTAGTTCAGGGTTATATAATTCAATTTTTAGCATCGTGAAAATTTCTCTCCTTTGTTTATTTGGTATGTAAATAAAAAACTAGATGCCGAAGGCATCTAGCTTATTTGTGATTAGGCAGTAGTAGTATCAGAAGTCTCAGTAGGGGTTGTTGTTGAGGTGTTAGTTGAAGTTTGACCTTCAGCTGTTGTTCCATTCCAGCCGGGGAAGAGTAATTGAGTAAATGCAGACACAGTGAAGCCTTGAGTGCTTGTACGGCCTTTAGCATAAACAATACCGTCAGAATGGCGAGCAACAAATTCACCAGTCAAAGCACCATCGGTTGTATCAGCTTCTTGTCCTTTGTCCTCACCTGTTTTAAGATCGAATCCATCAGGGTGACCGAATTTACCTTTTGCAAGGGCAATATAAATGTCATCATTGGCCAGGCCTTTTGTTTTCATAATTACGGCACAATAAGGGGCAACTGTATCAGCACCAAGAGTTGTAATTCCATTTTCATTTGTCTTAGCTCCAGAGATGTCTGCGATCATTTCTTCTGTTAAATCAGCTGTATTAAGTTCTAATTTAGGGTTAGAAACACCGACAGCAGAAACATAGAATGGAACGTTGGAAGCATAGACTGTATTAGTCGTTGGAGCCAAACCTGAAATTTTAGCTTCAACAGCACCACCGACTTGGGCGTTAATTTTATGAACTTTTACTACCTGTTCTTGATCATTAAGAATAGCAATTTGGACTTCTTCAAAACCTAATGTTGCCACTAATGATTTCCTCCCTTAAAAAAAATAAGCCTACTCATGTTTGAGAAGGCTCAAATCGTTTAATATTTCAGTTGTTCGATAACGTCTTGCTAACATAAACAAATCAATGGTTGGATCTCTGTCTAACATTCCTGTGTATTGCGACCAATTATTTTCACCCATTAAAGTGTCTAAACGAGTTTTAAATTGATCGATTTTTGCTAGATCTGCAGCCCAAACTGTAATTTGAACACTAATTTCAGAAGAAAATGCTTTATTGCTAACAAATCTACTTTGGAAATCACTTATTTGAGTGATGCAAATAATCGGAGCATTTTCGACTTTTTGAAAGTCTTCAGGAACGTTGATTGAAAATATCATATCTTTGTTCATGAGATTTCCAAGTTCTTGATCATTCATCAGCAAGTCATATACTGTTTTTACTGATAAACTCACAATCCCAATCCTTTCTTGAGCTCGTCTGTCATAACTGACATGGCTTCTGAACGAGACTCTTCTTCAGTCCGTTGAATAAAACCTTGTGGAGCAATTCTTGATCCACCCATTGTTCCAAATTCAACGAACTTTGCTCTCCATTCAGTTTCTTTGCTATATCCAACTTTGATTTGGCCAAATGCATCAACACCGGAAATGACTACATCGTCTTTCAAGTGTTTGTGCTTATCTACCGGCCAAACTGGAGTATTGTCTTCTAATTTTTCTGCAACAACATGCGCAGCTGCTTTTAATGCTCGATTTCGAACTTTGGTTTCACGTCCAGCCATTTGTTTCAAAGCTAATTCAATTCCTGACGTATCAATATCTAGTCCCATTAAGACACCGACTTTGCAACGATTAAGTCATACATTGAACTTTTTAGATCTGGCTGGATCTCAACGATTTTGTATTTTTGACCTTGAAAAGAGATCATCATATCGTCTGTAATAGGGACCCTTTGTTTTGACCGGATTAAGAAGGTGATAATATTTTGAAGTTCTGTCCCGTAAGTAGTTATGAATTCTTTCAGCTGTTGTGATTCAACACTGGCCCAACATGATGTAACTTCCTTGTAAACCATAGTTGGAGCCCCATAAGAATCTTTTCCCTGAGTTTGTTTTAAAAAGGTTATTCTTTTATTTAATCCACTAATATCGGGGCGTTTAGAAGGCATTAAGCATCAACCTCGTATGATTCATCATTCCAATTTCTATAAACGTCAAGAAGACCAGAAAATACATATGAGAGTTCACTTTTAGATGAAATTGATGCAGTCTGAATTTCTCTATGTTCATACCATTGGGAGATAAGGCTAAGTGCTGCGATAGTGAATTCAGCTGGAAGGGGATCGAATTCATCAAACTTTTTATTGAGGTAAGTTTGAATATAATTCTGCGCAGAAATAATCATCATCGAAATTAAAGCATCATCTGCGTCATGATCGACTTTGAGATAATTCTTTACAAAGTCGAGGTCTAACTCAGTGATTTTTACATTACTCAACATTGTTATCTACCTGTGATTCATCAGGTTTTTCTACAACTTTGGGTTCTTTTTTGCCTTTTTTCGTTTCTTTAACTTCCTCTGCATGGCCATTCTTTACAAGGCTCTTGGCCAAATCTTTATTCTCAATCTCAACAACTTCGTTATGGTTAAAGACTGTTTTATGAGAAGGAAGATAAGCAGATTGTAGGAATTTAACTTTTGGCATATGGATTACCTCCTTTGGTTATGTATAAAATCAGTATTTTATAAATGAAAAGAAGCTCCGAAGAGCTCCTAATCACTTATATTGTGAAGTTTTTCACATGATTAAGCAGAAGTAGTCGCAGTATCAACTTTTAACACAGAGATAGCTTGTGGGTTGTAGACTGCACCATCCATATAACCATCGAGAACAAGTAATTGAGAACCACGGATAGCTTGTGTTGTATCACCTGTGACGTGTTGAAGAGCGAATCCTTTCTTAACCAATACTGCATAAGCATCTTGAACAGAACCAAAGATCGCAGGAGTTCCATCAGGAAGTTGATCAGTTACAATGACTTCGGCACCGAAAAGGGTATAGGTTAATTTACCGTTAACGACACCGTTTTGCATGTAGTAATGGCCCATAGAATCTTTCATCTTAGCGATTTGGTTGAAGAAACCACGTTGCATAATGAAAGAAGATGAAGCTAGGAATTCAGGATGAATAGAGTTATAGAGGTCCATTAAGTTATCAATAGTAACTGCGCTGGAGACAGGGATTTTTTGAACTTCAGCATCGTTAACGATACCAGAGAATTCTTCTCCACCTGCACCCACAAGAATTGATTTTTCAACTGCTTTACCGACCCGGCGACCGAGAAGGTTAAGAGAGTAATCAACAATGTTAACAGCCGCATCATTAATCAGCTGATTAGATAGGCTGATTGCTGCACCAACACGTTTTTGTGCAAGCTTAACTTCATCAAAAGAGATTTGAAGTTCGGATACATCTTCACCTTCACCAACAAATCCTGCAACAGAGTTAAGGGATTCCTTAGCAATTTTCAATGTTCCAGCGACAGATGGGAATTTAGTTGCTCGAGCAAATACCGGTGAAGTTTCTTCCATTTTAAGTACAATTGTTCCTTCAACATTCTCAGGGATTACGGCTCCACCTTGAGAAGTTGTTTGAAGAGCCCGAACTTCTTCACCATCTTGGCGACGGAGATACTGTTCAATACCGCGGAGTTCTTTTTCTTTATTATCCACTTTACGTTCCTCCATTGTTTTTTCATTTTTCTCGCCATCTTTCTGGCGACTTTCTAATTCGGAAATTTGGTTGTTTAAATCAGTAACATCAGCAGTCAATTCATCAAATTTTGATTTTTCGTCTGCTGATAATGAGCGAACTTCTTTTTCAGCATTTTTTAGTAGTTCATCTGCTTCATCTAACAGGGCATTTCGTTTTTCTTTAAGCGCTTTCAAATTCATATTTATAAGAAACCTCCTGATTAATTTGATAGTCCAGTTAATTTATTTCGCAATTCTGATAATTCTTCAGAGACTAATGAACGTTTTTTCTCTTTATCAGGATCTTCATCAGATTTATCTTCTTTAGGATCTTTTTCATCTGGTTTCGTTTCATCAACATTTTCAGACTTTTCTTTTGTTTCAGGTTCATCTTGTTCGGAGTCATTATCTTTAACTTCTGTTTGTTCGCCTGAATTTTCGGCAGCCTTTTCAGGATCTTGTTCGTTCACTTTTTCTCTTAATTCAGCCGTAGCTTGTTCAATGAACTCTTTTTGTTCTGAACGAATTTCATTGATTGATTCTTTAAGAGAAGTTAATAAACGTTCTTCTAATCCTTCAAAGAGCTCTTTGATTTCATCCATATTTCTTTGCTCTCCTTCTTCTAAGTTCGTTGGAATTTCAATGTCTTCAATTACATCAATTCCTCTGGCTGAGATTGTAGATTGTGAGTAGGCCGGGTCTCGTACAACGGAAACTTCAAGTAATTCAAGATCATTAATGGTCCGTTCGTAAATACCATCATCGCGAACATCCCATGAATCATCTAAGGTTCTAAATCCAAATGACATATTCCGAAGGATTTTATCGTCTATCAATTGGTAATAATCATGTCCCCATGTAGTAGGAGAGATTGTTGCTTCCATATATAAACCGGTGCTGTCTTCAAATAATCGAAGGGAACCGTTTCGTGTAGAAGCTAGAATATGTTTGCTGTTATGTTCAGCAAGGAAGTCAATATTGTCGGGGTTTCGTGACAGAGCTCGAGTAAATGCACCCGGTGCAATTTTCTCAACAAACTTCTTTCCAGAACCCAGTACTTCGCTTAACTCTCCTGTTTTATTGACGTAACCAGAAACAGTCATTGAATCATTATCGTTATTGGCTCGAAGCTCGACCTTACGGGATAAAAGCTCAAATTTCATAAGTTAGTTACACCTCCTTGAAAAAATAAAAGCCAATAAATCTATTGATCTACTGGCTCATCTTTTATCTTTGAATCATCTTTATCTTCAGAAGTTTGTTCATTTTCAATTGGAGGTTTATTTGGATCAAGATTAGATGGAGTAGGGGGGTGATTCTGATTTTGTGCGGAAGGTTGTGGATTGTTAGGATCAATCGTTTCTCCCATGTTTGGAATAGTCATTTTTCCGGTTTTAGGATTATAGAAAATTTGACCCAGACCCCACATAAAGAAATCATCTTTAATTTCAGGCATGTCAATTCTTGAACGACCTTCGTTAAGAGAGATTAATCCTCCTTTTACAGCAGAAACAGTGGCATCGATTTTTTCTTTTTCTGTTGTTCTGAGCAATTCAGAAACATCAAATCTAAAATAATAACCTTGTTCTTTCTCTGTTTCTAATAGGAGAGATTTATTTAGAGCAGATTCAATCGCAGAAATGATCGGGCCAACACAGTATTGAAGAAAATAGAGGTTATTTTGTTCATTTGAAGCATACTTATTGGCCGAGGAATTTAACATGGACTCTGGAATATTGAAGACTCTAGCAATTTCTGAGACCGTGTTTTTCTTAGAATTAGTTAAATCCATTTCACTTGGTTTCATTGAAATTGGATTGTAATCTAATCCTTCTTCCAAAATAATTGTTTTACCAGCTTTCTTTGGTCCACTATAGAGGTTTTCCCAAGAAGATCGCAGGTTATCAATTGCTTTTTGGCTTAATCTTGATGTAGCTTTTAAAACACCTATAGGAAGGGCCCCGTTTTTTAAGATTCCATTTGAGTATTCGATTTCATCAAGGGCAAGTCTAAGAAGCTTACTATTATTCTGGAGGATTCCTGATGAGGTAACTCCATCTTCACTGTCTCTTGTAAGAATAATCAATTCATCCGGAGTAAATTCATAAGTTCCAGTTTTGTTGTTATAAAAATAATTGATCGTAGCCCATTTTTTATATCCCTGACTATAAGTTGTCACTGAAATATATTTGATGGGCAAGGGATAGAAGTTAGTAACCTCATTCCGAATTTTTTCGATCTTGATGTAGCTAGCTCCATACAGTAAATAGTCCTTAACCATTCTCTTTTTCATGTTATAGCCGTTTATCAAATCATTTGGTTCATCATTTAAAAGAGAAACACGGTTATCAGGAATTTTAATTACTGCACCTTTGCGATCTTCTTTATATAAGTAGATTGGCAATGATGCTATTGATGATGTAATAAGCTCAAGAGCCGAAACAACAGTGGGGATTCTCATAGCTTCTTCTTCTGTTATTGGACCACCATCACCAAAGTAAGAAGTAATAGAATATCCACCACCGTAGGAATATTGCATGGAACGGTCTTCTTTCTGCTTATTTTTTCTCGAAAAAATCCCCATTTAGGTTGGTTATCCTCCTTTCTTAGAGAATAATTAGTTCCCTTTCTTCAAAGTTGGAGGTTAAATTTTCTTCAACTTCTTTATTCCATAGGGCCATAGCGTTTAATATTGAGATAACCATATCAACTTTTCCTGTGGATTTTTTCTTATTAACGTAAGTATTGAGGTTGGAATCCTTAACCTCACGAGCATTTGAAAAGTTGATTTCCAGCAGTCTGTTTTGTAGATACTTAAAGCTGCCTTTCAAAACACGTTCTTTTACAAGTTTAGTAGCAGGGTGCAAGACAGAAGAATGCTGCTTAATTTCGATCGTGTCATAGCCTTCTTCGTACCATCGGTTAGCTGAAGCAACGCAGTTCCACCGGTCATAACCGATGCCCTTAATGATTACCCCATATTTCTTTTCGAGATCTAAGACAAAGTTTTCAACGAACCTATGGCTGATAACTTTATCACCACAGAAATAGCAATAACCATTATCTCTCATGGTAAAGTAATCAACCTTCTCAACTTTGGACTTATTTTCCGCACTATCTTCCGGAATAAAAGCCCAGGACTGAGCAACGTATTCATCTTTATCATGATCATAAGTAACCATTGAAACAGCTGTATTATCAGTAGTTTGAGATAAGTCAACACCAACAAACACTTCTCGACCTGTCCAATCATATGTAGTAATCATATTCTTCTTTAGTTCATCTGAAGGGATATAAACCTCTGAGTCATCACCATCAACGAAAATATTCATATGCTTTGTTAAGAAGTTCTTTTTTGAACTTGGCATATCTAAAGCAGTTCTACGTTGCTTTTTTAAATATTCCAAGTTATCTTCGAGAACTTCAGCAAGTGGATTTGCTTCAATGAGGGATTTGTCAGATAGCCAATCTTTAGGATCATCAGGTTTATAAAGGAGGGCGAAAAGAGTGGGATCATCAATTAAATCATCCAGAACTTTTTGAGCGTATTCAACTTCTTCAGTCATAGGATTGTTTAATGATTCATAGGCTGTACTAATAAGAATTCCGGTACGGTTTACCATGTTCATTTGAGAAGATTGCATAGCATCAATAGGGTAACGGTTTCTTAATGCTCCAACTTCGTCTGCTACGAAAACATTTGCTTTTCTTCCATCCATCCGGTTCTCAGAGTTAGCTAATGGAATGAATTTAGATTTTGTGAGTAAACACCGTACTTCACTTCTTGTTATTTGGAACTGTTTTTGGATAGAAGGGTGAGAAGCTGTAATTGTTTGTTCAACTTCTTTTTTGACTATCGAAGAAAGCTCTTTATCCGGGGCAACGGAATAAAACTCGGAGTATTCTGGTTCAATTAAGAGCAAGAGGATAAAAATTAAAGCAACGAGGAATGATTTACCGGATTTACGACCAATTAGGAGTACTGACTTTTCATATCTTCTTTTAATTGGATTTTGTTTATACTTCCAACATAAAGCATTGACTAAGAAAAACCATTGGAATGGAGCCAAAGCATCATGAGTTGGCGTTCCAGCTTTCAATCCTGTGGCCATATTTATAAGCTTTGTTAAGCCATCAATTTTCTTAAGTTCATCTTCATCGATAAAAAATTCACAATCAGGATTGTGAACGTCAGAAATGAATTTGCAGCAAGCCTTTTTAACGTACTTGCCGGCAGTTAATTTACCTTCAACAACATCTCTAGCATACTGATAGGCGGGATGGGCTTTTAAATACGAAGAAACCATATTATCACTCACCCTCAGTATTATATTTATTGGCAAGGGTTGAAGGAATCGAACCAACATTTTCAGTTTTGGAGACTGACGTTTTACCATTAAACTAAACCCTCATGGCGTACTCGGTAGGATTCGAACCTACGACACTCGGTTTAACAGACCGATGCTCTAACCACCTGAGCTACGAGCACATAGAAAAAATCCCCACTGAAAATCGGAGTAAAAAACAGCAGGGATTATAATTAACTTTTTAATAATTTGAGTAACGGATCTTCTTCTTCGTTTTTTTGTTCAATTTTCAAACCCGCAAGTTGAGCCCTTGATGCTGGAGATAATCCAAGCTGGGTAGATAAAGCTCTAAACTGATTAAGATACTTCTGTTTTGTAGCAACTGCGGGATGTTCTTTTATTAAGTCATTCCCATACCTATCAATTGTGTTTAAAATAAGTCCTTCTTTATTAATAATTTCATCTGCTTGCCTCATTTTACTTAGACAATCAGCAGTTTGTTCGAGTAGAGGAATATCTAAATTGCAGAGGATATTACTTATCTCTAGTTCAGTGGTTAAGAATTTGTAATACTCTTGAGCTAATTCATCAAGATGTTCAGGAATTTCATTCACTAAATCATCATTTCCAAGTAGCTCTTGTTCTGCTTCGTCTCTTTCCTCCAATTGAGCTTTTGATTCTGAATGTCCTTGTTTGAGGGAAGCTGGCTTTCTAGGACGAGCCATCACATCACCTCTTAAAGTTTGAAGTCATAATTGTGATTTTCAAGATTAATGTTTGGTTTAAAATCAAGTTCACCGGAAGTACCTAATTGGAGGTTGCACGTTTTACAAAGGGTAATAAGATTGCTTTCTTCAAACATTAATTCGGGGTAATCAATTCGAGGCTTTATGTGGTGAACTTGCAATTCTGAAGAATTAACGATGCTATATTTGATTAGACATCGTTGGCAGCAACCTTTGTCTCTGTGGATGATGAGACTTCTTAATTTTTTCCAACGTGCAGTGGAAAGGGGTTTTAAGTATTCTTTATTTTTTTGATAATATTTGCGTTGGTATTGATTTCGATTTCTGTTTTGCTTGCAAGAGCAAGTTTCATTTGAACCAATAATCTTCCCGCAATTATTACATATTTTCTTCTTCATAATCATCTTCCCAATCGTTTGGAGAAAGATCGTCAAAGTTTAAATCATCAGGTTGAATACCACAATAAGAGCATTCATAAATGACTTTTTTCTTTTTCCGATATGTAATAATAGGAGAATTACATTTAGAACAGATTAATTTAGTTCGATTATCTTTCATTTATTCATATTGATCTCCTTTTTTGAAGCTCAATATCTCGAACAATACTGTTTATGTCTCTAATATAAATGTACACAAGTCGAAAATTCTAAACAGTTTTTATTGATTTTTTTAAATAATTTCTTAAATAGAGTGTACGAACCTATGTTTGCTTTTTATAATTTTAAATGTAAGTTACTCAACTACTAAATCGGAGGGGATAAGTTATGAAAACTGAAGCTTATTCTAAACTTGAAACGATTCTGGGGTTCTTAAATTACATTGAAAATGTTGAAGGAGTGGTTCATCCGGAGACTATTTATGAACAAATATTGGACCCGAAAGTTGAAATTGTTCAGGTGATTGATGGAAATCTCTTTAATTTAAGGTACTCTAAGTCTTATAAAGAATTGAAGTTTGTATTTGGAGATGTTCAAGAGCGAGAGATTGATTCTCATATAATTAACTGTTTGGATGTCATTTATAAGTCATTAAACGACATTGGGAGCCTTTTAGACCAACTTACCATAAATTCTAAAGCCAGTTAAAAGACCATATCAGACGATATGGTCCTTATTTATGCTTATTCTGACCTTTGTATTCATCTGAATTGAGGGATTTTTCAAAAAATGATTCTATTCGCATGAGCCTTTGGTGGTATAATATTAAATATATGTAAAGAAAAGGAGGTATTTGATTGTCTGTTTCGGATTTAATCCCATATCATTATGTAACCACAGACATTAATCATTGGTATGTTGTTATAAAGCAGGGTCGAGTTGAGAAAGCAAAAGAAATGAAAAGAAAAGTTGAAAAAGAATTCGATATGATGGAGAAAAATGAAAAAGTAGCAGTCTATCTTCAGCTATTAAAGCTGCGGCATGAAATAATGCTGTCGTATCTTGAACCTGACTCTGTTAAAAATATAGATGGTGTTTATTCTGATCTTAAAAAGACAAGGGAGAATATGGCCCCTGAATCTCTTACGAATACAATAGAGTTCTATTATAATTTTTTTACCGGTATGTATCACTTCAGAACAAGAGATTTAGTTATTGCCCTAACATATTACCGTGAAGCTGAAAAATATCTTGATTTATTAGATGCAAATGCAAATACAGATAAGGCCGAGTTCTATTTTAAAGTATCAGAGGTCTATTACTATATGAAAGAGACTCATTTCTCCATGAATTATGCTCAGCGAGCATACTCTATATTTAAAGAACAAAAAGATGCTCAGGGTAATCTTACATATGGAAAAGAAATGGTCCAGTGTCAGTTTGTTATCTTCGGGAACTGGCTAGATAAAATGTGTTATGAGGACGCTTTAGAAACAGCTGAAAAAGCTTTAAAAGATGCCCTAGAAATAGGGGAGCAACATTTAATTGGTTCAGCTCATTTTAACGTGGGATTATGTTATAATAACCTTGAAGAACTTGACAATGCTGAGAAACATTTTCAAATCGCCTATGAAATTCATAAGGATCGAAAGCACATTTATGAGTCAAAAGCGATTTTTAATCTGGCATATGTCAAAGCAAAGAAGAATGATTTAAAGGCTGCATTAGAATTATATCAGGAAGGTCAGAAGGTTGCTGCCCGGCACAACAACCAGGAAGTAACCGAGAAATTAAAACTGGTTAAAGGCCTTTATTTATCATTCGACTTACAAACACTTAGAGAAGTGTTCAAGTTCTTCGAAGAGAAAAACCTTTATGGTGATATGGAAGAATACGCTGTTGCTGTTGCTGATTTTTTGACCAACAAAGAAGACAGACATGATGCGGTCGATTTTTATCAAATGGCAATTGAAGCACGCAAACAAATTCAAAGGGGGAAACATTTAAATGAAAAAATGTAAAATTGCAATTTGTTTAGCGCTCTTGCTTGGCATTGTTGGAGTATCTAGCGCTTCATATGCTCTTTCTGAGCAGTCCACTTATAAGGTCGCAGATAGAGCAGCAACTTAATATGATAACGAAAAACCCCGTTTGGAAAGTCCAATGGGGTTTTTATTTTATCAATTTAATATTTATTCCTGGGTTTTCATTTAAATCATGTACTGCATTAATAAATTCGTGGGCATTCATAGGTTGAAAATTAAATTTCCCTGCTCCATATTCTTCGGCGGAAGCTGCAACTGCAAGAATGGGACTGCCACCTAGTTCTCCTTGTAATGAATCAAACCAATGAATTGCTTCAATAATACCCTCAACATAGAACTTCATTACAAAAAAGTATATTACTTTCATGATTACATTCATTCTGTGAGCCAAGCCTTGAACCGGTATAACTTTCTCCATACTTTCAACTTCTTTTTTGACAATAGTCCAACTATCATATTTTAATAAATTATCTCGATCCATTGCGACATAATTTCCATCTTGATCGTTAAATAAAGAATTAATAGGGACTCCAAAATGTTGGGCGAAGTTCCTTAGTTTGGACAAAAATCTATATTCAAAATGGTTATCAAAAACCTTATTTGTAAACTTGTTAAATTCTGCTTTCGTATTTGAATCAAATATTTTAGATAGTGAAGAAGGAATATGATCAATGTATGTTCTAAACATTGATAGGTAATTCATTAACAACCTATTGGATTCAAAGATAACATAATCCGGACTGCCTATTTCTGACGAATCTTTGTCTTTAATTGTCTCTAAATATTTTTCCGATTCTTTTCCATTTCTTACAACTAGATCATATAAATTCTTGTTATTTATATGTAGTCCAAGGTACTTTCTGTATTGAAAATATTTGTCTAGTTCTTCTTGAGTGAAGTCTCTTTTAATATCAACTTTGTGTTCCCCTTCTTTTATTGTCTTAATGGTACCAATCCTATAATACAAAAATTTTCCCCCTCAACTAGGTTATTTTCTCTATATGTTTATTATATCCATCTAACTATTATTCTATAACAAAGAATGACAAAATTCTTGTTCCTTCTCCTAAATTTCAACACAATTTGGGCGTTTTGGGATGGTTGGTGTGAACGGACCTCCTCCAGTTATTCCTGTCGAGACCGATTTTTTTCCCGAAAGGGTAGGCGGCTACTTTTTCAAACCTCGATCCAACTCTCGGAGCAGGCGGCAATCATTTTCAACTCCACCCGTATTTTTCGTGTGTGAATTTTCCTCACTCTTGTTTGATTTCTCCCTACCAATTTACGTTTCACCATTCTCAGATATAAATATATTGCACAACTCAATAATCACGGAGACATTTGAAGCTGAGAGTTCACTCCTTTATCAAATAACTCCAAGGTTATCTCGCCGTTGCAAATACCATTAAGCAATTAATGGTGGTGAAGATTCTTCATCTTCGCTGGGATCGATGGATAGACTAATCAATCGTCATTGACCATCCTTATCATTGACTTGCAGTTGATTAGTAATGTTATCCGTTGTCATGTGCTTTAAGTGTTTGAGCCAATAAGAATTAACTTATAAATCAACACTGGAGAAGAACGTATAGTTGTTTAGATGTGGTCGTAAGAATTCTAAACTTAATCTTCATGGATGCTTACGAATAGCTATGGTCTTTATATATCAATTAATTATTAATGAATATATTAAATAATAAATTAAATAAACATATGAGAAATTACGTAAGTAATTTCGAATAGACAATGCTTTAGCATTGGCATATTAAATTAATTCGCTAATGTGGTTTACGTTTTAATAGAGCCAGATATAATCATACCAATTATCAGACATTTCTAAAGTGGTGTTGTTAGATAACCAATTCAGCAGCACCACTTTCACTCAACTACTACATACATTAATCGGAGGGAGATAGGATGTTTGAAGACTTTATTATTACTAATCACGTAATACAGCGATATGAACAAAGAGTAGGCGAATGCCGTAAGAATATTGAAAGTAGGATTAAGCGTGATGTAAGAAACTTAAATATAAAGCAGATAGTGAATAACGGTAATGTGAGGCATATCTTTACTAGAAATAGTAAGGAATTCATCTTTGTAAAAGAAAGAAATCACTGGATACTTACAACCGTTATTAAACGATCTCGTAATAATAACCATGAAGCTATTGAGAAAAGAAAAAGGATGGCAAAAAGAATGGCTGCATGTGTATAGAGCTAGATTCAAATATCTAGATATTATTTTTGCAATATTCTGTAATCAGTGTGTACGACTCAAAAAAGAAGTGATAATATTATTTCGTTACTCGAAATAACCAAAGGAAAATCGGAGGACTCAACTACTATGATGAAGAAATATGTTGAAATTTTTAAGGAGATTAAAAACGAATCAAGCCGAAAAGGAAAAGAAGAATTACTAAGAAAATACGAAAATGTGGAGGGTTTAAAGGAGATTTTCAAGTTTGTTTACGACCCACTTGTTAAAACGGGTTTAGCAAAAAAGAAGATCGAAAAAGAAGTTTGTTTGCCGACTTATACTCAACTTGAAACCATCTTTGATGCTATGGCTTACGTAATTCTTTACAATACCGGATCTGATCAAATAATCCAATCAATTCAGATCTTTTTAAAGCAACTTAAAACAGAAGAAGAACGGGAACTGGCCAAATCTATATTAACAAAAGATTTGCCGATTGGAATCTCTTCAACTACTTTGAATAAAGTATACGGTAAAGGGTTTATCAGTAAACACAAGGTTATGAAAGGTCAAAAATACAATCCTGAAAAACACCTTACAAAAGGAGAAGAGTTCATTGTCTCACTTAAAGTCGATGGCTTCAGATCAACAACGAAGAACTTGGAAGAAGGCAGCGAATTCATTACAACCACCGGTGCCAAATACGAAGGATTAATTGAACTCGAAGAGTTAATGAAAAAACTTCCGACAGGATTTGTTTATGAAGGAGAACTCGTAAACGTGAATAGAGATAACCTTTCCTCATCGGACTTATTCCGAGCAACTCAAAGTCGTTTGAAGAAACACGGAATTAAAAAAGACGTTAGATTTTTGTTGTTCGACATGATTCCAATTGATGATTATGAAAAAGGTGTTTTTGATGTTCCTTACAAAACTAGACGCTCTTTTTTAGAAGAAACGATCAAGAAGTCTCTGCCGGCAGATTCGTTAATTTCGGTTGTTCCTAAATTCTATGTTGGAAATGACAAAGATGTTATTGATGACTTGTTTCTTGAAGCAATTGGCCGTGGGGAAGAAGGATTAATGATTCATTTATCGGATGGAATATTTGAATTGAAAAAATCTCCTAGCATTCTAAAAGTAAAACCAGAAGAAGAAGCAGATTTACGTTGTTTAGATGTTGTGGAAGACATACGTGGTGGTAAATGTGGATCAATTATTGTTGATTACAAAGGACATCGAGTGGCCGTAGCTGGATTAAAAGAGAAATGGAAAGTTGATTTTTGGAAAGATCCATCCTTGGTGGTTGGGAAGATTGTTGAGATTAAATATTTTCAAGAAAGCAAAAATGAACATGGAGGTTTATCTTTACGGCAGCCTTCATTAAATAGAATTCGCGATGATAAAGATGAAGTGTCTTATTCTTAGATTTATGAGCCTGGCTTTAGGTCGGGCTTTTTTTATTTAAGAGAATCAAATCCTTCACCTTTAGGAGGTGAAGGACTCTCTTCATCTTTTCTCTCTTACGATTTCAGTCGTCCGACCTAAGATAATAGGTGGTTGGTCTGCAGAAAAAAACAGACTAAAAGAGAGAATGATTGAAAGGAATAAATGCAATACTCTGTCCTTTCGACAAGTCAGGAGGGGTAAACTCCTGACTACCATATGACTGGCTTTAAAGATACATTACCAGACGTTAAATTATATAGCAATTTATATGGATTTTATTTTACGTTTTTCTTTTCCGAGATATAAAAATAAAAGATTCCGAGAAAGAGATAAGGGATCAATAAATATTAGGAGAGTGCAAAACCCAATGAAAAAACTAATTGCTGTTTCAGCATTAGGAGTATCGATGCTAATTGCTTCTCCCACGTTTGCTCAAGAAGTGAAACCTGGGGACACAATGTCCAAAATTGCGAGGGAAAATAATATTTCTCTTCAAGAATTGGCCGAAGCTAACCCACAAATCAAAAATCTTTCTTTGATTTATCCGGGACAGGAAATAAACACAAAGGTTGGAGTCAAAGAACATCAATCGGTGGTTTATGAGGGATATAAGCATTTTACTTCAACAGCTTATTCAATGGGTACTGTTACAGCAACAGGAACGAAAGTTCAAGAAGGACGTACAATTGCAGTGGACCCGAATGTAATCCCCTTAGGATCAAAAGTAGAAATCAAATTTCCTAAAGGATATGAACATCTTAATGGTGTTTATACAGCTGAAGATACTGGATCTGCTATTAAAGGGAATAAAATCGATGTGTATTTAAATGCTAATGTCAAGTGTATAGAATTTGGTGTTAGAGATATTCAAGCTAAGATCTTAAAGTAAAGGGAATAATAATAAAGGCTGCCATTTTACTTTCTACCTCGCTATTAATTGTTGTTGAGGAAATCAAAATGGCAGCTTCTTTTTTAATCCTCAGCTAAGCTAGATACTTGGATCCTTCCGTTTTCAAAAATAAATATCGGCTGAACACTTTCATTCATCCCTTTTGTTTCAGAATATGATTCAGAAGGGAATGTTGCCCGATTATTTTTTATCATCCATTCACCCATCCTTTTAAAACCTTCCTTATCAAGGATTAACAAATGGTGATAGTACTTTCCGAGTTCAAATTCTTCAAACGGGCCCAATCCTTGTTCCATAAAATGATCCTCATACTTTTCTTTGAAAAACTTTATTGCTTCTTCAACATTTTTAAATTTAGGAAAGCTTTCGAATTCTTTTCTTGTTATTCTCTTAATCTCCATAATTCACCTCATAATTCCGAGTTTCTTCTATTATATATTATAAATTCATACTCATATATACATCATCAAGATCTTCCTGTGTAATACCTAAGTATTTCTTTGTAATTGCAATACTTGAATGATTCAAAGCTTCCATTATTAAAGCCAAAGAGTATCCTTTTTTATACGCCCAATATCCCCATGTCTTTCTCATGCTATGAGTTGATACCGGTTCTTTAATTCCAATGTAATCTGCAGCTGAAGATAATATATGGGCAGCTTGTTGACGGGAGATGGGTTTATTTCCTTTTCTGCTGAAAAACAAATAGGATTCCTGGTCAAGCTGATATTCTTTCATATATTCTCTAATTGCTTTTTGGAGGTTCTCAGTGATCGGAAATCTTTTATACTTTCCTGTCTTTTCTTCATGAAGATAAATGAATTCTTTCGGCTTCCTTCCATCCCAAATATCTCCAACCTTCAATTTAAGAATATCACTAATTCTGAGGGCAGAACTTATTCCAACCATGAACATTAAGTAATCTCTTTTGCTCTTTTCTCTCAAATACATTTTTAGTAATTCCAGTTGTTTTTTGTCTCTAATGGGACTAACCATATTCAAAATGATCACCTTCTAACCAATATGACATATTATAAGATAATTATATGTTATGTAAAATTCAAAAACAATGAAAAGTCGACATCTCTTATAAACATTGATATGAAGGGATTTAATACTTTACATAATGTTATTGTGTAAGATTCGCAGACTTATAAATTCTACCTTCCATTAATTTACATATGGAAAATTACGGATATAATCGTTATATAACTTCGAACATTAAATTAATTAAATATAAATAGAACAAATTTATGGAGGAACAAATATATGAGTTTTACATCACAGAGAAACTTTAAAGGGAGATTAGATGGAACGACAGTTCATGAAATTAACAAAAAAATTGATTTTGAAAAAACAACATTAGAGGAACGGAAAAAAGTTGTGGAAGAGATCCTAAATGAGACTAATTTCTATTCCGAGTATTTTGATGGTTATTTTAAAACAGGGATTACAACCAAAGACTTTTTATCCCATCAAAACAATGTTTGCAAATCACTAGATCGTATGGCCACATATTTATTAACCAGTGATGAAATTAAGAAAGAAGAAGAACAAGAGAAAACGGAGTACATTTTTTATTCAGATGAACGGTACTTTCAAAAGAAAGTTGAGAAAGAACAATCTATAGAATCATTGACGAACTCAGATAGCAATGATTTTTCCGAGAATGTTATTCACTTCTTGAAAAAAGAAGAAAGAAACAAAATTCTGCTTAGACCTCAATCGATTACAGCTTCAGATCTCGAAAGAGATGATTGGTTGGGGGAAATTTTAAGAAGTTATAAGCCATTCTATGATTTCGTAACACAAAAACTGAAGAATAAAGAAGGGAACCGGTTCATTTTATCTCGCATTAAAGGTCAGCTGCAGCACGATATGATTTATTCTAAAGATACATTGTTAGGCGTGTTCGGTTATAACCTTAAATACTTCTCCCAGAGTACAGAATACGATATTGATGTGTTTGACTTCACAAATCCTCTTCACTTAAAAGGTGATGTAGTTGAAACGGAATCGGGAAAAACCATCTCAGCTAAAGGATTATTATTCTTAAAACCAGATTTTGATCCAAATGATGATTTTAGCTTCATCTTATTAGACTTAAAATCGACAATCGAAAAAGCTAAACTCACTGACTTCGAAAAAGAAGTCTTAAGACAAACCCAAAATGGATTAACTCAAGAAGAAATAGCTGCGAATTTTAACACATATCAAATGAAAATATCTCGAACAATCGATCGTATTGTTAAGAAGGTCGCTGCAGTTGGAGATAAATACGATTCAGAAGAAACAGAGGTCTAAGGATCTCTGTATTTTTCGTTTGAATCAGAAAATATTGAGAACAGGAGACTGAATCTATGTTTAAGTATGGACTTGAAGCAGAATGTCATAATGCTGTTATAAAAGGCAAAGATGGCAAAGGGCACATTGATTTTTATTTGGCCAAGTACGTTACATTTAAACTCATCGAAAGAGATCCATTTATTAAACCAATTGAAATCCTAAATTTTATTTGGAAGCATTACTATCCAGGAGAGATTACCCGATTTCTCAATAACGCAACAAAACACTATGGAGATAGGGGCGAAGTAGAAAGGAATTACATCAAGTATTTCTTTCAAAGAATAGGACGGCCGATTTTTCAAGAGATTGTCGTTAGAAACCTCGTCAACAGCTGCCTAATGTTTTGGTTTGAAATTCCCTCATCAAAAGAAGATCGTAATTCGAAAATTGATGGAACGGTTCTTCATTTAAAAGACTCCAACATTTCTATTCCACTTCAAATTAAAAATCACAGACATATGGATTCTAAAGATCAGAAAGAAAAGCAAGAACAAATTAAGTGTTACGGTAGACCAGCTGAATACCTAGAGGTCCATTTCTTTAATGATGATATGGTCAATGGAGAATTATATTGGATCGAAGGAGACCTAAAAGTTCTATTTACAAACAGAGGTCTTGATAAAACGTCGGTACAGTCCTTTGAAACAAAAATATTAAAAGAAATGGCCAAAAAAGCTGAAAATCAATTTACGTTTTCAAAGGCACAGATATAATAACAAAAATTACCGTGAGGTGATAATAAGTGAGCACACCAGGTTACGAAGCTTTAACCAGGAAGGTTAAGAGTTTTCGTGAGAATCTATCGACTCGAACTAAAAATGATAAGACCTGGCTCTTATATGAATCAGTAAATGAATTAAGTGAAGAAGACCTTAAAGACCTTGGTTTAACGATTGTTGATCTGGCTGAAATAGTCAGCAATGAAATAGATCAAAACCCCTTTACATTAAAGAAAGAACATTTAGTACATTGAGGAGAATGATCATGAAAGAAGAAAAAGGTTTAGACTATGCCAAATCTCAAGTTGAAGAGTTTCACCGAGCATTCCATCACCCAATCTCAGAAAAACCAACATCTATTCCTGAAGATGTTGCTTTGGCCAGAACCATCTGGACGGCTGAAGAGTTAGTTGAATTCTTATATGCAACAGCAGGTGGAAACAAAACAAAATTTTATGGGTTGGTAACAGAGTTAATCCGGGGAATTACTGCTGCAGAATCTAAAGTGATTAAGAAAGGTCCGGTTGAGGATATTCTTGTTGACCAAATGGATGCATTAACTGATGTTAATTACTTTGTTCAAGGATCATTTGTCGTTGCTGGAGTTAAACCACAACCACTCTTTGATATTGTTCAAGACGCAAACATGGCCAAGTTATTTCCGGATGGTAAACCGAGATATGACTTAGGCAATAGTGGAAAGATACTTAAACCGGAAGGTTGGCAACAACCTGAACCAAAGATCAAAGCAGAAATTGAAAATCAAATCAAAAAATCGGAGGAACACTAATATTATGCAGAAGGTAAATTTCAAAAACTTGACTACTACTGAATTAAACGAATTTATTTCCAAAGCAGCAGAAGAACTCACTAAGAGAGCTAATAAGTCACCTAGAGTTATTACTGCTAGAAAGAAAGTTATTGAAGATGCTAAGTCAGACCTTGAAAACTTAAAAGATTCCACTATGTGCGATGGATATGAAGTTGGATCTTATGCTACTGTTCCTGAATACCACATCAATAGAAAAAAACGTGTCGTAACAGTTCTATTAAAAGGTTATAGGTCTGGAAGAATTTACGCAAAAGGTATTGCTAAATGCGATCCGAGAGATACCTTTAATGAGCATATTGGTAAAGCGATCGCTTTATACCGGGCTTTATCTAAAAAAGTTCCTACAAAGTACTTAACAGTTGAAAATCCTGTGGAACCAGAGATTGGAGATATTATTCTCACATCTTATCCGGAATTCGAAAATGAAAGAATTAGAGTTGTGAAAAGCATGAGTGAAGCGATGGCTGATGATGCAGCGATGTTAAGATCACCGGTTGTTAAGAATTTTACGTTTATCGTTGACGATTCAAAATCAGCATAATAGGTCGCTTAGGCGGCCTCATTACTTGGAGGAATACAAATGAAACTTAAATATGTTAAATCCTTATTGGCAGTAGTCGTTACTTTCGGTTTACTGTTGCCACCTACAATATCAGAAGCAGCTGGCTTTAGTGGTGGAAGTGCTAGGGTTTCTTCATCATTTTCTTCATCTAAATCCAGCTTCAGTAGTGGTAGTCGGAGTTCTGGATCATCATATAGTGGAAGTTATAAATCCGGTTATTCTAAACCAAGTTCTAGCTCGAGCTCAGGATCAAGCTCAGGATCAAACTCAAGTTCGAGGAAATCTAGCTTTAGTTCTAGCTTTAAATCATTCTTTGGTGGATCATCTAAAAAATCTACAAAGTCGGATAAATCAAAATCCAAATCAATTTCTTTAACAAAAAAATCTTCAAATAAAACAAAATCAACACTATCTAAGAAGAGTTCTGTTAAAAAATCATCAGGGTCGTTCTCAGGCGCTACATCAAAGGTAAAAGGAAAAACCTATAGTGGAAGAACCACAAAAGCTTATGTTGGTGGCAGAACCGTTTCTGTTAATCATTACTACAATGCAGGATTTTCTCCTTCAGGTTGGTTTGGATATTATAACGGTTTTACGATGGGAATGTTCATGACAAGCATGATGCACCCCTGGGGTTACACCTATCATCCAGTCGGAGGACCAGGTTATGTTTCCTATGGAGCTTCACCTATTGCCTGGATCGTTGATGTCATCGCTTTGATCATTATTTTAATCATTGTCATTGCTATCATCCGTGCTTACAAATCATCTAAGACTTACAAAAGGAGATTTTGATTATGAGATTAATATTAAATGAGCAAGAAATTGTAGATGGAATTTGTGTTTTTATTTCAAATGACGCAGCCACTTCTCCAGAAGATGTTGAAATAAAAGAACTAACATATAACAATCACAAAGGGTTTATTGCTGAGGTTCGTTATGGACCTTTAAGAAGACAATTTCTTGGAACAACTCAGATCTCGGAAGGCATTATTCAGTTCTTAGAGGAATACCACAACTTCAATCCAGATTTGACGGTTGTAGAGTTGAAATACGATGAAAAATTAGGATTTCATGCTGAAGTCTTGGTAAACGAAGGAGAAGATCAATGCTTTCATTTATTATAACGTTTATTTGCTTCTTTTTATCCTATGGTATTGGATATTTAGACGGAAAATCAGAGGATTAAAGCTAAATTCAGATATAAAATTCAGATTTTATGCTAATTAAAGGGCTCAATAGGAGCTCTTTTTTAGTTGCTCAACTACTATAGATAACGAATCGGAGGAATTAATATGTCTTATTGGGATAGCTATACTGACGTTGAAGTACTTATCGGAAAAACTCTTACTAAAATTGAACAAAAGGGTGTGGGAGAATTAATCTTTCATACCTCGGATGGAGAATCTTATATAATGTATCATGAGCAAGACTGCTGCGAATCAGTCTATTTAGAAGAGATTATTGGTGATTTAGATGATTTAATTGGATCTCCAATAACAATGGCTGAAGAAATTTCTCAAGTTGGTGAATCTGATTGGGGATCAGCAACATGGACCTTCTATAAATTTGCTACAATCAATGGTTATGTAACTCTAAGATGGTTAGGTGAATCTAACGGATATTATTCTGAATCAGTTGATTTCAGAAAGCTGTAAGGGAACTCGAAAGAGTTCTCTTTTTTTGTTTACGTATTCGGTCGATTAGATATAAATACAAAAAATAAATCTGGGGTTAGATATTATTTTAAAAAATAAATAATTTATTATTTATTTTTTGATTTACGTTTCTAAAATCCAAGATATAAAAGATATGTAATAAAAATCACTCACAAATCGGAGGAAATTCTTATGTTAAATGAAATCGAAAAACTCTACGCTTATCTTCAATTTCGCCAAGCTGGTATGGATCAAGATGAAGCTATGCAAGCTATCGGTGATTTAGAATTTCTTATTCTTATGGATCAACTTAAATCAATTCTTGATGAAGTTCAGGAAGAAGTTACAGAGGAATCTGAAGCATCAGAAATTGAAAATCTATTGAAGGAAATTTTCTCGTAACTCATGGGAGTCTTATAAAATAAATAACTCAACTACTATAAAATCGGAGGAAAATTACATGGAAAATAAAGAATTAAGACAACTTCAAAATAATGTTCAAGTAATCGGCACCCTTAAATCAAAAGATTTAGAGGTCAAAACAAGTAAAAAAGGCAATAAGTATATGTCTGGTAACCTGGTTGTTCTTTCAAAATTTGATAACCATGTTCAGGAAATCAAAATTTCAGTGTTTATGATGGAATCATCAAAACTCTTTAAAGGCATTGAAACTGTAAAAAATGAATACAAAACTATTGAAGATGATGGGGCAGATGCAGCCGATCGAATTGAAGTTAATGGAGAACTTACATTAAATGAATACTACAATGCACAGGGAAACCTTGTTCAGTTTAACCAAGTTAAAGGAATCTTCTTTAACCGTTTAGATGAAACAAATGATCGACCAGATAAAGCAATTGCAACGATTGATACAGTTGTTCAAGGATTTGAACCAGTTATTAAGAATGACCTTCCAACTGGAGAATACAAAGTTAAAGGTTTCACTGTTGGTTGGGGAAATGAAGTTATTGAACTTAAAAATACGATTGTTGGTCCAGAACTTGCTGAAGCATTTATGGATTTATACCCTGCAGGTTCTACTGGTCAATTAAACTTCAAGATTAATAACTATGCTGTTGTGGACGAAGTTAAAGAATCAGAAAGCCAAGTTTCACATGGCTTTGGATCTACTGAAAAAGCAGAAGTTCGTCAGGTAACGAACTATGTAAACAATATTGAAGTAATCGGTGGAGAAATTCCTTACTTTGGTGATAAAGCTTATACAGAAGAAGAAATTGAAACAGCTCTTCAAATCCGCAAACTTAAGCTTCAGGAGCTTTCTCAACCAGCTGAAGATACACCACCAAGTGGTTTTGGTTCGAACGGAAATGATCTTCCTCCTGGATCTCTGCCAACTGGAATGGAACCACCACAAGATGATAACCCATTTAGTGATGCTCCAAATACAGATGATATGCCAGATTTTTAATATTTTAATCAGGCCAATGAGAAGAAATTCTCGTTGGCTTCTCTTTGAACAAATATGAGACGAGGTTGATAAAAATGAAACTATACTTAGCTAACGGTTTATTTGGAATCGCAGACCGAAATTTTAACGATACATTAGCAGCAAAAATCAGAGAAGAAATCCCTGAACTTGAGGTATATCTCCCACAAGAGAATGTTGTTGTTAATGATAAAAAAGCAAGTGCAACAAGTACACAAATCGCCGATGCTGATACAGAACACCTCCTATCAAGTGATATTTTAGTTGCCGTTTTAGATGGGGTAGAAATTGATTCTGGTGTTGCTGCAGAGATTGGAATTTTCTCAACAACTGGACGACCTATCCTTGGTTTGTATACTGATGTTCGGCAGTTAGGAAATGACAATGCTAAAAAGGTTCTAACATTAGTTGATGATATTACCGAAAACCAATTCCAATATCGTAATCTTTATGTTATTGGCTTGATCAAGAAAACAAATGGTGGAATATTCTCTACTGTAGATGATTTAGTAGCTGCTTTAAAAAAGAAAACTGATGAATTAAAAAAATCAGTTGAAAAAGAGGTGGCTCCCCAATGATAAACTTTCTATTGAATTGGCTGCCAGTACTAGGAACGGTGTTCCTGACAATTTGTTACCTACCTCAAATAAGAAAAACGTATGTAATAAAAGACGTAAATGGTATGAGCGTATTATTCTGGCTTTCTCTAAATGTCGCTTTGATCTTTATGCTCGTTAATGCCATTATGATCTTTATCAAGTTCGGTACATGGGGGACTATGATTACTGAAGCCTTAAATGAAGCTCTTGCTTTAATTATGTTGATCATGGTTCTGAAATATAGAAAAAACTCTTCATATGTTGTTCCCCAGGCATTAATTACAGCTGAATGGTTAAAGCAAAAGTTTAATGAAGAAAACGACAAGAGACAAGGATAATTCCTTGTTTCTTTTTTGTGCTTTAATTTACGTTTTTCACTATCCAGATAGAATACAAAAGGACTTGAAAGAAGACGGAGGTTAATAGATGAAAAATTCTTATAAAGTTGGTGATAAAGCAATTATAATCAGACAATTTTGTGGCCATGAATTTGAGATAGGTGAGATTGTTACCATCTTACATGATGCTGGTCATTCTGATTTTTTCCAAGCAAGTGATGGGAAAAATACCTGGTACGTTTCAATCAACGAGCTTTATCCATATGAATTGATAAAGAAAAAATACAGGAAGAATAAAAAAACACCGGCAAAATTTATTAATTAATTTACGTTTTCCAAGCACCAGATATAAATAAAAAGTAATCACATTAAACAAATCGGAGGAACTCAACTATGGCAATTAACTTATTAAATTTAGAGCCGATTAAGGCAAGTACGGATTTAGCATCCTACACTTCATTTATTTATGGTGTTCCTAAAATCGGTAAAACATCTTTTGTTCATAAGCTCTATGGAGATCGAGTTTTATTTATCGCCACAGAAAAACGGCATAAAGTGCTTGTTGGTGCCAATGTTCAGTACGTTTCAAACTGGATTGAATATCTTCAAGTTTTAGCTCAGCTGCAGAACAAAAAAATTAAAGAACGATACGATGTTGTTTGCATTGATACGGTAGAAAACCTTTACGCAATGCTTGAAACATATATCCTTTCAAAGTATGACAAAACAGAGTTCGGCCAGGTTGAATGGGGAAAAGACTGGGTTGATCTTAAAAATGATTGGAAGAAAAATCTTCAGCAAATTGAACGACTAGGCTACACTCCTGTGTTTATTGCTCACGCAACTCAAGTCACAACTAAGATTCCTGTTTCAGGTGTCCTTCAAGAACAGGTAAACGACACTATGACTCTTGTAACTGATAAAAAGACCAAAGAACAATACTATCAATTTGAAAAGTATGTTCCAGATCTAAAAGATAAAGTCATGGCTCCAATCAACAAAATGGTTGATAACATCTTGTTCATGACAGTTACAACTGATGAACACATGAATGAACATCGTGTAATACATCTTCGAGAAACACTTCAATGGCAAGCCGGTTCAACATTTGAAGGTATTGCTCCAGTAATTCCTTTGGATGCTGAAGCATATAAAAAAGCCGTTACTGATGCAATTAATCTAATTGATCCTTCTCAATTGAAAGAAGAAAAAGAATCAGTTGGATTACAAGAAGAACAGCTGGATTATGATGCTCTGATGCAAGAAGCTCGTGAGCTTGGTGTTCAGTTCCATAAAGCAAATCGTATGGATGAAGTTAATAGAATTGTAGATGAAGTATTTGGAGCCGGCAATAAGTTAACCGATGCTTCCAAAGAACAAGTTCAGCCGTTATTCGTTGCAATTCAAAAAATGAAAGAAATTCTTTAATAATTGGCGAGGGGATGATTATGTCGTCCTCTCTTGCTTTAACTCAACTACTGCAAGAAAGGAAATAGGTTATGACAGTTGTAATTAAAGACAAGAATAAAAAACGTGAACGACGAATGGAATTTGATAGAGAAAGATTGATTTCATTTATTAAACGTGGATTCGAAAATATTGAGGTTAATCCAACCACAAAAGAGAGTTACATTTCTAAAGTGGTCCGGACAATCGAGAGAAGAGAAGAAATCGAATCAAAAGATATTACGAAAATTCTCATTCAAAATGCTTTGGTTCTTACAAATGACATTAAGAATGATTCTGGATACGTGTCGCCTGATTACCTTGTAAACACTAACTGGAATAGATTTGCCCGTTATGTAAAGCTCCAAGAGTTATATAAAAGAGCTTCTAAAAATAGATCTTATGATTCAAAAGAGAAGTATGGTGATTTCTATGGTCTTATCGTGACTCTCACCGAAAAAGGCTTGTATACTCCCGATATTCTTGCTAATTACACGCGAGAAGAATTAGTTAAGGCCGGAAATTCAATTGTTCCCGAACGTGATGAATTATTTGATTTTGCAGGGCTTCATTCACTATCTGGTCGCTATTGTGTTAAAGACTTTGACAAATCAGTTTATGAATTGCCACAAGAAAGATTTATGATTGCTGCCCTTCACCTGATGATGCCAGAGGAAAAAGACCGAGTGGAGAAAGCAATTGAACTATACTGGGCGCTTTCTAACCTTTACCTTACACTTGCTACTCCAACTTTAATGAATGCTGGCCGTGTTACCGGTGGTTTATCAAGTTGTTTTGTTCTAACAACTGAAGACTCACTTCGTGGAATTTTTGATGATAACACTGATGTTTCTACGTTCTCTAAAAATGGTGCCGGTATTGGTATTTATTTTGGAAAATTACGAGCAACTGGATCAGATATTCGAGGACATAAAGGCGCTGCCAGTGGAATACTAGGATGGATTAAACAACTTGATAACACGGCCGTTTCCGTTGATCAGTTAGGACAAAGACCTGGAGCCGTTGCTGTGTATCTAGATATATGGCACAAAGATATTGAAGACTTCATAGATCTTCGTCTCAATACTGGTGATAAATCAAAACGAGCTTACAACGTTTTCACTGGTCTTTGTATTCCGGATGAATTTATGAGACAAGTTGAAAAACGTGGTGACTTCTATCTTTTTGATCCTCATGAGATCAAACAAAAGATGGGATTCAGTCTTGAAGACTTCTACGATAAGAAAAAACTTGGTGAAAAAGAAACACCAAATCCAATTGATCATGCTTGGACTTACCACTATTACTTATGCGTTGATAATAACAATTTAGATAAGAGACGTGTACCAGCAATTGAATTGAAAAAGAGATACATGAAGGCTCAATTAGAAACTGGAATTCCATATATGTTTTATCGTGACACGGTTAACCGTAATAATCCAAACTCTCATTCAGGAATGATCTATTCTTCTAACTTGTGTTCTGAAATCGCTCAAAATATGTCACCTTCGTTTGTAACTCAAGAGACGATTAATTGGGAAACAGGAGAAGTAATCATTCATAAACAAATTGGTGATCTAGTAACATGCAACCTCAGTTCCTTGGTTGTTAATAGAACAGAAAAAGATGGAGTAACAGAGAGAGTTATCAAAATTCAAATGAGAGCCCTTGATAACGTTATTTCTCTCTTAAAGGTCCCTGTTCCTCAAGCTCAATACACAAATATGAAGTATCGTGCTGTTGGGGCAGGAGAACAAGGTATTGCTGCTTTATTAGCTCAAGAAGGAATCATGTGGGATTCAGAACAGGCTATTGAATATATCTCCAAACTTGAAGAAAAAATCATGTTGAATTGCATTAAAGCTTCAGCTTTATTAGGAAAAGAAAAAGGTAGCTATCCTGTTTTTGAAGGTTCGAAATGGCAAACTGGAGAATGGTTTGAAGAACGTGATTTAAACTCTCCCGAGTGGTTGGAAGTTAAAGAATTGGCTTCTAAGTACATGAGAAATGGATACCTAAGAGCTATTGCCCCGACTGGTGGAACATCAGTTATTGCTGGATCAACTCCAGGAATCGACCCAATCTTTGATGTTATCTACTTTGAACGAAAAAAAGACTTCCACCTTCCTATTTTGGTTCCGGAATTAAATCAAAAAACATGGTTCTTCTACAAACCAACTATGAAAATGGAATACGAAAATGAAAAACAATTAGCTCACCTTTGGGCTATTAAACACAACGCTGCTCGTCAAAAGTTTGTAGACCAAGCTATTTCTCATAACTTCTATATTCCTCAGGACATTAAGGCTAAGAATTTCTATAAGCTTCATATGGAAAACTGGAAAGCCGGTGTGAAAACTTCTTACTACACTCGATCTTGGGATCAAAAACATGAAAGTTCATGCCTGGCATGTTCAGCTTAATATATTAAAGAAGTGGGGGCGAAAGCTCCCTTTTTTGATTTACGTTTTTAATACTCCAGATATAAATATTAAGAGATTTTTATGAATACGGAGGAACGCTTATATGGAACAATTGACGAAACAAGTGAGAGTTTTTAACGAGAATTTACCTAACAAAGGCGAGAGAATGTTCGATGATGTAAGTGGTATTCTCTTCTGGGATGACATTATTAATCAAGTCTACTACGAACTTATTAAAGAAATGAGAGAAGTATTCTGGATTCCGGATGAAGTATCCATGAGTAAGGATAAAGTACAGTGGGCTACTGAAATGAACGAAATGGAACAAGAGTTGTTTTTAAATGCTATCGGAATTTTGGCTGTACTCGATTCTATTGCTACATATTTTGATAATGTTGCTGCATATTATATTAGAGATTCTGCAATTAAAGCCCTTATGGCTTTTGTAGCTGCAATGGAAACAATTCATAACGAATCTTACACATATATTCTAAGTTCGGTTAGCTCTAAAGCTGTCTCTTTAGATGTATTTGAACGACCAAAAAAGAACGAATTCATGATTAGAAGAAACAAGCTAATGATGGATCTGTTTGATGAGTTCATCCAAAATCCTACTCCGGAGACTTTTGCAAAAGGATTGGTTGCAATGAGTGGCCTAGAAGGTTTATGTTTCGTAAATGGATTTACACCGTTCTATCATTTTAATAGAAACGGAAAAATGTTTGGGACCGGAACTGTTATTCAGTATATTCAACGTGATGAAATGAAGCACTCTTACTTCCAAACAATCTTGGTACGTGACATTCTAACTCAATATCCTGAACTTAATACTGAAGAGTTTTCTGAGTTTGTATATGATTTCTTCACTAAACTTGTACAACTTGAAAGAGAGTTCTGTGAGGATCTTTATAAGAACACTCCTGATATTGATATTGTAGAAGTAAAAGAGTACATCGGGTACCGGGCGAATTTAATTCTAGACAACCTCGGACTCGACCAAATATTCGCAGCAAAGAAAAATCCTATGCCTTGGATAACAGCCTTCGATCCCGATAACTTGAATAACACAAAAAGAGATTTCTTTGAGGATAAAGAAGTAAACTATGGCAAAGCGAATGAGCAAAAGAATGATTGGGATGACCTATGATATGGGGTATCTTCCAATTATTCTTGCTTCAAATACGGGTAATACTAGAACCTTTATTTCGTTTATTCAAGAGCACACTAAAAGGGATCTTCAAGTCATTGAAGACTTTAACAATCCTTTCCCTAATAACAACCGTTTGGCTATTGGCTCATATACTTGGGGTAACGGAAAAATACCTAAGAGACTCAAAGAATATCTTATTGAAAACCATTTACAGCTTTATGGAAAAGAAATTTTTATATTTGGGAGTGGTAATTCAGTTTATCCTAAATTCTGTGGGGCAGTTGAAGGAATAAAGAAAATTTGTTTGGATTGTGGCGCTGATGTCATAGCTGCTTTTAAATTTGAACAGCGATTCAATCAACAAAAATTAACTGAACAAGAATTATATAATTTAATAGGCAGCATCAAATATTGGAGTCGTTAACGGCTCCTTTTTTATTTAATTTTTTATTGAAGTAATTTACGTTTTCATTCGGCCAGATAAAATAATAAAGATTTTCAGAAGGGAGAGCTAATTATGTTTATTATTCACCTTTTACTTTTACTTATTTATTTAGCCATTCCTAGTGTATTGATTCAGTTTGGCATATCACGAATCTTCAATTACGAGATTGATTTCTGGGGTCTTTACTTTATCTTTATTGCACTATATTTCTTAAGAAGTGTGTTTAAAGAATGACTAGAGGAAATATTATCTTTGTAAGAAGAAAAGGTATCCTTTCTAAACTGATTAGGTTATTTGATCATCGAGGAAAGTTTAGTCATGTGGCCATTACTGTATCTGATACTGAAATTCTTGAAGCCGATATAAATATTGTTTCAAGAGTTAAAAAGTTTAATTCCAAAGAATATTCTTATTATGAGATTCTTGATTTAGGATTGAGTTCAGAACAACAGGAAAAAGTTGTTGAGATTAGCAAAGCGTATATAGGCAAGAAATATGACTATGCACAAATTTTTGGTTATATCATTAAAAACCTATTCCACCTCAAAGGAAAGAATTTATTCAACAATCCCAACAATTTAATTTGCTCGGAGTTAGTGTTTAATGTTCTAGATCACCTTGGAATTACTAATGATCTTGGGATCACCGGTGAGGTAAGAGGAATTGATCTAACTCCAAATGAACTATATGATCTCCTCAAATATTTATCTAAAAGCATTGAAACGAGCCAAACCTAAAAAGTTTGGCTTTTTAAATACGAACATATGTACGTTATATTCCAGATATTGTATAATTTAAATGTAAGAGATAAATAACTTTAAGGAGAGAGACACAAATGCTCAACTACGCAACTTTAAAGCCAGGAGAATTGATTAATTTTAAGGAGGGCGAGGGCAGCACTTATGATCTTCTAAAGAAAGAAATCCAAGGAACTCTTGCTTTGACAAGCATTGAGGAGTTAGACGTGTGGTACGACGATGGATTTCTTTTAAAGGAAGAGCCCTCAATGCCATCCCTTATTATAAAAAACACCCCAAATCCATCTATCACCGATTGGGATGTAGTGATCTGTGGGAATATTATGTTTGCTTCAAGTAATGAAGACGGAGATACAATCAGTCTTACCGAGGAAGCCACAAAGATATTAAGCAAGTTTAAACTGGCTTTGTTAGGAACCAACCCTGTTTGGGTTTATCACAATTATGAAGTGAAACAGTCATAATTCAACTTTAATCGACTGATTTAACCTAAGAAAATAGCAATCTCTTGCTATGATTCTACCGACCCCATCTTATGAGAATCATAGCAGTGTATGTATGCTATATGGTTATGACAAAAATCTCGACATTATTCCGATGTCGGGGTTTTTAATTATAAAATACTTATTTTATAATTAAATGAACCAGAACCGAGAAAAAATGGTTTTATATGTTAAGGATAGTGAAAATTAAAGAGGGGAAAACACTTATGGAATCACCAAAAAAATGGTTTGTTTTTAAATATGAACATATAGATTACTTAGATAATATCGAGCTTTTAGAACCCGACAGTAATGAAGCACTTTTAGATGAATTAAAGCAATTATTTAAAAAAGAAGGTTGGGAGGGTGACGGGCTTAGATAATATCGAGCTTTTAGAACCCGACAGTAATGAAGCACTTTTAGATGAATTAAAGCAATTATTTAAAAAAGAAGGTTGGGAGGGTGACGGGGAAATCGGGCAGATATGGCTACCTCCTTTTGTGTTACATAAAGCTAACAGTTATGGACATTGGGTTTATCATGTGAAACAACAGAATAATGGCACGTCATTTCTCGCTTCAAGATTATTCCTTCCATTTGGGGAATTACTAAAGCAGAATGCCTCTAAACAAAATTTATCTATACCTGATGACGAAAATGAGCCTGTGAATAACGAAGGACGCAACATAATTCAACACGAGGTGGATTCTTTCAAGAAAGATCTCTTCTCTTACAAAGATAATATTGAAAAAGAATTAAAAGCAATTGATGAAATCTCAAACCAAAAAATAAAAGAAGAAATTGAAGAAAAAATACTCGGATACAATCAATGTATGTTAATTCAACTTTTGAATGACTTTATGGACAACTGCTACTTACAACTGTTAATTGAAGTATTAGAGAACGGTAATAAAAGCAAACTGAAGTTATCAAAGAAAAACGTTAAATTAGATCTGAATAAAATGGATGGAGATGATTGGCTAACAATCGCTAACATTATTAGTGATGTCTATGATGATTATAGACGAACTGGTTTTACAGATAAATTATCCAGACTAACAAAACCTTTAGATTATGAAATGAGTAAACAAGATAAAGAGTTAAGGCACGAAATAATAAAGCATGTAATCATTAGGAATTGTATTCAACATCATAATTGGAATTTAGACAGGGATTCATTAAATTATAGCTTGCCAAACGCAGATTCAATTGAAGTAATGAGTGATGAGAATTCAACAATAGAAATAAATAAGTATAAACGTATTAAACTTTCCAAAACAGAATTATATGAAATTATAGACAAACTCAATTCATTTGCTGAAACATTATCATCACGTGTCGGTGAAAAGATTAAAACCAGGTATAAACAAATTTAGGCGGCCATATATTGGTCGTCTTTTTTAATTTCAAAAATTTACGTTTCAGGTGATCCAGATATAATAACAAAAAATAAAGGAGCATTTGAAAATGAGCAGCAGATTAGTTAAATGCTACGGAACATGTGAACAAAAACATCCCCAATCTATTATGCAAAAATTCAAAAGCAAAAACTTCTGCCCTGTATGTTATAAGCAAAAAGTTAAAGAGGTTGAAGATCGAGAAAACCTTTATAACAAATGCAAAGAAGTCTTTGGTATCTCTTTTCCTACAGGTTTAATGCTTAGACAAATCAAACAGTTTAAAGAGGAACGAGGGTACACTTATAAGAATATAGCCTTCGCTCTTGATTACATAGTAAGGATCAAAAAAATACAGATGGAAACAAAGTATGGTTTAGCTCTTATCCCCCACTATTATGATGAAATGATTGACTACTATAAAAATCTCAAAAGAAGAAGAGAGAATATGGTGGTTAAAAAAATAGAAACCCAAAAGGTTCAAATAAAGCCACCCTCCCTGTCTCAAAACAGATATAGAGAGAAGAAATTAATAAACATGGAGGATTTATTGAAATGACAGAAGTTAACTCAACTACTACTGATAATGTAATGAAAGCTTTAAACCCTACTCGTGCAGTCTATTCTGTTATTGGCTCCCTTTGTAAGAACCCTCATCTTTTAAGAGATTCCGAGATTATCATAACAGAAAAAGACTTTGCTCATGAATTTCATCAAATTGTGTTTTCTTCAATATATAATATCGCTTACTCAAATTATAAAGTCACTAAGATCGATGAAATTGACCTCGATAATTACCTAGCTTCTTTTCCTCAGCACTATAAGATCTGGGAAAAAAATGATGGTTTATCTTATATAAGAAAATCAATAGCTCATGCAAATGAAAATACCTTTAAAAGCAGCTATGATCGACTGAAAAAGATTTCTTTATTAAGACACTACGTATTAAATGGAATTGATGTGTCAGACCTTTATGATTGGAAGTCTACTGACTTAAAGGTTCGGAATGATGGAATGAAAAAAATAGACAACATGACTGTTAATGAAATAATCGACCATTACACAATTAAGTTGACTAAGATTAAAGATGAATTTAATATCGGCCAAGAGACAAAAAGCTTTATGGCCGGTGATGACTTGGATACTCTTCTGGATGAGTTAGATGAAGATCCTGAGTACGGAAACCCATTCACGAACAAATTCTATAACACAATATTCCGTGGAAAACGGAAAACAAAGCTTATGCTTCGTTCAGCTGGTACAGGGACGGGGAAAACTCGTCAAGCATTAGCTGATATGTGTAATGCTTCGTGTGACGAAATTTTTGATATTGACCAAAACAAATATGTAAGCAATGGTCCATCAATCCCTACCCTATTCATATCAACGGAGCTTGTAAAAAGAGAAGTTCAAACAATTATGCTTGCTTTCATTTCTGGAGTCGATGAAGACGTAATCAAAGATGGCAAGTATTCTGAAGTAGTTTTAAGAAGGCTCAAAAAAGCAATCGAAATTTTAAAGAGAGCCCCTATCTTCTGCGAATATGTAAATGACTTCTCAATTTCAGATATTGAAACAATTATTGAACGACATATTATTGAAAACAATATTCAAGAGTGTGCCTTTGACTATATTCAAATGACTCCGAAACTCTCCAGAACAATGGCAAGCGCATTTGGGAATCATCTTCGGGAAGACCAGATTCTTCATCAGTTTTCATCATCATTAAAGATTCTTGCTGAGAAGTACGATATTTTTATTGCTTCTTCGACTCAGTTAAACAGAGGTTCGAAGGAGATTGAAAATAGAGACCCTTCGGCTCTTCGTGGTGGACAAGCCACGGCAGATAAAGTCGACTTTGGCATTCTTACATTTAGGGCGGGAGCTTCAGATCACCATAATCTAAAGCATATTTTGCAATCCGGTTTTACTAACAAAAAACCAAACTACTCTCATTGGGTTTATAAAAATCGTGGAGGAAAGTACAGTAACGTAATTATCTGGACTTACATGAATTTAGGAACTATGAGAGAAGAACCATTATTCGTTACAGACTACGATTTTAATTTGCTAGATGTTCACCCAATGGATATTGAATATGCTATCGAAGCAACTGAAGATTCGGCTGAAGAAGTGCCCGTTTTTTAAGAGAAGATAATTCTTCTCTTTTTTACGTTTTTATTTAGTCAGATAAAATAACTTAAACAGGGTTAAGAGGTGAATTGGTTTGGATGCCAACGAAGTAAAACAATCCTTGAGTGAAAATGACATATTCACCTTACTTCAAGAGTTAGGAGCCCAACCAAAATTAAAAGGTTCAAATATTATATGCAAAACGATCTGTCATAACGGTCATAGCCATAAGCTTACCTACTATTCTAACTCTCATTCATTTTATTGCTTTACGGAATGCGGCCACATGGACCTGTACGGATTAATAGGGAAAATAAAAGGGTTAACTTTTTTTGAGTCATTTAAATTTGTTTGTCAGAGATTTGGATTATCATACGGAAATTCAAAATATGGCTCTGATAAAGTGGATATGTCTTTTTTTGAAAAGTTTGAGCAAAAAGATATGGCAGCAGAAATTAAGCTGTTAGATAAGAAAATCCTTGATTCTTATTATGACTACTATCATAAGTCTTGGATAGAAGACAACATTTCTCCAAAGACAATGAAGAAGTTTAATATTAAGTACTCAGTTTTAGATAACCAAATAATCATACCTCACTATGATCTTAAAGGAAATCTTATTGGGGTCCGAGCCAGGAACTTAAATCAGGAATTAGTGGACTCCGGAAAAAAATATATGCCCGTGTTTTATAAAAATCGTTTTTTAAAGCACCCCACCGGCGCTTGCCTTTATGGATTAAATTTTAACCTGGAACAAATAACAGATTACGGAGCAATCATCTTGTGTGAATCTGAAAAGTCAGTCATGCAGATAGATACTATGTTTCCTGATATGTCTATTGCTGTAGCTTTAAGTGGGTCAACTCTCACTGATACTCAGTTAGAAATAATAAATGACTTAGGCATCGAACGAGTCATAATTGCACTAGATAAAGAATTCACAGAAGTCGGGAGTATCGAAGAAAAATACTACATAGAGAAAATCAATAGTGTTTTTATTAATAAGCTTGGTTCCAGGTTCGAAACAAGTGTGATGTGGGATGTTGAAGGTCTTCTCGATTTAAAAGACAGCCCTTCAGATAAAGGCCCAGAAACTTTCATGAAATTATTCCATAACCGAATCCTAGTAGCTTGATTTACGTTTTAAAAACCCCAGATATAATAACGAAGATTCAACTACTAGGAGGAAAAATTTATGAGAAGTGTTATAAAAATAGAGATCGATCGTCCTTTAAACAGTGAGGAAATTGAATATGTAAATAAATTATCAGCTGAAAAAAAGGAAGAACAAATCAAAAGAATGAATTATGCAATCAAAGATATGTTAGAGCTAGAAGGCATCCACCCTCAATTCCTGAGAATCACTAATAAAATTGTTGGTGAATCCAATGAAGATTAAACAAATCAGTTCTTACAATGGAGACATCATCGACACCATATTGAAGAATAGAAATATTAAGGATATTGATACATTCCTTAATCCTAACAGCAGCGAGGATCTTAATCCTTTTGATCTTCATAATATTGAACTAGGAGCGAATGTACTTCTTGCTCATTTGCTTATAAACGACCACATCGGTATTTTAGTTGATGCTGACGCTGATGGATTCTCGTCTGCATCAATAATCTATCAATATATAAAAAAAATCGAACCAGATTCGCATGTTTCATATTTTCTTCATGATCGAAAAGCTCATGGATTAACCGATGAAATTTCTCAAAAGATTGCTGACTCATCAATAGATTTAATTATTATTCCTGATGCAGCGTCTAATGATGTTGATGAACTTCAAAGGCTTTATTACATGGGAATTGACATTATCGTCCTAGATCACCATGAAGTAGATAAGATGCCGACGCACGGAATTTTAATTAATAACCAATTAGACGAGAATAAAAGCACTAATAAGAATTTAGTTGGTGCAGGTATGGCCTATAAGTTTTGCCAGGCCTTAGATAGGATTTTAGATACTCATTATGCAGATGATCTACTCGACTTAGTTGCTATCGGTCAAATTGGAGATACTTCAGATATAAGTGAAAATGAGGTCAGAAATCTAGTCTTCCGTGGTCTTGAGACAATCAATAATCCTCTGGTTAAAGTTGCTGTAATGGATGTTTTCGGAAGCCTAGAAGGCATTGCACCAAAAGATCTCTCTTTCTCTATCATTCCAATGATTAATGCTGTCGTTCGTGTTGGGACGGAAGATGAAAAAGACCTGCTGTTCAGAGCCTTAAATAAGATCGGTTATGGACGAGTTTGGAATGTAGAGAAACGGAAGAAAAATAAAAAGACCGGTAAATTCGATAAGATATTAGTTGAGCAAGATCTATATGAATATGCCTTTGATATGATGAAAAAAGTTAAGGGCCGTCAGAACTCAATGATTAAAAAGTCTTTAGAAAAACTTAGAAGCAGTACATACAATGAAGGTGGAATTTCAATTGCTTTACTTGATTCTTCCGATGAAGCTGCGATTACCGGTTTAGTCGCTAATAAAGTTGCGAAAAAATATCAGAAGCCGGCTTTAGTGCTCTATTATAAAGATAAGAAATATATTGGATCGGGACGTGGAGATGAAAAAGTTTTGTCTTCTCTTAAAGACTGGTGCAATGAAACTGGCTTAGTTGAGTTTGCTCAAGGACATGCCAATGCTTTTGGTATCTCTATCCCTGAAGATAACTTTGAGGAGTTCAAAAAAAGAACACATGAAGTTGAGCAGAATGAGTTTGTTTATGAGGTTGACCTCATAGTAAAGGAAAACGTTGATCGGTCTCTAATTGAAGATGTTACTGATAATAAACACTTATTTGGTGGGAAAGTTCAAGAACCCCTACTGGCCTTTGTCGGAATTAAAATTAATAAGAACTTTATCCGTCAAAAAGGTTCCATGTTGACCTTTTATGAAAATGGTGTTGAATTTGTTATGTACGGCGCACCTGAAGGATTATATGAGAGTCTAAAAAATAATTTCGACAGGCAAATCACGATGGATTTCGTTGGTACCCCCTCTGTGAACGTTTATGGTAATAAACGAACTCTTCAATTAGTATTGGTAGACTGCGAAAGAAATGAATCTGGCCAATATGATTTTATTGAGGTACCTGACGAAATTACCGCAGAAACTATTATTTTTTAGGTACAACAGTTATGACAGTCACAACATCAGCCATAACAGTTACAGCAGTAGTTGTAATTGTTATGGCTATCTTTATTTACCGAACTGCCACCATTTTTTCTTCTTGTTGTTTTCTAAGATCAATTGCTTCAATTCTTGGGTTTCTCTAATTGACTGCAGTAATAACTTGTCTCTATCTGTAGAGCCACTTTCTAAAAGCTTTTGAGTTTGATTTTGGCTTTCTAACAGCTGATCTATTTGTTTCTGTTGGTTTTTTATAATTTCATGCATTTGCTCCATTGTTTCTTTCATAACTGTTATATCCACCGGTGGTTCTTCAAATTCAGTGGCGGCAGCCGACTCTTTCCACACAGTTACATCAGTTATAGAAGATATAACTGTCTTAACAGCGTCTACAACTTTTATTCCTTTTTCGTTTTTAATCTGAATCAGTCGCTTAAAAATCTCCAAATCTCTCTCTGAGAAGATTACTTTTCCTGTGCGACTTCTCGTAAATCTGTATCCGTTCTCTTCTATCAAGAGATAGTACTTCTTAATAGTTGATGGAGATAACCCAAGTTCTCGGGCTACATCATCGACACCAGCGAAAACATTCATAACAGTTATAACCTCCGATTATAGTAGTCATAACAATCATATCATAGACAAAATAGCTTTTTAGAAAAAACGTAATAAAAGTTTCGACATTAATTTACGTTTTCGAATCACCAGATATAAATAAAGAGAAAACACCATATTTAAATCGGAGGAATAATTATGACTCAAACTACTAAATCATTATCTCCAGGCAAGAAACAACATGTTTACATTGCTGCGCCATTTTTCAAGCCAGATCAAATCACTCGTGTTGCTTTGGTCGAGACATTACTTGAAAAACATGGATTAACTTACTTTTCACCAAGAAAACAATCAGCAATCGGCCCAATATCATCGCCTGAAGTTCGCAAAAAGTCTTTTGATATGAATGTAAGAGGAATTGAAGAATCAGAGCTTGTTATTGCCATCACTGATGATAAAGATATGGGAACCATTTTTGAAGCCGGACATGCTTATGCATCAGGTGTTCCAGTAATTTATGTGGCCTTCACACTCGGTAAAGATGGAATGTTCAACTTAATGCTAGCTGAGTCCGGAAAAGCTGCGTGTAAAACGGTTGAGGAATTGGAAGCTGCCATACTTGGTCAAGAAATCTATTATGAAGGTTTAATTGAATAATTTATTTAATAAATTCAATAATTAATATCAAAAGATAACTGATTAAATAATTTTTTATTGGTTTTATTCAATAATCATCTATCAGTACATATGGAGGAACCAACATGAAAGTAATTAAATTTAAACAAAATGCTTGCCGTCCTTGTCAGATGCTTGAGAACTTCCATACTTTTGAGCTGGGAGTCGAGCCAGATATAACTTATAACCTTTCAAATGGTGATGATGAATCAATAAATGCTGCTATGAAGTTTGGTATTATGGCAGCCCCAGTCTTGGTACTTGTTGATGATGATGAAAATGAGATTGAAAGAATCGTTGGATTTGACGGTAAGCAAGATCTGATTCGAGATATGTTCTTAAAAGCAGGAAAAATCGAGGGATAACATCCCTCGTAACTTTTATAACAGATATAACTTAACTCAATTACTCACAAAAAGGAGACACAACAGTTATGACTTACTATAACCGTGGAAAAGTACGGACTTTAGGAGATACACAAATCTTAGGACTTGGAGAGATTATCCGATACAATAATCGTCCGAAAATCAAACATGAAAATGTTGCTGAACATACGTTTTACGTGATTACAACGGTCCTGAAGATCTGTCAGATGTACAACATTGATGATTATATTAAGCTCAAAGCTTTAGAGTTCGCTGCAGTTCATGATATTCCGGAGATTTTCTTAGGCGATGTACCATATGATACGAAAGTGGACAATCCCGACTTAACAGAGATCCTCGAGCGAGCTGAAGTGGTTAGCTTAAAAAAGAATATGCCTGAGTATGCTGAAGCTTATGAAAAATTTCTCAAAGAAGAAAAAGAAGAGACAATTGCTTATCTAATCGTTAAGCTTGCCGATACGGTTTCTGTCCTTCAATATTCCAATAGCGAAATCGAGCTTGGGAATAAAACAAATCAAATGAAGAGTATTAATGAGGGGGCACAAGAGCGTGTTTTAAACTTAATTGAGAAATTGGAAAAAGCAATTGAGAGTAAATTTGAAAATTGATACTGTAGTATTCTTGTAGAGAAGTCGATTTTTCGGCTTCTTTTTTATTTTGTAAGAAAGAGAAATCCTCCTTTCGCAGAATGTGTAAGCGCTTTTACACAAAGTACAAAACGCAAATCTCCTAATTTGCGTTCCAAGCTCAGTCTATATATTGTAATTTGAAAGATTTTCATTTAAAGTATAAGTAACGTAATAGATACGGCTTTTGGAAAAGGGCAGACGGCACACCTCCATGTCTAGAAAGAAGGAGGTGAGAATATGCCAGTAGAAAGCGCACTTGGATTGATGTTTCAATTTGGTCTCCTTATTGTCGGAATCTTGTCGCTTGCCAATTCCAACAAAAAAAAGTAGGAACGAATGATGTGACGGTCAGAGCGTTCCTACATTTAATTTAGCTTTTTAGACAAAGCCGTCTCCCTCAGGAGCTATTCTATTACAGATCGAAGATGTTGCACCATCTTCGGTCTTTTTTATTTTATTCGTTTACGAATATTTTATTCATTCGAAAACGATAAACAACAATGCAACATTACCATGTAACATTATCATGTAATATTACTACGTAATATATACTTAATATATAGTGATTGTATCAACAAAGTTATAGTGTGTCCAGTATGGATCCCCATTGAGGCAATGAAAAATTTGTACAGCCACGTAAATATTTTTGTGTTTATTTATGTCGTTAATTTTGTGTCGCAGAAACATAACAAAAAATGAAACATCCTCGTCCTTAAATTTCTTACCACCACTGTATGCTATTAGCATATGAAGAATAAAACGAAAAAGTGACTCTATAATAAAAACACTATTTTATGTTAAAATTATTCTGCTATGGATACGGAAAAATTATCAAATTCAATGATCAGGTTGTTTAATGAAAACGGCAATATTCCTATGAACCAATATGAAGCTTTAACAGCCACAAACATACTTGGAAGGAGTGCAAGGTCTGGAGATTATAAGTACATTGCTTTTATATGTCCTGGCTTGAAAGGCTTCTTTAATTGGCACTCTCATGTTAGGCATGGAGTAAAAGCAACGGTAGTTAAAGCTGGACAAGCTAAAATAGTCTACAAAGAAGGCTTGGAAGTTATAGATGAACTTGTTTTGAAATATTATGATTCAGAAGTTGATGTTTCAGCTATCGAACCACCTAACTCAGCCTACTATGCTGAACAATGCATAAATTATGTTTGTAAGGCCCTTATAGAGCTACAGAGATCCGATTTGATTAAATATATATATTCATCAGAAGTTATCTCTGACGAGCCCGAAAATGATGATTATGGGGGTCTCCAATGGATATATATTTTTAGACACCCTAAAGTTAGAAATGAACTCAAAATTGGTATGACTACCCGGCCTTGGCAAGAACGTTATGCTGAAGCAAACATGAATACATATACCTCAAGAGACTTGGAAGTCGTCGCTACTTTCCCTTGTAAGGATGGTAAAGCAGTTGAAAGATTGATTCACTCTCAATTTGAAGAATACAGACTTCCACCAAAGACTGGCCAAACTAAGCAACCAGAGTGGTTTGAGTTCCCTGAAGACAAAGTTGATGAAGTAATCACTCGAATTGAAAAGTTTATGAAATCAATAGATTTGTTAGCTATATAAAAGGTTGGAGATTTGTCTCCAGCCTTTTTTGTTTTTTATAAAGCAGATATAAAAGTTATGTCGGATATAAAAGTTATGCCAATAAAGACTGCTATAGTAGTCTTTTTTATATTTCAATTTACGTTTTCGAATCACCAGATATAAATACAAAGTAAAGCAAAGAGATTAAAGAAATCGGAGGATATAACAATTATGACTAACTCAACTACTTGTGTTGTCGCGCCGACTCCTGAATTTGTTAAGCCAAAAATCATCATCCTTGAAGGTGTTGATCGTTCGGGAAAATCAACTTTACAACATGCTATAAATAAAGCCACTTGCTACAAACATATTGTAGTCGATAGGGGACCGATTGGTTTTAAAACATACTGTGACCTGTTTAGTCGGGATCCTCAATTATGGGATAACTATGATGATTTAGAAAAACACCTAGCTAAGATGGAAGACGTACTCGTAATTTACCTTGATTGTGACACAAAAGTCCTGATAGATCGATGCATTCAGACCGGCCACGAAATTCTTGATTATACTTTGCATAAGCATTTTTATAAATTTTATTTTGATAAGTCCCCAATGAAGAAGATCATTGTAGACACAACATATAAGACTCCTGAGGAAATTGCCAACGATCTTGTCAAGGAGGGAGTCCTTTAATGAAAAAGGTTGTAATTTACTGCGATGGCGCAGCAAGAAATAACGGAAAAGATAACAATGTCGGAGGTTTTGGAGCAGTTCTTCGATATGGTGACCACGTTAAAACCATTAAGGCTGGCTTTAGAAACGTGACTAATAACATGATGGAAATTCGTGCAGCTATTGAAGCCCTTAAACAATTAAAAACAACTAATATCCCTGTAGAAATCAATACTGATTCTGCATATCTGTGCAACTGTATGAACCAAGGTTGGTATAAGAAATGGATGAATAACGGATGGGTTACAGCTGGTAAAAAGCCGGTGGAGAATCGCCAGTTATGGATTGAATTAATTGAACTGGTCGAACAATTCCCGTTTATCACTTTTAACAAAGTTAAAGGCCATTCAGGAATCCCGGATAATGAACTTGCTGATAGATTAGCAAATGAGGCAATGGATGAACTTACAAGAGGTGCTGCCGTATGAATGAATCAGTCTTCATTATTGTTTATGAGCACGAAGATGAATTCGGATTTAAAGAATCAAGGATGGAAACTTTCCGAAGTCAAGAGTCCGCCTTATCTTTCGTCGCAGGGTTTGCAACATCACATGATGATAAAAAACTGGTGAGTGCGTTCTCAGTTAATAAAGAAGGATTACTTACAAAGTACGAGGTTGTTTTTGAGGGGAAATTAAAATTTATTGAAAAAAATCAATAAAAAATTATTAAATCGATTTACGTTTTCATACTTTTAGATATAAATATATTGTAATTTTTATTGAAAAAAATATTGAAAAATCGGAGGAATTAAACTATGCCTAAAAACAATAACCTTGAGCCTGTTAAATTGCCTATGCCAATTCGCTTTGGTGAAAAGCCTGATTTTGAATTCAAAAATGATTTAGAGAATATTAAAGTTACTCTTGTTGATTATACTCCTTGGGAAAGCATCATTCATTACCTCCCTGGATATGTGAATGCTACCTGGGCTGATGAACCTGAAGAAACATATAGCATGGCACAGGTGGTTGATGATATTGAAAAAGCCTTCACCTTTAAAACGCTACCTTCAATACTTGAAACGATTCGTTTAACATTCCGAATTGAAGGAATTTCAGTCCAAGACGTAACCCATTTAATTCGTCATAGAACATTTTCGTTCTCGGCTCAATGTACAGGGGATCGTTGGTTATCTCATACAACTGCAGTTATTCCTGAGTCTATTGAAAATTCCCCTGAGTTTTTAGAAAGATACAAAGATCTTACTCGTCAATGTCGTGAGCTTTATGCTGAAATGATTGATTCTAGGAAGATTTCAATTATGGATGCTCGACTTATTCTGAATAAAAACCATGATAACTTTTATTATGCTTCAATGAATGTTAAAGATTTATTGGCATTCTGCAAGCAGCGTATTGATCGCCAGATTCAACCGAAGTCAGATAACATTATTGCATATCAAATGTATCTTGAGCTGTGTCGGGCATATCCTATTGCTCATTTAGATCTGATCGACTTTGAAATGCCAAGTTTCCATTACATCAAGAATGCTCGAAATGGACATGCCACAAACCTGTACTTCCCAGAAGAAAACTCAGATAAATTCGAATGGAATGAAAAAGACTTTATTTATCAAGACTACCGTGAAAATATTAATGGAACCAACCCTCCAGAAGGGCCAACTAAGTTTCAAAAAATGTTCCAAGAATATAAAAATCAACTTGAAGAATGGAAAATTGCCTCAAAACAGTATATGGATCACCTTGCAGACCGAGGAGAAGATGAGTAATGTTACAATTTCCTCGAATCCCATCTGTAGGCGAACTTGAATATTTAAAAGAAAATGATGAAATGATCTTGTATGAATCCTTCACGATGATTAATCCTCAGACCAGGAATACCTTTCCTGACTCTGATGAACCTTATTATACTTCACTCGAAATGCAACTAAGACACTTACTTTACAAGTATGATAAAGGGTGGATCTCAAGTGAAAGACAAGTTATGTTATCAAGTGACGAATGTATCTCAGCAGTTCATTTTATATTCGACAATGAGAAACGAGTAATTGGAATTAACGTTTTTCAAAGATCTTCTAACTTGTTTAATTTAGAAGATGACGTTCAATTCTTTAATTACTTCATTGATAAGTACTTAAAAGGGCATAAGAAGATTAAGCTGACATACTTTGTGTCGCAGCCACACATCTTTAAAAACAAAAATAAAAAAATAGAAGATTAACAAATAGCCACTCATCTGAGTGGTTATTTTTTTTACATTTTTCAGACATCCAATTTACGTTTTTGCCGGTCCAGATATAAATACTTTGTAATACAAAAGAAATGAGGTATTAACAATGGCTCGACTACTACGAAGTATCAATAGAAGTATAGAAAAGTATAAGAAAAAACCTTTCTTAACTCATTCACACACTGATGCATCAAATTTTCGACTAAGAGATGCGATTAATAAACCAGAAGAATTGATTGATTACTGTCATGAGATTGGATTGAGTGGAGTAGTCATAACAGATCACGAAACTTTATCATCCCATGTAAAAGCTCATAAGTATGTTGAAGAGAATAAAGAACGTCTTGGAGATTTTAAACTAGGGTTCGGCAATGAAATTTACCTGGTTGATAAAGCAGATACTATGGAGAAAAAATCATTAAACCAAAAGATTAGCTTTCACCACTTTATATTAATCGCCAAGTCACAAAAAGGATATGAAGGTCTGAAAAAACTTAGTTCTAAAGCTTGGTACAACTCTTTCTTCTACCGTGGAATGGAACGTGTTCCTACGTACAAAGATGAATTAATGTCTTTAATGCAGGAGTACCAAGGAGAGATTATCGCTTGTACGGCTTGTGTTGGTGGAGAACTTCCCCAGTCTCTAATTGCATATCATGACGACCCTACTCCCGAGAATAAAAAACGAGTACATGATCTTATTGTTTGGTTAAAGGGCGTATTTGGAGAAGACCTTTATTTTGAACTTCAGCCATCAAAAAACCGTGACCAATTAGTAGCTAACGAAATGATGCTAAAAGTGTCGGAAGCTTACAACGTTAAATGTATTGTCTCTACTGATGCACACTATCTAAATAAAAAATATGCTCCGGCACATAAAATATACCTTACAGCATCAGAAGGGGAGAGAGAAGTTGATGAATTTTACGCCACAACTTACGTTATGGGATATGAAGAATTGCTAGAATACTTTGACGAGGAACTATTAGATGTTCTTGTTGATAATACGAATGAGATAAGATCCAAACTTGGATCAATTACATTTGCCCAAGAAACTAAAGTTCCGAAAGCTCATATTCCGAAATATGAAATGAACCAACTATTTGTTCCTCACTATATGGAATACGAATACATTAGAAAATATGCTGAAAGCAGATACGACATCGATCGTTATTATCTTCATTTAATTGCCGAAGGTATGGTTGCAAAGAAACAAGAGCTGAATAAAGAGAACCTTTCAAGAATAAATACTGAGCTTGATGAGCTTTACCATATTACTGAAAAGCTTGGTCAGCCACTTTCATCTTATTTTGTCCTTTCAAAAGATGTGGTTGATTTGATGTGGCAAGTCTCACTAGTTGGTGTGAGCCGTGGATCGGCATGTTGCTTTTATCTGAATTACCTTTTAGACATTGTTCAGCTGAATCCAATGAAATTTAACCTACCTCATTGGAGATTCTTATCAAAAGAACGGCCAGAACTCCCCGATATTGACCTAGATTCTGAAGGATCAAAGCGCCATGAAATTATTCAAATCACAAAAGAGCACTATGGAGAAGAGAACGTCTTGAACATGGGGACTTTTACAACAGAAGGTACTCGTTCAACTGTGTTAACTTCTTGCCGTGGATTAGGAATTGATAAAGACATTGCTCATAATATTGCTAACCTAATTCCTACTCGTAAGGGTGGCATCTGGAGCTTGCACGAATGCTTTTACGGAAACCCAAAAGAAGGAACTAAACCGGCTAAAGAATTCTGCCGTGAAGTTGAAAAGTATGAAGGTTTAAAAGAAGCAATGCTCTCTATTGAAGGATTAATTTCCGGCCGTGGCCAACATGCTTCAGGAGTTATTATTTTCCCTGATGGATATATAAAACAAAATGCCATGATGAAAACAACTTCTGGGCTGCCTATCACTCAGTTTGATGCAGAAGACAGTATCTATATGGGTGGGCTCAAATTAGATTATCTGTCCATTAATGCCCTTGATAGAATTAGAACAGCTTTAGATCTTCTTCTGGAACATGGGAAAATTGAATGGCAAGGGTCATTGAGAGCAACTTACAATAAATATTTTCATCCAGACGTTCTTGAAATGGAATCACCAAAAATGTTCAATTTACTATTTGAAGGTCATGTTTTAAATGCTTTTCAATTTGAGACAGCTGTTGGTCAGCAGGCTCTTACTAAAATTAATCCTCGATCCTTTGATGAGTTATGCGCTGGCAACTCTTTAATGAGATTGAGTACGGATGGAGAGCAGCCACTTGATAAATATGTTCGTTTCAAAAACAACATTCAAGATTGGTACGAAGAAATGAAAACAGCCGGTTTGAATGAGGAAGAAATTAAGATTCTTGAGGAACATTTACTTGATAGGTATGGAATTTGTGATACTCAAGAAGGGTTAATGTTGCTTGCTATGGATGAAAGAATTGCTGGGTTCAGCCTAACTCAAGCTAATAAATTCCGGAAAGCTGTTGCAAAGGCAAACCAAAAATTAATTGAAGATCAAAGAATTAAATTTTATGAAGGTGGAGAAAAAACTGGGGCTCGTAAAGTATTTCTGGACTATGTTTGGAATAAAGAACTTAAACCTCAGTTTGGATACTCTTTCTCATTACCTCATATTGCTGGGTACACAATGATCTTAATGATTGAAATGAATATCTGCCATAGATATGGAGCGATTTATTGGAAGACAGCTTGCTTATCAGTTAACGCGGGGATGATAGGTGAAACTGAGAAAGGCACAAAATACGGTGCAATTGCTAAAGCTGTTGGAGATATGAAAGGTGATATTTTAAACCCGGACATTAACCTTTCAAATAAAGAATTCACACCTTTAGAGGAAGAGAATAAGATCTTATTCGGTCTCAAGCCGATTGCCGGTTTAGGAACAGATGCAATAGAAAAAATCATTGAACATCGGCCTTATAAGAACTTTGGGGACTTCTTTAAAAAGATAGTCGATCCTGGTCTAATTTCTGAAGCTAAAGTTGTTTCGTTAATAAAAGCTGGTTGCTTTGATTCTTTTTATCCAAACAGGCGACTCTTAATGATCGACTTTGTTAAGGCAATTACCCCTAAAAAAGAAAAGCTTACAATGGTCCAACTACCAACCATAATTCACTTAGCTGATAAGCAAAGATTTGGAACTGAGCTTGAAGTCTATAAGTTTAGAAATAAACTTTTTGGAAGAAATAAAGTCCCTATGACAAGAGAAATCGAACAAGAATTTATGGATTTCTTACAGGCGTACCCTTATCAAGTTGATTATGAATTTAAAGACGGAAAACTTTGTGTTGATCAGAAAACCTTCGATAAAGCTTACAAAGAGATTATCGAGCCATTAAGAATGTGGGTTACTTCTCCTGAAGCTGCTGAACAATTTAACAAGATTAAAATGAAAGAGTTCTGGGCCAAACACTGCCAAGGAACAATTGAAGCTTGGGAAATGGAAACATTACTATTCTACTCTAAAAAGCATGAGTTAGATTACATGCCATTACACAACTACTTTAATATTGCTAATTTTAACGATCTGCCGTCTAACCCAGTCATAACTGGATACAAAAAAAATAGAAGAGGAAATGATGTCCCTCAATACAAGATCGATGTTATTGCTGGAACTGTAGTTGAAAAAAACAAGCAGAAGTCTCTCGTCCATGTCCTAACTCAAGATGCTGGCGTTGTAACTGTAAGATATTCTAAAGGTCAGTTTGCTTACTATGATAAAAAGGTCGTTCGAGTGCATGGTAAAGAAAAAGAAGTCCTTGATCCATCTTGGTTCGAACGAGGAAGTAAACTTGTTCTGGTTGGCTTTAGGCGTGGAGAAGAATTCGTCCTTCGGACAACAGGAACTCAATTTAAGCACAGCACAATGAAAATCAAAGGTTATGACTCCGAGAAGTTATACCTTCAAATGGCTAAAGTCGCAGAGTAATCTGCGGCTTTTGTTGCTTCTACGGGGCTCTACAAGGAAATTAGTTTGCTTTAATAATATAACCAACCATCTAAATGCAAAATATCGCAGTCATGATTTACATTTCTGTTATAACCGATATAATACCCTCAGTCATGACGGTCATAAACAATTTATTTAAAAAATAATGTAATAAATGATTTACGTTTTTCAATAACCAGATATAAATATAAAGAATTAAATAACAACTTAAATAATAATATAAATAAAAAATTATTTAAGTTGGAGAAAGGACTCAACTACTACTATGAATCAATTTATTCTTGATAGCCAGAAAGAGTTTCAAAAACGTATGGGTCATGACCTTGATAACATGACTCTTCAGGAAAAAGCCACATACATCAAGACTATGATGCTTTGGACGATTGATGAACTCAGTGAAGCTCTTCATGAACTTCCTTATGCTAAAGAATGGTCCAGCAAGTATGAAAAAGAAGATTATGATCTTGAAAAACAGCATCAGCTATTTAAGGAAGAGATCATTGATGCTTTGCATTTCTTTACAAATATTCTTATTGCTGCACAAATGACAGAGGAAGAAATTTTAAAATTGTATAAAGAAAAGAACCGGTTGAATTATCGCCGGCAAGAGGATCCAAAACTCGGTTATGTCCGGGGGTAAACTTAGTGATCAAAAAAATCTTAGAGACACTTTTAATTCATTCAATTGGTTATCTGATTTGTTTAGGATGGATCAGTCTTGGTTTTATTCTTGGCTATTTTGGAGATATGATCCTTCATCATATCTTTTTATTTTAATACTTTAAATCATTAAATAAATCGGAGGAAATTAATATGACAACTACTATGCAAACCACTACTAAATACTTTGCGGATACTAAAGTAGCTGCAGAAGCCATTGTAGACCAACAGAAGGCGGAACATGGTGAATACCTTAAATCCCACACGATCACGAAGAAGACTAAAAAAGAAGTGGAATATTATATTGTCTTAGTTACCGTCGAGTACTACAAAGATAAAGACCTCGTGGTGACTGAACAATAAGATGAAGTATGTATTAGCTATTGCTTTATTTTGTACATTAATCACAGCTTATAACCTATTTATCATTTTTCTTATTGGTTACTTCATTTACAAGTTAATGAAACGCACATAAAGGGATCGGAGGATCCCTTACTCAACTACTAATCGGAGGAATACACTATGGTTAAGGTTATTTGGATATATAAAGTGAACGATCCACTCAATGATTTCTTGGAAAGACAAATAAACGCAGCAGATTTACAAGGCAGTGAATTTGAGAAAGTGTCAATTGACGAACATCCCGAGCTAATTGAAAAATATGAAATTGAAAAGACTCATACATTGGTTTTCTTTGATAGGGAAGGCGATAGAATCGCAAACTATGATGGTCCTTTTAACAGCAAAGAGCTTGAAGAATTAATTAAAGTGATTCAGTTTTTCGACTATGTTTCCAATTATCACGGTGATGAATTATGATATATGTTCTACTTGGAGCAACATGTTCTGGTAAAACAACAGCATTAGAGACATTGATCAGTCAAGGACATCAAACGGTTATATCCTATACAACTCGTCCAAAAAGACCTCACGAGATTGATGGAGTCGATTATCATTTCGTTACTCAAGATTATTTTGAGTGGCTTGATGAATCAGGTTTATTAGTTGCAAAGAATAGCTTTAGAAGTGCGTTCGGAGACATTTGGAGCTATGCAATCAATAGCCAAGATATAAAACTCTTTGAAGACCAAATCGTGATTACAGAGCCTTCTGGGTATCGTGATTTAACTCAAAAATACGGTTCAAGTAATGTTATAGGAATCTATTTAATGGCGCCTTATGATGTTCGATTAGCCAGGGGATTGAATAGAAAAGATAACTCAGACGAGCTTATAAGAAGATTAGCTGCGGATGAAAGAGATTTTGAAGGATTCGAGCTTGAAGTTGATTACACTATTGTTTCAGTGGATAAGGACCAGGTTATCGAGGACATTCTTAATATTATGAATGGTGACATTAAATGAAGAGCCTACGGTTAGTTTCACCATTACCACCATCAGTTAACAACTATCTAAGTTACAAAGTCTCTTCAAATGGCCGGCGTAAATTTGTTCAGGCATATCCTTCAGAAGAGACTAAGATATACAAATCCTTCTTTACTGATTATGTAAAAGACCAAATGAATGAACAAGAGTGGGAACAACCTGAAAAAGGAAAGTTAGTGTTTGTAAAAATCAAGTTTTTCTTAGATCGCAAGAGAAAAGACCCAAACAATTTCTTGAAGGTCCCATTCGATGTTTTTACGGAAGCCGGCGTTTATCTTGATGACGATGTGGCTCTACCAGTTGCAGAAAGGGTTTATATTGATAGTCAAAACCCGAGACTGGAATTTGAGATTTATGAGGCTTCCAATATTGGTGTTTTCGATGGCCCAAAAGATCTTGAAGATTTCAAAGACAAAAACTGTGCTCTATGTAAGAAGAAACCTGACCATTGTACAATATTTAAGAGAATCATTGACAATAGGTTAGTTCAAGAGTTCAATCTTTCTAATAAGGAATGTTTAGCAAGGAGGTAAATACCTCCTTTTCTTTTGCTAAATGATGGGGTATCATTTATTAAGTTAAAGATATACATAAAATGAATATTTTATGTTAAATAAGGTCATTTGAGCCTTACATGTCTATATGTTCATATATCCGTTCTTATTCGCTAAAAAATAGGAACAAATGTTCCCTCGATCACCGTATTATGATATTATATTAACGTGTCGGTCAACATAATAAAGGTCATATCAACAAAACAAACTAAACTTTCATAATCCTTCGACTATGGGGAATAATCAAAAAAATAGGTGTACGATCTAGTACTTATGTAATATAATAATTATTGTAAGTACTACCAAAAAAGACCTATTCTGAAGACTTCCAATCTGTGAAAAGGCTCAAACAAAAAGTTAAAAAAATAATATTTTTTTCGTTTACGTTTCTATTTCTCTAGATATAATCATTAAGTCTGATGGATATGGAAATTTTGGTTTTACTTGTATCCACCAACATGAAATAGCAATATAGAGAGAGGACGAGACTTAGTGAAGAAGAAAGAAATCTTATTTTCAAATGGATTATCAATTCAAATGACATTTGAAGAGGTGAGGGAAAGATTTTTGCCGATGGTCTATAAGACTATGAAACAAGCTAATTCAAAGTTCATGTTTAATCAAGTTGAAGAGGAAGATTTTCAGCAAGAGTTGGAGCTTGAATTATGGAGGGCCTACGAAGCGTATGATTCAGACACAGGATACTGTTTCACAACATATCTGTACCCGAAGTTAAGAAAAGGGGTAAGAAATGCTACATATTCCCGTTATGCTCAAAAGAATCAAAGCAATGGAGTCTTTTCAATATCTTCACCAATAGGTGATGACGATCTCAAGATAGAAGATATGCTCGCTGCCAACGACACATCTTTTGATAACATTGCCACTAACGAACTTCTTTCAATCATTTTGAAAAACGTCAAAGAAGACGAAATGGACTTACTTAAAATTATTATTGACGTAAAAAATAATCCTGTTAATGCTTATGCTAAAAAGCATGGTTTGACTCGTCAGGCTGCCAACCAGAGAGTCATAAAGCTTAAGAAAAAATTACGTTCTGTTATCGCCAAAGAATACCTTGAGATCGCTTAACATAAAAAGATCTTATTCAAAGTCTTACCTTGCTGCCAACAAGGTAGGGCTTTTTATTTTGCTTTAATTATTATAACATAACACGAAGTGGTAATAAATAGCATTTCTTCGATAATTTATAATTTTTGTAAGAACTTACCACAGAACCAAAGTGATTCTGCTTAAAGCTCACTAATTATCTTTATTTATTATTATATATAACACAAACGAATAGGACACAAACATCCGAAAATCGTTAAATTAATGTTATTTCCTCGTAAAATTTTTAAAACGAAGTTTAGAAACATTACCAACTTTTCGAATTTTTACAATATCCTACAAATGGACCAAATCCTATTCAAAGTCCATTATAAGTTAAGGGAAATAAAAATAAAAGGGTTTTCTTTAAATTAGTCAAGAATTAAAAAAAATATTTTTTCTGTTCATTTTTTCATTTTGCGATTAGATAATAATTTATTTAAGAGTTTATTTAAAAAATTATTTACGTATGAATAACTTTCCATTATAATTGAAATGAGTTCCAACTAAAGAAAACTAAGGAGATGCTTTAACTTGACACTAACTACTGTAATTGATATTGGGAATTTTAGTACGAAGTACGCTTATAAGGACAAAAAACAAATTAAGGTCGGCAGTTTCCCTTCTATTCTCCATAGCTACAAGCCTTTAGAAGATTACGAGGGAATGGAAAGAGTAGAGTACAACGGCCTTGATTATTATGTTGGAGAAACCGTTAAGAACTTCTATTTCGGCCGTGAAGAACAAATGTATTTCGGCAATACAAGAAAAGGCCATATGGAAGGTCAAATTCGATTAGTATATGCTCTCTATACAATCTTTAAAGAGACTGGAAAGAAAGAATTTAACTTAATTCTAACTTGCCCATATGAAAGTATGGTTACAGATAAAAAATATTTCGTTCAACATTTTGAAGGAGAAAGAGAAGTTATCGTTGAAGGAAAGTCATTCAAATTCACTGTACATAATATCGTGATGGCTGCAGAGGGATTAGGAGCCCTAAACTTCTCAGATTCATTAAACTGCGTCATTGTAGATGCTGGTTCTAAGACATTAAACGTCCTTTATTTAATCAATGGGTCTATAAGTAAAATGGATAGCCATACTATTAATGGTGGGACGATCGACAATTCAATAATGGATTTGGCGAAGACTTTTGCTAAGACTTGCAGCAATATCGATTATGACTACCCTATTGTTTGTACAGGTGGTAAAGCAGAAGAAATGAAAGAATGCTTAGAGAATGTTGGATATTCCACTGTAAGTTCTGCCGAACTGGGTGAGGATAAACCATCTTACTACGTTAATTCAGTTGGATTGCTTCTAAAATACGGTAGGAAGTTTGAGGAGATGTTTGCGTGAGTCGCGAAGATAACTTCATGTATCAGATCAATTGGAATAAGAAGAAGTACCCTGAAATTTGTAAAGCTCTTGAGGACGCTAAGAACCGAACCGGAGGGATTGCTTGGTATTTAAGAGAATTGATTCAGAAAGACCTTGAAGAAAAACGAGGAGGGGTTGTTCGTTCAACTCCGGTATATGAAACAGTTGATCAAGAAGTCCAAAACGATCCTCCAAAGCCTTCTAAAGCAAAAATTGAAACAATTGAGTTACCAGATGATTCAGGAGGGTTCTTATGAAAATTGAAATTAAAGAAAAAGACTTACTCGAGATTCAAGATCTCATTATGAGGTCTTATAGTTTTATAAAGGATGGTCCTGTTCCGGAACTTGAAAAAGAGTTGTATGAGACAGTTCACAAGATAGATAGGATAATTAGGAACGAAGAATAAAGACAGCCAAAAGGCTGTCTTTATTAAATTTTTACCTAAATTCTGTATTTTTTATGTACAGAACTTCCAATATATGGTATAATTAATAATGTAAGAGAGATAAATAACAAATCAACTACTAAGAAAGAGGGAATTAACCATGAAAAAACTTACTATCGAATTGCTTAAAGAAGAAACTCTAAAAGCTATTGAGATGGCTAAAGAAGATTTTGGAGTTGAAATTGATCCTTCTTCTATTGATTATGAAAGCATGTTAGAAAATATTAAGTATGATTTTTCTGAAGAAGAAATCAAGAATAAACCTGTAGCATGTGCTAGCAAAGAAGCATTCCGTAAAGTTTCAATCTTAATCTAATAAGTTTTTAATTAAGGGTTCAGCTATTAAGCTGGACCTTTTTTGGTCTTTTCATTTACGTTCTCAATTGTACGGATATAATTACAAAGTTAAATCTTACAATGGAGGACTTTATCTATGGATATAACTTTTAATACTGGTTTAATGGGTTCTGGAAAGTCTAAAAAGTTAATAGATGATTACTTAATTGATCCTAAAGAAAAAGTTGCCCTTTCAGTTAGTTTAACCGAAGATACTTTTTCAAGAGGAAAAATTGAAAGTAGAGATGGACGCAGCCTAAGATCAATTAACTTAAACAAGGATCAATTCAAACAAAATATTTCTTTATTAGAAATCATTATATTCATGACAAATACCCAAACAATTTATATTGATGAATCTCAATTTCTTCCTAAAGAAACCGTTGAAGAATTTGTTTCATTATCAGAAAGCTACCACGTACCTATTCATTTTTATGGTCTTGATCTAACCTTCACAGGAGAGTTATTTGACTCATCTAGTCACCTTTTAACCATCCTACCCTCCGAAAACATAAACCGAATCTCAAGAGGTTGCGAAGCTTCTAAGTGCTCTAAGATAGCTCAGTATAATGCTCGAATTGTTGATGGAAAAGTCTCTCGATCTGGAGAAACATTTGTAGAAGAAAAGAGTTATTATCTTGCGTTATGTTCTGATCACTATTACAATGATGAAAAAATTATTTAATTTTTTATTGAAAAAGTGGGCTTTTTCGCTCACTTTTTATTTATTTTCTTACATAAAATGTTATAATAAATATAGAGAGATTAATAAGCTTTACTCTGTGGGGGATAAAATGAAAATCAAAATAAGAAGAAATGCTGCTGACATTTATAGAAATGAAAACACTGATCTGTCAGGAGTATACATTGGAGATCCTGTTTGGGAAGATAGACTTCAGAAAATTTCAGGGAAAACTCTAGAAGTTGATACAGAAACCTTATTCAAGTATGAATTCAATACTAAACCGATTAAAGGGGTCTCTAAAGAAGGAATTAGAATTCCGGAAGAATATGTAGAAGAAGTTATTGATGATGTTAGAAAAGGAAAAGCCTACTGTGAGCTTTGCAATCAAACCTCTAATAGTGATAAAGTTTGTACCAATTGTGGTAAGACTGATTATTTAGAAGCATTTTTCGATGATGATGATTATGAATCCTAAAATTGAACATAAAAAATCCCACTCTAATCGGAGAAAAAGAGTAGGACTATGAGATAAATAACTTTAACTCAACTACTGATTCACATTTTACCTAATACATACCCAATATGTCAACCATTTCTTCCTTCTTTCGACGATAAAGGAGGATTTTTTTATACTCATTTACGAAAGTTCAACAAAGTATTATAATAATAAAAAATAGCCTAGTTGGCGCTAGACTATTTTTCGCTTGGCAGCACCTGAGCAAACCGACCAAAGTTTAACAGGGCTACATATATGCCTTTTCATTGCTTTTGGCTATTTTTAATTCAATTATATCAGGTGTTGCTTCGGACTTCAACAAAAAGGAGCAACAAAAATGAGTAAATATTTCACAGCTAATAACCTCGACTCTCTGGTATTTTACCAGGTTCCAAAAGTTCTTCTGATCGGAGACAAGTACAAAACTATGAATCCGAATGCCATGAAACTCTACATAATTTTAATCGACCGAATCAAGCTCAGTATGATGAACAATTGGAAAGACGAACTCGGAAGGTATTACGTTCGTTTAAGCATCGAAAAAGGTTCAGAGCTTCTAGGATTCTCAGATTCAACTTTCAAAAGAGCAAAGAAAGAATTAGCAAAATACGAACTGTTAGAAGAAAAAAGGGAAGGGATGAACAAGTCGAACATCCTCTATCCTCTAATGCTGGAGTATACCGAAGAAGATATTTATCGGTTAAACAATGAAGTTGATGACCTTTTAATTAAAGCAGAGGAAACAGCCAAAAACATAGATAAAAACTGGATGGGTCAAAATGAACTTTCCAGTAATGAACGGATAGGTCAAATTGAACTTTCCGGGAAAGTTCATTTTGACCCATCAAGAGAGGTCAAATTGAACCATCCGGATAGTTCAAAAAGAACCACTAATAATAATAACTCTATTAAAAATAACTTTAATAATAATGAGAATAATCTTGTTAACAAATTGTTAACAAGAGAAGAAACTATACATAATTTAATCTCTGAATATATGAAAAAAGGTTTGCCTAAAGAAGTTTGCATTATGGTTTTAGACGAAGTAGAGAAGACCCCAGATGTGAAAAATTTTGGAGCCTATTTAAGAACTTGTCTTGATAATGCTCTTCATAAAAGAAATCTAAAGTATGGAAATATTGATTTCAAAGGGAAGAAAATAAATGGGCAAGTGCCGTTTTATAATTGGTTAGATAATTAAAAATTAACCTAAAAATACTCCTAAAATCGTTTTACGAACTCATAAACGAAGGATATAATGTTTATAGAACTTAGTCCCAATATATGGGAAAAGATTTTAGGAGGAAGCTTAACTTGACTACTACTAATCAAGACAAGATTAAAAGATTGGACGATAGAGAGAAGTCCAGAGAAAAAATTGCAATTTGGTATGGATCAGCAGATAACTATTATCATGGTTTGAAAGAAATCCTTGCTAATGGAACTGATGAAGTTATAAATAATTTTGATGAAGGAATAGTTACCCTTGAATTGTTTGATGACCTTCAAACTGTTCGGGTTACAGATACCGGTCGAGGGATACCCATTGATGGGGAAACCGATGGTGTTAAAAACTATGAATTATTGTTTAGAACCCTGTTTGCCTCTACAAAATATGAAACGAGCGAACAGACTACTACTGGTACTAATGGTGTAGGGGCGACAGTTCTCAACTTTACTTCGTTGTTTTTTTATATCGAATCTTATTACGATGGATATAAACACACCTTAAAATTTGAAAATGGTGGGGAACTCGTTCAGGACTTAACAAAAGAAAAAATAAGTGAAGACCGCCACGGTACAGTTATAACTTTTAAATTGGATCCTGAAGTTTATCCCGTGGTTACTTATGACAAAGATGTCGTCCGAGAAATTGTAAGAAGGTTTGCTATTGGCTCACATAAGATTAAATTAATCTTCATTCATAACGGTGAAGAAGAGACTTTCCATTATGAAAGTGTTGAAGAGTATTTTGAGGAACTGATTGGCAGCACAACAACTTCTCCAGTGATTACAGCACCAGATTCTTTATACGAAGAAGATGGAGAACGAACTCAAATAAAGCTTACTTTTTCAACAACAACCGATCCAATCCAGGAGTCTTATTTGAACTTAACCTACCTTTCTGATGGGGGTTCCTTTAATGACGGCGTTATAACTGGGATAAAAACCTTTTGTAATAAATATGCGAGAGAAAATAAGTTATTCCCTAAAGGAATTAATTCTTTTACAACAGAAGACATTGAATCGAGCGTTAGTTTTGTCTTGGTGGCTTTATCAAATAAAGTTGAATTTAAAAACCAAACCAAACTTTCAACTGATAAGAAGCTTTATCGAAAATTAGCCCAAAGGCATACTACCCAACTTCTCGAAGTTTTCCAAATAGAAAATGAAAAAGGCTTCAAAAAATTCGTTAATCACTTACTTGAAGTTCAAAAACATAATACTCAGTCTCAAAAGGCTAAACAGCAGCTCAAAAAGAAGCTGAGTGAAAAGGTCGATGGTATTGGAAATAAAGTGGCGAACTTGGTCGACTGTAAGAAGCATGGCAAAGACTCTGAAATCTTTATTGCTGAAGGCCAGTCTGCGTTAGGTTCAATTGTTTTAGCTCGAGATGCAGTTTATCAGGCAGCTTATCCACTTCGCGGAAAAATTCTGAACTGCCTTAAAGCAGATTATACGACTATCTTTAAAAACCAAATTATCACTGATCTAATTAAGGTTCTCGGTTGTGGTATTCAAACTGACAAAAAGAACAAGGACCTTGATACGTTTAATATTAATAACCTTCGTTATGGAAAGATTATTATTGCTACTGACCAAGATTCTGATGGAGCTCAAATAGCATGTTTAATCATTACAATGATCTATCGACTAATGCCGAAGCTAATTGAAGAAGGTTATGTTTATATAGCTCAAACACCACTTTATGAAATCAAAATGGAAGATGATTCAATGATCTACTTCTATTCAGAAAGTGAAAAGGACCAAAAGATCAACACTTTAAAGGGTAAATACACAATTGCTCGTTGTAAGGGTCTTGGGGAACTTGATGCAGTTACTATGGCTGAAACAGCGATGAATGAAGAGACCCGGAACCTTATAAAAGTAACAGTTGAAGACGCTGAAAATATGATTGAGTCCTTAGAAACTTGGATGGGTAGCAGCGTTGATAACAGAAGAGAATATATTTCAGAAAATCTTTATAAGTATGTTGAAGAAGCAATTTAATAGCTTTTCTAAGGTTGGCAATTAAATTGCCAATCTTTTTTATTCTCATTTACGTTTTAGAAAGACTAGATATAAAGATTACGTAATGAGAATTTTCAATAACTAGGAGGTAACTTTAACTTGACTACTACAAACAAAAACATAGAACAAATCATTGAAAACAATATGATGGAGTATTCTGCCTATATCTTACTCGATCGAGCTCTACCTGATCTTCGAGATGGACTTAAACCTGTTCATCGAAGAATACTTTATTCTATGTACTTACAAAAAGCCTTTAAATTCACGAAATCAGCAAATGTTGCTGGACAGGTTATGAAGTTACATCCTCATGGCAGTTCTTATGGAAGTATGGTTGGTATGGTTCAGAAAGATCGACATATCATTCCCATGCTCGAAGGAAAAGGAAACTTTGGACAATACACTTCAAGAGATTTAATGCCGGCAGCTGATCGATACTCTGAAGTTAAGCTCTCTGAAATTTCAATTGATATGATGCAGAACTTCGATAAGAATGTTGTTGATTTTATAGATAACTATGATGGGACAATGAAGATGCCTGAAGTACTTCCTGTTAAATTCCCTTCAATACTTGCATACTCAAATTCAGGGATTGGTGTTGGTTTTAGTTCGTCTATTCCATCATTCAATTTAAAAGAATTAACTGAAGCCATTGTTAAGTATATTGAGACGGAAGAAAAAACGGTTCTAGTTCCAGACTTTGCAACTGGGGGATTAATTGTTAAAGAAGATAATGTATTCCGCCAATTGAACGAGGAAGGTCGGGGAACAGTTAAGATTCGTGGAAAAGCCGAAATTGTAAAGAATGAGATACACATTACTGAAATTCCATACTCTACAACACGAGAAGCAATTATTGAAAAAATCGTTGAATTAAATAAAGCTGGCAAGCTAAAAGAAGTAACTGATGTTAAAGATCTGACAGGCTTGAAGGGAATGCTAATCACTATAACTGCCCGTCGAAATACAGATATGAATGTGCTGCTTGAAAAGCTTTATAAATTTACTCCGTTGCAATCAACATATTCAGCGAACATGAATATGCTTGTTGATGATCTTCCCAAAGTCTTAGGAGTTTGGCAAACAATTGATAAATGGCTTGAATGGAGAACAACTTGTATTAAGCGTGGATTGTCTCACGATATTGAAACAATGACTCGTAAACTACACTTACTCCAAGGTCTTGAGAAGGTATTGTTGGATATTGATGAAGCCATTGAAATCATTAGAAGATCAAGCCAAGATCAGATTGAACCAAATCTTCAAAAGCATTTTGGAATAGACTTCGAACAAGCTAAAGAAGTGGCCAACATGAAGTTGAGGAACATTAATAGAGAGTACATCATTAAGAAAATTGAGGACATTGATAAATTCGAGGAAACAATCGAGAACTATAAACTAATTGTTGAAAGTCAGGATAAAATAAATCAAATCATTATTAAGGGTTTAAATGAAACTAAGGAGAAGTACGGCAAGGAGAGACGAACAAAAATCGTTGAACTTACAGAAGTTAAACCAGTTCGTCTTGTAGAAGAAGTACCGAACTATGCAGTAACAATCTATCTCACTAAGGAAGGTTATTGCTACAAGTTTAAAGGGAATCAGGAACCTAATCTAAAACCTGGGGATGAAGTTTTAAAAGTTTTTGAAACAGAAAATAAAGCCGAGATCCTTATCTTTGGATCCGACCGAGTTTGTCATAAAGTCGAACTTAAGGATATTGACGAGACACGAGCCAATGCTCTTGGGACGTATCTGCCGAATATGATTCGGGATAAAAATATAACTATTGTTTCGTATTCTATTTTAGATAGCACTCATAAGTTTATTATTGCAGCATATTCGAATAACCGGATCGCAAAAATCAATCTAGAAGCATTCCAGGGTAACCGGACGATCCTTAAAAACTCATACTGCTTAAAGCAAGACCTGTTAGACATGATTACTTTAGAGGATGATGTTAGCCTAAATCTCCTGACAGATAAATCAAAGTTAACCGTTGATACAAAAAACTTCAACTTAACGAATGGCCGAAACGCTACTGGTGTTTATGCTTCTCCATCAAGGAAACTTAAGAAAATTGAGGTAGCTTAGGCTGCCCTTTTTTCTTGCCGAAATTCGACAAATCTCTACAAAAAATATGTACGATTTCCATATGTTGGATTATAATTAATTATGTAAGAGATAAATAATTCAACTACTTTATTGGAGGTCATATTGTGTCGAAGGTTTATGAGTATGTTCAAGATCGTATCATCCGGGCTTTGGAGGAAGCCATTGAGAATGGAGGTCCAGCACCTTGGAGAAAACCCTGGAAAGGAGGAATGCCTAAAAACTATATCACGAAAATTCCTTATCAGGGAATAAACCTTTTACTCTTGGAAGGAGGCAGCTATTTAACCTTTAAACAGATCCAAGAACTTCAAAGGAAAAATCCTGAAGTCAAACTGAAAAAAGGCAGCAAGTCTTATAAAATATATTTTTGGAAGCCTGTTGAAAGAGGAGAGGACGAAGAAAGTGATAAAGATCGTCCGAACTTTATCTTCAGGTATTATAACGTCTTCCATGCTTCAGATGTCGATGGGATAGCAGATGACACTGCTGATTTTATAAACGATCCGATTGAATCTGCTGAAAGAGTTGTAAGCGCTTACAAAAGAGAGTGCCAAATTAATATAAAAGTAGGCTCAGATAGAGCTTATTATAACCCAACTCTTGATTCAATAACTGTGCCATCTATTAACCAGTATGAGAATGTTACTGAATATTACTCAACAGTATTTCATGAAATGATTCACAGCACTGGACATATTACTCGACTCAAGAGATTTGAGGACGCCCCAGGCCAAACTATTTTCGGAAGTGAAAGTTATTCCAAAGAAGAATTAGTCGCTGAGATCGGAGCAAATATGATTCTCTCAATGTTAGGAATTGAAGATCAAAATCAACAAAAAAATTCCGTTTCTTATTTACATAACTGGTTATGCCGGATAAAAGAAGATAGGGGATTGATAATATCGGCTTCACAACACGCCCAGAAAGCCTCAGATTTCATTTTAAACTTTATTGAAGGGAAATATATTGAAAATGATTTGAAGCTCACAGAAGCCATTTAAATGCTTTTAGAGACATAAAATGTTGATTTTATAACAAAAGGAGAAATGAGAAATGAAAAAATTAATTGCTGGAGTACTCGCTGCTGGACTTGTTTTTACAACTGTCGCTGGGGTTCATCCAGAAAAAGCTGATGCTACGAAGAAAAGAAAGGTCTACCATGTTAAAGGTAAGTTTAACGGATATGCCGATCCTACTTTCTTTGAGATTAAAGTTGGAAAGAAGTATAAAGTCTTAATGTCAAACAATGGATGGTACAGAAAACACCTGAAGGAAGGAAGAACCTACACTTACTTCTATTACAAAGATAAGTATGGCCAGTTAAAAGTCGTTAAAATAAATAAATAAAAAGCCAGGTGTTCCCACACCTGACCTTCTAATAAGGATTTGTCGATAAGGAGAATATACCATAATGGACTTTATTTTACAAATTTCCAAGAAAAAGAGTGTAACAGTTTGGAAGAAAATCGGAACCTTAACTTTTCCGTTTCTATTTCTTATTCAATCAGCTTTTGAATCCGTTTGTGATTATTTCGAGCTCTCTACAAAATCAGATGTTATGTGGATGATCATTTTTGTTATGTTCTGTGTATTCACTTGGATGTTCTGCATTGTTATAAACATGTTTATTTGAATAAATATAGAAAGGATGCTGTAAAGCATCTTTTTTTGGCGACGGAATATGATTTTTTATCCGGACCTTTTTATAATTATCCAATTTAAGACCATGAAAATAGAAGTAAATTTCGCGAACATATGTACGAATCTTCCATAAAATGGTATAATAATTTATATAAGAGAGATAAATCAAATTAATTTTTACATAAAATCGGAGGTAACTTAAATGGCAACTACTGAATTATCCGTTAAATCTGTTAAGGAACTACGTAATATTGCAAAGGAAATGAACATTACTGGTCGTTGGGATATGAACCGGACTCAATTGATTTATGCGATTGAAAGATCCCAATTGATTTCTGAAGCCAAAGATCTTGGAATTAAAACTGCAGCAATGCTTAACAACGATCAAATTAAGAAGGTGATTGAAGCAGAAAAAAACATAATGGTAGTAGAAGAAAAACCTTCTCATAAGAAACGTGGGGCTAAGAAGAGAAAAATTGAAGTTTACAAAGATGGCAAACTAATTCAAACCATTGATGGTCTTATGGAAACCTTTAATTGGGTAACTGAAAATAAAATCACAAACGTTGGATGGGTTAAGCGATCTCTTAAGACTGGAGAAGAAACTGCTGCAGGTTATAAGTATCGTGAAGGGGGTTACTTGTTCAAGTATGCTAACTAAACAAGAGACAAATGAGAAAGAGAGTAACCTGGTCTTTGGGAATTTAAAATTAATTAATCAAAGTTCAACCATTTGTTATAATAAAGATAATCAGTCTAATTTGAAGGTGATTATCATGAAACAATATACAGCAGATGAAATGTTGAAGCTTATTGAGGAGTTACCTGAAGAAGAAAAGAAAAAAGTCTTGGACAAAGTTTATGATGAATACTTTCTTGGCGGGGGAGCTAAGAGATATGAATCCGTAAATGGTGAAGCCAAATAAGCTTTGCCATTTTTTATTGACTTATACTGACAAAATTCGACAAGAACTTACAAAAAAGAGTGTACGAAACTTCCAATAAATGGTATAATTAATAATGTAAGAGATAGATGAAAGGAGAAAAACGATGGAAGAGACAGCATATGAATTCCTTGAAAAAATTAAAAATATGGAACCGGCTGAAAGATGGAAATTACTCGATTTGATGTATGATCTTTATTTTAATAAAGGTATTCAGATCCTGGATGAAGGAGATGAATATTAATGAGTAATCACTCTAAGGGTGATATTTGGATGTATCATGATCCTGACAGTGGTAAACGAAGACCTGGAATAATAGTTGGTTATTCTGGTCCAAATGAATTTGATGTTACGATTGCAAAATTATCAAGCCAACCACCACGAACCAAATTTGATTTGGTCCTAGAAAATTGGAAAGAGATCGAGCTAATCAAACCTTCAATTGTAAGAACCAATAAACTTTATACGATCAATGCCAATCGATTGATCTTCAAAGTTGGAAAAATTGAAGGGGAACAATTGAAATGGATTACTGATAGCGTGGTGAATTACATAATAGGAGAGTCACATTAAGTGGCTCTCGAATTTTCGGAATATTCAATATTAAAATCCGTAAATTATTTCATGAGATACCTTACAAATTAATGTATAATGTTTTATAGGAGTGATCTACATGACTGATGAACTTTTAAAACTTATGCAATCTCTATCTGAGAAGTTCGACAAGGGATTTGAGCAGATTGATAAGAGATTTGATTCTGTTGAAAAACGCCTTGATAATATCGAACAGCGTCTAGAAATGATGACAGAGAAAGAAAGTAACACTAACGAAGACGTAATTGTTCTTCTCAAGAAAATTGATAAACAAACCAATGATATTACAAAAGACATTGATTACCTTTCTAAACAGGTTGGAAAACACGATATGATTTTAAACAGATTTAAAAATTAATAGGACCATTTAGGTCCTTTTTGTTTATTTCAGTTATCGGGGGTGCAGAAGTGAACTTCTTTTTAGATACAAATATTTTATTTAGTGATCCATTTCTAAGAAATAACCACAATAAACAATTAATAGATATGGTAAGAATGAGTTTACATATGGATAGAGAATTCATAGAGAAAACTGGATATGACTCAGAATTTTTACATGAAAGATCCAAAATATACATATCATCCGTAGTTTACGCAGAAACCAAAAATAAATACTTTGAAAAAATCGATGAATTGTTTTCTCATTTTGAGCAGTTTAATGATGGAATTAAAGATTACATGGGGACAGAGAAAGAAGTTAAATCTCCTTATACAAAGGAACAATGCCAACAGCAATTTGACCAATATTATGATGAACTCCGACAAGAAGGGATAATAGAAATTTTAGAACCCTATGATAGTCTTATGAAAGATTTGATTGAAAGAGCTATAAACAGAAAAGCACCGTTCTTTGATGGAAAGAAAAAAAACGAGTTTAGAGATGCTGTGTTTTGGTTAACCTATTCAACTTTTGTAAAAGAAAATAGTCTGGAAAATTGTTATTTTATTACTAATAATGTAAATGACTTTTTTGACTTAACTTGTATAGACTCTAGTTCTGTACTACATCCTGAGTTATTAAAGGATTGCGATAATTTTGTATTATATAGAAGTATTAAAGATCTGGTCAATCAGGATGAAAGATTTAAAAGTCACCTTGAGATGCATAATGAAATTTTCCATCACATAAAAGAAAATATGGAAAATGAAACGACGTATTTTCAACTAAATAAATTTAAAGATCAATTGAATAATAAAGACGTTTTGAGCTTATTAAATGAATATGATCATTTGCTTATTGTTAGAGATGAAATGAAAAAGTCATTAAATAAAATCAATTCAAAAGTCGCCACTTCTCCGTTTTCATTGGATATTCATGATGTTCACGCGACTAAAGGCCATATAAGTAATTTAATAATTAAAGAAAAACTAATCGTAGAAGACTTAGTTTTAATTTCAGCAGATTTAAGCGTAACAAATATTGTATCAGCAATCTATCATGATATTCCTATTCCTGCTTCTTTATATCGGGTGGAATTTACTGTACCTATATCTTTCTTTATTGATTTAGACTCCAAAATTTCTAACTTCGAGTGTGATTCTGCTAATATTGAGAGTACTTTAATACCAACAGACCGCCGGATAGAGCTATCCCAGAAGGTTGGAAGAAATATTTATTAAAATAAAGACCCTTAATAAAGGGTCTTTATACATTTCGGATAGTCATATCACATTTGTCCTCTTCTGAAGCATCCATCGCTTTATAGAGTACCTCGAAGAAAGTCTGGCCGTCGTTTGTTGCAAAATAATTTGATAAGTTGGTTACTTTTGGACTTATGTTATCTCCCCAAGGAGGGTTTTTTGTTAAGTCTTCAATATCCCAAATAACCTTTTCAGGAGAAAGTTTTGAAAGTTCTCCTTCGATTTCTTTTAAATTTTCTCTTGCTGCTGGAACGTCTGACCACTCTAATTTATCATGATATAAGTTATTCATTAACAGAGGGTATTTTGTTCCCCAACCATCTTTTTCTAGGTGATATGAGATTGTTGAGAAGAATGAATGAACAAAATCACCATGTCCGGCCTCATAGAAAAAACAGTCAACCATAAAACCTACAGCCATATCTTACACCTCTAATCCATTTTAAATATTATTTCAGCTTTACTATCTGTTCTTTCGTCTATTTTTCGTTTAACATCTCTTAAAATATCTCTTGATACAGCTTGACCACGTACGTCTATTATAACAGTTTGTTTGGTTCCTTCAGGCAAGTCTTTTAATCTTTTGTTAAATTGATTGGAGACTATTCTAACAAGATTGCTTCTTCCTGATGATGTGGTCAATTTATAATTTTTCACTTCAATACTATGCCCAGTATCATAAAAGTCTGGTCGAGAACTATTCTTTGTCCCATGTTTTACTTCAGTTCTATCTTTGAAAGATACTTGATCTTTATATCCAGGATACTCTTTGCCAATATCGATTTCAGATTGTCGCCAGGACGGTCTTTTAGAAACACTAGAATTTGTTGCATTTAACTTTTTGCTCACTCCACGTAATCCAAATCCACCAAGAACGCCGAGAGCCTGATTAAGACTATTCTGCCGTTGTTCATCAGATATTTTATTCCCAAACATATCTCGACCGGTTATAGCTTCACTAAAGCCATTCGCCGAAGCAAGTCCGTATAGCCCTTTACTCGAGTTTTGAAGAGCATAGAATGTTTTAGGCGTTTTATATACTTCCAGGGCCTTTTCGGCTTTAGAGATAGCTTTGCCTGTTGAATAAACAGCTTTTACACCTTTCCCTAATTTACCGGCCCATCCCACAATAGGAACATAACCTGCAGCAGCCATTGCCCCAGCTGCTACTCGTTGTCCCTCAGTTAGCTTTTCACCGGTTACAGGGTCAACTCCATCGGCAGCCCTTTTATAATCATAATATCCAGAGACTTCTCCTGTAAAATTACAAACAACATCCCATGTCTTTTCGTACCATGGGCGATTTGCAAGCTCTTCCTGTTCTTTTGCAATCCTTCTTTGCTCAGCCTGTTGATCTTTAAAGGAGATATAATCAGTCGATTGTTTTTTAACATCCTCAGCCATCTTGTGGACTTCACTGTCTCTATATGCTTTAGCATCATAATAGATGGGCGAAGCACTTTTACTTTTTGAAGTTGCCCCAATCAAGGCCTGGTAATCTGCCTGAATCATTTGTTCATTGGATTCTGATAGAGCATATTCAGATGTTAAGTTTTCATCAACTTCGCTTATTTTCTCGACTGTGTTTTTTCGTTCTTTATCAGCAGAAGATAATTTATCTTTAAAGTCTTCTGTTGAAAAAACATCTAGGGGAAGGATGTCTTGTATATCATTTAAGATGTCTTTGATTGCTTTTTTCTGTTCAGACATGATGGCCTTTGATTTAGTATTAGCATTAACCAACTCATGTTCTAAGAAGGATTCCTCTATGTATGCATCAGATAAGTTAGCGTCTTCCAAGATACCAGGAATACTTGTTAAAAAAGCAATTTTCATTTCAATCAGATCAATCCATTGATCAGCAACGCCGGCTTGATCCTCATAAAATGATTTGATATTATCGGCACCTTTTCCTGAAAACTCACTATCATCTAAGTCAGCAACAGCTTTAAAGGCCTTCTTTAATTTGACCATTTTGCTTTTTAATTCTTTATATTCTTTTGCTCGATTTTCTGATTCTGAAAGAAGTGTTTTCGCTTCAAATACCTTCATGACCATATCCTTTCTTAATAGTTTAATATCAAAATATTACCATGGGAAAATTAAGAAGGGGTGGTCATGAAGAATTAATCCTTAAAATGATAATTTGGACCTGCGACTTATTTCTTAAATTCCGAAAGCTTCTTCAAGAATTTCTTGATCACGGTCAGGAAGGTAACCTTCTGTTGTTTCAACGCTCGTATGGTTTGCTAGAGTTTTAAGGACCTTTAAATCAAATTTGTCTTTGCCTAATTCTTTAAGGACATAATGATTACCGTCATGGTAGTTAGTGAGGGCTGAGTGCCTAAAGCTGTGGGGATTAAAAGCAATATACTCTCCAGTTAATTCTTCAAGAATTGATCTGAAGCTTACTGTCCAATTATAGAGGGTTTCATATGTGGCCGGTCGTTTACTTTCTCCTTTCCCAACAACCCAAAGGGAGTCAATATCATCTTCTCCACGTTGATCAAAGTAAAGTCGTGCAATCTCTTTAGACTTTGAGAAATATAAGAGTTTAAATTTCTTACCTCGTTTTCCAACAACCTCATTTGTTTTAGAGTTCTCAAGGAATCCGTGCTTTTTAACTTGGTATACTTCATTTCTCCGTCCAGCTGATTCATAGGATAGAGTCAAATAAAGAGCCTTCTGATATTTACCTTTCTCCAATAGATAATCAACGACTAGCCTTATTTGTTCATCTGTAAGGAAGAAGATTTCTCGAACTTCTTCTTTTTGAAGTCCTTTAATGCTTCTCATGGCGTTAATCTCATAATCATATTCGTCTTCATCTTCCGTTGCGAATTCAAGCATATTTCTAAGAGAACATTGAACACGGTTTATTCGTGCAGCTGATGTACCTGAATCTTGAAGCTCGAGGAAGAACCTACGAAAATCGCGTTTCTTCATTTTTAAGATCGATTTATTACCGAGATTCTTTACGGACCAACAATAAAACATCTTAATATCAGCCGTATACTGATAAATGGTCTTTTCACTTTTTCTCCGTGATTTCATTTCCAATATGTAATCATCAAGGAGGTCCTTATTTTCTCGATTTACTTGAGCATATAATTCATCGCTATAAATCGCATTTCTTTTAGCCATTTAACCGACTCCTTATTATAAAATTGAAATTTTATGTCTATTTGATGATCCAGGGGAGGGGACTATAATTTAAAAAAAGGACTCCTACAAAAAGTAGGAGCCAGATTGATTACCTAACCCGAAGTTTTTGGCCAACATAGATCTTGTTCGGGTTTTTAAGTTTGTTTAGACTTTTGATTTTAGAAACAGTGGTTTTGTATTTAACAGCAATCTTAGAAACACTATCTCCTTTTTTCACTGTGTAGTAAGTTTTAGATGCAGCTTTCTTAGCCACGGAAGCTTTAGTCGGCACTTTTAGTTTCTGACTAATATAAAGCTTATTAGGGTTCTTGATTTTGTTGAGAGACACGAGTTTAGATACAGAAGTTTTATACTTCGCAGCGATTTCTGAAAGAGTATCTCCAGACTTAACTTTATAAGTTGTTGTCTTAGAAGATGAAGAAGAAGATTTAGGAGTTGATGTTGTTAGTTTACTGTTAGAAGTGTTTGATTTTGCTACTGGGGTTCCAGTTTTAATCTTCTCTAAAAGAGCAAGATTTTGAGCTTGAGTTCCTGAGTAATTTGCAATTCCATAAGCTGCAGCTAGTTTCGAACGGTTAGAAAAAGAAGAATTCATTCCTTTAGATTTCATGTAATCTACTAAAGAAACAATCTTAATGGTTCCAACCCCTTTTGTAACTACTTGGGTAGATGACGTTTTCTTTGTGTACTTACCTGCGTAATCTTCTGAAACGTCAAAATTACCGTATCTAGACATACCGATGAATTTATAATCAGAAGCCCATTGCCAAGCACCTTTTCCATTTGTGAATTTGGCAGTAGGTTTGTTCTTTACTGGATTTGCTGGGTAAGAAGCCAACCAAGGTTTATTTACTACGAGTTTGCTAGGAATCAGCTGCCCATTGTAGTAGTAAGACCCGGTATACAAATCTACACGACTATAACCAAGAGCTTTCATTTGTTTGATGAAAGTATTGGTGTACTCAGTTACTTGTGAGGCTGTGCCAAGACCGGAAGCTTCAACATCAATGGTTACATAGCCATCTTTTTTCTTATCAAATCCAACCAACTGAAGCTTTTTATCAAACCAAATCGCTTCTTTCTTTGCTGCGAAATTGCTTGTATAACGAGCAAAGTGATAAGCGTTGACAATCATACCTGCTTGACGAGCATTGGCAATATTAACGGATGCAGCAGGATCAACGTAATAGCTTCCTTCAGAAACTTTAACAACTACACCTTGCACTCCTGATCCTTTGATTGTTTGATAAAATGATAGAGGTAACCCATTTTCGGCATTGTGGTGTGATACATCAATGAAGTCAACAGATGGAAGGGAAGACGCATAACTAGGAGCAACAAAAGAAAAAGCTAGCCCTAAAGAAAGAGCTAGCGCACTAACGGTTTTAATTAGTTTATTCAATTTAATCGCCTCTTTAGTTAGATTTTTGAGCTGTTTTTTCAACTAATTCTTCTTCATATTTATCAGCAACCTGTTTTGCTTTCTCTTTGCTGTGCTTAGTTAGGTAAGTGTTTACAATTGTCGAGAATGAACCAACAAATAGGGTTCCAATAGCAATGATGATTGCTGTAAACGCATCAATCGATCCTGGACTAAACCAATCAAAGTGAAGATTTAAAATGCTTAAAAATCCAAGAATCGCTGTTAAAACACCACCAACATTAGTTGCAAGGTGTTTCCACCATTCAATATCACTTAGATACTTCATCATCTTACTTACCTCCAATTAAGTTTATTAGCGCAAAAACAGTTGAGAGGATTACTGATAAACAACTTACTATTAGTGCGCTATTTGCTCGTTTGTTTTGTTTGATTTCATCAATTTCTTTTTCGAGATTTTTAAAATGGATGTCTGCTTCAAGCCTTGTAATAAAGTTTGTTGAGTAAGCATCTAACTTCGTTTCAATTCTCTCAAGTCCCTTAGATAGAGTTTCTAGTTGTGTTTCTAACGTAGCAATTCTTTCATAATCTTTTTGCTCCATCTGTTTTCCTCCATAAAAAGAGACACTCAATAATGAGTGCCTTACTTTTTGCTTGATTTTCCTAATTCTTCTTCGAGATTTTTTACTTTCAACTCAAGTTGTGCAACCGTTCCTTGTAATTCCTCGATTCTTTTTAGAGCCAACTTATTAATAGCAACCTGAGTTGATCTTTGTTCGGATAAAATAGAGTTTTGTTGCTTCAAATCCTCAATGATCAGCTGGTGTAATTCAATTGGGTTTACATTCATTGAATTCTCTCCCTATATTTCTAGAGTTTAGTTTTATTTCAGACAGTTATTTTTACGATTTCATCATGTGTCGTCGCGTTGTTTACTTGATCCTTTAGTGAAGCGTATTTAAGTAGGGTGGATTTTTTAAAATCAAAAGCTTCTTTGTATATCTGAAGCCATTCATCTTTTGTATGATCTATCCAACCAGCATCTTCTGTTCTCCATTTAATTGGTTCTGCAGAATCTGTGTCATCTAAAATGTCCTTTTGACCAATCATATTAACTTGATCGTCCCGATTAGTTCTATACACATGACCGTTTGATGCTGTGAACCCTTTAATAATTTCTTCTTCACAAGCTTCTGAGAGAAGATCATTTTTTAGATTTTTATGATGTTGAAGTATTACATCTTCCGTAATTTCATATGGGAGCTTTCCGAGTTTGTCGGCAATTCTTACAATCAAAGTGTTCATATCATATTGAGTAAAAGAAGAGATACCTTTATCAAGCATTTGTTGTTCAATTCTTGTTATCATGTATGCTTTTATCTCCTTTTAAGTTTTTCTTCAAGGGTTTCGACTCGATTAAAGAGTTCTCTAACCAATGGAATTAACAAAACCCATAGTCTGTCATACATTAGGCCCTCAACTTCACGGTGACCATTTTCATCCGGATTACTATAGTGAACAAATAAGGATAATCCAGCATCTTCAACATCTTCAGCGATTAATCCACCTATTCTTTCAAGGTAAGGAATATCTGAGTCAGTGAGATCTTCACTTCTCTCAATGGCCCCAGCTAATTGTTCTACAGCTGATTTATCAAACCAAGTCTTCGGATTAAGTTTCAAGATGTTGTAAGGAAGTTCTTCGGAAATCTGTTCTTCTAATAATTTATATTTTCGAGCCGATGTACTTCTCCCTAGGGTCCCAGCACCTGTGATATATAAGTTTGGAGACGAACTATAGGTTCTATTGTAAATATCCATTGACCAAACACGTGAACCTGTACCATCTGATCCGACTAGGAATTCGGCACCACCATCACTTACCAGTCTTGCTGCACCTTGACTAGCGAAATGAGTAGTCCCACCCGACTCTCCTTTGAAGGTAGTTCCGGAAAGATACACATTACCAGCTGTGGAAATAGACATTCTTCTTTGACCACCACTTGCAATCTGTAAAGCTCCGGCTGAAACATTAGATAGGTTGTTATCAGACTCAACGATTTTCCATCCGTTACCGCCAAGCCATTCAATGCCTTCGCCACCACCTGCGTCATTGATTGTAATATGGTTGACGTTATTGAGATTGTGATTGCTAGCGTTCAAGTCACCACCGAGAAAGACATTTCCATATAAAGAAATGGTTTGGCCCGATCCAACTTCAATATCAATATTAGAATCAGAAACTACGGTCATTGTCCCTGCCGCGCTAGAACCAATCGACCATGCACCTATATTCTCTTCTCCAACTCCTTCATAGAAGAGACCGGCCGCCCCGAGACCATAAGCAGAAGTACTTGTTGCATAAGCGAATCCATCGACAAATATTTTTGATAGCTGTTCAATTTCTGAGATGTTCGGGTTCTTTAAATCTGGGTTACTAACACCAGACTTAAATTTCATAAATCTAAATTCATCACCATCAAAATAAGTGCCATTCACCTGACCGTTTGAATCAACAAATGAAGCTGAAATATCAATTGCTTTTAGAGTACCTGTAGTAATTGAACCAGCATCTAAATTATCAACTGCAGCATTTCCAAACTGTGATAAAACCCACTTCGAACCATCGTAAATGCTAACTCTATTTCCGTTAGCTGTGTCAAACCATAAGTCGCCTGCAGTTAATGTTCCAGTTGGTTGGGTAGATTGTCGGAAAGCTTTGTTTTTCCCATTAGCTGTAGTTTGAGCTGTTGTCGCAGCTGTTTTGGCTGCATCAGCCGTTGATTTGGCAGAATCAGCTGTAGATTTTGCCTCATTAGCTGTCTTAGTTGTATTTGTCAAAGTTGTATTGGCAGCTGGATCTAATCCTGATAATGCTAAGGATTGAATTACCCAAGATGAACCATTCCAACTTTTTAAAACGTTTGGAGAGACAGAGGAATCGATCCAGAGGGTACCGACAGTGGGGGAGGTGGGGGCTGTACCTGAAATAATTGCATCATTCATATCCATAATAGTTGTTTGACCACTTGCTACGATAGCCAT
>NZ_CP070483.1:3087500-4154362 GCF_016924995.1 Bacillus sp. LJBS06 | reverse complement strand
CTTCCGGCACGTCCCTCCTTTTCATAGAAAATGGCATCTTTCTCTGTTATAGAACACAAAAAAAGAGCAAATGGCGCTTACCATTCGTACACATTAAATGTTGAAAACATATAATATAGTAGATAAATAGCTTTTCGACAAATTTCACAACTTGTGGACAACCTTCTACACAAGCTGTGTGAAATCAATCCACAACTTATCCACACTTTGTGGATAAAGAGGAAAGGTAAGATTAGTAATCAAGAGTTAAAACACAAATATAATACCAAAATAAACGAGAGCTTGCAATGGTTGTCACAATCTTATCCACAAAGCGGACAACCTGTTGAAAAAATATTGTCCACAGGGGTTGGTAATGTGAAAATGTTGTCGATAACCTTTGTGGATATTAAAAAAAGTCGAAAAAGATATCCACACGCGTGATTTTAGGGGCAAATTGTTTGGATCTGTCTTTTTTTCGTTAAATTAAGGAATCTAAAAAATAAGGTTTCGAAAGTTGAAAAGGTATGGTATCCTATTATGGTTGCAAGAAATAAAAGCACTAGTAAAGTTGACAATGAATAGGTAACGCAAATATAATAAGTAAGACTGTCTTTAACAGCTATTCCTCGAGGGAGGTGTCATAAATGAAAAGAACATTCCAACCGAATAACCGTAAACGCAGCAAAGTTCATGGCTTCAGAAGCCGTATGAGTTCAAAAAACGGTCGTCTAGTTTTAGCACGCCGTCGCCGCAAAGGCAGAAAAGTATTATCAGCTTAGGCCACTGAATAATGTCAGTGGTCTTTTTTCACGTTATGGGAAAAGATAGATGTGATGCGTAATGAACCGGGGCTTGCTTCCTGGTTCAATGCATCTCATTTTCATAATAAATTTTAAAAGTTTCTGCCAGCCAGTATCGGAGTGAGTCATTTGAAGAAGCGAAATCGTTTAAAGAAAAATGAAGATTTTCAAAAAGTGTTTAAACATGGGACATCAGTTGCAAACCGCCAGTTTGTCTTATATACGCTTGATCAGCCTGAAAATGATGAGCTGCGTGTCGGGCTTTCCGTCAGCAAAAAAATTGGCAATGCTGTGATGCGAAATCGGATCAAACGTTTGATTCGGCAGGCCTTTCTTGAAGAGAAAGAGAGACTGAAGGAAAAGGACTATATCATTATTGCCAGAAAACCGGCGAGCCAGCTGACATATGAGGAAACGAAAAAAAGTCTGCAGCATCTATTCAGAAAGTCTTCATTATATAAGAAATCTTCGTCAAAGTAGGCATCACCACTGCTTTCTTACAACTTTTAAAAGCGCTTCCTTTCTGGTTGATCAGAAAAAGACACCATTTAAAACTGAAAGATGCTAAAATACATACAAGTATGCTTTGCAATAAAAGAGTGTAAAGATTAATTATAGGAGGAAATGTTGTTGAAAAGGAGAATAGGGTTGCTATTAAGTATGGTTGGCGTATTCATGCTTTTGGCTGGATGCTCGAGTGTGAAAGAGCCGATCACTGCAGATAGTCCGCATTTCTGGGACAAGTACGTAGTATATCCATTGTCTGAGCTCATTACGTATGTAGCGAAATTGACGGGAGATAACTACGGACTTTCAATTATTCTTGTTACCATTTTAATTCGTTTATTAATTTTACCGCTGATGATTAAGCAGCTGAGAAGTTCGAAAGCGATGCAGGCTTTACAGCCGGAAATGCAAAAGCTGAAAGAAAAATACAGCTCAAAGGATCAAAAAACACAGCAAAAGCTTCAGCAGGAAACAATGGCTTTATTCCAAAAGCATGGTGTTAATCCATTGGCGGGATGTTTCCCGATTTTGATCCAGATGCCGATTTTAATTGGATTCTATCATGCAATCATGAGAACACAGGCGATTTCAGAGCATAGCTTCTTATGGTTTGACTTAGGAGAAAAGGATCCTTTCTATATTCTTCCTATCGTTGCCGGTGTCGCCACATTTGTTCAGCAAAAACTGATGATGGCGGGCAATGCGCAGCAAAATCCGCAAATGGCGATGATGCTTTGGATTATGCCAATTATGATTATCGTATTTGCGATCAACTTCCCGGCGGCTCTTTCTCTTTATTGGGTAGTCGGTAACTTGTTTATGATTGCGCAAACTTTCCTCATTAAAGGGCCTGATATTAAAAAAAATCCTGAGCCGCAAAAAGCCGGAGGAAAGAAAAAGTGAGGAATGTGACTGCTGCAGGGCGAAATGTCGATGAAGCAGTACAGTCCGGATTGCAAGAGCTTGGATTAACGAGGAATAAAGTAGAAATTACTGTTATTGAAGAGGGACACAAAGGGTTTCTCGGTATTTTCGGTAAAAAGCCGGCGATCGTCAAGCTAGTTGAAAAGATTGATCCGATTCAGCAAGCGAAGTCTTATCTTCAAACGATTGCCGAAGCCATTGCCGGAAAGTCTGATGTGACTGTTCAAGAAAGCAAAAAGACAGTGAGATTCCATATAACAGGTGAAAAAACGGCATTGTTGATTGGGAAAAGAGGACAAACCTTAAATGCTCTTGAAACATTGACACAGCTAGTTCTTAACCGTTATCCAGGCCAATATAAAAATGTGACGGTGGATGCAGAAAACTATCGTTTGAAAAGAAAGGAAACGCTGAGCCAGCTGGCCATCAGGCTTGCTGACCAGGTCTTGAAAACGAAAAAAGCAATCCAGCTTGAGCCTATGCCATCCAGTGAAAGAAAAGTTATTCATGATACTCTTTCTGGATATGCAAACCACCAGATCAAAACATATTCAATGGGTGAAGGCGAAAATCGCCATCTCGTTATTTCCCATAAAAAATAGCATAAAACCGAAGTCCGGTAAAAATCGGATTTCGGTTTTTTTGTATGCGAAAAATCTACTTTTCCTAGTAATATCAAGGTTTTGCCGTTTAAGTTTTTTCTTTTTAGGTGTATCCTGTTGATAAAAAGGAAGTTCAGGAAATAAAATTAATTGTTATTCACATGTGGATAAGTTAAAGTAATAAGGGATGAATTTCTATTTCTGTGGATAACACATCTTCCACTTCGAACCAAACTATGTTATCTTTTAGTTTTGGCATAATAAAAATTTTTTTTATATAGATGAAACATAAGTAAAGAGAGGTGAACAGCATGGATACAATTGCGGCAATTTCCACACCGATGGGAGAAGGCGCGATTGCGATTGTACGGTTGAGCGGACCAGAAGCCATTCAAATCGCAGATAAAATTTATAAAGGACCGAAGGGGAAAACACTCGGCTCGGTTGAATCACATACGATTCATTATGGTCATATCGTAGACAGACCTTCAGATCGTGTCGTTGAGGAAGTAATGGTATCAGTGTTAAAAGCGCCGAGAACTTTTACACGAGAAGATGTTATCGAGATTAACTGTCACGGGGGAATTGTGACTGTGAACCAAGTGCTTCAGCTCGCATTGAGAGAGGGAGCGAGACTGGCAGAGCCTGGCGAATTTACGAAACGTGCGTTTTTAAACGGGCGAATCGATCTTTCACAGGCGGAAGCGGTTATGGACTTAATCAGAGCGAAAACGGACCGGGCAATGAACGTTGCTATGAATCAAATGGAAGGGCGTCTTTCTGCTTTGGTGCGCCGTTTGCGCAGTGAGATTTTAGAAACCCTGGCTCATGTTGAGGTGAATATCGATTATCCGGAGTATGATGATGTAGAGGAAATGACGCATCAGATTTTAGTTGAAAAGGCAACCGCCGTTAAAAAGGAAATTGAGGCGCTGTTGAGGACTTCTGAGCAAGGAAAAATCTTGCGTGAAGGTCTTTCTACCGTCATTATCGGCCGGCCGAACGTAGGAAAATCATCTCTTCTGAACAGTCTCGTTCATGAGGCAAAAGCCATTGTAACCGATATTCCCGGAACGACACGGGATGTAATTGAGGAATACGTGAATGTAAGAGGCGTCCCACTTCGTCTGGTTGATACAGCGGGTATTCGCGAAACAGAAGACATTGTTGAGCGAATCGGTGTTGAACGTTCTCGCCAGGTTCTGAAGGAAGCGGACCTGATTTTACTTGTTCTTAATAATAGTGAAGAGCTTTCTGAAGAAGATGTAAAGCTTTTTGAAGCCGTTGAGGGCATGGACGTTATCGTGATTTTGAATAAGACTGACCTTGAGGCGAAGATTGACAGTGAGCGTGTCCGTGAGCTTGCCAATGGACGTCCTGTTGTTACGACATCTCTATTAAAAGAGGAAGGCATCAATGATCTGGAAGAAGCGATTCAATCGCTGTTCTACACGGGTGCCATTGAAAGCGGGGATCTGACTTATGTCAGCAACACACGTCACATCTCTATTTTACAGCAAGCAAAACGGGCCATTGAAGATGCGCTTAGCGGCATCGAACAGGATGTCCCGATCGACATGGTGCAAATCGACCTTACAAGATGCTGGGAGCTTTTGGGCGAAATCATCGGAGATTCTGTCCACGAAAGCTTAATTGATCAGCTCTTTTCACAATTCTGTTTAGGAAAATAATAAAAGGAGGAACTAGAATCATGGGGTATGAAGCAGGCCAATACGATGTGATTGTGATTGGCGCCGGGCATGCCGGTGTTGAGGCTGCCCTCGCATCTGCACGTCAAGGCGCCAAAACGCTTGTCTTGACCATCAACCTAGATATGGTTGCATTTATGCCATGTAATCCGTCTGTCGGCGGCCCCGCAAAAGGGATTGTCGTTCGTGAGATTGACGCGCTTGGCGGAGAAATGGGAAGAAACATCGATAAAACGCATATTCAAATGAGAATGCTGAATACAGGAAAAGGTCCTGCGGTTCGTGCATTGCGTGCACAAGCAGACAAATTCCAATATCAGCACGAAATGAAAAATACACTTGAAAAAGAACCAAACTTAACATTGCTGCAAGGAATTGTGGAGCGGCTGATCGTTGAAGACGGCGAATGCCGAGGTGTGGTTACACAAACCGGCGCACATTATCGTGCGAAAGCAGTTGTCATGACGACAGGGACCTATCTAAGAGGACGAATCATTCTTGGCGATCTGTCTTACTCAAGCGGCCCGAATAACCAGCAGCCATCTATTAAGCTTTCTGAGCATTTAGAGGAACTGGGTTTTGACCTTGTTCGTTTTAAAACAGGTACGCCGCCTCGCGTTAAAAGCGACACAATTGATTACAGCAAAACGGAAATTCAGCCTGGTGACGAAGTGCCTCGCGCTTTCTCATATGAAACAGTGGAGTATATCACAGATCAGCTCCCTTGCTGGCTGACATATACAAGCCCTGAGACACATGAGATTATTGACAGCAACCTGCACCGTTCACCGATGTATTCCGGTATGATCAAAGGTACTGGCCCAAGATATTGCCCGTCCATTGAAGATAAAGTTGTACGATTTAATGATAAACCGCGTCACCAGATCTTCCTTGAGCCGGAAGGCAGAAATACACAGGAAGTCTATGTCCAAGGTTTATCTACTAGTCTTCCAGAAGACGTACAGCAAAGAATGCTTGCAACGATTCCTGGACTTGAAAACGTGCAAATGATGAGAGCCGGCTATGCGATCGAGTATGATGCGATCGTACCGACACAGCTCTGGCCGACACTTGAAACGAAAAAAATCACCAACCTTTACACTGCAGGCCAAATTAACGGAACATCCGGTTATGAAGAAGCCGCGGGACAAGGAATTATGGCGGGAATCAATGCAGGACGAAAAGCGCTTGGAAAAGAAGAAGTGATTCTAAGCCGTTCTGACGCCTACATTGGTGTTCTGATTGATGACCTTGTAACAAAAGGGACTAATGAGCCTTATCGTCTCTTGACATCACGTGCTGAATACAGATTGCTTCTTCGCCATGATAATGCTGATTTGCGCCTGACAGAAATCGGGCACCGCATTGGATTGATTTCTGATGAGCGGTATGCAGCTTTTGAGAAGAAAAAAGCGGCGATCGAAGCGGAGAAAAAACGTCTGTATTCTGTAATTATCAAGCCGTCTCCAGAAAACCAAGAATATATCCGTTCTCTTGGCGGAAGTGAATTGAAAGATGGAGTTCGCGGCACAGACTTGATGAAACGTCCTGAAATGAACTATGAAACAGTCACAAAACTGGCGCCGCCAGAAGTGCCGGTTCCTCAAGACGTGGCAGAACAAGTGGAAATCCAAGTGAAATATGAAGGATATATTGAAAAATCTCTTCAGCAAGTGGAAAAACTGAAGAAGATGGAAAATAAAAAAATTCCGGATCGAATTGATTATGACGCAATCAAAGGGATCGCGACTGAGGCGCGTCAAAAGCTGAAAAATGTGCGCCCTCTGTCTGTTGCCCAAGCTTCCCGCATTTCCGGTGTAAACCCGGCGGACATTTCAATTCTATTGGTGTATTTAGAGCAGGGACGCATTGCGAAGATAGCCGAGTAGAAAGGATGACGGCATGAATATTGAAGAATTCACTTCCGGTTTGGCGGAAAAAGGGATCTCCCTTTTTCCCCGTCAGCTGGAGCAATTTGAGCTGTATTACGACATGCTGGTTGAATGGAATGAAAAAATCAACCTGACTTCAATTACAGAGAAAAAAGAAGTGTATCTGAAGCATTTTTATGACTCCATTACAGCTGCTTTCTATGTCGACTTCAATCAAGTGAACACGATTTGTGATGTCGGAGCGGGAGCGGGTTTTCCAAGTCTGCCGATAAAAATATGTTTTCCGCACCTCAATGTCACAATCGTGGATTCACTGAACAAACGGATTACCTTTTTAGAAAAGTTATCTGAAGCTTTGCAATTGGAGAATACAACATTCTGCCATGACAGAGCTGAAACGTTCGGACAACGGAAAGACGTGCGGGAAAGCTATGATATTGTGACGGCGCGAGCAGTTGCAAGATTATCTGTTTTGAGTGAGCTTTGCTTGCCTCTGGTGAAGAAAAACGGTTTATTTGTTGCTTTAAAAGCAGCATCAGCTGAGGAAGAACTGAATGCAGGCAAAAAAGCAATCACGACGCTTGGAGGAGAACTTGAGAATGTCCATTCCTTTAAGCTGCCTATTGAAGAAAGCGATCGTAATATTATGGTGATACGCAAGATAAAAAATACACCTAAGAAGTATCCAAGAAAACCGGGAACTCCTAATAAATCGCCAATTGAAGGGTAATTTAGACAGCCTGATATGACAATACCATCATATTTTCATCAAAATTGATGGATGTATAGCAGGAAAAACCATGAGAAAATAGAATTATAAAAATGGCAGTTTTTAAAGGTGGTGTAGGTACATGAAGCATTCATTCTCTCGTTTCTTCGGGCTTGGTGAGAAGGAACAGGAGCCGGAGATTGCTGAACATGATACAAACAAAGAAGAGATTCTGGAAATACCGGTAAATGCTATCGTTCCCAACCGTTTTCAGCCACGCACCATTTTCTCAGATGAAAAAATCAAAGAGTTAGCAATGACCATTCATACACACGGCATTATTCAGCCGATTGTTGTTAGGCATACAGAAGAAGAAGGCCAATACGAACTCATTGCAGGTGAAAGACGCTGGAGAGCGGTGCAATCGCTTGAGTGGGAAAAGATTCCGGCGATTATTAAGGATTTTTCCGACACGGAAACCGCTTCTGTGGCGTTAATTGAAAACTTGCAGCGGGAAGAATTGTCTTCTATTGAGGAAGCCCATGCTTATGCTAGGCTGCTTGAGCTGCATGATTTAACACAGGAGGCACTCGCACAGCGTTTAGGAAAAGGGCAGTCTACAATTGCAAATAAGCTCCGGTTATTAAAGCTGCCTCAGCCAGTCCAAGACGCGATTATGGAGAAGAAAATCACCGAGCGTCATGCCAGAGCGCTGATTCCGCTGAAACAGCCCGAGCTTCAAGTCACACTGCTCACAGAGATTATTGAGAAAAGTTTAAATGTAAAGCAGACGGAAGACCGCGTGGTGAAAATGCTGGAGCAAGGCCAGAGAAAGCCAAAGCCGAGACGCAAAGCGTTCAGCAGAGATACAAGAATTGCGATGAACACGATTCGCCAGTCACTATCAATGGTGGAGGACAGTGGTGTAAAATTGAATACGGAAGAAGAAGAATTTGAAGAATATATTCAATTAACGATTCGCATACCAAAATAAAAGCTCTCCTGAAAAGCAGGAGAGCTTTTTATATTAATTGAAAAAGGTAATTAATTACTTTTAGCGAAAATTGTTATATTAGAATTCTTTTCTTTGAGCTTGTGGATAAATTCTTCAGTATTTTGCGGTGAAATCACCGCATGTCCCCATCCTCCCTGATAGTAGACCGTGATGGTATGACGTGAGCCAATTAGACGGAAACCTGACCACAGCTTCTTTTTTTGGATCACTTTATCGATTGTTTCGTAAGGAATTTGATGTTTGATCAGTCCGGCTTTAATGATCAGATGGTGCTCCTTCAATACATATTTCAGATCAATAAAGCTCCATATGATGAGTCCGTTTAAAAGAGTCAGCAGAATAAAAATGACCCAGCCCGAAACTCTCATATTTCCCAGCACAAAAGGAACAATGGCATCTGCTTGTATCAGTAATATGAGAAACACAATCATCAGCGTAACGGGTACATCTCTCTTTGTTTGATAAACCATTCTCTCACCGTCCTGTTTCCACGTTCTGTTACTGTGACTTCTTCTTTTTTTCTTTAAGAAATTCCTTTTTTAAGTCAAAAAAACATAGAAATTGTAGAATTTATAAGAGAAAGCATAAAGCGTACTTGAATTTTCAATTATTTCCCTTCTGATTCAGAACAAAATGATGAAAAAAATGAAACGCTTTAATCTTTTTTTGATAGAATAGAAGCAAGATAGTACATGTTCATGTGAAAGTAGGTGACATCGTGGGAAAAATCATAGCAATTACGAACCAAAAAGGCGGGGTCGGCAAAACAACGACGTCTGTCAACCTTGGGGCATGTTTGGCTTACATAGGGAAAAGGGTTCTGCTGGTAGATATTGATCCGCAGGGAAATGCGACAAGCGGATTAGGGATTGAAAAAGCCGATGTAGAGCAGTGTGTGTACGATATTTTAGTAGATGATGCAGATGTTATAGATATTATTAAAGCAACGACAGTCGAGAACTTGGACGTGATCCCTGCGACGATTCAGCTTGCCGGGGCTGAGATCGAGCTGGTTCCTACAATTTCAAGAGAAGTGAGATTGAAAAGAGCGCTTGAAGCAGTAAAGCAAAATTATGATTACATTATCATTGATTGTCCGCCGTCATTGGGTCTGCTGACGATTAATGCCCTTACTGCCTCGGATTCCGTTGTGATTCCTGTACAGTGTGAATATTATGCCTTGGAGGGGCTCAGCCAGTTATTAAATACAGTACGTCTTGTGCAAAAGCATTTGAATACGGATTTAATGATTGAAGGTGTATTGCTGACAATGCTTGATGCTCGGACAAACCTTGGCATTCAAGTGATTGAAGAGGTTAAAAAGTATTTTAGAGATAAAGTATATAAGACAGTTATTCCGCGTAATGTCCGTCTGAGTGAGGCACCGAGTCACGGAAAACCCATCATTTTATACGATCCGCGGTCAAGAGGTGCGGAAGTATATTTAGATTTAGCAAAGGAAGTGGCTGCGAATGGCTAAAGGCCTTGGAAAAGGGATTAATGCGTTATTTAATCAGGTAGATTTGTCTGAAGAGACAGTTGAAGAAATTAAAATTGCCGATTTACGCCCTAATCCTTATCAGCCAAGAAAACACTTTGATGACGAGGCATTAGCTGAACTAAAAGAATCTGTGCTGCAGCATGGCATTCTTCAGCCGCTTATCGTCAGGAAATCTTTAAAAGGCTATGATATTGTTGCGGGGGAACGGCGTTTTCGGGCAGCAAAGCTGGCGGGTTTAGAGACAGTTCCCGCGATTGTCCGTGAATTATCAGAGGCGTTAATGAGGGAAATTGCTTTATTAGAAAACCTTCAGCGCGAAGATTTATCTCCGCTTGAAGAGGCACAGGCATATGACTCTTTGCTGAAACACTTAGATCTCACGCAAGAACAGCTTGCCAAACGTCTTGGAAAAAGCAGACCGCATATTGCGAATCATTTAAGACTGCTGACACTGCCAGAAAATATTCAGCAGCTTATTGCCGAAGGTACGCTCTCTATGGGACATGGGCGCACGCTTCTTGGCTTAAAAAACAAAAATAAGCTTGAACCGCTTGTACAAAAAGTGATTGCGGAGCAGCTTAATGTTCGCCAGCTTGAGCAGCTGATTCAGCAGTTAAATCAGAATGTTCCACGTGAAACAAAGAAAAAAGAACCTGTGAAAGACGCGGTTCTAAAAGAACGGGAATCCTATCTCCAAAATTATTTTGGAACAACAGTTCATATTAAAAGACAGAAGAAAAAAGGCAAAATCGAAATTGAATTTTTCTCTAATGAAGACCTTGACCGGATTTTAGAGCTTTTGTCTGAACGAGAATCATAAATGAAGAAACCATCTTTCATGCGAAGATGGTTTTTGTTTTATATGCGCCCAGTGAGCCTTTGCAGCGGGTTCAGGCGTTCTTGCCTCCACTCTGTCCGATCTGTTAAACTCAATCCTTCCGCGAGAACATTGGCCATATTCATGACCAGGTTGAGTCTTGTGTTTTGCAATACAAAATACTCCATGAAACCGCTAACATTCACGATTCCGTTAATATGAAGATCTCCCACTTCAGGAAGGTCTTTTTGCACACCGGCTCCAGGCTTTAATGGCCCGTCTCCGATTTGAAATGAACCCACACTCTTAACGCGGCCTAAGCATGCATCGACCGCTATAATAAATGGGTTTTTATGTAATTTATGAATGTCACTGATTTTGTCCTTCATGTTCACAGCATGGACGGGGTCAGATAAGGTTCCGTAGACATGGAATCTAGTGAGCTGCATCTGTTTGAGTTTCATTCCTACGAGCGGGCCCAACGAATCACCGGTTGAACGGTCTGTTCCGATACAAACCACGACAATTGGTTTGCCGGCAGCTTTACGTAAGGATGAAGAAAGAATGGTTTGGATTTGCTTTGCTGCAGCTGCATCTGTATGTGAAACGTATTGTTTTACTCGTTCCTGAGAGGAAAAAAGCCCGCCTTTTCGATTCATAGGTTTCACTTCCTTGTTATAGTAGGTAACAGAATTGCTATGGTGTGTGTTTCGTTATGTAAGGTTGTTTACAGTATATCCAGCAGTACGGTTTTTTATGCTTTGTGTATGACACCGGAGATTTTAAAAAAGTAGAGGTTATAATATGAATGGTTAGTGGGTGAATTACAAATATTGTCCCCCATTGCCTCGATCATGATCAAGCTATGGTCTGCTTACAAAACACTTTATAGATAGGCATGGTTAATGAGGTTCATTCCTTCATTCCGCGGCAAAATGATATTTTTTTAGACTGCCTGCATCAGCAGTCTTTTATTATGAGTATTTCGGATGGTAATTTCAGCTTGTGTTCAAATGTCTATGAAAATATGGCATTTTTACCTTCTTTTATTTATATAGTAACAATAACGGAAACAAGCTGATCTTTGTCTATGAGGTGATGATGTTGTGGAGAGCCGGAATGAAGTGGATGCTGCTCATATTAGGGAGCCTGATCGGGGCCGGATATGCGAGCGGTCAGGAGATTTGGCAGTTTTTTGGGGCGGAAAGCGGACTTGCTATTTTGCTGTTTACAATCATGTTCATTTTCTCGTCTTATATTGTGATGAAAATCAGTTTTAAGGTTCAATCCACTCATTTTCTGCCGGTTCTGGAGCATTTAATGGGGCCGTGGCTGGCGAAAATTTATGATGTTCTCATCATTTTTTATTTGTTTTCGACGACTATGGTGATGATTGCCGGAGGCGGTGTGACCCTGCAGATGTACAAGCTTCCTTTCTGGTGGGGAATCGCGCTGATCTGCATCGTGACAGTGTGTTTGTTTTTGTGGGATGTGAAAGGAATATTATCTATAAATAGTATTTTGATTCCTGTGTTAGTAGCGGGGCTTTTATATGCGCTGATCTCTTTTCAGAGCACACATCACCATACGTGGACGATTGATTTGTCTCAGCAGTATAACTGGCCTGCGAGCATAACGTTTACTTCTTTAAACATCCTTTCAGTTGTTGCGATTTTATCCTCTGTTGGGAAAGAGATGAAAGGACTCGGAGAAGCGAAAATCGCAAGTGTGGCAAGCGGTCTCATTTTTGGCGTGATCTCATTTGTTTATAATGAAACGTTAGTGGAGCTGGCGGGCTCCCTTTCTCAGTTTGAAATACCGCTGTTTGCCGTTCTGGAGGGTGCGCCTTATGTCCTTTTTTTATGTATGACGGCGGTGCTGTGTCTGGCCATTTACACGACGACGGTAGCGGGATTGCTGGGGCTGTCCAGCCGGCTGATGGGGTTTGTTCATATGCCGAGATGGTTGATTGTGTTGATTTTGTTAATGTTAATGGTACCTTTTACTTCTTTAGGATTTTCTGATTTGATCGCGTTTTTGTACCCGATATACGGGATGTTAAATTTGTATTTGTTAGTTTGTCTGCTCTTATATCCTATTTTAAGTAAATGGAAATAAGAGGATGTATTTCTTTTCAGGTATCTTAATTGCTCTTATGATCAGTTTTTTTGTACAATAGATACAGCAGTTTATGAAAAGAGGTGAAGGGTCTTGGCGGATAAAGACTTTGGCCTGAATGATATCGTAGAAATGAAAAAACCGCATCCATGTGGAGCGAACAGCTGGAAAATTATACGCATGGGAATGGATATTCGAATTAAGTGTGAGGGATGCTCTCACAGTGTTATGATTCCGAGAAAAGAATTTGAAAGAAAACTAAAAAAAGTACTAGTCAAGCATGAGGAGCCTACTTCATAAATAGGCCGACACTCATGCTTTTTCATATAGAAGGTAAGGAGAAGACGGCGATGAGCAAAGTGCATCAGTCGGCATGTCCGCTGAATTGTTGGGACAGCTGCGGCTTTTTGGTGACTGTTGAAGACGGAAAGGTAACGAAAGTGGACGGGGATCCAAACCATCCGATTACGGAAGGCAAAATCTGCGGCCGTGGCAGAATGCTTGAGACAAAAACAAATTCGCCTGATCGGCTTCGCTATCCGATGAAAAAACAAAATGGCGAGTTTGTAAGGATTTCCTGGGAGCAGGCACTTGATGAAATTGCCGATAAACTTCGGGAGATCAAGGAAACGTCGGAGACGACTGCTGTTTTGCACAGCCATGATTATGCGAATAATGGTTTGTTAAAAGCGCTTGATCAGCGTTTTTTTAATGGATATGGCGGTGTGACTGAAATCGTCGGAAGCATATGCTGGGGCTCCGGCATCGAGGCGCAAAGCTGGGATTTTGGCCGTTCGTACGGGCACGGTCCGCTTGATATTTACAACAGCAAGCATGTTGTTGTGTGGGGAAGAAATGTATCCAGAACAAATATGCACTTATACCATCACTTGCAGCAGGTGAAAAAGAAGGGTGCCACGATTACGGTGATTGATCCGATCTTCAATCCGACTGCTAAGCTTGCCGACCGCTATATCTCTGTCAAGCCGGGAATGGATGGCTGGCTTGCGTCTGCTGTTTTGAAGGTTCTGATTGAGACGGGAAGAACGGATGAAACGTTTATTTCTGAGCACTCTGTCGGTTTTGATGATGTGAAAGAGCTATTGAAAACTGTTTCTCTGGAAGAGTTTATTGTGAAAACAGAAACTTCTATGGAGGAGCTGGAGTATTTGGCCAGTTTGTATGCAGATGGTCCGGTGTCTACTTTTATGGGGCTAGGCATGCAGCGATATAAAAACGGCGGCGGAACGATTCGCTGGATTGATGCACTCGTTGCGGCAAGCGGAAATGTCGGAATTAAGGGCGGCGGCGCGAATTTCGGAAATGTCCAGATTGGCGAGAGCTTTGCAAAAACAAAGCTGACGCTGCCGGAATTAAAAACAGCATCACGTTCATTCTCAATGATGACGCAGGCTGAAGAAGTGTTGACCGCTGCTGATCCTGCGATTGAGATGATGATTGTGACGTGCGGAAATCCGCTGACTCAGGTGCCGAATACAAACAAAGTCAGACAAGCTTTTGAAAAGGTTCCAATGACGGTAGCCATTGATTCCATTATGACAGATACCGCAAAGCTGTGTGATTATGTTTTGCCGACTGCCACTGTTTTTGAAGAAGAGGATATCTACTATTCCAGTATGTATCACCACTATGTTCAGTACGGAAAAAAACTTGTGGAGCCCCAGGGTGAAGCGAAGTCGGACAGCTGGATCTGGTCAGAGCTTGCAAAACGCCTTGGGTTTGGCGAGCTTTTTGAGCACAGTACTGAAGAATTTCTAGAGATGGGGCTTTCTTCATTGGAAGCAGAAGGTGTGACACTTGAGCGTTTAAAAGAAAAAGGCCACCTCCCTCTTCCGGTCAAGCAGGTTCCGTGGGATGACTATGAGTTTTTGACGCCGAGCGGGAAATTTGAATTTACTTCGTCACTAGCTGAGCAAAAAGGGTTTAGCGGCTTGCTTCAATTAAATGTGCCAGAAGAATCTGTTTTCCATAATGAGGCGTTAGCTGGAAAGTATCCTTATACGCTGTTGTCCATTCATCCGCAGCGTTCCAACCATTCACAGCATGTGCCGTTTATTGAAAAGCTTCAGCACGTTCAGGTCGATATTTCTCCAGATATAGCGGCTGAGCAGGATCTTCAGGATGGAGACGAGGTTGTCATCTTTAATGACCGCGGACGCTTGAAGGGAACGGTGAAAGTGATGAAGCAGGCTCATGCGAAGACGATTAATATAGATGAAGGCATGTGGGCGGCTTTTGGAGGTTCAGTCAATGCACTGACAAATGATACAAATTCTGATAATGGAATGGGAAGTACAATTTTTGACTGTTTAGTAGGCTTGAAAAAAGCATAATCAAAGGGATTGGCAGGCTGAAAATGCTTTTTTGTCAGCTTGTCTTTTCCAGTGAACCTCCTTATAATTGCTCTAGGTTCAAAATACGTTCATACAATGACGGTTTTATATAGAGGAGATGAAAGAATGGCTTTAACAGCTGGAATTGTTGGTTTGCCGAACGTCGGGAAATCAACACTATTTAACGCAATTACACAGGCCGGTGCCGAATCAGCGAACTACCCGTTCTGTACGATTGATCCGAACGTGGGAATTGTAGAAGTACCTGATGATCGTCTGCAAAAGCTGACTGAGCTGGTCAACCCGAAGAAGACTGTGCCGACTGCTTTTGAATTTACTGATATTGCAGGGATTGTAAAAGGCGCATCTAAAGGAGAAGGACTCGGTAACAAATTCCTATCCCATATTCGCCAGGTTGACGCGATTTGCCACGTTGTCCGTGCTTTTTCCAATGACAACATTACACACGTTTCCGGAAAAGTTGATCCGATTGATGACATTGAAACGATCAACCTTGAGCTGATCCTCGCCGATATGGAAACGGTTGAAAAGCGGATTACACGCGTCAGCAAACTTGCGAAACAAAAAGATAAAGACGCTGTATATGAGTTTGAGATTTTATCTAAACTGAAAGAAGCGTTTGAGAGTGAAAAGCCTGCTCGATCTGTAGAATTCACTGAAGAGCAGCAAAAGCTTGTGAAGCAGCTCCATTTACTGACTTCGAAGCCTATTTTGTATGTGGCCAATGTAAGTGAAGATGAAGTGGCTGATCCATCTGGCAATGAAAATGTAGCAAAGATTCGCGAGTACGCTGCCGGCGAAAACGCAGAAGTAATCGTTGTGTGTGCGAAAATCGAATCCGAGATTGCTGAGCTTGAAGGCGAAGAAAAGCAAATGTTCTTGGAAGAGCTGGGCATTCAAGAATCAGGTCTTGATCAGCTGATCAAAGCGTCTTACTCTCTTCTTGGCCTTGCAACATACTTCACGGCGGGAGAGCAGGAAGTCAGAGCTTGGACATTCAAAAAAGGCATGAAAGCCCCTGAGTGTGCAGGAATTATTCATAGTGACTTTGAGCGAGGCTTCATTCGCGCTGAGACAGTTGCTTATGAGGATCTTCTTGCGGGCGGCGGTATGGCAGGAGCCAAAGAAGCAGGAAAAGTCCGCCTCGAAGGGAAAGAATATGTTGTCCAAGACGGAGATGTTATTCATTTCCGATTTAATGTTTAGGATGCAGTTGTAAAGGGACAAGAGCTTTGGTATAATATAAAATTGTGAGTAATAGAATTATTGCTCCTTGCCCATTATGGGCCGCTTAGTCCAAAAGGAGGTGCAAACAGATGAGAAAGTACGAAGTTATGTACATTATCCGCCCAAACATTGACGATGAGTCTAAAAAAGCAGTTATCGAGCGTTTCAACAACGTTCTGACTTCTAACGGTGCGGAGATCACTGGAACAAAGGATTGGGGTAAACGTCGTCTTGCTTACGAAATCAACGATTTCCGCGACGGTTTCTACCAAATCTTAAACGTTCAAGCTGATGCTGCGGCAGTTCAAGAATTTGACCGTCTAGCTAAGATCAGTGACGATATCATTCGCCACATTGTTGTTAAAGAAGAAGAATAAGCAATTTTGAAATATATAATGGTAAAAGGTGGTCTTTCTTATGCTTAACCGAGTTGTATTAGTCGGAAGACTGACAAAAGACCCAGAGCTTCGTTATACGCCAAACGGTGCGGCTGTTGCTACGTTTACTCTTGCTGTGAATCGTACATTTACGAACCAGTCTGGAGAACGTGAGGCCGATTTCATTAATTGTGTCACTTGGAGAAGACAAGCCGAAAACGTTGCAAATTTCTTGAAAAAAGGAAGCCTTGCAGGCGTAGATGGCCGTTTACAAACAAGAAACTATGAAAACCAGCAAGGACAGCGTGTCTTCGTGACAGAGGTCCAAGCTGAAAGTGTTCAATTTCTTGAGCCGAAAAACGGCGGCGGTTCTGGTTCAGGTGGATACAACGAAGGAAACAGCGGCGGAGGCCAGTACTTTGGCGGAGGCCAAAATGATAATCCATTCGGGGGAAATCAAAACAACCAGAGACGCAATCAGGGGAACAGCTTTAATGATGACCCATTTGCCAACGATGGCAAACCGATTGACATCTCGGATGACGATCTTCCATTCTAATGTGATTATCGCCTAAAATGAAAAAAGAAAGGAGGGAAATGACAATGGCAGGAGGACGCAGAGGCGGTCGTGCGAAACGCCGTAAAGTGTGTTATTTCACTTCTAACGGCATCACGCACATCGACTACAAAGATGTAGATCTTCTTAAAAAGTTTGTTTCTGAGCGCGGTAAAATTTTACCACGTCGTGTAACTGGAACAAACGCTAAATACCAACGTAAATTGACTGCAGCGATCAAACGCGCACGTCAAATGGCTTTACTTCCATACGTAAGCGGTGAGTAAGCTGATACGTAAAGAGCAAGGACCTTTGGGTTCTTGCTCTTTTTTATAGGGGGATGAAACATGAAGCTGATTTCATGGAATGTAAACGGCCTGCGGGCTGTGATGAGAAAAATGGATTTCCTCTCTTATCTGAAAGAAGAGGATGCAGATATCATATGTCTTCAGGAAACAAAGATACAGGACGGACAGGTTGATCTCCAGCCTGAGGGCTATCATGTGTATTGGAATTATGCAGTGAAAAAAGGATATTCCGGCACAGCTGTTTTTTCTAAGCAAGAGCCGCTGCGTGTCATGTACGGTATCGGAATAGAAGAGCATGACCAAGAAGGCAGAGTGATTACGCTGGAATTTGAAAACGTGTTTGTGATGACCGTTTACACGCCAAATTCCAGAAGGGGATTAGAGCGAATCGATTACCGCATGCAATGGGAAGAGGCTCTATTGACTTATATTCTTGAATTGGATGAGAAAAAACCAGTCATTTTATGCGGTGATTTGAATGTAGCCCATCAGGAGATTGATTTGAAAAATCCAAAGGCGAACCGGAATAACGCTGGTTTTTCAGATCAAGAAAGAGGGGCATTCACTCGTTTATTAGAGGCTGGCTTTGTTGACTCCTTCCGTCATGTTTATCCTGATCTTGAAGGCGCTTATTCCTGGTGGTCGTATCGTGCCGGCGCCCGGGACAGAAATATCGGCTGGCGCATTGATTATTTTGTTGTTTCTGAAAGCCTTAAGGAACAGATTGAAGATGCCGGCATATCAAAGGATGTCATGGGTTCCGACCATTGTCCTGTTGAACTTATCATCAATATATGATGAGATAGCAGTAAGGATTTTACACTTACTGCTTTTTTTATATGAAAAAGGAGAAAGAGGATGGCAAATATAAAAGAGATTGCAAGACTGGCAAATGTATCTGTTTCAACTGTTTCGCGTGTATTGAATCATCATCCGTATGTGTCTGTAGAAAAGAGAAAGCTTGTGCATCAAGTCATGAAGGAATTGAATTATACACCAAATCGAACCGCAATCGATCTCATTCGCGGGAAAACCCATACGGTCGGTGTGATTCTGCCTTATAGCGATCATCCCTGTTTTGATAAAATCGTGAACGGAATCACCAAGGCTGCTTTTCAGCAGGAGTATGCAACGACGCTTCTCCCCACCAATTATAACCCCGCTATTGAAATCAAATATTTAGAGCTGTTAAAAACAAAGAAAATTGACGGCCTCATTATTACTTCCCGCGCCAATCATTGGGACAAGATTTTAGCTTATCAGGAATATGGGCCGATCATCGCTTGTGAGGAAACCGGTGACATTGATGTCCCATGTGCGTATAACGACAGAAAAGCTGCTTATGCAGAAAGCTTTCGCTATCTAAAAAGCCGCGGACATGAGAATATCGCTTTTACATGCGTCAGAGAAGTCGACAGGAGCCCAAGCACGGCTGATAAAGCTTCTGCCTATCAATCCGTTTGCGGAAGGCTGGAAGACCGCCATATGCTGTCTGGATGCAATGATATGAATAACGGTGAGCGGGCAGCTGAGCACTTTTATACGAGCGAACGGGTTCCTACTGCTATTTATGCAAACAGTGATGAAGTGGCAGCTGGAATTCATCTATTTGCCCAGAAGAATAATTGGGATGTTGAAATCATAGGTGAGGGAAATACTTCTATCAGCCGTGTTCTTGGATTTCCATCGCTCGATTTGAATCTTGAGCAGCTTGGCACCGCCGCATTTTCTCTTTTTTTGCAGGATGAACCTGTTGATATCAAAATTCAGCATAACTTTGAGAAAAAAGCTTGAACTGAAATGCATTTCATACGTTATAACTTCATTGAAGGTAAAGGAGGAAAAGACATGCGGATTGAACATACAGCGATCTGGGTCAATGATTTAGAGCGAATGAAGTCTTTTTATGAAACGTATTTTAATGGCAAAGCGAATGATTTGTATCATAATGAGAAAAAGGATTTTAAATCTTATTTTATTACGTTTGATTCCGGAGCAAGGCTGGAGATTATGAAAAAAGGGAATGTGACCGATCCGCCTTCACAAACAATGACAGGCTGGGCACACATTGCCTTTTCCGTAGGAAGCCGGGAGAAGGTTGATGAACTGACTGTTCGATTGAAGAAGGACGGTTTCGCAGTAGTAAACGGCCCAAGGACAACGGGAGACGGCTACTATGAAAGTGTGATTGAAGATGATGAAGGAAACTTAATTGAAATTACAATTTAACATCTGGAGTGACTTGAATGCTGAGGACAGAAAAAGAAAAAATGGCAGCCGGCGAATTATACAATCCGGAAGATCAACAACTATTACTAGAACGCAAGCATGCGAGACAGCTGATTAGACAATATAATGAAACACCAGAGGATGATGCAGTGCGGACAGAGCTTTTGAAGGAGCTGCTCGGTTCGGTTGGGGATCAAGTCACGATTCTGCCGACATTTCGCTGTGATTATGGCTATCATATTCATATCGGAGATCACACATTTGTTAATTTTGACTGTGTCATTTTAGATGTGTGTGAGGTGCGTATCGGCCGTCATTGTTTGATTGCGCCAGGTGTACATATCTACACGGCCGGCCATCCTCTCGATCCGATTGAAAGAAAGTCCGGGAAGGAGTTCGGTCAGCCTGTGACAATTGGAGATCAAGTTTGGATCGGAGGCCGGGCAGTGATTAACCCAGGAGTGACAATTGGTGATAATGCGGTGATTGCTTCAGGATCTATTGTGACTAAAGATGTGCCCGCTAACACTGTTGTAGGCGGAAACCCTGCGAGGATATTGAAGGAATTGTAAAGAGATCAGTGCGGCAGCTCCGCACTGACTTTTTTAAATTTGTTTCGCATTGGTATTAGGGCCGAAGCAGATTAACAGCAAGGAGCATGCGAGCCAGCAGCCGCCTATAAATAAGAAGACGCTGACATAGCCGAGCTGAACGGCAATAAATCCGACAAGCAATGAGCCGAAAATGTTTGAAAAACGGCCCAGACCGTAGGCTAATCCGCTGCCGGACGAGCGGTATTCAGTCGGATAAGGTTCAGATGTATAGGCGTATAAGTTCGAGGTGAAAACCCGTTCTGTGATATTCACGATAAAACCAAACACAATGATCATGATGGGAATAAAAGTCATGCCATATAAGAGCCCTGCGATGGCCGTCAGAAACGCGCTGGCAGCTAAAATCCACTTTCTTTGAAATCTCTCAGAAATCATGGAGCCGAGCAGTGCGCCCAACGGAGCGCCGACAGAATGCAATACGTTATACCACAATGTATTTTCCATGGTGACGCCATTGCTTTTTAGCAGGCTTGGAACCCATGAGGCAAACCCGTAAAACCCAAACGTTTCAAAAATCCATACAGCAGATAAAATAATGGTGATTTTGAGGTTTCTGCCTTTCAATAATCCTGCGTAACCGGCATGCTGTTGAACAGAACTGTTTTCTTTAGGCTGAGCCGGTGCCGGAAGCGGGCCTTTCTCCAGTTCAACCTGCGTCTCAATTCGATTGAGGATCGCGTCAGCCTTCCCATATTCACCGCGATTTTCATGCCAGCGAGGTGACTCTTCCAGACGGCGGATGAAGAAAAAATAAATAAGGCCGACGGCACCCCATACAAATACAAGCCTCCATCCCCATGAACCGAGCGGTATGACAAAGGCAGACACAATATTGGTGATCGGGACGCCGATCAATCCAATCATGGCACAAAAAGAAATATATTTTCCACGTACACTTGAAGGGAAAAATTCCGCCAAATAGCTATTCGTAATGACCATGGCTGCTGCGACACCAAATCCGGTGAGAAAACGGAATGTCATTAAAGATGGAATGTCCCATGCCGCAGCATTGCACAGCGATGCGATTGAGAAAACAAAGACAAATAGATTTAAGGCTTTTTTGCGGCCGATTCGATCGGACAGCCGTCCGCCCAGCGCAGCGCCTAAAAACATGCCTAAAAATGAAGCCGCCGTCACGTTGGCAATGGTTGAAAGCGGAATGCCCCAATGCTCGATCAGTGCCGGTGCTACATTGCTGAGGGTAAATAAATCTGCGAGATCAAAGAAATAAACAATGCCGAGAGCGGTTAACACTTGGAAATGAACGCGTGAAATCGGAAGGCGGTCTAAACGATTCGCTGCGTTTGAGAAAGGATGTGCATTCTTCTGATTGAAGATCGTATTCATAAAAAACCCCCTTTTAAAGTAGTAAGAAAAGACTGATAATTCCCCTCTTGGGAATATTATAAGTATCTTGGTTCATTGGCGACAGAGTTCAAATCACTAGATGGGAGAACTAAATTCGCACTTTTTCCGTGCATTTTGCTTAAAAGATTTCCAAAACAGTAGATTCATAGACCAATTTATGCAAATATATAGTAATATTCTCATTGAAAGGAAGAGACATAGAAGGAATGAATTCATTTATCCGTCCTATAGAAGGAAACAATACGTTGTGGAGATATTTTTTCGCTTTTTTGGTGATGGTAGGGTTATATGTATTCGGGAATATAGCTTACCTTTTCGCTATACTGTTCACGGTTATTGTGAATCCCAATATCACGTTTGATTTGGATGAAGCTGTGCTGAGTGATCCTCTCGTAGATCTTTATTTGTCCCATGTGATTTATTTATTCGCCATTCCGGGAGTTTGGCTGGCTGTGCGCTTTATTTTGAAGCGGCCTTTCCGAACTGTGATTACACCAAATTCAAAGATGAATTGGCGGAGAATTTCCTTTGGTTTTATGGCTTATTTCTTGCTGATGATCGCCGTACAATTGATTGATTTTGCGATTCATCCTGATAGCTATTCAATGCAAGCCTTTGATGCCTCACGCTTTATCTGGCTGCTAGCGGCTGCCCTCATTTTGGTTCCGATTCAGACATCAGCTGAGGAACTGTTTTTCAGGGGATTTTTGCTTCAAGCTTTCGGGAGATTGACGAAAAATCCTCTATTTTTGACACTGATTGTCGGAGGATTGTTTGGCGTATTGCATTTTGCGAATCCAGAAATGAACAATGGCGCTGTCTGGGCAGGAATTGAGTATTTAACATTTGGTTTTGTGTGGACCTATTACACGATTAAAACTGGAAGCATCGAAATATCACTTGGCGCCCATGCCGCGAATAATATGTTTTTGTGTATGTTTATTACAGAAAAAAACAGTGTGTATGGAGGAATTCCTTCTCTGTTTACGGTTACGCGGGGGAACCCGATGTGGGAGGCTTTCTTTACGATAGCGGTCAATCTTGTGTTTGCGGGGATCGCTTTATGGTACCATAAGAAATCAAAAAGTAAGCAGCAAGGGTCTTAATCCCTGCTGCTTATTAACGTTTGGATGGCTTCTTCGATATTCGTTGTCGGCTGCTGGCAGGCGAAGTTTTCACAAATATACACGGTTGTTTTGCCGTCTATAATGCGGTAGTCTGCTGCAAATGGCGCAATGTCTTTGCATTGCTCGGGCTGCTCTGCCACCAGAATGGAGTCGTTGGGCTTAAAGGCTTTTTGGAGCTCCGTTATGATTTGTTTTCTGGCTGGATCGTCTGCACTGCCAAAAATCACGATTTCTTTTTTAGGCATCAGATGCCTTAACACACTTTGCATAAAGAAAGCATGGCCGCTCGGATACGCGTCGATGTCTGGCTTGAACACGGAAAACATCGTTTCTGCTTTTTCAATTAGTGATAAGTCGCCTGTGACTTGTCCAAGACGAAGCAGCTGAACGGCTGCCACACTGTTTCCGGAAGGCACGGCGCCGTCGTACACTTCTTTTTCCCGTACGATTAAGGCTTCTGCATCATGCCCGGAAAAATAGAATCCGCCATGCTCCTCATCCCAAAATAAGCCGATCATATCGTCTGTCAGTTTCTTCGCTTTTTGTAAATAAGAAAGATCAAACGAAGCTTCATAGAGATTGAGATAGGCCCATAGGAGAAAAGCGTAATCGTCGATAAAGCCTTTGTTTTTCACTTCTCCGTCTCGATACCGGACCATCACACGGCCGTCGATGATTAAATTTTTTTCAATAAATGTAATGGCGTCTTGCGCTAAGCTGAGATATTTCCGTTCCTGGAATACCTTTGCTGCTTTGGCGAGACCCGCGATCATCAGCGCGTTCCATGAGGTCAGCACTTTATCATCGACATGCGGATAGGTTCTTTCTTCGCGTGTCTTCAAGAGCCGTTGTCTTGCGTCCTCAAGCTTGAGGCGGAGCTCTTCTTCAGTTAAGCTGGCATCCGCTTTGATTTGTTCCCGCTTTGAATGAATGAGGTTCGGAATATTTTTGCCTTCAAAGTTTCCTTCTTCAGTGATGTCATACACTTGACAATACAAAGTTCCGAGTTCGTCTCCAAGCGTTTTTAGAATCTCTTCCCTTGACCATACGTAGTACTTTCCTTCTTCTCCTTCTGTGTCCGCATCTAAAGCGGAGAAAAAGCTTCCGTCTTCATGGGTCATTTCCCGCTGAACGAACGTAATGATCTGCTCACAAATCTCTTTATAGCGGCTATTTTGCGTGACCTGATAGGCTTCGGTATAAGCGGTCAGCAGCAGCGCATTGTCGTAGAGCATTTTTTCAAAGTGGGGAACGAGCCACTCGTCATCGGTCGAATAGCGGGCGAACCCATAGCCGATATGATCGTAAATGCCGCCATTCGCCATGCTGTCCAGCGTTTTCGTCACGTTGTATAAAGCGTTATCCTGCCCCGTATTGTGATGATAACGAAGCAAATACATCAGCATATGGGGCATCGGAAATTTCGGTGCCTGCCCGAAACCGCCGTAGATCGTATCAAACCCGCTGGCAAGCTGCTGGAATGTCCGGTGAATCGCTGACTCACTAAGGCCCTCACCAGTTTTTGCAGCTGTTTTGGTCTGTAAATGTTTAGCGGCGTTCTCCGCAATATCCTCGACATGCTCGCGGTCGTTCGCAAACGTCTCAGACAGATGCTCAAGCACATCAACAAAACCAGGACGATTGAATTTACTCGTCTTTGGAAAATATGTACCCGCGTAAAACGGCTTCTGATCAGGCGTAATAAACACATTCAGCGGCCAGCCGCCCTGCCCGGTCATCAGCTGGCAGATTCGCATATAAACAGAATCCACATCCGGCCGTTCTTCCCGGTCGACCTTAATCGCCACAAACCGTTCATTGAGAAGACGCGCAATTTCTTTGTCTTCAAAGCTTTCGTGGGCCATGACGTGGCACCAATGGCAAGTCGAATAACCGATGCTGACAAGAACCGGCTTGTTTTCGCATTTTGCTTTTTCAAAGGCTTCTTCTCCCCAAGGGAACCAGTCCACAGGGTTGTGGGCGTGTTGGAGTAAATAAGGAGACTTCTCAGCGATTAATCTATTGGGTTTACTTTTGTTTGGCATGGGATCACCTGCTTTCTGTAATTAGTTTATATTTAACTTAACACATTTTCTCAAAAATAATCCCTGCTTCTTTATACAGCTGACTGTTTTCTAGTATTGTACTTAGGAAAACGTATTACCCCTGAAGCAGTTAAAACGCCTAATATAACTAACACGGCCCCAATAACTTGAAATACCTTTATCGGTGTGCCAACGGCAAATGAAATAATCATCGTTACAACGGGAACAAGGTTGAAAAATAAAGATGTTTTACCTGCCCCAATCTCCTTAATCCCCTGATTCCACCATAGGTAACCCAAAACGCTTGTAAAGAAAGCCATAAAGGCAATTGCCCCCCAAACTCCAAGCGGGATGTTCGATAAAGAAACAGGTTTGGATGTAAATAGGGAAACTACTATTAAACTAACAGCACCGATAACCATCGTATAAGTGGTTGTAGATAGCGGAGTGCCATCTTTTACAAACCGCCGTCCAAGTACACCATAAAGTGCCCAACAAACGTTACCTGTAAAGATTATTGAATCTCCCGCTGAAATTGATAAGGTTTTAATGGTTTCGATAGAACCTTGTGTAATGACTAGCAATACACCGATGAATGCAAAGAATATGCCGAGCACTTGTTTTTTTGTCATTTTGTCCTTTAAGATAATTCGAGCGAGAATTGCTGTTAATAAAGGATTCAGCCCCATTATTAATGCTCCGTTAACGGGAGATGTGTATTTCAAACCAATAAAAAACAAGGCGTTAAATCCAAATATTCCTATAATTCCGAGAACAATGTATGAAACGGCGTTTTTCCGTAATTGACTCTTCTTTATACCTTCAGTAAAAATCAAAATGAGGAGCATCACCGCAGCAGCTAAACCGAAACGCCATGCCGCAGAGGACGATGGAGAAAAATATCCAACCGTATATTTTGCAAGATTAAAAGTAGCTCCTGTAAAAATAGAGAAGCCAATTAACATCAGATATATATTTAAATGTTTCATTTGTTTTCCACTTCCTCTTTCAAAATTGAATAATATGTATCCAGTTTTCCTTTTGTAGTAGAAATTACTTCTTCCAGCTCCCTTTTTTTAATCTCCATTTTCTCTAAGTGCTTGGTTAAAATCTCAATACGTTTATTTATAGATGGGGAGAGTTGTGCTGATTTAACATCTGAATTGATTTTTTCCAAAATGCAGCCGTCTTTGACAAACTCATTAATATCCTCCAAAGACATACCTGTTTCCTTTAAACTTTTCAGGAATGTCATGAACTGAATATCAGTCTCTGTATAAAAACGCCTTCCACTGTTTTTTCGTTTTGGTGGGGGAAGTAACCCAATCTTTTCGTAATATCTTAATGTATACGAGCTAATACTAGTCTTCTCAGCAGCTTTACTAATGGAATACAACAAACATCATCCCTCTCTTTTGATTAGAGTTAGTTTACAACTTAGAGTTAACTCTAAGTCAAGTAAATAAAAAAAACCTGCTACCGCATGGTTACGGATTACAGGTTTTAGATAATGAATGACATAAAAGGTAAACTGTATTATTAGAACACATGGTATTATCGTTTAAAATGGCTTCTGTTAATGGAGTTCCGCACGAGTGGATTATCCTAGGCCACGAATGGCAAGTCGAATAACCGATGCTGACGAACGGGTTTGTTTTCGCGTTTTGCTTTTTCGAAGGCTTCTTCTCCCCACGGGAACCAGTCAACGGGGTTGTAGGCATGTTAAAGTAAATATGGAGACTTCTCAGCGATTAATCTATTGGGTTTACTTTTATTTGGCATGGGATCACCTTTTAAGTTGGTTATATCCAGGTTACCACAGTTATCCTAAACAAATACAATAACTAACTTTTATCGATAATTGTAATGTGAAAATATAATTTAATGTTTCATTTTGCCACTGAAGATAAAAGTGAATAACGTTTTTCCTTTTTCGCATAAAAAAAGTAAAAGTTTAATCTTAGTCTATATATAATAAAATCATATCAATCAAATATAGGGGGAGTTATCATGAAGTGCAATAAAATGAACAGGGTGCAATTAAAAGAGGGAAGCGTATCATTGGCCCTATAAACTGCGTCTGCCCTCAATTAATGGAGGGGAAATTGTGAATACGTCTTATTCACAGTCAACGTTACGGCACAATCAAGTTTTGATTTGGCTTTGTGTTCTATCATTTTTCAGCGTATTAAATGAAATGGTTCTGAACGTCTCATTACCTGATATCTCCAACGATTTTAATAAACTGCCAGCGAGTGCAAACTGGGTGAATACTGCCTTTATGTTAACCTTCTCCATTGGAACAGCTCTATATGGAAAGCTCTCAGACCAGATGGGCATCAAAAATCTGCTTCTATTTGGGATTATGGTAAATGGCTTAGGGTCGATCATTGGATTTGTTGGACACTCGTTCTTTCCTATTCTCATTCTAGCCCGATTTATTCAAGGAATTGGTGCAGCCGCATTCCCAGCTCTCGTAATGGTTGTAGTTGCGTGCTATATTCCAAAAGAGAACAGGGGGAAAGCATTTGGCTTGATCGGGTCCTTAGTAGCAATGGGAGAAGGTGTTGGACCAGCTATTGGGGGAATGGTTGCTCATTATATCCATTGGTCGTATTTGCTGCTTATTCCAACTGCAACAACTATCACTGTTCCATTCCTTATAAAACTGTTGAAAAAGGAAGAGAGAATAAGAGGACACATTGATATGGCAGGGATTATATTGATGTCTGCGGGCATCGTGTTTTTTATGCTGTTTACAACATCTTACAGACTTTCTTTTCTGATCCTCAGCATTCTTGCTTTCTTCGTATTTGTAAAACATATTAGGAAAGCTCAAGACCCTTTTGTTGACCCTGATCTAGGGAAAAATGTATTTTTCGTGATTGGAGTCCTTTGCGGAGGACTAATATTTGGTACAGCAGCAGGATTTGTCTCTATGGTTCCTTATATGATGAAAGATGTTCACCATTTAAGTACTGCAGCAATTGGAAGCGGCATTATTTTCCCCGGAACAATGAGTGTCATCATCTTCGGTTACATTGGAGGATTGCTTGTTGATCGGAAAGGTTCCTTGTATGTACTAACGATTGGAAGTGCATTGCTTTCTTTCGGCTTTTTAATCGGTGCCTTTTTTATAGATGCAGCACCATGGATCATGACAATTATAGTAGTTTTTGTTTTTGGGGGGCTATCGTTCACAAAAACAGTTATATCTACTATTGTGTCTAGCAGTTTGAAAGAAAAGGAAGCCGGTGCTGGAATGAGTTTGCTTAATTTCACGAGCTTTTTATCAGAGGGAACGGGTATTGCGATTGTAGGCGGTTTATTATCTATCGGGTTCCTAGATCATAGGCTGCTGCCTATTGACGTTGATCACTCCACCTATTTGTATAGTAATATGCTCATACTTTTTGCAGGAATCATTGTTATTTGTTGGCTGGTAATCTTGAATGTATATAAACGTTCGCGGAGACATGGCTAAATGAGTTAAAGGATCAATCTTGTTAAAGTAATTCAAGGTTGATCCTTTTTTTGTAAAATGAATAAACCTGTCTCCAATGGCATGTTGAATAACCAGTGCTGACCACAACCGGCTTGTTTTCGCGTTTCGCTTTTTCGAAGGCTTCTTCTCCCCATGGAACCAGTCAACAGGATTGTGAGCATGTGAAGTAAAATAAGTAGACTTCTCAGCGATTAATCTATTGGGTTTATTGTTAGTGGGCATGGGATCATCTTCTTTCGTTTTTTTATAAATACAAAACTTAGCTGATTTACTTAAAAGAGGGAGAATAAAATATACTATAATGTTTAATTATGTTAATTTGTCCTTTTCAGTCTTCTTTTCTTTTATTACAGGAAAAGATATTTTGGGCTCTGTTAAAATTCGATGTTGATAATTCCATAGTATTAAGGGGAACCCATTATTTAGGATTCCCCTTTAGTTCAATAAGAAAAATAACTGTCGAGTGTTACCTTACAATGTATATTTTGGAGGGAAAGATTTTTTTAGCCATTCCAATGATAAACGATTTGCACAACGCCAGAGGAAAATGTTCTTGTATTCACCATTTTTAAATTTATCCTCTGTTTTACATCAATAAACAACGGTTTTCCTTGTCCCAAAACAACAGGGTGAATAGATAATCTAAATTCATCAACAAGCCCCAAATTTATAAAAGTTGTAATGAGACTCGCTCCACCATATAGCCAGATGTCTTTACCAGGCTTTTTCTTCAATTTATTTACTTCTTCAAGAATATTATCATTTATAAATATGGCTTGATTATCAATCTCATTTTGTGTTCTGGAAAAAACATATTTCTTTTTACTATGAACTAATTTCCAAATTTCCTTTTCTGTATCAGGGTCTTCATTTTTTGGAATATATTTTCCCCATAAATCGTAGCTTTTTCTACCATATAAAATAGTATCAATTTGATTTAAGAAATCAGTAAACCCCATATCAGGGTCCATAATGCACCAATCAACTTCTCCATTTTTCCCTTCAATAAAACCATCTAAAGTAACTGCTAAATCTAAAATTATTCTTCTCTGTTTTAAGTTATTTGTCATAACTATTCATCCTTTTATATAAGAAGTTGGTAGAAATTCTTCTCCCACTCTCGCACCAGATGGACTAAGTTGCGTTTGTGGACAGAGAGAAGAACAATATCCTAAAATGAAAGTGTCCACTAATCTTCGTAGCTTGATTAGCAGGACACTCTCTTTATCTTCACTTGGTTAAATGAAAGCTCTGCTCGATTAAGTAATAAATTTCGCCTGCTGGATCTGTTCGTTCCAAAACAAGTGAAATCCAATGTTCCTTATCCATATGATATCCAGGAAAGATATTTTTGCCATTTCTTAAGCTATCACTTATTTCAGGGGGACATTTTAGATTTAGAATATCTATTTCGTCACGTCCTTCCAAGCCTAATTTTTCCGGGAGAACATTCATAATAAGACCGTACCATTTTTTGTTTGATTCATGTCTCAAAGAAGCATAGTTTGGGTATTTCTCCCACGGATAATCAGGCGATGTGCCGTATTTTTCTTTGACGTGTTTAAAGATGTCTTCTCTTGTTAACATACTCCATTACTCCTTTATTCACTCTCATTTCTTCTTGGAAAAATCAAAGAGCGATCCTTGGTTGTCCTATGGATGCTTCAATAGAGATGTCACCAATGGCAGAAGCTGTTTCTCATCCTTACTAATATAAGTTTTTTTGCTATTTCCATGGGTACTAGTCAACAGGGTTGTGGGCGAGTTTTATTATTAGTGGGCATGGGATTATCTTCTTTTCTCTTGTTTCTGTTCCTTTTTACTGTACCACAAGCCTTTCTGGTGAAATACCTCATTATGATAGTGAAATAGAAAAATCGCTATATAAAAGGTAATGTTAAAGAGTGCACTTTTGGAAGCTGTTATTGAATAGTGTCGAAATGATTTTTCTAAATATTTCTCGATTGGCGGAGATTGATATGATCATGAAAATGACTCATTTGAATATGAAAGATTTTAATAAACCAAACGAACCTTTCGTTGTTTTTGGGAGAATGATACCTGCTTTTGAAAACGGTGTTTGGACATATACTGAGGAACGATTTTCCAAACCTTATTTTAAACAATATGAAGATGATGACATGGATGTTAGTTATGTTGAAGAAGAGGGGAAAGCGGCTTTTTTATATTATCTTGAAAACAACTGCATTGGCCGGATTAAGATCCGTTCTAACTGGAATGGGTATGCACTAATAGAGGACATTGCCGTGGCAAAAGACTATAGAAAAAAAGGTGTTGGAACAGCATTATTACATAAAGCGATTGAGTGGGCAAAGGAGAATCATTTTTGTGGTCTTATGCTTGAAACCCAAGATATTAATGTTTCAGCTTGTCATTTTTATGCCAAACATCACTTTATAATAGGTGCGGTTGATACGATGCTTTATTCCAACTTTCCAACAGCAAATGAAATTGCGATTTTTTGGTACTATAAATTTTAATTGATTATAAAATCTCAACAGTACCAGAGATAAAGAATTGACGAACGAAACGGGGCTTGTTTTGCGTTTCGTTTTTTGGATCGAGAAGAGGTTTCTTAATAACCTCTTCTATTCTTTGATAAGAAATGTCTTTCCACAATAGGCATAAAAACGTGAAGGAGCATTCCTCCCAAACAAACCGTTAAAAGAGTTCCGATGCCGATAGGGCCTTTAAAGATGATGGCTAATACTAAGAAAAGAGCGTATACCAATGTCCTTGAAAACAAGATTGTTCTTTTGGAGAGATCTCGGATAATAAGTGTTAAATGATCGATCGGTGTTGATGCGAATTTCGTCTGAAGATAGATGGCTGTTCCAAGACCGATGAGCACCAAACCAATTCCGAAACAAATCAGTTTGCTTAACAACGCGTTTAGATAGATGGTGTTTTTTACAACAAACAACCATAGGTCAATGCCTATTCCAGTAATGAATGCTGTAATCAAGCCCAGCAAAATAGGTTTTTTTCTCGTTAATATAGCGTTGCAGATTAAGAGGATCACAGAAATAAGGACCTCCCAGCTTCCTACGGTAAGACCGATTTCTTTTGACAGACCAACCAAAAGGGCATCGAAGGGTGATGTGCCCAGTCCTGATTGTATGGTTAAGGAAATGCCCAAACTTAATATAAGTATGCCTATTCCGTAATACATATATTTCATGTTATATTCCGCGATATTTCTTTTGTCATCAAGACGTGAGGGATGCCGTCCTCCATAAATTCCTGTGAAGAAGTCTGATAGCCCAGTTTTTGATAAAAGCCTGCCGCTTGTGTTTGACCATGCAGCTTATATGAAGTCAGTCCTTTTTCTTTCATGATTTCCTCTAACCCGCTTACGATGATCTTCCCCAATCCGTACTTACGGTAAGGTTTTAGGATGCAGATTCTTTCCAGCTTTGCTGTATGGCCAACGATGCGCGCGCGTCCGGTGCCGACAGGCTGATTCTCATGATATACCAAGATATGTTGGCATTGTTCCTGAAGCGTATCAAATTCATCGAACTCATCGGCTTCAGACACATGTTGCTCCTCAATGAAAACGCCTCTTCTAATCTTTAAAGCTTCATGTAAATCCGCTTCAGTTGTTATTCTTTTTATACTCATCTAAATCAATCCTTTTCTGATATTAGTCTGGACTGTCCAGCATGCATGTGGTCTTATAATAGTAAGGTTAAAACAGTTTTGTTGTAATTACAACAAAAATACGTGAGGGGTTTTAGAATGAATGATATTTTGCGTGAAATCGGCATGATAGCAAGAGCGTTGGATTCCATAAGCAATATCGAATTTAAAGATTTGGACTTAACAAGAGGGCAGTATCTCTATCTCGTACGCATATATGAAAATCCGGGAATTATTCAAGAGAAGCTGGCGGAAATGATAAAAGTGGACCGGACAACGGCTGCGCGGGCCATTAAGAAGCTGGAAATGCAGGGATTTATTCAAAAACTGCCAGATGAGCAAAATAAAAAAATAAAAAAATTGTTCCCGACTGAGAAAGGGAAAAAGGTGTATCCCTTGTTAAGAAGAGAAGGAGAACATTCCACGGAAGTCGCTTTGTCTGGTTTTACACATGAGGAAAAGGAAACCATTTCTGCACTCCTTCATAGAGTGAGGAAAAATGTAGAACGTGATTGGGAGTATGTGAAGAAGGGGAACAAAAGGGATTATTAATGTACAAAATGTACCTTATCGACAGAACCAAATATGAGTCCGGGAAGGGCCAATTTCCTGTTTCGATCATTTCACAATGCAAGTTACAAAAACGTGCGTAGTTACATATTGAATTGATTTGTATTACAGTAATGATAGCAAGAAATTTCCAAAGGGAGTGGTTTTGATGAACTTGAGACAACTATCAGAACATGTCTTTCAATGTGAATTTGAGCTTGATGTTCCCCTTCGTGTCCCGGTTCATACTTGGTTTATTAAAGATGGTGATGATGTTTATATTGTTGATACGGGAATAGAACGTTTTGCTGATGCTCAAATTAGGGCAGCGTTAGCGATCGGCAATCCAAAAGCCATTTTGCTTACCCATGGCCACAGTGATCATATCGGAGGTGCATCAAAATGGTTAGAGCGATTTGATCTTCCGATTTTTGCGCACCAGAAAGAACTAAAGTACATCAATGGGGAAGAGCCATATCCGAACAAAAATGAAGTGGAGAACACAGGGGTAGCCCATATTGTCCAGCCGCTGACGGAGCAAACGCTTGCTCACCTGCCTCTGCAATATGATTTAACACCTGGCCATTCGCCGGGGCATGTCGTGTATGATCATAAAATCGATCGTACGCTATTAACGGGCGACCTTTTTATCACAAGTAAGGAGGATTTACACCCACCTATAAGAAGATTCAGTGTTGATATAAATGAGAACATCGATAGCGGATCAATCATAGATCAAATCAAACCAACGCTCATTTGCTCTTCACATGGCAAAGAAATTCTTTATAACGAAGAATTGTATAAAAACTATGTGGTAAGGTATAGGGATTAATGGAAGTGAAAAACATAAGCTGAAAGTTCTTCAGCATGGTGCAGTCCTTGATCCGATTTACTCAAAAAGAAAAAGTGGCAGCTGCCTGCCGCAGAGGCTTTTGCGGAGCTTGTTTTACATTCGATTCATGAGCAAAAGGAGTGAGTGTCAGGCTCACTCCTATTCTATTTAAATTGTGGCTGTGAGCTTTGGTTTTACAAATTTCATGAAAATCCCTCTGACTAATGGGCCCATAATCAGTAATTGCAATGGATAGGCCAGGATGAAATTTTTCAACACAATCATAAGATAGGTGCTGAAGAGGCTGTCTCCGTTCAGCCCATTTGCCAGAACCGCTGTCACTAAACCGAACACAGACATACAAAGCACCATGCCGATCACCATACAAGTTGACATGGCAAGGATGACATATATTTTTTTAGTCTTGTCGAACGGCATGCTGAATGCAATCTTCTTGGCGAGGGGGCCCACTAACAGTAAATCCAACAGGAGGGCGACCATAAAACCGATGGCCATTTCAAAAACGGTCATCAGTGAAAAATCCTGAATGGCTCCGTTGATGATGGCGTTATAAATCGACATGACGCAGACCATTCCAAAGCACATCATCACGCCAAATATAAGGCCTTCTTTTTTATTTGCTGGCATACAATCATTCCTTCTCTCTATAATCGGTGATTAGTATACCAATGAACCGTTCATGCTCATAAGTGACAAATTTGTGAATAATCTATAGCGCAGAATCGTCCTGTTTTGTCATCAGCACATGCGGAATGCCGTCCAGCATAAATTCTTCTGATGCAGTCTGATAGCCTAGCTTTTCATAAAAGCCTGCCGCCTGTGTCTGGCCGTGCAGTTTGAAGGCAGAAACGCCTTGTTCTTTCACAATACGTTCTAATGCACCGACGATTACTTTTCCCAGACCGAATTTGCGGTAAGGCTTCAGAATGCAGATTCGTTCCAGTTTTCCCGCGTGGCCAACGATACGGACGCGTGCAGTGCCAACGGGTACATTCTGATGATAAGCCAGAATGTGCCGGCAGTCACCGTGGAGTGTATCGAACTCATCGAATTCATCCGAAATGGGACAGCCTTGCTCCTCTACAAATACTGTCTTTCTGATTTCAAACGCTGTATGTAAATCTTGTTCTGACGTGATTTTTTTGACCTTCATGCTTGAATCCTCCCTTACTCCGAAAAATGGCTGATGACATATTGTTTAAAGGTCTCAGCAACCGGTGATAAAAATCTGCCTTTTATCCAGGCAATCCCTATGACACGCTGACATTCCGGCCAGCTGACGCGGATTTTGGCGATTTTGCTTTGGTCTAAGCCTTTCAGGTCTGGCAGAATAGATATGCCCAGTCCGGCTGCCACAAAACCTGCGGCAGTGGCGGCTTCTTCTCCTTCAAACATAATGTTCGGCTGTATATCAGCCTTCTCAAACAGCTCATCGACCGTCATTCGAAGCGCGTAGCCTTTTTTCAATAAAATGAACCGTTCCCCGGCAATCTCGGTCAGGGTAATGCTCTCACGATTGGCTAATGGGTGATCAATTGGCACAAATAAAAAGAGCTCTTCACTCCACAGCTTGATCCATTGGATCGGATTTTCAGGCTTAATCGAAGCGAGCAGACAGAGGTCGAGATCACCCGATTTTAATCGTTCAAGCAGCCAATAAGAGTGGTTTTGCTTCAGCTGGAAGGCAATGTTGGGGTATTCCTGCTGAAAGGAGCCGATGAGATCGGGCACGAGCGTAGTGCCTAATGTATGCAAAAAACCGAGAGAGACTACGCCTTGGTCTGGCTTTAATAAAGCTTGGATTTCTTCTTTTCCTTCGGTGTACTCCTTCATCATCGCCTGCACCCGTCGCAAAAAAATGTGTCCGTATTGATTTAAGGTAATGGATCGTCCTTGCCTGTCAAAAAGCGGGACGCCTAAATGATTCTCCAGCCTGGCGATAGAGCGTGAAAGTGCAGGCTGTGTGATGGAGAGGCTTTTTGCGGCTTTCGTCACGTGCTGCATCCGGGCTAGGGTTTGAAAATATTCAAGTTGTTCCCATTCCAATCATCATTCCTCCCTTATTACATATAAGCATCAAAAGGATATTTTATATGCATTATACATCATATATCGACGGTGCTAAGATAAAAGTATAAACAGACTCGAGGATGTTTGAAATCGGAAGAATAAAGGATGGTTTTATATGAATTGCAGTGCTCAACAACATGCGGAGGGGCAGATAAAACCCCAATGACATACATTCAAAAAGGCACACCAGTTTTTCGTAAAATTACGTTTGCTTTCTTCGCTGCAGGCTTCAATACATTTGCGATTCTTTATTGCGTACAGCCGCTCATGGAGGAATTCACGCGGGAATTTCATGTGACGCCTACTGTGGCGAGTCTCTCTTTATCCGTTACCACAATGCTGTTAGCAGTGAGCATGCTTGTCTTTGGCTCATTATCAGAGGTATGGGGTCGCAAGCCGATTATGGGTATTTCCATGCTGGCCGCATCGGTTCTCTGTCTGGCATCGGCCTTGAGTCCGAACTTTCATACGCTCCTCGTATTGCGAACCATTCAAGGCGTTGCGCTCGCAGGCCTTCCGTCAATTGCGATGGCTTATCTCGGAGAAGAAATTGAACCTGGAAGTCTCGGATCAGCGATGGGACTGTATATCAGCGGAAATGCAATCGGCGCCGTTTTTGGAAGGATCGTTTCCGGGCTTCTGAGCGAGTACGTGAATTGGCATATGGCGATGGGATCAATTGGTGTCATTAGTTTGATTGCTAGTGTTATATTTTTTATAAATTTGCCTCCATCCAGGCATTTTACGCCAAGAAAATTGAAGCTCGGGAAGTTGGGAATGTCTCTGATCGGCCACTTGAGAGACCGCAAACTATTCAGCTTGTTTCTCATTGGTTTTTTGCTGCTCGGAAGCAATGTTGCATTGTTTAATTACATTGTGTATGTGCTGCTGGGCCCACCGTACTCGCTTAATAAAGCATTTGCCAGCTGGATCTTTATTGTGATGATTGTAGGCATTTTCAGCTCATCTTTCATTGGAAGAATGGTTGATCGGTATGGCTATCCGAAAATACTGGTGATGAATATTTTCATTGTCATTGCAGGTGCTTTATTCACGATAAACAGTATGCTGGCAGTGAAAATACTGGGGATTGCCCTCTTTACATTCGGTTTTTTCGGAGGGCATTCAGTTGCAAGCAGCTGGGTGGGCAGGAGAGCTCTTTACAACAAAGCACAGGCTTCATCGCTGTATTTGTTTTTTTATTACGCCGGTTCAAGCGTTTGCGGAACAGTCGGAGGGCTATTCTGGTCTGCTTTTCACTGGCTGGGCGTGGTCGGTATGATCACCTTCATGCTGCTGGCTGCGTTATGGCTGTCGGGATACTTGGCAAAAAGTATGAAAATGCCGGATAAAAGGAACGAAAAAGAATTGAATTGATGACAGTAAAAAAAGGACCGTAAGCGGGTCCTTTTTTATTTCCAATGGGCAGGGATTCGTAAAGACGGCGGCAGCTTTGTGTTCGAATCACCGTTGGCGGCGTTCACCTGTGCCTGTGTCAGAAAGATGCATCCGGTCAGGTCGGCGCCGCTGAGATCAGCGTCTCTCATATCTGCACCGATAAAGTCTGTCATTCTCAAATCGGCATTTCTCAGATCTGCGGCTATGAGCAGCGCTCCTCTTAGATTTGCTCCTCGCAAATCAAGCCCTTTTAGTTTTGCACCGATCAGGACACTTCCCCGGCTGACTTTTTTCGGGAGTTTTGGATTGCGGGCTTGGGCACGCACCAGCTCACTCGTTTTTAACAGCCATTTATTGACCTCAGCTCGATGCTCGTCCACCTGCAGTGTCAGCAGGCGTTCTTTGCTGAGTCTGGTGAGCTTTTCTATTTTTTCGAAACTGGTTCTTAGTTCAGGATGAATCGGCTTGGCTATATCTATAGAAAGAGCTTCATGTAAATACCAGAGCATTTCATGCAGCTGCTGCATGATAGGAAAAACGCCAAACATCTCGTTGGCCGTTCCCGGGCTGTTTCGCCAATCCTTTCCCTCATAAGTGATTTGGGATACCTTTTGGCCGGCGCCAAAGCATTCATATGCAGAGCAGCCACGAAATCCTTTTTCTCTGAGATTTTTATGGATCGAACATTGATAGTTTGATTGTAAGTTGCGGCAAGGCGTGCCTCCGTCTTTGTCAAAAGCAAAATCTGCCGACTTCGCATAAGGCAAGGCGACACAGCACAGGCCAAAACAATGCTGGCAATCCGCGCTTAAATCATGATGTATATGGTCATGTAACGTTACTTCCGCAGACAAAATTGTCCACCCCTTCACTTGGGTACTTTGTTAAATATATCTATTTGATTATATAGGAAATAGGGATCCTTTTCATTTTGTTTTTAGGGTTTCAGCGTGTCAAACATTGTATAATATATCCAATCATGATGATTGGGGGAATTCATTTGGAACAGCAATTGAAAGACATCATCTCTGCATGTGATGTGGCAATCCAAAATGAAGATTTTGATACACTGATGAATTACTACTCGGAAGATGCCATTTTAGTTGTGAAGCCTGGCATGATCGCGCGAGGCAAAGAAGAAATCAAAAAAGCGTTTATCACGATCGCGAACTATTTTAATCATCATATTGTGCCGACACAAGGAGAAATGATCATGCTGGAAGCAGGTGACACTGTCCTCGTCCTTTCTCAGACATTGCTTGATTCGGATAAAAAGGACTCCGAGTATGCGATGGAAAGAAGGGCGACCTATGTCTTTAAGAAGAATGCGCAAGGCGAGTGGCTTTGCGTAATCGATAATTCATATGGTACGGATTTAATTGGTCTTTAGCTTACGGACGTGTCCAAGTCAGATACTGCTTGAAAAAGAACCCGAACCAATAATCGATGTAAAACATATTGTAAAGTAATGGACTGAAAAGACATATCAAGGACTGAATAAGATTGAATCATCGACAAGCAGTAAACCAGGTTCAAGTCAGCAACATTAGCGTGATTTCAATTGATACCTCCTCAGGAATATTTATCGGAACCAATTATGCGCATAATTGGTCTTCGCATCGGAAAAACAATTACGGACTCGGATCAATGACCAACTCCCAGGTGTCTCATAATTTTAGCTATGTGATGGATAACGATGAGGTAGATACGCCGATTCATCATGAAAACAGGATTTCCTTTGAAGGGAACTCGGGAGAAAACCAGAATGATATTGATGTTGGAGAAATGAATATTAACGTTCTGGATACATGTGCCGCCATTTCAGTTGGCGAAAACGAACTTACCGGCTGGAGTTCACATAGTAAACGAACGTCCGGCCAGGGAAGGTTATTAGGCACGATTCAAAACACTCAAAACTCGTCATTCGTGATAGATAACGACGAAAATGACTGTCAAATAAATGATTACTTTTAAGAGGCTGCCTTGGTTTGAAAAGGAGGAGGATTTGTTTGGCTATCGGTTTTACACTCGGTGCAATCAATGTGAATTCCCAGCAGACAAATACAGCCATCGCGATTGGAGAAAATCAGTTACCCGGATGGGCTGCGCATCGTAAGGTAAATAACGGAATCGGCTTCTTCGCAGGAAATGTCTTGAACCAGGGGAATGTTTCAACGGTTATTGACCCTGATGGCATAGACGGTGTCATGAATAACCAAAATATATCGCCAAGTGTACAAAATCAAACTCTTTAACGGTGAATAGTTTTCTTTTAGCATACCTCCAAAAAAAGCACATAAGCATAGTTATAGATTCTAAAGATGTATGGCTATGTGCAGGGGGTTTTTATTTATGCCAAAATCTCATTTTTATCCCCATGTGAAAGAAATGATGGGAAAGGATTTCGCTGAGCTGCTGCGCGAAATCGCTCCCTTTGTCGAACCGAGAGCCGATCTCATAAAAACAAACCACAGATTGACGATAACCATTGATGCAGCTGGTGCAAGTGCAGATGATATGTCAATCAGCCAAAAGAATCGCACACTCATCATTGAAGGAAAGATTACCCCCCAGCCGATGGAAGAGGAACAAGAGTGGATCGCCAGAGAACGGTTTTACGGTCCTTTCAAACGGGAGATCGCCATTCCCGAAGAGTATGATCTGCGTCAGATTCGTGCGAAATTTGAAAGCGGAATAGTAACGGTTACCGTTCCGCACCGCACTAATGAAAAAGGAGAAGAGTGATGACTTCTATCAAATACGGTTCTTTGCGGGTTAACCATCTGAGAAATTCTTCTGGCCTCTTTGTCGGAACAAATGTCCAAAAAGGAAGAAAAAGTGAAACCTTTATCAATGAAGGTTTTGGCGCCATAAAGGGGAAACATAATAAAATCAAAGGAAATGCGGGAGCTGTGGAGAAAAGTTTTTAAAAAGGGATGGCGTATATGAGCATAGATGAGGTCCTAAAAAAGCTTGAAGAATTAGCCCAAAAAGTCCATACGCTTGAACAATCCTCCCAGGAGAAACGCACCCCTTCTGTTTTTGTGAAGATGGATGTACAGGAATTGAATGTAGAGAAGCTGCATTTAGACGATTTAGCGTTTCATCTCGATCACCTGGATGTACAGGAGCTAAGCGGGATGCTGAATCTTGGCAACGTATTCTCTCCTCATGTTCATCCGAAATCCACATCGCAGTCTCGATTAAAGAAAGTAAAAAAAGATGATATTGAGGTCAAAATAGACGGAAAACCAGTGCCGTATACCATCAATCAGGGAAAGGATGTTTAACGTGAAACGGTTTTCTCCCTCTTTTTTTATTGGCTCCATTTCCATTGGTACGGTTGAAGGCGCATCATGTGTAAACCTCGGAAACAACCTCCCCAGCGGTTTTGTGAATTATAAAAAACAAAACCAAGGATTCGGCTCCATTTCAGGAGACCATAATGATATCCACGATATTTTAGCGACAATAGAGGAAAACGGCACACAGGATGCTTTTCATTATGAAGGTGGTCTTCAAGGAAAAAACGAGCAGGTGCTCGAACAGATAGAGCAGGAAATGCTAGCTTCGGGGCTTGATATAGAGGAACAGGACGAGGAGAAGGTAAATGGGGACGGGCCGGATTCTTTGATGTAATGGGAGAGCTGCCAACTGGCAGCTCTCTTTTTCATGTTCTATAGTTTAATCCGTTTCACTTCCCCTAATACAAACACATAAAAAACCAAGCCCAGCAACAGCACAAAACCGGCTACCAGAAAGCTGAGCGTAAAGGAGCCTGTCACATCAAACAAATACCCTGTCAGTGATGCAGCAATAATGCCTCCGAACAGGTTGTTTGCGAGGTTCACCATAGAGCTCAGCATGGATACGGAACCGATCGGCGCGAGCTCAGCGGAGATGGACCAGCCAACCGGAGCGGTAGCAGAAATTCCAGCGAGCCCGATGGAAATACAAATAATCGCTACGGTAATATTGTTCGTCAGAATGGAGCCCAAAAAGAAAAAGCCGAAGCTCATCCCGACTATGATTACGGTTCGATACACCTTGGTGTTTGGATAGCCTTTCTTAATAAAATAATCGACGAGCCATCCGCCGACAGCGATTCCAGAAATGGTTGAGATCAGCCACGGCACGGCTGTAAATAAACCGGACGACATGAGATCCATCCCGTATGTATGTTTAAAGAAAGTCGGAAGCCAGGTAAGCAGCAGATTGAATGTATACCCGTACCCTGTAAATCCGATCATTAAGCCCCATACTTTGCGGTTGGTGAAAAGCTTTTTTAAAAGCGGACCCGTTTTGTAAGGGATTTGCTCTGTATTAATGGTGTTGTGTTTTTGAATATAGTTGAGTTCACTTTTGGAAATGCGTTTGTGCCGTTCAGGCTGTTCATAATACTGCCAGAAAAAGATCGTAAACAGCACATTGATGCATCCAATCGTCAAAAAGGCGACACGCCAGTCAAACGTTGTGACAAGAAAGGCGACCAATGGCGCTCCGATGACGTTTGAAAACTTGGCGGCTGAATCGAACAGTGAATTTGCCAATCCCCGCTCACTTGGAGGAAACCATAGAGCGGTTGCCTTAGAGGCAGCAGGGAATGCAGAGGCGCTCGTCAGCCCAATGAGAAATCGGAACAGATACAGCAGCAATTTCCCCTGTAAAAAAGCAAGAAGGATCGTTAAAAAGCTCCATATTGTCATTCCAACCCTTGTGACCCATGCCACCCCAAATCGGTCCAGCAAACTTCCGACAGGCAGCTGCATCAGTGTATAGGAATACGTGTAAATGGAAAATACGATGCCGAGTTCAGTTGCAGTAAGGTGAAACGAATCTTGTATCGCGGGTGCCGCTACAGAGATGGCCACTCGGTCAAAATAATTAAGAATAATAATGCCGCTAAGTAACGAAGATATGTACCATCTGGTATGCCCAGGCCGTTTCACGCGCTCTTGACTCATGATGAAAACCTCCTCTTTCATAGCATGATCTCCTGGTGGAAAAACCATTCAAATTTTAAATACCACAGCGCGCTTTTATGTAAACGGAAGGAATTTGACTGGAACAGATGGGTGCTTTAGAATGAAAGTAATAAAAATGAACACTCCAAAGGGGAGTAGCTTTCACAGTAAAGTCGTCATTACGGGACAAGATGTCCTCGGCTTTGCTGGCAATCTAATTGTTAGCGAGACCTTTGCCAAATCTGATTTGGTGAAGGTCTTTTTGTTTCGGAACTTCACCAAATTGGTGGAGTTTTTTTCATTTTTATCAAAAAGGGAGAGGAGCGTCAGGATGTCTACGTTGAAAAAGTGGCTGAAGCGTGAACTGGTGAGGAAAGGGCTGCCGTTAGCGAAAGAGAAATTGATCCCGATCTTAAAAGAAACAGTGAAGAAGAAACGTTGAGGAGGCTGACAATGAAGATTATTTTGACAGTACTTGCCGGAGTGGGTCTTTTGAGTGCAGGCGGCTGCGGCATGCTTGATCAGGTGAACGACGGGTTGAACTATACGGGTGAGGCAGCGGGGTATGTGGAGAAGGTGAAGACATTTGCAGAGGAAGCGCCTGAATTGGCTGAGAAAGCTGTAAATGACACCGAGGCGAAAGAAAACCTTGAAGCGCAGCTTGAGTCGATTCAGAAGGCTGCCGCTGATTTTAATGAATTAACACCGCCTGATGCCGCAGCGGAGATTCATCAAACTATTCAGGAGCATAACGAAACCTTGCAGAAAAGCGCTGAAGAGGTGTTGAAACAAGTGGAGGAAGGCAATGTATCGCTTGAAGATTTGGAGCAGTCAGATCTGGTCCAAAACGCAAAGCAAATCACTGATGTGATGGGACAGATTGAAAAGCTTGGTGAATAAGAAAAAGCATCCCGACACGGGATGCTTTTTGATTATTCAGCCATTGCGTCTGTTAAGACAGGAACGACTTGTTTTTTACGGGACACAACGCCTTTTAAGAGAGCTGTGTTGTTTTCTAATGTCACGTTGAACGCTTTTTCCACTTTTGCTGCTTCGTTACCGATTGCAAGAGCAAGTGAATCATTTTCTAAGATATCTGTGATAACAAGAAGGAACAGATCAAGATTCTTCTCAGCCACAACGTTAGAGATCACAGCTTCTAATTCAGCTTGGCGTTTTTTCACATCTTCAATGTCCACTGTGTTTACTTGTGCGATTTCGACTTTCTTGCTGCCGAGTGTAAATTCTTTCGCATCAAGAGAAATGAGCTCTTCCACTGTTTTCTTGCTTAGATCAGCGCCTGCTTTGAGCATGTTCAAGCCGTATTCTTCAGCATCTACGCCAGCGATCTCCGCAAGCTCTTTTGCTGCTGCTACGTCTTGGTCCGTGCAAGTTGGGGATTTGAATAACAGTGAGTCAGAAATGATCGCAGACAGCATCAGGCCGGCAATTTCTTTCTCGATTTTCACGTTATTTTCTTTGTACATTTTGTTTAAGATGGTAGCCGTACAGCCTACAGGCTCAGCACGATAGTAAAGCGGCTCAGCTGTTTCAAAGTTAGCGATGCGGTGATGGTCGATAACCTCTAAAACCTGAACATCTTCAATGTCTTTGATGCTTTGCTGGCGTTCGTTATGGTCAACCAGGATAACGCCGTTTACTTCGTTTGCAGCTGTTTCAACAAGGCGCGGGCTTTCTTGTTTGAAATAGTCAAGCGCGTATTGTGTTTCGCCGTTGACTTGTCCAAGACGGACAGGCTCAGCATTGAAGCCGAGTTTGTTTTTCAAATCAGCATAAGCAATCGCAGAACAAATCGTATCTGTGTCTGGGTTTTGGTGTCCGAAAATAAGTATCTTTTCCATGATAGCTCCTATCCTTTTTTAAGTAGTGTCATCTTTATATAGTTTAACACGTCTTGCTGCAGGTGTAATCATGCAAACCCTTAAAAATTGATGTGAATAAGAAGCATTTTCTTTGAGCTGAGGAGAAAAGCTGTGTAAAATACTGGGTAGCTTAGTTGCAAAATGTAATGTAGTATCAAAAAAGGTACTATTGGAGGGTCATAAATGAGTGAAAAAAAGAATATATACCCGAACAAAGAAGGCTGTCCAGTTGAATTTACGCTAGATGTCATTGGCGGAAAGTGGAAAGGAATTCTTTTTTATCACATGATAGAGGGCAAGAAACGGTTTAATGAGTTTCGGCGAATCTGCCCGAATATTACTCAAAGAATGCTTACTCTTCAGCTGCGGGAGCTGGAAGCGGACGGCATCGTGCATCGTGAGGTTTATCAACAGGTGCCGCCGAAGGTTGAGTATTCTCTGACGGAATTCGGGCGAACACTTGAACCGATTGTTTTGCAAATGAAAGAATGGGGAGAATCCAACAGAGACGTGCTGGAATCTTATCGTACGAACGGCTTGCTGAAGGATCAGCAAAAATAGCAGCAAAGGGAACTCCTTTGCTGCTTGTTTTATTTCATTGAAAGGGCTCTGTTGGCGTTTCTGACGTCATTTTTCAACAGTTCAGAAAGGTTGTAAGACGGATAGTATCCATGCTGATACATGTATCGATAAACTTGGCCGTGCAGCTGGATGGCAGCATTCAGCTGTTTGACCAGTACGTTTCTTAATTGAGGTGTTGCTGTTTCTGTAATGGCGATGGCATAGCTGCGGACAGACGTTTTGGCAAAACCGAGCAGGTCACCGCTGTAAAATGGGTTATCTGCGCGTTCTTCTTCCTCATCCTCTCTGTGCGGAGCCTGTGGAAAGAACGGAAGAAGCTCTCTCAAATTTTGCTCAACGGCCTGAATAGACACGTTATAAAGCTGTTTGAGCTGAGGATCTTTTACTTCTCTTACCATTTTCTTCAGTTTAATAAGTCCGTTTGATTGAAAAGCAACCAGCTCGTGCATTTCTAGTGTTTCATGCCAAGCCAATGTTCTGCGTTCATCCATGTGAAAATTCTCCTTTATCAATCAGATTCCATATCAGCATATGCCCAACGCTCAATGTTGTTCATGATGTTTTGAAGTTTTTAAAAAGGGAAATTCACCTTATATAGGCTACGGGTTGAGAACATGCACAAAGAGGTGAAATTCAATGTGGGACATGATAAAGAACTTTTTCTTGTTTAGCAGCGGCATTCTGCAAGCAACAACTATTTTACTGGTGATCTTAATTTTTATGTATGTCAGAAAAACGAAAAAGAAAAACAAAGAATCTTCTGGCTTTATGGATGATAAACATTAATGGTGATGGGCATTCTTTTCCAAGAATGTCTTTTCCTTTTTTTATGTTTCACATGAAACATTAGCGTCATTTTACTTGCGATTTGGACTTATGTTAAAATATAAAAGTAAAATTTAGAGATGATATAAAAACATTCGGTGCAAAGCGTTTGCAGCGATGAAAAAAGAGCAGTCGTTTATGCTGCTCTTTTCTATTCGTATGTTCAAGATGATACGAGGTGACTAAGTGAAACAAACGAGAGCATTAATGGAAGGTGCTATTTTAATCAGTCTGTTTGCGATCATCACGCTTTTGGTCGTTTATGTTCCTGTGATTGGAACAATTCTGTTATTTGCACTGCCGCTGCCAATGATCCTGTATACGATCAGACATGGATTGAAGCTAGGGATATGGATGGGCGCTGTCAGTCTTCCGGTTGTTTTTATTGTCGGGTCCTTTAACGGACTTATTGTAGCTTTTATGTCAGCTTGCGCCGGCATTGCCATGGGACATTTTTTCAAAAGGAAAGAGCCCGGGCACGCCATTATTTCGGGCGCGCTTATTTATATGCTTAGTATTGTCTTCTATTTTGTGATAAGCATTCAGTTTTTGGGTATCAATATCATTGATGAGGCGATGATACAATACCGGCAATCTCTTGATATTGTAGAAAATGTAGTGAAGCAGTCGGGCAATGCTGAACAGTTTGAGAAGCAATTAAAACTGATGGAAGAACAATTGGGTATCGTTCAATATCTTTTTCCAACAGCTATTGTGATGGTAGGAGCTATTTTTTCTTTCCTCAGTTACCTTATCGCTAAGCCGCTCTTAAGGCGATTCTCCCCCGATATTCCTAATCTAAAGCCTTTTAGAGAGTTGAAGTTTCCGCAAAGTGTTGTAGTGCTGTATTTGATCATTGTCATGCTTTCATTTTTGCCTTTAGAAAAAGGCCAAATGCTGTACTCTATCGCTTTAAATGGGGAGTTTATACTCGGGTTTCTGATTTTTATCCAAGGTTTATCATTTATCTTTTTCTATTGCCATAAGAAACAATATCCGAAGGCTGCGGCTGTGATTGCTGTCGTACTCGGGTTTGTGCATCCGGTATTCATGGCAGTCATTCGCATTTTAGGCGTCTTAGATATGGGCTTTCATATAAGGAATAAGGTGAAGTGAACATGAGTTTTACTCACATGGTGGGGAGTGATAGAAATGCCAAGCTTTTATGAAAAACCGCTGTTTCGGTATCCCATCTACGCATTGATTGCTCTGTCAATCATTACAATCCTCATCAGCTTTTATTTTAACTGGATATTAGGAGCCGTCGAAGTGCTGCTGCTGGCAGTTATTTTGTTTTTTATTAAACGTGCTGATTCTCTTATTCGAAAAGAGATAGATGCTTATATTTCAACGTTATCCTACAGGTTGAAAAAAGTCGGTGAAGAGGCATTGATGGAAATGCCGATCGGAATCATGCTTTTTAATGACCAATATTATATAGAATGGGCAAATCCGTTTCTTTCCTCTTGCTTTAATGAAAGCACTTTAGTGGGGAGATCACTTTACGATACTTGTGAATCGGTGGTACCGCTGATCAAACAAGAGGTGGAATCGGAAACGGTTTCATTGAATGACCGCAAGTTTAGAGTTGTCATCAAACGGGATGAGCGCCTCTTATACTTCTTTGATGTTACAGAACAAATCCAGATTGAAAAGCTATATGAAAACGAAAGAACCGTGCTGGCCTATATTTTCCTTGATAACTATGATGATGTGACACAAGGATTGGATGACCAGACGAGAAGCACGATGAACAGCCAGGTGACATCTCTGCTGAACGCTTGGGCGCAGGAGTACGGGATCTTCTTGAAACGGACGTCTTCAGAACGCTTTATCGCTGTGCTTAATGAACACATCTTAACTGAACTCGAAAATTCGAAGTTTTCGATTCTTGATGAAGTGCGGGAAAAAACCTCATTTGACGGTGTAGCGCTGACGTTAAGCGTCGGTGTCGGGGCTTCAGTCTCTTCCTTGAAAGAACTTGGTGATTTGGCGCAATCCAGCTTAGATTTAGCACTGGGACGCGGCGGAGACCAGGTAGCCATTAAGCTGCCAAACGGCAAGGTGAAGTTTTACGGAGGTAAAACAAACCCAATGGAGAAACGAACAAGGGTGCGGGCCCGCGTCATTTCTCATGCCTTAAAGGAAATCGTCTCTGAAAGCAGCAATGTGATTATCATGGGGCATAAATTCCCCGACATGGATTCTATCGGCGCAGCGATCGGGATTTTAAAGGTGGCACAGGCAAATAACAAAGATGGCTTTATTGTGATTGACCCAAATCAAATCGGATCAAGCGTGCAGCGTTTGATTGAGGAAATCAAAAAATATGAAGAGCTGTGGTCAAGATTTATTACGCCTGAAGAAGCGATGGAAATTTCTAATGATGACACGCTTCTTGTGATCGTTGATACACATAAGCCGTCGCTTGTTATGGAGGAACGGCTGGTCAATAAAATTGAACATATCGTGGTCATCGACCATCACCGCAGGGGTGAGGAGTTTATCAGAGACCCGCTGCTCGTTTATATGGAGCCGTACGCTTCTTCCACAGCAGAATTGGTGACAGAGCTGCTTGAATATCAGCCGAAGCGCTTAAAAATCAATATGATTGAAGCAACAGCCCTATTAGCTGGTATAATAGTGGATACAAAGAGCTTTTCTCTCCGCACGGGCTCGCGGACTTTTGATGCGGCTTCTTATTTAAGGGCAAAAGGCGCCGATACGGTGCTGGTGCAGAAGTTCCTGAAAGAAACCGTTGATTCCTATATTAAACGGGCGAAGCTGATCCAGCATACGGTCCTCTATAAAGATAACATTGCGATTGCTTCTCTTCCTGAAAATGAAGAGGAATACTTCGATCAAGTCCTGATTGCGCAGGCTGCCGATTCGCTGCTGTCGATGAGTGAGGTTGAGGCTTCATTTGCGGTGGCGAGACGGGATGAACAAACGGTTTGTATCAGTGCGCGGTCACTTGGCGAGGTAAATGTGCAGATCATCATGGAGGCGCTGGAAGGCGGAGGGCATTTAACAAATGCGGCGACGCAGTTGTCCGGCATTTCAGTTTCTGAAGCGCTGGAACGGCTGAAGCACGCCATAGATGAGTATTTTGAGGGAGGCGTACAGAGATGAAGGTTATTTTCTTACAAGATGTAAAAGGAAAAGGAAAAAAAGGTGAAGTCAAAAACGTAGCAGACGGTTATGCGCATAACTTTCTCATTAAAAAAGGCCTCGCGGTTGAAGCGAACGCGTCAAACATCAGCGCGCTAAACGGACAAAAGCAGAAAGAGAAAAAAGAAGCCATTGCCGAGCTTGAGCAGGCTAAGAGCTTGAAAGAGACATTAGAAAAACTGACTGTTGAACTTAGCGCAAAATCAGGTGAAGGCGGCCGTTTATTTGGTTCAGTGACAAGCAAGCAAATCACTGAACAGCTGCAAAAAGACCATAACATTAAAGTAGATAAGCGGAAGCTTGAACTGCCGGACGGCATTCGTGCATTAGGATACACAAACGTGCCTGTGAAGCTGCATCCTGAGGTGCAGGCAGTGTTAAAGGTACATGTAAAAGAAGAAGCTTGATAGAACAAGAGGCTTGGATTGATCCAAGCCTCTTTTTTATTCCACGAGATAAAGAGTTTGCTGGCTTTCTCCGCCAGGTCCTCCTCTCATCATGCCTTGCTGAGTGCTGTTTGTGCTGTTGGAGGAACTGCTGTACTCTTCAGACGATATTTCTTTTCCGTTTTTCTTAATCCAGGAAACAAGTTCGCTGTTGCCTGAGTTGTTTTCTGAGAGAAGAAAGTATTTCACTTTGCCTTCTTTGATTAGTTTTTTCAGTTCGGACACAGTCAGAATGGGATCCGTGCCGTTAAACCCACCCATTGCCATAACAGACTCATTTTCGTTAATGATGTATGGCGCAGCTGTTACGGTTGTCAAAGTGGCAAATAAATATTCTTCGCCAGTATTGTGCTTTCTCAGATAGGACAGGAGCCCGCTGTCGACCTCTGAAGAGAACATGTTTCCGCCGTTTGCCGAGCTTTTGAGCTGCGGGCCGGATTCAGGAAGGACGCTGTTGCCTCCGTATAGAAGCGGCGTTGCTGACCAATATATTGGTGTGAGCAGCAGAATGCACAAGCTGAGGATAGTCAGCTGCTTACTGAACGGATGATTGCGTTTAAGCATCAGAAGTGCAAGGGTGATCCCGAGTCCTGAGAGTCCCAGTACGTACATCCATACACTGCCGATTTGGCTTGTATAAGCACTCAAGATATACACCTGGAACGCGGCTGTGATCAGAACGGCTGCTGGCAGAAGATAGCTGGACCAGTCTTTATTGTTTTTGTATAAGCGGTACATCGAATGCCAGCCGATTCCAGAAAGCGCGGCAATCGGCGGTGCCAGCATAATCAAGTAATACTGGTGGAAGAATCCCGCGATGCTGAAGAAACCAGCCACAGGAACGAGCCATGCCGTCCAGAATAGCGTTTCTTTCATTTCAGCAGCCTGTCCGCGGCGATCACGATACCAGCTGACGATTCCACCTAGCAATCCGATCAATGCGAATGGAAGCATCCAGCTGATTTGGCCGGAAAGTGCCGATTGGAAGAGACGGAGCGGTCCAGCATCACCGGTGCCGAACATATTCATGCTTTTTCCGCCGCCACCGCCAGGCCCTCCATTTCCAGGTCCGTTGCCGCCTGTGGGAGGTGTGCCTCCGCCTCCATTGGAAGCGCCGGTTTGTCCGTTAGGCGGCTGAGGCGCTTGTGAATGGTTTCCGAATGATTGATTTCCGTTCTGAGAAAAAGATGAACCGTTACCATTTGGCGCTTGCATGTTGTCTTGATTCTGCATGTTCCCTCCGCCAGCAGCATTCATATCACCCTTTGCCAGGCCCGTAGTTTGCCCAAGCAGTCGCTCGGTGCCGTTGTAGCCAAAGGCCAGTTCTAACACGGAGTTGGTCTGGCTGCTTCCGACATAAGGCCGGCTGGAGGGTGAGATCGAATCCACTGCAACCGCCCATGAGAGGGAGAGGCCTGTGAGAAGGACAAGAGACAGAATCAGAGATCCGATTTTTTTCTTCAGAGCAACCCGGGAAGCAATCAGGTAGAATATCACAAATGCAGGCAAGACCATAAATGCTTGCATCATCTTCATATTAAAGGCGAGCCCAATTAGGGCAAATGCCGTCAGCAGCCAAACCAGCTTGCCTTGTTTTACTGCCTTAAGCAGGCAAGCTGAACCGAGCAATAAGGTAAAGACAAGCATGCTGTCAATATTGTTTGTCCGGCTGACAGCTGCTGCAATAGGGGTCAGTGCCATGACAAGTGCGGCAATGCGGGCCGCTCCAACTCCAAAAGTCGGCTTAATCATTCTGTAGAGAAGGAATACAGATCCAACTCCGGCGAGAGCCTGAGGAAGGATCACACTCCACGTGTGAACGCCGAAAATCAGTGCGAAAATCGTTTGAACCCATAACACAACAGGCGGCTTATCCACTGTGACAAATCCGGAAGGGTCAAATGACGCATAGAAGAAATTGTGGAAGCTTTGCGTCATGCTTTTCACAGCAGCCAAATAGTACTGGTTCGCTGTGTCATCCTGCCAAATGTTATACATATTCAGAAAAGCTGCTGTAAGCAAAATAAGAATAAGAGCTGCGTCGAATCGTTTGGTTTTCATCGTTTTTCACCTCTTTATAGTGTCTCATTGTAAAAAACAAATATGAAAAACCTATGAATAAATCATAAATATTCAAAGAAAAAAGCGGAGATATCTTCCCCGCTTTTATGCTGAATTTCTTTGTTTTGCTGACTGAAAAATGTATCGATCTCGTCCGGCTCCCTGTCCGGCTGCCCCCATTATGATCAGGGCAGCAATGAGAAGCACAATCGGCATCGTCCATGAATGCGTCTGGTCAAAGAGATAGCCGACAAAGATTGGCCCGACTGCTGCCAGCAGGTAGCCGAATGACTGAGACATGCCTGAAAGCGCAGCGGCCTGCTGGGCATTTTCGCTACGGAGGCCAATCAAAGTGAGCGCCAGACTAATGCTGGAGCCTTGCCCGATACCGATAATGATCATCCAGATGGCAAGCAATGTATGGCTGCCGCCCGCTAATAATCCGCAGAGGCCGATTAGATAAACTGAGGCCAGCGCCGCAACGATACCGCGCTGCTGTTTCACACGATCAGCTAAAACCGGTGTCAGAAAAGTGGAAGGCAGACTCGCAAATTGCATAAGTGATACCATCCACCCGGCTGTTGCCGTATCAATCCCATGTGAACGGAGAATTTCAGGAAACCAAGCGATACTGCTGTAAAATAAAAACGATTGCAGTCCCATAAAGATGGTGACATACCATGCCATTTTGGAAGCCCAAATGGAACTGTTTTGAAGCTTCACTGCCTTGTTTGCTGTATCCCGATGGCGCAGCTGGGGTATCCAGATCAGCAATGCAAGTAAAGCCAGCCCGCCCCATAAGAGAAAGGCCTGTTTCCATCCGCCATCCATCTGGGTCGCTAAAGGAACACTGACACCTGATGCCAACGCAGCGAATATATTCATTGATGTCGTATACAGGCTGATCATGAGCCCTGGCTTTTCAGGGTATTTATGTTTGATTAAGCTTGGCAAAAGTACATTTCCAATCGCGATTCCGACTCCGATTAGTGCCGTTCCAAAAAACAAAGCGGCAGTATAGCCGGTAGAACGAGTCAAAACACCGATCAACAGTACCACGAGACCTAGCCATAAGGTTCGCTCATTTCCGAGGCGCTGTCCGAGCTTAGGCGCAAGCGGAGAAAGAACTGCAAATGAAAGCAGCGGCAGTGCGGTCAAAAACCCGGCTGCCCCATTGGACATGTGCAGCTCTGCCCGGATAGAGCTGATGACCGGACCGACTGAAGTGATCGCGGGCCGTAAGTTAAAGGCGATAAAGATAATGCCGGCGATCAGCCAAAATGATTGGATTTTTTTATTTTGTGGATGTGGCAAAGCAGTTACTCCTTTTTTCTAACATATACATCATATTATCCCGAAACAGGTAAGCAAGTATGTGAATGAAGGCTATGATTTGTCCTCTTTTTGCAATTCAGCCATTTTGGCCAGCAGAATATGCTGAGGCATATGCATAATCTGTTCAAGCGGCAGATTCAAGGACTCTGCAAGCTTTTGTGCAGTTTCAGCAGAAATTTGCAAAGGTCTCACAAAAGATCCCTCCTCTCTTCTGTCCATTGTACAAGAATCAGATGTGAAATGTAAGAAGATGTAACAAAGGAATAGAGCAATCGAAAAATGCCCGTTATAAATGAGGTAAGGAGGGCTCTTATGCACGCACCGTTGTCCTTATTAAAACAAATGCTGAAGGAACACCAAATAGACACTGAAAAAGCTGTCACATTCGAAGAATACTTAGCAGTGAGGCTAAAGCTTCAGGAGCTGATGGGAAAATTTGCTTCGCTCGAGGAGTGGGATCTGTATCAAAAAGCGGCAGATTTGATGATGGACATAGGCATTCAATGGATGAAATAAACCGATAACCGCTAAAAAACCCTCGCTGCAGCGAAGGCTTTCATTCACTAAAATGAGAGTTCCTCTTCCACATTTTTAAACTGGTCATAAATGACAAGCTTTGCCGGACTGTTTTCCTTAGCCACCTGTTTGGCCTTTTCAATGGCGGCGTCTTTAGACGTATACAAAGCTGTCGGCGCCACATTCTCCACCTCAATAAACCAGCCATCCGCATCAACATTCGGTGTAATCGCGTATTTTTTAATCATCTTTCATTCCTCCCTTATGTTTTATTGCATTTTTCCCGCCTTGTTACTGTCCAAAACGATCCAATCTGCTAACTGAAAAAAACAGGAAACAGACAATTTTTCTATTTTTTTTCTGTAGAAATGGTAGAATGGAGGTTGGAGATTTTTTAATGAGAGGACGGTGCTTAGCATGACAGACCTTCTGAATGATCGGCTTCCTCCGCAAAATATAGAAGCCGAACAAGCCGTGTTAGGCGCTATTTTTTTACAGCCGTCTGCTTTAACACTGGCTTCAGAAGTATTGATTCCAGATGATTTTTATAGAATGTCCCACCAAAAAATCTATAATGCGATGCTGGTGCTCGGTGACCGAGGTGAGCCGGTTGATCTGGTGACGGTAACTTCAGAGCTTGCGAACACAGACCTGCTGGAAGAAGTAGGCGGCATTTCATATCTGACAGATATCGCAAACTCGGTGCCGACAGCGGCTAACATAGAATATTACGCGAAAATCGTTGAGGAAAAATCGATTCTTCGCCGATTAATCAGAACCGCGACAACGATTGCTCAAGACGGGTATACCCGTGAAGATGAGGTCGAGGATTTACTCAGTGAAGCGGAAAAAACGATTATGGAAGTGGCACAGCGCAAAAATACGAGTGCCTTCCAAAACATTAAGGACGTCCTTGTTCAAACCTATGATAATATCGAACAGCTTCACAATCGAAAAGGGGATATCACAGGGATTCCAACAGGTTTTACGGAGCTTGACCGGATGACTGCGGGTTTCCAGCGCAACGACTTGATTATTGTGGCTGCCCGTCCGTCAGTGGGGAAAACTGCCTTTGCCTTGAACATCGCACAAAACGTGGCAACAAAGACCGATGAGAGCGTAGCGATTTTCAGTCTTGAGATGGGTGCAGAGCAGCTCGTTATGCGTATGCTCTGTGCCGAGGGAAATATCAATGCCCAGAATCTCCGGACAGGTAACCTGACTGAAGAGGATTGGGGCAAGCTGACGATGGCAATGGGAAGCCTGTCGAACAGCGGAATTTACATCGATGATACACCGGGGATTCGGGTAAGTGAAATCCGCGCCAAGTGCCGCCGCTTGAAGCAGGAAAGCGGGCTTGGCATGATTTTGATCGATTACCTGCAATTGATTCAGGGAAGCGGCCGTTCAAAGGACAACCGTCAGCAGGAAGTATCAGAAATTTCCCGTGAACTGAAGTCGATTGCCAGGGAGCTGCAAGTCCCTGTTATCGCGCTTTCTCAGCTTTCCCGGGGTGTTGAGCAGCGTCAGGATAAACGTCCGATGATGTCTGATATCCGGGAATCAGGAAGTATCGAGCAGGACGCGGATATTGTCGCGTTCCTTTATCGTGATGACTACTATGACAAAGAAACCGAGAATAAAAATATTATCGAAATCATTATCGCTAAACAGCGTAACGGCCCGGTAGGAACCGTGTCTCTTGCGTTCGTAAAAGAATACAACAAATTCGTCAACCTGGAACGGCGTTTTGATGACGCAGGCGTTCCGCCCAGCGCATAAGCCCCAAGAGCTGATCTTGGGGTTTTTTTCGTTCGAAAGGTGGAAGAAAAACCGTCCGCTCAGCGGATGAAAATTTGAAAGCGTTTTAATAAAATGGTGCAAAAAGGAGATGGTATCAATATGGGAAACCGTTTTACATCTTTTCATGCAGCACAAATCCGAATTGCGCGTCCTACAGGCCAGCTTGATGAGATTGTTCGTTTTTACGAAGAGGGACTGGGTTTGAAACGAATAGGAGAATTTTCACAGCATAACGGGTATGACGGTGTCATGTTCGGCCTTCCTCATGCCGATTATCATTTGGAATTCACTCAGTATGAAGGGGAAAGCACTGCCCCCGTTCCCCATCCCGACAGCCTCCTTGTTTTTTATGTGCCGAATGCAGAGGAACTGGCAGCGGTCACCTCAAAGCTAAAGCACATGGGCTATCGAGAGGTTGAATCAGAGAATCCGTACTGGAGCAATGGGGGCGTGACGATAGAGGACCCGGACGGCTGGCGGGTTGTTTTTATGAATTCAAAAGGAATATCAGGCAAGTAATTCTTTTTCATGCTAAAGGATGAAAGTTTCACAAGCTTTTTATGACAAAATGGTGAGAAAACGCTTATAAAACGAATGAAAGCGAACGAATATAGATTTACAATAATTTAATGTTCGGATTTACAATTGACTTTCTGTTTCTTCACTGATAAACTTGATTTGTTTGAATAGAATCGTTTTGAAAGGTTAACGGAGGTGCACGGACATGTCTTCAGTAGTTGTAGTAGGTACGCAATGGGGCGATGAAGGAAAAGGTAAAATCACAGATTTCCTATCAGAAAATGCAGAAGTGATCGCCCGTTATCAAGGCGGAAATAACGCAGGGCATACAATCAAGTTTGACGGAATCACATACAAGCTTCACTTAATCCCGTCTGGAATTTTTTATAAGGATAAAACGTGTGTCATCGGAAACGGAATGGTTGTAGATCCGAAAGCATTAGTCACAGAGCTTGCGTATCTTCATGAACGCAACGTCAGTACAGATAACCTGAGAATCAGCAACAGAGCTCACGTCATTCTGCCGTATCATTTGAAATTGGATGAAGTGGAAGAAGAGCGTAAAGGGGCTAACAAGATCGGTACAACGAAAAAAGGAATCGGCCCTGCTTACATGGATAAAGCAGCCCGCATCGGAATTCGCATCGCGGATCTGTTAGACCGTGACGCGTTTGCGGAAAAGCTTGAACGCAATCTCGAAGAAAAAAACCGTCTGCTTGAGAAAATGTACGAGACAGAAGGGTTTAAAATTGAGGATATCTTAGACGAATATTATGAGTACGGCCAGCAGATCAAACAATACGTTTGCGATACATCTGTTGTTTTAAACGATGCTCTTGATGAAGGGCGCCGTGTATTATTTGAAGGCGCACAAGGGGTTATGCTTGATATCGACCAAGGAACATACCCGTTTGTTACGTCATCTAACCCGGTTGCCGGCGGTGTCACGATCGGTTCTGGTGTCGGCCCGACCAAAATTCAGCACGTTGTCGGTGTATCAAAAGCATATACGACTCGTGTCGGAGACGGTCCTTTCCCGACTGAGCTGAAAGATGAAATCGGTGATCAAATCCGTGAAGTCGGACGCGAATATGGAACAACAACAGGCCGCCCGCGCCGCGTCGGCTGGTTTGACAGCGTCGTTGTCCGCCACGCCCGCCGTGTGAGCGGAATTACAGATCTTTCTCTGAACTCAATTGACGTCTTAACAGGAATTGAAACGTTGAAAATCTGTGTGGCGTACCGCTACAAAGGCGAAATCATTGAAGAATTCCCAGCAAGTCTTAAAGCACTTGCTGAATGTGAGCCGGTTTATGAAGAAATGCCAGGCTGGACTGAGGATATTACAGGTGCGAAGAGCTTGAGCGAGCTTCCGGAAAATGCGCGCCATTATCTTGAGCGTGTGTCTCAGCTAACAGGCATTCCGCTTTCTATTTTCTCTGTCGGTCCAGACCGCTCACAAACAAATGTCCTTCGCAGTGTATACCGTGCGAACTAAATAGAATATGCCTGCAAGCCCCTATATCAGGGGCTTGTTTTTTGTTTGAAACCCGCATATAAGTTGGTCTGAGAAAAAAATATGAAAAAAAACCAAAAAAGTTATTGCCACTTCTATTTGTTCGTGATATTATAAATCTCGTTGTTACGGAAACTGCTTCAATAGAGTACGAGATAAGAACTAGATCTAAGTCGTTTGCTCTATAGAAATTCCGACATCTTTAAGAGCCATTAGCTCAGTTGGTAGAGCATCTGACTTTTAATCAGAGGGTCGAAGGTTCGAGTCCTTCATGGCTCACCATTTCGTGAAGGCCCGTTGGTCAAGCGGTTAAGACACCGCCCTTTCACGGCGGTAACACGGGTTCGAATCCCGTACGGGTCATTGATTTACTTTAGCGTTATTGCTAAATTCCTTATTTGTCTGTGAGAGCTGACACGACAGCTCTCCGGGCAATTACTGTAAGGTCCGGTAGTTCAGTTGGTTAGAATGCCTGCCTGTCACGCAGGAGGTCGCGGGTTCGAGTCCCGTCCGGACCGCCATTTTACTTTACTTAGTAGAGAAAAATAAAACATTTGGCTCGGTAGCTCAGTTGGTAGAGCAACGGACTGAAAATCCGTGTGTCGGCGGTTCGATTCCGTCCCGAGCCACTTACCAAACGCATCTGCAATCGTAGGTGCGTTTTTTCTTATAGGAAAAAGGCAAACATGAGGAATGTTATAATAGAAGAAAAAGGGAGAACCGGCCCTAGGGCCGGTTCAAAGAAGAAGACGTCATTGATAAAGACGCACTCCGGTGAGGGGAGGTTTCAATAAAGTTATCTTTTTTAAAAAAAGTTGACCAGCATGACAAAAGATAAACAATGGGCGGATAAAGGTGAAATGTGTGTTTTTTTTCTAAACCTTTATTTTTTTTATCTTTTGCCCTTAAACCGTTATAATAGACAAGGACCCTTTACATGGGCCTTAAGTGATGAAACGAATGTGATATAGATGAAATGAAGTCATTCGGCAGGAGGAAAATCAAAATGATGGATAAAAAGATCCTTGTAGTAGATGATGAAAAACCGATTGCAGATATATTGGAATTTAACTTAAGAAAAGAAGGCTATGAGGTGCACTGTGCCCACGACGGAAACGAAGCCGTTGAAATGGTAGAAGAGCTTCAGCCTGATTTAATTCTTTTAGATATTATGCTCCCTAATAAAGACGGCGTTGAAGTATGCCGTGAAGTCAGAAAGAAATACGATATGCCAATCATTATGCTGACGGCTAAGGATTCAGAAATTGACAAGGTTATCGGACTCGAAATCGGTGCTGATGACTATGTCACAAAACCATTCAGCACACGCGAGCTTCTGGCGCGTGTAAAAGCGAATCTGCGCCGCCAGCTGACAACAGCGCCTGCGGAGGAAGAGCCTTCCTCTAATGAGATTCATATCGGCTCTCTCGTCATCTTCCCTGACGCGTACGTTGTATCAAAACGAGATGAAACAATTGAATTGACTCATCGTGAGTTCGAATTGCTTCATTATTTAGCAAAACATATCGGACAAGTGATGACCCGTGAACATTTGCTTCAAACCGTTTGGGGCTATGATTACTTCGGCGATGTCAGAACGGTTGACGTAACAGTCCGCCGGCTTCGTGAAAAAATTGAGGACAACCCGAGCCATCCAAATTGGATTGTCACACGCCGCGGTGTAGGTTATTACTTGAGAAACCCAGAACAGGACTAATGCCCATATGAATAAGGTTGGTTTTTTTCGGTCGATCCAATTTAAGATTACCTTGATTTATGTGCTTTTGATCATCATTGCTATGCAAATCATTGGTGTGTATTTTGTCAATCAGGTAGAGAAGTCGCTGATCAGCTCTTATGAACAATCGCTGAATCAGCGAATCGACAACCTTTCTTATTATATCGAACAAGAATATAAGAGCGATAACGACAGCACTGTCATAAAGGATGACGTCAGCCGTATCCTGAGTGATTTCACGAAAAGTGATGAGGTTCGGGAAATTAGTTTTGTAGATAAAAGCTATGAAGTGGTCGGGTCTTCAAAGCCGTATGGTGAAGAAGTGGCAGGGAAACAAACGACCGATCTGATTTTTAAGAGGATTTTTTCTACCAAACAGTCGTATTTAAGAAAATATTATGATCCGAAAAGCAAAATCAGAGTTCTTATTTCCGCGAAGCCCGTCATGACTGAAAACCAAGAGGTTGTCGGCGCGATCTATGTTGTCGCGAGTATGGAAGATGTCTTTAATCAAATGAAGACAATCAACACGATACTAGCGTCCGGCACAGGTTTGGCACTCGTTTTGACGGCTCTTCTCGGTATTTTTCTGGCAAGAACCATTACCCACCCGCTTTCAGATATGCGAAAGCAGGCGATGGAGCTTGCGAAGGGGAATTTCTCAAGGAAGGTTAAAAAGTACGGGCATGATGAAATTGGGCAGCTCGCCACAACGTTTAACCACTTAACGAGAGAACTTGAAGATGCTCAGGCGATGACTGAAGGGGAAAGAAGAAAGCTAGCCTCTGTTATTGCCTATATGACAGACGGCGTTATCGCCACAAACCGAAACGGAGCAATTATTCTCCTAAACAGTCCGGCGTTGGAGCTATTGAACGTTTCACGTGAAACAGCTTTAGAAATGCCGATTACAAGCTTGCTGGGGCTTCAAGAGAATTATACTTTTGAAGATTTGGTGGAGCAGCAGGATTCTATGCTGCTTGAAATTGAGCGCGATGATCAATTAACGGTGCTTCGCGTGAATTTCTCTGTGATTCAAAGGGAACACGGCAAAATTGATGGTTTAATCGCTGTCATTTATGATGTAACTGAACAAGAGAAAATGGATCAGGAACGCAGAGAATTCGTTGCGAATGTATCACATGAGCTGCGGACGCCCTTAACGACAATGCGCAGCTATTTAGAAGCGTTAGCTGAAGGCGCGTGGGAAAATAAAGACATTGCTCCGCGCTTCTTGATGGTGACGCAAAATGAAACAGAGCGCATGATTCGGCTTGTCAATGATCTGCTTCAGCTGTCTAAATTTGACAGTAAGGATTATCAATTTAACCGGGAATGGATTCAGATTGTCCGGTTTATGTCGCTTATTATTGACCGTTTTGAAATGACAAAAGAGCAGCATGTGGAGTTTATCCGCAATCTGCCGGACAGAAACCTGTACGTCGAGATTGACCAGGATAAAATTACGCAGGTGCTCGATAATATTATTTCTAACGCATTAAAATACTCACCTGAAGGCGGACATGTCACGTTCTCGATTGATGTCAATGAAGAGGAAGAACTGCTCTATATCAGCGTGAAGGATGAAGGGATCGGCATTCCGAAAAAAGATGTCGAAAAAGTCTTTGACCGCTTCTACAGGGTGGATAAAGCGAGAACGAGAAAGCTTGGCGGCACCGGCCTGGGATTGGCGATTGCCAAGGAAATGGTACAGGCGCACGGCGGAGATATTTGGGCGGACAGCATAGAAGGAAAAGGCACGACGATTACATTTACTCTTCCATATAAAGAGGAACAAGAGGATGATTGGGATGAAGCGTGAAAATATAAAAACGATATTACTTACCGTACTCGTCGTCATCAGTCTTGTTTTCACATGGGGGATATGGACGTTCCAGCCAAACTTTTCTGAAGGCTCATCCTCAACAGAGTCTACCGTGCGTGAGAAACATAAAATCGAAAAAACGACCCAAAAGCTGTCTGAAACGGTAAGGCCGCGAGACATGTTTATCCATGATGACGGCGCTCATTACAAAGTGGATGACAATGCCCTCTATGAAGAAATCTGGTCTGACTTGCCGCATTGGGATGTAAAAGGAATTAAAGATATTTCGGATCAGTATGACAAGTCTGGATTCAAGAGCTGGTTTTATGGAATAGGCGGTTCTGAGGCCAAGCTTGATTTGCAATTCAGCGATACGATCCCGATTGATATTTTCCAAACGCTGTTTAAATGGTCTAATCAGTCGTTTGAATACAGTTCGTTTGATCATATTCTGATCCCGTTCAATGAAACAAAAGCGAACAAGAAAATCTATTTGGTGTCTTACAGCAAACAGCTCATTCTTGAAGTGACGGTTGAGTCGGCAAACTACCGGAACATTATGAACGACTTGAAAAACAGGCAATCAAATATGCCGGCGTTCAGTTTGTTCTCCATTGGCTCAAAGAAAGAGTTCTTGCTGCCAAACAAACCGCTTACGATGGACAAAAAAGAATTTGTCACTGAATCGATTAAAACAAATACCTTTAAGCAGGCTTTGTTTAGCGATCCGAGCATTGTAAGGGAAGATTCGAATTACAACAACAGAAATGTACTGACAGATGGGATCAGCCGTTTAGATGTGAATCTTAGCCAGCGCCAGGTGCAATTCCAGCAGCGCAATTTGGTGCAGAGCACATCCTATCAAACGGGAGAATTAATCAAAAAGAGCCAAAAATACCTTGAGGATACCGGAAGCTGGACGGATCACTATCAATTTTTCAGTATCAATGACAGCCAACAGCTGAGCTTCTATATCTTTATGGATCAGCTCCCGGTCATTAACAGCACCACCAAACCTTTCGGAGCGACATCGGCGATTACGGTGCAATGGGCGAATGATGACATTCTCAGCTATAAGCGGCCGAATTACAGTCTCGGAACGAATCCGATTAAAACAAGTGAAACAGAGCTGATGAGCGGCAGCGAAGTGAAGATGCTGCTTTCGAGACAAACCGCTTATGATACGGACAAAATTGATCAGATCTTCCTTGCTTATCAATTGGTATCCACATCAACCAACGATGATCCTCTCGTTGAACTGGAACCGGTTTGGGCGATGAAAGTAAATGGAAAAATTGTGCCGATTACAAAGGACTTATTGAAAAAGGAGGAGGCTAACAGTGGAGTGGAATAAGACAAAATCAATCTTCATCGTTGCCTTCCTCATTTTAGATATTTTCTTAGGCTATCAGTTTTTTCAAAAATGGCAGGCTACCGGCAAGGAATATGAAGTCATTAAAAATGATGTCGAGCACGACATGAGGGCCGATCATATCACGTATGAAGGCTTGAATAAGGAAGCGACAGAAGGCTATCGGATCACAGCAAATCAAAAAGCCTTCACCAAGGAGGAAATTGAGGCGCTGAAGGATCAAAAGCCTTTGATGGACATGCCTAGTGATGATCATAAAGTAACGAGCCTGAAAATGAAGTTTGCAAATCCAATCGCCCTGTCAAAGAAGAATATCGAAGACGATGCGCAGGCACTTGTTTCTTCGAAGATTCAAGATGGCGAAAAATATAAGCTTTGGAAGGTTGATAAATCGAAGAAAGAAATTATTTTCTTCCAAACGTATGAAGGCCATTATATTTACCAAAAGACCGATAATCCCTCTAATATGATCGGGCAAGTGGTATTGCACTTAAACGGTAAAAACGAGGTTGTGTCGTACGACCAGACAACGCTTGAGACCTTCAAGCAAATCCAGAAAGAAAGCTTAATTACTGAAATGGATGCGGTTGAGCTGTTGTACTATCAAAATCAATTAAAAGAATACAGCACTGTGAAGAGCTGTAAATTCGGCTATGTAGCACAATATCCGCTGACAAGTACGCAGGTGCTGGCGCCGGTATGGAGAATTACAGTCGAGTACGATAAAAAAGTGAACGGCGAGAAAAAGACAGTACAAGAGTATTTTACTGTGAATGCTTTGGAGAGTACGATTTTAGATACAGATCAATGAAAATAATGGAGTGAGACAGACATGAGCTTGCAATTTAGCGTACTTGCGAGCGGGAGTACGGGAAATGCGTTTTACCTTGAAACAGAGGATCACGCATTTTTAGTGGACGCCGGTTTGAGCGGGAAAGCCATGGACGGGCTGATGGCGCAGATCGGGCGTAAGCTGGATGATGTAGACGGCATTTTTGTGACGCATGAGCATAGTGACCATATTAAGGGCCTTGGTGTGGTCGCCAGAAAGTACAAGCTTCCGATCTATGCGAATGAGAAGACTTGGAAAGCGATGGAGAATCAAATCGGGAAAATTGACACCGATCAAAAATTTGTATTTCCGATGGAATCAGTCAAATCGTTCGGCGGACTTGATGTTGAATCATTTGGCGTTTCCCACGATGCGGCCGAGCCGATGTTTTATGTATTCCATTATAACGGCCGAAAGCTCGCGTTAATGACAGATACGGGATATGTCAGCGACCGGATGAAAGGCATTATCCGTTCAGCGAATGTGTTTGTGTTTGAAAGCAATCATGATGTCGGCATGCTGCAAATGGGAAGATACCCGTGGAGCATTAAGCGGCGGATTTTAAGTGACGTCGGGCACGTTTCAAATGAAGATGCTGCCCTGGCGATGACGGATGTCATTGGCGATGAGACGTCCCGTATTTACCTGGCGCACTTAAGCCAGGACAACAACATGAAGGAGCTGGCAAGAATGTCTGTGCAGCAGACATTGGCTTCTAAAGGATTTGTGACGGGTGAGACTTTTGACTTATACGATACCGATCCGAAGAAGGCCACTCCGCTTTGCGCTGTATAATTTTTCTATGTAAATCATGACTATTCTAGGAGTTTCTAACCCACAATATAACCATATTAACGTTCTTGGAAAGGATGGAATATGGTGGATTACGAACGTGAGGAAGAACATACTACTCCTGAACAGCCAAAGAGAAGCAAAAAAGGATATTTTCTTTCAAGTCTGATTGGCGTGATTGTCGGTGCCGTATTAATGGCGTTTATCATGCCGTACCTTTCAAATGAAGGGCTAGATACAGGCGCTTTAGATCAGCAGCAGAACAACAACGGCCGGGAATCAATCAGGACGGTGAATGTCAGTGTCAACAATACGGTCACCAAGATTGTCAGCAATGTGTCGCCCGCCGTTGTCGGTGTTGTGAACATCCAAAAATCAGATATACGGGGAGAGAGCGGCGAGGCTGGGAGCGGCTCTGGCGTCATCTATAAGAAAAATGACCATACCGCTTATGTCGTGACCAACCATCATGTCATCGAAGGCGCTTCCCAAATTGAAATCAGCTTGAAAGACGGCTCACGTGTATCAGCTGATCTTGTCGGCAGCGACCAGCTGATGGACCTTGCCGTTTTACGGGTGAAAAGCGATAAGATTAAAGCAGTCGCCGATTTCGGAAATTCAGATAAAGTGAAGTCTGGGGAGCCGGTTATTGCGATCGGGAACCCGTTAGGCCTTGAGTTTGCTGGCTCTGTCACACAAGGCGTCATCTCGGGTACGGAGAGGGCGATCCCAGTGGATTCAAACGGTGACGGACAGCCTGACTGGAACGCAGAAGTCCTGCAAACAGATGCGGCCATTAACCCTGGGAACAGCGGCGGCGCTTTGTTAAATATGGATGGTAAGGTCATTGGCATCAATTCAATGAAAATTGCCGAGTCAGCGGTTGAAGGGATTGGCCTGTCCATTCCGTCTAAGCTCGTGATCCCTGTGATAGAGGATTTAGAGAGATACGGAAAGGTCAAACGCCCGTTCCTTGGCATTGAGATGAAATCCTTAAGCGATATCGCAAGCTATCATTGGGATGAAACATTAAAGCTTCCTAAGAACGTCACCAATGGAGCGGTTGTGATGGGCGTAGACGCCTTTTCACCTGCCGGAAAAGCAGGACTGAAGGAACTCGATGTCATCACGGAATTTGACGGATACAAAGTAAATGATATTGTTGATCTGCGAAAACGGCTTTATCAGAAAAAAGTCGGTGATCGGGTGAAGGTGAAGTTTTACCGCGGCGGAAAAGAAAAATCTGTTGACATCAAGCTGTCGTCCGCAGACCAATTAGGAAGTTAATCAAACAGTCTGGCATCGTTTGCCAGGCTGTTTTGATATGCAAAAAAACTGAACGGGGGTCACGCCCGTTCAGTTGAAAAGGATATATCGAATATGAAGAAAAATACAAGATGGATGTTACACGTGAAACAGCAGTAAATGGCTGTTAGCTGCAAATACTTCCGTTATCTGCATTGACTTTAATGGTTTGTACCGTGTGGTTGCTGGCTGTGATGGTGATGATGTACACATAGGTGCCATTTTCTTTCTTTAATGCAGAAGATGTGACGGTACCTTTGCATTTGTTCAACGCAATGCTTTGTGCTTTTGCTTTTGTGATCGCGGCTTGTTTATGTTCAACGTGATGCTTGACGATTTTTCCGCTGCTGCGGTTAATGTTAAAGGTATGAATTTTGCCATCCTCACCGAGCACTTTAATGACATAGACATAAACGCCATCTGCTTTCTTCATTTGTGCTGATTGAACTGCGCCTTTGCAGTTCTTTATAGCGACAGTTTTTGCTTTAGAGAGCGTAATAGAAGCCTGCTGCTGGGTTTGAACTTTAGCAGTGTCTTCTTTATGCAGAACAGCCGCGTGTGCGGATGATAAAGAACTGATTGAAATGACCGCGCCTAAAGCAGCTGCAGAACATATTTTCATATTCATTTGTAGGTCCTCCTTAGAAAAAGAACTGAACGCGGGTCACACACGTTCAGTTTAAAAGAGTATTTAGAAAAAGGTAGACATGAACTTAGAACTTTGTGTTAAAACAAGACTGGTGTTATACGTTGAATTTCAGTTATTTTACTGCTGGCAAGCAGTTATTTTATTTGCAAATGCTTCCGTTTTCAGCGTTCACTTTCACTGTATGTTCAGTGTGGTTTTGGGCAGTGATTTTAAACACGTAAACGAATGTGCCGTTTTCTTTCTTCAAATCAGTAGATTTCACTGTGCCTTTGCATTTATTTAGTGCAATTTGATGTGCTTTTGTTTTTGTAACGGCTGCGTTTTTCTTTTGCACTTCTTGTTTTACGATTTTACCGCTGTCACAGTTGACATGGATTTTATGAGTTTTTCCATCTTCGCCAAGCACTTTGACAACGTAGATGTATGCGCCGTTTTCTTTCTTCAGTTCAGAAGATTGAACTGCGCCTTTGCATTTGTTGAGTGCGATTTGATGCGCTTTTGTTTTAGAAAGATGTGCTTGTTTCTTTTGCTCGTGTTTTGCGACTTTGCCGTTTTCTCCATTGATATGGAGCGTGTGAAGGCTTCCGTCTTCACCCATTACTTTCACGACGTAAGCGTAAACACCGTTTTCTTGCTTCAGCTCAGAAGATTGAACCGCACCTTTGCAGTTTTTCAAAGCGATCGATTGGGCTTTTGTTTTGCTGATATAGATTTGTTTCTTTTGAACATCATGTTTCACAACTTTGCCGCTGTTGCAGTTGACGTTCATCGTATGCTGTTTGCCGTCCTCACCGAGAACTTTCACAACATATACGTATGTGCCGTTCACTTTCTTCATTTGGGCCGTTTGAACAGTACCCTTGCATTTGTTCAACGCAACCTGTTTTGCCTTTGCTATTGTGATGGAAGCCTGCTGCTTCGTCTCGACCTTCGTTGATGTATCATCCTTTTGAATGACCGCGGCGTGAGCAGAAGTGAAAGAACTGATTGAAATAATCGTTCCCAGTGCAGCTCCTGATAAAACTTTAGTGATATTCATGTGAGATTCCTCCTTATTTCATTGTTGGCTGTACCAACTAAGGCAATTGTATAGGCTGAAGCTGAAAATCAAATGAGGGCTGGCTGAAAACTTGCTGAATTCAGCTGATTTTTAGGGAAGATTCAGTTTGTTTTCAGGTAAAAACGAATAATAGGAGGGGAAGGGAAAAAACTAATCAGAGGTTTATGCCAACTAAGGAGAGAGCACAGCATGAATAGGATGAAAGGCATCAAGATTTTGCTCGTGGACGATGAACCGGCGATATTAGATTTTTTGACAATGGGCCTTGAAAATGAAGGCTTTGAAGTGAAGACAGCAGCTGACGGAATGACAGCGATGAACACCGTAAAGACATTTCAGCCGCATGTGGCCATCCTGGATGTGATGATGCCCGGAATGGATGGACTGGAAGTATCGAGGATGATGAAAAAAACCGGCCATACCGCCGTTATTATGCTTACGGCCAAGGATGAGGTGGGGGTTCGGGTAAAAGCGCTGACAGAGGGCGCTGATGATTATATGATCAAACCCTTCAGCTTTGAAGAACTGCTGGCGCGAATCTATGCAAGAATTCGGGATCACTTTCCCAACCTGTTTGAAGAAGTCGCGCTCGGTCCGTTTCGAATTGATGATCGGCGCAGAGAAATCCGCTATCAGGAAGAGGTGCTCAAGCTTTCAGCAACAGAATACGAGCTTTTAAAGTTTTTGGTGCTGAATCACGGCCTTGTGCTCAGTAAAGCGAGGATTCTGGATAAAGTATGGGGGTATGATTTTTACGGAGAAGAAAATATTGTCGAAGTGTACATCCGTTCCTTGCGGGAAAAGCTGAATGACAAAAAGCATGAAGTGATCCGAACGGTTCGGGGCGCGGGATATCGGGTGGATATAGAATGAAAAAACGATTCAAAACGCTTCGCTTTCAGCTTTTATGCCGCTCATTATGCATTCTCGTTCTTCTATTGGTGTTTGTTGGCGCTTTGCAATATGTGTATGGAAAACGCCTATTATATGAAAACCGGGCTGTCAGCATTCAGAGTTATATCAATTCGACGGAGCCGACCATCTGGAATAACATTAAAACATACAAAAGCCATCCCGGCGGCTTGAAAAAGTCAGATGGTGCTGTCCGTCCCGCCTATATTTATCCGGGCGTGACCATTGTTTTTATTGATAAGAAAACAAAAGACAGTACGGTATTGTCGACCGACCCATATGCGGGAGCGCCGCCGAAAGTGAAAAAAAGTGTATATGATGAGGCATTAAAAGATACGATGGCTTTGCATTATAGAGTCGCGAAAAATGAATCCGGCGAGGAAGTGCTGATTGTATTTCAGGCTATTAATATCGATGGAAAAGAAGCAGGCGTGATTCAAATGAGTGCTTTAACAGAACCACTGAAGGACGTACTGCTCCGGCAAATCAGCACTTACTCCACGCTCTCGCTTGTCGCGCTCCTGCTCGGGCTTTTTACATTCTTGCCAGTGGTCAGACATACGCTTAAACCGTTATCACAAATGGTACATATGATGGGTGAAATCAATGCAGGAAATTTGAATAAAAGGCTTCCTGTATATCGAAAACAAATGGAAATCGACACGCTCGCCATTTCGTTTAATCGCATGCTGGAGCGGATTGAAACGTCATTTAAAGCAGAAAAAGAAGCGAAGGAGCGCATCCGGCAATTTGTATCAGACGCTTCACATGAATTGAGAACGCCTTTAACGTCCATACACGGCTTTATCGAAGTGCTGCTGCGTGGCGCCGCGCTTCAGCCGGAGCAGAGAGATAGGGCGCTGAATAGTATGTATGAAGAGTCGAAGAGAGCCACTCGGCTGATAGAGGATCTGTTGTTTTTAGCAAAAATTGATCGGGTGCCGAGCTTTGAAATGAAGAGGGGAAATCTCGATGCGCTCATAAGGGAAATGGAGCCGCAGCTCAGTCTGCTTGCAAAAGAAAGAAGACTGCAGCTGCTGCTTGAGGATGATGCTGAAGCGGTGTTTGACAGGGATAAGATGAAACAGGTCATTTTGAATTTGGTTTATAACGCGGTGCAGTATACAAAAGAGAAAGCCGGTGCCATTACCATCTCACTGCAAAAAGGCCGTGATAGCGTTATGCTGATGATAGCGGACAACGGCACAGGCATCGCGCCGGAGCACTTACCGCATGTGTTTGACCGGTTTTACAGGGCAGACCCATCCCGCTCCCGGAAATATGGAGGTTCGGGATTGGGCCTCGCCATAACGAAATCGATTATCGACAGCCACAATGGGACAATTGACGTGAAAAGTGAAATCGGCAGAGGCACTGTATTTATGATCAGGCTTCCTGCACCAGCTTATTCGTCAGATGAGTGAGAAAATTTCTTCAGCCGGTATTGAAGGCTTTGTCGGCTGATGCCAAGCTCCTGAGCGGCTTTCGAGATGTTATGGCCGTGTTTTCTTAACACGTTCTCTATCACATATTTTTCGAAGCTTTCCATTTTTTCTTTTAAGTCCGCAGCCGGCTGATGTCTTGGTTCAGGCTCTGGGATGTCAGCAGGCTTGATTTTCATGCGGTATTGATAAGGCAGATGGGAGGCCGTAATCGTTTGCTCGTCCGTCATGAAATTCATGGCGCCTTCGATCATATGCTCAAGCTCACGAATATTTCCCGGCCAGTCATAAGAAAGAAAAAATTGCTTCACGTCTTCGCTGATGTGTTCAACATTCATTTGGAACAGATGGTTGTTTTTCTGGATGAACTCCGATGCGAGAAGCAAAATGTCTTCTTTTCGTTCCCGGAGCGGCGGGATGATCAGCGTCACGACACTCAGCCTGTAATACAAGTCCTTCCGCATTCGCTCGCCGGCAATCGCGTCAATTGGGTCTTCATTCATCGTGGCAATAATACGTACATCAATCGGAGTATCCTTTGTTGAACCGATACGCCTGATTTTTCGTTCTTGAAGGGCGCGCAGCAGCTTTGCCTGAAGGCTGAGATTCAACGAATTGATTTCATCTAACAGCAGCGTGCCGCCATGGGCTTGTTCAAACAGGCCGGGCTGGTCGACTGCGCCCGTAAACGCGCCTTTTTTCGTCCCAAACAAAATGCTTTCCACAAGGCTGTCTGGCAGTGCCGCGCAGTTTTGCGAAATAAACGGGCCGCCTGAACGATCGCTGCCATTATGAATACTTTGCGCGAACAGCTCTTTTCCCGTGCCGGTTTCACCTGCGAGAAGCACAGATGATGACGTACGGGTTGCCCGCTTGGCGTTTTCGATGACGTCTTGAATGGCCGGACTGGTGCCGAGGATGCTGTCAAACGTATAGGTGGTGCTGCCCTTTTTGTTCATATTCTCCCTGATCAGCCGTTCTAGCTTTGTCACATCCTTGGCAATTTCAACGGCACCCTTGATTTTGCCGTCCTGGACGATGGGATAGGTATGATTGATCGTCGTGATTTCCTGGCCCTTATTATTGAAGTAGCTTTGCTTCACATTTTTAATCGTCTTGCCTTCCTGGAGCGCCTGTACCAGCGTACTGTCCTGCTGTTTTGAAAACATAAACACATCCATCAGGTTTTTATTCAGGACGTCATGCTTCTCCATATCTTCAATCTGCATCATTTTATTGTTATAAACGATCGTGTTACCATGCTCGTCCACTACGTGCAGGCCAACATCGATTTCATCTAAAATGCTCTGAAAAACCAATGTGAGGAATTCGCTGTCCTTGACCACTGTATGAACCTCCCTCAATTATTTTCTTAATATTGCTTCTATTTTATAAAAAAACGGAGAGGATATGCAAAAGAATTTTGCACTTAGGATTTGTATTACAGTTAATTCTAATATCGTTTTATCGTAAAGGAAGGAAATACTGGTGTTGTATATTGACTGGAAAAATAAAATGTTTTATTATTTAGGTAAATATCTAAATCCTAATGTTTACCAAAGGGGGGGAGAATTATTTGAATAAGGCTTTTAAAGCTCTGGCCGATCCTACAAGGAGAAGGATTTTGGATTTGTTAAAACAACAAGATTTAACAGCCGGGCAAATTGCTGACCAATTTGATATGTCAAAACCTAGTATTTCTCATCACTTAAATATTTTAAAGAACACTGATTTAGTACGAGACCAAAAAAAGGGACAATTTATTATTTATTCTTTAAATACGACTGTACTTCAAGATCTTATTGGCTGGTTTTTTTCCCTTACAGATACAGACCATGACAAGAAGGAAGGTGGAGAATGATGAAAAAATATTTCTTTGCACTAATTATGATAGCCTTAACAATTTTAGCTTGGGTTATAACATATTCACACTTACCTAATGAATTGGCAACACACTGGGGTATAAGTGGTGAAGCAGATGACTTTTCAAAGAAACCTACGGCCATAGCAACGTTGGTAGGTATAATGATAGTACAATATATTCTTATGGTGCTTATTCCTAAAATTGATCCCCGACGAAACTATCCGACCTTTACTCGTGCATACTTATCTATTTTTAATACCATGTTTCTCGTCTTATTTCTCATTAATTTGATTACAATATTGACGGGGCTGGGTATTAAACTTCCTATTCCATATTTAGGTTCATTTATTCTTGGAGCTATATTTATGGTTTTTGGTAATTTTATTCAGCAGGTTAGACCGAATTTTTTCTTGGGAATTAGAACTCCTTGGACATTAAGCAGTGAAAATGTATGGAGGCTTACACATAGATTGAGTTCAAGAATATTTGTTCTAGCCGGAATCATTATTGTTTTAACTGCATTTATTCCTGAGTCTTTTACCGAGCCGATTATTTTTATAGCGGCAATAGGTAGTATACTCTTATCCGTATTCGCATCTTATTTCATATATCAAAAAGAGCTAAATAAATAGCCGGGTTATGTTTCCTATTTAAAGAGGTTAGAGTCTTATTCTAACCTCTTTTTAACTGGGAAAAAATAACTAAATATTAAAAAACTCTTCATTTTTCATATAGCCTATGATAATATTCTTCTGTATTTTATGGGTTTATTTAGAAATAAATAGGATAAATTGTAATCGGGAGAGTGTTCATAATTGAACGATTTTAGTAGTGATAAAAGTAGAATAGGCCTCTTTTTTTTAACAATTTGTGCATGTCTAACGATCTTGCTTTTCTCAAGTATCATAGTTGCATTACCGAAAAATCCTCTCTCGACAACTGTTAGAGCAGAGTTTTTGGTGAAACAATTTATTCCACAGGGATGGGGGTTTTACAGTAGGGATCCAAGATCTGATCATCTTTATGCATACAGTATGAGTGGAGATACAGATATGCTTTCATGGCCAAATAACAAAATAAGAAATGTATTTGGACTTAATAGATATGGCAGAGCACAGGGCATAGAACTTGGATTACTTATTTCTAAACTACCAAGTTCATTAAAATGGAAAACATGCGATAAGGATGCAAAGAATTGTCTTGATGAGATGAAGGTACAAGTGGACATTGCAAACCCTACGCCTAATGCTTCACTTTGTGGTGATCTGGGAATCGTAAGCGGAAGTCTTGTTCCATGGGCATGGAGCCAATATAAGGTCGTTCCAACTTCTAAGGTTATGAGGGTGAATGTAAAATGTTCGAAACGTTAAACATTAAAATTTATAAGTGGGCAAATGATAACGTACCTTGGACCAATGTCTATGGTTTGGCAAGAAGTATTATGGCTTTATCTACAGCTTTAACACTTGCTTTAAATGATTCTAGCATTTTCTTTAGACCGGGTGCAGGACAAGAAACACCGTATTGTAATGGAACATATAGCATTTTTTGTACAGTGCCTAATAACCATATATACCTTAATTTAATACGATGGATTTGTGTCATCTTATTACTGGTTGTTGTGTCAGGCTGGAGGCCCAGATTGACTGGAATTATACATTGGTGGATATCTTATAGTTTACAAGTTTCCGCTATGACTATTGATGGGGGAGAGCAAGTGAGTGCAGTTTTTACGTTACTACTCCTGCCTATAACTTTGACCGATTCAAGAAAATGGCATTGGGAAAATATAAAGACTGGTACAGATCTAATCAACAAGAAAGATTTATATTTTCGCGTCATAGCACTTACAACTTTTGTATTTATTAGAATCCAAATTGCAATTTTATATTTTAATTCAGCTACGGCAAAATTAGCTGATCAAGATTGGTTAAATGGAACGGCTGTTTATTATTATGCTCAAGATCCAATGTTAGGTTTTCCGCCTTTATTACATACCTTATTTAATGACTTTTTGTCATCACCTTTAGTTGTAATTCCAACTTGGGGAACTTTAATTATTCAATTGTTATTATTTGCATTTTTATTTTCACCTAAATCATATCGAAAATATATGTTTATTATTGCAATACTTATGCATGAAATTTTTGCAGTAATGTTTGGTCTTATAAGTTTTTCAATGATTATGCTAGGTATTTTAATTCTCTATTTAAGGCCCTTAGAAAAACAATTTCATTTTTCATTAGGAAAACGGTTTTCCATTAGCCATTTATTTATGAAAAGGGGTGATGCAGGAAAGTCATTATAGATATTGTTTTTGTTGTCACTAGTCGTAGCCATAGGAATAAAAATCGGGAGGAGAAATGGATATGCGTTTAGCGGCTCAAGATTTAAAACTTAAATTGGTCTATTTAATGCTCATTGTGTTGGTTGTATCTATATTTTCTGGTGCAACACCTATTACTCAAGCAAAGAATCTACATAAATACTCAGGTGAAGAAATTTTTGCTGGAATTGTTTTTGGTCAAGGTGAAATCTCGAAAAAATTTCCTGAAATTTGGAACACCAACGATTATAATGTTAGAAATTCAGATAAATCTAAAGAACTTACTCAATTGTTAATAAGTGAAATGAAAAAAATCGATCCTCAATATTTTAACGATTTGAAAAAATCGGTTTATGAAAAGGATCTTAAATTAATTGATGAGGAATTCAGCAAGGGTGGAGATCTTTTAAAAGAAGCTGCTGAGAAGGTTAACATGGGCAGTTCTGAACATGCGGATTTAGTCTCAGGTAAATGTGTTGAAACTCTGGGTGCTGCTATTTTTGTTTTGGTACTAGCAGCAGGTGGCGCTGTAGACTATCTGTACGTTTACAATGCAACTAAATTTTGGGGAATAACTTCTAATGATAAAGAGTCTAAACTTGCGACAGAGATGTTTGTTAAGGATGTTGCAGATAAACTGAACTAAGAACTATAGGTAAAAGGCGTAATCATAATTTAGATTACGCCTTTTTATAGTGGAAATATTTCTTATAAATGTCATTCTTATTTTAATTTTTTAATTAAAAGGATCTTTTTATCTGGCTTGTGAATACCTTCTTTGTTGATATATTCATTTGAACTGCAAAATAATTTTGCCCTTACTGAAGTCTTTTTGCTCGAAATATCAGAATGTTTTTGCACCTTGTCCTCGAAAATTGTAGAAAACACACGAATTCTTGATTTGGCACAGAACTTGCATTTATATAAAGGGAAAGCAGGATAACATGTTGAAACAGAAAACAAGGGGGAATTCAAATATGCCAGCTTTATCTAAATCCAAAGAAATTATTGATCAGACGTCTCATTATGGAGCCAACAATTATCACCCGCTCCCGATTGTCATTTCTGAAGCGCTGGGTGCTTGGGTAAAGGACCCGGAAGGCAATGAATATATGGATATGCTGAGTGCTTACTCTGCGGTAAACCAGGGTCACAGACACCCGAAAATCATTCAGGCATTGAAGGATCAGGCTGATAAAATTACCCTCACATCACGCGCGTTTCACAACGATCAGCTTGGGCCGTTTTACGAAAAAACAGCTAAGCTGACAGGCAAAGAGATGATTCTGCCGATGAATACAGGAGCCGAAGCGGTTGAATCTGCGGTGAAAGCGGCGAGACGCTGGGCGTATGAAGTGAAAGGCGTAGCAGACAATCAAGCGGAAATTATCGCGTGTGTCGGGAACTTCCACGGCCGCACGATGCTGGCGGTATCTCTTTCTTCTGAAGAGGAATATAAACGAGGATTCGGCCCGATGCTTCCGGGGATCAAACTCATTCCTTACGGCGATGTGGAAGCGCTTCGACAGGCCATTACGCCGAATACAGCGGCATTCTTGTTTGAACCGATTCAAGGCGAAGCGGGCATTGTCATTCCGCCTGAAGGATTTTTACAGGAAGCGGCGGCGATTTGTAAGGAAGAGAATGTCTTGTTTATTGCGGATGAAATTCAAACGGGTCTCGGACGTACAGGCAAGACGTTTGCCTGTGACTGGGACGGCATTGTTCCAGATATGTATATCTTGGGCAAAGCGCTTGGCGGCGGTGTGTTCCCGATCTCATGCATTGCGGCGGACCGCGAGATCTTAGGCGTGTTTAACCCGGGATCACACGGCTCCACATTTGGCGGAAACCCGCTTGCATGTGCAGTGTCTATCGCTTCATTAGAAGTGCTGGAGGATGAAAAACTGGCGGATCGTTCTCTTGAGCTTGGCGAATACTTTAAAAGCGAGCTTGAGAGCATTGACAGCCCTATCATTAAAGAAGTCCGCGGCAGAGGGCTGTTTATCGGTGTGGAATTGACAGAAGCGGCACGTCCGTATTGTGAGCGTTTGAAGGAAGAAGGGCTTTTATGCAAGGAAACGCATGATACAGTTATTCGTTTTGCACCGCCATTAATCATTTCCAAAAAGGATTTGGATTGGGCGATAGAGAAAATCAAGCACGTGCTGCAAAACGCATAAACCCGCACCATGAAGGGATATTCACTTCGTTTGTATAAATTTACAACAGAAAAATCAGCACTCCCTATTTGCTCAGCTACAGTATTTTAGTATAATGTATCTTTATGAGAAGAAGTGAATTTTATATTAAATAGATAGAGGCTCTTTGGACAGCAAACTGGGATAGCACCATGCAGATGTTCCAGCTTAGATCCAATACAAGTTGCTGAAGGGGTGCAGAATGTGAATACAAACCAAGATAACGGAAATCAGCTCCAGCGGACAATGAAATCACGCCATTTGTTCATGATTTCATTGGGCGGAGTGATCGGAACCGGTTTCTTCCTTGGAACCGGGTTTACCATTAACCAAGCGGGACCGCTCGGCGCGGTTCTGTCCTATTTAGTGGGCGGCTTTATCATGTTTTTGACCATGCTCTGCTTAGGAGAGCTGGCAGTCGCCTTTCCTGTATCGGGGTCCTTCCAGACCTATGCGACAAAATTTATCAGCCCGGCCTTTGGGTTTGCGTTCGGCTGGCTGTACTGGCTCGGCTGGGCGGTTACATGCGCCATTGAATTCTTATCAGCGGGGCAGCTGATGCAACGCTGGTTTCCGCATATAGATGTGTGGATCTGGTGTCTGGTCTTTGCAGCTCTGATGTTTATTCTAAATGCGATCACCACAAAAGCCTTTGCGGAATCTGAATTCTGGTTCTCAGGCATTAAAATTTTGATTATCCTTTTATTTATTATTCTCGGCGGAGCTGCCATGTTTGGCCTGATTGATCTGAAGGGCGGAGAGCATGCGCCGTTTTTGACGCATTTTTATGAAGACGGGTTATTTCCGAACGGCATAAAGGCAATGCTGATTACGATGATTACCGTGAACTTTGCGTTCCAGGGAACTGAGCTGATCGGGGTTGCGGCCGGAGAAAGTGAAGACCCTGAAAAAACGATTCCGCGGTCGATCAAACAGACAGTATGGAGAACGCTTGTATTTTTTGTTCTTTCCATCGTTGTCATTGCCGGCATGATTCCGTGGAAACAGGCGGGAGTCGTGGAAAGTCCGTTTGTTGCCGTATTTGAGCAAATTGGAATCCCATATGCTGCTGATATCATGAACTTTGTTATTTTAATCGCACTGTTATCTGTTGCGAATTCAGGTTTATACGCATCAACACGTATCCTGTACGCGATGGCGAATGAAGGACAGGCCTTTAAAGCGCTCGGCAAAACAAATCAGCGCGGTGTACCGATGTATGCGTTAATCGTAACGATGGCTGTGGCTTGCCTATCACTTCTGACAAAGTTTGCGCAGGCTGAAACCGTATATATGGTGCTGTTATCATTGGCGGGGATGAGCGCGCAGGTCGGCTGGATTACGATCTCGCTTTCCCAAATCATGTTCAGACGCAAATATATCCGCGAAGGCGGCAAGACAGAAGATTTGAAATTCAAAACACCGCTGTATCCGGTGCTTCCGCTGATCGGCCTGACGTTAAATACAGTCGTGCTTATCAGCCTCGCATTTGATCCGGAGCAGCGTATCGCGCTGTATTGCGGCGTACCGTTTATGATCATTTGCTACATCATTTATCATGTCGTCATTAAAAAACGCCAGCAGGCAAATCGTCAGCTAGAGCTTTAAAAACGTTGTCCGCAAGTCATCTTTGTTAGAACCCGCATAGGACATTATCTTAAATGTTGAGGTGGAATCACAGATGGATAAAACGATTTCGGTTATTGGAATGCCAATGGATTTAGGACAAGCACGACGCGGAGTAGATATGGGCCCGAGTGCCATCCGGTACGCTCATCTGATTGAGCGGCTGTCAGACATGGGGTATACGGTTGAAGATCTCGGTGACATTCCGATCAACCGCGAAAAGATCAAAAATGACGAGGAATTGAAAAACCTGAATTCTGTTTTGGCGGGAAATGAAAAACTCGCGCAAAAGGTCAACAAAGTCATCGAAGAGAAAAAATTCCCGCTTGTCCTGGGCGGTGACCACAGTATTGCGATCGGCACGCTGGCAGGCACAGCAAAGCATTACGATAATCTCGGCGTCATCTGGTATGACGCGCACGGCGACTTGAATACACTTGAAACTTCACCATCCGGCAATATTCACGGCATGCCGCTCGCGGTCAGCCTCGGCATTGGCCACGAGTCACTGGTTAACCTTGAAGGCTACGCGCCTAAAATCAAACCGGAAAACGTCGTTATCATTGGCGCCCGGTCACTTGATGAAGGGGAGCGCAAGTACATTAAGGAAAGCGGCATGAAGGTGTACACAATGCACGAAATCGACCGTCTTGGCATGACAAAGGTCATTGAAGAAACCCTTGATTATTTATCAGCATGTGATGGCGTCCATCTGAGCCTTGATCTGGACGGACTTGATCCGAACGACGCACCGGGTGTCGGAACCCCTGTCGTCGGCGGCATCAGCTACCGGGAGAGCCATCTGGCTATGGAAATGCTGTATGACGCAGGCATCATTACCTCAGCCGAATTCGTTGAGGTTAACCCGATCCTTGATCACAAAAACAAAACGGGCAAAACAGCAGTAGAGCTTGTAGAATCTCTGCTAGGGAAGAAGCTCCTGTAATAAGAAAACCCCCGCATCCCGCGGGGGTTTCAGCGTGTCGACAAATCCTCGCATTCGTTGTCAGGCCTGCGCTTCGGTGCTCACGAATTCCAAACATTCGCTGCGCTCCAATGCTCGTTCTTCCTAGACTTCAAGGGTTTTCAATCACGCTGAAAAGATGAAAGAATCCTAAAACTACAAACCGTTTTAGGATTCTTTCGTTAAATTGAACCCCCGCACCCGCGGGGGTTTTTCATTTATCCAATCATTTTCTCAGCGACTTTCATCTCCTGTGAATGGGTTTGATGGTCCGCAATAAACCAACCTGATAACATCACCGCTGCGACGCCTGCGCCAATCAAAAATTTTTTCATTTATATAACCTCCGTTCGTTTAATCAGTTCTTCAATTTGTAATGCTTCATAAAAAAAGTGGGCAGCTTCTTTGTAAAGCTCAAGTTCCCTATACCGTTCGCCAGCCAAAATGGAAAGTTCTCTTACACTGTCATACTCTTTCTCGGACAACAAGTCATCCATATGTTGTTTGCATAAGTAAAACGTTTCCGCATGACCCCCTTCTGCATAAATGGCATATAAAATGTCTATTTTTGCCTCACATATTCTATTCGGCTCAGCAGCCAATTTTTCCTTCACTTCTTGGTAATAAGATAAGGCCTGTTCTTTCTTTTTGACCTTAAACAGCTCTCGTATCAGCAGGTAGGCAGAATGATAATAATAGGCGGAGCGGGCATACTCTTCGTTCTGCAAGGCCTCTTCTAATTTGGAGACTGCTTGTTCTGATTGGCCGCTTTGCGCATGGAGAAGTCCGAAGTTATGCAAAAGCTGGGCTTCAAAAAAATGATCCTCCAATTCTCTTGTGATCCGAATTGCTTCGTCCAAATATGTTTTAGCTTCTTCAAACTGCCCAATTTCGGTAAAATTGCCTGACATGGTAATCAGGGCTGAAGCCAGCTTCTTTTTATAATCAGTCTCTTCCCTGAACGTTTTGACCGCTTGCCGTGTATGATTGAGGGACACAATATTTTGTCCCAGCTTATAATAGAGCTTTCCGACCTTCAGGTGAAATTCGGCTTTCTCAATCGGATCGGGAATGTTGTTGAGATACTGCTCAGCATCTTTATACAGCCCAATGGCAATATCATAATTATTTTTATAGGCCTCATACATGCCTTCAAACAGAAAAAAGTAATATTTCAGCATGTCAGACGTAGCATTCATATGAGAAGGCTCCTCATGCTGAAAACCCTGTCCTCTCGCCTCGTGAAGCAAAACCTTGTGGCGCAGTTCCAATAAGGAGAAGTAGGCAAGCACCTCCTGATCCTCTTCCATGTCATCCAATAAAGGCTTCACTTCTTCAAATAAACGGGAGGACTCTTCCACTTCATGTTTCTTGATAGCAAGGTACCAATCGTTGAGCATGCTAGCGATTTCTGCAGGTGCAATCTTATTCATGTGAAACTCCTTTCTCTAGTGACTTATCAATCTCAGTTGCTTATTCTGATAGTAACACCTCTTTCTATTTTATGTAAAATCCTCTAGTCAATATATGAAGGAGAGATGATATGACAATCATACTGACCCCTATGCAGACAGAAGAATTTCGGTCCTATCTCACGTACACAACAAAGCATTACGCGGAAGAAAAGGTAAAAGCGGGAGCATGGCTGCCTGAAGACGCACAGCGTTTGTCTAGGCAGACGTTTACTGATCTGCTTCCGAGAGGGCTGGAAACCCCCCATCACCATTTGTGGAGCCTCACGCTGAATGAAAAGGAAATCGTTGGCTGGCTCTGGATCCATGCTGAACCGGAGCATCCGCAGCAGGAAGCGTTTATTTACGATTTCGGGTTATATGAACCGTATCGGGGCAAGGGCTACGCAAAGCAAGCATTGGCGGCATTAGATAACACGGCCCGCAGCATGGGAATCCGGAAGCTGTCCCTTCACGTCTTTGCCCATAATCAGACGGCGCGAAAGCTATATGAGCGAACCGGATTTCAAGAAACAGACGTGGTGATGAGCAAAGAGCTTTAACGAAAAGGGTCTGGTAAAGGCCTTTTTTAGTCTTCTGTAAATAAATTCTAAAAATTCTGTAAAAGGACTAGTTTCTTTCCATATATTCCTAATATAATAGAGAAGGGAAGTATATTTTCCTACATTTAAATGAAAAGAGGAGATGTAATGAGAATGAAGAAAAGGGTATCAATGTTTATGGTAGCGCTTACAATATGCGGCGGCCTGTTTGTTTCTCCAGCCAAAGCCGTAAAGACCACAAACTATGCAGAAGAAATTGCCGCACTGCAGCCAGGCACGACACCGGAGGAAATCATGAAATCGGCCAGCCAGATTGCCAAACAGCAGCACGTAAAGCAAGACGTTATCCTAAAACAGTTCTATAAGGAAATCACAGCTGACAAAGCAGAAGGTGACAAGCTCGCCAAGGAAAGCGGCATGTCTATCATGGGCGGCTCGTCCGGCACGAAAAAACTCCCGACAAGCGCGAAAGGCAATATCTATTACACGAACTCCTACACAGCCTACTATAATCATGGCCACGTCGGCATGTATTCCGCCGCTGACAAAATTGTTGAATCTGTCCCGGGCGACGGTGTCAGGCAGATCGCTTACAATGCCAGAGACGTGGAAGACAACTCCATTGTGCAGACCGTCAGTGTTACCTCATCTCAAAAAACAGCTGCCGCTGACTGGGCGGTATCAAAAGTCGGCGACCCATACTCATTTAACTTCGTCAATAACAGAAGTACCGGCCATGACGGCGCCAAAAACTGTTCAAAGCTCCTATGGTCCGCCTTTTTGCTGAAAGCCGGCATTGATATAGACAGCAACGGAGGTTTAGGGGTGTATCCGCGCGACATCACCAGTTCATCCTATACAGCAACCATTATGACCATCAGATAAGGAGAGGGATATGAAAAAGTGGATGATCACCATTGCCATGCTTGTTCTCGCAGGAATCGCACTATTTGTCTTCGTTTCCCCTCTCAAAAGCCATAAAGCCGTGAATCAGCAGGATCTCAGAGATCCCAGTTTCCTGGATGACAAAGAAATCCTGCTGTATTTCTCATCCTCTGCGGATCAAGATGCATTTGGCGGCGGGAAAAGCTACGCCCTGTTTATCAGCCAGGACGGGTCGCTGTCTTCCTTTAAGATGAAGGGCCTTGAGCTGGGCTCAGCCAAGGTTCACGGCGACAGTGTGATGCTGGAGGACAAAAACACGATTTACACGATCAAAAACGGCCTGAGTTCTCATAAAAGAGCCTATCAGCACACCGGAGACAGCGCGGGCTTTCTGCAAAACACGGACGGTTTTTATACCTTATACAACTCCGGCTATGACAAAAAGAGAGACGGATACCGCTCAGAGCTGTACCGCCAAATGAACGGAGAGTGGAAAAAAGACGTCATCCCATCCTACATTCGGGCCTCCGGTTTTCATAACGGTTCGATTTTCGCACTCGTTCCGACAGCTGACGAAAAAGTCTATGAGCTCCTTCAGATTCAAGCGGATCAGAAGAAGCTCACCTACCACAAGATAACGGAATGGCAGTACAGGGAAGGAGCCTCAGTCGAATCCCAGCTTGCCGTGGACGACCAAGCTGTGTATGTCATGATTCGCGGCCAAAAGGCGCGCAATCTCTATCAAATGGTCAAGGTCAACAAAAAAAGCGGCAAAGTAGAGCTGCACGACATCGCCGAATACAAAAACGACGAACAAACGATATACAGCTCCATGCCCTTTAGCTTCAAAAAAAGCTTCTTCTCTTATGACGGGAACCTGTACTTCATTGACGGCTTCGGAAAGGTGTATAAAATCGATGCCAAGACAGGAAAAACAAGCATCGCCTTCACCCTTTCATCAGAAAAAATGAAAGCCGATTTCAAAGAAATCACCCAAAAAGGCAGCAGCCTCTATTTCTTCACATACACGTACAACAAGCCTGCCTACATTGAACAGTACAGTCTGAAAACCGGAAAGAAAATGAAAGAAAAAGAGATTGGGAAGGTAAAGGACATTGTGACGCCGAAGAGTCATTTGAAGCTGTATGATGTTGAGGTGATGAAGTGGTTTTAGGGCAAGGAGGTTAGTATGGGAGCTATCGCCGTTTTATTTATCGTTTTTGGTTTTCCGATCATTGCAGGTGTATTTGGTATAGCGGGTCATTTTTTATTTAAGAGATTTTGGGTGGCGCCGCTCATCGTCCTTATCGCGAGTTTGATATTGTTATTTACGTTAGCTTCGGGCAATAGCTCATTCATGTTTTGGGTTGTTATGTATACGGCAATTGCGTTAGTAACCAGTATTGTCACATTATTTCTCAGGAAATTTTTTAATTGATCTGTTTATGAAGAGACTGGTATAAAGTCTCTTTTTTTGATGAACTGAAGTTTGCAGAGATTTTGGGTATGGGATAGAAACGAATCTAAAGGAGAAATGACATGCGGACCAAACTGGTGATTCTTCTGGCAGTTATAATCAGCCTGGTTTCGGCCATTACTGTGTTCCTGTTAAATGGACGTAAAATCGACTGGTTAGACATCTTCGGAACTATTATCGGCTGCTTTCTTGGCATCTTTGTTGTTATAAGAATACAGAAAAAATAGCCGTGATAAAGGGAAAGGGTCATGCCGAACCGAAGTCATGTTCAAGGACGGAGAGTCCAAACACATGAATGGGAGGAATGGCGTTGACAGGAAACAAAGCGGTTGTGTACAAAGGCAAAGGGACTGTAGCGGTGGAGGATATCGGTTATCCGGAGTTAATCTTGAGGGACGGGCCCGGCGTTCCGAAGGCGAATGTGAATCGGAAATGTGAGCATGGGGTTATTCTCAAAGTCATTACAACCAACATTTGCGGAAGCGATCAGCATATGGTCAGAGGCCGCACAACAGCGCCTGAAGGCTTGGTGCTTGGGCATGAAATCACCGGAGAAGTCATTGAAACAGGGCGTGATGTTGAATTTATCAAAAAAGGAGATATCGTATCCGTTCCTTTCAATATTGCCTGCGGGCGCTGTGTGATGTGCAAAACGCAGAAAACGCATGTGTGCCTGAATGTCAATCCTGACCGGCCGGGATCGGCTTACGGCTACGTCGATATGGGCGGCTGGGTCGGCGGCCAGTCTGAATACGTCATGGTGCCGTACGCCGATTTTCAGCTTTTGGTATTCCCTGATAAAGAACAGGCGCTAGAAAAGATTCTCGATTTGACGATGCTGTCCGACATTTTCCCGACCGGGTTCCATGGAGCTTATACAGCGGGCGTGCAAACAGGTTCAACCGTCTATATCGCGGGAGCGGGGCCTGTTGGCTTGGCAGCTGCACACTCCGCCCAGCTTCTCGGCGCTTCCACAGTCATTGTCGGTGATCTGAACGAAGACAGACTGGCACAGGCGAGAAGCTTCGGTTGTGAAACGGTCAACGTGCAAAAACACGACCGTCTCGGCGAGCAAATTGAACAAATACTAGGTGAACCAACCGTTGATGGCGCAGTGGACTGTGTCGGCTTTGAAGCATCTGGGCACGGCAATCAAGGAGAAGCGCCAGCCGCCGTGCTGAACTCGATTATGGATGTCACCCAGGTCGGCGGAAGCCTCGGAATTCCGGGCTTATACGTGACCGAAGATCCTGGCGCAAAGGATGCGGACGCCAAAACAGGCTCACTAAAAATCCGCTTCGGACTCGGCTGGGCCAAGGCTCACACCTTCGTCACCGGACAAACACCCGCCATGACATACAACCGCAATTTGATGAAAGCGATTCTGAGCGGCAGAGCGCAAATCGCAAAAGCAGTCAACGCCACTGTCATTTCTCTGGACGACGCGCCAAAAGGCTACAGCGACTTTGACAAAGGCGCAGCCAAAAAATTCGTCATCGACCCGCATGGGACATTGAAGTAAAAGAAAAAGCCGGACGTTCTCTGAACGCCGGCTTTATTGCTGATAATCCGTTTCTTCAAAGCGGTTTCCCGTTTCATCCTGTACGATGAAATCCCCTTCGATTTTGTCCAGTCCAATCAAAATATAAGGGTTTTTCTCATTTGCCTTAGGAGCAGGTCTTCGTTTCACAGTTACAATCGTTTCTTTAGGTGAGTATTTGACGTCCGACACTTCGAGTTTCTTATCTTTCTCACTGCTTCCGAGAGACACGACGACCATTTTTTTGCCTTCTGATATGGTGAAGACTTGATACCCTTTTACTTCATCATGCATTTGAAGGTAATTAGCGTATATTTCTAAGTCTGGACTGCCTTCACCGATTCGATCCTTCTCCAACACCCAATAAGACGGCTGACACCCAGCAAGCAGCAACATGATAACAAAAAGCCAAACCCATCTAAAGCGCAAATGCAAACCTCCCCACACATCGGTTACATCCAAACTAACACACGAGCGAAATAGAGTCATCAACAGCTTGTTTGTCGAATTGTGGATAAAACTCAGCCCGAAGCACTACTAACATGTGAATAAATAGGTTATATTGAGAAGAGAACAATTGTAAAAATGGAAGAAAACATCGGAGGATTTGAACATGAAACAAACGTATTATTCCTGTGAAGAACACATCGAAACGGTGTTGGATATGTACATAGACGACCACGAGCTGCCGCCCGAAATCAGAAAAATCGAACATACTAACAGTTTATCCACAGCCTGTGAATTATGTGGAGACCCCGCAGTATATATAGTGGGGAACGAATGATCTTACACAAAATACAGAAAAGATATCCACAATTGTGGACAACATATATGAATAACTTGTTTTTAAAGTGGGGATGACCTGTGAATATCAATATTGTGACAATCGGAAAACTAAAAGAAAAATACCTCAAGCAAGGCATTGAAGAATACACGAAACGACTTTCGGCCTACGCAAAAATCGACATCATCGAACTCCCGGACGAAAAAGCGCCGGAAAACCTAAGCGACCAGGACATGAAAATCATAAAAGACAAAGAAGGCGACCGCATCCTAGCAAAAATCAGCCCCGACGCCCATGTCATCGCCCTCGCCATCGAAGGAAAAATGAAAACATCCGAAGAACTAGCCGATACAATAGATAAGCTGGCTACATATGGAAAAAGCAAAGTCACCTTCGTCATCGGCGGATCACTCGGATTGAGTGACGCAGTGATGAAGCGAGCGGATGAAAAGCTGTCGTTCTCGAAAATGACGTTTCCTCATCAGTTGATGCGACTTATTTTAGTGGAGCAGATTTATCGGGCTTTTCGGATTAATCGTGGGGAGCCTTATCATAAGTGAAGTGAGGTTTAACAATCTTCATAGTTCTCTTTATACATCTGTGAAATGAGTTCTTAATGTATTTAAGTCTATTTATATAGATTATGGGCTATTCGAAGATTGAATAGACCGATTCCTGTTTAGAAGAATGTTAGATGCAGTTAAATAATGAAGTACTAGACTTGTATTATGTTATACTCGAATCCTATGTAGAGTATGACTATGCACTAAGTAACTTTGTGTATTTTATAATAGCATCATTCAAATAATTAAAGTATATCTATATATGCTGCTAGAAACCATTAATATAGAATCTTTTAGTACTCTTTATTTTCAAACTAGAGTTTAAAGGTTCTATATTGAAATTCCATATATTATAATATAATTTTAGTTATACCAACTATATTTAAGGTGGGATTTCTAAGATGAAATTGTCTCATAAAGAACTATAAATTTTCATAAGAAGATTTTTTGCACTTTTCAATTTTATAGAAGGAATTTGAAAGTAATTTTTAATTTACAAAGGGAGTGCCATAAGTGTGATTGACGTAGATTGGTTCTTATCGTTATTAGATAAAAATGATATGGCATATATTTGTCAAAAATTCAAACTAACAGTAACAGGTTTCCAACGTAATTTGAATAGTGCACCTATAAAATTATTAGGAAACACTATCAAAACAGCTTTAAATAATGGATTTCAGAAAAAAAGAGGGAAAAAAAAAGACTATTTGGCTTTTGAAGATATGTTTTTACATATTGCAAAAGACTTAATAGAAAAACGTTCTTATATTTCAGAATTTACATTTTTGGAGTTTGCTGTTCATGCAGAATTGGAGCAAGATTTACGTAATTTTGAGATTATCTCTATTACTTATAAATTATTCCCTAAAGAATTTGAGAAACATTATGAAACAATAGTTAAAAATACTAATAAAGGACATTACATTTTTAATGGATTATCCCAAGAATTAAACAGAACCCCTCTAGAGAAAATCTGTAAAATAGTTGATGTTAATAGCCTACATGAAAAAAATATTGAAACACTAAAAGAATTTGGAAATATCTTTTTGCAATCCTCTGAAAAGGTTTTTGTTGAAATCAGAGATTTGATTGTTGATGAAGAATCTGCTTTTCGTTTTTTAGCAAAAACGAAAAAAAATATGCATGTATATATTATGACTGCTTTTTTGCTAAAAGAAGAGAGATATAACGAAGAAATCTATAAAGACCTTATTCAAACGACTGTTCTCAATATTCAAGCTCATAAATTAGAACAATTAAATAAGACAGCAGAAGAAAAGGAAGCAGAGTTGAAGGACATTGAGAGCAAATTATTAAAATTAACAAAAGAAAAAGAAGCAGAGTTGAAGAATGTTGAGAGCAGATTTTTAAAATTAACGGAAGAAAAAAATAGATTAGAAAAAGAAAATTCTAGTCTAGTTACCAGTTTGAATAGGCAAATTGAAAATGAGAATCATCTATTGGTCAATATAGAAGAACTTACAAAGAAAGTGGATAAATTAGAAAGCGTTTTAAATAAGAATGAGCCCCTACAAATGGTATTTTATCGCATCATTACGGAAAACAATTTTATTATTGTCACGAAAGATGTTGATTATTTTGTAGGGACACCTTTTGAAAGTGTAACAATTTTACCTACGAAGTTTAAAAAAAATATAAGGTCAAGTAGTCAATACAAGGAACAAACCGTTTTTGTGACTAGATCCTCTTTTATTAGTGCAACAGAATGGTATGAATTCAAACAGTTTTTAGAAAAACATCATTTGAGTTATGAAGAACTTGGCCAATATGATATCACCTTTTATATTCAGGAAATTATTCAATACTTAAGCAGGAAGGAAGTTTTGATTTATGCAGACGAACTTTGAACAAAAAGAACTTTCACCTACAGAAAAAAGAAAAATAGAAGAATGTTTCATTCTGGGAAGACTGGCGGATGACAACATTAATTTTCGGAGATCAGATACTGTACCCGGAAAAGCAGTAAGCTATACAGCCTCAGGAGACATTGTTTTTTATATACAAGCTTGCTCTGATGAACCTCTCATATTAAATGAGCTACTAGGAAAACAAACCGAGGATGTGTATATAACATTTGATAATCGTAATAAACTCTATTTAGAACGAGAAAACTATGGGGCTTCTGAGAATAAAGAGGAGTTTATTAGAAAACACTTCGAAAAGAAATTGATTCTCTTTAAACCCAAACTAAATTATGAAATCCAAAAGAAAAGGTATCATTATAATTTTGATATTGTATTGGTCGATAATGATGATGAACAATCTTCCCATTATGTAGCTATTCCTCATTATAAAAAGGGGATTTCGCATAGGAGGTTTGAAAAATTATTGTTAGACCAAAAACCAATCGAGCTTGAGCAATATAATCACAGTTTTGATATTCCTGAATTCATTGTATGTGATAATTTTATTTATCATATTCCGGATTCAGAAGTATTAGAAAAATACAAAGCCAGAACGACCACTTATATTTGCCGGAAACCAGAAGAAATCAAACGAGTACCATTGCCGCATAATTGGCACTTTTCAATGGCCAAGGCAGCTTATAAAGACCTCTGTTTTATTTCAACAACTCATAGAGGAGAATTAATTGATGAGATTGATCAATCTGGAGAAATCATTACAGAATCCTACAAACAACATGAAAAAGATGATAATCAAGAAAAAGCACATGAAAAAAACAATTTAATAGTTACAGAAAACAAAGTGAATCATAATGGTTATGCGGAGTACAGGTTTTTGGAAAGGCTGGAATTATTAGCTGAAAAAAGAGATTTAATTTATGATAAAAATGACCTGAAAAATCTACATATTTCATTAAAAACAAGTAAATTCACCATATTAGGCGGAATGAGTGGGACTGGTAAATCTGAACTTGCAAGATTATACGCAGATGCTCTTGGATTAAAACATGGAGATAACCTATTATTTATCCCTGTAAGCCCAGCCTTTACTGAACCATCTGATGTATTAGGGTTTTTGAATCAACAAACAGGTATTTATATGGAAAGTGACACTGGGTTGGTCAGTTTTCTCTTAAAAGCCAACAAAGAAAAAGATAAAATGTTCATGGTTATTTTTGACGAAATGAATCTGGGTCAAGTCGAGCATTATTTCAGTGATTTTATTTCTATTTTGGAAGCACCTATTGGTAAAAGAAAATTAAAGCTGTTTAGTGATAAGGCTATGTGTCGTCAAGAAGAATACTGCGGTGGAATCGAAATTGGAGAAAATGTTTTATTTGTAGGTACAGCTAATTTTGATGAGACTGGGAAGGAATTTTCAAATCGACTTTTAGATCGTTCCAATGTATTAATTTTAGAGAAAAAAGGATTTTTGGAAGCGAAAATTTACGAAGAGGAACAAAAAGAGCAGTTTGAAGAAGGAGATTCAGTAGTCCTTCCTTTTAATGTAAGCTGCCAAATTTATAGATCATGGATTAAACAATCGAAAGGTTTATTATCCTTAGAAGATGTAGAATTAAAGATTTTGGATGAAATTCACGAACAAATAAGTAATTATGATTCACAAACAGGTGTATCATTTCGAATTGTAAAGGCGATTTCTCAGTATCTTACTAATGTTCCGTATGATGAGGATGAGAACGAACTTCTTTCCCGGGATGTAGCCTTTGATTACCAGATTAAACAAAGGATATTGTCAAAAATTCGAGGTTACCGTGATCAAATCGAAAGTCTTGTTTTTAAACAAGACAACGAAGGTAAACCGAATGAAAAGGACGGGGAAATAGGTATTATATTGACAAAATACGAAGGACTTAAATTTGAAAAATCCTTGGCCTACCTAAAGCAAAAAGCGAAAGAGTTGATTCGAAATGGCTATACTTTGTAATGGTAAGGAATTGCCTATTACAATTGCTATCAATCATAAAAATCGATACGATATGGGCGATAAGACTTTTACAGAAATTTACCCATATGATGCTTATATAAAACAAGATTCCTACATCGAACTCTATGAGGGATTAAATACAGGGATCAAATTTTTTGCTGATTCTCCTGAACATTTTGATCAGAACGCTAGAATCGAAATTCAAACTTCTTTATATGATTCATCGGATACACAAAAAAAACATGTGTATCCACTTACTTTAGAACCGACTTTGAACTGGATTTATAATCATGGTGACGACACCTTTCCATGGAGAATGGGAACATATCTCATTCATGTTTACTACCAGGGACAAACCTATACAGTCGGGTTTTTTGTAAGACCTTTGTATCTTTCAACGGAGCAAGTTAATTCTATTCATCATTATCTGGAATCGAAAATTGAAGGAATGATCTATGACTTAATCTCCAGCAATGAGAGTTTAATGGATCAGGAAGATAAAACTCTATCGAATTGGTATTATGATTATGCAAGATATATGACTAGCCAAAAGGAAACCATCTACTATTTTTTATTGTCTTTAGAAAAGTTGCCACTATCTCATATAATCAGCAGTAATGAAGTCAGTTTAACTCCCGGTAAGGAGAATAGACGGTCTATTAAATGGAGTACTACAAATAAGGGAATTGCAAAGAATAGTGGTATTGGAGAAGAAACCTATTATTATAATCAGGTAAAGAAAGTGAATTACAACCAAAGTGCGAACCGCTGGATGAAAAATATCTTGTCGAATTGGAGTTCAGATCTAAACCATGTTATCAAAACAATTTCTAAGAGCCGCGTCATTGTACAAAAGAAACTTCATTCTTTAGAATATAAAGTCTTCTCTTTGTATGAAAGAAAAGATTATTTAAACACTAGAAGAGAAGTTTCGACAACAACGAAAATAGATATCAGTTCACAAATTTCGATTATAGAAAAAGAGATTCAAAAACATAAAGGAATTCTAGAAAAACAAGACTTTTGGATAGTAAAATTAAGTTCTATTTTTAGTCGAATGGTTTATTTACTGAATAATTCATTTCTGAAAGAAATTGATCGTGGAAAAATTAAGCCAGTTCTAAAAAGTAACAATTATTATCAGTTGAACAGTATTTATGATAAATCAAAACTTTTTCAACAAGCGGAAGGTGACAACAAACAAATTGTCAAGATACTTAAACCCTTTTGGCAGATTTATGAATATTTTTGTTTGTTTACTGTCATTGATTGTCTTAAAAAAATCGGATTTAGGATTAAAAAGGGGTTTGAGCCTAATTTTGTTGAGCTTTATCATCAAAGCCTTATTCCACCGGGCACATTCTTCGAATTAGAAAATGAAAAAGCTATCATTCATTGTTGGTATGATAAGTACCATGGCGATAAATTTTCAGCCGAAGAAAAGGGAGAATTATTTTTTGCGGGACAGGAAAAGAAAAGACCCGATATCAAACTGGACTTATATGAAAAGCAAGAAAATGGCGATTTACTGTTTAGGAGCAGTTTGATTTTTGATGCAAAGTTCAGAAAATTAGCTAATATGCATAATAATGATTATGCCACAACTACATATCAACAATTGACTAGTTATTATAACTTTTTTTACTTAGGGTCCAACAGAAAGTCTCAAAGGGGCCAAGTGGTGCATCAAGTCATTTGTTTATACGGAAGCGAAAAAGGTAAAAAAGTAAAGAAAACTGTTGAACCACTCTTGTATATTAAGCTTTTTCCCAAAATAGAAGAGAATGGAGAAATTAACACAATTGGAGAAAATGAAGTTTTAGAGGAACTTCATTATTGGTTAGAAGATTTAATTTTATCTCCCCTTGATTGATTAAAAGAGAATTAATTTAGTCATACTTATCAGTGACTAGAATATTGAGTATAAGATAATAAAAGGACATTTTTTAGTAAATCTTATAGCATAATTGTTATATTTTTTTCATTAGTAAATGTTCAAACAATCAAAAAAGAGCTTGGAGTCTTTGTCAAGCTCTTTTTTGATTGTATTCCAATTAGGTGGTATATTGAATTTTACTTTGTGTATTTTAGGTTAATAATCGAATTATTAAATTGAAATAAATACATTTTTACGAATTGTTTCGGTACCAACAGCACTTCCCTGCTACATTCTGAAAAGTATTTTTAGTTTGTCCTATTTGAGTGCCCTTTTTAACTATAAGAAGTTCTCTAAAGGTAAACAGATTTTTTGTTTCATCTTTCCATCTATTTTAGGAGATTATATCTAACCTCTGAACCCCACATCCCTCACTTCATATACCGATACTCCCGCAAACTCTCCAAAATCGCCACTTCCTGCAGCAATTCCTCACCCACATTCGTTTCTTTCACTTTCTTCCGCTCAAGCTCTTTGTCCACTAATCGTTTCACCGTTAAGACGTCGGTTCCGGTGCTTAGGACTTCTGCCTTGGAGTTGAAGTGTTTATGGGCGACGAGCTGCATGCCGTAGGAGTTGTACAGCAGCGTGTAGCCGGCGATGCCTGTTGTGGATTGGTAAGCCTTGGAGAAGCCGCCGTCGATGACGATCATTTTTCCGTTTGCTTTGATTGGGTCTTCTCCTTCGATTTCTTTTACAGGTGTATGGCCGTTGATGATATGGCCGTGATCTGGATTGAGGCCGAATTCTGCCAGGATGTTTCGGCAGGTTGCCTCGTCTTCTCGCAAATAATAATACGGGTTTTTCTTCTCTTTATGCGTTTCCTTCTCTTTGATGAAATAGCGCTCAAATGTGGTCATGGCGCGTTTTCCGAAGAGGGAGGAGTACTCGCCTGTCCATAAATACCAAGCCATATCTGTCGCCAGGTCATCGGTTTCTTCCGGGTGGGCAAAGGCTTCCCGCAAGAATCGTTCAAATACATCGAGCAGCTCACGGCCCGCATACGGTTTATCCTCAATCATCATCGTTTCCATATTGCCGTTTTCATCGACAGGAATACAGCCGTGAATTAACAGGTTGCCGTTATATTTTAAATAAAGGCTGCCTTTTTTCATCATAAAATTCATATGGCGGCCCAGCTTTTCGGAATGCTGGACAGAGAATAGCAGCTTGTCTATGACTTCTGCTTCTTCTTCTAATAGCTGGTCTGGCTGTTCCGGATTAATTGTCGCAAAGCAGGTGTTTTCCAGTTGATATGTTTTTCCGTTTAGCGTGATTTCGTTTTTGTCGTAATCTATTTTCTCTAATAACAGCCGCTCTTCCATATTAAAGTTTGGCCGTCTCTTGATAATCGGGCTCTCAAGCTTGAATTGGATCATGGCAATCGCTTGATGGATTTTTGTGATTTGCTTAATCTCATCCTCTGGCCTGTTTTCGTCTGCTTTTGGACGGAACGCTGGATTATCGTCATAATATTTTTCGGCCAGGTTCAGCAGCGGTCTCAGGTTGATGCCGTACACGTCCTCAATAATATCCAGGTTGTCATAGCGGGCACAGATACGGATAATATTGGCCAGGCACACTTTGGAACCGGCATAGGCACCGATCCAAAGGACATCGTGATTTCCCCACTGAATATCGACAGAATGATAGTTGATCAGTTCTTCCATAATTCTATCCGGCTGCGGTCCGCGGTCGTAAATATCGCCGACAACATGCAAATGGTCGACTACCAGCCGCTGAACGCTGTAAGCAAGGCCGGTGATCAGCTTATCGGCTTGGCCAAGCTCAATGATCTGCTCAATGATTTCGGAGTAATATTGCTCCTTGTTGCCAGCTTGTTCTGTTTTGTACAGCAGCTCCTCCGTAATATAAGCAAACTGGGCAGGCAGTGCTTTGCGCAGTTTGGAGCGGGTATACTTGGAGGAGCAATATGAAACGAGCTTAATCATTCGATTAATTGTTTCTTTATACCACTCATTTAATGCCGCTTTCGCATCAAAGTCATGTTTGATTAACTTCAATTTGTCTTCCGGATAATAGACCAATGCCGCTAATTCATCGATTTCTCTATCGTAAATGACACCGCTGAAGATGTCGCGTATCTTCTCTTTGACTCGTCCTGAACCATTGCGCAGCACGTGCTGGAATGCCTGATACTCCCCGTGCAAATCACTGACAAAATGCTCAGTGCCCTTTGGCAGGTTCAATATCGCTTTCAAATTAATGATTTCTGTTACCACTTTTTCTTCACAATCGTATTTTTGCGCGAGTAGATCTAGGTACTTGCTTTCCAAAATCGTCCATCCCCTTTTTAGAATAAACCCCTATATATGAGCATGTGCATGATAAGGTGAATTTAAAAGTATGACATTGGTTTTCATTATTGGACCTTTATATGATAGTACCGCATAACTGCTTTTAGAGACAATTGAAACGAGTGGATAAAGTGAAACACAAAAAACCAGATGTCAAATCTGGTTTCCTGTTCAAAGCAAACTCCATTAATGGGAATACATTACCAGATCTGATTGCTATGTTATGATTTCACCTGTAAGATCCTTTTTTGTATAATTTAATATTAGAACGGAAGAAAGGGAGAGAGTTTGTGAGAAAAAAGGGATGAAAGCGGGTGTCTGACTGAAGATTTTAAGATCATGATAGAGTTCCCTCAGCAAATCTCCTGACAAAAATTTGGCGAGGAAGGGGCAACATCACATTGAAAAACATTTTAATAAGAGCTGGCATATCACCATTTGATACATTTAACGCAGCTGAAATGATTGTTCGCAACTCCATTGGCGGCAATGTAGGAAACCTAGTATATGCCTACAGTGTGTTTCGCACGCTGATGACAGAAGGGACAACGATTACTCCTGATTATTATCGGATTCATCCAGCGGATGCTGAACAAATTAATAAAACATATGATATGTATATTATTCCGCTGGCAGATGCATTCCGCGAGGATTTCGTGCCTTCTTTACGGAAATATACCCAATTAATTAAGAAACTAACCATTCCAGTTGTTGTGATTGGTGTTGGTTTACGGGCTCCGTTTGAACCAAAATTAAATGAAGGTTTTCCTTTTGATGAGGATGTAAAGGCGTTTGTAAGTGCCGTGCTGGAGAGATCAAATATGATCGGTGTCCGCGGTGAAATTACAGCGAAATATCTTTCAAGATTAGGTTTCCGTGAAGGCATTGACCATACGGTAATTGGCTGTCCTTCTATGTATGCGTTTGGCAGAGAACTGAAGATAAGAGAAACCAATATCACACCGGAATCAATGGTGACGGTTAACTCATCAAGGCTGTCTCCAAAGCATGTGCTGGATTTCATTACAAGAAGCATGAAAGAGTTCCCGAATCATTACTTTATTCCGCAATGGCGAAAAGAAATGATTCTGACGTATGCGGGTGCGCCTGCGCTGGCGAAGCCTGCTGATAATTATCCGGTCAGCATGGAAGACCCGGCTTATCAGAATGATAGAGTCCGATTCTTTTTAAATGTGCCGACTTGGCTGGATTTTCTGAGACAAGCCGATTTGAGCTTTGGCGCAAGGCTGCATGGAAATATCGCGGCGACGATTGCCGGTACACCGAGCCTGTTGCTTCCGAAAGATGCCAGAATGCGTGAATTAGCTGAGTACCATCAATTAACGCATGTCATGGCAAATGAGATAACTGATCAGACAAAACTGTCAGAATTAATCGAAACACTTAATTTTCATCAGCCTGAGAAACAGCAAGCGCAAAACTTTGACCATTTCATCAGCTTCTTGAATCAAAATGAATTAGACCATATTTATAAAGAGAAAGCGATTCCTGATACCGTTCCTTTTGAAGAAAAACTATCTAATACGAAGCTTCTTCCGCCTGTGACTACAGTTAGCGGCTGCAGTTCCACAGAAACAGCGAAACGCTGGGAAGCGCTTATGGCATTAGAAGTTGCCAAAAAGGAAAAAACCATTAAAGATCTGAAGAAAAAGGTCAAAAAGTATCAGGGCACTTTAAATCGAAAATCAGTGCGTATCGCCTTGAAAACAGCAAATATGCTGAGTGTGAAGTAACCATTCACTAACATTACAACTATATTACAGTTATATAAAACTTGCAATATTTTTGGAATAAAAAAGAAAGCCGCAATGCTGCCAATCTGGCAATTGCGGCTTTCTTATATTAGTTACGGATAAGGTAATCAAACGCGCCGAGAGCGGCAGTTGCACCTGAACCCATAGAAATAATAATCTGATTGTACGCACTGTCTGTGCAGTCGCCGGCAGCAAATAAGCCTGGTACGCTTGTTGCGCCGTGTTTGTCGACAATGATTTCGCCCAGGCGGTTGCGTTCAACCGTTCCTTCTAACCATTCTGTGTTTGGCACGAGACCGATTTGGACGAATACACCTTGAAGTTCAACGTGTTTTTCTTCGCCTGTTTCGCGGTCTACGTATGTGATGCCGTTAACACTCTGATCGCCTGTGATTTCTTTTGTTTGTGCATTTTTCACGACAGTAACGTTAGGCAGGCTGTAGAGACGTTTTTGCAGGACTTCGTCTGCTTTCAGTTCCGGTGCGAACTCTAGCACAGTAACGTGATTGACAATACCTGCAAGGTCAATCGCTGCTTCGATTCCAGAGTTTCCGCCGCCGATCACCGCAACGTCTTTGCCTTCAAACAATGGCCCATCACAATGCGGGCAGTATGCGACACCTTTGTTTTTGAACTCTTGTTCACCAGGTACGTTGACATTGCGCCAGCGTGCACCTGTTGAAAGGATCACTGTTTTACTTTTTAGGACAGCGCCGTTTTCGAGTTCAAGTTCGAACAGATCTTTCTTCTCAAGGCGTTTCGCACGCTGAAGGTTCATGACATCAATATCATATTCCTTCACATGCTCTTCAAGGCTTGCCGCAAGCTTCGGTCCTTCCGTCGCTTTGACGCTGATGAAGTTTTCGATGCTCATGGTGTCGAGAACCTGTCCGCCGAAGCGCTCAGCGACAACACCAGTGCGGATGCCTTTACGTGCAGTGTAGATCGCTGCACTTGCACCAGCAGGTCCGCCTCCGACAACAAGAACGTCAAACGGCTCTTTGTCAGCAAACTCAGATGCATCTGCGCCGCTGCCCATTTTTGCAAGAATCTCTTCAAGCGTCATACGGCCGCTTCCGAACGATTCGCCATTCAGGTAAACGGTCGGCACTGCCATAATGTTTTTGCTTTCAACTTCTGCTTTGTATGCTGCACCGTCAATCATCGTGTGCGTAATGTTCGGGTTCAGCACGCTCATCATGTTTAAAGCTTGTACAACATCAGGACAGTTATGGCATGTCAGGCTGATATAAGATTCAAAGTGGTATTCACCGCTGATCTTCTTCACCTGATCAATGACTTTTTGGTCTACCTTAGGCGGTCTGCCGCTCACTTGGAGCAACGCCAACACTAATGATGTAAATTCGTGGCCCAGAGGGATACCGGCGAAAGTCACGCCAGTGTCTTCTCCGACACGATTGACACTGAAGCTTGGCGTTCTGTTTAATTCAGCTTTTTCAACTGAAATTTTAGATGACATGGAAGCCAGCTCATCAACGAGAGCCAGCATGTCCTTAGAAGTGTCATCTTCGCCTGCGCTAACTTTGAGAACAATGTCATTCTCAATTAGCTGCATATATTGATTTAATTGTGCTTTGATATTTGCATCAAGTACCAATTGAATGCACTCCTTAGATTTTACCTACTAGATCAAGGCTAGGTGTAAGAGTTTCGCCGCCTTCTTCCCATTTAGCCGGGCAAACTTCACCTGGGTTTTGACGAACGTATTGAGCTGCTTTTACTTTGCTGATCAGGTTGCTTGCGTCACGGCCGATACCGCCCGCATTGATTTCTACAGTTTGGATAACGCCATCTGGATCGATGATGAATGTTCCGCGGTCAGCAAGACCAGATTCTTCGTCAAGAACATCGAAGTTGCGAGAGATCGTTTGAGATGGGTCACCGATCATTGCGTAAGTGATTTTGCCGATTTTTTCAGAGCTGTCATGCCAGCCTTTGTGTACGAAGTGAGTATCTGTAGAGATAGAGTATACTTCAACACCTAATTCTTGAAGTGCAGCGTATTGGTTTTGAAGATCTTCAAGCTCAGTTGGGCATACGAAAGAGAAATCTGCTGGGTAGAAGCAGAACACGCTCCATTGGCCTTTCAAAGATTCGTTTGTTACATCGATGAATTCACCGTTTTTGAATGCTTTTGCTTCGAATGGAAGTACTTCTTTACCGATTAAAGACATAATGTATATTCCTCCTAAAAATGTATTAGAAAGCATATTCGCTTTCAATAATAATTCTAATTATATATGAATTATTAATTAATATATATTTTTTGTCAAGCCATAACCTACTTTTTTTCATCTTGTTAAAGGTGTGACAGGTAGGATTTAGGCATTTCTTTTATAACAGATGAGAGGCTGATTCTCAATTAGACAAGGTTTTCAAGGACTTTTATAAATGAGAATGCCAAGACGTTGTAAGCATTTGAACATTTTATGACACCATAGGCAAGGAGCAAAGGACAAAGACCAAAAGCAGAATAGAACAAAACAGCAAGCTGCTGTCACATGATGGTCTTGGGGATTGTTTCTAGCTATTATTGTATCACTGTTTATGATATTTAAAACATAACTTATGTCTTCTGTTGTTTGAGAAGAAAACATAGATGAAAAAAACACGGTTCAGTTGAAACTGACCGTGTTTTTGATACAGGTTATTCAGACCAATTTGTATGGAAAACGCCGTCCATATCAGTCCGTTCATACGTATGAGCGCCAAAGTAATCGCGCTGTGCCTGCAAGAGGTTCGCATTGGAACGACCTGCGCGGTAGCCGTCGTAATAAGAGAGTGCTGTTGTTAAGCATGGGAATGAGCTTCCGGTGCTGATGCCCTCGCAAACGACTTTACGCATGCCTGTTTGATAAGCCTGGAGCTTATCTGAGAAATAAGGCGCAATCATCAGGTTTGACAGGTTTGGCTGCTCGCTGAATGCTTCGCTGATGACATTTAGGAAATCTGCGCGGATGATGCAGCCGCCGCGGAAAATCAGGGCGATGTCTTTGAGCGGCAGATTCCACCCGTAAAGCTCAGATGACATTTTGTATTGGGCAAAGCCTTGTGCGTAGGCGCATACTTTCCCCATGTAAAGAGCCTGTCTGACGTATTCAATCCACGTGTCTTTATCAAAATGTTTTTCTTCCGTTTCCGGACCTGCTAACACATCTTGAGCCGCTACGCGTTCTTCTTTTAAGGATGACAGGTAGCGGGCGAACAAGGACTCTGTGATGATCGTGGACGGGATGCCGTTATCAATTGCCTGCATGCTCGTCCATTTACCGGTTCCTTTTTGGCCGGTTTTATCAAGAATGACATCGATCAGAGGCTGCCCTGTTTTTTCGTCTTTTTTGCGTAAAATCTCAGCTGTAATCTCTATTAAATAGCTTTTCAGCTCACCTTGATTCCATGTTTCAAAAATAGATGCAATTTCATCAAGCGGCAGACGCAGCGTTTCTCTCAAAAACGTATACGCTTCTGCAATCAGCTGCATGTCGGCATACTCAATGCCGTTGTGCACCATTTTTGTAAAGTGCCCTGCTCCTTTTGGTCCGATATAGACACAGCAAGGGTCGTCTCCGACTTGAGCTGCGATTTTTGTCAGGATAGGAGCGGCTTTCTCATAGACATCGCGATCTCCGCCCGGCATGATGGAAGGCCCTGTTAATGCGCCGACTTCACCGCCGGAAATGCCGACTCCCAGGTAGCCGATCCCTTTTTCCTTCAGCTCGTCATATCTTCTTTCTGTGTCTTCATAGTGGGAGTTTCCTCCATCCATGATGACGTCGCCTTCTTCAAGCAAAGGCATTAATGATTGGATGACGGAATCTACGGGTTTACCCGCTGTGACCATCAAAAAGATTTTTCTTGGTTTCTCTAACGATTGAACAAAGTCCTCTAGCTCGTAATACGGGCTGAGCGATTGTCCATCCAGCTTTTGGACAAGCTGGTCCGTTAGATCTCTGGTGTAATTATAGACAGCGACGTTTTCACCTTTATTTGCCATGTTTAAGGCGATGTTGCTTCCCATTACGCCTAAGCCTATGACACCAATCGTATTCAACATGTGTTACAGCTCCTTCTTAATTTCATACAACTAAACTTAACAATAAAATGAATCCCAGTCCAGCAACGGAAATAATGGTTTCCAGCAATGTCCATGTGGCAAATGTTTCTTTCATGCTTAATCCGAAGTATTCCTTGAACATCCAGAAGCCGGCGTCATTGACGTGTGAAGCGATGACACTTCCGGCGCCTGTTGCAAGCACGACTAATGCCAGGTTAACATCAGAATGCCCCAATAACGGTATGACCAAACCCGTTGTGCTTAGAGCGGCAACAGTGGCTGAACCTAGAGAAATGCGCAGGATCGCTGCGATAAGCCATGCCAGAATGATTGGCGATAATGCCGTTCCTTTGAATAAGTCTGCTACGTAATCGCCAACACCGCCGTTGATCAGCACTTGTTTGAAGGCGCCGCCTCCTCCGATGATTAAAAGCATCATGCCGATTTGTGAAATGGCAGTTGAACAAGAGTCCATCACAGTTTTGACTGGAATGTTGCGTTTGATCCCCATTGTATAGACTGCAACCAATAACGAAATAATCATAGCAGTCGACGCGTTTCCAATCAATCTGATAAAAGCTAAAACGCCATTATCTGCAAACCCGATTGTTTCTTGAAGCAGGTCGATAATGGTCGCGACCGACATGATGATAATCGGGAGCATTGCAGTAAAGACACTGATTCCAAAGCCGGGTGTTTCTTCAAGGTTGAACGTTTTTTGTGTGCCGAGTGATGCAATATTGCCGTTTTTCTCAAATGATGCAGGAACGATTTTTTTCGCGAACTTTGTAAATAACGGTCCTGCGATGAGCACTGTCGGAACAGCAACGATAAAGCCGTACAGCAGCACTTCTCCAATGTTTGCGCCATACTCACCAGCGATCGCCGTTGGTCCCGGGTGCGGCGGCAGAAAACCGTGCGTGACGGATAGTGCCGCGACCATCGGGATTCCAAGAAATAAAATAGAAATCTTCAATTCTCTTGAAATCGCAAAGACAATCGGAATTAATAGAACGAGTCCTACTTCAAAAAATAACGCAATCCCAATAATGAATGAGGCAATGACAACAGCCCATTGAATATTTTTTTCACCGAATTTGTTAACGAGCGTCATCGCAATGCGCTGTGCGCCTCCTGAATCCGCGATCAGCTTGCCCAGCATCGCACCGAGCCCGAAGATGAGCGCGATGTGGCCAAGAGTCCCCCCTATTCCTTGTTCGATGGAGCTGACAACTTTATCGAACGGCATCCCGAGTGCCAGTGCCACGCCGAACGATACGACCAGCAGGGAAATAAATGTGTTTAGTTTTAAGCCCATAATCAAAAATAGTAATGCTAAGATCCCAAGTGCAACGATGATTAACGGCATGGTAATGCCCTCCCCTTCATGTCATGTACTATTTGTGTGTGATTAAGCCCCTCTGATAATTTGCAATTTGCGTATATTGATTTTCTAAGGATCTTGATAGATTGATGAAAATCGGCATTAATGTTCTGTACTCTTTGGCTGAGTCTTCGATCGGCGTATGTCTGTATGTGCTGCCGATCATGTCGGACACGGCGTCAAAAGAATCGATTTTTCCTGTCGCATACAGGCCTAAAATGCAGGCGCCGAGACATGAGCTTTCGTAGCTTTCCGGAACGACAACCTCTGATTCGAAGATATCCGACATCATTTGGCGCCAAACCTCCGACCTTGCAAATCCCCCTGTCGCTTGGATGCGGGTTACCGGGCCATCCATGCATTCTGTTAACGCCAGGAACACCGTATACAGGTTGTAAATGACGCCCTCTAATGCCGCACGTATCATATGCTCTTTCTTATGCGACATGGTCAGGCCGAAAAAGGAGCCGCGTACATCTGGATTCCACAACGGAGCACGTTCTCCGGCGAGATATGGGTGGAACAGCAGACCGTCAGAACCGGGTCTGACGCGTTGGGCAATTTTCGTCAGCACGTCATATGGATCAATGCCCAGCCGTGTCGCTGTTTCGATTTCGGAAGAGGCAAACTCGTCTCTGATCCAGCGAAGGACGATGCCCCCATTGTTCACAGGTCCCCCGATCACCCAATGCTTGTCCGTCAAGGCGTAGCAGAAAATTCTCCCTTTTTCATCGGTTTGCGGCTTGTCAATAATTGTCCGGATGGCACCGCTTGTTCCAATGGTGACGGCGATTTCGCCTTTTTTAATGGCGTTGACGCCGAGGTTGGAGAGCACGCCGTCGCTGGCCCCGATGACAAAAGGCGTTTCCGGATCGATTCCCATCTGGATCGCCATTTCCGGGCTGCAATGCTGAAAGATCTCGGTTGTCGGCACGAGTTTGGATAAGTGATCCGGCGTGATGCCTGCAATGCGCAGTGCCTCTTCGTCCCAATCCAAGCTTTTCAGATTCATCATGCCTGTCGCTGATGCCAAGGAGTAATCGATGACATACTCATTGAACAGCTGTCTAAAAATGTACTCTTTGATGCCGATATATTTTTTTGCCTTGGAAGCGATTTCTTTCCGCTCATTCGTGATCCAGGCAATTTTACTTAACGGCGACATCGGATGAATCGGTGTTCCCGTCCGTTTGTACACCTCATGTCCGTTCAATTCATCCTTGATCTTATGAGCCCAGCTTTCGCTTCGGTTGTCGGCCCATGTGATGCATGGCGTCAGCGGCTTGTCATTTTCGTCGATTGCAATGACGCTGTGCATAGCGCTGCTGAACGAAATGAAAGAGATCTGTTTTTCGGGATGCTGTTTTGTAATTCTCGCTGTTGTTTGGATGACGGCCTGAAAAATCTCTTCCGGATTTTGTTCAGCTGTTGAGATGTCCGGTGTATAGAGTGGGTAGCCGATGCTTTCTTTCTGTACCACATCTCCGTTTTCACTGAACAGCACAGCTTTTGTGCTTGTCGTGCCGATATCGATTCCTAACATATAACTAGTCATTGTTGTATTCAGCTCCTTTTGCCAGCATTTGTTGTGAGAGCCACAGGTCTTCTACCTTTTCTTGCACATCATCAAAGTTTTGGTGAAGTGACTGAATCATCAGTGCCCTATCCTTTGTTTTGATGGCTTGAATATAAAGCTCATGGTTATCTAAAATCCTTGTGAAGTCATCATATTTTTCCTTTAACCGTACCCGCATGGATAAAAGAATAAAGCTTTCCATGACAGGTTTTAGATTGTTCCAGATCATTTGAATGTATGAATGATCGATGGCTCTGATTATCGTTTCATGGAACAGCACATCTTGAAATGAAAATTCGTCAGCGTCTTCATATTTGATTGAAACTTTCATCATTTCAAGAATTTTGCTGAGATCCTTAACTAAAGGCTCAATGTCTATTTTGACGAGCCGTTCAAAGACAAATGTTTCTAATAGTAAACGCACATCATAAATTTCCGCGATTTCCTTCTCAGTTAAACCAATTACGACCGCTCCCATTCGTTCTAAGCGGATGATTTTTTCGGATGCGAGTATTTTTAGTGCTTCACGAACCGGCGAACGGCTTACTGAAAACTCGGTGGCGATCGTATTTTCTGATAAAATGGTACCGCTTTCAATGAGGCCTGAAACGATCCGCATTCTCAGCTCGTATGCGACACGAACCCCGGTTGACGCTTTTGAGAGCCACTTTGCGGGATACAACAGGTCTTTGGAATCTAGCATACACTCACCTTCCTCACTCAAGGAGTATACTTGTATACAAGTATGATAACGTGAATGTTTCTTTTATGCAAACACTTTCATTTCTAATTTTTAATTAAATTTTTACCATATTATATAGTATTTATTTCCAGTGATAGTGTGGTACATTGGAGATCAATAGGTTGAGTGAATCATGTTCTGAAAGAGGCGATTTGGATGAAAATCATCATTGCACCTGATTCTTTTAAGGAAAGTTTATCAGCTCTGGAGGCCGCCGACGCGATAGAAAGAGGTTTCAAATCGGTCTTTCCGGGTGCTGATTACAGAAAATTGCCGATGGCGGACGGCGGCGAGGGAACCGTCCAGTCGCTCGTTGATGCCACAAATGGAAGGGTCATAGAGCAGGTTGTGACAGGACCGCTGGAGAAACCGGTAAAAGCGTTTTTTGGCATGATGGGTGATGGGAGAACAGCTGTGATTGAAATGGCTGCTGCTTCGGGACTGCATCTGGTGCCCGTTGATAAACGAAATCCGCTCGTCACTACAACAAAAGGAACGGGAGAATTAATCGGAGCGGCTCTTGATGCGGGAGCGGAGCGCTTGATCATCGGAATCGGGGGGAGCGCCACGAACGATGGAGGAGCCGGAATGATCCAGGCATTGGGCGGAAGGTTTCTTGATGACTCAGGACGCGAGATCGGCCCAGGGGGCGGCGCGCTATCTCAGCTTGCATCAATAGATATCAGCGGGCTTGATCCCAGGTTGCAGAATGTCAAACTGGAAGTCGCGTGTGACGTGGATAATCCGTTGACAGGGCCAAAAGGAGCTACGGCTGTTTTCGGGCCGCAAAAAGGCGCGACGTCCGACATGGTGGATGTACTAGACCAGAACCTAAGCCATTTCGCTGATATCGCAGAAAAAGCGCTCGGAGCAACCTTGCGAGAAAGAGAGGGAGCAGGTGCAGCGGGCGGTCTTGGGTGGAGCCTGCTGACTTTTCTTCAGGCTGACTTGAAAAGAGGCATTGATATTGTTCTTGAAGCGGTTGATTTTGAAAATATCGTTCAGGATGCAGATCTTGTAATTACCGGTGAGGGTCGGATTGACAGCCAAACGGTTCACGGAAAAACGCCGATCGGGGTAGCCAAGGCGGCTAAATCATACGATGTGCCCGTCATCGGCATTGCGGGATCAATATCACCGGACAGTGATGCCGTCTACCAGCACGGCATCGATGCGCTTTTCAGCATCGTTCCCGGAGCCGTGCCTCTAGAAGACGCGTTTGAACATGCCGCGGAATATATGGAAAGAACGGCGCGGGACATCGCGGCGTCTATCAAATTGGCGAAAACGATGTTTTTGATATAGCCGGTGCACATGCCAATGCATAGCCATCCTTCTTTTGGGGTAGAGACAGTTAACACATAATGAGGAATTCATCCCAGAAGGAGGACGCAGATATGACTGTACAAGAAATCAAAGGCAAAAAACTAGTTAAAGGCATTGCGCCAAATGTGGAGCCGGAAGCTCTGTTAAATGATAAACGAAAAGTATTTTTGTTTGGTTCCCCTAGTTATACAAACATTGGCGACCAAGCGATTGCGTATGCGGAAGAGAAATTTATCAAAAATCATTTTCCGTATTATGAATACATTGAAATTATGGATTATGCGACGGATGAGGGCATTGAACTGGTGAAGGAGATCATTCGTGAAGACGATATTGTCTGCTTTACAGGCGGAGGAAACTTAGGAAACCTTTATCTCGATATTGAGGAAGACAGAAGAAAGGTCTTCTCGGCGTTTAAAGACTACAAATCGATTTCTTTGCCACAATCCGTTTATTTTGAGGATACAGAGGAAGGGCAGAAGGAAAAGAAAAAAACACAGGATGCGTACCATCAAAATACAAACTTAACGATTGCTGCGCGCGAGACGCAAACACTCGATGTGGTGAAAGAGACCTTCAACTCCAATGTGATCTTTACACCGGACATGGTGCTTTCCTTGGATATTGTGCCGCGAGAGCTCGAGCGGGACGGCGTTCTCTTTATTTTAAGAGCGGATAAGGAGAAAGTGACTGACGAAGATTTTATTTCACAGATGAAGAAATGGGCAGAAAAAACAACTTACACGGAGCGTACCGATACGGTGCTGGATACGGTCGACACCATCGATTACGCCGATCGTGAAAAGCATTTTATGGAGATGCTGGACCGCATCGGCTCCAGTAAATTGGTGATTACCGACCGCCTTCACGCGATGATTTTCTCGATTATCACGAAAACACCTTGCCTTGTCTTCGGGAACAGCTATGGCAAAGCCAAACATTCATACCGAGATTGGCTTGAAGGCTTAAACTTCATTGAGTATACGGATAAGAATGATGTTGAGGAGCTGGAGCGCATGATTGACCGCCTGCTTCAAGCAGATCCGAATGACGTTGATTTGTCTAAGGATTTTCAGCCGCTGATTGATTTTTTTAGATCATAAAGGAAAAAGCAGACTGCTGACAGTCTGCTTTTTTGTGTATTAATGATCGTCTTCCAAACGAACGATTTCATCAATGATCCGGGCTTGCTCTTGCTCAGCCACTTCGTTTGAGATGATATCTTCTTTTGATAGGTTTTCAATCGCTTGGTATTGAGCGTATAACGAATGTTTCTTCAAGATGGTTTGTTGTTTGTTTTTGAGTTCCGGATATGATTCAAATAATTGATTTGTTTGTTGATGCAGCTGGCTGACTTCTTCTTTGTATTGGTCTGTCAGTTCGCTGGAGACAGCTTCGTGTATAAGCAAATGATGTTTGGATTCCTGGACTTCTTTGATGGCGGTTTCTAAGCGATGTCCTTTTGCTAGCAGTTCCTCATATTCCTGATTACCTTCATCCTTTTGATTCACGCCTAACCGTTCAAGAAGCGGTTTGATGCTGAGGCCCTGGACAACGAGGGAGAATAAAACAACACTGAAGGCGAACACAAGAATGTCTTCACGCCCCGGAAAGTCTCTCGGCAGGCTCAGCACCAGTGCGATGGATAGAGAACCCTTCAGCCCGCCCCAATTAATCGTATGCTGCCATGAAGCCGGAAAGTTTTTGATAAAGGCCAGACTAATATAGACGGCGGCACTTCGGGCGATAAGCACAATCACAATCGCCGTAACGGCCAAACCCCATTTATCTGTGAGGTCAATTCTCGTAATCTCAAGTCCGACCATTAGAAAGACAAGGGAGTTCGCAAGCAAGGCGGCGACGTCCCAAAAGTTATTGATATTCAGCTTTGTCGTCGGGCTCATGCCGATGTTGGCGCCATAATTACCGAAAATAAGAGCGGCGACAACAACGGCGATTACCCCGGAGGCACCTGCCATTTCCGCCAATAGAAATGAACTGTAAAACAGAATGATACTGAAAATAATTTCTAAAGGGTAATCATCAAAGTACTTGGTGAGCTGGGAAAAGACATATCCAAGTATGCCTCCGATGATCAGGCCGAGAGAAATCACTTTGACAAACTCCCACAGGCCTAAACCGGCGCCTTGGATGCCGAGATCCAGATATGTCATCAAGTAAAAAGCGGAAATGTTGAACAGCACAACCGCCAGCCCGTCATTGAACAGGCTTTCTCCTTCAACGACGATCGAAAGCTTTTTCGGCGCGCCGACACTTTTGAATATGGATAGCACACTCACGGGGTCAGTCGCGCTCATCAGCGCCGCAAAAACAAACGCCGCAGGAATGGCCAGATGCATAAGCCACATGGAAGAAAAGCCGACGATCAGAAACGAGATGAGTGTACCGCCGAAAGCCAGTGCCAGAACGGGCCGTTTGTTTTCTCTCAAATGGGAAAAAGGAAGTTTCAGCGCCGCTTCTCCTAATAAAGCCGGCAAGAATAGTGTTATGATGACAAAGTTAAATACTTCTCCTTCAGTAATAAAATCTTTAAGCGGTTCTAAGAGCGGAATATGTACAAGTCCAATGATCGTTCCGACAATCACCAGTGCGATGGGATAAGGCTGCCTGCACTTCTTGGCAATCGCAGTGATTCCGGCTGCGATCATAACCAGCAAAAAACCCAGTTCGAAAATATGATGCAAGTCTAAGTGGTCCATTTGAACCTCCTTTATGTTAATCGTGCAACGAAAGAATTACCCTCATTTTGTGAATGATAAACATATCTTATGTAAGACAGCTCTATGTCAGTCTGGAGAAAGCAAAAAAGCAGGCAATTTGCCGGCTTTTGGTTTCTTTATTCTATAAGCCAATGGAATTTACTGCACTCGACACATGAGCACGAACTTTATCAAATGATAATTGACCCTTCATTTTTTCAGTGACACTGTCAATCGCTTTTCCTGACATAATATTTAATGATCAGTTTCCTATCTCCGCGTTACGATTACACACAAAAAAAGACTGCCCTCCGCCGGGGCAGTCTTTCTTGTTAAATATGAAACAGCCAGACGACGATTGGGCCGAAGAATGAGCCGAGCACCGCACAAAGCGTCATGGAGACGGAACTCATGGATACGGCCAGTTCCCCATATTCCAATGCTTTGGAGGTGCCTAGTGCATGGGAGGCGCTTCCTAATGCAATGCCTTGTCCAAGGGAGCTGCGTATGCGAAGCCATTTTAGGAAAAGCGGCCCGAGGATGACGCCTGAAAAACCCGCTATCATGACAAATACGACTGTCATGGAAGGGACGCCTCCTAGACCGGCGGCGATTTGAATAGCGACAGGGGTTGTGATCGACTTTGGCAGAATGGATAATAAAAGATCATGATCAATCCCGAATGCTTCTGCGAAGACCAGCCCGCTGATCATTCCCATGCATAATCCGACCAGGACGCCGCCTAGAATGGGAATGTAATGTTTGACAATGATATGCCATTGTTTATAAAGCGGATAGGCCAGCGCCACAACAGCCGGCCCAAGCAAAGAATTGATCCATTTCCCCCCGATCATATAGCCTTCATACGAAACATGGAACATGATCAAAACCGCTACAATCAATATGGTCGTTGTCAGAACAGGGATCAGAAATGGAAGCGGGAATCGCTTATAAAGTTTGGCCATCGCTACATAAGCGGCCACTGTTAAAAGAATTATCATGATTGCGATACATGCTTGCTGCATTTCTCTTTCTCCTCACGTTTTTTTGCTTTTTTCTCTAATAGCTGGCTGGCGAATCCAGCCGCAATGATGGTGACGATGGTGCTGAGTACGACTGTAATCAGCAGCATCAGACCATTGAATGAAATAAGTGACGGATAGTTCATCACTCCTGTCATGGCCGGAATGAACAATAATGGAAGAAAGGACAATAAAAACCCTGCTCCGTCTTCAATGATGGAGACGGGGACAATACGGAGGCCCAGGCAGATCAGCAGCAATACCAATCCGACGATGCTTCCTGACACAGGTAAATGAAACAGGTGCTGAAGGGCTTCCCCGATCATAAAAAATACATATAATATCAACACTTGCAAGATAACTCGTATGACTTTCACATCAAGTGCTGCTCTCCAATGAGAACAGCTTCCTCCTTTCTGGTGACTTGCTTCTAGGATGGTTCTGAGGAATCGCTTTACTTTCTATTTATATGATTGTACTATACAAGTATAATAATTGATTTGGTCATATAACGACTTGTATTCATTCAGTTAATATACATTTGTATTATACAAGTATATATGATGTTGTCAATGACGGAGATTGGAATGGGGAGCGAGAGCGATTGCGAAAACAAAATCCAGTTGAATTAATTGAATATGAGCTGACGACTTTTATCAGGAGAGCCGTTTATCTGGATCAATCAGAGAAAAGAACAGGGAAGTTAGAGAGATCTTCGTACTTATTGCTGAGACAATTGGATGAGTTTGGCCCTGCTCGTGTAAAGGAATTGGCAGAATCGTTCAAGCTTGATATTTCTACTCTTTCGAGACAAGCAGCTGCATTAGAGGCAAAGGAGCTTATCCATCGCTTTTCAGATCCATCTGATGGGAGAGTCAGCCTGTTTACCATTACAAAACTCGGTAAACAAATTTTAAAAGCCGATCAGCAAAAGCGCCTTGAACGTTATGAACAGATGCTGCAAGAATGGTCAACACAGGAAAAAGAGATATTCGGCGAGCTGCTGCAGCGTATGAACAAGGCTTTTATTGATTAACAGCTAAAAACCCATGGTTCGATGGAACAGCATGGGTTTTTCTTATGGGCAGAGATTATTTGCATCGTTTGGCGGCAGCCCAAGCCACTAGTCCGGCAACAACAGCCGCCGATACAATCGGGCGCTTCGTAGCCTTCGTGTAATAGCTCCTTGACCGCATCCATCCTTTATTTGTGCCCCTGTCATGCATGCCGTAGCCCGCTTCATAAAGTGCGCTTTCTTCTCGCGGGTTGGACGGTCTTTCTGCATGCTGGCTGTGATACATGATTTTTTCCATCAGTCTGTCGGTCAGACGAGGGAAAAGCGCGCCCAGCATGGCGATGGCTTTTGCCTGTGACCCGATATACATGTCGCGCTTAGGGTGTTCGGCGGCAAACAGGATGGCTTCGGCGACTGCTTCCGGCGGATAGATCATGGAGCGGTAATGAGCCGGCTGTTTGTCAAGGTAGCTGTGTGCGTGCTCGTTATAAGGTGTGTCGATTCTGCCCGGATGTATGAGCGTTACCGAGACGGGCGCCTGATCCTTTTCGAGTTCCATTCGGATGCTTTCCGTCCAGCCGTGAAGCGCGAATTTGGCTGACGCATATGTGGATTGAATGACCGTTCCCCTGTCTCCGAACAGGCTTCCTACATTAATAAGTGCGCCCGGCACGCCTCTGCCGGTGTAGTGTTTGACAGCAGCTCTTGTTCCGTAAACGGGCCCCCAGAAATTTGTGTCAAACAGCCGCTTCATGTCTTCGACGGTGACATCCATGGCATGTCCGAAAGTCGAGACGGCCGCATTGTTAACCCATGTGTCAAAGCGGCCAAATGTGCTGATTGCGGTTTCGGCGATGCGATTGACGTCCTCTTCTTTTCCGACATCCGCCTTCACCCATATGGCGTCGTGCCCTTTATCCTTTAGTTCATCAGTGAGCTCCTTCAACGCATCTTCATTTCGCGCTGCTGCCACGACCTTTGCGCCTTTTTCAGCTGCCATTCTCGCCGTGACAAGTCCGATACCGCTTGAAGCGCCGGTAATGACAATCACTTGATCCTTGAGTTTTTTCAGTTTGATCTTCGTTTTCAAGCCGGGGTTCTGTTGTTCAATCTGTTCTGTATTCGTGACTGAATAATCGTTTGCCATTGAGATCCCTCCTAGAGGCTGTTTTTTAACATTTACCCCATCCGGGAGGGTCTTACCCCTTTTGACAATCACAGGGTTCTTTTTTATATTATATAAGTCGCTCTACCATACCTAGGAGGGAATGTTTTAATGACTAGCAGAGGAGATTCACGTGAAAAAATCCTTCACACGGCGTCACGTCTGTTCCAGCTGCAAGGATATCACGCGACAGGTTTGAACCAGATTGTGAAAGAAAGCGGTGCTCCTAAGGGATCGCTCTATCATTTTTTTCCGAATGGCAAAGAAGAATTAGCAATTGAAGCGGTTACATATACAGGGAAATTGATTGAACATCTGATACAGCAAAGCATGGAGGAGTGCTCTGATCCAATAGAAGCGATTCAGTTTTTTATCAAAAAAACAGCCAGCCAATTCGACAACACAGAAAGCATTACAGGTATTCCAGTCGGTTTGCTGGCGAGTGAGACAGCGTTAATCAGTGAACCGCTGCGGACGGTTTGCATGAAGGTGTTTCAAAGCTGGGAAGCGGTTTTTGCCAGAAAATTAATGGAAAACGGGTTTGCAGAAGAAGAGGCAAATCAGCTTGGAATGCTGATTAATTCGATGATTGAGGGCGGTATCATGCTTTCGTTAACGAATAAAGACAAAACGCCCCTTCTTCTCATTGCCGAACAAATACCAGTGCTGGTGAGAAAAAAAGGGTAGCATTTTGTTATCCTTTCTCCTACAATTATATAGAACGGTCTAGTCAGAAAGTTTTAGTATATAGACTGGTCTAAATTGGAGGAAACGATTTATGAAAACATTATGGAAACATTCATTGCCTAAAGAAAAAATGCCGTATTTGCTCCGGAGCGGGGAAGGCGAGCGTTATCTGTTCGGCAGACAGGTTGCCACGGTGATGGCGAATGGAAGGAGCACGGGCGACCTGTTTGAGATCGTGCTGCTTTCCGGGGGAAAAGGAGATGCCTTTCCGCTTCATGTCCACAAGAATACGCATGAAGGAATTCTCGTTTTGGACGGGAAGCTTGAGCTGACGCTTGATGGAGAACACTATTTACTGATATCAGGTGATTATGCCAACATTCCGGCGGGGATACCGCACAGCTACCGGATGCAGAGCCACAGAACAAGACTGGTGTCTTACACGATGAGAGGAAACGCAGCCCACATGTATTCCGTGATTGGGAATCCGTATGATCAGGCTGAACATCCGCCGTTCGCAAGCGAAGAAGTGCCAAACGAGCGATTTGCAGAAGCTGCCGCTGTAGCGGACATTGTATTTTTAGATGAAGAAAAGCCTGCATGTTCGGCAACATTAGCGGAACTTACAGAGCTTCCGGATGGAGCTGTTCCATACGTTCTTGAATCTGGAGAAGGAGATCGATTATTGACGGGAGATCAGCTTCACCGTATTGTGGCTGCCCAAAAAAATACAGACGGCCAGTTTATCGTCGTAGTATCGGACGGCCCTAAAGGCGACCGAATCGTTGATCACTACCATGAACATCATACAGAAACATTTTATTGCCTTGAAGGTCAGATGACGATGTGGGCAGATGGCCAGAAAATTCAGCTGAACCCGGGAGATTTCCTGCATGTCCCTGCAAATACCGTTCACTCCTATCGACTGGATTCTCATTATACAAAGATGGTGGGTGTCTTGGTTCCAGGATTATTTGAACCGTTTTTCCGGACGTTAGGCGACCCTTATGAAGGCCACATTTTCCCAAGTGAGCCTCAGGCTTTGCGCTTTGATCGCGTTTTGCAGAATATTGAAGCGTTGGATTTAAAGGTAATAAAACCATAAAGATGACAGGATTGTAAGGTTTTCATGACTGCCTGACACCTAAATCGATGGTTCCGTGCTCCTTTTTTTCATATTCTAAAGGTACAGAAAAAAGGAGCGTGATGGCTATGTCTTCATTACAGCCGACTTTGGCAAATGAGCGGATCGGTGTGCTCATTACGATTGCTGTTTGTGCTGCTCAAATGGTCTTCAGCCACCTGTGGCTTCGCGTCTTTCGAATGAGTCCGTTTGAGTGGCTGTGGAGAAGCGCTACGTATCTGTCGTGGCAGTCTATTATAAAAAAACAAAAGTCTAGACGCTTATTGGCGCTAGACTTTTTTGTATTATTTATACACGACACGTGTTTTGCAAATGATGTCATGCAGGCCTTTTTTCTCACCAAAGGCGATCATGATAAACCCAATATAAAAGATGATGCCAGATAAGATATAGGCAAAGTAACGGCCAATTGCCTGGCCGATAGAAACCCGTTCACCTTGTTCATTGACCACCTTCAGGCCAAGAATTTTTTTTCCGAGTGTGCCTTGCATTTTAGATGCTGTGAGCAGTCCGTAATATAACACACTGATGACGATCATGATCAGCATAGTTGGCAAAAATGCAATCGTCATGTATGTCACCATATACTCCTCTTGGGTCATGTAAGGGTTTGCTGCCACAGCCCCAGCTACAAACACAGAATTGATAATAAATAGAATAATATAACTAGGAACAGATACAATAATGCCGTCAATAAAATAAGCTAAAAAACGAATCCAAAATCCTGCTGGTTTTTCCATGTATTTTTCTCTCTCCTCTGAATTAATCTGGAATAGTATACTTTGAAAAACATGTACATGCAATATGATATGGTGATAAAATCCTGATATTACAGAAAAATGAGTCTTTTATCCTTTGTTTTTTACTATATAAATATACTAGAAAGAAGCCAGCGTTTGCTTGTGTAATCTGGAATTTATTAATAAATAATGAATTTTCTACTCAGCTCCCTTATAATGAAAAGGTTAATATTTCTATCTGAGGAGGAGTTTGATGTCTAGAAAAAACAGCGTGGCGATCATGACAGCCATTTCTGCGTTTCTTTTTTGCGCTGTGATCGTAGCGGCTTCACTTTCGCCGCTGGCCGGGACGGGAGCGGCGTCCAATCAGTTTAATTCAGTTGGCATGTGGTCATCTGTCGGGATGATCCTTGTCTTGTATTTCATTCCTTTTCTCATTTATATGCTCGGAGTAGATGCGATGAGATATGTCATGGCGGTGCTTTGCGGCTTTGGGCTGCTGATCCATTTGTCTTCGGCCGGTTTTAGCTTGATGTTTAGTTTCTTTAGTGACCACCTGCTTTCTGAGATGATTTTTGTGGTCGGGGTTAGTCTCGCTGCGGCTGCTGTCAACGTTATTTGGTTTGTGGCTGCATTTCGTTCGGGTGCTGAAAAAACGTCTGTGCATACTCTTACATAGTTTTCTAGTTTGTGATGGTTTTGTGAAGTAGAATGAAAAAATGGATGAATATGTTATGATGGTCACATATTAGAAAATACATATAATGGGGGTCTCAATGATGGTTAAGTCATTTCGAATGAAAGCTCTGATAGCGGGAGCTGCGGTGGCGGCTGCTGTTTCGGCCGGCGCTGTTTCTGATGTGCCCGCTGCCAAAGTGCTTCAGCCGGCAGCTGCTTATGCGGCGGAAACGGTGTTTTCTCAAAATAATGAAGCATCCGGCTTTTTGACAGGAAGATATGATGTACAAGCGATGGCGCCTGCCATGTTTAACTGGTCACGTGAAAGCCGGTTCGCCGGAAATACAGACGGGACGCTGAAATGGCAAAACGACATCAGAACGACTCCGCAGAATGGAGCGGGGGCTGTGATTGACGGAGACGGCACAGTATATCTTCATTCCAGAGACGGGGAAATGAAAGCCTTTAATCCGGACGGCTCAGTCAAATGGGTGACAGGCAATTTGGGAAAAACGTTCACACAATCCCCTGTACTCGGAACCAACGGCGTTATCTATCTGGCATCTTATGATAAAAAAATTTATTTTATCGACAAGGAAACGGGTGAGATTTTAACAACGGTTCCGTTAAGCGGCGGGCCAAGCTCTGAAACGGTGATCGGTTCAGACGGCACGTTGTACTTCTCAACACTTGATAATTATGTTCACGCGGTCAAACCGACGTCCAAATCAACTTGGACAGAGCGCTGGAAGTTGAAAACAAATGGTGTCGTCAGCTCTGTGCCGGTGCTTGCCAAAAACGGCACCGTGTATGTCGGCACATACAATAACGTGTTTTATGCGATCAATTCCGGAACCGGACAGGTGAAATGGTCCAGAACGACGTCAAATGCGTTTAAAGGATATCCGGTGATTGATAAGGATGGCACTGTTTATGCGGGCAACCAAGACGGACAGCTGTATGCGTATACGTCAACAGGCAGCTTAAAATGGACATTCCCGCTGAACGGGTTCTCAAGTTCATCGCCTGCGATCGACCATAACGGCAACATCTATATCGGCTCAGGAAGCGGCGAGCTGTTTTCCATCAGCAAAAACGGGGATATGAACTGGTCATTCTACACAGACCGCCCTGTCAGAACGGCGCCGCTGATTGATGCGAAGGGAACGGTTTATTTCGGGTCAGATGATATGAAGGTCTATGCGGCGGACGCAAACGGCAATGAATTATGGAGCTATCAAACCGACAGCAACGTCGTGTCATCTCCGCAGCTTGCTGAGGACGGAACACTTTATATTGGAAGTTATACGAAGCTGATGGCTTTTGGGAAATAGAGAACAGGCTGGCGAGGTGATCTCGGCAGCCTTTTTTTGGGTATCAATCAAGATGTTTATTTTTATAGATCACCTTTGTCCCGCAAATATAATCGTGTAATGCCAGTTTAGAGGGGAAAGCCGCCATAATGTAACCGATATACAAAATTCCTGATGGTATGTAAGCGAAAAAACGGCCAAAGCTGTGCCAAAATGAAATTCGCTCGCCATACTGATTGACAACGATGATACCCATAAGTTTTTTGCCTAGTGTTGCTTGCATTTTTGAAGAAGTCAGCAAGCTATAATAAAGAATGCCGAAGATATATATGATGGCGATAACAGGAATCGTCCCGAATATCAGGATATAAAATTTATATTGATCTTCTGTCATATAGGAGCTTCCTGCATCAATGAGAGGCAGGACAAGGAAGGTGTTAATTTGGATCATAATAAAAGCAAAAAAATAGATAATTAAATCATCAATAATAGAGGCAACTGCCCGAATCCAAAATCCAGCTGGCTTTTCCATGTATAATATTCTCTCCTTTGAAGTTTTCTGGGATATTATACGTTAGAGGCTGCGCGGTTTCAATGAGATATACTAGAGGAATTTGGTCTCGTAGTGAAAATGGTATTTTATAACTATATATTTCTTTATTTTTTCCTTTTTGTCTTTAGGTGAATAGAATGATAAAAAAAGAACCTGCAAGTTAATGCAGATTCTCTTCACTACAATTATTCAGCGGCCTGAATAAATACACCCTTCTCATGAGAAAACTCTTTGAATCCGTATACCCCATGATAGGAGCCGATTCCGCTTGTGTTGACGCCGCCGAACGGCAGGTTGACGTCGCTGAAGTGAACGACAACATCATTGATGGCGGCATTCCCTGATGTCGTGTGCTGAAGGACGTTGTCAATCAGGTCTTGGTTTTTGCTGAACACATAAAGTGCAAGCGGTTTATCGCGGTCATTTACGTAATCGATGACCTCGTTGATGTCTGCATAGTTCATCATTGGCAGAATCGGTGCGAAGATTTCCTCCTGCATGATTTTCATATCAGGCGTGACGTTTTTCAAAACGGTTGGCGAGATCGTGCGGTCGCTGGCATCAAATACGCCGCCGAACACGACTTCCGCCCCTTTTTCGATGGCATCGTCGAACAGGTCTTTGACGCGGTTGAAGTTGCGGTTATTGACAATCTGCGTAAATTTGCTGCGGTCTGGGTTGCGATCATCCTCCATAAATCCTGCGTTGACAATTGTTTGTAAAATGCCTGCGAACCTGTCCTGAACGTCTTTTTTAATGAACAGGTAATCAGGTGCAATGCAGGTTTGGCCGGCGTTTACGAATTTGCCGACAGCGATTTTTTTCGCTGCGTCCATGAGATCGTATTCGCTGTCGATAATCGTTGGGCTTTTGCCGCCAAGCTCAAGTGTGACAGATGCCAAGTGTTTGGCCGCCGCTGTCATGACGATTTTCCCGACATTTGTGCTTCCAGTGAAGAAAATATGGTCGAACGGCTGATCAAGAAGCTCGGTTGCCACCTCAACCTCCCCTTCAAAAATCGCGACTTCTTTTTCATCAAACGCGTCTCTGATCACTTTAGCGGCAATGTTGCTTGTGTTCATCGTGAAATCGGACAGCTTCACAATCGCGCTGTTTCCGGCTGCGAGAGAAGCGGCAAGCGGCGCCATCGTCAGCATAAACGGATAGTTCCACGGGCCGAGGATGAGTGTGACGCCTTTAGGCTCGTACATAAGAATCCCGTTTGCCTCAGGGCTTAACGATGAACCGACTTCCTTAGGCGCCATCCATTGTTCCAGGTTGTTCATATTATCTCTGATCGCTTTTTTCGTTCCTTCGATTTCCGCTTTTTTGACCTCGTGATATGGTTTGCGGACGTCTTTGCGGATCGCTTCGATGATTTCTTCCTCATGGGCGATGACGGAATCTAAAAAGCGCTGAAGCTTTTCTCTGCGCTGTTCAGCTGTTGAAGCACGCAAGGCTTTTTGCTTTTTTTTCTGAAGCTGAAAGACACGCTGGATGTCGTCCTTTACTTTCTGTTCCATTGTAAGATCCCCCTCATTTGCTTTCTTCTTTTCTCGGACCTATTATAAGGTGGTACCTTTTTTATAAGAAAGACAACGGTGAACCATCTATACGTTACCGTACATATATTGAACAACTGTCTAATGATTGGAGGTGTCTTTTGTGCCGGAATCTGCCGAAGCTCAAGTGAAACAGGCGCTGCTGACTTTATTGGAAGAAAGAGATATGCAACATATCACAATGAAAGAAATCGCTGAAAGGGCCAAAGTGAGCCGCGGGACGCTCTACCTTTATTATGAGGATAAGTTTTCAATCATTGAGGATTTAATCGAAGACATGAAGGAAGGGCTGGGTAAAGCGCTTTTTGATGCTTTCAGTCATTTGGATACCCTCCACTTGAACAAAAAACGGCAAACGGTGCATCCGACGCTGTCCTTTGTTCACGAGCATCGATCCTTTTTTTCTGTGATGATGAACAGAGGGCATTTCCATCGTTTTTTTAAGGATGTGTTTCAGCATGATGTGCTGCTGGCTCCGATACATGTGAATTTGACGCCGATCGAACGAGAAATTTACGGACATTACCGGGCCTTGTACACATACGCAATTATCCTGTATTGGCTGAATGAGGATGCGGCCGCGGCTCCGGAAGCTATCAGCCAAAAGGTATGGGAGCTTGTTTCTCAAAAGAGATTTTATTGGCTGTTTGGACAAGCTGTGCCAGGAGAGCGAGAGAAGGACAAGCCAATCGACAGGCGGGTGGTTCGAACGAGAGAGGCGCTCCAGCAGGCATTTCTGGACGTATTGGCGGAGAAACAAGACTACGCGGGCATCACGATTTCGGATATTACGCGTAAAAGCAATATCCGCCGCGCAACTTTTTATGATCACTATGCCAGCAAAGAGGAATTGCTGCATACCATGATTCAGCAATCATGTGCGGAGATCATTGATCACCTGACGATTGTCTTCAGCCCGAATACGTTTTCCTTAAAGGAAGCGGAGAAGGCGCTAGCCAACCTGCTTTCTGATTTATCAAACATGCCCATTGTTCATTTTCTTAATCGGGAATGGAGTGTTCCTCATGTGATACCCGAGTTGCTCAAAGCGTTGGAATCATTTTATCTGCATCAGCAAACTAATATTCCTGCGGAGAAAAAGCTTTATGCCTATTATGTATCGGCGATGATTATCGGGCTGATTTTGTATCGGCTGGATGAAGGGAAGGCGCATCCGCCGGAAGTGCTGGCGAGGGAGTTTTTGCAGTTTTTGGATGTGAAGAAGTATAAAGTTGTATTGCTTTGAAAGACGAAAAGAGAGGGGGATCCCCTCTCTTATTTCGTTTCTTCCTTCCACTTCTCATCAATCAGCATCTTCCCAGGCCATGTATACGCCATGATGCCGCCGTCTGCGGTGATGTCTTCTCCTGTAACGTATGAGCTGTCGTCTGACGCGAGGAACAGCGCTACTGTTGCCATTTCCTTCGGCTGGCCGAGGCGCCCGAGCGGCGTGATCCATTTGTTGGCTTCGCGGAATGTTTCACCCATTTCCTGTTCTTTGGTGCCTGCTAATTTGTCAATCAGCGGGGTTTCGATCGTACCCGGCGAAATGGAGTTGACGCGGATGCCGTCTCGTGCGTAGTCGATGGCCATCGCCTTTGTCAGGTTGGTGATTCCGCCTTTTGCCGCGTTGTAGCCAGAGCGGTCGAGGTCCGCGGCCCGGCCTGACATAGAGGAGGTGTTGATGATGGAGCCTCCTTTTTCGAGCATGAGCGGAATCAGATATTTGCTGCAAAGGAACGTGCCGCGCAGGTCAACGGCGATAATGCGGTCAAACAGGTCAACCGGATATTCATGCACCTTTCCGCCCTCCTGATCAACGCCGGCATTATTAAACAGAATATCAATTGTTCCGCATGCATCCTTAATTTGGTCAGCAAATGCTTTCACACTGTTTTCATCTGACACATCGAGGTGAAAGGATTCGGCCTGTCCTCCGTTTTTTCTGATTGCGTCCACTGTTTCTTCCATTTGATCTGTATTGATATCTCCGATCATCACGCGCGCGCCTTCATTGGCAAAAACCTCTGCCGTCGCTTGACCAATGCCTGTCGCGGCGCCTGTGATCACTGCTGTTTTGTTTTCAAGTCTTCCCATGATACGAGACCTCCTTTTACTATTTGTCTTCCCGCTATGTGCAGTCATAAACATGCGAGAAAAGGAATGCCAGCATATGTTAAGATGGATTAGAAATTGTTGGGAGGTTTGCAAGTTTGAAGGTACAGCATAAGAAGGAGCTCAAATTTTATTGCTTCGTGACCATTCCAGCTGCATTTGTTGTGCTGACTGTCATCTCTTTTGTATTGCAAGAGATTACGTTTCCGGTGACTGCAAGCGCATTTCTAGGTGCTTCATGGCATAATCTATTGTTTTTGATACCGTTCGGTTTGTTTTTCTATCCGGTGCATATATGGATGAAGCGGGAGTTTGGCCGTTGGAATGACCCAGAAAAAAAGAGAGGATGATGAAGCCTCTCTTTTTTTATTAGAATGAGTGTGAAAAAGAGTGAAAACAAGCCCAACTAATGTTAAATTTACATATATATGCATCTATCAATCTAATTGACAATTGTCACCGTATGTGATAAATAGATGCTGAAAAGGGTTTACATAACGTTAAAGGAGCGATCAAGAGTGGCGAAAAAAGAGTTTAAAGCAGAATCTAAACGCTTGCTGGATATGATGATTAACTCCATTTATACCCAAAAAGAAATTTTCCTGCGCGAGTTAATCTCCAATTCAAGTGATGCAATTGACAAAATCTATTACAAAGCGCTGACGGACGATGCGCTTACGTTTGATAAAGACAGTTACTACATAAAGGTCGCGGCTGACAAAGATGCGAGAACATTAACCATCTCTGATACGGGGATCGGAATGAAAAAGGATGAGCTGGAACAGCACCTCGGCACGATTGCAAAAAGCGGTTCCCTCGCATTTAAAAAGGAAAACGAGCTGAAAGACGGGCATGACATTATCGGACAGTTCGGTGTCGGTTTTTACGCGGCGTTTATGGTTGCCGATGTTGTGACAGTTATCAGTAAGGCACTTGGCAGCGAGGAGGCTTATAAATGGGAGTCTGCAGGTGCAGACGGCTATACGATTGAGCCGTGTGAAAAGGATTCTGTCGGTACAGACATTATCCTGAAAATCAAAGAGAACACAGAAGATGACAGCTATGACGAGTTTTTAGAGGAATATCGTTTAAAAGCGATCATCAAGAAGTACTCAGACTTTATTCGCTACCCAATCAAAATGGACACAACCATTAATAAGCCGAAGGAAGGCAGCGAAAATGAGTTTGAAGAGGTGCAGGAAGAGCAGACGGTCAACAGCATGGTGCCGATCTGGAGAAAGAACAAAAGCGAGCTGACAGATGAGGACTACGAAAAATTCTATGCTGAAAAGCATTACGGATTTGATAAACCGCTGACACACGTTCATATCAGTGTGGATGGAGCGGTTCGCTACAACGCGATTCTATTCATCCCTGAGAACATGCCGTTTGACTACTATTCCAAGGAATATGAAAAAGGCTTGGAGCTGTATTCCAATGGCGTGCTGATCATGAATAAGTGCGCAGATCTGCTTCCGGATCACTTCAGTTTTGTGAAGGGCATGGTCGATTCTGAGGATCTGTCGCTGAACATTTCCAGAGAAATGCTGCAGCATGACCGCCAGCTGAAGCTGATCGCGAAAAACATCAGCAAGAAAATCAAAAGCGAGCTGCAAAACCTGTTGAAAAAAGACCGCGAGAAATACGAGACGTTCTACAAGTCGTTCGGCAGACAGCTGAAATTCGGCGTGTACAATGATTTTGGCGCGAATAAGGATCAATTGAAGGATCTCCTATTATTCTACTCTTCAAAAGAGAAAAAACTGGTCAGCTTAGATGAGTACGTTTCCAGAATGCCAGAGGAGCAGAAATACATTTATTACGCGACTGGTGATTCATACGATCGCATTGAGAAACTGCCGCAAACAGAAATGGTGGCGGATAAAGGCTATGAAATTCTCTACTTTACTGAGGACATCGATGAGTTTGCGATTAAAATGCTGGCATCTTATCAGGAAAAAGAATTCAAATCCGTATCAAGCGGAGACCTTGGCATAGACACGGATGAGGATCAGAAGCAGTCCGAGGAAGAGGAAAGCAAGTATAAGGATCTATTTGAGGAAATGAAAAACATTCTGTCAGACAAGGTGAAAAACGTCAGAATCTCAAAACGGCTTAAATCACATCCAGTTTGCCTTGCTGCTGACGGCGAAGTGACAATTGAGATGGAAAAAATCTTAAACGCGATGCCTGACAGCCAAAATGTAAAGGCGGACAAAGTGCTGGAAATTAACCCGAATCACGAGGTATTCCAAACGCTCCAAGACGCGTTTGCACAGGATAAAGAAAAGCTGAGCCTATACACAAACCTTTTATACAATCAGGCGCTTCTCATTGAAGGCCTGCCGATTCAGGACCCTGTTGAATTTACGAACAATATTTGCAAGGTCATGGTGTAAACAGAAAAAGGAATCGTCCCATAAGGAGACGATTCCTTTTTTTTTATAATGTACGCTCATTCAGCATTTGGTTTTGGGTGCTTTTCTTCTTTTTAAATCGGTTTTTCAGGCTTGCTTCAATTTCCTCCAAGCTTCGCCCTTTGGTTTCCGGCACCATGTAGAAAGCGAAGAAAAATGAGAGAAGACAAATGACTGAGAAAACCATAAAGACCCATGCGATGCCCATTGCACTTAGCATCAGCGGGAAGACGAGCGACACGATCAGGTTGGCTGCCGATAACACCAAAGTCGTGAACCCTGTCGCGGCTCCGCGCGCTTTGGATGGGAAGAGCTCAGGCATGAGCACCCACACTACCGGACCCCATGTCGCCTGGTAAAAGACGATATAGACGCCGAGAAAGACTACTGTCATCCACGCTGTTGATGCGGAAAGCCCCAGTGTCAGGAGCACGCCTGATAAAGCAGCAAGGCTCAGTGTAATGCCGACACTTCCCCAGATCAGAAGTTTTTTGCGTCCGACACGGTCAATTAAAATCATGGCAGTGATACACATGATGACGTTAAGGACGCCGATTCCCATTGTGCCGAGTGCGGAAGCTGACGTGCCAAGACCGGCCTTCGTAAAAATGGTCGGCGCGTAGTAGATGACCGTGTTAATGCCGACAGCCTGCTGGAAAATAGCTAGGCCGACGCCAATCAGAAGCATAGGGCGAATCCATTTGGCTTTTAGGACGCTGAGTGTCGTTTCTTTTTTCTCTGCTTCTCCTTGCTTCATCTCTGCCAATTCCATTTCGATGTCTTTGGGATCATGAGTGATGTTCATGATTCGTCTCGCTTCTTCTTCACGGCCGCGCTTCACGAGCCATCTTGGCGATTCCGGCATGAATGCGATGCCGATTAATAAAAGCACGGCAGGCACCGCGGCCAGACCGACCATCCAGCGCCACGCTTCAAACGGTGTGAACAGGTAGTTCACGATATAGGCGAGCAAAATTCCTGTGACGATCATTAAGTTGTTCATTGTGCCGAGTGTACCGCGAATTTTTGTCGGTGCCATTTCTGAAAGATATACGGGCACAAGCGCCGTTGAACCGCCGACGGCCAATCCGAGAATCACCCTAGATGCAATCAGCATGCCGATTGTTTGAGAAAATGCGCAAGCGAGCGCTCCGATAATGAAAATGATGGAAAGGACAAATACAACCTTTCTCCTGCCCCAGCGGTCTGAGCATGTGCCGCTCAAAGCCGAACCGAAAATCGCGCCAAGGAGCAGCATGCTGACAACCAATCCTTCTGTCAATGTCGTTAAAGGAATATCGTTATTGATAAACAGGAGTGCCCCGGAGATAACGCCTGTATCGTAACCGTAAAGCAGTCCCCCTAAAGCGCCGAAAAAGTAGATCATATATTTCCTTGTGTCTTTCTTCACAAATGTCTCCTCCTCAGTTGTTGAGCCAATGAGTAACTAAAAATATGTAACAAAGTTAATAGATTAGTACCCATTTCCTATCTCATTTGAAACATTTGTTTTGAAAAAACGGAAACTTTAAAGCCAAAAGGCGGGGTATTGGCGATCTTTGCGTAAGTTATTAATAATGAGAGCGATAATCACGATGATGACAGACCCAATGAGCACGGGAAATACTAAATAACTCCAAGCATATGCCCCTTGAATGACAACAATCGGGTCGGCGCCGGCAGGAGGATGAGTGGTTTTGGTCAGCATCATCAAGCAAATGGCAAGCCCTGTCCCCAATGCAAAGGTCCATGGATGGGCGCCGAATATGTGAAGGACAACAATCCCGGTAAGCGCGGAAATAAAATGGCCGCCAATCACATTTCTCGGTTGTGATAATGGAGCATTCCAAGCGCTGAAGACGAGCACACAGCTTGCTCCAAAAGGCGCCATTAACCATAAGCTTGATGTATAAGCGGTAAGTGAAGCGAGTGTCAGTATGGTTATAAATCCTCCGATAAGCCCTGTAACAGCGTCTTTGCCGTTTACCCGTAAAGGCGTTTTTCCTGTCCCTTTCATTTTTAAAAAGAAGTTGTTTTCCAAATTTATCCCTCCAGTATATTTAGAATAATAGGTAAATACTAACCTGTCAATTTTATTTTTAGAGGTTAGTTTTTCAAAACAATAAAAAACCGTTCGCTGGGGAACGGATTCTTACTCATGATTTATTTTTTTCTGATGGCGTGAGACCTTATGTCTGTTGCCGCATATCTTCATGGAACACCATTTTCGTCTTCCTGTTTTATCAAGAAATAGCAAAATGCACTTTTCATTTGCGCACCGTTTCAGCTGTTGGATTTCTTTTGTGTGAATCAGCCATAACGCATCGTAAGCGATAAGCGATAAAATGGAATCATCTGGTTTTCCATTCGGGATGCGGGCAAGTTTGTCATCTATGATTTGATAAGAAAAAGGAGCGGCGGTGATTTGATCTTGCAGGAAAGAGATAAAAGCTGGGGAAGGTTCACTGCCCTCGGCGATACACTCAAAGTGTTTTCTCAACTCAGCCCGGAATTGATGAATTCGCTGCAATTGTCCCCGGACTTCCTGTAGCGTCAAAGAACTGAGAAAAGGAGCTGTTTCTCCCATTATTTCAAACCATGTCATCAGGTCTTTTTCTGACGGGATGAGCTCGTGCCGTTTATCATAGCTTACGACTTCAGTATTCACAAGATCGACAGATAGGTTATGTGTGATAAGAGGGAATTGAGCATTTGCCATTGTGATCATTCCTTTCAAAATTATTGTAAGCGCCAAAACCTTTTTTACGCAAGGATATGAATAAAGGGAGGTTTTGCATGTGATCTCTCAGATGGTGTGCTCTTCCTGTTTGTCGGGGAGAAGCATCAAAAAACCTTACTCGCGCGGAGTAAGGTTTTGGTTTTTATTCGTCCTCGTTGACGAAAACCAAGGCGGAGAAGCCTTTTTTCTTATCAAATTGCAATTCAACGACGGTAACGTCCGGATTGAAGTTGTGGTATTCCTCTAAGAACTGAATAATGCCTTCCGAAATGTCATCTGACATAAGCTGCTTGTGGTGCAGGCCAAATGTGGCTTCAGCGAAGAATCCTGTACGCTTGTTGTAGGATAGTTCTTTTACTTCAACGTCTTCAGGGCAGATATTTTCTTCATTGGAAATATACACGCAAATTCCGTCTACCATTTCTTGCTCATTTAATATTAATCTCATTGCCTAAAATCTCCTTCTGTACGTCTTCGGTGCTTTAAATGCGCGAATCAGTGCGAACACAATGATTAAAATAACGATCAATGCGATGATATCAACGATCCAGGCAATGGGGGAAGCGCCATAAGAAACATAGCCTGGGCCTCCGACTGGATGATAGGTGTAACCCCATGGGTGCATCATACTGATCATGAACATCCCCATTGTAAATCCGCTATAATATCCAAACCATCCTGATGGCGCGAAACCTGCGTGATAGTAATGATTGACTGAAACATAACGTCCGCCAACATAGGCTTTAGTCGTTTTCCCGCTGTATGTCTTTCCGCTTACTTTTGATGTAGCGCCGGAAAAGGTGCCTGACGATTTTTTAGCGCTTGATGAGCTTGCCTTTTCCGATGGCTTCTTTTTCAGCGAAACTGATGATGAATCGTCAGACTTGGATTTTTTGCTAGAAGAGCTTGATCCTGAGCTGTAGCTTGACTTCGGGCTGGATTTATAGCTTCCGCTGTATGATGGGCTTGAACTTCGGCTGCTGTAACTAGATGATGAGCGGCCGCTAAAGCTTTTTGCATGAGAAATCGTTGATGGCAGCAGTACACCTAAAGCAACAATTACTGCGACTAAGGCTTTTACATATTTAAGTTTCATTCTGTTTCCTCCATAGACCGCCGAAACGGCCTGCTATTCTGAGCTGCGAATCAAAGAAGCTGGATCAGCTTTTTTGATTGATATGAGTCTATATTTCTAGGTGAGATTAACATTGTATGCTTTTGCTTTTTCATCACTTTCTTTCTGAGATTCAACTCCCTTTATTTTATCGGATGTATGGCTCTTTTTGTAAGATTTTGCTTCTAGGAATTTATCGCGCAAAAAAACAGCCTTCCCCAATGGAAGGCTGTTTTCTCTTATGCGAACAGCTTATCAATAAACGAAATATCCTCTTGAGAAAGCGTCACTTCGGCTGTTTTGATGTTATCAATCAGCTGATCGGCACGTTTTGCTCCAGGGATTAAAATATCAATTTCCGGTCTTGCTAAATACCAAGCCAATACGACGTGAGGGATATCCACGTTGTGTTTCTCAGCAATCGGCGCAAGCTTGTTGACCTTTCTGATATTTTCTTTGAAACGCTCGCCCTTGAAGTGTTCCTGTTCGTTGCGCAGGTCGCCTTCAGGGAACGTTGTATCTTCTGTATACTTTCCTGCCAATAAGCCAGATACGAGCGGGAAGTAAGGGATAAATGAAATATTATGCTCCTTCGTATACGGGAAGAATGTGTTTTCCGCTTCACGGTTTAACAGGTTGTATTCGCCTTGCAATACATCTACCAAACCGTCTTTGTTTGCTTCTTTCAATTGCTCTAAAGAGAAATTGGATACACCGATGGAGCGGATTTTTCCGGCTTTCTTCATCTCATTAAGTGCGTTAACGGCTTCATCCTTCGGCGTATGTTCGTCAGGGAAGTGAATGTAGAACAAATCGATATAATCGGTATTCAAGCGCTTCAGGCTTTCATCAACTGATTTTTTAAGAAATTCTGGTGAATTATCAAAGACAAAGTCATTGCCTTGTTTTCTGTGAGCGGCTTTTGTTGCGATGACAACATCTTCACGGTTGAATTCACGCAGCACTTCACCGATTAATTCTTCGGAACGGCCGATCCCGTAAATATAAGCGGTGTCTAACATGGTCACGCCATTACGAATCGCCTCGCGCACCAATTCTTTTCCGGTTTCTTCATTCAGGTTCGGGTAGAGGTTATGTCCTCCGACAGCATTTGTTCCTAATCCGATAGGGAATACCTGCAAGTCTGATTTTCCGAGTTTCGCTTTTTTCATGATCTGCCTCCTAGAATAAAATGGATATGAACTCTCAACACTATTGTAAACGTTAGGCCAGATGAATGCCGATTTGATGCTCATTGCAGTACTGTGTGTACTCGTCGTCTAATGGCTGAGAGGTCACAATGCAATGCAGCCTGTCAAACGGTGCATACGTCAGAAGCGTTGATTTTCCAAATTTAGAATGGTCAGCTAATAGATACACTTCTTTTGCTTTTTCTGAAATCCTCTTTTTAATTTCATACTCCAGCAGATCCGAATTGGTCAATCCGTGTGTCAGCGTCGTTCCGGTAGCAGACATAAAGGCTTTGTTGATATTGTACTTATCAAGCATAGCCGGGTCGTCCATGCCGACAAAGGAGCGGGTTTTTCTCTTATAGTTGTTTCCGATAATGATTAAGTTGATATTCTTCAAAGCTGATGCCGCATTGATAATGTCTAAACTGTTGGTTAAGATGGTGACATTTTTGGCAGGATCAAGCGTATCAAGAATAGACTTTGTCGTCGTTCCTGAATCAATAAAGACCAAATCGTGATCTTCAATAAAACGGGAAGCATAATGGGCGATTTTTGTTTTTTCATCCTGGTGCTGAATGGTGCGATTTTCAAAAGGAACTAATGCGGTTTTTTCAATAGATGTTACGCCGCCATATACTTTTTCTATCGCACCCTTTTCTGTTAGCTTGTTGATATCACGTCTGACTGTGTTTTTAGAGACATTGAACACTTGGCACAGTTCATCTAAGGAAACAGTGCCATGCGATAAAATGTACTCCTCCATTTCCTGAATCCGCATCAGTTTCATATCAAAAACTCCTTCTTGAATCTTTACGTAACTTAAATATATAATAAAAACCAAAAGTTAATCAATAGTTGCTTAAAAAATGATAACATCGTTATATATCTTTCGCAAGATTCGATGGACTTCTCGTCACTCTTCTCATTGATTAAAAGATTAATATCATAAAAATAATGAAAAAATGTAGTGTTTATGATTGACTTATGGGTATTATACGATTAGAATATAACCAAGAAATGACCAAGAAGTAACCTGTTATGCATGAAATGGTTGCTTGTATGTAAATATACATCCGCCATTTATTTTTTTGGTTTTTTTGAAAGCGTTTAATTCTTGGCTTACTGAAAAGTGGATATTGATATGAATCTATCCTGAACCATCCATACAAGTGTATGTGTTTACTAATGAAGGAGGCAATAAGAATGGCAGAAATCAGAAAATTAAAAAACTACATCAACGGTGAATGGGTTGAAAGCAAAACAGATCAATATGAAGATGTCGTCAACCCGGCGACGAAAGAAGTACTGTGCCAAGTGCCGATTTCTACAAAAGAGGATATTGATTACGCAGCGCAGACAGCTGCTGAAGCATTTAAAACATGGTCAAAGGTGGCGGTTCCTCGCCGCGCCAGAATTCTATTTAACTTCCAGCAGCTGCTGTCCCAGCATAAAGAAGAACTGGCTCATCTGATTACCATTGAAAACGGAAAAAACACAAAAGAAGCTTTAGGTGAAGTGGGACGCGGAATTGAAAACGTAGAGTTCGCCGCTGGAGCACCTTCCCTAATGATGGGTGACTCGCTTGCTTCCATCGCAACGGACGTTGAAGCGGCCAACTACCGCTACCCCATCGGAGTTGTCGGCGGAATCGCGCCATTCAACTTCCCGATGATGGTCCCTTGCTGGATGTTCCCGATGGCGATCGCACTCGGCAACACATTTATTTTAAAACCATCAGAGCGGACACCGCTGTTAACAGAGAAGTTGGTTGAGCTTTTTGAAAAAGCGGGCCTTCCGAAAGGGGTATTCAACGTCGTATACGGTGCGCATGACGTTGTGAACGGCATCCTCGAGCATCCAAAAATTAAAGCGATTTCATTCGTAGGCTCCAAGCCGGTCGGCGAATACGTCTACAAAAAAGGAAGCGAACACTTAAAACGCGTTCAATCTCTGACCGGCGCGAAAAACCATACGATTGTCTTGAACGACGCGCATCTTGAAGACACGGTCACAAACATCGTCGGTGCTGCCTTCGGTTCTGCCGGTGAACGCTGCATGGCTTGTGCGGTTGTGACGGTTGAAGAAGGTATCGCTGATGAATTTATGGCGAAGCTGCAGGAAAAAGTGGCGGACATTAAAATCGGCAATGGCCTTGATGACGGTGTGTTCTTAGGACCGGTGATTCGCGAAGACAACAAGAAACGCACGCTCAGCTATATCGAAAAAGGCCTTGAAGAAGGCGCGAGACTCGTATGTGACGGCCGTGAAAATGTGTCTGACGACGGCTACTTTGTCGGCCCGACGATCTTTGACAATGTCACAACAGAGATGACGATCTGGAAAGATGAAATTTTCGCTCCAGTTTTATCTATCATCCGTGTGAAAAACCTGAAAGAAGCGATTGAAATTGCCAATAAGTCTGAGTTTGCGAACGGCGCCTGCCTGTTTACATCCAACGCAAACGCAATCCGCTATTTCCGTGAAAACATTGATGCGGGAATGCTCGGCATCAACCTTGGTGTGCCGGCTCCAATGGCATTCTTCCCATTCTCAGGCTGGAAGTCTTCATTCTTTGGGACGCTGCATGCGAACGGAAAAGACAGCGTCGACTTCTATACGCGTAAAAAAGTGGTTACGGCGAGATATCCGGAACCTGATTTCAACTAAACGACGAAAAGCCGAACGGCGTCCATGTGCGCTGTTCGGACTCATTCTGCCAATAGAAAGAGGAGGGCTTCACTATGAGTTATTTGTTGCGTAAGCCGCAGTCACATAAAGTGTCTAATGGAGTCAAACTGGTGCACGAAGTAACGAAATCCAACTCTGATCTCAATTATGTAGAGTTTAAGGTGTTAGATCTAGCTTCCGGTTCCAGCTATGCAGAAGAATTGAATAAACAAGAAATCTGTATTGTGGCGGTAACGGGAAAAATTACAGTGACGGACCATGAGTCGACTTTTGAGAATATCGGTACGCGTGAAAGCGTATTTGAACGAAAACCGACAGACAGCGTCTATATGTCAAATGACCGTGCATTTGAGATTACAGCGGTCAGCGACGCAAGAGTGGCGCTTTGCTATTCTCCATCGGAAAAACAGCTGCCGACAAAGCTAATCAAAGCGGTGGACAACGGAATTGAGCATCGCGGGAAGTTTTCAAACAAACGTACTGTTCATAACATTCTTCCGGATTCAGACCCTTCAGCTAACAGCCTATTAGTGGTTGAAGTCTATACAGACAGCGGCAACTGGTCCAGCTACCCGCCTCACAAACATGATCAAGACAACTTGCCGGAAGAATCTTTCTTAGAAGAAACGTACTACCATGAGTTAGACCCGGGGCAGGGCTTTGTGTTTCAGCGCGTATACACAGATGACCGTTCTATTGATGAGACAATGACTGTAGAAAATGAAAACGTTGTCATCGTTCCTGCGGGATACCACCCGGTAGGTGTGCCGGACGGATACACATCCTACTATTTAAATGTCATGGCAGGGCCGACGCGGAAATGGAAGTTTCATAATGACCCGGCGCATGAATGGATTTTAGAACGTTAACAAGTGAGGAGTGGCTGTTTACGATGAAGTATACATTCAATGAAGAGAAGGCTTTTGATATTGTTGCCATCGGCCGGGCATGTATTGATCTGAACGCAGTCGAATACAACCGCCCAATGGAAGAAACGATGACATTTTCGAAATATGTCGGCGGTTCACCTGCGAATATCGCGATCGGCAGCGCGAAGCTTGGCTTAAAAGCGGGCTTCATCGGCAAAATTCCAGATGACCAGCATGGAAGATTCATAGAGTCCTATATGAGAAAGACCGGCGTGGATACTACACAGATGATTGTTGATCAAGATGGACACAAAGCAGGCCTTGCATTTACAGAAATCCTCAGCCCTGAAGAATGCAGCATTTTAATGTATCGCGATGATGTGGCGGATCTTTATCTTGAGCCTTCAGAGGTAAGCGAAGACTATATCGCAAATGCGAAAATGCTGCTTGTCTCCGGGACAGCGCTCGCCAAAAGCCCGTCACGGGAAGCGGTGTTAAAAGCTGTTCAATACGCGAAAAAGCATCAGGTCAAGGTGGTATTCGAACTGGATTACCGGCCATATACGTGGCAGTCAGCGGATGAAACAGCCGTTTACTACACTTTGGTTGCCGAGCAGTCTGATATCGTCATCGGCACACGCGATGAATTTGATGTGATGGAAAACCGCACAGGCGGAAGCAATGAGGAATCCGTCAATCATTTATTTGGCCATTCAGCCGACCTCGTTGTCATCAAACACGGCGTCGAAGGCTCTTACGCATACAGCAAATCCGGCGAGGTATTCCGCGCCCAAGCGTACAAGACAAAAGTGCTGAAAACCTTTGGAGCCGGTGACTCCTATGCGTCAGCCTTTATCTATGGCCTTGTCACCGGAAAAGACATCGAAACGGCATTGAAATACGGCAGTGCTTCAGCTTCCATTGTGGTGAGCAAGCACAGTTCGTCAGAAGCGATGCCGACTGCGGATGAAATCGTACAGCTTATTGAAGCACAGTCATAATTGAAAAAGATCGAGTAAAGGTGGGATCGTTTGTGGGTAAGAAAATTCGCTTAACAACAGCACAGGCGCTGATTAAATTCTTAAACCAGCAGTACATCCATGTTGATGGAAAGGAAGAGCCTTTTGTCGAAGGGATTTTCACGATTTTCGGCCATGGAAACGTATTGGGGATCGGGCAGGCGCTTGAGCAGGATGCAGGCCATTTGAAAGTCTATCAAGGGAAAAATGAACAAGGAATGGCGCATGCGGCCATGGCGTACAGCAAGCAAATGCTGAGAAGAAAAATATATGCGGTGTCTACATCCGTCGGACCCGGAGCGGCTAACCTGGTGGCGGCAGCCGGCACTGCATTGGCAAACAATATCCCAGTTCTCTTGATTCCGGCAGACACATTTGCGACAAGACAGCCAGACCCTGTACTGCAGCAAATGGAGCAAGAATACAGTGCGGCCATTACAACAAACGATGCATTGAAACCTGTATCGAGATATTGGGACCGCATTACGCGCCCTGAGCAGCTCATGAGCAGTTTGCTGCGCGCGTTTGAAGTCATGACTGATCCGGCAAAAGCAGGTCCGGCAACGATTTGTATTTCTCAGGATGTTGAAGGGGAAGCATACGATTTTGATGAAAGTTTCTTCGTCAAACGGGTTCACTATATTGATCGCATGCAGCCGAGCGAGCGCGAGCTTCAAGGTGCGGCCGAGCTGATTAAATCCAGCAAAAAACCTGTGATCCTTGTCGGCGGAGGCGCAAAATACTCCGGTGCGCGGGATGAATTGGTTGCCATTTCTGAAGCCTATAACATTCCATTAGTTGAAACACAGGCAGGAAAGTCTACTGTTGAGGCTGATTTTGCGAACAATCTTGGCGGAATGGGCATCACAGGCACACTTGCAGCAAACAAAGCGGCCCGCCAAGCTGATTTGATTATCGGCATCGGCACAAGGTATACAGATTTTGCGACATCCTCTAAGACCGCTTTTGATTTTGATAAAGCGAAGTTTTTGAACATTAACGTTAGCCGAATGCAGGCGTATAAACTTGATGCATTCCAAGTGGTAGCGGATGCGAAAGTGACGCTTGGCAAACTGCACGGCTTGCTTGAAGGCTATGAGAGCGAGTTCGGCACAACGATCCGGGAGCTGAAGGACGAATGGCTCGCTGAACGCGAACGCCTCAGCAAAGTGACGTTTAAGCGGGAAGCATTTGATCCGGAAATCAAACATCATTTCTCTCAAGAGGTTCTGAATGAATATGCCGACGCCTTGAATACTGAGCTTCCGCAAACAACGGCATTGCTGACAATCAATGAGACGATTCCTGAAGACAGCGTCATCATCTGTTCAGCAGGCTCACTTCCAGGAGATTTGCAGCGTCTGTGGCATTCTAATGTTCCGAATACGTATCACCTGGAGTACGGATATTCTTGCATGGGCTATGAAGTGTCAGGGACACTCGGTCTTAAACTGGCTCATCCTGACAGAGAAGTGTATTCCATTGTCGGAGACGGCAGCTTCCTGATGCTTCACTCCGAGCTGATTACGGCGATTCAGTACAACAAGAAAATCAATGTGCTGCTCTTTGACAACTCGGGATTCGGATGCATCAACAACCTGCAAATGGATCACGGCAGCGGCAGCTACTATTGCGAGTTCCGCACAGACGACAACCAAATCCTGAATGTCGATTACGCGAAAGTCGCTGAGGGATACGGCGCGAAAACCTACCGCGCGAACACAGTAGAAGAATTAAAAGCGGCGTTAGAGGATGCGAAGAAACAGGAAGTATCAACATTAATAGAAATGAAGGTTCTGCCGAAAACAATGACGGACGGATATGACAGCTGGTGGCATGTCGGAGTGGCAGAGGTATCTGAACAAGAAAGCGTTCAGAAAGCATACGAAGCAAAAGAGAAAAAGCTGGAATCTGCGAAGCAGTATTAGAGGGGAGGCACCATAGATGGGCAAAAATGAAATCCTGTGGGGGATCGCTCCCATTGGGTGGCGGAATGATGACATGCCTGAAATTGGAGCGGGAAATACACTTCAGCATTTGTTAAGTGATATCGTTGTCGCACGTTTTCAAGGCACGGAGGTCGGGGGCTTTTTCCCCGAACCTGCCATCCTGAACAAAGAGCTGAAGCTTCGGAATTTACGCATTGCAGGCAAATGGTTCAGCAGTTTTATTTTGCGTGACGGACTTGGTGAAGCGGCAAAGGCATTTACCCTTCATTGTGAGTATTTGCAGCAAGTAAATGCGGATGTCGCAGTTGTCTCTGAACAAACCTACAGCGTGCAAAGCTTGGAGAAAAACGTGTTCACAGAGAAGCCGCACTTTACAGATGATGAATGGGAGCGGCTTTGCGAAGGGCTGAATCACCTTGGCAAAATTGCCGATCAGCATGGCTTGAAGCTTGTCTATCATCACCATCTCGGCACTGGTGTCCAAACAGCGGAAGAAGTGGACCGCCTGATGACAGGAACAGACCCTGCACATGTGCACCTCCTCTATGATACAGGCCATGCGTATATTTCTGACGGCGATTACATGGGGATGCTTGAGAAGCATATCGGCCGCATTAAGCATGTGCACTTTAAGGATGCCCGCCTGAATGTCATGGAACAATGCAGGCTCGAAGGACAATCGTTCCGGCAATCATTTTTAAAAGGCATGTTTACAGTTCCCGGTGACGGCTGCATTGATTTTAGAGAAGTATATCAGCTGCTGTTAAAGCACAGTTATTCCGGATGGATTGTCATTGAAGCTGAACAGGACCCCGATGTTGCAAACCCGCTTGAATATGCATTGATCGCGAGAAACTATATTGATCAGCAGTTGTTGGATTTGGCTTAATGGGGACTGAACATATGGGCAATACCAATGGAGATTCAGCCTTCAATAAACGGACAATCGCGGCAGCGTTAGCCAACTATATTGATGCCGGTTCAATTGTGGCGGGCTCTGCCGGTTTATCGTTATGGGTCAGTTACCTTAAGCTGTCCGATACGCAGATCGGGCTGCTCGGCGCGCTGAGCGCAAACGCGATTTCAGCTGCTGTTGGCGCGCTGCTCGGCGGGTTTCTGGCTGATAAAGTCGGACGGAAGGCTGTTTACACCAATAGTATGTTGGTTTATGCACTAGGGATTTGTTTGGTTTTATTTGGGGTTAATTTCCCCATGTTGTTAAGCGGTTACATGATTATCGGTTTATCGGTAGGAGCTGATATTACCGCATCATGGACCATTATTGCTGAAAATGCGCCAAAGAAGAATCGGGCCCGTCATTGCGGCGTAGCACAAGTCGCTTGGGCCGCGGGGGCAGTCGTTGTGCTGCTTCTCTCTGTACTGGTTGGTGATTTGGGCCTCTTGGGGAATAAAATCGTATTTGCCCATCTGCTTGTGATTGCGCTGATTACGTACATCCTGAGAATCAGGCTTCCGGAGTCAGATGCCTGGCAGTCAAACAATCAGCCGGCGGATGCTCAAACAGAGAAGGCGGCAGTATTGAATAAGACATCGTATTTTGATTTGCTCAAGCCTATGTATCTCAAAAGCATCCTGTTTTTGATGGGTGTGTACTTGATTTGGAACTTAGCCGCCGGGGTCATGGGCTTCTTTATGCCATACATTTATCAGCAGGTCGGCGGTGTTTCTGCCAACATGGCTAATCTTTTGCAAATGGGGCTGTTTATTTTCACAGGATTGGGGGTCGCCTTGATCTTCATGCCCTTTGCCGACAAACATAGAAAAACCGTATTTGGAATCGCCGCTTTTATGGCGGTGATCGGATGGACACTGTTTCTGCTGCCGGTTGAAGGCCTGCCGATTCTGCTCCTGTTTATTGTCGTGATCGGCATTAATAACGGGGCCGGGCAGCAAGCGAACTATCAGTTATGGGCGAGTGAAATCTTCCCTACGCAATATCGTGCTTCCGCACAGGGACTGATGTTTTTCCTTGTCCGTATTTCAATAGGGATTTGGAGTCTGTTTGTCCCAATGATTATCACCAATTTCGGCATTGGAACGATGGCTGCAATTCTGCTCGGATGTGTGACGGCCAGCATGATCATCGGGCTGCTCTTTGCGCCGAATACGTCTGGCAAGTCGCTTGAACAAATTCAAGAGGAACTCTACGGATCTCCTCGGAGCCAAGTAAAGCAAGGAACAGAAAGCAAAATCATGTAATCAACAGAAGGAGTGGCTGTCAATGAGTTTACGTATTGGCGTAATTGGAACTGGAGCAATCGGAAAAGAACATATTAACCGCATTACGAACAAGCTGTCCGGCGCAGAAATCGTAGCTGTAACGGATGTTAATCAAGAAGCTGCACAAAAGGTCGTTGAGCAATACCAATTAAACGCGACGGTGTATCCGAATGATGACAGCCTGCTTGCAGACGAAAATGTAGACGCTGTCTTAGTGACAAGCTGGGGGCCTGCGCATGAGTCAAGCGTGCTGAAAGCGATTAAAGCCCAGAAATATGTATTCTGTGAAAAACCGCTCGCGACAACGGCTGAAGGATGCATGCGCATCGTCGAAGAAGAAATCAAAGTGGGCAAACGCCTTGTTCAAGTCGGCTTCATGCGCCGTTATGACAGCGGTTACGTACAGCTGAAAGAAGCGCTCGATAATCATGTCATCGGCGAGCCTCTTATGATTCACTGCGCGCACCGCAACCCGACTGTAGGAGATAACTATACAACGGATATGGCTGTAGTCGACACGCTTGTTCATGAAATTGACGTGCTCCACTGGCTCGTCAATGATGACTACGAGTCCGTTCAAGTCATCTATCCGAAAAAATCAAAAAACGCGCTTCCGCATTTAAAAGATCCGCAAATCGTGGTGATTGAAACAAAAGGCGGCATCGTCATCAATGCTGAAATCTATGTGAACTGTAAATACGGCTATGACATTCAATGCGAAATCGTCGGAGAAGACGGCATCATCAAGCTTCCCGAGCCATCAAGCATTAGCTTGAGAAAAGAAGGCAAATTCAGCACTGATATTTTGATGGATTGGCAGAGACGCTTTGTGGCTGCGTACGATGTGGAAATCCAAGACTTTATTGATTCGATTCAAAAGAAAGGCGAGGTCAGCGGACCAACGGCATGGGATGGCTATATTGCCGCTGTTACAACGGATTCTTGTGTGAAGGCCCAAGAATCCGGACAAAAAGAAAAGGTTGAATTGAAGGAAAAACCGGAATTCTATCAATCTTATACAACAGTTCAAAACTAAAAAACAGAGGAGTGAAAATATGAAGTTAGCATTAGATCCATCCATGTATCGTGATGATTTAACTTTGGAGGAAACGGTCTATAAAACGGCAGAGCTTGGCTATGAATATATCGAATTGTCTCCGCGTGAGGATTTTTGCCCGTTTTATAAATATCCGAAAGTCGATTCAGCAAAGATCAAACAATTAAAGCGCCTTTTAAGGGATACAGGTGTTAAGCTTTCATCGCTTCTTCCGCTTTACCACTGGGCGGGTCCTGATGAAGACCGCCGGCAGGCAGCGGTGCGCAATTGGAAGCGGGCGATCGAAATTGCGGTTGAACTTGAAGTAGATTTGATGAACAGCGAATTCAGCGGATCAAAGTATGATCCTTTAACAAGTGAAGAAAAATTTATCAAATCCATGGATGAGCTTCTCCCAGTCTTTGAAAAAGAAGGCATGAAACTCAACCTTCAAGCCCACCCATACGATTTTATCGAAACGCACAAAGGTGCGATGGATATGATCCGCGCGCTTGACAAGGATTGGATCAATCTTGTCTACTCGACTGCGCATACGTTCTTCTATGATGACGGCAAAGGCGACATTGAGACCATGTTTGACGAAGCCGGGGACCGCCTCACACATGTTTTATTTGCAGACACCTATAATCATAAAGCGGCTCATGGCCTGCGCTACATCGTCAATCCGCCTGACGCGAAAGTAACGGTTCACCAGCACTTGGACATTGGCCAAGGCGAGGTTGATTTTGAGACGATTTTCAGAAAGCTGAGAGAGATGAAGTTCGACGGAATTGCGACGAATGCCGTATTTGCTTGGGTCGACGAAAGAGCGGATGAATCAAGCCGATTTATGCTTAAAAAAATGAAAGAAGAATTAGGTCTGGCATAAGCTGAGCATGGAGTTCGGCGGGATATGGCGAACAGCCTTCCTGCCGAACTCCCTTCATATCTAACACGCAGATGGGGGAGTCTGACATGAAACTTTGTTTTAATGAAGCCACAACATTGGAAAACTCAAACCTTAAACAGGATTTAGAGCTTTGCGAAAAGCACGGCTATGATTATATTGAAATCCGCACAATGGATAAGCTGCCGGAGTACTTAGAAGACCATTCACTGGCTGAGCTTGCGGAGTATTTTCAAACCCATCACATCAAGCCGCTTGCCTTAAATGCACTTGTTTTCTTCAACAATCGTGATGAAAAGGGCCATAATGAGATCATCACTGAGTTTAAAGGCATGATGGAAACGTGCAAAACACTCGGTGTGAAATATGTGGTAGCCGTTCCGCTTGTGACAGAGCAGAAGATTGTAAAAGAAGAGATCAAAAAGAGCAGTGTAGAGGTGCTGACTGAGCTTTCAGATATCGCGGAGCCGTACGGCGTAAAAATCGCGCTTGAATTTGTCGGCCACCCGCAATGTACAGTCAATACGTTTGAACAGGCGTATGACATCATAAACACAGTCAACCGTGACAATGTCGGGCTTGTCCTTGACAGTTTTCACTTCCATGCCATGGGTTCAAATATTGAGAGCTTAAAGCAGGCGGACGGAAAGAAAATCTTCATCTATCATATCGATGATACCGAAGATTTCCCGATCGGCTTTTTAACGGATGAAGACCGCGTATGGCCGGGACAAGGGGCGATTGACTTAGATGCCCACTTATCAGCACTGAAGGAAATCGGTTTTTCAGATGTTGTATCGGTTGAGCTCTTCCGCCCTGAATACTATAAGCTGAGTGCTGAGGAAGCCATTCAAACAGCGAAACAAACAACAGTGGACGTCGTATCAAAATACTTCAATATCTAATGGAAAAAGGAGGGGTGGACATGGCTTTTGTATCGATGAAAGAGCTTCTTGAAGATGCAAAGCGGGAGCAGTATGCGATCGGCCAGTTTAATATCAACGGTTTGCAGTGGACGAAGGCGATTTTGCAGGCGGCGCAAAAGGAGCAATCACCAGTCATCGGCGCGGCTTCCGATCGCCTGGTCGACTATTTAGGCGGATTTAAAACGATTGCCGCCATGGTCGGCGCGTTAATGGAGGACATGGCGATTACCGTTCCCGTGGTGCTTCATCTCGATCACGGAAGCAGTGCGGCACGCTGCAGACAGGCCATTGACGCCGGATTCAGCTCAGTGATGATTGACGGCTCCCATCAGCCGATTGACGAGAATATCGCGATGACAAAAGAAGTCACCGATTATGCCGCAAAGCACGGCGTGTCAGTAGAAGCTGAAGTCGGCACGGTCGGCGGAATGGAAGACGGCCTGGTCGGCGGGGTCCGCTATGCCGATATCAAAGAATGTGAGCGGATCGTCAAAGAAACCAATATTGACGCGCTGGCCGCTGCCCTCGGCTCTGTACACGGCAAATATCAGGGTGAGCCGAATCTCGGATTTAAGGAAATGGAGGCTATCTCCCGCATGACTGATATTCCCCTCGTTCTTCACGGGGCATCCGGGATTCCGCAGGATCAGATCAAAAAAGCCATCACGCTCGGCCACGCGAAGATCAATATCAATACGGAATGTATGGTCGCCTGGACAGACGAAACACGCCGCATGTTTCAGGAAAACAGCGATCTGTACGAACCGCGCGGCTATATGACACCCGGCATTGAAGCCGTGGAAGAGACAGTGCGAAGCAAAATGAGAGAGTTCGGATCAGCCGGTAAAGCAGCTAAGCAGCAGGTCGGCTGAAGAGACCAGAAACCGCCGGGATGGCGGTTTTTTTGCGCGGTGTTGCGTCCATACGCCCAAAACGATTATGATGATGGCAGCAGTGTAAGAAACGGGAGTGGTTCAGTTTGAATAAAATCATGATTGTGGAAGACAGTGAAGACATTCGCGGACTATTGCAGAATTACCTTGAAAAATACGGATATCAAACAGTAGTCGCCGCGGATTTTACGGCTGTTCTTGATGTCTTTTTGCGGGAAAAGCCCGATGTGGTGCTGCTTGATATCAACCTGCCGTCCTATGACGGCTATTATTGGTGCCGCCAGATCCGCCAGCACTCCACAAGCCCGATCATTTTCATTTCAGCCAGAAGCGGGGAAATGGATCAGGTGATGGCGATTGAAAACGGCGGAGACGATTATATCGAAAAACCGTTTTCCTACGATATTGTGCTGGCGAAAATCAAAAGCCAGATCCGGAGGGCGTACGGAGAGTACGCCGCAAAGCAGGGGGAGAAAGTGGTTGAATATGCCGGCGTCCAGCTCTTTGTGGAACGTTTTGAACTGCGTTTTCAGGATGAAAAAAGCGAGCTTTCTAAAAAAGAAAGCAAGCTTTTGGAAGTGCTGCTGGAGCGGGGAGAAAAGGTGACGAGTCGGGACCGTCTCATGGAAAAGACGTGGGACACCGACATATTCATCGATGATAATACACTTAACGTGTATATCACGCGGCTCAGAAAAAAACTGCGGGAGCTGAATGCGCCTGTTTCTATTGAAGCGGTGCGGGGCGAAGGCTACCAGCTGAGGGCGCAGTCATGAAGCTGTTTCTCCGGTCTCATGCAGTGCTGATTCTGCTTTTTCTCCTTCAAGGGCTGTTTGTCTTCTTTTATTACTGGTTTGCAGGTCTTCATTCTTTTTCTCACCTGTTTTACATATTGGGCGTGCAGCTTCTTATTTTGGCGGGCTATCTTGCCTATCGCTGGTACAAAGACCGCGGTGTGTATCATTGGCTCAGCTCGGAGCAGGAAGGGACGGACATCCCGTATCTCGGTTCTTCAGTGTTTTGTTCAGAGCTATATGAAAAGCAGATGGAGCTAATCCGGCTGCAGCACCAGAAGCTCCATGAGACCGAAGCTAAGCTGGAAGCGCGGGTGACGTATATGAATCAATGGGTGCACCAAGTGAAGACGCCGCTGTCGGTCATTAATTTAATCATTCAGGAAGAGGATGAACCCGTTTTTGAACAAATCAAAAAAGAGGTTCGGCAGATTGAATTCGGGCTGGAGACGCTTCTTTATTCATCAAGGCTCGACCTGTTTGAGCGGGATTTTAAAGTCGAAGCGGTTTCCTTATCAGAGCTTCTCCAATCAGTCATTCAAAGCTATAAACGATTTTTTATTCAATACCGCGTTTATCCGAAAATGGACATTCGCGATGACCATCAGATATACACTGATGCAAAATGGCTCAAATTTGCGATCGGCCAAGTGGTTACAAATGCGGTCAAGTATTCGGCAGGCAAGAGTGACAGACTGGAGCTGAATGTCTTCCGCGATGAAGACAGGACGGTGCTTGAAGTTAAAGATTACGGTGTCGGCATTCCCTCGCAAGACATCAAGCGGGTGTTTGACCCATATTATACCGGCGAAAACGGGCGGCGTTACCAAGAATCTACGGGAATCGGCCTCCATCTCGTCAAAGAAATTACGGACAAGCTCAATCATACGGTGGACATCAGCTCGTCTCCCGGTGAAGGGACATCGGTTCGATTTTCATTTCTTACAAAAATGTAAGGCTGCGTTAAGAAAACAACATAGCTCGTTTTGTTTCCCCTTGATAACATGGATTTACGTCAAGGGGATTTTTATGTTAAATGCCCCGGCACTACATGAAAGCAGCCCAGATCAACAAGAATAAAATCATAAGGAGGATTCTCATGGCGAATATGCTTGAAGTCAAACATATAAATAAAACCTATAAAGGACAAGTGTCCTATCAAGCTTTAAAACAAATTTCATTTTCAATAGAAGAAGGCGGGTTCACGGCGGTGATGGGGCCGTCCGGATCCGGAAAAACAACGCTTTTGAATATCATTTCAACGATTGACCGTCCAGATTCAGGCGATATCCTGATTCACGGAGAAAACCCGCATCGCCTGAAGCGGACAAAGCTCGCTCATTTCCGACGCAAGCAGCTCGGATTTGTGTTTCAGGATTTCAACCTTCTGGACACGCTGACAATCGGTGAAAATATCATGCTGCCGTTAACGCTTGAAAAAGAAGCGCCGTCTGTCATGGAAGAAAAACTGCACGCCATCGCGGCAAAGCTCGGTATCGAAAACCTGCTTAACAAACGGACGTTTGAAGTATCCGGAGGCCAGCGTCAGCGGGCCGCCATTGCAAGAGCGGTCATTCATAAGCCATCACTCATTCTGGCTGATGAACCGACGGGAAACCTTGATTCCAAAGCGTCAAAAGACGTCATGGAAACGATGCAGAGCCTGAATCGGGATGATCATGTCACGGCTTTGATGGTGACCCACGATCCGGTTGCGGCAAGCTACTGCCGCCGCGTCATCTTTATAAAAGACGGCGAATTGTTTAATGAGATTTACCGCGGAGAAAACCGCCAAGTCTTTTATGAACAAATTCTTGATGTGCTGTCTATGCTGGGGGGAAACGCAAATGACCTTTCTTCAGTTCGCTTATAAAAACGTCACGAGAAACAAAAGAGCCTATCTTGCATTCTTTTTAAGCAGCGCCTTTTCCGTTTTGATTTTCTTTACCTTTGCGATGTTCCTGTTTCATCCGGCATTAAAGGAAGGCTACCTGAATAACATCGCCAAAAAAGGCTTAACTGCTGCGGAATGGATGATCTTTGTTTTTTCTTTCTTATTTGTTCTGTATTCGGTTAATGCATTTTTGAAATCGAGAAATAAAGAATTCGGCATTTTGCTTATGCAGGGTATTACGCCGGTGCAGCTGAGAAAGCTCATTACAGCGGAAAACATGATCATTGGCGTCATGTCGATTGCAGCCGGGATTATCGGAGGATTCATTTTTTCAAAGACGTTCTTTACGGTCGGCGCTTATATTTTAGAAATGGACGCGCTGCCTCTGTATATGCCTTGGAAAGCGCTCGGCATTACGGCCGGCGGATTTCTGCTCTTATTTTTCCTTTTATCGCAGTTCACAATCCTTTTTGTCAGATCAAATACCGTTATCAAATTAATAAAAGGCACAGACAAGATTAAGCCGGAGCCGAAGCCGTCCGTGCTTCTGTCCTTATTCGGCATCGCCTGCCTTTGCGGCGGGTACGGAATGGTTCTGAAAGGCAATGTTCACGGGACTCAACCGTTTATCATTTTACTGCTCACCGTCATCGGTACGTATTTCTTTTTCAGCCAAAGCAGCATCTGGATTCTGCGCGCGTTGAAGAAGTGGAAAACCTTTTATTTGCGCGGGAAAAATGTCATTTGGGTTTCTGATCTTGTCTATCGTTTAAAAGACAACGCCCGCCTGTTCTTTATTGTCAGCATTATTTCCGCGGTTGCGTTTACGGCGACAGGCGTGCTCGCCATGTACAAATCGACCGTCGGGGCTGAAGAGTCCGCTTATGAGATGGAATATATATCTTTCAGCAACAATCCAAAAGAACAGACTCATTTGAAAGATATTGACCATGAACTGAAAACACACGGCTTTACGTATAAGAAAGACAAAATAGATGTTTCCTATGTTCGCTATCAGGAAGGAGAAACTGTTCCCCCTGTTTACATGATCAGCGAATCGGATGTGTCAAAATATTTCCATGTTAAGCTGAACGGCCTGAAAAGTGATGAGGCTGTCTATTTTCCGGGCACGTATGACCGCAATTTCAAAAACGAAGCGCCGGATCAGCTGAAGCTGCTGAATCAAAAAGGCAAGCCGTCTGACCAAAAACTGTCGGTAAAAGAAGTCCAAAAACCGCTGATTTCATTGAATGCCATCATCGCGGTGAACGATCAAACCTTTGATCAGCTTAAATCACTAGGTGATAAAGCGTCATTATACGGCTACAGCTATGATCATTGGAAAGACAGTCTTGGGATCAGCCAATCCTTGAAAAATCAGATTTACGGCAACTATATCGACGTGCATTCTGATTTTATGGCAAAAGCCGGGACTTACTATGATACGGTGCAGCTGCCGAGCTTGAGTTTATTCATCGGGCTGTTTATCGCGATCGTCTTCTTTGTCGCGGCAGCAAGTTTCTTATATTTCAGGCTGTTCACCGATTTAGATGAAGATCGGGAGCGCTACCGTTCACTGGCCAAAATCGGCCTGAGTGAGCGTGAAATGTCACAAAGCGTGACGATACAATTGGCGATTCTCTTTTTCTTTCCATTTGTCATTGCCGTCATGCATACGCTGTTTGCCCTGAGAACATTGGCCGTCGAAGGCTATTCCGATGTAGCGGGGCCGCTCAGTCTCACGATCGGAGGGTTTTTCATTTTTCAGCTTTTGTTCTTCCTCGTGGTGCGATCAAACTATTTGAAAAAAATGAACAAGTAAGGGGAGTGCAAAGATGAAAAAAGCATTGGCGATCCTGGCCGTCTTGGCGGCTGCTGCCGTAATATGCGGTCTTCTCTTTTTTCATAATGATGTTACAGACCGATTTAATCCGTTTATTCACCAGCAAGATGTCTATGTGCAGATTGATCGAGATGGCAGACATCTTAGCCCGGGCGGTACTGAATATACATTAGACGGATACAATGCATCCGGGAAAAAAGAAGAAGTGACCTTTTTCGCCGGCAAAGAGCTTCGGAAGAACGCGTATTTGAAGGTGAAGGCGAAAGGAAAGTATGTCGAGACTTGGGAAGAAGTCAAGTTTGAAGATATGCCGGACTCCGTACAGTCAAAATTAAAGTGAACCATAAAAAACGGCACAGCGTCATGACTGTGCCGTTTTTTTATTTTTTATTTTCTTCGGCCCGTTTGATCAGCATGTCGGCGATGATATCCACCTGTTTGCTGACAGAAATCGGATCGTACGGGTAGAACGTGTCAAAGTCATTGATAAACACGCGATTATGTTTAACAGCGTCAAGGTTCTTCCAAATAGAGGAGTTCTCCAGCTTGTCGAGTGTTTTGCTTTCGCCTTTCGGGTTGTAGTCCGTAATGAACATATAATCTGCGGCATACTCAGGAATCACCTCTTGAGAGAGCTGTTTCATCTCTCCTTTTTTGATGACATCTTGTTCAATTTTTTCAGGCGCTTTTAACCCGAGCGCATTGTATACAGCTTGGCCGCCGCGACCGCCATTGTCATTGAATACCCAGAATTCGCCCTTGTCTGTGTTTTCATAAATGCCGAAAGTCGCATCTTTGTCGATGACGCCGGCAATTCTCTTTTTAGCTGCGTCCGCTTTTTTGTTAAAGTCAGCCATAAATGAGGTTGCTTTGTCTTTCGCACCTGCGATATCTCCGAACATGCTGACAGTGTCCTCTACGTTTTTCGCTGTGTTATAAGGTATGACAACAGTCGGAGCGATTTTCTTTAATTTATCGACATTCTCTTCATTCATGACAACAATGAGGTCAGGCTGAAGCTCCATCACTTTTTCAACGCTGATTGGATCACCGACATCCTTCACATTTTTCAACTTTGATTTTAAAAACGGATTATCAAATGACCACGAGCCTGAGCCGACTACATTGGCCCCGACAGAAAGCAATTCACCGGCATAAAAATCAGTGACGATGCGTTTTGGATGTGCAGGAATGTTGACGTTCCCTTTAGGTGATTTATATGTTCTCATTTCTGTTTTTTCGGAAGCAGAATCGCTTGAGCTCCCTTTAGAAGCCGTGCCGCTGCAAGCGCTGACAAACATGAGAAGCAGCACAAGCATGCCCACGAGCAATGTGTTCTTTTTCATCAAAAACCCTCCCAATATGTATGTGAATAGATTAGTAATGATTATCATTATCAATTAATAATATAGCAAGAAACCCATTCTCCGTCTATCACTATTTTCAAGGAAGAACGTTTTTTCATTTATAGGTGACGCGGTATGCCTAATCGATTATTATAGGTAAATAGGAGGAGAAAAATATGGGAATTACAAAAAGAGGTGCCGCTTGGGAATGGCTGCATAGCTGGTGGATGCTGTTTATTTTCATGCCTTTTGCCATTACCAGTTTTTTTGCCTTTTTATTTATTGGCATCAAGGTTAGAAATAGAAAGTGGATAATGTACGGAATCATTTATTTTTTCATTTTTGCGTTTGGTTTTGTTTTGCCCGATCTGCCTGGCGTTTTTGTTGTGCTCCCGTTGTGGGCTGTGACCATTATTCACGGCTTTAAAGTGCGCCCGCTGTATTTGATTCAGCTGGATGTCTACAAGGATCATGTGGAGGCACGGGCTTTTGCCGAGGCAAGAAGTGAAGCCGAAAGCAGATTTCATGCGCCGAAACAGTCTATTCAGGATATACATATTCGCAAAGAACAGTAAGAAAAAAGCTCAACACTCGCATTGTGTTGAGCTTTTTCTATCCTACTGCTGGTAGGATTGCTGTTGAAATGGCGTATTTTGGCCGAATGGAAGTGTAGACACATTCGTATTCATCACGCTGGATTGTCCAGTAAGTTCCTGCTGCATTTGGTTGCACATGTTGACAACCTGCTGGCATTTTTGAATCGCCATGTCATGTCCGTGCAGCGCTTGTTGAATCGTATGTGCAGCTTGTTGTTCGTGGTTTAGAATTTGCTGCAGCATTTGGATGTTTTGCTGCTCCTGGTGAAGCATTTGGCGGTATTGCTGGCTGCTTTGCTGTGTTTGCTGAATGAGCTGCTGAGCAGTCTGGCGGCATTGGTTCAGCTGCTGCAAGCCGTGTTGTGTATGATGCATAAATCATTCCTCCATGTGATCGATTGACGTGAGTCGGTATTATCATGCAACTGGCATGAAAAGAAATTCTGTCAAAGAGGAACTACAATTATTTTCCTCGGCCCCTCTGTCTTTGAATGAAAACGGTAAAGATTGTATACTGGGTACAAACCCTTTTTATGTAAATGTTCCGTTTTAACATATAAGAATGGCGGAAAACGAAACCCTGAATTGGGAGAATCGTCTTCCGCTTTTTTTCTTTGTTTGCTCAGAAACCGCCTTCCCCTGCAGTAAATGGGATATTCAGTCTGTTTTCTACTGTGCGGAGGCGCTGATTGAGCCGATTTAAGCGGCGTGTATGGCGTTCAACAGCCTGGCTTAGCTGATTGACCTGTTCGGCAATCCGTGCAATTTCCCGATTTTGACGGCGGTCTTCGTTTGTCAGACGGGTTAATTCTCTCGACTGCTGTTCATTTTGCCGTTCAAGTGCCGCGATTCTTCTTTCCAATGCAGGCTGTCTTTCCATTTGGTATGGCTCGTATATATCCTGCTGTGGATAAGGGCTGTATTCATAGTGGCTATAGTAAGGTTCCTGCTGAGGCAGCTGTGGGCTGTAATATTGATAAGGGTTCATTATGATCAATCTCCTTGTGGGTGAATTCCTTATAACTTATGTAGTCATTGGCACAGTGCCACGGCATTCGCCTAAAAAAAGGAGGAAAGGATGGGGATCTCCTTGAAAAACAAATATGGCATTTTGTTATTTATTGCTGTATGCATGATGGTATCCGGCTGCCAGCAGCAAAAAGAAGAGACGCCGTTTTATTACGGAACGTGGGATGAGGGAATTGCTCCCGGGCCAACGGACGGCGTGAAATCAGCAACGGTCACATTTACCAAAGACGAGGTTGTGGAAACGGAAGTGATGAAAGGAAGAGGAGAGGTTCAGCTGCCTTTTATGGCATATAAGGTGATTTCCCAAAGCGCTGACGGGTCTATCGAGATTCAGTATCTCGGCCCCTATTATCCGCTCAAAAGCACGCTGAAAAGAGGAGAAAACGGGACGTTGATATGGGAGCAAAATGGACAGACAAAAACGATGACAAGAATCGAATCAAAGACCGGCAGGGAGGAAAAAGATGAGAAATAAAAATGCTGAAAGACTGGTGGCAGCGGGACTTGTTTTACATATCATTCAGTGGATATTTATATTATGGGCTTTTCTCAAGGTCAAACATTTATTTAGTGACTATACGATCTATAACCCTAATGTCATCAGCGGCTCCATGCAGTCCTTATCGTTTATACAAATGATGCGCGCTATGGTGTACTCAGGGGCAATCGTGAATTATGTGTTGTTTTTTGCCCTTGTATTGCTTATTTATGGCATCGTGCTTCATGCCATCCTGATCGTTCTGGAAATGGCGGCTTACGTTATGATCAGACGGAATCCTGCATCATCATGGGGGTTCTTTTTCATCGCGGCTGGTGTGAAGCTTGCCATCTTGAATATAACCGGCATTCCGTTTTTAGCTGCCGGCTTTATGCTGATGAAACAGAAAAAAGCAGAAAACGTCGTGAAAACAGAAAGAAAGCGGGAACCGCGAAAACGTATCCGAAGACAAGGGCGGCGTCTAATCCGGAGAAAACCATCTCTTCCGGTTGAATATCAAAAAGGAAAAACGATATGATGGGACTATAGACTGAAAACGACATGAAGGAGATGCAGGATGTACAAACTCATTGCAATTGATATGGATGGAACACTTTTAAATGATCATCATGAAGTAACAGAGGAGATCCGCGACGCGCTTCACGCGGCAAAAGCGGAAGGTGTCAAAATCGTGCTTTGCACCGGCCGGCCTATCGGGGGTGTGCGGAGATACTTAGATGAACTGAATTTAATTGAAGAAGGCGACTATGTCATCGCGTATAATGGAGCGCTTGTTCAAAATACGCATACAAATGAAGTGGTCTCAGAGCTGTCTCTCGGCTATGATGATTTGGCTTCATTATATGACCTGAGCTTAGAGCTGAAGACGCCGATGCATTTCTTTGATTCATCTCATTTGTATACGCCTAACCGGGATATTAGCGAATTTACCGTATACGAATCCTATGTGACACAGGTGCCGCTTCATTTCCGCAAGATTGACGAGGTGCCTAAAGATATCCTCATCCCGAAAGTGATGTTTATTGATAAACCGGAGAACTTAAGCCGCGTCATTACATCGATTCCAAAAGACGTGAGAGAAAAATATACAATGGTCAGAAGCGCGCCGTTCTTTTACGAAATTCTGCACCCGGAAGCCAGCAAAGGAAATGCTGTACGCCAGCTGGCACAGCTGCTTGGAATTGAACAGGCGGAAGTCATGTGCATAGGCGACAACGGGAACGACCTGACAATGATCGAATGGGCGGGCTGCGGGGTGGCCATGGCAAACGCCATCCCAGAAGTATTGGAAGCCGCGAACTTTCAAACACGCTCCAATAATGAACATGGGGTTGCGCATGCAATTCACGAGCTTGTTTTGGCGAAATAATAATGAAATCCAGCCTTTAAGGCTGGATTTTTTGTTATGTTGTGCCCAGCCGGTCTGTAAGCGCCATGAGGCCTTTTTGCGGAATGGACGCTACAACTTCTTTTCCTGCTGCCTTATAATATCAGCGATTGATCATGAAACTGCAACATTTCTGATTGGCTCTGATACAGCAGGGGCTAGTAAAAATAAAAAGGAAGCTTTCACCATAAACATCAGCATAGTACATTGAAAGAATCTCTTCGTCTTTATGCTGGAAGGTGATGTCAATCTTTTGACGAATCTCTTTGTCTTTCGTTATGCTGATAAAACAAGTTGTTCACAAAATGTATGATTTTAGCCTGAATGGAAAGGGGACTGGATCAGATGTGCACAAGTCTTACATTGGAAACTGCTGACCGGAATCATTTATTAGCGAGAACAATGGATTTTGCATTTCAGCTGGGGACGGAGGTCATTCTCTATCCGCGCCGTTACAGCTGGAAGAGTGAAGCTGACGGAAAGGTGCATCAAACACAGTACGCGTTTATCGGTATGGGGAGAAAACTTGGAAATATATTATTTGCCGACGGAGTTAATGAAAGCGGTTTATCTTGTGCGGCGCTTTATTTTATGGGGTATGCGGAGTACGAAAAAACGCTTCGGGGAGACGGCGTTCATATTGCCCCGCATGAATTTGTAACATGGGCGCTATCAGTTTGTAAGTCTTTGGATGACGTAAAAGAAAAGATCCACTCTTTAACGATTGTGGAGAAGAAATTAGATCTATTGGATACCGTTTTACCGCTGCACTGGATATTGTCAGACCGGACGGGACGCAGCCTGACGATCGAACCGAGAGCAGATGGCATCAAAATCTATGACAATCAACCAGGTGTCATGACGAACAGCCCCGACTTTTTATGGCATGTGGCCAATCTTCGGCAATATATAGGATTACGGCCGAAACAATTCGAGAGCAAGGAGTTGGGCGGATTGATGCTGTCCGCTTTTGGCCAGGGCTCGGGTACAGTGGGGCTGCCGGGAGATTATACACCGCCTTCACGGTTTGTCAGAGCTTGTTTTCTGAAAGAACATCTAGAGCCTGCGGCAGATGAAACGAAAGGTGTATCAGCAGCTTTTCAGCTTTTGGCAAACATGGCGATACCCAAGGGTGTTGTGATAACGGAAGAAGACGAAATTGATTATACGCAATACACTTCTGTGATGTGCAGCGACACGGGAAACTACTACTTTCACCACTACGACAATCGGCAAATCCAAAAAGTAAGTTTATTTCATGAAGACCTAGACCGCCTTGAGCCTAAAGTGTTTTCTGCTAAAGCGGAAGAAAGTATTCTAGAACTTAATTAAGATACAATGAGCTGATTTCGGTATGAATCCGGGATCAGCTCATTTTTTTATGCGATGTCTCAGCTTCTGAATGAGTCAAAATGGACCGATCTGCGACGGCGATCACGTGCGTTTATTAGCAAAGAGCAAAAGCGGCGGCAAAACGCGTATGGTCGGAAGTACAGATATGCATTTATATAAAACTTTGAATCAAAACGAGTCTCAGCATCATCAGGCTGTTTTGTAAGGATACAGGTTGCACAAATGCCGTTCCATGATGCTGCGAGATTCTTTTCAGCTTAAAAAGAAAAATTTGATCTTAACTCATTGACAAACGTCCAAGACAAAGGTACATTTTGATTTATTCATATTAAACGACTAGGAATATAGGAGTTTATTTTTCGGATTATTCAGCCTAAAACATGATAAAAGGAGTATCGCCATGACAAGCAAAAAGAAACAAATCAAATTAGGGGTATTTTTAGCAGGCACAGGCCATCACGTCGCGTCTTGGCGGCACCCCGACGCGCCTTCAGATGCGAGCATGAATTTGGATTATTTTAAAGAACTTGCGAAAACAGCGGAGCGGGGCAAGCTGGATATGCTGTTTTTAGCAGATAGCCTATCAATTGACAGTAAATCACATCCAAATGTATTAACAAGGTTTGAGCCATTCACCTTGCTCTCTGCCTTGGCGCAGGTCACATCAAGAATCGGACTGACAGCAACAGCCTCCACTACATATAGCGAGCCGTTTCACATTGCCAGACAGTTTGCGTCATTGGATCATCTGTCCAACGGCCGTGCCGGATGGAACGTCGTCACTTCATCGATTGAATCAACAGCACTGAATTTCAGCGGTGAAAAACACCTTGAACACCATTTGCGTTATCAGCGGGCAGAGGAATTTGTCGAGGTTGTAAAGGGGCTTTGGGATTCATGGGAAGAGGGCGCCTTTATCCGCAATAAAGAAACAGGTGAATTCTTTGAGAAGGAAAAAATGCATGAGCTGAACCACAAAGGAGAATATTTCTCTGTTCGCGGGCCACTGAACGTTTCAAGAACGCCGCAGGGCCAGCCAGTCATTATCCAGGCAGGATCATCAGGAGACGGAAAAGCGCTGGCTGCCAGAACAGCAGAAGTGATCTTCACAGCGCAAAACCACCTGGAATCCGCTCAAGAATTTTATCAATCCATTAAAGAACAGGCTGCGGAATTCGGACGTGATCCAGAAAAAATCGCCATCATGCCGGGTATTTTCCCGATCATTGCTGATACCGAAGAAGCGGCACAAGCCAAATACAAGGAGCTTCAAGACCTGATTATTCCATCCGTCGGTCTGCAAATTCTCCAAAATTATTTAGGCGGAATTGATTTGTCTGCGTATCCGCTTGACGGGCCGCTGCCGAAGCTTGACGCAGAAGCTTCCAATGCGGTGAAGAGCCGCTTCAAGCTTGTTCAGGAAATGGCTGAACGGGACAATATGACGATACGCGAGCTTTACAAATACGTTGCAGGCTCCAGAGGACACCATATCTTCGTCGGCACGCCGGAGCAGCTCGCTGACAAGATGCAGGAATGGGTGGATAAGGAAGCGTGTGACGGGTTTAATATCATGCCTCCGCTTCTACCAGAAGGAATTGAAGTGTTTGTTGATCAAGTGGTTCCGATTTTACAGGAGCGCGGCGTGTTCAGAAAAGAATATGAAGGCACAACATTAAGAGAGCACTTCGGTTTGGAAAAGCCGGTCAACCGCTATGCAAAGTAAGGAGGAACGCTAGATGAAGCCACAATATCGCCTTGCAGTTGAACGTGATGCTGAACAGCTTCTCGAGCTGACATTGCGGGCTTATGAACCGATTCGAAAGCTCGGCATTCGTTTTGCCGCCGCTCATGCGGATTTGGATTTGGTGCTGAAAAATATCCGGAAAAACGCCTGCTACGTCATGGAAGAAGACGGGCGGATCATCGCGACCATCTCCTTAAGAATGCCATGGGGACAGCAGCCGGGACCGTATGGCGTTCCGCATATCTGGTGGTTCGCTGTGGACCCCGATACCGGTAAAAAAGGAATCGGAACTAAACTGCTTCAATGGCTGGAGGAAACAATCCTCCGCGATACGTTAAAGGTTCCGTTTGTCTCACTCGGAACAGCGGATAAGCATCCGTGGCTGATTGAGATGTACGAACGAAAAGGGTATGTCCGCTCAGGTGAACAAGACCTTGGAAAAGGGCATATCACAGTTTATATGAAAAAACAATTGCGACATGATCTATAAAAATAGAAAAGGCGGGAAAATCAAATGAAAATGAAAAAATGGACTGTGCTGGTCGTTGCTGCATTATTAGCGGTGCTCTCAGCTTGCGGCAATGGAAACAGCAGCAGTAAAGAGGATGACAATGTGCTTCATGTCGGTGCGACAGGACAAAGTTACCCATTTGCTTATAAAGAAAACGGAAAGCTGACAGGTTTTGACGTTGAAGTGATGGAAGCGGTCGCTAAGAAAATTGATATGAAACTGGACTGGAAGCTGCTTGAATTCAGCGGGCTGATGGGAGAGCTTCAAACAGGCAAGCTTGACACCATTTCCAACCAGGTAGCTGTGACAGACGAACGCAAGGAAACGTATAACTTTACGAAACCATACGCTTATGCGGGAACACAGATTGTCGTCAAAAAAGACAATACAGATATCAAATCAGCAGACGATTTAAAAGGGAAGACAGTCGCGGCCGTTCTCGGTTCAAACCACGCGAAAAACCTTGAAAGCAAAGATCCTGATAAAAAAATCAATATCAAAACGTACGAAACACAAGAGGGCACGCTGAAGGATGTTGCGTACGGCCGTGTTGACGCTTATGTTAACAGCCGAACCGTATTGATCGCGCAAATCAAGAAGACCGGTTTGCCATTAAAGCTTGCCGGAGATCCGATTGTTTACGAACAGGTTGCATTCCCATTCGCCAAGGACGATGCGCACGACAAGCTCCGCAAAAAAGTCAATAAGGCGCTTGATGAATTGCGTAAAGACGGAACACTGAAAAAACTCTCTGAAAAATACTTTAATGAAGATATCACAGTAGAACAGAAGCATTAAGAAACGGCGGTGAATCACCAGAATGAACACGATTGATTGGGAATTCATGATATCAGCGTTCCCGACTTTAATTCAGGCCCTTCCGATCACCTTGTTGATGGCCATAGCGGCTATGATGTTTGCCATTATCGGAGGACTTATTCTCGCACTCATTACAAAGAACAAAATTCCAGTGCTTCATCAGCTGTCAAAGCTGTATATATCCTTTTTCCGGGGCGTGCCGACACTTGTGCAGCTGTTCTTAATCTATTACGGGCTGCCGCAGCTCTTTCCAGAGATGAGCAAAATGACAGCTCTCACTGCCGCCATCATCGGGTTAAGCTTAAAAAACGCAGCTTATTTGGCAGAAATATTCCGGGCCGCCCTCAATTCTGTTGATGACGGGCAGCTGGAGGCGTGTCTGTCTGTCGGCATGACAAAACTTCAGGCATACAGACGGATTATTTTGCCGCAAGCGATCCGAAATGCGATTCCGGCAACGGGTAATACATTTATCGGACTCCTGAAAGAAACGTCACTGGCCTTTACATTAGGGGTCATGGAGATGTTCGCCCAAGGGAAGATGTACGCTTCAGGAAACCTCAAATATTTTGAGACGTATTTGGCGGTTGCGATCGTCTATTGGGTTCTTACCATTATCTACAGCATGTTGCAGGACTTGTTTGAACGCGCCATGAGCAAGCCATACCGGACTTAGAGGTGAAATCAGTTGATAACAGTAAAAAATATTCGCAAAGCGTTTAAAGATCTCGTCGTGCTAGATGGAATCGATCTAGAAGTGAAGCGCGGAGAAGTGGTGGCGATCATCGGTCCGTCCGGTTCCGGAAAATCAACGCTTCTCCGGTGCTTGAATCTATTAGAACGTCCGGATCAAGGCCTCATTGAAATCGGAGAAGCCAAACTGAACGCGGAAAAATTTACACGCAAGGAAGCACACCGGCTTCGCCAGCAAACGGCCATGGTTTTTCAAAACTACAATCTGTTTAAAAATAAAACGGCTCTGCAAAACATTACAGAAGCTTTAATTGTGGCTCAACACAAATCACGCGACGAAGCAAAACGCATTGGAATGGAGATTCTGAAACAAGTCGGTCTGGAGCATAAGGCTGACAGCTATCCGATCACAATGTCAGGCGGCCAGCAGCAGCGAATTGGCATCGCTCGGGCGCTTGCGGTCAATCCGCATGCGATCTTGCTGGATGAACCAACGTCAGCGCTTGACCCTGAGCTCGTCGCAGGGGTGCTTCAGGTCATCAAATCCATTGCGGAAAAACAAACAACGATGATCATCGTGACACACGAAATGGCGTTTGCAAAAGAGGTCGCTGACCAAGTGATTTTTATGGCAGACGGCCATATTATCGAACAGGGAACGCCAGAAGAACTGTTTGACCATCCACAAAACGAACGGACAAAACGGTTTATCAAGCAGGTGGGAGAGCCTGCAGAGATTATATAAGAAGGGGAGAAGAACAATGGCCGACAAAACGTTTCATACCCGTTTAATCAATATGCGGCGTGATCTTCATGAACATCCTGAACTGTCATTTCAAGAGATTGAAACGACGAAAAAAATCCGCCGCTGGCTTGAGGAGGAGCAAATCGAAATACTGGACGTTCCTCAATTGGAGACTGGTGTGATTGCGGAAATCAAAGGACGGGAAGACGGCCCCGTGATAGCGATACGGGCGGACATTGACGCGCTCCCGATCCATGAACAGACGAACTTGCCGTTTGCTTCTAAGGTTGACGGTACGATGCATGCGTGCGGGCACGATTTTCATACCGCTTCAATTATTGGCACAGCCATTTTGCTGAACCAAAGACGGGACGAGCTGAAAGGTACCGTCCGCTTTATCTTTCAGCCGGGCGAAGAAATTGCCGCGGGAGCAAGAAAGGTCATAGAAGCTGGCGTGCTTGATGGTGTTTCCGCCATTTTCGGCATGCACAATAAGCCGGATCTGCCTGTTGGGACCATTGGTGTAAAGGAAGGTCCGTTAATGGCAAGTGTTGACCGGTTTGAGATCGTCATCAAAGGAAAAGGCGGTCACGCCGGCATCCCGAATAACAGTATTGATCCAATCGCTGCAGCCGGACAAATCATCAGCGGGCTGCAATCTGTGGTCAGCCGCAATATCAGCTCACTGCAAAACGCAGTCGTCAGTATCACAAGAGTACAGGCGGGCACGTCGTGGAACGTGATTCCAGACCAAGCTGAAATGGAGGGGACGGTTCGAACCTTTCAAAAAGAAGCGAGGCAGGCTGTTCCCGAGCATATGAGACGAGTGGCTGAAGGAATTGCAGCGGGCTATGGGGCACAAGCAGAATTCAAGTGGTTTCCTTATTTGCCTTCCGTTCAGAATGACGGCACATTTTTGAATGCGGCATCCGAAGCTGCGGCACGGCTTGGCTATCAAACCGTTCACGCTGAGCAGTCTCCGGGCGGAGAAGACTTCGCTCTGTATCAAGAGAAGATCCCGGGATTTTTTGTCTGGATGGGAACGAACGGGACGGAGGAGTGGCATCATCCGGCCTTTACACTGGATGAAGAAGCCCTTACGGTTGCCTCTCACTACTTTGCGGAGCTGGCGGTTATTGTATTGGAGACCATCAAATGAGCAAACAAGGGCTGACAGCAGGTCTTGCAGAGGCTGTGAGAACGTCACAGCCGGACCATTCAGTTGACGCGATTCGCGAAGCAAAAAAAGGATTACTTGATTTTACTGCCGCTTCATTTGCAGGAAGAGAAGATAAAGGCATTCAAAAGCTCCTCCGTCTGATAGAGGATGAAGGAGGCCTGCCCCTTGTTCCTCTTATCGGACAAGGCAAAAAGGCGGCGCCATTACAATCCGCGATGCTCAATGGATTTATCGCTCATGCATTGGATTTTGATGATGTCCACTCCGATGTAAGAGGGCATCCCAGTGCGGCCATCGTGCCTGCTCTTATTGCTTCTGCCGCTCGCGGACATGACGAGCGGCTTCTTGGCGCTTATGTTGTTGGTGTTGAAGTAATGGCACGGCTGGGCGAATCAATTGGCAGCAGCCACTATGAAAAGGGCTGGCATAATACAGGAACGCTTGGTGCGATTGCAGCCGCCTGCGCCGTAGGTTATGCTGAGGCACTGCCTCAGAAAGAGTTGGAAAAAGCGATTGGTTTTGCGGCTACGCAATCTGCTGGGATGAGGGTACAATTTGGAACAGAAATGAAACCGCTGCACGCAGGTCTGGCGGCTCAGGCTGGCTTGATGGCCGTTAAGCTGGCCCAATCAGAATTTGGCGGGTCCCGTACGGCACTTGATGGAGAAACTGGTTTCTTCAGTCTGTACGGTGATTTGGAAAAAGCACAACACACTTTGCTAAACGATTGGGGCGCACCGTGGAGAATCGTAAAGCCGGGCCTATGGTTTAAAATCTATCCATTTTGTTCCGCGGCACACCATGCTGCAGACGCGGTACGAAAGCTTATCTCTGAAGAAGCCATTTCTGCTGCCAATACCGAGCGGATTGAAGTGGTTTTTCCGCCAGGCGGAGATGCTGCATTGGCGGAACGGTCTCCGAAAACTGGAGAGGAAGGCCGTTTCAGCGTTGAATATGTGATTGCTCTTGCTTTGCACGGACGCGAGCTGACCGTTGATCATTTCAACAGCCAGCCGATCCCTAGCGGAGTTCAAACGACAATTGGGCGAATTCAGCGGGTATATGACAATGCAATTCAGCCAGCTCCTCATGCCGTTCCGAAAGGCCGTTTCACGATTGTCCGGGCCTATTTATCAGACGGCCGAATTTGCGAAGCGCGTGTGGACTGTCCAAAAGGGGCGCCGGGAAATGAGCTGTCGGAAGAAGACATAAAAGAAAAATTGATAGTAACGGTTCCGCAAGAAAAAGCGCGACGCATTATAACAGCTGTTGAAAAAGCCGATATCAAAGAATTTTTAGCTCATATAGAATAAGATTCAGCTCTATTCGATGATTTCAGATGATATGATAAAACCAATCATACGTTTGAAAAAGGAGAAAACCATGACGGTGAATGACGCGGTTGTATTTATTTTGGCTGCCTTTTTACTATGGGGAGCGGCGGATTATTGTTTGGGAAACAGATGGGGGCTAGGCGAGCGGTTTGCGGACGGCTTCAAGGCTATGGGGCCGCTGGCGCTGTCCATGATCGGTATTGTGTCACTGGCGCCCGTGCTGGCGGCAATCCTGATTCCCATTGTTGCTCCGGTTTACACAGCGATTGGCGCGGACCCTTCTTCCTTTGCGAACACCATTTTGGCGATTGATATGGGAGGATATGCGCTGGCCGGAGAAATGGCGAAAGATCCGCAGGCCGGGCTGTTTTCATGGGTGTTTTTAGGAACAATGATGGGACCGGCAATCGTCTTCACGATTCCCGTCGCTCTTGGCATCATCGAAAAAGAGGACCATCCGTATTTTGCGAAAGGCATATTAATCGGGCTGTGCACAGTGCCGATCGGTTGTTTCACCGGCGGATTATGCGCGGGCTTTGACATCGGCATGATAGGTAAAAACCTTCTGATCCCGAGTCTGTTATCTGCTGTGATCGCTTTTGGGTTATGGCGGTATACCGACAGTATGATTCGGTTGTTTCATCTCTTCGGGAAAGCGGTCAGTGTGGTTGCGATTATCGGGCTTGCGGCTGTCTCCGTTGAAACGCTGACAGGCATTGTGCTGATTCCAGGAATGGAGAATGTCGAGACTGGGATACAAACGACAGGGACCATCGCCATTGCTCTGGCAGGGGCGTTTCCGATGACGGCTTTTATTACAAAAACCTTTAAAAAACCGCTTCAGGCTCTTGGGAAATGCCTTCATTTAGATGAGACAGCAACAGCAAGCTTGGTGACCTCTTTGGCGCATCATATCCCGATGCTGGCTTCATTAAAGGATATGACGCCGAGAGGAAAGGTCATCAATGTTGCGTTTGCGGTCAGCGGCGCCTTTGTACTCGGCAGCCATCTCGGTTTTGTAGCCGGAATGAAAAAAGAAATGGCGGCGGCCATGATCATTGGAAAAGTAGCTGGCGGAGTCACAGCTGCCGCGGCGGCTGCTTGGATGATGCCTGCACAGTCAGCTGATCAGCAAAAACGTATCTCAGCCGGCCACAGCTGAGGCAGAAGCTGTTTCAACTTTGTCCAATCGGGAATGTTACAGTAAAGATTTCTGTGAAAGAGGGTTGGACACATGGCGGGGAAAGACCAGTACGTGTCAAAAATAAAACAGGAAACCAAGCCTTGGATCAAACGATTCGGTAGGCTTGGTTATTTTGCATTCGGCGGCGTTTTTATTCTGCTTGGGATTTTGGCATTTATGACGGCTGCCGGGGCAGGCCGCGCGAAAGACTCGAGCGGAGCGCTCCAAACGCTATCACACATGCCGTATGGATCGTTATTGCTTTTTTTAATAGGTGTCGGCCTTATCGGCTATGTGATCTGGATGGTGTTAAGCGCGATCAAGGACACGGAGGGCCACGGAAACAGCAGGCGCGGCCTGTCACGGAGAATAGGAAACTTTTTCAGTGCCGCCGTTTACGCATCCATCGCTTGGAATGCCTTGCGATTTGTGTTTGGCCAAGGGAAAGGCGGCACTTCAGAACAGACGTGGTCAGCTTACATATTGGCGCAGCCGTTCGGCCAATGGCTTACAGGGCTTACGGGTGCGGGTTTTATCGTATTTGCGATTGTTCAATTTATGAAAGGCGTTCGGGCTGCTTTTATGAAAGAATTCGATACGTCAAAAATGAACAAACAGATGATATGCATTACGAAAAACACCGGACGCGCAGGCAATATCGCCCGGGCCATTATTTTCTCGGCTATCGGCTATTTTCTCATCAAAACAGCCATGACCGCTGATCCCGACGACACAAGAGGCTTTGACGGCGCGCTCGCCGAACTCGCGCAGCAGCCGCATGGCAAATTGATTCTATCTATATTAGCGTTAGGCCTAATCTTATATGGAATGTATGCCATTATGAAAGGCATTTATCAGCATATGTCATGGGAGAAGTGAGCTCTGGGCGGGTCCGCGCCAAGAGCGTTTTTCAGTTTCTCAGAAATCAGGTGGATGAAAGCTGGCGCCAGCCTGTATAATAAAAGCAAATCAAAAGCAGTTTTCATCAGGACTGATCCACAAGGAGGTGCGGAATGGATCGGGAAAAACAACAATTAAGCATAGAAGCGGCAAGGCTTTACTATCAGTCTGACTACAGTCAGCAGCAAATTGCTGAGCAGCTCAACATTTCAAGGCCAACCGTTTCCCGGCTGCTGCAATATGCAAAGGAAAAAGGGTATGTCCAGATTCGCGTCATGGACCCTTTTGAAGATTTGGATGCGCTCGGTTCAATGCTTGAAGAGAAATATGGTCTCCTCGAGGCGCATGTTGTGTTTTCCCCGACACCCGATTATGCAGGAATTACACATGACCTAAGCCGCTATGGTGCAGAATATATGCATGAAACGGTAAAAGACGGCGACATTGTCGGCGTCAGCTGGGGAACCACCATGTATCAAATCGCGCAAAACATGCAGCCGAAGCAGATAAAAGGCGTCGAGGTCGTCCAGCTGAAAGGCGGTATCAGCCACTCGCGGGTGAACACGTATTCCGCTGAAACGATTCAGCTGTTTGCGGAGGCTTTTCAAACGATGCCGCGCTATCTTCCGCTTCCCGTCGTGTTTGATAATGCGGATGTGAAGCGAATGGTAGAGAAAGACCGTCATATTGAGCGGATTATTGAAATGGGCAAGCAGGCGAATATCGCTCTCTTCACGGTGGGCACTGTCCGTGACGAAGCGCTGTTGTTTCGGCTCGGATATTTTAACGAAGAAGAGAAAGCCCTGCTGAAAAAACAGGCCGTTGGGGATATTTGTTCACGCTTTTTTGATGCGAAAGGGGATATTTGCAGCAGTGCCATCAATGACCGGACCATCGGTGTTGAGCTTGAAGACCTCAGACTGAAGGAACGCTCGATTTTAGTGGCCGGCGGAAGCAGAAAAGTATCTTCCATTCACGGAGCATTAAACGGAAAATATGCCAATGTTTTAATCATTGACCAGCATACTGCAAGGGTGCTTGTTAATGATTTGTGACACGTTCAAACCGTTCGCTGAACAAAATTTCAATTACCAATTTACATATGTTCAAAAGTCGGTTATGCTAAAAAATATCTTAACAAAAAAGGAAGTGTGCGAAGGATGTCATTAGCTAACATAATTGATCATACAGCTTTGAAACCGCATACACAAAAAGCGGAAATTCTCAAACTTATTGAAGAAGCGAAAACATACAAGTTTGCTTCAGTATGTGTCAATCCGACATGGGTGGCGCTTGCTGCGAAAGAGCTCAAGGGAACTGGAGTCGACGTTTGTACGGTCATCGGCTTCCCGCTCGGTGCCAATACAACTGAAACAAAAGCGTTCGAAACAAAAGACGCGATTTCAAAAGGCGCCACAGAAGTGGACATGGTCATTAACATAGCCGCTTTGAAAGACAAAGAAGACGATGTGGTGGAAGCGGATATCCGCGGTGTGGTGGAAGCTGCTGCCGGAAAAGCGCTTGTCAAAGTCATTATCGAAACATGCCTTCTGACCGATGAAGAAAAAGAACGTGCGTGCCGTTTAGCGGTGTCTGCGGGAGCGGACTTCGTGAAAACATCAACAGGCTTCTCTACAGGCGGCGCAACGAAGGAAGATATCGCCTTAATGCGCAAAACAGTAGGTCCTGATATCGGCGTGAAAGCATCTGGCGGAATCAGAACGAAAGAAGATGTAGACACAATGGTTGAGGCTGGAGCAAGCCGAATCGGCGCCAGCGCAGGCGTTTCCATCGTAAAAGGAGAAAACGCATCAAGCGGGGACAACTATTAAAAAGCTGACGGAAGGCAGACTGCTTTCCGTTTTCTGAGGAAACAGTGATTGTAAGCGAATACAAATAAAGGAGAAACACATATGAAGTATTTGATTGGGATTATCGGTTTAATCGTGTTTTTAGGCCTCGCGTGGATCGCGAGCAGCGGCAAAAAAAGAATTAAGATCCGCCCAATTGTTGTTATGCTCATCTTGCAATTTATCCTTGGCTACATTCTCCTCAATACCGGGATAGGGAATTTCCTCGTAGGAGGATTTGCAAAAGGATTCGGTTACCTGCTTGAATACGCGGCAGAGGGAATCAACTTTGTGTTTGGCGGCTTGGTGAATGCAACCCAAACGACATTCTTTATGAATGTTCTCTTGCCGATCGTGTTTATTTCTGCTCTGATCGGGATTCTGCAAAAGTGGAAAGTCCTCCCGTTTATTATTAGATATATCGGCCTTGCCCTCAGCAAGGTAAACGGTATGGGAAGATTGGAATCGTATAACGCAGTGGCTTCTGCGATTTTAGGTCAGTCGGAAGTATTTATCTCCTTGAAGAAAGAACTCGGTCTTTTAAATCAGCAGCGCTTGTACACGCTTTGCGCATCTGCGATGTCCACTGTATCTATGTCGATTGTCGGCGCGTATATGACAATGCTGAAACCGGAATATGTTGTAACAGCGCTTGTTTTGAACTTATTCGGCGGTTTCATTATCGCTTCTATTATCAATCCGTACGAGGTTGCAAAAGAAGAGGATATGCTTCGTGTTGAGGAAGAAGAAAAACAATCCTTCTTCGAAGTGCTCGGAGAATACATCCTTGACGGTTTCAAAGTAGCGGTTGTCGTCGCTGCGATGCTGATTGGATTTGTCGCGATTATCGCCTTGATCAATGGCATTTTTAATGCAGTATTCGGTATTTCGTTCCAAGGCATTCTTGGATATGTGTTTGCTCCATTCGCTTTTCTTGTGGGTATTCCATGGAATGAAGCTGTTAATGCGGGAAGCATTATGGCAACAAAAATGGTGTCGAATGAATTTGTCGCCATGACGTCGCTTACGCAAAATGGTTTCCATTTCAGTGGCCGTACAACAGCGATCGTATCGGTATTCCTTGTGTCATTTGCGAACTTCTCCTCAATCGGAATTATTGCCGGTGCCGTAAAAGGACTGAATGAAAAGCAAGGAAATGTCGTCGCTCGTTTCGGCTTAAAATTATTATACGGTGCTACGCTTGTCAGCTTTTTATCAGCAGCAATTGTGGGCTTGATTTACTGAACTTAATCGAAAAGGATCGGTGACCAAACATGAGAATGGTAGATATCATCATCAAAAAACAAAACGGAAAAGAACTCACCACTGAAGAAATTCAATTTTTCGTGAACGGCTATACGGACGGAAGCATTCCTGATTATCAGGCAAGCGCGCTTGCTATGGCGATTTTCTTCCAGGATATGAGTGACCGTGAACGCGCGGACTTGACGATGGCTATGGTGAACTCCGGTGAAACGATTGATCTTTCTGCCATTGAAGGAATTAAAGTGGATAAACACTCCACCGGCGGCGTCGGCGACACGACAACGCTCGTTCTCGCCCCGCTAGTTGCGGCTCTTGATGTGCCGGTTGCCAAAATGTCTGGCCGCGGCCTCGGCCATACGGGCGGCACGATTGATAAGTTAGAGGCAATCGACGGCTTCCACGTGGAACTGACGAAGGATGAATTTATTAAGCTTGTGAACCGCGACAAGGTTGCGGTCATCGGCCAAAGCGGCAATTTAACGCCGGCTGATAAAAAACTGTACGCGCTTCGTGACGTAACGGGAACAGTCAATTCCATTCCGCTCATTGCAAGTTCGATTATGAGTAAAAAAATCGCTGCCGGGGCGGACGCCATCGTGCTTGACGTAAAAACGGGAGCGGGCGCCTTCATGAAAACAGAAGAAGACGCAGCTGAACTTGCCAAAGCAATGGTACGCATCGGAAATAACGTCGGCCGCCAAACAATGGCTGTTATTTCAGACATGTCCCAGCCGCTTGGCTTTGCGATCGGAAACGCGCTTGAAGTCAAAGAAGCGATCGACACGCTCAAAGGCGAGGGGCCTGAGGATCTTCATGAGCTTGTCTTAACGCTCGGCAGCCAGATGGTTGTGCTTGCGAAAAAAGCCGACACATTGGACGAAGCGAGAGCGAAGCTGGAAGAAGTCATGAAAAACGGCAAAGCGCTTGAGAAGTTCAAGGATTTCCTGAAAAACCAAGGCGGCGACAGCTCAATTGTTGACGATCCGTCTAAGCTTCCGCAAGCGGCATATCAAATTGAGGTGCCTGCGAAAGAAGCGGGTGTCGTCTCCGAAATCGTCGCGGACGAAATCGGCGTCGCAGCAATGCTGCTGGGTGCCGGACGCGCCACGAAAGAAGACGAAATTGATTTAGCCGTTGGCATCATGCTCCGCAAAAAGGTCGGCGACAAAGTAGAAAAAGGCGAACCGCTCGTGACGCTTTACGCCAACCGCGAAAACGTCGATGAAGTCATAGCAAAAGTCTATGACAACATCCGCCTCGCCGCGGAAGCGAAGGCGCCGAAGCTGATTCATACGTTGATTACAGAGTAAAAAATAAAGCACATCCCATGCTGAGCGGGGGTGTGCTTTTTTGATTATAGGATGTGATCAGCCGGATATTCCTCTTGGCTGATTTTTTTCGTTTTTGAAACATTTCTTTTGAAATGGTAGATGAGATAACAAAGGATGATACAAGGAATTCCGCAGAAAAGTGCGATTCTTTGATTGGGATCAAAAGCAAGACCGATACAAGAAGCTGAACATAATAAGAGAGCGGCTATAGGCATAAGAGGATAAAGCGGCGTGCGAAATGTCAGGTCTTTTACATTTCCCCCTTTTTTCAGAAACCTCTTTCGAAACAAGAGCTGGGACAAGGCAATGCTCATCCAGACCACGACTCCTGCAAATCCAGCAATTGCAACCATCACCACATAGACAGTTCCAGGGGCCACGATACTGGAAACGAGAGATAAACAAGATACAGCCATACTGATCATTAAGGCATTTAAAGGAATCCCTTTCGATGTGACTTTCTTAAAACGGGAGCTGATCATGTTTTCATTTGCTAACGACCACATCATACGGGTCGAAGCATATAAGCCTGAGTTGGCGACAGACAGCAAGGCTGTTAATATCACGAAATTCATAATGTCCGCGGCGTAAGGGATTCCGATCTCCGCAAATACGGCGACAAACGGGCTTTCGATCACGCCTGCGTCCTGCCACGAAATCAACCCGGATAAGACGAAGACAGCGCCAATGAAAAAAATGACTGTTCTCCATGCGACATTACGGATGGATCGCGGAATATCCTTTTGAGGATTTGCTGATTCTCCTGCTGTAACGCCGATTAACTCTGTACCGGAAAAGGCGAAGCTAACAGATATCATCGCGATAAAAACGGCGAGAAAGCCATTCGGAAACAGCCCGCCATGGTCTGTGAAATTCGACAGCATAGGAGCATCCGCCATCCCGTTTAAAGAGATCAGGCCAAACATGGCGGCTCCTCCTAAAATGATAAATAAAATAATAGTGACAATTTTTACGCTGGAAAACCAGAATTCAGTTTCCGCAAATAACTTAACTGAAAATGCGTTGCATACGAAAAGAAGAGCCGCAAAAATCGCACTCCACATCCACACACTGCTGTCCGGGAACCAGCGCTGCATGAGAATACCGGATGCGGTAAACTCAGAACCTACCGTCACCACCCAATTGATCCAATACATGATGCCGACCATAAAACCGGTTGATGGGCCGATGAATGTTGTCGCATATTTTTGAAAAGAGCCGGTTACCGGCATGGCAACCGACAATTCGCCGAGACATTGCATGACGAGGTACATCATCAACCCGCCGATTACATAAGCGAGTATCGTACCGCCGGGTCCGGCTTGATGCAGCGTATAGCCTGTACTGAGAAAAAGTCCTGTGCCTATGACGCCTCCCAATGAAATCATAAATAAGTGCCTGCTTTTCATTGTGCGTTTTAGCTGTTGGCCGCTGTTCTCCTGAAGATTCACTGTCTCGCCCTCCTTTTAGCTGCCATTCATTAGGCAGATGAGTTTCTTATACCCAAAATACAACCTGCCAGAAGATCACTTGAATGGGGAGAGTTTCATTCCTTTTAATGCATGTAACAGAACATGGGCTGCAGCTCTGCTTGTCATATCCCGGAAATCGAGGGTAGGATCAACTTCAACGATTTCAATCCCGGCGACATTGGGCTGTTGTGCGATGAACTTGACGGCTTCAAGCAATTCATCTGTATAGAGACCGCCCGGCCCAATCGCTGGACAGCCGGGTGCATGGGACTGGTCTAAGACATCCATGTCAACAGATATAAAAATGAAATCTGTTCTTTTTTGAACAGCAGGCAAAATCTCTTTTATCGTTGGGATTAGTCCTTTTTTCCGGATCATGCCCATCGTGTGAATGTTCACGTTATGTTTTTTGGCATAAGCTTCATATGCCTGGCTGTTGCTGAATTCTCTGATACCCAGCTGGATCAAATGTTGGCCCTCAATAATCTCTTCATCCAAAAGGCGGCGGAAGGGAGTGCCGTTTGTCGGCCCCCCGTCCTCCGTATTGCGGACATCATGATGGGCATCAAATTGAATCACTGCTGTCGTTCCTTTTGTTTGTGCTATCGCTTTTATGGTGGAGTAGCTGATCGAGTTATCTCCCCCGAGTACGAGCGGCACCCAATCCGGATGGTCCGAAAGCAGAGCGTGCATGGTTTGGAAAATGTGATGATGCGACTTTACGATATCAGTGACATGAATATCGATATCCCCCAGATCATATAGAAGATCTGATACGACGTGCTCTCCAAGCTCAGCAGAATAGGCTGATGAATGTTTCAGAGCCTGACGTATTGTTCCAGGTGCAAAGGAAGCGCCTGAATGACTGATGGAGGATTTTGATAGGGGGACACCTATCAACGCCGGTCCCTTAATGTCTTGGCCGTCCCATGCTGCGATGAGGTCGCCCATTTTTGTGACATCCCGGTCCTTAAACGAATACCCGGCTTCTCTAAGAAAAGGGTACTTATCCAAGAATGGCTCCCTCCCTGTTGACAACAATTGTTCCATTTTTCATGACTTGATGTACATGGTTGACTCCGTAGTGATACGGAATATACATATAGTTCGAGGCTTGCCAAATGACAAGATCAGCTGAGCGGCCAGCTTTGAGCTGACCGGCTTCTTCTCCTTTTCCTATGGCATATGCGGCATTGACTGTGACCGCGTGCCATATTTCTTCTGCTGTCATCTTCAAATGAAGCGCGGCAATCGACATGATCAGCTGGATATTTTCAGTCGGCGAGCTGCCAGGGTTAAAATCCGTTGCCAAGCTGATACATACCCCTTCATCGATCATAGCTCTTGCCCTGGCGTATGTGCTTTTGCCAAGATAAAATGTTGTTCCCGGCAAGAGGACGGCAATCGTTCCTGCCTCGGCCATTTTCGATATGCCTTCGTCCGATGCACCTACCAAATGGTCGGCTGATATAGCCTTTAACTCACCTGCTAACTCGGCTCCTCCAAGCGGATCGATTTCATCTGCGTGTATTTTTAATCCGAAGCCCGCCTCAGCTGCTTGTTGTAAATAACGGCGGGATTGGCTGACTGTAAAAACGCCTGTTTCTGTAAAAATATCAGCAAAGCCGGCGAGCTCTTGTTCTTTGATTTCTGGCAAAAGGGAAAGCATTTGATCAAGAAATTGATCTGGATCGTTTTGATATTCGGGAGGAATCGCATGGGCTCCCATAAATGTGGAAACAAGATCAACAGGCTGGCTTTCATGCAGTTTTTTTGCGACACGCAATTGTTTCAGCTCTGTATCTTTTTCCAAGCCGTAGCCGCTTTTCACTTCTGCCGTGGTCGTGCCGTAGGACAGCATTCTTTGCAGATGAAAATGGGCTTTTTGCAGCAGCTCTTCTTCTGAAGCCGCCCTGGTGTCCTTGACTGTAGATAGAATCCCGCCGCCCTGCGCCAGAATATCCAAATATGAAATGCCCTGAAGCTTAAGGTTCATCTCCTTTTCACGAGATCCGCCAAATACAAGATGGGTGTGCGGATCAACGAGGCCAGGCGTTACAAGGCGTCCCGAACAATCAATGATTTCGTCTGCCTCGTAACCGGCTTCAGCCCCTTTTTGTCCGGCGAACACAATTTTCTGTTCATGGATGCCGACAACAGCGTCTTCGATCACATGAAGATCCTGCATGCTTTTGCCTGCACGCGGGCCGCTGCTTTCCATCGTTAAAAGCTGACCGATGTTGGTGAGAATCGTATCAATTTGCTTTGGCATATCATCACTCCTTTATTTTTGCATCGGCACGATAATGTCCTGTTCCTTCGCTACTTCAACGGCACGTTCATAACCGGCATCAGCGTGGCGGATAATGCCCATTCCCGGGTCGCTCGTTAAGACACGGGCGAGCCGCTCGTCAGCCAGCTCACTTCCATCGGCAACGGCAACCATACCGGCATGCAGGGAATAGCCCATTCCGACGCCGCCGCCATGGTGGAAGGAAACCCAGCTTGCACCCGCCGCTGTGTTGACAAGCGCATTCAGCACAGCCCAATCGCCGACAGCGTCACTTCCGTCCTTCATCGCTTCTGTCTCCCGGTTTGGAGAGGCGACAGACCCGCAGTCCAAATGATCTCTCCCAATTACGACAGGCGCTTTTAGCTCCCCGGTTCTAACCAGCTCGTTAATGGCGAGGCCCATCTTTTTTCGTTCTCCATATCCAAGCCAGCAAATACGGGACGGCAAGCCTTGGAACGTGACTTTTTCCTGTGCCATATCAATCCAGCGGTGAAGGGCTTTATTTGTCGGGAACAGTTCTTTTAATAACGCATCCGTACGGTAAATATCTGCCGGATCACCGGAAAGCGCCGCCCAGCGGAACGGTCCTTTTCCTTCACAGAATAAGGGGCGGATGTAGGCAGGGACAAACCCCGGAAAATCGAAGGCATTCTCCAGCCCTTCATCCTTTGCGACTTGCCGGATATTGTTGCCGTAGTCAAATACAATAGAGCCCTTTTGTTGAAAGGCCAGCATGGCTTCGACATGTTTTTTCATGCTTTGCTTCGCAAGGCGCACGTAAAGATCTGGATTGTCTTGACGCAAACGGTCAGCTTCATCAAGTGAATAGCCCTCGGGAACATAACCGATTAAAGGGTCATGGGCAGATGTCTGATCGGTCACAATATCAATTTTGACACCGCGGTTCAAAAGTGTGTGATGCACCTCAGCTGCATTTCCGAGAAGCGCAATGGACAAAGGTTTTCCTGCCAATTTTGCCTCTTCAGCCCACGCTAAGGCTTCCTCAATCGATGCTGTTTTTCGATCGCAGTATTTTGTTTCGATCCGCTTGTCGATACGTTTCTCATCAACCTCGACGGCGATGACGACGCCTTCATTCATCGTGACAGACAGCGGCTGGGCGCCTCCCATTCCGCCGAGACCCGCTGTCAGTGTCAATGTTCCTTTTAAGCTGCCTCCGAAGTGCTGTCGCGCGAGCTCAGCAAAGGTTTCATAGGTTCCTTGCAATATGCCTTGTGAGCCAATGTAAATCCAGCTGCCAGCCGTCATCTGTCCGTACATCATTAACCCTTTTTTCTCAAGCTCGTGGAAATGCTCCCAGTCTGCCCACTTCGGAACAAGAACAGAATTTGCTAAGAGCACACGCGGGGCCTGCGGGTGTGTACGGAACATGCCAACAGGCTTTCCGGACTGCACGAGCAAGGTTTCATCATTTTTTAGTGTTTTTAAGGAATGCTCAATGGCGTGAAAAGCGTCCCAATCCCGTGCGGCTTTGCCAATGCCGCCATATACGATGAGATCCTCCGGCTTCTCGGCGACTTCCGGATCAAGGTTGTTCCGAAGCATCCGAAGCACCGCCTCTTGCTCCCACCCTAAGCATTCAAGCTCTGTTCCTCTGTTGGCACGGATTGATTTTTTTACATCAGTCATATGTTCATCCCCCTTAGTTCTTCATTCTGATGATCAGGTAATAAAGATTCTTTTTTCAGCCAGTCAGTCAAGCGTTCAATGTCATAGGAAAAAACACGGTCCTGCTGAATGGACGGCACGACTTTTCTCATTTCCTGAAAAAGCTGTTTCGTATAGGACGCTGCATGTTCTATGCCTCTGTATTCAACCGCCTGCAATGCGCAAATCGCTTCAATCGCAATAACTCTCCTTGTATTTGCGATCACCTGATAAGCATGCCGAGCGGCGATGGTTCCCATGCTGACATGGTCTTCTTGGTTTGCGGATGACGGAATAGAATCCACACTTGCAGGATGGGCCAGTGTTTTATTTTCAGAAACGAGTGAGGCCGCGGCATACTGCATGATCATTGCACCGGATTGCAGACCGGGATGAGGGCTTAGGAACGGCGGCAGGTCATTCAGCTGCGGATTCACAAGTCGTTCGATCCTGCGCTCTGCGATATTCGCAAGCTCTGAAATTGCGATTTTTAGAAAATCCATGGCAAAGGCGATCGGCTGTCCGTGAAAGTTTCCGCCGGAAATCACTTTGTCACCATCATTGAAAATAAGCGGATTGTCTGTAGCGGCGTTCATTTCAATCTCTAATTTTTCTTTAACATAGCCTAGCGTCTGCCAAGTTGCACCGTGTACCTGCGGGATACAGCGCAATGAATAGGCATCCTGCACCCGCAGTTCTCCCTGGGAGGTTATCAGGCCGCTGTCAGATAGATAAAAGCGAATTCGTTCTGCGACATCGATCTGCTCCTGATAGCCGCGGGCTAAGTGAATATCCTCGTCAAATGCATCGATAATTCCCCGCAAGCCTTCAATCGTTAAGCTGGCAATTCGCTCTGTTTGATAGGCTAGTTTCTCAGCTTCAATGTAGGCGACCACTCCCATTGCAGTCATGGCCTGAGTCCCGTTAATCAAGGCAAGCCCTTCCTTGGATGTCAGCGTTACCGGCTGAATATCGGCTTTTTTCAAGCCTGTCATTGCCGGCATTCTTTCCCCCTCAAAAAAGACTTCTCCTTGCCCGATCAGCGCAAGCGCCAGGTGGGAAAGCGGCGCCAAATCTCCGCTTGCGCCAAGTGATCCCTGCTGGGGAATGACAGGATGGACGCGTTTATTTAAAAAAGCAAGCAACTGTTCGATTAGCTCAGCGCGTACACCGGAAAAGCCTTTTAACAGCGCATTGGCGCGCAAAAGCAACATTGCCCTGGACACACACTCAGGAAAAGGGTCGCCGACACCGCAGGCATGAGAGAGGATTAAATTCAGCTGCAGCGCCGCCGAGTCTTCTTTCTGAATCAGGACATCGCTGAATTTGCCAAATCCGGTGTTGATGCCGTAGATTGTCTTTTCGTCACGTACAATCCGTTCCACTGCCGCTCTGCTTTTTTTCACGCGCTCCATACTTTCCTCGGAAGCCGCTGCCTTCTCAAAATCAAACAGCACACGAGCGACGTCGGCTGTTGTCAATGAAGAACCGTCTAAAGTCACCATAAGCCCAACTCCTTTTTCTTTACTTTGGTAAAGCGCCCATACAAAAAGGAGCTATGCTGTGAACATCTGTTTTCACGCATAGCCCCCTATCGTCTATGATCTATGGGCTGTTTCATATGTGATTAATTCCAACACCGAATGTCTCGTGCTCAAGACCTTTAATCGGCGCCCCGATTGTTCCGTAAAGCGAGACAGCAATCCAATCGCCTTCCGCTTCACTTTCATAAGGATTTCCCCTCAAAACAGCAAACCTCAAGCCCACCGTCCGAAGCAGTGATCCAAGCAGCATTTCACCTCTGGTCACGCCGTGCAAAGCCTCCATCGTCGCATGATAAAGCGCGTGTGACTCCCGATAACCCTCAGATTGAATGACACCGCTCTTTTTGGAAGCGGTTTCAATTGCAGCTACTACTTTATGCGCGTCCATTGATCCTACCTTGCCGAGACAGACCTTCCATCCATCTCGCTCCAGCTCCTCGACCTGTGTACTCTCTTCCGCCTCATTCAGCAACAGAAGAACAGACAGCCGTCCGATCCGACGCTCTTTATGCAGTGTCATATGAATCACTCAATTCCTAAAAATTCTGATAACTATTAACTGAGTATTATATTAATTGGTTCAGCAGCAGAAGTCAAAAGATTTTTTACAGTCTTTAACAAGTTAGATTGCTATTGTGATAGCGAGACGCAGACACGATATCCAGACAGGAGGCAAGCGCCGCTGTCTTACTCTCAATATGCATTTACTACGTCGTATTTTTCGCAAGGCATTTTCTAAAGAGCCAGCCAACTGCCTCAGGTGTTGACGGGCAATCAGCCATCATCTTAAAAAACGCCGACAACGAAATGGCTGTATCACAGTCGATGCAAAACCTGACAAAGCAGTTATTACATGTATGCGAATGAAAACAGAGTGATGAAAGAAGGAGAAACAGCAAAAGAGTTGAACTATGAAGGAGAGGATATGCAAGCAGCAGTTCTGCGCAAGACTGACAGACATCAGTCTGACTATGTAAGAGAAATCACCTATTTGTTTGAATATGAAAACATTCGGCTGTTTTTAATAGGCGGGGTATTTTCATAGTGAAATGTAAGCGTTTAAAATTTAATAAAAAAGAGAGGCGAATTGTTTAGATGTTCAACCGATTGTTCCGTGTATGTTTTCTTGCGGCTCTTATCATGGCCTTCACCCTCCCAAACTCCGTTTATGCACAAAAACCAGTATTTAAAGAAGTTAGCGTCCATGACCCTTCCATCATTGAAACGAACGGCACCTTTTATGTTTTTGGATCTCATCTCGCTTCAGCAAAAACGAATGACCTCATGCAATGGCAGCAGCTGACCACCAGCGTAAGCAATGACAACCCACTGATTCCGAATGTCTATGAAGAATTAAAAGAAACCTTCGAATGGGCCCAATCCGACACTCTTTGGGCGGCTGACGTCACGCAGCTGGCGGACGGCAAATACTACATGTACTACAACGCCTGCCGCGGCGACTCGCCTAGGTCCGCCATGGGTGTTGCCGTCGCTGACAACATCGAAGGGCCATACAAAAACAAAGGCATCTTTTTGAAATCAGGAATGGAAGGCACAAGCAGCGATGGAACACCGTATGACGCAACCAAACATCCGAATGTCGTCGACCCGCATACCTTCTTTGATAAAGACGGAAAGCTGTGGATGGTGTACGGATCATACTCAGGCGGCATTTTCATACTTGAAATGAATCCGAAAACGGGCTTCCCGCTTTCTGGACAGGGATACGGGAAAAAACTGCTCGGCGGAAACCACAGCAGAATCGAAGGCCCGTATGTTCTCTACAATCCAGACACCCAATACTACTACTTATACCTATCATATGGTGGTCTCGATGCAACAGGCGGCTATAACATCCGTGTGGCCCGCTCCAAGAAACCGGACGGTCCTTACTATGATGCAGAAGGCAATCCAATGCTCGACGTCCGCGGCAAAGAAGGCACATTCTTCGACGACCGCTCCATCGAACCATATGGCGTCAAACTCATGGGCAGCTACACTTTTGAAACAGAAAATGAAAAAGGCACCGGGTATGTTTCACCAGCCCACAACTCCGCATACTATGACGAGAAAACCGGGCGTTCCTATTTAATCTTCCACACCCGCTTCCCGGGCAGAGGTGAAGAACACGAAGTCAGAGTCCACCAATTGTTCATGAACAAAGACGGCTGGCCGGTAGCAGCGCCATATCGTTATGCAGGCGAAACATTGAAAGAAGTAAAACAAAAAGACATCACAGGAACGTACAAACTCATCCAGCATGGAAAAGACATCTCAGCCGACATCAAAAAAACCATCAACATCCAGCTCAACAAAAACCACACCATTTCCGGGGAAATGACCGGAACATGGAAGAAAACCGGAAAAAACACAGCTGAGATCACATTATCGGGCAAGAAGTATAACGGGGTATTTGTACGCCAGTGGGATTCGGTGAGAGAGAAGAACGTGATGACGTTTAGTGTGTTGAATGGCAGCGGTGAGGCTGTTTGGGGATCTAAATAAGATGAAGAAGCGCCTTCGAGGGAAGGCGTTTTTTTATGATTATTATTGACTAATAGTAACAGTTAAGCACGAGGGGGAAATATAAATGATAGTGAGATGAAAGACCTAAATGAAAAGTCCCTATTGTGATTATTCGCCCTCTTGTGAAATCGTAAAAAACGTATTTTTAGCAAATTAGAACCGCTTTAACTTCCCTTAAGACAAACCTTTTTACCTATTTATCCAATATGACCCATCATGTAATATGAAAATAGTCTGTATTGTAAAGAATTGACACAGTTTGATAGAAACACGAGGTGTTGCGGCATGCATAGTGAAATGTTGTTACATTCGGTAAAAGCCGACTTACATGAAAAGCAGGAACAGATCCATCAATTAAAACGAGTGCTGCACGAAATTAGGCAAATCAAACACGATTTCTCTGAGGCCCAGCATCTCATTCACCGGCCTCATCTTCACCGGGAGGCATGGAGAGGAACACATGCGGAGCGGTTTGAAGATATTCGTGAAGGAATGAACAAAGCATATCAGCAAATCAAAAGCGATCAAGTCAGCGGAATCATCGAAAGCATAGAAGGAAAAATCCACTCATTAGAGAGCGATGTGTATTCCATCAGACACCAAATCACGAGGATAGAGCATGAAATAGAGAAGGAAAAACATAAAAAGTGAGGTGAGCACAAATGGCACAGGAAATTAAAATGGTCTATGGCACAGTGAAGCAAGGTCTCTCACAGCTTAGGAATTCAGCTGAACTCAAATCCTCCTTGCCAGGCCATCTCTCAGGACGAAACCATTTGAGTGCGGTAAAGTCTATCGAGCAATTAAATGAGGACATCAAAAAGCTCACTGAAGCATATGCGTCCGTTCTGGCCAAGCATATCGCACAAACGGAAAGCGCGGTAAACGCCATGAAGGAAACGGACGAAAACATATCATCTTCCATGAAATAAAGCGCGGGAGGACAAGGGATTGAAAACATTAGATGTCCACGCTCTTCACGAGGGCATTCAGCATACGATTGAGAAACTGGACAAGCAAAAACAGCAGCTGGAGAAGCTGGAAAAAAGCGTTGAGCATCTGGCTGGCATGAAGGATGCGCTAAAAGGAAAAGGCGGAGATGCCATCCGGACCTTCTACGAGGAGTGCCACAAGCCTTTTCTCCTTTTCTTTGGCATGTTTATCGACGAATACAAAAAAGTGCTGAAACAAACACAGCATGCGATTTCCTCTGTAGAATCTGACTCCCACGGCATGATCGCAGAGGCTTTTCTCTCACACGACGCGAGACACGGGGTCAAGCATGCACGAGAAGTGACAGAGCAGCTCACAGATGCAGTCAATCGCCAAACATCAGCTATCGACCACATCGTCAGCCTGCCGACAGTCAATGACTCCTTTTTCCGGATGGAAACAGAACAGGCTGAGCGACTGATTTCAGACACCCTGAATAAGCTCTTTCAATTTGACGGCCAGCAAACTCAAGCACTAGAAACGGCAAAATCAGATTTTCAAACGATGAAAAAATATATAGACCAGCTCGAAACCATGTACACCGGTCCGAAAATTGAAATCACAGGCTACAAAAGCGGCTCCATCCTGAAATCAAAGGAAGAAGAAAACATCAACCAAACCTTCGGCGGCATTAACCCGCAAATGAAGCGGGCGGATGATTCTCCGATGGAGATGATGTTGAAGAAACTGGAGAAACATAAGCAGTCCAACGTTGATACTGTGATGAAGGAAGGCAAACAACAGAAGATTGAGCGTGAGATTCATGCTGATGATAGTAACGTAACAGTTCTGCAGAAAGAAGCAGCAGCTCACCCGAAAGTCTATGGAGACATACGGGTGATAAATGATAAACTGTATAATCATAAAGGATTAAAAAAGATAGATACGATTCAAGTGATTGACGAGCTAGAAAGTGATACTGCAAGCATTGACTACGTCGGCGGCAAATATTTTGTATATGAAAATGGCCAAATTGTGAGAGAATTCTACGCTGGAGGGAAAAAGCGTCTAGAAGAAGTGTCTTACATTCCAGAGGATAAAGTTGGCGGAGCTAAGCCACTTGATTCGTTTCTTGCCGGAACTCAATATGAATTTATTGAGTGGGTAAGCCCTCAGGGCGCTGTGAAAAAATTGGCGGTCCGAGGCGGGAAGCGTGTTGTCAAAGATGTGGCTAAACATGTTGCGGAGAAGGAAAGTAAGGGTGAGGTTAATAAGGTTGCTTCTAAGAGTGTCAAAAACCTTAAACATCCTGTTTTAGATAATAACCGAGTAGGTAGTGCATTAAAAGAGGATTTTTACCATAGTTTTAATGATATAGTTGATAACTATGCAATTAATGCACAAAGATTTGATTTACCAAATAGAAAAGGGCATATGGATTCACTGTACCAGATAGAAGGTTCAATGGTGAAGTATGACACAAAATACAAAAAGGTTAAGAATAATGCTCCTGAAATGATAGAGAAGAAAGAAACGATTCGTGGTGTATTTGAATGGGTTGTGGATCCTACAACTAACAAAGTAACCCATCGAACTTTCATTCCAGGTGGAAAAGTATCAGGGAAAATAAACCAATGGGGAAGGTAAAAGAATGTATACAGTTGAGATCATCAAGAAAAATGAATTTGAATGTAACTGGATTACATTGTTTATTGGCAGAAAATTTAAGTTAATTTCTTCACAAGAAGTTACAAATTATGCAGTTAATCATTTAGAGAATAACCCTAATATTAAAAATGAAAATATCCTTGAATTGGCGTGGGAACAAACTGAAGAAAAAGTAGATTTTTTATTAGAACAAATAGTGTCTGATGGTTCTTCTGAAGTCATGAATAGAGAGTATCATAAGTGGTTATACAGTGTTTTAAAGGATATATATATTAATTCCTCAGATGATATGGTGTTTAGCGACATTGAGAACATTTTTTTTATGTTTAACTCACCTGAACATATGCACAATTTTTTTAGAACTGTATCGGATGCGTTTTATTATCCTTCTGATTCGGAATATACAGTAAAAGAACTGCTGAAAGAATTTCTGAAAACAGAGAAGCAAATAATTCTCAATTAATTAGGATTGGAAAACACGCATTTTCTTGCTTGTGTTAACGTACACCACCTAACGTTGAATAAGAAATAGCGGAGATAGTTTAATTGCTCAAGTATAAATATGATTATGATGAAGTCATTTTGGATTTGGAAAAAGAGGAAATACTTAAAAATGGTTTCCTTATTAGTAATTCGTTAGGATTTGATATATTTAGTGATTTCGATAGCGTAAAGGAAGAAATTGACAATCAATAAAAGTATTGTCTGGTAAATTACCAATATTAGGAATCTTAGGAAATTTAAATTTAATTAGTTCTGATAAACATAAAACAGTGGTTGAAAATATTTTCGCAGATTAGCAGATAGATATGCACAATAGAGACGGTGGGATATACCAAGATCACTTTAATCTGGGCAAAATAAAGTATTAAGTACAAAAACAAAAGAGGTGTTTTAGCAACAGAAGAAGCTGCTGAAAGAATGGAATGGATAAAAGAAAAGTGGATTGAATTGAAGTTTACTAATTGAGGAATAAACAGTGGCGGTATACATTTTATTACTAAAAGAATATGAAGATGATGAAACTGTGGTTTACAAATTTGGACCAAATGAAAATACTATGGGTAAAATTAAATTAAATAAAATAACTAGGAAGTTTTCAGAGTTAGAAGAAATTCCTGATAAAGATCTCCCGTCAACATTTTATTTTGATCGAGCTGCACAAAGATTAGCTGTTTGTTTAGTAAGAGAAGGAGGTGTATTTCCAGAAAAAACAGCTTTTGAGTCTTAGCCTATGATAAAACCTTGATTGGCAAAACGCCTTTCAAGGTTTTAATGTATAAAAACAATCTCTATCTTATTCAATATAATAAAAAACAAAGAGGTTCACCTATGATATATAAAGCGCTTGTTAAAGGACTTGATACTCATATAGAAGCGGAAGTGACACTCGAAATTGATGGTATTGAATTCACAGGTTTTTCATCAGTTTGTCCTTATGAAATTGAAGTCGGGAAAAAATATCCTGTGTTGATTGGCTTTACGATTTTTGATGAGTTAATGATTCGTGAAAATAAAGAAGGAATAAAAGATAAACACGAATTGATTTAGGATATCAATATTATATTAGGGGAGTTTTACAAGAGGATTCAATTGATGCAGGAATTGTTCTTACTGATGAAGATGAGTATTTTTCTGAATATCCTCATTTGATTGGGGAACATGTCGAGATAAAGGTTGACAGGATAAGCATAGAATTTTCAAGTAATTAGCAGGTAATTTGAAATCATGTTAAAAACATTAGAATGTAGAGATAAAAAGCCTATGAAAGTAGAATTTGATGTCTATACACCAATTAATATAGAGTTTGGAAATTGGGATATATCAGAATATAAAACGGTATACTGGAGAACCGGTGATTTTAAAAAATCATTAATCGAAATAGGATTTGCACAAAAAACAGGAGAAATTCATTCTATTACATTAACGCTGTGTGAAAGTGTTTATAAATCTAAAGAATCGAATATAGAAAACATTGAACCAATTAAAGGGGTTCCTGTTTTTAACGTGGACCTGCAACAGAATGAAACGTATTGATGAAAAAGGAATATTAAACGTATATATAACAGATAAGACAGTATATATTCAATTTTCAGCTCATGAGATAGAATCTCTTATAGAAAATAATCACGTGTTATTTTGTTTAGATGGTGATGACAACTTTTGTGGCATTATTATAAACGATGTAGGAGATGATAAAATTAACATATTAGAAGAGGCATTAAAATAAAGAAAAACCATGAAGAGCGAACCTTCTAAGGTTTTTCAAAATTATCATCACTTTCTAGCAACCCAAATAAAAAGGTAAGGGGCAGTTTAAAATGTTCACTACTTACAATGAATATGATTTATTTGAACTGTTTGAAAGTGAGCCAATAAGCGTGTCGAGTGATCCCCTTGCAGAAGTATTCATGTATTCTATCCAGGATATGATAGGCTTTAAACTGATTCTGACAATGGATGTATACGCTTTGGAGTGCAATCTAAGTCTTGCCTTCAATGAGTTGCTTGTTTTTGAATCTAAGTTTATAAATGTTACTAAATTAAAGAGATGTAATTCTGATCTATTTATATATATTCATAACGAACCAAAGGTAAAGGTTATATTTAAAAAGCAACTTGGAATTATTTTTATTTAGTGACATATATGAAATTCAAGGATGTAGGAAATTGAAAATCACGTTAAATACTTTCAAAGTACATTATGTAAATTACGATTGGAAAACTCTTTACGTTGGATTGAAGCAGGGGTGGATAAACAAAATTGAAGTAATGAATTATGCTATTGAATATTTGATGAACCATCCCGGTATACAACAAGAAGAAATTCTAGAACTGGCTTGGGGAGACAAGGATGATATTGAAGAAACCATTTTGAATATAATACGAGTTGAAGAAAATAGTTTTTATGCTATTGAAAAAAGAAAATGGAGATATGTTATTCTTCTTGAAGTAAAATCAAAGTATAATGATCATGCAACCGAGCTTTTGGGCAAACTTGCAGAAGTTTATGCAGATATGAATTACCCTGAAGATATGGAGGGTTTTATTCATTATCAGCCTTCTCATAACGGATGCAACCCACATTTATATTCCTATGAAAAAAATATAAATAGATTATGCAATTTGTTTCAAGCCTTTTTGGTAAAAGAAAAACAAAATATACATAATAGCTTATCTCTATAAACAACACAGTCCTTAATAAGGAATTCCCCTTAGTCAAACACCAAAAATGAAAGCGTTGACACACCCGCAAATCTAGTGCTAAAGTATACCTACAAACAAATAAAACGACCCGGCAGGATTGTTACTGCGAAAGCAGGCAAAACCTAAATGGTGCAGGTGCAGGAGGAGACTCTCGCAATCTGTGTCGTTTAGGTTTTTTTATTCTCTTTTAGGAGGTGATGCGGCAGTTGATACAAAAAAAGCTGGTGAAAGGCGGCCACCTTTCATCCAGCAGTCCCCCCATAAAAAGGAGGTATACACATGGATTATGATAAATTATCGAAAGACATATTACAACTCGTAGGCGGGGAAGAAAATGTTCAGCGCGTGATTCACTGCATGACGAGACTGCGTTTTAATCTTTATGACAACGCGAAGGCGGATCGCAGTCAGCTGGAGCAGCTGCCGGGGGTGATGGGTACCAATATCAGCGGCGAGCAGTTTCAAATCATTATCGGAAACGATGTGCCGAAGGTGTATCAGGCGATTGTGCGGCACAGCAATCTCAGTGATGAAAAGAGCGTTGGTTCATCTTCTCAGAAAAAGAATGTGCTGAGTGCGGTTTTTGATGTGATTTCTGGTGTGTTTACTCCGATTCTGCCTGCGATTGCGGGAGCGGGAATGATCAAAGGGCTTGTTGCGCTGGCAGTTACGTTTGGCTGGATGGCGGAGAAGAGCCAGGTTCATGTCATTTTGACGGCTGTCGGTGATGGCGCGTTCTACTTCCTGCCGCTCCTGCTTGCGATGAGTGCGGCGAGAAAATTCGGAAGCAATCCGTACGTAGCGGCAGCCATTGCGGCGGCGATTCTGCACCCGGATTTGACAGCCCTGCTCGGTGCGGGGAAACCGATTTCCTTTATCGGGCTTCCTGTAACCGCTGCCACTTATTCGTCAACAGTCATTCCGATTTTGCTGGCGATTTGGATTGCTTCCTACGTGGAAAAATGGATTGACCGTTTTACACACTCGTCTCTCAAATTGATTGTGGTTCCGACGTTGACATTATTGATTGTCGTGCCGCTGACATTGATTACAGTCGGTCCGCTTGGCGCTATTTTAGGAGAATACTTGTCTTCTGGGGTCAATTATTTGTTTGATCATGCAGGGCTTGTGGCGATGATTTTGCTGGCAGGAACATTCTCTTTAATCATTATGACGGGCATGCATTATGCCTTTGTGCCAATTATGATCAACAACATCGCTCAAAACGGACACGATTATTTACTGCCGGCTATGTTTTTGGCGAATATGGGGCAGGCCGGGGCATCATTTGCCGTCTTCCTTCGCTCCAGAAACAAAAAATTCAAATCACTCGCGCTTACCACGAGCATCACGGCGCTGATGGGGATCACAGAACCTGCGATGTACGGCGTGAATATGCGTTTGAAAAAGCCGTTTGCGGCCGCTTTGATTGGCGGTGCAGCAGGTGGCGCGTTTTACGGCATGACGGGTGTTGCTTCCTATATCGTCGGGGGGAATGCAGGACTGCCGAGCATCCCTGTCTTTATCGGGCCAACGTTTATTTACGCGATGCTCGGTCTCGTGATTGCATTTGTGGCGGGAACAGCAGCTGCGTATTTGCTTGGATTCGAGGATGTGTCTTCTGACGGCAGCCAGCAGCCGGCAGTGCATGAGGGCAGCGGAGAAATCATTCACAGCCCGATTAAGGGAGAAGTGAAAGCCTTAAGCGAAGTCAAAGATGGGGTGTTTTCTGCCGGGATCATGGGAAAAGGATTTGCTATAGAGCCAGAAGAAGGAGAAGTGGTCTCGCCTGTTCATGGAAGTGTTACCACCATTTTTAAAACAAAACACGCCATTGGCATTACGAGTGATCAGGGAGCTGAAATTCTCATACACATTGGATTGGACACCGTTAAGCTGGAGGGACAATGGTTCACGGCTCATGTCAAAGAAGGCGACAAGGTCGCACCGGGAGATCCGCTCGTGTCCTTTGACCTGGAGCAAATCAAAGCCGCGGGATATGACATCATTACCCCGGTGATTGTGACCAATACAGACCAATATTCGTTTTCGCCGGTGAAAGAGATCGGTAAAGTGCAGACAAAAGAAGCGCTGCTTGCTTTATCTTAAAAAACTGATGGGGTGATCAATATGAGTTCAAATGCAAAACGATTTCCAGAAGGATTTTTATGGGGCGGCGCAGTTGCTGCCAACCAAGTGGAGGGTGCTTATAACGAGGGCGGTAAGGGGCTTTCGACAGCTGACGTATCGCCGAACGGCATCATGTCTCCATTTGATGAATCAAAGACTTCCTTGAATCTGTATCACAACGGGATTGACTTTTATCATCGTTATAAAGAGGATATCGCTTTGTTTGCGGAAATGGGTTTTAAAGCGTTCCGTACATCAATTGCGTGGACGAGAATTTTTCCGAATGGCGATGAAGAGGAGCCCAATGAAGAAGGTCTTAGATTTTATGATGATCTGTTTGATGAGCTGTTAAAGCATCATATTGAGCCTGTTGTAACCATCTCTCATTATGAAATGCCGCTCGGTTTAGTGAAGAAGTATGGCGGCTGGAAGAATCGCAAAGTCATAGAGTTTTATGAACGCTATGCAAAAACGGTTTTCAAACGCTATCAACACAAAGTGAAGTATTGGATGACGTTCAATGAAATTAACGTGGTGCTCCATGCCCCGTTTACCGGAGGCGGTCTTGTCTTTGAAGAAGGAGAAAACAAACGAAACGCGACGTACCAGGCGGCACACCACCAATTTGTCGCCAGTGCTCTTGCTGTCAAAGCGGGTCACGAAATCATTCCTGATTCGAAAATCGGCTGTATGATAGCGGCCACGACAACCTATCCGATGACCTCTAAGCCGGAGGATGTCTTCGCGGCAATGGAGAATGAGCGCAAAACACTATTCTTCTCAGACGTTCAAGCAAGAGGCGCGTACCCGGGATATATGAAACGCTATCTGGCTGAAAACAATATTGAAATTGAAATGGCTGAAGGCGATGAAGAGCTCTTGAAAGAACATACGGTAGATTACATTGGATTCAGCTACTACATGTCGATGGCGGCGAGCACTGATCCGGAAGAGCTTGCAAAATCAGGCGGCAACCTGCTGGGGGGAGTTAAAAACCCTTACCTGAAATCATCAGAATGGGGCTGGCAAATTGACCCGAAAGGCTTGCGCATTACGCTCAACACATTATACGACCGCTATCAGAAGCCGCTGTTCATTGTTGAAAACGGCTTGGGCGCTGTAGACAAAGTTGAGGATGACGGCTCAATTCAGGACGATTACAGAATCAACTATCTGCGTGATCATTTAATTGAAGTGCGCGAAGCCATTGCGGACGGCGTTGAATTAATCGGATACACATCATGGGGGCCAATTGACCTTGTCAGTGCATCTACTGCGGAAATGAAAAAACGCTACGGCTTCATTTATGTGGACCGGGACAATGAAGGAAACGGAACATTAAACCGCATCAAGAAAAAAAGCTTCAACTGGTATCAGCAGGTCATCGCTACAAACGGAGAGAGTCTCTGACAACTTTTTGAAAACTCATGCGCTTCAATTGACAATAACGAAAAGCAGGCGGACAATAAAAGAGAAAGATGAACCACCCACAGTCCGAAAGGCGGGAAGAGCATGTTTAACAAAATGTTAGTTGCGATTGACGGATCAGATATGAGTGAAAAAGCGCTTGATGCCGCAGTGCATTTGGCCAAAGAGCAGCAAGCGGAACTAAGCATTCTTCATGTGGGGAGAGAAGCCGTCGTCACGACTTCTTCTCTGACGGGAATTGTCTATGTGCCTGAACATTTTATTGATGAAATCAGGAACGAAGTTAAAAAAGAAGGCCTGAAAATCCTAGAGAACGCAAAAGAAAAAGCAGCCGATAACGGTGTTCAAGCTGAAATCATTTACGCGAATGGCGAGCCGGCACATGAAATACTAAATCATGCAAAAGAGAAAGGCGTCAGCCTGATCATCGTTGGCAGCCGGGGGATCAGCGGCCTGAAAGAAATGATGCTTGGAAGCGTCAGCCATAAAGTGTCTCAATTATCAACCTGCCCGGTTTTGATTGTTCGATAGATTTATTGAAAAAGCGCCCCTTGGGCGCTTTTTTTATTTATTAGAAAATGTAACTAATAATATATCTCGATGCGCACCATCTCTATTTGCAGTGCCGACCGGTGTAACCGCATGAAAGACCTTTTGCCCGAGAGCAAGTGTTTCAAGCGGGTCTGTCAGCCGCAGCACTTTATCAATTTGCTTAACAGACGGAGCAATTAAGTTATCTCCTCCGATAGCATCCTCGCTCAGCTGAAATAGATGGACGAAAACAAGCGGTTCATCGTCACGATGCAGCCAAATGGGTGAGCTGTATGAAGGCGCGTCAGGTGTCACTTGATATCTGACTTGGTGAAGCCCGACGATCACTTCTTTCTCCCAATCTACAAAATCGGTTTGGCGGGCCATTTCTACATTTGAATGTATCATTTGCTGCGTAATAGGATGCTGTAGAAACTCATCTGATATTTTTTCAAATTGTCTGACGATACCACCGTCATCATAATTATATTCTTTTGATTGGAAATATCCATTATCCGGATCTAATTCAAGAGTGTCGGAGTGAGGAGCCAAAATGTAGCGGGAATGCGCTCTGTAACGGCCGCCTCCTTTAGGATCAGCTTTCAAAGCGTCATATGTAAGCTGTAATTCGCAGACTGCGGCGTCTGTATTTTTTTGCCGGTAGAAATCTGCTGGAATATACGAATAGCCGTTTTCCTTTAAAAAAGAAGCATATTTAGAAATATCGGATCTCAACTCTTTTTGTACGTTTGAAACTTGAACCATATGAATCTCTCCTTAAAAAGTAGATGATTTTTTTAGTAATTTCCTGTATGATAGAAAATGTGGAAAATAGAGGATGTAGTGCAATGCTAAATTATTTGTAATATATTGTCAAATAATAATATTCAGATTATTACAAATTACCAAAATGAAAAAAGGCAGAATGTAAAATGATGAAAAAAAAGAATATAATGATCACTGGGGGAAATAGCGGAATCGGCTTTGCGGCAGTAAAGCAATTTCTAACAGAAGGCTTTCGAGTCGTTGGAGTGGATATTCAAACGAATAAAATGTCAGAATTTATAGTAAACGGTGAGTTTCAGATGGAAAAAGCAGACTTGTCTGATGTCCAGCAGGCGGAATCTTTGATGCCAAAACTTGAACAAAGCCGATTGATCCCGGATATTTTGATCAATGCAGCAGGGATAAGAGAAATCACCCCTGTTCTTGAATTATCGGCAGAATCATTCAAAAAGGTCATAGACATTAATCTCACGGCAGCCTTTATTCTTTCCCGAGATGCGGCAAGGCTGTGGTCAAAGCTGGGAAAACGAGGCTGTATAATCAACATCGCCTCTGTGTCCGGTCTGATGGCAGAGCCTGCGCGGGCTGCCTATGTGTCTTCCAAGCACGCGGTCATCGGACTGACGAAGCAGCTCGCTATGGAATTTGGATCAAAGGGGATCAGGGTGAATAGCATTTCACCGGGCGTGATCCAAACAGAATTAACGGAAGAGTATTTTCAAGACGATGAAATGGTTCAGCTGATCAAGGATAACCATGCCCTTCATACGTGGGGGCAGCCGAGTGATATTGTTTCCTGTATGAAGTATTTGGCTTCTGATGAGGCGCACTTTATTACAGGTTCAAACTTTGTCATAGACGGCGGCTGGACGGCCGGCAAGAAACTATAAAAAAGGGAAAAGCACCTTGCAGTTGGGGTGCTTTTCCCTATACATAACTGGAGGTAGAATACGCTTGATGCAGCAAGATCTCTCAATCACACCAAAACAAAAATCAACAGCCGTAATCAAAATGGTCATCTCTATGGTGATTTTCGGCTCCATCGGCTTTTTCTCAGAGCATACCAATCTGCCGTCATTTGAATTGGTCTTTGTCCGCTGCCTTTGTGCGACGCTATTTTTAAGCTTTTGCTGGCTGGCGTCCGGCCAATATAAAACTGAAAAATGGAGAAAGAGAGACGTGCTGCAAACATTGGCGTGCGGTTTCTTTCTTGTATTCAACTGGGTGTTCTTATTTAAGTCTTTTGAAGAAACGTCCGTTACAATTGCTATCTCCGTTTATCACCTAGCACCGGTGCTTGTTCTTCTCCTGGGAAGCATCATCTACAGAGAGAGATTACATGTCATCTCCGTCAGCTCCATTATCATCTGTTTTCTGGGAACTGCGCTGATTTCCGGGATTAACGGCAATACTTCATTGACGCAGCTGATGGGATCAGGGATCATTTGGGCCGTTCTCGCCGCCCTGTTTTATGCGTTCACCACTTTATTGGGAAAAGGCATTCAAAACCTCAGCCCTTACACGACCACCTTCCTGCAAACGGGTTTAGGGGTTATCATTCTGATTCCGTTTATTCACTTCGGCGCTTTTGCTGACCTTTCTCAGGGAAACTGGATTATGGTGGTATCTACCGGTATTATTCATACGGGTATTGTATATTTGTTGTTTTTTGACAGCTTGCGATTTTTATCAACGAAATTTATTTCAATCATTGTCTTTCTCGACCCCGCTGTCGCGATCGTGCTCGATACCGTCTTTACAGGTTTCCGCCCTGACCTCTATCAAACGCTCGGCATCGTGCTGATCTTTGCGGGCATGGCCTTGACGCTTGTCAGGAGGCGGGGGAAGGCGGATGTGGTTGCTGAAGACAATAATATAGAACAAGCTTGAGAAAGAAAGCGTAAAAGGCCTTAGGGGGCCTTTTTTTATTCTTAAAATAACATAAACATTCTAGAAAAATATTGTAATTGTATTCCGAGGGCGCTAACATTGTTGAATCAATAATACAGTTATTTCAATTTTTGCGCCGGATCATTTGATCTGTGATCAGTTAGGAAGAACCTGATAATTGGCTGTGGGATGTTTAAAATTTTAACAAAGACAAATGCCATATAGAATCCTTTACAAAGTAATACGGTAAGGATGGAGGAGACAGTTCATAATGTGGGTTTAAAAGGGGAAAAGTTAATGTACTATTTTTATGAAATATCAACTCTCAATGACTATGATCGGGTTGAAAAAGAATATAGAACAATAGAGGATATAATATTCGACATATTAAAAAAAATAGAAAGTAAACAATATGCAATGTATTCTTATTCAGTTTCAAATAAAGATAGTTATGATCGCATATACTCGGCAAGATTAAAAGGAAATACTTTGTTTAATCCTAAAAAAATATCTTTTACGAAAACATCAGCAGAAGAATACAAAAATACAATTGTTGCTCATGAGAATATCATATTAGTGAGAAAAGACGATGAGTTAAAAAATATATTAAGCACAGTTCATATAACAGAAAAAACAATAATTAAAGATTTACTGAATATTGTCTTCTATCATATAGAAATAACAGATTCTGAGACAATCAGAATAGGTTCAAGACATAGAGAAAATATTTTAAATATCATTTAACAAATTTTAAATAGTATATTTTACGCTTTTGTATGGAATCATCATGATTATTCTATTAGTATAATTCATTAAATTAAAAGTATAGTTATGTGCGAAAGAATGAGATTTGTATTAGATCGATACTGTAAAGTAAAACCTGGCTGTTTATTTGGGATGTGAGAGAGTGACGAGCAGCAAATTAGCTGAAAAACTTAAAGAAAATAAAAGATATTTATTGATAAAAGAAGTAAAAGAGAGATTAAACAATTGTACAAAAAAAGGGTTTATTTATCAATTCACTGAGGCAGAACTAAGCCGTAAGTTGCTGGATACTGTCTTGTCAAATTCTATAGTAGGTATAGTACGTGAAGTAGGAGTAATTAGCAAAAAGGAGGCTAAACAGCTTTTAAAAGAAACCATTATTACTGTGGGTTCTGAGAGGATAAATGATATCGTTTACCTATTCCATCCACAAAGTGATGAAGTGGGAGCCATCAAGAGTACGCTGAAAGATTGTATAGAGCATCTAGACTGTTTATTAGATTTTATTGAATTTGAAGATCAATTACTTTCCAATAGCTTTATTTTGATGGAACCTTCCTTTACATTTGTAATCTGTTTATTTCACACGGAATACGGTTGTGAGCTCTTTTATGCCAAAAACCTGTAAACTTTATAAAATCATTTAGTACTTGAATGCGTGGTGATCAATTTGATCGAGCCAAATTTACTAGAATGCACGAATAAAATCAAAAGTGTCTTAACCGGACAAACAACAAGAGAAGAAGTGTCGGATTGGGCGGGCACTTATGTTTATGCGGATGAGCCCGAAGGAGAAGACGATAGAGTCTGGGATATGTTAATCCTTCTAAGCGGGATTGATTTGAAAGATTCTCCTGAAACTTATTTGCACTCAACAGATGATTTAAATGATTGGATCAAACAATATACGGAGTAATTTGTGTTTGGTGGTAAGGTGTTATTGATTAAAAAAGATGCAGGAGATGACAATGTGCAAAACAATTAATGAATGGGTTGATTATATAGATGAGGGGTGCAGTGTCCTTCATTTAGATTTTAATGTGTTTAAAAAAGAACTCTCACTTAATATCAAGGTTTTTGAAAGTGAAGCTGAATATACGCATAAAATATTATTTCAAAATGTGGCATCCACTTATTATAGTGCGGATGTAGGCGACATGAGATTGGAAAAAATAGATCCGGAAGAATATAATTGGCAAGTTTTTGAGATGAGTTATCATCCAGAAGGAATCGGAAATCTATCAAATTCTGTAATTCCGGAGTATCAATCAAATGCTAACTTTCTCATTGACATGAACAGAATGCTGATTGCTATAGAAGCTGAAACAGTTCGCTTTGATGATCAATCGTTTTATGCATACCAATTAAACAACTAAATGATTTATTCTTATCATTTCATTTCTAACCTAGGAGCATAACCAATGAAAAAATTAAAAATGAATAAAATCATCAACACGAACACCCAAGATTGTTTTTTCCATGCCGATCCACAGGGGTGTGTCTACATTGGAAAAGGTGAGAAAGGAGATATCACCATTACAACCTATGATCCTTCCGGTGATGTTCGGGATTTTAAAGTGAAAGAGCAGATTGCATACAGTGATATTCTGCTCTTTCAACAATGTGCAGATGGCTATGTCTTCGTTTATTACGAATCGTATGAGCCGAAGGTAAAGGTTTTTTCAGAAGAGGGAAGGATGGAAAGTGCTTTTCACTTGCCTTCAGGGGTTTCCTGCTGTCTTTTGGATGAGAAACAACAGCTTTGGGTCGGTTTATGTGATGAAGGGATTTATCATGATGAGAATCCCAACGGCCATAGTGTGTGGTGTCTTACGTTAGATGGTCAGCAGAAGGAAATACACATTGATAGAAAGCTCGAAGAAATGGATGCGCCGGCTGTAGTTGATTGTTATGGGCTTACAGAAGTAAACGGATTGATTTATATGCTGTATTACGGAGATGCAGTCATTGCCGCATTTGATGAAACGGTCGTGAGACGAGTGTGGATTCTGTCGGATAAAGAGCCGGACTCAGAAGCATTTTATCAGCTTGCGATATCTGAAGAAGGTTTTTTGGTTGGGACGTTCAATTGTTACAGTGAAGAGCTCGAGTCGTCTCTTTATTTAATTTCTGCCGATGTGAGTCAAGAGATGAAAGAGATAACATGCTGTGACTCGAACGGTGAAGCCCTAGACGTTCAACAGCTGAAACTGACAAGTAACGCTGTTTACGCAGTGGCCTCTTCTGGTGTTTATAAACAGGATATCCAATAGGCGTAGGGATGAGATCATGATGAATTGGCGCGCTTTAAGTCAGACAAAACAAGACCGCATCTGGTCAGAAGTGAACAAGCTCATAAAATGGAAACCCGGAAACAGATGTCATCACATCATCCCGCCTGATCCATATCGAGTGTTTGATATCTCAAGCGAGATGAGCAGTAAAGCTGGTCATAATGATGTGAGCGGAGTGCTGAGTGATTTAGAGACTTCTATTTTAAAAGCATTTCAATTATGTACTGGAAAGAACGAAGTAATGTACGCACTAGATTGGCAGCATGACGGATATACCTTTAGTCCTCATCAGGCAATGCCTAAGGATGAATTTGGCGAATGGCCTGTTCCCGTATTTCCAAATGGAGACTATTATTTCTTTTTTCATCAGGACTTCTCTTGGGGACTTTTGGGAGACCCGTGGAAATTGACAATCACTGTGTTTGGTGAAGAGCTGTTGGAGGCGATAGATAAATATCCGCCGATTCTGTTTCAAAATAGATGAGTGTTCTGAAAAACGGAGGTGAAACATGGGCTTTTGGGAAGAGAAATATAAAAATAAAAAGATATTCGTAAGTGATGATGGTTTGGATATTTGTCACGACGCCATCGAAGATTTTCACGCTGTGTTCCTGGAACAATTGGATCGCAAGCCTACTCTAAATGAATTTATTTATACTCTCTTTCAGGTATTGAACTCAGACGGCGATTCGCTTTTTAAAGAATTAGAAGGAAAACAAGTCACCGATATCAACCTAAAGATGAAAAAAAGAACTACTTTAAGTGAAGTTAGGCCTGGTGTTGTCATTGAAATCCCTTTACGGCAAATCAATCAGTTTACATATGCATTAGTGGTAAAAGGAGATTTAGCAACAGATAAAAATGATGATCTTCTCATTCAGTATTTTGATATTTTTACAGATCAACGCTTGAGTAAAAAAGACATTTCTCTCATGATGGCAGAAAAGCAAAGAACCCTTTTTATTGCGAATACAGGATATACAGGCTTTCTTCAGGGAAGTTGGAAGGTTGTTTCCAAGGTGCCGATAGATTTGATGAGGAAATTTGATCAATCTGCTATAACATTTGTCATGTATGAAGATGGAAAATACCTCATTAGCCAAGACGATTCATTAGCGTCAGAGAGTGATTTAATAGAGGTTGATGAAAAGTGGGGGAAGACGTTTAGCAATCCGATTGGGCTATTTGGTCATTTGAGTATCGAGGATATTCTTTATCAATATTTCAAAGGAACTTCGATGGAGGAATTGATCAAGTATGAGTTGTAAAAAGGGTTTTATTGGTGGGGAGGTACATATGAGCAGGTATTGTCTGGAATATGCGAATTCTGAACTTTTTCTTTTAAGTGATTTTTTCAAACAATTCCCTCTCCCTATCACTGAGTATCATTGGGTCATTGGCGATATTTTGAATATGATGGATGTATCCGAGGATAAAGATCATTGGAACGATATCATTGGCGGGCGTGAAGACTATCTTTTTATCACAGGTGAGGAGTTTCAGCGAATATTAAATGAATTTAAGGTTTATGTGATTTTTTCTACTTTAACAGCTGTACCTAAAGAGACGTTACCCTATAATCTAACAAATGTGCCTTTTGTCGATGGGAATGTTGACTATTATGTAGATGATTATGTTTCTCCTGTGAAAGAGTGTATTTTTGAAGTCGGTTTCTTTGATTCAACAGATATTATATTTACAGTGACCGATGAAAACATAGAAAGAATGTTGAAGGATGCTTTTCCTGATTTGAAGCCTTACTGTGAGTATGGAGTATAAAGACGCTATCAACGGAGGAATCAAAATTGAGTATTTCAGGAGCTACTCCTATTTTGTTTCAGCATATCAAGAAATGGCGTTTTTATCGGGAAACAGATCACGTGCTTGGTGCCATTTATACGATTGAGTTAGCAGCTGTTTATCATTCACGTACGATTGTGGTCATAAATCGAAACCCTTTCGGATATGTCTGATTGCCTTCTCAGCATTGAATCGCAGCCGCAAGGCATCTACCTTGTGGAAGAATGGGAAGAGGAGACGTTCCGTTTTTATTGCCGGCAATATGAGGTGATGGAAGTTGAATAGGGTGAGGAGAGGATCAACGTGCTTCAAAAACTGAGAAAAAGACAGCGAGAGCTTGAAGAAAAGCCGTATCCTAGTGAATTGTACGGCTTTGAAACGGAAATCTATGAGTTTTTTATGCTAGTTGATGGCAGTTTGGATTATGTGCTGGCGAATAAAAGGATGCCCCAGCATCAGCGGCGTTCGTTGGAGAAAACCTTTTTTGAGCTGTATCCAGACATACTTTCGGATATGATCAAAAACGATAAGGGTCTGTATCATCACATTCTCTTGTATGAACAAGTCAGACAAGAGATTTGCGTTGCGCTATCCAACTGATAAGGGGAAGATTTTATGGAAATAACCTCTATAAGCAGTATCGGCAATTTGGACATGATCGTTCTTAAGCCTCACCAAGTTGTTATGTCTTGTGAACTTGAAGATGCAGAGTCGTTTTATCGTTTTTGGGAAGGGCTTGCCTACGATCGAATCATGATACAGGTAATAACGACTGGTTCATTTATAGAATACCTGTCCGAGTATTTTGAAGGACATGCTTACAAGGTGACGAAGCTGGCCAAAAGGGAATTCCGTTTCGAATCAGTAATACAGAAAGCAGACCGTGACATTGCAGGTTATCTCTTTCTGCTAGCTTCCATCAATGACGATGTTTTTCTGATCACTGATCCTCAACCGGATAAAAGTTATTTTTCAGAAGGGAAGCTCCAGTGTCTAACGGACTCAGGCGAACGGATCATGTGGTTTGAATACGATGCTGTAGACATCTATATGGTTGGCGGTAACTAAGGATAGGGGGAATTCATTTGAATATCACACAATACGAGAAATTGAAAAAGCATCTTTCTGATGAGGATACAGGTCCATTTACATTAAACGAGTTTTCTTTCTATATGAAAGAAGATGATCGTTATATTCAAATTCCTGTGTTTGAATTAAAACTATCTGCTCAAACCTGTGACATTCAATTGCGGTTTGAAAACATTAGTGCATCAAAGCTGGATGACCTTGAATCCATCGATGCGGTTGAGTTGGAAATTGAACCGACTAATGATCAATGGGAAAGACTCCGTTATTATGTGTATGACGAAGAAGACCAAATAAGCTTCTATTGCGGAGGTTGGGATGTGATCAAGTGTGACAAGAAGTCACACTGATTTTCCCCTTTTTGAGACTCCCCCTCATTTTTTATTCTTCATCGCCATTTTTTTCTCCCTTCAGTCATCATAAAGAAACAATCACCGAGTATGCATTAATGTATGCGTTTTCATAGAGGGGGAATCTTGATGAAAAAATGGATGGCTGCGGTTTTTGTGATGATGTTGATGCTGTGTTTTGACGGGAATGAGAGTGTGAAGGCAGCGGAGCAGAAGGTGTATCAGTTTGATTTTGGAAGCGGTTCGGTTGAGCCTGATTACATTGGTGTTAGGGCGTCTGATCGGTATGACCGGTCAAAGGGCTACGGCTTTCAAACACCGGAGAATATGAAGGATGTGGCGGCATCCGGGACTGGTGTGAAGAGTGATGCGGTTCAATTTTTAGCGTATGGGACGAAAAGCAATAACACGTTTCAAGTGGATCTCCCGAACGGCCTTTACGAGGTGAAGGTGATGCTTGGCAATACGGCAAGGGCCAGTGTGGCGGCGGAGGGCGTGTTTCAGGTCATCAATATGACGGGGGACGGCGCGGAGGATACGTTCCAAATTCCTGTCACCGACGGGCAGCTGAATCTGCTGGTGACAGAGGGGAAAGCTGGCACCGCTTTTACGCTCAGCGCCTTGAAAATAAAGAAATTGTCTGATCAGTCGGTGACGAACCGAACCATTTATGTCGGCGGCGATTCGACGGTGTGCAATTATTATCCGCTCAACAGCAGCAAGCAGGCGGGCTGGGGGCAGATGCTGCCTCACTATATCGATAAACACACCTTTCAAGTGAGAAACATGGCGTCTGGCGGACAGATCGCGAGAGCATTCAGAAATGAGGGGCAGTTGGAGGCGATTTTGAAGTACATCAAGCCGGGGGATTATTTTATCTTGCAGCTTGGCATTAATGACACAAATCCGAAGCATAATGAATCTGAAGCGGAGTTTAAAGAGATGATGCGTGATATGATCCGCCAGGTGAAAGCGAAAGGAGCGGACGTCATCCTATCAACGCCTCAGGGCCGGGCGACCGATTTTACCTCTGAAGGCATCCATTCGTCTGTCAACAGATGGTACAGGGCTTCTATTTTGGCCTTAGCCGAAGAGGAAAAAACATACCTCATTGACTTAAATGTCCTCAGCTCGGCATACTTTACATCGATCGGTCCGGAAAAAACACTCGCTCTTTATATGGACGGAGATACGCTGCATCCGAACCGCACGGGGGCCGACGCACTGGCGCGATTGGCTGTTCAGGAGCTAAAACGCCAGGGAATCGATGGCTTTTAACACGTCATTTTTTCGACAAAACACATACGCCTTCGTCAATTAGAGTATAATGAGAACATCTGCAAGAGACAGGAGTTTATACATGAGTCATTTTAAAAACTATCAAATCAGTCATGACATTTTACGAGCACTGGAAGGACTGGGATATACAGAACCGACCAAGGTGCAGCAGAGCGTGATCCCGGCTGCCCTTGAACGAAAGGATCTTGTCGTCAAATCACAGACGGGAAGCGGGAAAACGGCTTCGTTCGGGATTCCTCTCTGTGAGCTGGCGGATTGGGATGAAAACAAGCCGCAGGCGCTTATTTTAACACCGACCCGTGAGCTTGCGGTGCAAGTAAAAGAGGATATCACGAACATCGGACGATTTAAACGAATCAAAGCGACAGCTGTATTTGGAAAGTCCTCCTTCGATAAACAAAAAGCCGAGCTTAAGCAAAAAAGCCACATTGTTGTCGGTACGCCGGGACGTGTTCTAGATCATATCGAAAAAGGCACGCTGCCGTTGGATCGTCTCTCTTATTTGGTCATTGATGAAGCGGATGAGATGCTGAATATGGGCTTCATCGAGCAGGTCGAGGCGATTATAAAGCATCTGCCGACTGAGCGCACGACGATGCTGTTTTCGGCAACGCTGCCGCAGGATATCGAGAAGCTGAGCCGTCAATATATGCAAAACCCGGAGCATATCGAAATCAAAGCGGCCGGCCTAACCACAAGGAATATTGAACATGCGGTGATTCAAGTAAGAGAAGAGAATAAATTTTCATTGCTGAAAGATGTGCTGATGACGGAGAATCCCGATAGCTGCATCATTTTCTGCCGAACGAAAGAGCACGTCAATCAGCTGACCGATGAATTGGATGACTTAGGATATCCATGCGATAAAATTCACGGCGGAATGATTCAGGAAGACCGATTCGACGTCATGAATGAATTTAAACGGGGCGAGTACCGTTACCTAGTTGCGACAGATGTCGCCGCGCGCGGGATTGATATTGAAAATATCTCCCTTGTCATCAACTATGATCTGCCGTTTGAAAAGGAAAGCTACGTGCACCGCACAGGCCGAACGGGACGCGCAGGGAACAAAGGAAAGGCCATTTCGTTTGTCGCGGCCTTCGAAAAACGGTTTTTAGCCGACATTGAAGAATATATCGGATTTGAGATTCAAAAAATAGAAGCCCCTTCTCAAGAGGAAGTGGCTAGGAAGAAACCTGAATTTCTAGCTAAAATGAATGACCGTCCGGAAAGCAAAAAGGACAAAAGCGAAGAGCTGAATAAAGACATTATGAAGCTGTATTTTAACGGCGGAAAGAAAAAGAAAATAAGAGCCGTTGATTTTGTAGGAACGATTGCCAAAATTGATGGTGTGTCAGCTGATGACATCGGCATCATCACGATTATGGATAACGCCTCATACGTTGAGATTTTAAATGGGAAAGGACCTCATGTTCTCCAAGTGATGAAGAACACAACCGTCAAAGGGAAAAAGCTCAAGGTGAATAAAGCGAATAAATGATGAATGACCTGCTCCCAGTTAAAGGGGCAGGTCATTTTGCTGCTGGCTGACATCGGCGCTGGTCTCCTCCGGAACAAAGGCAAGAATCCCAATGCCAATCACAAACAAAATGATCAGGCTGAACACCGCAGTCGAGGATTTTCCGGTCAGCTGGGCGGTCACGGCAATGAGCAGTGGTCCCATAATTGAGGCGAATTTCCCGAAAATGTTGTAGAAGCCGAAGAATTCATTGGCGTGGCGCTTTGGCACAAGCTTGGCGAAATAGGAACGGCTGAGGGCTTGAATACCGCCCTGCGAGGTAGCGACAAGCATGGCCAGTATCCAGAAATCAATCGTTGTCTCCATAAAATAGGCGTACACGCAGACAATCATATAAATAACGATCCCAACGTACAGCATTGTCTTTCCCGTGAAGCGTTCTGCCAGTTTTCCGTAGACAATCGAAAACGGCGCGGCAACGACCTGGGTGACAAACAGGATGATCAGAAGGCTTGAGGAGCCGATCCCTAAATCTGATCCATAGGATGTCGACATCGTAATAATCGTGCCGACACCGTCGATATAAAAGAAATAAGCGAGCAAAAAGAGAAACAGTGCCCGGTATTGCCTGATCCGTTTCATCGTTTGGCCGAGCCGCTTAAAGCTGTTGATGACGATATGAGGTTCTCTTTTGATGTAATAGCGCTGATGGACATGCTTGATCATCGGGATGGTGAACAGCCCCCACCAAGCAGCCGTTATAAAAAAGGACAGCTGGCTTGCAGCCGATACAGACATTGGAATTGTTTCTGCTTGAGCGAGCAGGATGACAGCAATGCTGATGATAAATGGAATTGTGCTTCCAATGTATCCTAAGCCAAAACCCCGTGCCGAGACGAGATTCATCCGTTTCTCAGGCGTGACGTCAACGAGAAAGGCATCATAAAACACATTGGCGCCGGAAAAACCGATAGCCGATATTGTATAAAACAGCAACAATAGCAGCCAATGTTCACTAGGGATAAAGGCGAGCATCGCGGTGCTGGCGACACCGGCAGACACAAAGAAACCGAAGAACTTTTTCTTGCACCCTTCATAGTCGGCGATTGTGCCTAAAATAGGGCCGAGCATCGCAAGAATAAATGTTGAAATCGCAATGGTATAGCCCAGATAGGCAGTCGATTGAGCGGCGCTGACACCGCTTTCCGCAGCCGCTGATTTATAAAATAACGGAAACACCGCGGTGGTCACGACAATTGAGTAAGCCGAATTTGCCCAGTCATATAACACCCAGCTGTTTTCTTGTTTCGTAAAACGTTTCATCATCAGAGCCCCTCTCCGGTAACGATACTTCTATTGTACGAGAAATGGGCCTGAAAAGAATGGAATGCACGTCAATTTTTACAAAATATTTATGTTTTTTCGCTTCAAATCATACTTTTGATTTATTGCTGGGATTAGGTGCATCTGGTACCATTTAACTATATTTCATGGTATTTTCCAGAAGGATTCAGCAGAGAGGAGACAGAGCATGAGGCGAATAGGCTTGTGTATAAGCCTGCTGGTCACAGTTCTTGTGATGAGCGCATGCGAAAGTGAAGGTGAGGCTCAGACGTTCGCAGACTGTGATCAAAAGACAGTAAAACAAACCGCAGCCAAACCGATGAGCAGTAAGAAAAAGCAGGATTTCCAAGCCCTTGCAAGCGAAAGGCAGCTGGCCATTGTGTTCAGTTCCATGATCAAAGTGAGCGAAGCATTTGATTATGGGATCGGCAATCCAGAATACTTCGTGCGAAGCAGCATGACTGAAGAAGAAGCAGACATTGCGAAAGAGAACCTTGAATCGATTAAAATTGAAAGCAAATCGCTCAAAAAACAAAACAGCGAGGCGATCGCCTTGCTTGAAAAAACGCGAAATCAAGACATGATCCGCAGCGAAATTCAGCAGCTGAAAGAAAATAGAGCCGCTTTTTTTGAGATCACAGGCCGTATGATCAACCTCATCAGTCAAGTCACACCGAAAAACGCGAAGACGACAAGACAGCAGCTGGATCAGCTGAAAAAACAATATACACAATACAGCGCTGAAAGCGTCAAAATCATAAATAGCATTGTCAAAAAGCAGAAAGCGGATAAGGCATTATTTGAACGCTACCTGGAGGCGCTGCTTCAAAAACAGCCCGGACAGCCGGTATTGAGTGAATTGTACTAACTGGTTCCCGTCTTTCCCTGATGATATTGACCTAGTGCAAAAAGGATGTACAATCAAGATATAGCCTGTTCTTAGTTGATTGGAGGGACATGTCATGAAAATTGCGAAGGTGATCAACAATAATGTGATCAGCGTGGTCAATGAACAGGGAAAAGAGTTGGTTGTCATGGGCAGGGGGCTCGCGTTCCAGAAAAAGTCCGGCGATGATGTCGATGAAGCCCGCATTGAGAAGGTGTTTACGCTCGATAACAAGGATGTATCAGAAAAATTTAAAACCCTTTTGTATGATATACCGATCGAGTGCATGGAAGTATCCGAAGAGATTATCAGCTACGCAAAATTACAGCTCGGCAAAAAGCTCAACGACAGCATCTATGTGTCGCTGACCGATCATATTAACTTTGCCATCCAGCGCAATCAGAAAGGGCTTGATATCAAAAACGCCTTGCTGTGGGAAACAAAACGGCTGTACAAAGACGAATTTGCCATTGGCAAAGAAGCGTTGGCCATGGTAAAAAACAAGACTGGCGTGTCTCTGCCAGAGGATGAAGCAGGCTTTATTGCTCTGCATATTGTCAATGCCGAGCTGAATGAAGAGATGCCCAATATCATCAACATTACAAAAGTCATGCAAGAGATTTTGAGTATTGTAAAATACCATTTTAAAATTGAATTCAATGAAGAATCGCTTCACTATTATCGGTTCGTCACCCACTTAAAGTTTTTCGCACAGCGTCTTTTTAACGGTACACATATGGAAAGCCAGGATGATTTTTTGCTGGAGACAGTGAGAGAAAAGTATCATCGGGCGTATGACTGTACGAAGAAAATCCAAACCTACATTGAGCGGGAGTATGAGCACAAGCTCACCAGTGACGAGCTGTTGTATTTAACGATTCACATAGAAAGGATAGTCAAACAAGCATAATGAGAGCGCTGACATTTTTATTTTCGTGTGTTCGTTTTTTCTTACATTTCAATATGATGATGGTAGGATTGTTACTGATAAAGCAGGCAAAACCTAAATTACAATGAGTGCGGATCATTTATGTCTGGGCTAATGGTAATTTAGGTTTTTATTTTTTTAGAGGGAGGTGATCATAGCAATCAGTAAGATTCGTTATTATCATTATTTTGACCGATGTTCCCTTTTAAAAGAATCATGTAAGATCAACGTAGAAAACGCTTTCAATGAAAGGGGAATGCCAATATGCCTTATCTGAAACGAGTGTTGCTGCTTCTTGTCACTGGATTGTTTATGAGTTTGTTTGCAGTCACTTCTACTGCCTCGGCTCAAACAGGTGGATCGTTTTTTGACCCTTTTAACGGCTATAACTCTGGCTTTTGGCAAAAAGCAGATGGTTATTCAAATGGAAATATGTTCAACTGCACTTGGCGTGCTAACAACGTATCAATAACGTCATTGGGTGAAATGCGTTTGGCGCTAACAAGTCCATCTTATAACAAGTTTGATTGCGGGGAAAACCGCTCTGTCCAAACATATGGCTATGGACTATATGAAGTCAGAATGAAACCAGCTAAAAACACAGGGATCGTTTCATCGTTCTTCACTTACACAGGTCCGACAGATGGAACCCCTTGGGATGAGATTGATATCGAATTTTTAGGAAAAGACACAACAAAGGTTCAATTTAACTATTATACAAATGGTGCAGGAAACCATGAGAAGGTTGTGGATCTCGGGTTTGATGCAGCCAATGCCTATCATACGTATGCGTTCGATTGGCAGCCAAACTCTATTAAATGGTATGTCGATGGGCAATTAAAACATACTGCAACAAACCAAATTCCGACAACACCAGGAAAAATCATGATGAACCTGTGGAATGGCACGGGTGTCGATGAATGGCTCGGTTCCTACAATGGTGTAAATCCGCTATACGCTCATTACGACTGGGTGCGCTATACAAAAAAATAATGTACAGAAAAGGATTTCCGCCAGCGGAAATCCTTTTTTGATTAAAACGAAATAATCCCGATCAAAAGCGCCGCAATCGTCATCACAATCGTTGTCCCCACGGCCCATTTAATAGTGAATTTTTGATGGTCGCCAAAGCTGACGCCTGCCATTCCGACTAATAGATAGGTGGAAGGCACGAGCGGGCTGAGCAGATGCACGGGCTGACCCAGCAAGGAGGCTCTTCCGATTTCAGCGGCGTCTATTCCGTAAGCGGAAGCGGCTTCGGCGATGATGGGAAGGACACCGAAGTAAAAGGCGTCATTCGACATGAAAAAGGTGAATGGCATGCTGACGATCGCAGTGATCAACGGCAGGTGCGGACCCATGGCGTCAGGGATGAGTGAAACGAGAGAATGCGCCATGGCATCCACCATTTTTGTGCCGGAGAGAATGCCTGTGAATATCCCTGCCGCAAACACCATTGAGACAACGTTTAACGCGTTACCCGCATGCGCCGAGATTCGTTTCTGCTGCTCTTTGACATTTGGATAGTTGATCATCAAGGCGATGGCGAACGCGGTCATAAAAAGAACAGGGAGCGGCAGCAGGCTGGTGATCAGAGCGGCCATCAGAGCGATAGTCAGCAGCAGGTTAAACCATTGGAGAGCGGGACGCTTCAGCGGCATAGCCTCTGGATCGGTAGACGGTGCGTGATCAATCGAAATGACGCCGAGCCGCTTCCGCTCTTTCTTTCCGAGGATATAAGCAACGGCGATCACCCAGAGAATACCGGCGACCATGGCAGGAATCAGCGGTGTGAAGACCTCTGACGTGTCCAATTTTAAGGAAGCCAAAACCCTCGCAGTCGGCCCGCCCCACGGGATAATATTCATAACCCCCGAACCGAGCATCGCTATTCCCGCTAACACCAAACGATTCATGCCGAGCCGTTTGTACAGTGGCAGCATCGCCGCAATCGTAATCATATAGGTTGTTGTCCCATCTCCGTCCAGCGAAATGGTCATAGTCAGAACCGCTGTGCCTACGGCGATTTTTAACGGGTCTCCTTTGACAAACGATAAGATTTTGGCAATGAGAGGATCAAACAGGCCTGAGTCGATCATAATGCCGAAATACAGGATGGCGAATAACAGCATAATCCCGGTAGGAGCGAGGTCTGTAACACCCTGAATCATCATCTCGCCAAGATCTTTGCCAAATCCGCTGATCAGGGCAAACACAACAGGAACGACAATCAAAGCAATAAGTGCGGAAAGCCGGTTAGTCATAATAAGGTACATAAAAACAATCATCATCACAAAACCGAGTATGGCAAGCATGATATGACCTCCCCTATTCAACAGCTTTTTTCGTAAGCGCTTCCATACTTTCTTTCTGTAAAGAAGGCTTATTTCAAATGTGTATGACCTCATCCTGATATGTAGACCTAAAATCCTATTGAGCGGATTGGCAGTTTATCTGAAGGACGCCACGGGTAAATGTGCTGTAGAATGTTTCGTTTTAAAAAGGGGGAACAGACATGAGTAATGATCAAAATAAACGTGTAAATGAACACTCAAAGGACGAGCAGCTTGAACAGTACAGGACCGATAACAGCGGGAAGAAAATGACGACAAACCAAGGCTTGCGGGTGTCAGAGGATGAGCATTCGTTAAAGGCCGGGGTTCGCGGCCCGACGCTGATGGAGGATTTTCACTTCCGGGAGAAAATGACGCACTTTGACCATGAGAGGATTCCGGAGCGCGTTGTGCATGCGCGCGGGTATGGCGTGCATGGCTTTTTTCAGGTTTACGAGCCGATGACCGAGTACACACGGGCCAAATTTCTTCAGGACCCTTCAGTGAAGACACCGGTATTTGTCCGTTTCTCTACGGTTGCGGGTTCTAAAGGCTCCGCAGACACGGTGCGGGATGCCAGAGGCTTTGCGACAAAGTTTTATACTGAAGAAGGAAATTATGACCTTGTGGGTAATAACATTCCGGTGTTTTTCATTCAGGACGCGATCAAATTTCCGGATTTGGTTCACGCGTTTAAGCCTGAGCCACACAATGAAATGCCTCAGGCTGCGACTGCTCACGATACGTTTTGGGATTTTGTCGCCAATAACCCTGAGTCGGCTCACATGGTGATGTGGACGATGTCAGACAGAGGCATTCCGCGCAGCTACAGAATGATGGAAGGCTTCGGCGTTCACACGTTCCGTTTTGTCAATGAGCAAGGAAAGGCGCGTTTCGTGAAATTCCATTGGAAACCGGTGCTCGGCGTGCATTCTCTCGTATGGGATGAAGCGCAAAAAATTGCCGGGAAAGATCCCGATTTCCACCGCCGCGATCTGTGGGAAACGATTGAAAACGGCGGCACGGTTGAATACGAGCTTGGCGTGCAGATGATTGACGAAGAGGATGAATTCAAGTTTGATTTTGATATTCTTGACCCGACCAAACTGTGGCCGGAAGAGCTCGTGCCGGTGAAAATCATTGGGAAAATGACGCTGAACCGCAACCAGGATAATGTGTTTGCGGAAACAGAACAGGTCGCATTCCACCCTGGAAATGTCGTGCCGGGCATCGATTTTACAAATGACCCGCTTCTGCAGGGGCGGCTTTTCTCTTATACAGATACACAGCTCATCCGTCTTGGCGGCCCGAACTTCCATGAGCTTCCGATTAACCGGCCGGTATGTCCGTTTCATAACAACCAGTACGACGGCTATCACCGGATGACGATCAATAAGGGACCTGTCGCTTATCATAAAAACTCTCTGCAAAACAATGATCCGTCGCCTGCGACAGCTGAAGAAGGCGGATACGTCCACTATCAGGAAAAAGTCGAGGGCAAAAAAATCCGCCAGCGAAGCGACAGCTTCAACGATTATTACTCACAGGCGAAGCTGTTCTGGAACAGCATGTCTCCTGTGGAGAAGCAGCACATCATTTCTGCTTTCTGCTTCGAGGTCGGGAAGGTCAAAAGCAAAGATGTCCAGCGGCAGGTCGTTGATGTCTTCAGCAATGTCGATGAAGATTTGGCGCAAGAAATCGCCAAAGGAGTAGGTGTGGCGGCGCCAGCGAAGCGTAGAGCATCTAAAGAAATTCTTACTTCGCCTGCATTAAGCCAGGCCCGTACAGTGAAAACCGCGTCAACAAGAAAAGTCGCTGTACTTGCTGGAAACGGATTTCATGAAAAAGAGCTGCAAACAGTGCTGGATGCTTTAAAGAATGAAGGAGTCATAGTGGATATCATCAGTCAAAATCTAGGGTATATGACAAGCGACAGCGGACAGCAGCTGGAGGCCGGCGGCACGTTTCTGACTGTTGACTCTGTTCTGTATGATGCCGTCTATGCCGCAGGAGGGCCGGAGTTAAAAGACAACAAACAAGCGATGGCGTTTATCAGGGAAGCTTACGATCACTACAAGGCGATCGGTGCGGCAAATGAAGGAATTGACCTTCTTCAATCCTCTGTCGGAACAACAGAGGGACCAGGCATCGTGACGGCTAAAGATGAATCTGACTACACCGCATTCAGCAAGACATTTATTGATGCGGTTTCCGCTCATCGCCATTGGGATAGACGAATTTGATCGGCTCCTGTATCTTAAAGAAAGATACTTTTCATAAGGAGCATGACAAATGAACGAAAAACAGCTCGCTGAAGCTTACGAACGCGACGAAAATATGATGATTTTGGTGTTTGCCCAATGGTGCGTGAACCATGACCTTGATCCGATGGAGCTGTACGCCAAAGCGTATCCGCAGCAAAAGCTGAATGAAAGCTTGAAAAAAACCATAGACGATCTGGTCGTGCCAAAACACGAAGCAGAGCACATTCCGAACCAGACTGTCATTGCGGTATTAGAGATGTTCGGAAATACAGATTTGGCACAAGCTGTTCATGAAGCGATTTCCGGGCGATAAAAAAGAGACATTCTGTGTCTCTTTTTTAGTGGGAAAAATCATGCTGTTAGACCTAGAAACTTCTTTCGACTTAATCAGTCTATAAAAGTGTGAATTGCTTAAATAAGGGAATGATAAACAGCGACATCAAAGGAGGAGATCGAATGAAGTGGAAAAACATACTGAAAGCTGCGGGGATTGCAGTCTTGCTTTTTTCCGTATTTGCATATGCAGCCCCATCTTTAAACGCAGTTCAAACGAAAAAACCAACTGTCAGCACCCATACGTACAAAAAAATCAAGGAATTAAAGTATCCACAAGTGCATCACATCGGGAATGCCGCTTTTGAAAAGAAAATCAATCAAGAGCTGAAAGCCTACATTGAACAATCGTATCAGGAATATCTGAAAAACAAAAAAGCAGGTGAACAACAAGGCTTCAAAACGGAATATCAAACATCCTTCAGCGTCAAGTACAATGCGGCGGGCAAGCTCAGCATTCAAACGCTCAATTATATCTATTCAGGCGGTGCCCATGGTTTAACGTCTGTTCAGTCTTTCAACTATGACTTGAACACACAAAAGCGCGTGACGCTGAATCAGATTCTGAACACCAAAACAAAAGTCAGCAAAACGAGAGATTATCTGTATAGTTATATCAAAAAACACGATGAGCTGTTTTTCCCTGATGTAAAGAAAGAGGATATAACCCTAAACCAAAACACAATGTTTTACTTTACGGCAAACGGGATCGCCATCGTCTTCGGCCAGTATGACTTGGGGCCTTATGTAGCAGGAATTCGGGATGTGCAGGTTCCAGCCTCTATTTATCAATAATCAAAAGAGCCATATCCGAAAAGGGATATGGCTCAATGTTTCTACCACACAAACAGGCCGACAATCGCAGCACTTAATAAAGATACCGCAATTCCGCTGACGAGGAGCTTCCACACGTTTCTCCCGATGACCGTTGACTTTTCTCCGTCAAGGATCGAGTTGTACGTGCCGTAAATCATGCCGACCGTACTGAAGTTTGCGAAGGACGTCAGGAATGTCGTCGCCACCGCAACGGTGTGAGGCGGAAGGGATTTAAGATTGTTTTTCAAGTCAAGCATCGCAACAAACTCGTTCGTTGCCAATTTCATACCCATCAGCTGAGCAACATACATCGCATCATGCACTGGCAATCCAAGCAGGAATGCGAACGGACTGAACAGATAAGCAAAAATCGTCTGGATGGTCAGGCCGTGTACGAAAACGCCAAGAATGCCATTCACTGCTGACGTTAGTGCGACATATCCGATCACCATGGCCAGGATTACGATAACCATGTTCATGCCGACAAGCATACTGTTAGAAATCGTAGAGAAAAAGTCTTTCTTTTCTTCTTTAGGCGGTGTATAGATGATATCTTCATCCTCAGGCACGTGAACAGGGTTCAGCAGGTTTGCGATAATCAGCGCATTTAAGCAGTTTAAAGGAATCGCTGTAAACACGTATGTCGCCGGCACCATTGACAGGTAAGATCCGATAATAGAGCCGCTGATGCTGCTCATGCTCATTAAACCGAATGTAAGCAGGCGGTTGTTATTTAATACCGTAAGCTGCTGGCGGATGACCGCAAGTGCCTCGGTATTTCCCAGGAACATCATTTGAATAGAGAAAAAGCTTTCTAATTTCGGCAAGCGGGAAGCCTTTGAAATCACCCATCCGATTTTATCAATCAGCCAAGGCAAAATTCCGAAATATGTTAGAATATCAAAGAATGTGACGATAAAGATAATTGGAAGAAGCGCACTAAAGAAAAAGTCTACTGTTTCATTCGCCATCACTGACGGAAAGGCAAACGCGATACCGTCACTGGCGCAAGCAATCAGCCAAGTGAAGAAATCACCAATTTTACCGATGGCCCAGCTCCCGACTTTTGTTCCCAGCATAAACCAAGTAATCAGCAATTCCAGAACAATTAACGTCATGATCGGGCGCCACTTGATTTTCTTTTTCTGCGGAGAACATAGGAATACAACTGCCATAATCACAATGAGACCAACAAGGTTTAGTAAAAAGTACATGATAGCAACTCCTATGAGGGTTATTATGGAAACAAAAAAAGCTCTTATCCTTCACAAATTCTGGAAGTGCAGAAAGTGTGAAAAATAAGAGCAAACAGAAAAGAACTTGTCCTTTTCAACTCGTTCAAATTTATTCAAACTTTCTTGTAGTCTAGTTTTTTACGGTTACTAGGTAGAAACAATCAGACCATATTACTGATCATATACAAGAATGTCTTTTTCTAAGATGATAGCAGTATTTTATCCTTTCACTTTTTGAAAATCAACCTTTTTAACTATTTTCACAATAATAAAATTTATATTCTGAAATGAGAAAATAAAGGAAAAACATGCTGGATTGCTATGTTGATATGATTTTGGCAGGATACCAGCATGTCAGTACTGATTTTTCTTCACGATAAGGTTCCAGCTCCTGGAGATTTGTTGTATCATGGAAACGGGGAAACCCATACAGCAAAAAGGGAGTTTTTTTCATGATTATCCAATTCATTCGTTATAGATAATGACAGGTGTAGACAAACTGCCAGACCTGGCCAATTTTTGAGATAGGCCTAGGTTTATTTGTCTATGCCTTTTTCATTTATCTAAAAATGAATGAATGAGGTGTTTTTTATCATGAAGCAAACCGTTGATTTCAGCTTGTTTCGATGTCCGCTCTGCGGTTCTTCCATGGATGCGGCATCAGGAAAAAGCTTGATTTGTACAGAACGGCGGCATACATTTGATTTATCTCGGCACGGCTACGTGAACTTCCTGACGAAGCCGGTCAAATCCGGTTACGGTGCCGAGCTTTTTGAAGCGAGAAGCAGGCTGATTGGAGAATGTGGTTTTTTTGAGCCGCTCCATGATACGATAGCAGAACTCATCAGCCATCCCAAATCTGGTCAAGAGGCATTCACCATCCTGGACAGCGGTTGCGGTGAGGGTTCTCATTTGAATGCGCTTTGCGGGTTTGATTATTTAGGGAAAGAAGCGATGGGAATCGGCATCGATCTTTCGAAGGATGGGATTGTAAAAGCTTCTAAGGCATTCAAAGATCAAATGTGGGCGGTTGCCGATGTGGCACGTGCTCCATTTCATGATCGCCAATTTGATGTTGTTTTATCTATTTTTTCGCCATCCAATTATGCAGAGTTTCATAGACTGCTGAAGGATGATGGCATGCTCATAAAAGTAGTGCCGCGAAGCGATTATTTACTAGAATTACGGCAATTTTTATATACTGATTCACCGAGGCGTACGTACTCTAATGCGGCAGCTGTTGAGCGTTTTACAGCACATGCGGCGCACAGCCGTCCTGTCAGGCTCCGCTATATCAAAACGCTTGACCGGCAGGCGATCCACTGGCTTCTCAAGATGACGCCGCTTGCCTGGTCGGCGCCGAAAGACCGAGTCAGCCTGCTGAAAGAAATGACATCAGCCGATATTACGGTTGATGTTGATATCCTGATAGGAATGAAATGAATGGCAGAGGAAAGCTCCGAAAAAAGGGGCTTTCCTTTTTTAATCGGAATAGTTGGCCCACACTTCTCGTACATATGGAAAGGGGACGGAAACAGCCGATGCGGACAGGTTTTGTAAACGCTTTCTAGTTGGAGGAAATGGGGGATGTGTGTGGAACTGATCATCATTCTATTGGCGTTAGGTTTGCTGATGTTTACGGCGTATCGGGGATTTTCTGTCATATTGTTTGCGCCGATTTGTGCGTTATTCGCGGTGCTGCTGACAGATCCAAGCCATGTGCTGCCTTTTTTCTCATCAATTTTTATGGAGAAAATGGCGGGGTTTATTAAGCTGTATTTCCCAGTTTTTTTGCTCGGTGCGATTTTTGGAAAGGTCGTTGAAATGGCCGGACTTGCGGCATCGATCGCGAAAACGATTGTCAGGCTTGTCGGGGCAAAAAGAGCGATACTTGCCATTGTGCTGATGGGCGCTGTCTTGACGTACAGCGGCGTCAGCCTGTTTGTTGTCGTATTTGCCGTATATCCTTTTGCGAAAAACATGTTCCAAGAAGCAAACATACCGAAACGCCTCATCCCCGGAACGATTGCTTTAGGGGCATTTACGTTTACGATGGACGCGCTTCCGGGAACGCCGCAAATCCAAAATGTCATTCCGACGGCGTTTTTCAAAACAGACATTTATGCCGCCCCTTGGCTGGGTTTGATGGGCGCAGTGATTGTGCTGGCAGCTGGGATGCTCTATTTGGAATCAAGGCGGAAAAAAGCGCAGGCATCTGGCGAGGGTTATGGCGGTTTTGATTCGCAGAATGCTGCGCCTGAATCGACTGAGTCCCGTGCTAAACCGGACAAAAGCCCGATTCGGGATGCACTTGCCTTTGTCCCGCTTATTCTTGTCGGTGCAGTGAATAAATGCTTCACCATTTACCTGCCAAAGTGGTATCCGAATGGATTTGATTTTTCCTCCATAGGATTAAAGGAGTTCGGCAGGCTTGATATTTCTTCAGCCGCTGCCATTTGGTCGGTGGAGATTGCTTTAGTGATCGGCATCATCACAACGATTTTATTTGATTGGAGAAGCGTGTTTGCTCAAATGAAGGAAGGGCTGAATGAAGGGATCGGCGGAGCCTTGCTGGCATCTATGAATACGGGTGCCGAGTATGGGTTCGGCGGCATTATCGCCGCGCTGCCGGGGTTTCATAAGCTGAGCAGCGGAATTTCTCATACTTTTACCGATCCGCTTGTCAATGGCGCCGTTACGACAACTGCGCTGGCGGGAATCACCGGCTCGGCTTCAGGTGGTATGGGCATTGCGCTAAGCGCGATGTCAGAGCAGTACTTACAGGCTATTCAGGCTTACAATATTCCGCCAGAGGTGATGCATCGAGTCATTTCAATGGCGTCAGGCGGGATGGACACACTGCCGCATAATGGCGCCGTCATTACGCTTCTGGCTGTGACGGGACTGACTCACAGGCAATCGTATCGCGATATTTTTGCGATCACGCTCATCAAAACGGCTGCCGTATTTGCTGTGATCGCGATTTACAGCCTGACCGGCCTAGTGTAAGAGAAAACGAAAGGGGCATCAATATGGGAAAAGTGTTGTCATCTACTAAAGAAGCTGCGAAATTGATTCATGATGGAGATACGCTGATTGCGGGAGGGTTTGGGCTGTGCGGCATTCCTGAACAGCTCATTTTGTCGATAAGAAATCGAGGAGTAAAGGATTTAACCGTTGTCAGCAACAATTGCGGAGTCGATGACTGGGGGCTCGGTTTGCTTTTGGCTAATAGGCAAATCAAGAAAATGATCGCATCCTATGTCGGTGAAAATAAAATTTTTGAGCGACAGTTTTTAAGCGGAGAGCTTGAGGTCGAGCTTGTTCCCCAAGGAACGCTCGCCGAGAGAATTCGTGCAGGCGGTGCGGGCATACCGGGATTTTATACGGCGACAGGCGTCGGCACCACCATAGCTGAGGGAAAAGAACATAAAACATTCGGCGGCCGGACTTATGTGCTGGAGCGAGGCATTACCGGCGATGTGGCGATCGTCAAAGCGTGGAAAGCGGACACCATGGGCAATTTGGTTTTTCGGAAAACGGCGAGAAATTTCAATCCCGTTGCGGCCATGGCAGGCAAGATCACGATTGCCGAGGCGGAAGAAATCGTGGAAGCGGGAGAGCTCGATCCAGATCATATCCATACGCCGGGAATTTACGTACAGCATGTCGTGCTTGGCACGAGCCAAGAAAAACGGATTGAAAAGCGAACAGTTCAGCAAGCATCGGGAAAGGGTGAGGCGAAGTGAAGGAAGCGAGAAAACGGATGGTCAAACGGGCTGTACAAGAAATCAAGGACGGCATGAATGTGAATCTCGGGATTGGAATGCCGACGCTTGTCGCAAATGAGATACCCGATGGCGTTCACGTCATGCTTCAGTCAGAAAACGGCCTGCTCGGAATCGGCCCCTATCCTTTGGAAGGGACGGAAGATGCGGATTTGATCAATGCGGGGAAGGAAACAATTACCGAAGTGACGGGCGCTTCTTATTTTGACAGCGCTGAATCATTCGCGATGATAAGAGGCGGGCATATCGATTTGGCTATCCTTGGCGGAATGGAGGTCTCGGAGCAGGGTGATTTGGCCAATTGGATGATCCCGGGCAAAATGGTAAAAGGGATGGGCGGCGCAATGGATCTCGTCAACGGGGCGAAACGGATCGTTGTCATCATGGAGCATGTCAATAAGCATGGCGAATCAAAGGTAAAAAAAACATGCTCTCTTCCGCTGACAGGCCAGAAAGTCGTGCACAGGCTGATTACGGATTTGGCTGTTTTTGATTTTGTGAACGGCCGCATGACACTGACGGAGCTTCAGGATGGCGTCACAATTGAAGAGGTTTATGAAAAAACAGAAGCGAATTTCGCTGTAAGCCAGTCTGTACTCAATTCTTAATGGGAAGGTGTTTGACATGAGAAAACAAGTCGCCTTGGTGACTGGGGCTGCCGGCGGAATCGGATTCGAAATGGCAAGAGAATTCGCCCGTGAAGGCGCCAGCGTCATCGTTTCAGACCTCCGTCAGGAAGCATGCGAAAAAGCAGCCTCCAAGCTTGCAGAAGAAGGCTTTGACGCGGCGGCCATTCCGTGTGATGTGACAAAGGAAGCGCAAGTTGCTGATATGGTGGACGCCATCCAAAAACGATACGGCCGCTTGGATATTTTGGTGAACAATGCCGGTATACAGCACGTCGCCCCGATTGAAGAGTTTCCGACAGAAACCTTTGAACTGCTGATCAAGGTTATGCTGACGGCGCCCTTTATTGCAATGAAGCATGTTTTTCCGATCATGAAAAAACAGCAGTATGGCAGAATCATTAATATCGCGTCTGTTAATGGCTTAGTCGGTTTTGCGGGAAAATCCGCTTATAATAGCGCCAAGCATGGCGTCATTGGACTCACAAAAGTCGGGGCGCTGGAAGGCGCGCCCCACGGCATTACAGTCAATGCGCTCTGTCCAGGTTATGTCGATACCCAGCTTGTCCGCAATCAGCTTAGCGATCTATCAAAAGCAAGAAATGTCCCTTACGACTCGGTACTTGAAGAGGTCATTTTTCCGCTTGTGCCGCAAAAACGGCTTCTTTCCGTCAAGGAAATTGCGGATTATGCCGTGTTTTTAGCAAGCGAGAAGGCGAAGGGCGTCACTGGGCAGGCTGTCGTCCTTGATGGGGGCTACACCGCACAATGACATAAAAACACACTTGCTCCGCTAGGAATCAAGTGTGTTTTTTCTTTGCTTATTTCCAAACATCATTCGCGATCTCAACCACATGGCGGAGCTTCGCCCATTGCTGTTCTTCAGTCAGCTTGTTGCCTTCCTCAGTTGAAGCGAATCCGCATTGAGGGCTGAGGCAAAGCTGGTCTAAGCTGACATAACGGGACGCTTCTTCGATACGGCGTTTCACGTCATCCGGATGTTCAAGCTCGCCGAATTTAGATGTCACTAATCCAAGGACAAGCTGAAGATCAGACCGTTTTACATAACGGAGCGGCTCAAATCCGCCTGAGCGCGAATCATCATACTCTAAGAAAAGGCCGTCAAGATTCAAGCCGTCAAAAATGGTTTCGGCTGCTGCGTCATAGCCGCCTTCTGCTGTCCAAGTGGACTGGAAGTTGCCGCGGCAAATATGCATGGTTACCGTCAAGTCATCCGGACGGTCTGCAATCGCGTCATTAATGGATTTCGCAAACAGCTGGCGAAGCTCGTCAGGCGTTGTTCCGAACGCTTCGATTTGTTTTAAGCCTTTTTCTGATAAGAAAACGGCCCATGCCGTATCATCAAGCTGGAGGTAGCGGCAGCCTCTGTCATAAAACGCTTGAATCGCTTTTTTATATGCTTTGGATACATCATGCTGGAAAAGGTGATAGTCGTTTTTATACGCATCCTTTTCCAGTTTTCCGCGGAAAAACAGCATATTCGGGCTTGGAATCGTCATTTTTGGCGTCGCGTCACCGGCAATGCTATGGAGAAATGAATAATCTTCAAGCATTGGATGAGTTGAAAAATCGATATCACCTGTGACTTTAATGCCGCGTGCTTTTGTCTGTACGTTATGGAATTGAATGCCTTGCTCAGGAGTAAACGGCTCAACGCCATCTAAGTTTTCAAGGAAATCAAAGTGCCACCACGCTCTGCGGAATTCACCGTCTGTCACGACGTTCAGGCCGGTTTCCTTCTGTTTCTCCACAATGCGGATGATTTCATCGTTTTCGATCTGGCGAAGCTGCTCAGCCGTCATATCACCGGCCGCTTTTTGCAGCCGCGCTTTTTTGACGGGCTCAGATCTCAGCAGGCTTCCGACTTGATCCGCGCGAAACGGCGGTTTTTTTCTTTGAAGTGATTTTTGTTCTGCGGGTGTTGTTTGTTGTGACATGTTGTCCATTCCTTCTTTCCATTCAAATATAAAAAAGCTCTTCCTTTGGATAAGGAAGAGCTTGCGTGACAATCTCAACCTTATCTTCAAGAGCAATCATTGCTCTAAAGGATTTAGCACCATTCTGTTAAACAGCGGTTGCCGGGTATCGCAGGGCCAGTCCCTCCACCTCTCTTGATAAGGAAAACCTTTTTATGAAATTTTCTGATAGTATCTATTATTCACACATTTTCTATTTCTGTCAATGATAGATTATCTCCACACATCGTTGGCGATGTCGATGACATGGCGAAGCTTGGCCCATTGCTGTTCCTCTGTCAAAAGGTTGCCTTCTTCTGTAGAGGCGAAACCGCACTGCGGGCTGAGGCACAGCTGATCCAAGCTGACAAAACGCGCCGCTTCATTGATACGGCGTTTCACATCCTCAGGATTTTCAAGCTCGCCGTATTTCGATGTGATCAAGCCAAGCACGATTTGCAGATCCTTGCGTTTCACAAAACGGAGCGGATCGAAGTTTCCGGAGCGGTCATCGTCGTATTCCAAAAACAGGCCGTCAAGGTTTAAGCCGTCCAAAATCGTTTCCGCTACAGCGTCGTACCCTCCTGATGCCGCCCAGGTTGAGCGGAAGTTGCCGCGGCAAATATGCATTGTGATCGTTAAATCATTAGGCCGGTCTGCCACTGCATCGTTAATCGTTTTGGCAAACAAGGCGGGCAATGTTTCTGGATCGCCTCCGAGTGCCCGGACAACCTCTCTGCCTTTTTCCTCAAAGAAGAGAGACCATGACGTATCATCAAGCTGGAGATAACGGCAGCCAACATCATAGAAGGCTTTGATTGCCTTTTTGTACGCTTGGGCCAAATCATGAAAATATTCCTCTTGATCGTCATAGATGCCTTTATCCGCCTTTTCGCCAAAAAACAGCATATTCGGGCTTGGAATCGTCAGCTTTGGTGTCGCGCCACCGGCAACTTCATGTAAAAATTGATAATCAGCAAGTGCTGGGTGGCTCGTAAAATCGAGTTTTCCCGTCACTTTGATGCTGCGCGCTTTCGTTTTTGCGTTATGGAACTGAATCCCCTCAGCCGGGATGAACGGCTCCACACCGTCAAGCCCTTCCAGGAAGTCATAATGCCACCAGGAACGGCGGAATTCCCCGTCTGTTACAACTTCAAGACCGATTTCTTTTTGTTTTTCCACGATGCGGGTGATTTCTTGATTTTCGATATCACGAAGCTGTTCCGCTGTTATCTCACCTGCCGCTTTTTTTTGCCGGGCTTCCTTCACCGTAGCGGAACGAAGCAAACTGCCGACGTGATCGGCGCGGAAAGGTGCTTTGCGTTGTTTTTCTGTTTTTTGTCCTGCAACACTCGTTTGGTGGGCCATGTTATTCGCCTCTTTCTGAATTATTGAGCATGTAAAAAGCTCTTCCTTTGTGTAAGGAAGAGCTTGAACGATCAAATCTCCGCCTCATCTGCAAGAACGCAATGTTCTTAAGGATTTAGCACCATTCTGTTTGAAACAGCGGTTGCCGGGTATCATAGGGCCAGTCCCTCCACCTCTCTTGATAAGGTACAACTTCATATTTAAATTTCAATTATCTTAATATTATTACTTTTGGATCAATTGTCAATGCTTTTTAGAAAATACTTTCATCTTCATCGTTATATAAAACCATATCAAGCACGATAGCAATGGCAGTGCAAATCAGAACATCTTCCTCGTTTGCAATCTGCAAATGATAGGAATCACCCCAGCTGAGCCACTTTTTGCTCACTGACATCCGGACATTTTCCCCGTCCGTCAGCTGGAATTCATCCCTCCATAAGTCACCATCGATTTCCCAGTTAAGGCCGGAAATCACAAATTTCGGTTTGAAAAACGTTACTTTCTTCGTTACCTCACAAACTGTTTTCCCACCAATTGAAATCTCATAGCGCGGCAATAAAGACATGAGTTTTTGTTCTATGGAAACGAGCGTTTTCCCGGATGAATCTGTCATTTGTAATGAGTCCCCTAACGAGAAAAAACGCCCCTCCACCTTGAAGATTTCTTGTTCATCCCGGTCATAAATGTGGAATGCATCTTTAAATGAGAACATTTTTTGTTTCATAAATAACTCGATCATTGCAGAAGTCTCCTTTTGGATTTGCCTTGTATGAAATTACGGATAGAGGATAAAAAGGTTTCAGGCTCTATCTCAACATAATTTTAAAAGGCTGCGTCATTCCGCAGCCTTTTCGTTTGAAATATAGAATTAGGAAAGATGCATCCGGCGTTTTTGGCGGATAGCGTCAAGGTCGATTAGGTTGTTGTGATGAGATGCGGCTGCTGGAAGAGGGCTTGTCTTTTGCGGTTTGCGGCGATTGTCCTTGCTGAAAGAAAAAAGAAGATAGCCGCATAAAGCGATGATAATAAATAGGATCATATTACATACCTCCCAAAAAAAGTTTTGGTACTCTCTATTGTACGGATAAAAAGTCAAAAAGTATTCAAAAAATTCTAAATCAAATAAAAATAAATAACTGCCCCTCAAAAACAGTCTAACCTGATGACCTGAAAATAGTCTTGCATTATGGTGATTGTTCTTGTTGATGATTGGTTCTATAGTTACTATCGACGATAAAATGAATTCCTTTATATAACTTTTAACCTAAATTAAAGTAATTCAAATTACCTGTTTTTGGATGCCGTCATCTTTCTTGATTAGTTTATACCCTATTTTGCGGAATTGAACACAAAAAACCCAAATTACGGAGCATTTGGGCGGTACGAGAGAATGCGGATTTTGTTTTGGGGATTTGGATGTCTGGTCAGAAGAAGCGTTTGAACATTTTTCTGATTTTTTGAAATGGGCTGGATTTCTTTTGCGTGTTAAGCGGCCTGGAAATGATCCATTTTTTCAATAGGCTCTTTGCAGCAATTGCATGCTTTGTCATTGTTTTTCCTCCTCATTTGTTGATACTTGTTTTACGGAGGACGTGTTTAAAATGTTTCATTTTCACATAAAAAAAACCAGCCCTTTTTTGGACTGGCTTTTGGTATTACGCTTGCTCTTCAAACAGCTTTGCAATCTCAACGATGACATTTACGGCTTTGACCATGTTATCAGCTGAGATGTATTCAAATTTGCCGTGGAAGTTTTCCCCGCCGGTAAAGATATTTGGCGTCGGGAGTCCCATGTAGGACAGCTGCGATCCGTCGGTGCCGCCGCGGATGGGGGAAATCTTCGGTTCGATGCCGAGGTTTTCCATCGCTTGCTTGGCAATGTTGACGATTTCGATGACAGGTAAAATTTTCTCTCTCATGTTGTAGTACTGGTCGTTCATATCCAGCAAAATCCGGTCTTGCCCGTATTCGTTCTGAAGTTCTTCAACGGCGCGCTTCATTGTTTCTTTTCTGCTCTGGAAGTTCTCTTTGTCAAAGTCTCTGATAATGTAGTGAAGCTTTGTTTCCTCTACGTCTCCTTGAATCGACAGCAGATGGTAGAAGCCTTCATAGCCTTCTGTATATTCAGGCGCTTCGTCTGCCGGCAGCAGGCTGTTCAGCTTCATCGCGATTTTCGCAGAGTTGATCATTTTCCCTTTTGCCGTTCCGGGATGTACGTTGTTGCCTTTAATCGTAATTTTCGCGGCAGCGGCATTGAAGCTTTCGTATTCAAGCTCGCCGAGCGGGCCGCCATCAACCGTGTAGGCAAAGGATGCATTGAACCGTTTCACATCAAATTTGTGCGGTCCTCTTCCGATTTCTTCATCAGGCGTAAAGGCGACTCTGATTGTGCCGTGCTTGATTTCTGGGTGTTTGATGAGGTAATCCATGGCTGTCATGATTTCAGCGATACCGGCCTTATTGTCTGCGCCGAGAAGGGTGGTGCCGTCTGTGGTGATGAGTGTGTGGCCCTTATAGCCAGACAGCTCAGGGAATTGATCAGGTGACAGGGTGACCTGCAGCTGTTCGTTAAGAACGATGTCATTACCATCATAGCTTTCGATGATTTGCGGATTCACGTTTTTGCCGGTAAAGTCTGTAGCGGTGTCGACGTGAGCGAGAAAGCCGATTGTCGGCACGTCTTTTTCAGTATTGGAGGGGAGCGTCGCCATGACATAGCCGTTTTCATCAATGGCTGCATCCTGCATGCCGATGGACTTCAACTCATCAACGAGCATGTTTCCTAATGTCAATTGGCCGGGTGTGGAAGGGCAGGTGTCAACGGATTCATCGGACTGTGTGTCGACTTTTACATATGTAGTAAACCGTTCAATGATTTCTTCTTTCATTTCCAATCATCTCCTTTGTCTTATTTTATCATGGCGGGCTGAGAGATTTCTATTGCACAATACCGTTTCGAATGGCAAAAACGACTGCCTGTGTCCGGTCTTGGGCATTGCATTTTTGCAGGATGCGGTGCACGTGGGTTTTCACAGTGCTTTCACTGACGAAAAGCTTTTCAGCAATGTCCTCATTTCTCAGCCCGTAGGCCATTTGCTGAAGAACCTCGAGCTCTCTTTTGGTGAACGGCTCTGCCAGTTCTTCGACATGAGTTTGCTGTTTCGCCCGAAATGTCTCACTAATAATTTTAGCGGCCGTGACTGTGCGGAAAATCGCCTCGCCCTTGGCCGCAGCGCGAATCGCATCTATCAATTCTTCAGGAAGCGCATCCTTCAGCAAATAGCCGACTGCGCCTGCACGGATGCCTTCAAATACATATTCCTCCGTGTCAAAGGTCGTTAAAATGACAATCTTTGTATCTGGAAGGGCGGACATGATGTCTTTCGCCGCTTCGATGCCTGAGCAATGCGGCATCTGGACATCCATGAGGATGACGTCAGGTTTTGTTTGTTTTGCGAGTGCTATAATATCGTGACCGTCGCCGGCCTCGCCAGAAACTGTCATATCCGTCTGGGCGTTGATGACGTACCGGAAGCCTTCACGCACAAGCGGCTGATCATCGGCAAGCGCGACGCGTATTTTATCTTTGTTCATCTTTTTGCTCCTTATTCGTTGTCGTGAGCGGCAATGACAGCTCAATTTGCAGGCCGCTCGGCTGCACGGCGCTAAAGGTAAGGGAACCGCCTGCTTTTTCAGCGCGTTCTTTCATTCCTGTCAGGCCAAATCCATAAGTAAGGCTGCCGGTGAATTGTCCGTCGTCGATGATTGTGAGATAGAGATGGGTTTCGTCGTTAGAAATGATAGTCGCCGCATGAGAAGCGTCAGCGTGACGAATGATATTGGTCAGTGCTTCCTGCAAGATGCGGTAAATCGTTTCGCTTATGTTTGGAGGCCAGGACTCTTCTGACAGTCCGGCAGTATCTAAAGAAACATGCAAGCCGCTCCGTTCCTCCACTTGATGAATCAGCCCCCGCAAAGCGGCAAGCCCCACCATCGATTCACTACGGCCCATTTGGTGAACGACAGACCGCACTTCTTGAAGACATTCTCTGGCGACACTCAGTACATTTTGAATGACTTTTTCTGAATCCTCCTCGCTGCTTTTGAGGATATAGGGAAGAGATTGGAGCTGAACAATCACAGAAGTCAGCTCATGGCCGATGCTGTCATGAATGTCTCGGGCAATTCTTGTACGCTCCTCGAGGACCGCGTACCTTAATGAAAGAACAGATGCCTCCTGCAGCTCTGCATGCGCTTTCTGGAGTTCTTGATGAGCATGCTCCAGCTGCACATGCATTTTCGCCAATTCAGCATGATTTCGCTCAGCCTCCTTTCTCGCTTCTCGTCTGAAACGCATGGAGGAGAAGAGGACGTACAACCCGATCATGATCGAGATGTTGCTGACGATATCGTCCCAGCTGGTGTCAAAAACAGTATACAAAAAGAAAACATTGCCCCCAATTAGGCACACTGTAAAGATCAAAGACAGCCGTGCAGGGAGCTTTATGGCCGCATAAACCATTAAAAATACGAGTAAGAAAAAGGCGGCTCCCTGCTCTTGGCCGGAAACAGCCCAAAGAAAAACGGTCAGGAGCCAAAGCCCGACGAATATGCTCAAATGAACAGCAGCGGATGCCACATAGGGAATGACCCAAATGAATGCTAAGTACACCGCAAATACAAATGCCAGCAAAATGGGGTCGGCTTTGGCTGGATGAGATAAAAATTGTATGCAATTCAAAATGAGAATAAGGCTCGGCACAAGCTTCTTGTAGTGCCGAGCCGGAGATAGTCCGTTCATGCTGGTCCTTCTTTCAGTTATTGAATGGATACTTTGCCAGCGGTCAGCCGTCTGTATGCTTTATAAAGCATAATGTTACGGGCTGTGATGGTGCCGAGGGGAATGAAGAACATAGAATGAATAATGGCAATAAACATTTCGTTGCTCTCAGGAAGCCATGTTCTCGCGGCCATGCGCAAAGAAAGTATCACTAGAATGAGAATAACACTTCCAAGGGAGCCGCGTGAAGTGACCTTTCCGGTTTCCGGGTGAATCCGCACGTTTACCATCTTTCCAATGCCAAACCCGCAGGCCAGCCCGATCAGTAATAAAATGCCGCTGATCGCCACATGTAATACGGAATGAAAATACGCGGGCTGAAACGATGCGGATACGCCCCATAACAACAGCAGCGGAATGATCAGCAGCTTCCCGGGTCTGACAGTTCTCTCCCGGTACATCGATAAAACAATAAGAATAAAGACAATAAAAATATAAGGGCTCATCGCCATGTCATCAAATCCTTTCTGCATTAAGCATAGCGAAAATAGGAAAGAAAAACGTCAACCGGCAGATTGATTTTTCAGCTGATAGACTTGTTCGAGCTGCATAAAGGTATGAAAATGCTGATAATATATGAAGAAACTATTAATAAACGATTAAACTTCTTGAAAATGGATGTGGACCGGTTCTAAACACTATATAATGAAATCAGGTCATTTTTTAGGAGGGTTTACATCATGGCAATACTTGTTACTGGCGGTGCCGGATACATTGGCAGCCACACATGTGTTGAACTATTGAACAGCGGCTACGAGATTGTTGTTCTTGATAATCTGTCCAACAGTTCGGCTGAAGCGCTGAACCGTGTAAAGGAGATTACAGGAAAAGATTTAACGTTCTACGAAGCGGATTTATTGGACCGGGAAGCGATAGATTCCGTTTTTGCTGAAAATGAAATCGAAGCTGTGATTCATTTTGCGGGGTTAAAAGCAGTCGGTGAATCTGTTGCGATTCCGCTCAAATATTATCATAACAATCTGACAGGAACGTTTATTTTATGCGAGACCATGGAGAAATACGGCGTCAAGAAAATCGTATTCAGTTCATCTGCGACAGTGTACGGCGTTCCGGAAACATCGCCGATTACGGAAGACTTTCCATTAGGCGCGACAAACCCTTATGGACAGACGAAGCTCATGCTGGAACAAATATTGCGTGATTTGCATACAGCCGACAACGAGTGGAGCGTTGCGCTGCTTCGTTACTTTAATCCGTTCGGTGCCCATCCAAGCGGACGGATCGGTGAAGACCCGAACGGAATTCCGAATAACCTCATGCCGTATGTGGCACAGGTAGCCGTTGGCAAGCTTGAGCAATTAAGCGTATTCGGAAATGACTATCCGACAAAAGATGGGACAGGCGTACGCGATTATATTCACGTCGTTGATCTCGCAGAAGGCCATGTCAAAGCGTTGGAAAAAGTATTGAACTCCACTGGGTCCGATGCATACAACCTTGGAACAGGCACAGGCTACAGTGTGCTTGAAATGGTCAAAGCCTTTGAAAAAGTGTCAGGGAAAGAGATTCCGTACCGTTTTGCGGACCGTCGCCCGGGAGACATCGCCACCTGCTTCGCAGATCCTGCGAAAGCCAAGCGGGAACTGGGCTGGGAAGCGAAACGCGGCCTTGAGGAAATGTGTGCAGATTCCTGGAGATGGCAGTCATCTAATGTGAATGGGTATAAGAGTGCGGAATAAAAAAGGAGGCCTTCTCTATTGAGAAGGACTTTTTTAAAGAACAAGGGTGCCTGTTAAGGGCACCCTTGTTAGCTATTATTTGACTTTTACAATAACATCATTACTAAATTTGAGTTTCCAAGTTCCTTTTGCATAAGCTTCCTTGTCCACTTCAAATGCTTTCACATCTGTTACTTTAATATTAGGATTTAGATCACTTAATATTTTAGAGTTGTCAACTTTTGTCTCGGTTGCATAGGTTGAAGAAGCATCGATATCTGCATCATAAGAAGTGCCATCAGCATCAACTAATTTAACAGTTGGAATTGAAAAAGAGCTAATCGGTTTTTTAGATACGTTTTTAACTGTATATTGAACAGCTACAATTGTACCACCATCAGATGCTTTCTTTTCAATATATTGAGTACCGACAGAATCTCTGTCCTCTACCTTCGTAACTGTCACTTCAGTTTTTTCAGTTTTTACGGTATCACCGATATTGTATATTTTTTCAGTTTCTGCTTTGCTGCTGCTTGATGTTTTGGAAGTGGCTTCTGAACCGCCTCCGCCGCCAATCATATTACCGATAATAATGATGACAACAATTGCGAGAATAAACGTAATGATTTTATGTCTCATAAAAAAGTTACGTTGATCCTTACCACAGTTAGGACATTTTTTTACACCCTTTGCAATTTCTTGACCGCAAGCTTTACAGGGTACTAGTTTTCCTGCCATTTCATTTCCTCCTATGTAATTAAATGTACAAAACATATGTACTATAATGCCTATATTATTTCACTTAGTCAATATAAAATTATGAATTTCTTATAATTATTATCATATATAGTTAAATTTACTTGTAAAATATATGCTTTTTTTCTTATCGGTTATATCTGCTCTTTTTTAATAGATAAATCGTTTTTTCTTTCAGCCTATCTGATGAAATCTCCGCAAATACCCCTTGAACCAATTCGAGCCGTCCCGTATAATGCTAATATTGGAAAGTGAAAAGGATATGATCAAAACAGTGGTTTTCTAGGGTTCCGCAATGCAAATTGGACTGTGACCGAGAGAAAACACATAGCAGCTTGGCTGTTATGACACGGTGGGATAAAAGCCCAGGAGTTTCTGCTCTTTTTCGAGAGCGTTCTCCTGGGTTTTTTTATTTGCTAGAACAGAACTATGAGAAGGAGTGTTTTCGTGATGAAAAAGAGAATGCTGGATGTACTTATGCTTGTGATTGGCGCTTTTTTCTTCGCGCTTGCGGTTAATTTATTTGCGATTCCCAATGATCTTGGGGAAGGCGGAGTCACTGGGATTACGCTGATATTGTATTATCTGTTTCAATGGTCTCCCGGTGTCACGAACTTTATCTTAAATGCGTTTTTGCTTTTAATCGGCTATAAGTTTCTGGATGGAAAAACAACCGTTTATACGATCATTGCGGTCGCGGCAAATTCGCTTTTTCTTCATCTGACACATGGATGGAGCATTCCGTCTGATGAATTGATTATTAATACGATTTTCGCAGGTGTATTTGCGGGAGTCGGGATCGGCATGATTATCCGGGTCGGCGGGACAACAGCCGGTTCCGCGATTCTGGCCAGAATTGCTAATAAATATTTAGATTGGAATATCAGCTATGCGCTCTTGTTTTTTGATTTAATCGTAGTATTTAGCTCTTATTTTATTATTGGTGCGGAAAAAATGATGTTTACGATCGTGATGCTGTATATCGGTACGAAAGTGATGGACTTCATTATTGAAGGTTTGAATACGAAAAAAGCCATTACGGTCATTTCAGAAAATAAGAGTGAGATTGCAGAGCAGGTAAATACCTTGATGGATCGGGGCGTGACAATTTTATCAGGGAAGGGAAATTATACGGGCCAATCAAAGGAGATTTTGTATATCGTCATTAACAAACAGGAGCTTTCCATGCTGAAAAAAATCATTAGAAGCTGCGACAAAAAGGCGTTTGTAATCGTTCATGATGTACGCGACGTGTTTGGCGAAGGATTTGTGGACATATCAAAATAAAGAAAAATCCCTCTGTACTTGAAGCAGAGGGATTTTTTGGTTTAGAACGGATATTTGCGGTATTGCTTCTGGATCGAAATCCATTTCGTCACGGTAAATTCCTCGACGACCCACGGATTGCCGAAGCGGCCGACACCGCTTGCTTTGTTTCCGCCAAAGGCAATATTCGGTGAATCATTGACGGACTGGTCGTTGACATGGGTCATGCCGCTGTCAATTTGCAGGGCGAGCTTTTCGCCTTTTTCTAAATCAGAAGTGAAAACCGCAGAGCTGAGGCCATACTCGGTATCATTTGCCATGTCAATCGCTTCCTGATCGCTGCCGGCTTTGATAATGGTTGCGATTGGGGCAAACAGCTCCGTTTGGGCAATTTTGCTGTTGTTGTCCGCGCCGACAAAGACGTACGGCGTGAGTACGTTTCCGACACGTTTTCCTTCAACCGCAAGCTCTATGCCGCCTGCCTTTGCCTGCTCAATGATCTCCAGCGCTTTCTCGATTTGGCGCTCGTTGATCAGCGGGCCGACAACGGTTTTCGGATCGGTTTGATCACCGTACGGAAGCTGTTTGACACGGGAGGTGAATTTTTCTACAAACTCATCGTATACATCCTGATGAACGATGATCCTGTTGATAATCATACAGATTTGTCCCTGGTGAATAAATTTTCCGAAAATCGCGGCATCCACAGCACGATCGACATCCGCATCTGAAAGGACGGCAAATGGATTGTTGCCGCCGAGCTCAAGTGCCATCCGTTTGAAGGCACGGCCGGCGATTTCACCGATGTGGCGCCCGACTGCTGTTGATCCCGTAAAGCTGATTAATCTCGGGATTGGATTGGTGAGCATGCCGTCCCCGATTTCCTTTACATCCGCCAGCATGACGTTAAGGACACCGGCAGGAAGACCAGCGTGCTCAAACGCTTTCGCAATGATGGTTCCGCCGGAAAGAGCGGTTTGGATATCAGGCTTGTGAACAACGCTGTTTCCCAGCGCAATCGCGGGCGCAATCGTTCTCATAGATAAATTCATCGGAAAATTAAATGGAGAAATCGATGAAATGACACCGAGCGGAAGGCGGTAAATCTTATTGATTTTCCCCTCAATGTCGGATGGAACTTCTTTGACGCCGCCTAATTCACCAGTATACGTTATGGCTTCATCTAAAATGGCAATCGTTTGTTCCAGCTCAATCGTTGATTTCATAATCGTTCCGCCAGTTTCGCGGGCAATCATCAAGATGATGTCATCACGGTTTTCCTGTAAATAGCCGCGCGCTTTTTGCAGCACGGCTTTTCGGCCTTCCGTCGTGCTTTTGGCCCACTCTTTTTGGGCTTTCTGTGCAATGTCAAACGCATCCTCCAGCTGTTTGCCCGTTGCCAAAGATGCTGTTGTGATCACAGACTGGTCATACGGATTCAAAATGTCCTCCGTACGTCCGCTTTCTCCCTCAGTCCATTTTCCGTTGATAAAACTTTTGTTTAACGTTTCGAAACTCATAAGATGACCCTCCTTTTGGTCCCGCATATCCTCTTCTATTTCCGCTGACGCCAATATGTAAACGAATGAGGTTCCCTTTAAGTTTTTCGTCTATCTATACCGGATATACTCTTTTTTAGTGGAGAACATGTGTATTTCGCCTTATACTGAATATACAGATCCTTACATAAGAGAGGAGACTCTATGAAATCGCTGCTGGCTATTTATCCCGGTTCGACTGTGTCTGAGGAGCTTTGCATAAGGGAAGGCTGTCTATGTTTTTTTGATGAGAGCAGTCAGAGATACATCTCCATTCCGAAAACAGAGATCAGCGAAAAAGAGGTATTGGTGCTGCAGTCATTTTTGACGGCTGCGGATGAGGGCAATCAAATGTCTATGAAATCACCGGAGGAAAACAAGTGGTTTTCGTTCCTTTTTTCAAGAGGAGAATTGCCGGCGAATATAAAGAAACGGACAAGGTTTGTTCACTTTCATTTATTCGGCAAAATAGACAGGACGTCCTTTACGGAAGCGGTACGCCATTTTTGGCCGGTGTCTTTTGTGATTGTGTGGATCCATGAGGACAGAGGCGTCATTGTTGAGCAGGAAAGTGAAGCGGCGGCGGAGAAGGACGAACTGGAATCGCTCGCTAAGGTTCTTGAAAGTGATTTCTACTTCAGTGTCCGTTTTTACGCGGGAAGATTTTACGAGCCGGATGAGTGCCTGCGAAAACATTACGCTCGTGAACAGGCGTATTTCCTGTTTGCTGAAAAACGGCTGCCTCAGGTGCAGAGTGTGACCTTTGAGATGATTTTTCCTTTCATATTATTAGAAACAGAAAAAGAAAAATTGGCAACGCTGCTATCTGAAGAAGCTGAGCTTTTATTTGGAAGTGAATCTGAGCTAAGGAAGACCATTAAGCTGTTTATTGAAAACAACTCAAACGTCACATTAACAGCGAAAAAGCTGCATCTGCATCGCAACAGTCTGCAATATCGGATTGATAAATTTATTGAGCGGTCAGGGATAGATATCAAATCGTACAAAGGCGCGCTTCTTGCCTATTTTATCTGCCTGCAAAGTGAAAGTTCAGAATAAATTGGAAATATGCACGAAAAAGGGCTGGGTGATTTTATGAACGCTGCCCATTTTAGCGGGAGAAAATTGCTGTTACACTCAATATAAGAAAGCGTTTACAATAACAAAGGGGGATGTTAGATGGCTGAATTGCGGATGGAGCACATTTATAAATTTTATGATCAGAAGGAACCGGCGGTTGATGACTTTAACCTTCATATTGCCGATAAGGAATTTATCGTATTCGTCGGCCCGTCCGGCTGCGGAAAATCAACGACGCTGCGAATGGTTGCAGGACTTGAAGAAATTTCGAAAGGCGATTTTTATATTGAAGGAAAACGGGTCAATGATGTAGCGCCAAAAGACAGGGATATCGCAATGGTGTTTCAAAACTACGCGCTCTATCCGCATATGACGGTCTACGATAATATCGCATTCGGACTGAAGCTTCGGAAAATGCCGAAGCCAGAAATTAAAAAAAGAGTAGAGGAAGCCGCTAAAATTCTCGGACTTGAGGAATATTTGCACCGTAAACCGAAAGCGCTGTCAGGAGGACAGAGACAGCGGGTCGCGCTTGGGCGGGCAATCGTGCGGGATGCAAAGGTGTTCCTGATGGATGAGCCTTTGTCAAACCTGGACGCAAAGCTGAGGGTGCAAATGCGGGCGGAAATCATTAAGCTCCACCAGAGACTGCAAACCACAACGATTTATGTGACGCATGACCAGACAGAAGCCCTGACGATGGCGACACGGATCGTAGTCATGAAAGACGGGAAAATCCAGCAGATCGGGACGCCGAAGGATGTATACGAGTTTCCTGAAAACGTCTTTGTCGGCGGTTTTATCGGGTCACCGGCGATGAACTTTTTCAAAGGAAAGCTCACGGATGGCTTAATCAAAATCGGTTCTGCGGCATTAACCGTGCCGGAAGGAAAAATGAAGGTGCTGCGTGAAAAAGGCTACATCGGCAAAGAGGTTATCTTCGGCATCCGTCCTGAGGATATTCATGATGAATTGATTGTCGTGGAATCGTATAAGAACTCCTCGATTAAAGCGAAAATCAATGTCGCAGAGCTGCTCGGTTCAGAAATCATGATTTATTCGCAGATCGACAACCAAGACTTTATCGCACGGATCGACGCCCGCCTCGATATTCAATCAGGCGATGAGCTGACGGTTGCATTTGATATGAATAAAGGCCATTTCTTTGACAGTGAGACAGAAGTGAGAATTCGATAAGATCAGCAAAACCGGACATGGAGACATGTCCGGTTTTTTGTTCTTTGTTTGCGAGGTTTACGGAAAAAACGGCAGCGGGTAGTGGTTGGTAAGAAAGGGGAGATAGAGATGTGGAATGCGGCAATGTGGGGCGGGATATCGGGCTCTGCTGTACTGCTGGGCGCGCTGGCGTCCATGTTTCTTCCGATTCGCAAACAGATCATCGGCTATATTATGGCTTTTGGCACAGGTGTATTAATAGGCGCGGCCGCTTACGAGCTTCTTGGGGACGCAGTAGCAGAGGGCGGAATCGTGTCGACAGGCGTGGGATTTATTGCGGGAGCTGTTGTGTTTACGATTTTTGATTACGCGGTTTCCAAACGGGGCGCGTCACAAAGAAAAAGATCGGGACAAACAGCTGTCGGCGGCGGAATCGCCATTTTTATCGGCACGATCATGGATGCTGTCCCAGAATCGATTATGATTGGCGCCAGCCTTCTCGAAGAACAATCGGTCAGCTTTCTTTTGGTGATCGCCATTTTTATCAGCAACATCCCTGAAGGGCTGTCTAGTACAGCAGGACTGAAAAACAGCGGGTACTCGAAAACGAAAATTATGCTGCTTTGGGCCGCGGTGCTCGTGATTTCAATTCTTGCCTCATGGTCAGGATTTTTCTTTCTCGACGGCGCTTCTGAAGAAATCATGTCAGCGATTGCAGCATTTGCGGGCGGAGGCATCATTGCGATGATTGCTTCAACGATGATGCCTGAGGCGTACGAAGACAGCGGTCCGATGACAGGTTTAATCGCCGCACTCGGCCTGTTAACCTCGCTGGTTTTGAATCAGTTTTCTTAAATGTGAGCCGGTCATGATTTCATGTCCGGTTTTTTGCTATTGAAAATCTCAGAATCAGACCGATGAAAAAGGAGGAAGAAATAGACAGAAAGCAGGGAACCGATGAAACGTTTTATCTTAAGCATCTTTCTTTTGGGAAGCTGCTTGGCTCTTGCGGCTTGCGCTGATCAAGAGGCGAATGCAGAGCAGACGATGCCCAAAGCGGAACAAAAGAAACCGGAAGAAAAAGCAGTACAAGTTCAGAAAAAAGAAAACGATACAGCCGGATGGATCAAAACAGAGACACCGGCAAAGCTGCCGATTTTGATGTACCACAGCATTTCCTCAGGAAACAGCCTTCGTGTCCCAAAGAAAGAATTCGAAGCGCATATGAAGTGGCTGCACGATAACGGCTATCAGACATTAACGCCAAAAGAGGCGTATCTCATGCTGACGCAGGATAAAAAGCCGTGTGAGAAATGCGTGCTAATTACGTTTGATGACGGCTACACCGACAACTATCAAGACGCGTATCCGGTGCTGAAAAAGTACGGGATGAAGGCGACGATTTTTATGATCGGCAAATCGATCGGACATAAGCACCATCTGACAGAGGACCAAATGAAAGAAATGACACAGCACGGCATATCGATTGAAAGCCATACAATTGACCACCTTGAACTGAACGGGTTAACGCCTCAACGGCAGCAAAGCGAGATGGCAGATTCGAAAAAACTGTTTGACCACATGTTTCATCAGAAAACCACCATCATCAGCTATCCGGTAGGACGCTACAATGAAGAGACGCTGAAGGCCGCCAAAGAAACGGGCTATCAAATGGGCGTGACGACAGAACCGGGCGCGGCTTCGAGAGACCAGGGAATGTACGCCCTCCATCGCGTGCGCGTGTCCCCAGGCATGTCGGGCTCGGCTTTTGGCGCGTACGTCGAATCAATGAAATAAAAAAAGGAGGCGCTCAATCGCCTCCGCCGCCACATCCGGAATCGCTAAAACCCCCGTCACTGCTGCATCCATCATGGTGTGAGCCATTGTCTGAATAGCCGAAATACCCGCTGTCCGCCTGCTGGCGGCTTTTATGCTCCGATGGCTGCGGCTGAATGACTGAAAGAAAAACAATAATAGATATAAACAATAAGATGATCACAATCACTTCTCGTCACTCCCTTTTTTCACCATATCTGTTATACGGATGAAACGCTGACCGGTTTCATTTCAAAGTGATCGATTCTATCAGGCGGTCTCTGAGCCAACGCTTCAGCACCCCGTGTCCTTTGTTTGACAATAAAGTGCCGACACGCCAATACATAGGAGGATGAGGGGCGAACTGAAAATCAATCAATCTGAAAAGCCAGCTTTTATCCCGGGTGAGAGAGTCAATTTGAAGCTCGTCTTCATCTGCTTCAGCGCTATAGGCACTTTGTTTCTGTATGTCCTCATCTTGCCGAACCGCCAAGACCCTCAAAGCTTCAGCCATTTGTTTGTAACCGCCCTCCAGCAAGGATGCGCCAAGGTTGTCAGCACGCACCTCCATCCATTGTGAACAAAAGGATTGATAGAGCTGAAACAGGATAATGATTGCCATAATGAAAGCCCAAAGCGCAATTTTGTGGGCCTCGGGGTGGATGATATGCTGCTCAAACAAGAGGATAATCCCAACGACAGCTCCAAGATAGAGAAAACGCAAAATCTGTGATGACAGTACATCACGTTTTTTAATATGAATCGCCTCATGGGCCAGAATGCCCTCGATGACACGCAGCGGCAGGGTTAGTGTGGCGCTTGTCAGAATGACCATTGACCTTCCGACATTCATGCCGACTGCCATTCCGTTGTAATCATCACTCTCCGTTTCGTATATGCGGACATGGGAAATGCCGGCCTTGCGGAAAATCTCGTCAGCCGCTGCCTGTACATGCGGATGATGACAGGGCTTGGCGTCCATCGCCGCCCGCAACACACGGTCTGACATATACATGTTGAATACCCAATACAGGATAACCGCTGCAGCCATGACCCATGGAGAGGCGTGTAATGCGTATAACACGAGCACCAATAAGGCGTAAGCGGATATCCCTTTTACGCTGGCGGCAAAATAAAGCTTCCCGAGCAGCCGCTTCACATTTTTTCTATGATAAAACGGCAAAACAGAAATCACATTGTCCACATTGATTTCCTCATCTGTGTATTCTCGGAAAATCGTTTTCCATTTTTGCGGTTCCTTCACCGTCAGAAACAGTGTTTCACCGGGAAGAGACAGTTTAATGACTTGCTGAAAGCTTGTTGTCAAATCTAAACGTGATGAATACATCGTCATAAGCGGATGGAGCTTTAAGAGATCAGCCGTTGATTCAAGCTGAATGTCCTTCAAATCGGAAAGCGGGTATGACCGGGTTTCATAGTGTGAGCTGATATGCAATTTTTCTAAGGCTGCTGAATAAAAAACCTTTACGCTGAAAACATTCAGTATTCGCTTCACCAGTGCCCCTCCGCCGGAGATCATGCCGAGAAGGATCACATATTTGAGAGGGCTTGTGTCAGGTCCAAAGATGAAAAAAATAACAGCTCCTGCAAACACAATGGCAGTCAGCGTAATGTCTGACAGGAGACGTGTTTTGTTTCTGGCAAGCTCGATTTCCTGCCAGTCTCCCGAAGGTTTTTCCGCACGCTCTGAAACAATGAGATCCATTGCGGTCCAATAGCAGTAGAACATTGTCGCGATTGAGACAATGCCGTCCATGAATGAGAGATGAGAGAAGATGTAAACTGCAGCGCCGACCCATAGCACAATATCAATCCAGAAGTCTATGGCCGGAATGAGTTTTGCAGCCAGGGCTGATATCAAATAAAATCCCAGCCCGAGAAGCATAAAGAGAAAAAGATGAGTTCCCATAGGCATGCCAGATTCCTTTCTATCTAGTATTTCCAACTATTACTATAGCATGGGATGGGAACTTGCAAAAATACGGACATGCAAAAGGCAAGCTCTTTCGTTTTCCGAAGAACTTGCTCCGAGGTGTATCAATAAAATTGGTGCAGCAGCAATAAGGTTAAGGATACTGTAATCGCTCCCCCGATGCGGGTAGACACCTGGGCGAACGGCATCAGCTCAAGCCTTTCCGCCGCGCTTAAAATAGCGACGTCACCGGTGCCGCCTTGCCCTGAATGGCATGCATTAATAATGGCGGTTTCAATCGGATACATGTTCAGCCATTTTCCGGTGAAGAAGCCGACGGCCATCATGGTCACAACGACAGACAGAATTGTAATGATATTGCTGAGGTTAAAAGCAGCGATAAGCTTGTCCCACGGCGTCATGGATACCCCGATCGCAAAGAGCAGCGGGTAGGTCACAGCTGTTGAAAAGAAGCGGGATACTCCAAACGCGCCATTTTCAATTGAGGCAGGCGCCAATCTGAACAGCTTGATTAGAACAGCCAGTAACAGCATGGCAACGGGTGCCGGAAATCCGAAAAAATCATGGGCGAGCATGCCGACTAAGTATAAAGAAACAGCAAGGATACCGCCTGACGCAAATAAAGAAAGGTTGAACATGTGCTGACCGCTCTGTGATTCCTCAAGTGCATGGGACTCTTCTTCGGAGCGGTCCACTTTGCCGTTTCCGGTCCATTCCGGTTTTTTCTTTCCGATTCTGTTCAGCAAGCCCGCTAGAATAATCGCGCACAGGCTGCCCAGCATAATCGATGGGAGAACAAGTGCAAACGCTTCCCCTTGAGAAATGGGCATGATGTCAGAATAGCCAATGGACAGCGGGATAGCACCTTCTCCGACTCCTCCGGCCATGATAGGAATAACGATATACAGCAGTGTATGCTGAAATCCGAGTCCGAGCAAAGTCCCGACAGCCAGTCCGACAATAGCGGCTGTGACAGAACCGACAATAAGCGGAATAAAGATTTTCATAAATGCTTTTACGAGTGTTTCTCTTTTCATGCCGAGGATGCTTCCGACGACAATACCGGCGATAAACAAATATAGAAAGTTTGAGTTTTCTGTAAATTCTGTTGTGGATTTGACGATATCATTAGGCAGCAGGTGATAGTACACGACAGCGGATGGAATGAAAGTAGCTAGGATGGCCGGGCCGCCGATAGACCGAACAATCGGTATCGATTTGCCGATTTGGGCAAAGGTAAACCCGAAAAACGCCATGACGGCAATGGATGTCAGAATGTCACTTTTTACATCGTGATGCATAACAAAAACAGTGATTAATATAAACAGCAAGGCATACACAGGCAGCGGTATGATGCCTACTTTTATATTCATGGCTTTCGCAAACCAATTCTCTTTTCGAACCCCTTCGTGAATTGTATCCGTTTGCAATTGCATGTGTGTTTGAAGCTCTCCCATTGAAAAACCTCCCCTATTCTTGATGCAGTGAAATTGTTCACTATGTTAAGTATACTAAAAAATTGAAATTATTAATATATTAAAAATTTACTATTCAGCTTTTCTCCTCTTGCCGGCTTAAATGGAAAGAGGCATTCTGACTAAAATCGGTTTATGACGGAATGCTGAGACTCGAGTGCTGAAGCGGGTGTGAGCATTTTGTTCGCAAGGAACGATGTGTTGATGTACGATGATAAAGGGTCATTTATCCTAGCAGCCGACATAAATAAGCAACAAAATAGACAAAAAACCGTCACATAGTATGGGACTTTTTAGGTGTTTTAGGCTTTATTTTTGAAATGAATCGTTGTAAAGTACTTAATATGAACCAGTCAGAGATTGTGTCATTTGGTCAGTCTAGCAATCTTGTATCATATTGGACGACTTTTTGACACATTTGTGAAATGTTGAACAATATTTTTTCGTCTATTTTGTGAATTACTGATCAAAGTTTTGGTTCTATTTGTGAAGTGGTGAGCAAATTAGTAGTTTCAACCGGAAATGGAGGAGAAAGCATGAGTGAATTGGTATTAGCCCGCATACAATTTGCATCTACAACGTTGTTTCATTTCTTGTTTGTGCCGATGTCTATCGGGCTTGTGTTTATGGTTGCGTTGATGGAGACTCTTTATCTTGTGAAGAAAAATGAGCTGTATCTCAAAATGGCAAAGTTTTGGGGACACTTATTCTTAATAAATTTCGCAGTCGGTGTTGTAACGGGGATTTTGCAAGAATTCCAGTTTGGACTGAACTGGTCTGATTACTCCCGTTTTGTCGGAGATGTATTTGGCGCTCCGCTTGCGATTGAAGCCCTATTGGCGTTTTTTATGGAATCTATTTTTATCGGATTATGGATATTTGGCTGGGACCGCCTGCCGAAGAAAATTCACGCTCTCTGCATATGGCTCGTATCATTCGGAACGATCATGTCATCTTTCTGGATTTTAACAGCAAACTCCTTTATGCAGGAGCCGGTCGGCTTTACGATCAAAAACGGCCGCGCGGAAATGAACGACTTTGGCGCGCTGATCACAAACCCTCAGCTTTGGGTTGAATTCCCGCACGTTATTTTCGGTGCGCTTGCCACCGGGGCTTTCTTTATTGCCGGAGTGAGTGCTTTTAAACTATTGAAGAAAAAAGAAGTGCCGTTCTTTAAGCAATCTTTTAAACTCGCAATGATCGTCGGCCTTTGTGCAGGTCTTGGCGTCGGCCTTAGCGGACACATGCAGGCTGAGCATTTAATGGAATCACAGCCGATGAAAATGGCTGCCAGTGAAGGCCTGTGGGAAGACAGCGGTGATCCTGCTGCTTGGACCGCTTTTGCGACGATCGATACAAAAAATGAAAAAAGCTCAAATGAGATCAAAGTTCCTTATGCCTTGAGCTACTTGGCTTATCAGAAATTCAGCGGAAGTGTCAAAGGGATGAAAACCCTTCAGGCTGAGTACGAAAAAATATACGGAAAAGGCGACTATATTCCGCCGGTCAAAACGACATTCTGGAGCTTCCGCATCATGGTTGGCGCAGGCGTTGTCATGATTCTTGCAGCGTTAGGCGGCCTTTGGCTGAACCGCCGCAAAAAGCTTGAAACCAGCAAATGGTATTTGCGCATCATGATCGCTTTGATATCCTTCCCGTTTCTTGCGAACTCCGCGGGCTGGATTATGACAGAAATCGGGCGTCAGCCTTGGACGGTTATGGGCTTGATGACAACGGCTCAATCCGTGTCGCCTAACGTAACAGCGGGCTCCTTGTTATTCTCAATCATCGCATTCGGTGTGATGTACATGATTCTGGGCGCGCTGCTTGTCTTCTTGTTTATCCGTGAGATTAAAAAAGGTGCCGAGCATGATGATCATCATGAAGTGCCTGTATCAACAGATCCATTTAGTCAGGAGGTATACCATGGCATCTCTTCATGATCTTTGGTTTATACTCGTTGCTGTATTGTTTGTAGGATTCTTCTTTTTGGAAGGCTTTGATTTCGGGGTCGGCATGGCGACCCGTTTTCTTGGCCATAATGAATTAGAACGCAGAGTGCTGATCAACACGATCGGACCGTTCTGGGACGCGAATGAAGTGTGGCTTTTGACTGGCGCGGGCGCCATTTTCGCGGCATTCCCAAACTGGTATGCAACGATGCTTAGCGGTTATTACATTCCGTTTGTCATTGTGCTGCTTGCGTTAATGGGCCGCGGGGTCGCGTTTGAGTTCCGCGGCAAGGTGGATCATTTGAAATGGGTAAAGGTTTGGGACTGGGTCGTTTTCTTCGGCAGTCTGATTCCTCCGTTTGTGCTTGGTGTTCTGTTCACGACATTATTCCGCGGAATGCCGATTGATGCCGACATGAACATTCACGCACATGTATCTGATTATATCAATGTATATTCTATACTTGGCGGTGTGACGGTAACACTTCTTTGCTTCCAGCACGGATTAATGTTTATTACGCTGCGTACGATTGGTGATTTGCAAAACCGCGCCCGGAAAATGGCACAAAAGATAATGGGTGTTGTTTTTGTAGCGGTTCTTGCCTTCGCGGCTCTTTCTGCGTATCAGACAGACATGTTTACACGCCGCGGAGAAATTACCATTCCGCTCGTTGTTTTGATTGTCATCTGCTTTATGCTCGCGGCTGTATTTATCCGTAAGAAAAAAGACGGCTGGACATTTGGGATGACAGGCGCTGGTCTTGCGCTGACCGTGGGAATGATCTTTATTTCCCTATTCCCTCGCGTAATGGTCAGCTCGCTTAAAAGCGCATACGATTTAACAGTAGCTAACGCTTCTTCCGGTGATTATTCGCTTAAAGTCATGTCAATTGCAGCATTAACGCTATTGCCGTTCGTCATCGGCAGCCAGATCTGGAGCTATTATGTCTTCCGGAAGCGCGTCAGCCATAAGGAGCCTATGACTTATTAATGGGAAAAGACCTGTTTCGATATAAAGGAATGAAGCGGATTCTCACCGTGATTACTTGTTTAACGCTGATTCAGACAGCCGCTATTATTATGCAGGCAGAGTGGCTGAGTGAGGCCGTAACCGGACTGTTCAATGGGGAGGGCATTGCCTCCCTGTTTCCGGTGATCGGCTTTTTCCTCATCGCTTTTATCGCCCGGCACGGGGTGACGGTGGCGCGCCAGAAAATCGTCTATCAATATGCCGCCCGGACAGGAGCAGATTTGAGAAAAAGTTTTCTTGATCAGCTGTTCCGTTTAGGCCCCCGCTTTGCAAAGAAAGAGGGGACGGGGCAAATGGTGACGCTGGCGATGGAAGGCATCAGCCAGTTCCGCCGTTACCTGGAGCTGTTTCTGCCGAAAATGGTCAGTATGGCGATTGTGCCTGCGGCGGTTGTCATTTATGTGTTTTTCCAGGATCGTACGTCGGCCGTCATTTTAGTCGCAGCGATGCCGATTCTAATCATTTTTATGATTCTCCTTGGCCTTGTCGCGCAGAGAAAAGCGGATCGCCAGTGGAAATCCTATCAGAGACTTTCCAATCATTTTGTTGATTCTCTTCGCGGGCTGGAGACATTGCGTTTCCTAGGTTTGAGCAAGTCACACAGCAAAAATATTTTCTACGTGAGTGAGCGTTATCGCAAAGCAACAATGAGCACACTCCGGGTGGCGTTTTTATCATCATTCGCCCTCGATTTCTTCACGATGCTGTCGGTGGCGACAGTCGCGGTGTTTCTGGGCCTGCGCCTGATTGACGGCGATATTTTGCTTGGTCCCGCTTTAACGGCGCTTATTCTGGCGCCTGAGTATTTTCTGCCGGTGCGGGAAGTGGGGAATGATTATCATGCAACGCTGAACGGCCAGGAAGCAGGAAAAACCATTCAAGAGATTTTGTCGCAGCCTGGTTTTAAAGAAGAGACGCCGCTTCAGCTCGAGACTTGGGGTGATCAGGATGAGCTGAAGCTGTCAGGTGTATCAGTCGGCCGTTCGGTGTCTGATATTGATCTGTCATTCAAAGGTAAGAAAAAAATCGGCATTATCGGTGCAAGCGGTGCCGGAAAATCAACATTAATTGATATCCTCGGCGGATTTTTAGAGCCGGATGGCGGGATGATTGAGGTGAATGGCACAAGCCGGTCCCATTTGCAGGACGGCAGCTGGCAGAAAAATCTTCTGTACATCCCTCAGCATCCGTACATCTTTGATGATACGCTTAGCAATAACATTCGCTTCTACCACCCAAGCGCTTCGGCAGAGGATACAGTCCGTGCCGCTGCTGCGGCGGGTCTGACGGAGCTGGTGGATAAGCTTCCTGACGGATTAGAGGGGCGAATCGGGGAAGGCGGCCGGGCGCTCAGCGGCGGACAAGCACAGCGTGTCGCGCTGGCCCGCGCCTTTTTGGGAAACCGCCCGATTCTGCTGTTGGATGAGCCGACCGCCCATCTTGATATCGAAACAGAATATGAAATAAAAGAAACGATGCTGGATTTATTTGAGGATAAGCTCGTCTTTCTCGCGACTCACCGTCTTCACTGGATGCTTGATATGGATGAAATTATCGTGCTTGACAGGGGCAGGGTTGCGGAAATCGGGACTCACGATGAACTGCTGCAGAAAAACGGTGTGTACACTAAACTCGTGAAGGCACAACTGGGGGAAAGAGCATGAAGAAAGAAGAATGGATTCTGCCGTATATCAAGCAAAATGCCCGCCTGTTCTTTCTGGTTATCTTTTTGGGCGCGGTGACGATTTTTTCTGCTGCTTTCCTCATGTTCACCTCAGGATTCTTGATTTCTAAAGCGGCGACAAGGCCGGAAAACATCCTGCTCATTTATGTGCCGATTGTCGCTGTCCGAACCTTTGGGATTGCACGGTCTGTGTCGCGATATGTGGAACGGCTCGTCGGCCATCACATCATTTTGAAAATCGTATCTGACATGCGCGTCCGCCTTTACAATATGCTTGAGCCGGGTGCTTTGATGCTGCGTTCCCGTTTTCGCACAGGGGATATGCTCGGCATTTTGTCTGAGGATATTGAACATTTGCAGGATGCTTTCTTAAAAACGATTTTTCCTGCGATCTCAGCCTTGCTCCTGTATGCTGTGTCAGTGATAGCGCTCGGCTTCTTCTCTTGGCCGTTTGCCATATTGATTGCGCTGTATTTGTTTGTTCTTGTTGTATTGTTTCCTGTTGTGTCTTTGCTCGTGACGAGAGCGAGGAATGCGAAGCTGAAAAGCGGACGGAATGTACTGTACAGCCGTTTGACAGATGCCGTGATGGGTGTCAGCGATTGGATGTTCAGCGGACGCCGGCATGCTTTTATTGATGCGTATGAAAAAGAGGAACATGATTGGTTTGAGCTTGAACGGAAAAAACAACGCTTTACAAGATGGCGGGACTTTGCTGCGCAATGCCTTGTCGCCGGCCTTATTTTGCTGATGCTCTTTTGGACGGCGGGACAGCAAGCGGACGGCGAGCTCGCTAAAACGATGATTGCCGCTTTTGTGCTTGTGGTGTTCCCGCTGACGGAAGCCTTTTTGCCGCTTTCGGATGCCTTAGGCGAAGTGCCGGGCTATCAGGATTCTATCAAACGCATGAACAGGGTGGCTCCTCAGCCGGAGGCATCACACACAGAATCAGGGGCACAAACGCTTGATCTCCAAGATGTTACCCTGTCCTTTCGTGATGTGACGTTTTCTTATGACAACAGCGGCCAAGTGCTTGACAACTTTTCCTTTACGCTGCGCCAAGGAGAAAAAATGGCGCTGCTTGGCCGAAGCGGCTCTGGGAAATCTACGTCGCTTGCATTAATCGAAGGCGCCTTAAAACCGGACTCCGGTTCTGTGACGTTAAACGGAGTGGAGACAGCGCTGTTAAAGGATCAGATTGCTGATGCGGTGGCTGTGTTAAATCAAAAACCGCACCTGTTTGATACAAGTATTTTGAACAACATCAGGCTCGGAAACGGAGAAGCAAGCGACGAGGATGTGCGCCGTGCCGCAAAGCAGGTCAAGCTGCATGACTACATTGAGTCGCTTCCTGACGGATATCATACCTCTGTACAGGAAACGGGCATCCGTTTTTCCGGTGGAGAGCGCCAGCGGATCGCACTTGCGCGGATCTTGCTGCAGGATACGCCGATCATCATCCTTGATGAGCCAACGGTTGGTCTCGACCCCATCACTGAGCGTGAATTGATGGAAACGGTGTTTGAGGTGCTGAAAGGAAAAACGATTTTATGGATTACACACCATCTCGCGGGAGTGGAAGCAGCCGATAAAATCGTATTTCTCGAAAACGGCAAAACGGAAATGGAAGGAACCCATGAGGAGCTGTTGGCGGCAAACGAACGATATCGCCGCCTGTATCACCTTGATGTTCCTGTAAAATAGAAGACAGCCCTAAAAGGCTGTCTTTTTTGTTTGAAAAAGAAAAGGTACAGGAAAAATAGGAAAAGAAAGCAGAGGAGGGATAGAGATGAATGTTCCATTTTGGACGGAGGAGCATGTGAGGGCCTCGCTCCCTGAAAGAGATGCCGAGAGCCATAAAGGCACGTACGGTACGGCCTTGCTGCTGGCGGGAAGCGACGACATGCCGGGCGCGGCGCTTCTGGCGGGGCTCGGGGCCATGCGGAGCGGTCTCGGCAAGCTTGTCATCGGTACGTCTGAAAGTGTGATCCCGCTGATTGTTCCTGTTCTTCCTGAGCCGACCTATTGGCGTAACGGCTGGAAAAAAGCGGCGGAGGCTCAGCTTGAAGAGAAGTACCGGGCAATTGCCATCGGATCAGGTCTTCCGCAAACGGAAAGCGTACAGCAGGCAGTCGATCATGCACTTGCGGCGGATTGCCCTGTTGTTTTGGATGCCGGAGCGCTGGCAAAGCGCACGTATCCGAAACGGGAGGCGCCCGTCATCCTTACGCCGCACCCGGGCGAATTTTCCCGCATGACAGGAGTGCCAGTGAACGAGCTGCAAAACAAAAGAGCGGAGCATGCAAAGGAGTGGGCGGCTCGGCTGCAGACTATCATTGTATTAAAAGGAAATCAAACCGTCATCGCGTTTCCTGATGGCGACTGCTGGCTCAACCCAACCGGAAACGGGTCGCTCGCCAAAGGCGGAACCGGTGACACGCTGACGGGCATGATATTGGGGATGCTCTGCTGCCATAAGGACTCAAAGCACGCCATATTAAACGCAGTCTATCTGCACGGCGCGTGCGCCGAGCTCTGGACGGACGAGCATTCCGCTCATACGCTGCTTGCTCACGAGCTTTCTGACATGCTGCCCCGCGTGTGGAAGCGATTTGAATGATAAAAAAGCTGTCTTCATAGAGAAGACAGCTTTTCTTGATACCCCGCCCGTTTTTTCAGACGCGGTTTCATTAATACATAGTAAAGCACAGAAGGCACGGCCAGGCCGACAATCCATGCGATGTCTCCGCCGCCAAACATTTTGGCTAGCGGTCCGATGTAAAAGGTTGTATTGATAAACGGAATTTCCAACAAGATGGACAGAACGAACGCAATCGTGGTGATCCAATTGACCTTTCCATAAGGCCCGTTTACATCGAACATGGCTTTGACTTGATACTTTCCGTGGCGGACAAAGTAGTAATCGACTAAATTGATGGCCGTCCATGGAATTAAGAAATAACTGATGAAAAAGATAAAACTCAAAAACAGCTCCATAAAATTGCTTTGCCCCAGCAGGCTTAAGACTGTGCCGACAAGCGTGACACCCAGGATCATGGTGATTCTGACTTTGGGCGTGACTTTTAATTTCAGAAACGGCTCCAGCGTTGTTGTCGTGGACATGAAAGCTCCATACAGGTTAAAAACATTGATTGCCATTTGTCCAAATAACACAATGATCAGCATAATAAATGAGAAGGGGCCGAACAATTGGACAATCTGGCTTCCTGAGTTTGCCGTAAAGTCAGGAAGTGCAGTTGTAAGCAAAGCGCCGAGCAGCATCATCCAGATGGAGCTGACAGATGTACCTGCATAGCTGTACCAAAATGTTTTTGAAGCCGGTGTTTGTACTGGCAAATATCTTGAATAATCGGCAACATACGGCGCGTAGGCAAGCTGCCACGTCGCAACTGCGCTGACTGCCACCAAGAAAATGGGCAGATCAACTGCTCCGGGAATCCAGCTGCCTGCCGGAATAGGCAATTGAAAAATAAGAATCGTTGCAGCGAAAAACACAGCAAAAGAGGTCCAAGAAAGGATTTTTTGCATTTTGTGAATCAAATCATGGCCGAAAATGGTGAGTAAAAAACATACGGCGCTTAAGCCTATAATGCTCCATGATCCCGGGATGGGAACAAAGCTGCTTAAGGTTCCGGCCGCCAAAATCGTGCTGCTTGCGAAGAAACCAAGGTAGATAAACATGACTAAGAAGAGGGGAAGAATCGCTCCAATTACGCCGAATTGGGCACGGCTTTGAATCATTTGCGGGATGCCAAGCTGAGGGCCTTGCGCGGAATGAGACGCCATAAATATGGCACCGATTAAGGTTCCGCAAATAATAGCGGCAACACTCCAAAACAAATTAAGTCCCATTGCAACGGGAATCGTGCCGGTCACTAACGTGGTGATATGCATATTAGCCCCGAACCATACGGGAAATAAATCTTTCGCTTTACCATGTCTTTCTTCATTCGGAATATATTCAATCGTTCGCCTTTCTACTTTCAATGCATCGTCCTCCATATTGGATGTTTTTTTGAAATCGACATAAAGTCATAGCTTAACAGACTATGAGGGGGTTTACAAATAAGGATATGCAGCCAAACGTCTGGGAAGCCTGATCTGTCAATGGCTGAAAAGAATTGTAAAAAAAGATGAACGCTTTTAAATCCGGTGTCGTCACATAAGGCAGAAAAACAAAAAAAGGGGGGATCGCGGCCATTGGATACACACGAAGAACAGCAGCTGATACAACAGGCGAAAGAGGGAGACGACGAAGCGTTTACAGCTCTTTTCCACTATCATTATTCTTTTTTATATAAATATTTGCTAAAACTTTCTCTTCATCCTGACCTCAGTGAGGAGCTCGTTCAGGAAACCTTTTTGAAAGGGTACATTCATTTAAGAAGCTTCCAGGGCCGTTCCAAATTCTCCACGTGGCTGATTTCTATTGCATCCAGGCTCTACCTTGATCACCAAAAAAAGAGAAAGAGAGAATGGAAACGGAATCAGGCGGTTACGGAGGAAGCAATCCGCAAGATCAAGTGGGACGTGTCAGTGAAAGGAGCAGAATGGAGCGAAACGCTCGATCTGTTTTCAAAGCTGGACCCTAAACTGCGCACGCCGGTTTTATTAAGGCATTACTACGGCTATACCTACGCCGAAATCGGGCTGATGCTGCAGATCAAGGAAGGCACGGTGAAGTCCAGAGTGCATAAAGGGCTCCAGCAAATCAGAAAGGAGTGGGACGATGAATAAAGAAAAGGTATCTCTTCATTTAAAATCAGAATTGCAGAAAATTGATGAAACAGCCAATCCCTCTATACCGAATCAAAAAGAACTGCTTTACCAGCTGTCACAAATGAAAGCTGAACGCAGAAGAAAACTGCTAAAAGAGATCATTTTATTTGTATTCTGCGCGCTGATGGTTGTGAGTGCGGCGATCCTGGCATTCACTCAAGCTCCTGCTGTGTTTATTGTACTTCAGGTTTGTGTGCTTGCTATCCTGCCGATTTTGATTGTGACCGAGAAAAAAAGACAGCTCGGGGAATGCGAGGTGGAGCGCCGATGACACAAACAGAAATTGTCATCACGGTTGCGGCTTGTCTCCTCGTAGTGGCGCAGGGAATCTTTTTATTTATTGATGCGAAAAAACGAAATCGCATGGCATGGGTTTGGGGGATTGTCGGATTGATTCAAGTACCGATGCCGCTGATTTGTTATTACTTATTTGTCATTAGGCCGGATCGGAAGAAAAGGGGGATCAAGCAATGAATATTTCTTGGGAAATGATTTTGCCGCTGATTGTATTACAGTTGGCTTTGGCGGTGTTTGCTCTCATCAGCTGCATAAAAGAAGAGCGGACAAACGGGCCAAAGTGGATGTGGGCTGCAATCATCGTATGTATCAATATTATCGGGCCGATTTTATTTTTCACCGTCGGCAGAAAGCAAAGGTGAATGGCATGCTGTCTATTGAGTCATTATGCAAAACATATCGGCATCATGAAGCTGTAAAGAATGTCAGTTTTCACGTAAATGAAAATGAGTGTGTCGCACTATTAGGACCTAATGGAGCCGGCAAAACCACGACTCTGCAAATGCTGGCCGGACTGCTTTCGCCAACCTCCGGAAACATTAAGCTGTTAGGGGAGAAAAAGCTGGACCGGTGTTTGATTGGGTACCTCCCGCAGTATCCTGCTTTTTATTCGTGGATGACCGCAAATGAATTTTTAATATTTGCCGGGCGACTATCCGGTCTTCCAAAGAAAAAGTGCCAAGAGGAGATCGGTGAGATGCTGGAATTTGTCGGTTTGCACGAAGCGGCACACAAAAGGATCGGAGGCTATTCAGGAGGCATGAAACAAAGACTCGGTCTGGCACAGGCACTGCTCCATAAACCGAAGCTTTTGATATTGGATGAACCGGTGTCTGCACTTGATCCGACAGGACGGTTCGAGGTGCTGGACATGATGCGGGAGCTGAAGAAGCATATGGCCGTTCTGTTTTCAACACACGTTTTGCACGATGCAGAGCAGGTGTGTGATCAAGTGGTGATTATGAAAAACGGTGAGGTTTCATGGAAAGGTGAGCTGCAGGAGCTGAAAAAACAGCATCAAACGAACGTTTTTACCCTTACAGTGAAAGAGAAGCTGAAGGGCTGGCTTGAAGAGAAGCCTTACATCTCAGCTATTGTCTATAAGAATCAATCCCAAGCTGTTTTCGAGCTGCCTGATATACACGCTGGCCGATCCTTATTAAGTGATTGTATCCGGAAGGGATTGACCGTCACCCGTTTTGAACAGAAAACCGAGTCTCTCGAAGACGTCTACCTCAAGGTGGTGCACGCATGAAGGTGATGATGGCGCTATTGCAGAAGGAATGGCTGGAAGGGTGGAAAAGCGGCAAGCTGGTTTGGCTGCCGATTGCGATGATGATCGTCGGACTGACACAGCCGCTGACCATTTATTATATGCCGGACATCATCGCACATGGAGGAAATCTTCCTGATGGCATGAAAATCAGTTTTACGGTGCCCTCCGGGTCTGAAGTGATGGTCAGCACGCTTTCTCAATTCAACACGCTTGGCATGGCTCTGATCATCTTTAGCGTGATGGGCTGTGTAGCCAATGAAAGGAATCAAGGGGTAACGGCGCTGATCATGTCACGGCCTGTGACGGCAGCCCATTATATCGTGAGTAAATGGTTCACCCAAAGTGTGATCGGCATTCTGTCGTTCGCAGCTGGATATGGGCTTGCGTATTATTACGTCCGGCTGCTGTTTGAGGATGCATCATTCAGCCGCTTTGCCGCAAGTCTTGGCCTATACGCTCTTTGGGTGATATTTATTGTGACTGCCGGCCTTGCCGGAAGCACGATATTCCGGTCTCTCGGAGCAGCTGCGGCTTGTGGGATCGGGTTCACAGCAGCTGTTTCCTTTGCTGTTTCACTATTCCCAGATCATGCGAAGTGGCTTCCGGCCGAGCTTTGCAAGCAGGCGGAGCATATCCTTCTTCATGGAGAGCGTGCAGATTTTTTCGGATGGTCACTCACTTTCTCCATACTGTGCATCATGCTTCTTGCCATGTTTTCTGTGTGGCGCTTCCAGCGGTATGAAAGCTATTAATTGATCATGTTACGTTTTTGCGCGAGCATCACAAAAAAGGCGGCAAATGCCAGCGACCCGGCTCCATAAAAAACTCCCGCAAGCCCGAAAAGCTGTGCGATTTTCCCGGCAAGAAGGGGCCCGAGGAAGATGCCTAGCGCATAAAATGATTGATAAAACCCCATCACTGACATTTTTAAACGGACAGAACTGATTTCGACGACATGGCTTAGCAGCAGAGGAAAAACGAAGCCGAGCGCCAGCCCGATACAGGCGTGTGTGATGCAAACCGTGAACAATGTGGCTGAATAAGGAACATATAGCAAGCAGACCCCGGTGACAGCAAAGCTAATGAGCATCACGGAGTAGGCGATAGGGCTAGTAAAGCGCAGAAACACAAAGCTTAATGTGGCGGCTGCGTGGGGGAGGAAAAAGGCGCTCATCACCCAAAGCAGCTCTGTGTCGCCCATTCCGAGCTGATTGATGTAAAGCGGCGTAAAACCAAACACTGTCATAAATAATACGGCATGAGCCGTCATAGACAGGATGGTGAAAAGCTTCAGCTTTGGCAGCCGCAATGTGTCTTTGATGTATTGATTGACATGGATGGTGTCACGGTTCGCCGGAGGAGCAGACGGATCTTTAATAAAGCAGCAGATCACCAGACCTGCGGCAGAGGCTGCCAGCGCCATCCAAAAAGGAACCTGCCTCCCTAAATGGGCTGCGGCGAGTCCGCAGAACACAATGCTGACAAACTGAGGCATGACGGTAAAAAACTGCATGATGCCCATTGCTTTTGATGCATTGCCATTATTGAAATAATGTGCGTATAAAATGGTCGCCATCACCCACATAGAAGCAGTAATTCCCGCAAACAGCCGGGCGGCCAGCACGAAGAAGAATGAATCAAACACCAGAAATAGCAGGCTGCTTAGGAAGGAAAAGCCGAACCCGGCAATTAACAATTGCTTGCGCAAAGAAAACAGGATATCTGACAGAAGGCCGAGCGGGAAGCGCAGAAGGATTTGCGTGACCCCGTAGCTGCCGAGAATGATGCCGATTGCGCCGTATGAAAAGTGCAGATCCTCCAAATACAGGCTGAATACAGGCACATAAATATAGCCTGAAAACCAGAAACAAAATACCATGCATAAAAAAACGGCGTGATCTAAAGCGCCGATTGTTTTTTTCTGAGGAATCAAGTCCTGCTGTAATTCCATTGTTCTCTCCACCCCTTTCCTTCCAGTACAACACAATTATTGAAAGCGTTTCAATAGAAAAATAAAAAACAGGACTTCTAAAAAAGCCCTGTTCGCTGTTTTTAATACGGATCAGATGGATGGCTCTCCTGTTCAGCCTGCTTTGCAGCTTGTTCCGTTTCAGTTGTGCCGATCGGCCCGTTGCTGTTGTTTTCGGAAGCTTTTTTCAGCCCTTCCGCGACTCGTTTTCCATAGTCAGGATCAGCTTTTGTGAAATTCTCAATCATCTGATCCTGAATTTCTTTTCGGCACGTAGAAAGCGTATTCACCAAATTCGTAATCAATTCGTTCCGTTCAAATTCAGTAAATCTCCGGTACGTTTCTCCAGCCTGTCCGAAGTTGTTTGTTCTGTCAATTGCTTCACGCTTTACATCACCTTCGACATGAGGGGTATGGTCTTTTCCATCCTGCTTCGCTTCATTCAGCCCGCCCATAATGGATGGCTCATAGTTGACGTGCGGGTTTTGTCCTTCTGCTCTATCAACCCGATATTGCATTTGCCCGCCTTCTTGGTTGGTGGCGACATGCTTTTTCGGCGAGTTGATCGGGAGCTGCAGGTAATTTGCGCCTACACGGTAGCGCTGCGTATCAGAGTAGGCAAACGTCCGCCCTTGAAGCAGTTTGTCATCGGAAAAATCAAGACCGTCGACAAGCACTCCCGTTCCAAATGAAGCTTGCTCCACTTCCGCATGGTAGTTTTCCGGATTTTTGTTAAGCACCAATTTGCCGATCGGTTTCCATGGGAAATCGTCTTTATACCACAGTTTTGTCGGATCAAGAGGATCAAAGTCCAGTTCAGGATGTTCATCATCACTCATGATTTGGGCATACACTTCCCACTCCGGATAATCGCCATTTTCGATCGCGTCATATAAATCCTGTGTGGCATGGTTAAAGTTTTTCCCTTGGATCTCTTCTGCTTCCTTCTGTGTCAGGTTGCGGATACCCTGCTTCGGTTCGAAATGGTATTTCACGAGAACGGCCTTGCCCTCCTCATTTACCCATTTATAGGCATGTACCCCTGAACCCTGCATTTGCCGGTAGTTGGCCGGAATGCCCCAAGGCGAAAACAAGAAAGTGATCATATGCGTCGCTTCAGGAGACTGAGAAATGAAATCAAAAATACGTTCACCATCCTGGATGTTGGTCACTGGATCAGGCTGAAATGCGTGTACAAGATCCGGAAATTTCAGCGGGTCGCGGATAAAAAAGATTTTCAGGTTGTTCCCGACCAAATCCCAGTTTCCGTCTTCTGTATATAGCTTTACGGCAAAACCGCGCGGATCTCTCAATGTTTCAGGTGAGTGTTTTCCATGATTCACAGTTGAAAAACGGACAAATGCCGGTGTTTTCTTGCCTTTTTCCTGAAAGAGCTTGGCCCGGGTGTATGTTGAAATCGGTTCGTCTCCGAAGCTTCCGTACGCTTCAAAATACCCGTGTGCACCTGCTCCCCTGGCATGAACAACGCGCTCTGGGATGCGTTCCCGGTCGAAGTGGCTGATTTTTTCGAGAAAATCATAGTTCTCAAGCGTTGTAGGCCCTCTGTTCCCGACGGTTCTCACATTTTGGTTGTCAGTAACAGGATGCCCCTGCCTATTCGTTAAGGTATCCTCTGACTCATTTTTCCCGGACGTCTTATGAGAAAGCGCATCCTCGCTGCCCCGGGCATTTGATCCGTGCTGCTTGTTATGATGATCATCTTTCAATGGGTTGACCCTCCTTTTTTGAACGGTAACAATATTCCCTGAATGGAAAGATTTTAAAACAGCCGTTTTTTTTCATCTGCTTCGGGAATGGTACAATGTACAAAAATCGGTAAAAGGAGAGGTCGATTCGTGATGAGAGAAAAAAATCCGCTGCCCATCACGTTTTATCAAAAAACAGCTCTTGAGCTTGCCCCATCGCTTCTCGGCTGCCTTCTTGTAAAAGAAACAGACGAAGGCATAGCGTCAGGCTATATTGTGGAAACAGAGGCCTATATGGGGGCTGGGGACAGAGCGGCACACAGCTTTAACAACCGCCGGACGAAGCGGACTGAAATCATGTTTGCAGAAGCTGGGCGGGTGTATACATATGTGATGCACACTCATACATTGCTGAATGTCGTTGCCGCGGAAGAGGATGTCCCGCAAGCGGTATTAATCAGGGCGATTGAGCCGCATGAAGGCCAGCTGTTAATGGAGGAGAGAAGACCGGGCAGGAGTCCTAGGGAATGGACAAACGGTCCCGGAAAGCTCACAAAAGCGCTTGGCGTCACGATGAATGACTATGGGCGCTGGATCACGGAAGAGCCGCTTTACATTGAAAAAGGGTACACACCGGAGCAGATTTCAACCGGTCCGCGCATCGGCATCGACAACAGCGGGGAGGCCCGCGATTATCCATGGCGTTTCTGGGTGACGGGAAACAGGTACGTGTCGCGTTAGCATGTTTAAGGAAGAGGCAATCAGGGGAATGGTTGAGAAAAAAGAAGGGAGAATCGGAGCTTTGAAAAAGATGATCAAAACCGTTATCAAATGGGCGCCGCTCATTTACCCGATTGTTCGAAAAATCATGAAGGATCGAAAGGCATCTAAACAAAAGAATATGTCAACATCCAGAACAGCCGGCTGACCCCGGCTGTTTTTTTATGGGTCAGTTTTCCTCTCGTCCTCCGGATGTTCATTGACTTGCCATTCTCTCCATTATAGAATTTATATACATTTCGCATCCCTTCATCATCCTTTCTGCCTATTCACTGAATCCCTGCATCTACTAGATAGGAGGTTTTTCTCATGCTTCATGGGCGACTTCGTGATATTCTGCGCTTGCTGATGGCGGCTGAAGCCCCGTTGACAAGCTCGTTTTTTGCCGCACAATTAAATGTAACGACGCGGACGGTCCGCAATGATATAAAGGAACTGCAAGGTGTACTAAGCGGCCACGGTGCCTTTGTACAATCGGTAAGAGGCTCCGGCTACAAGCTCAGCATTAATGATGAGCAGACTTTTAGGGTGCTGCTGCAAAATGTGTTTCAGCAAAAAAAGGGCCTGCCGGTATTGCCGGAGGAGAGAATGGCCTATCTGATGAAACGTTTGCTGCTGGCGGATCATTACCTTAAGCTCGATGAACTGGCTGAAGAACTATTCATCTCAAAATCTACACTCCAATCGGATATAAAGGAAGTAAAGAAACGTCTGCTGCCTTACCGCATCGTCATGGAAACACGTCCGAATTATGGCTTCAAGCTGCGCGGGGACGAGGTGCAGATGAGGTACTGTATGGCGGAGTACATCGTCGATGAAAGAGAAACGGAGATGGATGTTTTGAATGAAAAGGCTGATATTTTGCCAAAAGAAGAAATTGAGATCATCCGTTCCGCCATCCTGAAAAAAATGAGAAACGACCGCATTCCTCTGTCCAACTTGGGACTGAATAACCTCATTATCCATATCGCTATCGCCTGTAAACGGATCAGAACGGAAAACTATGTATCTCTTTTCCCTGAAGATATGGATCATATCCTGCATCAAAAAGAATACCAGGCTGCAGAAGCCATCGTAAAAGAACTGGAATCAGCGCTTGCCGTTACGTTTCCGAAAGACGAGACAGCGTACATCACCATGCATCTCCTTGGCACAAAACGAATGACACAATCACAATGCGGAGAGGACACATTTTCAATAGAAGAAGAAACCGATCAGCTGACATTTGCCATGATCAAAGCCGTTGATCGTGAACTGAAGCTCGGCATTCTGCATGACAAAGAGCTGAAAATCGGATTGGCCCTGCATGTGAAGCCTGCGATCAGCCGCAACAGATATGGCATGAATCTTCGAAATCCGATGCTGGCAGCGATCAAGGAACATTACCCGCTCGCTTTTGAAGCTGGGATCATTGCGGGGTTGGTGATAAAGGAACAAACAGGCATCGACATTCATGAAAACGAAATTGGATATTTGGCTCTCCACTTTGGCGCCGCGATTGAACGAAAAAAAACAGAAAGCCCGCCGAAACGCTGTATCATTGTATGCGCTTCGGGTGCCGGAAGCGCCCAGCTTCTGCGCGAAAAACTCCGTTCCCATTTCGGCAATCGGCTCGATATTCTTGGAACGGCTGAGTATTACAGTCTTGACCAAATATCCTATGAATCCATTGATTTTGTCATCAGCACCATTCCGATGAAAAAAGAGCTCCCTGTACCCGTACTGAAAGTTAACACACTTTTAGGCGGAACTGACTTTACAAAAATAGAATCCATTCTAAGTGATGACAAGGAAAAAGCAGATCGCTATCTAAGAAAGGAACTCGTTTTTTTTCAGGAGGATTTGCGCACAAAAGAAGAAGTGATTCAATTTTTAGGGCAGAAAGCGGTCGAATGCGGCTATGCAGATGAAGAAATCATAGATTCCATTTTTGAAAGAGAAGACATGTCGCCAACGTGCTTTGGCAATCTAGTTGCCATCCCGCACCCGCTTGTTCCGCAGACAAAAACTACGTTTTGGGCCGTTTGTACGCTCAAAAAACCGATCGATTGGGAGAATCAGCGTGTTCAATTTGTCTGTCTGCTTTGTGTCGAGAAGGAGAACACAACAGATTTGCAAAGCATGTATAAACTTCTGGGCAGCATTTTGGATGACCCGGCGGCGGTGAACCAGCTGATCAAATGCCGTTCGTATCAAGAGCTTTCGGATGTGTTTGACCAAAAAAAGCTAAGCTGACAGCCTGTATATACCTTTTTTCCGTTTCCTGCGGAAAAACCTTGAGTGTTTATGAAAGCGATTTCATAATATGATGATAGCAACAGCAGGATATAACAAGATTGATCAAACTCTAGGGGGTCTTTTACATGAATATATTACTCGTTTGTGCAGCAGGCATGTCTACTAGCTTACTGGTGAGCAAGATGGAAAAAAGTGCGCAGGAACAAGGAAAAGACTATACCATTTGGGCAGTTTCAGGCGATTCTGTACAAAATCATATCGATAAAGCGGATGTACTGCTTCTCGGGCCGCAAGTCCGTTATATGCTTCCGCAGCTCAAAAAATTAGGAGAGTCAAAGGGGGTTCCGGTAGACGTCATTAATACCGTCCATTATGGCACTTGCAACGGGGCGGAAGTGCTGAAATCGGCTGAACAGCTTGGAAATGTGTCATAGAAGGGGGCGGGCTATGTGAATAAAGTCAATCAGATCTTAGAAGAAAAGGTCATGCCTATAGCAGGAAGAATTGCAGGACAGCGTCATTTGCAGGCGCTGCGTGATGGTATCATCCTCACGATGCCACTGATTATCATCGGCTCCTTTTTCCTTATCATCGGCAATCTCCCAATCCCGGGATACGCTGAGTTTATGGCAAAAACGTTTGGCAGCTCCTGGTCTGAAAAACTGGCCTACCCAGTTGACGCCACCTTTGAAATTATGGGGCTAGTCGCCGCGTTCGGCATCGCCTACCGGCTCGCCGAGAAATACGGCGTCGATGCTTTGTCGGCCGGAGCCATTTCCCTTGCGGCATTTTTATTAGCAACACCTTATCAAGTGCCGTTTACACCGGATGGAGCGACGAAAGAAATCATGGTCGGCGGCGGGATTCCGCTTTCGCTCATGGGAAGCAAAGGCCTGTTTGTCGCCATGATTATCGCGATGGTGTCCACAGAGATTTACCGCCTCATTATCCAGCGCAATTTAGTCTTCAAAATGCCGGACGGCGTTCCGCCGGCGGTAAGCAAGTCATTTGTCGCTTTAATTCCTGGCTTTGCCGTCATCTTTCTGATTTGGGCAGCCCGGCTGGCAGTTGAAGCGACACCGTTTGAAAGCCTTCATAATATTGTAAGCGTTTTACTGGGGACTCCGCTTTCCATTCTTGGAGGAAGTCTTGGAGGAAGCCTTGTCGCCGAAGCCGTCAAAATGCTTTTATGGGCCTGCGGACTTCACGGCGCCAACATTGTCGGCGGCGTCATGGCACCGATTTGGTACGGTGCAATGGATGCCAACCGAATTGCGTTCCAAGCAGGAGAGGAGCTTCCTAAGATTTTCACCCAGCAATTTTTCGATATCTGGGTCAATATCGGCGGAAGCGGCGCGACATTGGCACTGGTTGTCACGATGTTCCTGCGTGCCCGAAGCAAACAAATGAAACAGCTCGGAAAACTTGCGATCGGCCCGGCCATCTTCAATATTAACGAACCGATTATATTCGGAATGCCGATCGTCATGAACCCAATGCTCTTACTTCCGTTTATCATCACGCCGCTTGTCACAGTGACACTCACGTACATCGGAATGAGCACCGGCCTTGTCGCCAAACCGGCGGGTATCGCAGTGCCGTGGACCATGCCGCCGATCTTTTCAGGCTACTTGGCGACAGGAGGAAAAGTCTCAGGCGCGGTCATGCAAGCCATTAATATTGCCGTATCCTTTGTTGTCTACTATCCATTCTTCAGAATGTGGGATAAGCAGAAGCTGAAAGAAGAAAACGATCTGGAGCTGGTCCAAACACCTGCTGCATCAGATGACAAGGAAGCGGCTCTGTAGAGAAAGGAAGTGAATCGCGTGAATGAGAAAATGGAACAAATCATTTTTCAAATTATCCTTCACGGAGGAAACGGAAGGAGCTCCGCAATGGAGGCCATTGCCGCAGCGAAAAGCGGCGACGCAGAAGAAGCGCGGAAAAAGCTTCAAGACGCTGCTGAAGAATTGTCAAAAGCACATCACTATCAGACAGAGCTGATCCAAAATGAAGCGGGCGGAGATAAAACGGAAATGACGCTTCTGATGGTTCATGCACAGGATCATTTAATGAATGCAATGACAGTGAAGGATATGGCTGCAGAGATCATTGAGTTATATGAAAAAATCACCGAGCAAAGGGGAGCAAGCATATGACAAAAGGGTTGAAGATTGTAACGATTGGCGGAGGTTCAAGCTATACGCCCGAGCTAGTGGAAGGGTTCATTAAACGGTATGATGAGCTGCCTGTGCGTGAATTATGGCTCGTCGATATCCCTGAGGGCGAAGAAAAGCTGAATATTGTCGGCACACTCGCCAAACGGATGGTTGAAAAAGCAGGCGTCCCGATTGACATTCATCTTACGCTCGACCGGAGAAAAGCTCTGAAAGACGCAGACTTTGTTACGACTCAATTCCGTGTCGGACTTTTGCAGGCAAGAGCAAAGGATGAGCGCATTCCACTAAAATACGGAGTAATTGGCCAGGAAACAAACGGTCCGGGAGGCCTGTTTAAAGGATTACGCACGATTCCGGTCATCCTTGAGATCGCAAAGGATATAGAAGAGCTCTGCCCGAACGCTTGGCTTGTTAACTTCACAAACCCTGCCGGCATGGTAACAGAAGCCTTGCTTCGCTACTCCAACCTGAAGAAAGTCGTCGGTCTTTGTAATGTTCCAATCGGCATTAAAATGGGCGTAGCCAAAGCGCTTGATGTAGATGTGGACCGCGTAGAAGTCCAATTCGCCGGACTGAATCATATGGTGTTCGGGCTGGATGTTTTCTTGGACGGCGTAAGTGTGAAAGAGCAAGTCATCGAGGCGATGGGTGACCCGAAAAACGCGATGACGATGAAAAATATCTCAGGCGCCGAATGGGAACCGGATTTCTTAAAAGCGCTCAATGTGATCCCTTGCGGCTATCACCGTTACTATTTCAAAACAAAAGAAATGCTGGAGCACGAACTGGAAGCATCACAAACGGAGGGCACCCGCGCTGAAGTCGTGCAAAAGGTCGAAAAAGAGCTGTTTGAGCTCTATAAAGATCCGAACCTTGCGATCAAACCGCCGCAGCTGGAAAAACGGGGCGGAGCTTACTACAGTGATGCAGCATGTAACCTAATCAGCTCCATTTACAATGATAAACATGACATTCAGCCGGTGAACACGATCAATAATGGTGCAATAGCGAGCATTCCAGACGATTCCGCAGTTGAAGTAAACTGTGTGATGACGAAAACAGGCCCTAAGCCAATTGCTGTCGGCGACTTGCCGGTGTCTGTCCGAGGCCTCGTCCAGCAAATCAAATCCTTTGAGCGTGTCGCGGCAGAAGCGGCAGTTACAGGTGACTATCAAACCGCCCTCCTTGCCATGACGATTAACCCGCTTGTCCCATCCGATACTGTGGCCAAACAGATTTTAGACGACATGCTGGAGGCGCACAAAGCGTATCTGCCGCAGTTCTTCAACAAAATTGAAGCGTAAAAAAAGCCGGCCTGTAATGGGCCGGCTTTTTTCTTACTTGCTTTCAGTCAGCGCTGCGACTTCGGTCGTCCATCCGAATTCGTCTGTGACAGCGCCTTTTTGAATGCCTGTAATCGTATCATATAATTTTTTTGCGATTTCCCCTGTTTCACCATTGTTAATTGACAGTGTTTCACCCTGCCAAATCAGCTCGCCGACTGGGGAAATAACGGCTGCTGTACCTGTTCCGAAGGCTTCTTCAAGGATGCCGTCTTTATGGGCTTGGATGACCTCGTCGATCGCAATTTTTCGTTCTGAAACAGGAAAGCCCCAGTGCTTAAGCAAGGTAATGACAGAATTGCGCGTAATGCCTTCCAGGATGCTTCCGTTCAGCATCGGTGTTACGATTTCACCATTGATTTTGAAGAAAATGTTCATGCTTCCGACTTCTTCGATGTATTTCTTTTCGATTCCGTCCAGCCAAAGCACTTGTGAAAATCCTTTCTCTTCGGCTACCTGCTGCGCTTTTAAGCTTGAAGCGTAGTTCCCAGCGGTTTTGGCATTTCCTGTTCCGCCTTTTACCGCACGGACAAATTCACTTTCAACAGCGATTTTGACAGGCTTAATGCCTTCTTTGTAATAAGAGCCGACCGGAGAAAGAATGATCAAGAGCTTATACGTGTGAGATGCCGCAACACCAAGAAAAGGCTCGGTTGCGATGATGAACGGACGGATATAAAGGGATGTGCCCTCCGCATTCGGAATCCAGTCTTTATCGATGGCGACAAGCTGCTTTAAACCTTCAAGAACCTGTTCTTCATCAATTTGCGGGATGCAGAGGCGGTCGTTTGATTGATTCAGGCGTTCCATATTTTTTTCCGGTCTGAAAAGCAGGACATGGTCATCCTCTGACACGTAAGCCTTTAACCCTTCAAACACGGTTTGGCCGTAGTGATAGACCATCGCGGCCGGATCCATTGATAAGGATTGATAAGGAATGATTCTTGGATCGTACCAACCTTTATCTGCCGCATAGTCCATTACAAACATGTGGTCTGTAAACACTCTTCCGAATGAAAGCTGATTTGGGTCTGGTTTCGGTTTTTTTGTTGATGTCAATTCAACGCGAATCGTTTGTTTAGTCATGGTCAATCTCCCTGCTGTTAAATTGTTTATATTATCAAACTTATTTGAAAATAATTTATATTCTATTGTATACCTTCAACAAATATTCGCAATAGGTTTGCTCAAATTTGTAAGAAATTCATAAGAAAAAAGCAGGAGAAATTAATTCTCCTGCGAGTTCATTTGCTCGAATACCCTGTCATAATCGGCGCGAGTGGCATTTCGAAGACCTTCAACACGTTCATTTGTAATCTCTTGTTTGCCTTCCTTCAAGCCATCCAAGAAATATTGAACATATTCTTCAGTTGAAATGCCCCGGTACGTCAGGCCTTGTTTATCGCGCGATTTTTGGTTTAAGCCCGTGTCCACCATAGGAGGCGCCATTTCAATCACTTCCACGCTTGTATCGCGAAGCTGGTGTCTGAGCGTAAGCGAGAACGAGTGAAGTGCCGCTTTTGTTGCACAGTACACCGGATAAACAGCTAACGGGTTAAAAGCAAGCCCGGATGTAACCTGCACGATTGCCGCCTCGGGCTGCTTCATCAAATGAGGCGTAAAAAGGGCGGATAAATGGACAGGCGCTTGGAAATTAAGTTCAATTTCGTCTCCGTCCACAAAAAGCTCCTCTGTCCCTTTTTTAAAGTCAATTTCCTTTTGAATGCCGGCGTTGTTGACGAGAACATTCAGGGCCGGAAATTCCTTTAGCGCCCATTCAAACAATGCTTCCCGCTGCGACCGGTCTGCCACATCACATTGCTTTGTATGGATGTTTGGGAGCTGCTGCTTCGCTTCTGCAAGACGTGCCTCGCTGCGTCCGCAAATGATGACTTCATTGCCGAGCTCCAGCAGCCGTTTGGCCAGTTCAAGCCCGATGCCAGCAGAACCCCCTGTGATTAAAACCGTATTGCCTGTCATCTTCATGGATGTAACACCTCTTATTCAGTTGGCTGATTTCCTTTACTATTTCAAATCTTAGCAGGAAATATACAGCCGCGTCCTATGAGATGCTCAGGATGAAGTGACTTTACCGGTTTTATAAAATTCGTCAATTGCTTTATCGACATACACCCAGCCTTTCCAGCCAATGTGGATGGTGTCTTTCATGAAATACGGGTCATATTCATGCCCTGAGAAATCAGCAACCTGGAAGCCCTTGGCTCTGATTTGTTTATTTACCTTTTTGTAATAGTCAGTGCGTCCTTTTTTCGGGAAGCCTGTGTAATCGTACCATTTTCCGTTAACCGGAATAGTGACAAACATAGGTTCTGCGCCCGCATCCTTCAGGATATCCAGCATTATTTCAAAGTCGCCGTATTCCGGTGATACAGCATACGATCTTCCTTTGTTTTTCCCTTTCAGCTTTTGCACTTTTGGCTTCAGCTTTTTATAGACAGGGTTGTCGATACGAAAATCGTTAGACCCGGAGTGGCGTTTGCCCGATTGATCCGCCAGTTTATTCAGTTCAGACCATGACTTATCTTTTACTGACTGCGAGATATAACGCTTTGGTCCGGGTGATTCTGTCGTTGAATAATACAGATCTTTCTTTTCCAGCATGCTGTAATACACTTTCGCCGCCGGCTTCAGCGCGTTCACTTTCCACGTCTGGCCGTTTACGATTGCTTTGCACAGCTCGGAAAGAATCGCGTCGTTTTGCACAGCCTTAAAGCGCAGCATGCGTTTCATCATTTTCTTTTTTATTTCAGGATCGATCTGATCATTAAACGCCAAATCAAGCCCTTGCAGCGCAGAATAGTTCGGCGCGAAATGCTGTTCATCAGACCCGCGTTTAATAAACCATTGCGGAGACACGATGAATACGATTTTTTTGCCCTTCAGCTGATCCATATGGGCAGCGAAGTTTAAAGAGTGAATCAATGATTGGGACCCGCCTTTGCCGACAAGGTATGGCGTGAATCCCTCATTGTTTACCTGAAAATAATTAGATGGGTGGAACTCGTCCAGCCGGGAAAGCTCAGAAGACCCGTAAATCGGAAGATATGTCGGATCTTTGAGCATCTGATCTTGTAAATATAGCCCTTGAAACATGCTCGGATTCAAGGCTGTTGCTGACTCTTTCACACGCTTATCGGTGATGAAGCCTGTCAGCCATGAAGATGGAATTGCGATGGCGCCTGCGAATAGAATAAACGCCAAAATAATTGGACCGAAAAAACGCTTTTTCATTATTTCAACTCAGACAGCTGATTTACAATGTTGTTAGGGGTATTCCAAACGTCCCGGTCAAATTCAGTGATCGGCACTAAAATATCAAAACGGTTTTCAATCGCAAGCAGCAATTCTACTGTTCCAAAAGAATCAAGCAAACCTTCTTCAAAAATTTCAATATCAGGATTTTCCTTTACGATGTCATCCTGGCAAACCTCTGCTAAAACGTCTAATACCTCTTGTTTAAAATCCATAGCTTTCTAATCTCCTTTAATGGTGGTGATGAAATGGTTTTCCTGAGAAAATATAAAATCCGAAGCAAACGAAATGGAACGTGATCACAATAGCAAGAATGGTTGTCCAGCGGTTGGACGGCAGCCATTTATATTTCTTATTCCACTTCTCGAAAAAGTTGTAACATGTCATCAGCACGGCGTGATAAAGGCCGTAGATGATATATTGCGGCGCAAGCCCGTGCCAAACCCCCATCAGCATAAACAGCAGGAAATACCCGATGTTTGAGACAGCCATGCGGTTTTTGATCCACTTTTTCTTTGTCATCCAAAATACGAATCTCATAAACACATAATCTCTGAACCAAAATGACAGAGACATATGCCAGCGATTCCAGAAATCTTTAATATTTTTACTGATAAACGGTTTATTAAAGTTTTCCGGAGATTTAATGCCCATAATGTAGCTGACCCCGACGGCAAACATCGTGTAGCCGGCGAAATCAAAGAATAAATACATGCTGTAGCCGTACATGTACAGCAGGTTCCCAAGAATCTTATTGTGCGTGATTGCGTGAAGATTCATGATGAAGTACGTATTGATCGCGTAGCCGATAATAAATTTATACAGGAAACCGATGAAGATTTTATGGATCCCCGTATACAGCAGGTCGGCGTATTCTTCTTTCGTCCAAGCCTTTTGTTCATCCTTGACGAACCGGCGGTATCTGTCGATCGGACCGGAGGAGATCGTCGGGAAAAACAGGATGAAATACAGCAGGCGGTGCAATGGCAGCTGTTCTTTCAGCAGTCCGTCTCTTGCTTCCATAATCAGCTGAACGCCTTTAAAGGTTAAATAAGAGATCCCTAAAAAGCTGATCAGGTTATGCGGCGGATGATGCGGCTGCGGGTGTGAAAGAAACGGCCATATTTTTGACAGAAATAAAGGCAGAATCGACGCGATAACAGCCCCGCAAAACACAAAGCCGCTGTTCGCTTTCTGCCGGTATGCCAGATAGCCGCTGACCAAGAGCACCTGCCATATTGTAAACAGGCACAGTGCAATGACCCCATGTAAGTCGTGCGAAAAAATTAAAGCCAATATAATGATAGATATGAACATGTTGTATGCTTGAAATCTTTTTCCGTTTAAGCCGAAGATGATCGTCGGCAGGAGAAGAATGCCAAGCAGTATAAAGAATAAAAACGAGCTGTAAGGCGTCATACAAGAACCTCTTCGCCAATGCGTTTTCGGTCAATTTTGCCGTTAGCCGTCATTTGAATGTGATCCTGATAGATAAATTTTCTCGGGATCATATATGCCGGAAGAGAAGCGGCAAGCTCTTTTTTAATAGCGCTTGTCAGCTGGAATTCCTTCTGGAAATCATGCTCCTCAGGCACAATAGCAGCGATCAGGTACTCAACTGTTCCGTTTGGCTGATAAGGAATCACGACAGCAGAGCGAACGTACTGTGACTGTCTGACATGAAACTCGATTTCCTCCAGTTCCATTCGGTAACCGTGAAGTTTAATCTGAAAATCCAAACGCCCTTGGCAGAAAATCTGACCGTCTTGAATAAAGCCGGCATCGCCAGTCCGGTATGCCCACTGGCCTTCATGAGAGAAAAACGCTTTTTCCGTCAGTTCCGGCTCACCAAGGTAGCCTCGGCTTACGCTCGGCCCTGCAATGACGATTTCCCCTTTTTCTCCATCAGGAAGCGGCTGTCCCTGTTCATCCATAATGAAAATGTTCATATCTGGTTTGGCGAAGCCCACTGGAAGCGATTCGCTGCGGCTGATCACGTCATCCGTAATTTCAACCGATGTGACAGCCACTGTCGCTTCAGTCGGGCCGTACGTATTAAAAACCTTTGCTTTCGGAAAACGCTCAAGCAGCGCTTTTGCCACAGAAACCGGAAGAACCTCTCCGCAAAACATAAATGTGTCCGCACCAGGCAGCAGGTCCTGTGAAAAACCCGGGTCCATCAAGCACATTTGCACAAAGGAAGGTGTTGATGTCCACACATTCAGCCCGGACTTCTTCAGCTCTTCAAATAAGATTTTCGGCTTATTCACAGCATCCTTTGTCACGCAATGTAAAGTCCCGCCTGATTGCAGGCACGGATATAGGTCCATGACAGATAAATCAAATGAGAATGGCGCTTGGTTTAAAAATGTTTTTCCGCCGTTGACTGGGAAGTCTGCACAAATCCAGTCTGTGAAGCTTTGAAGGTTAGAAGCGGAAATCTGCACGCCTTTCGGATTTCCTGTGCTTCCAGAAGTGTAAATGATATAAAACGTTTCGTGTTCTTTGACCCATTGATCTTCGGTGACAGAGCCGCCTTCGTTTTCCAGCAGTTCTTCCGCTGAAACGGCTTGAATCTGCTGGCTGACTGCATCAATTGGAAGTCCGGTTGCATGGATCAGCAACTCTGCTCCAGAGCTTTCGATAATTTTCGCAATCCGTTCAGCCGGAATGGACAGATCAACCGGAATATAAGGATGTCCCGCTTTGACGCTTCCCAAGAAGGAAACGATCATGTGCGGCTCCATATGGCCGTACACAAGGATAGGAGATTTCTTTTCCCCAGAAATGCGTTTTTGGATTGCGGCAGCCGCGCGGTCAGACTGCTCCCATAACTCCTGATACGTGAGCGACTGGCCTTGAGAGCGGAAGGCATCGGTTTGCGGATAAGTTTCCGCATGTGTTTGAATAGCATGTAAAAGTTTCATAGTTATTCTCTCTCCAATTAGAAATCGTTATAAATATATGAACCGGTATTCGCGGTGTGAAAACCATACATAAAAAACAAAACAAGCAGTATCATCAAATAAAAGCCTGTATGACATGTCCACTTGACAGCGGGTTTTTCATACAGCTGTTTCATTAATTGCAGCATATCAAAAATTCCCTTCCCGTTTTTTCGACAATCACATGATTATTTGACGATCAGATGCTCAAAAAGTTTCATTTTTTCCCTAAACTCCCTCAAATTAATATATCGGCGTCTGTTTTTAAAAATGAATCTTTATACCTGCAGGGGCAAGAATGGAATGTTTCGAGCTGATTCATAATAAAGGAAAAGATACATGGAGTCAAAAGATCTTTTTAACTTTTAAAAAGCGTAATGTACTTAAAAAAATTTTTCTGTACCTGTTCGATCAAGTGGAAGCAGAAACCTAATGAAATCGGGGCGGAAGCGTATAATAAGAAAGAAAACGCCTTCTTGCGGTATCTTGTGAAATAAGGGAGAAGTCATTATGATAGATAAGGAAGCAAAAGGAGTTTTTTATTAAGCTGCCGGCTGAAAAAAAAGTAAGCCTTTTAATAGAAAGGAAGAGGAAGATGAACCAAACAAATAAGGGTGAGGGTCAGACAGCGCCGCAAAAAGAAAGCATGGGGCAGATCCTTTGGCAGTTAACCCGTCCTCATACGTTAACCGCATCGTTTGTGCCTGTGCTGCTCGGAACCGTTTTGGCGATGTTTTATGTGAAGGTTGATCTGCTGCTGTTTTTGGCTATGCTGTTTTCTTGCCTATGGATCCAGATCGCGACGAACTTATTTAATGAATACTATGATTTTAAACGCGGGTTAGATACAGCAGAATCAGTCGGAATCGGAGGGGCAATTGTACGCCACGGAATGAAGCCTAAAACGATTTTGCAATTAGCCCTCGCATCATACGGGATTGCCATTTTGCTCGGTGTCTATATTTGCGCGAGCAGCAGCTGGTGGCTCGCTGTGATCGGCCTCGTCGGCATGGCGATCGGCTACCTGTATACAGGCGGGCCGCTGCCGATCGCGTACACGCCGTTCGGTGAATTATTCTCAGGCATTTGCATGGGTTCGGTGTTTGTGCTGATTTCGTTTTTTATTCAGACAGATAAAATCAATATGCAAAGCATTTTGATTTCGATCCCGATTGCGATTCTTGTCGGCGCGATTAACCTGTCAAACAACATTCGCGATATTGAAGAGGACAAAAAAGGCGGCCGCAAAACATTGGCGATTTTGATGGGGCATAAGGGAGCTGTTACTCTGTTAGCTGCGTCGTTTGCCGTCGCTTATATTTGGGTTGTCGGCTTGGTTATTACCGGTGCCGCAAGCCCGTGGCTCTTTGTCGTCTTTTTGAGCGTGCCTAAGCCGGTTCAGGCTGTGAAGGGCTTCGTCCAGAAAGAAATGCCGATGAATATGATTGTCGCAATGAAATCAACAGCCCAAACAAATACATTTTTCGGATTCCTGCTCTCAATCGGTTTATTGATCAGCTATTTCCGATAATAAAAAAGACCGCTCGTTTTGTGCGGTCTTTTTTTGTTACAATCGACCGCATTTTGTAAAAAAATTCATAGAACCTTGCAGCTGACAGGGACGTCTAGTACATGGACAGCGGATAAAGTTCCGTTAAAGGAGATGACGAAAATGGATTTATCTGTAACACATATGGACGATTTAAAAACAGTAATGGAAGATTGGAAAAATGAATTATTAGTTTATAAATTTGCGCTAGATGCACTCGATACAAAGTTCTCAATTATCAGCCAGGAATATAACCTCATTCACGGACACAACCCGATTGAACATACAAAATCCCGTGTCAAAAGCTTTGAAAGCATCGTAAATAAGTTGATGAGAAAGGGCTGCGAAATTACGACGAGGGAAATGAAGGAGCATATTCACGACATTGCCGGCGTGCGCATCATCTGTTCCTTTATTTCTGACATTTATAATGTCGTAAATGTGTTGAAGCAGCATGAAGATTTGAGAATCGTAAAGGTAAAGGATTATATCCAGACACCCAAACCGAATGGCTACCGAAGCCTGCATTTAATCATTGAGATGCCTGTGAATTTAACGAATCGTGTGGAATACGTCAAAGCAGAAATTCAAATCCGGACGATCGCGATGGATTTCTGGGCGAGCCTTGAACATAAAATTTACTATAAATTGAACAATGATGTTCCTAAGCAATTAACAGATGAGCTGAAGGAAGCCGCGGAAATCGCCCATTACCTAGATGAGAAAATGCTGGGGATTAAGAAAGAAGTGGATTGATAAACAAAATGTTTTACAAAAGCGAAGCCTGACAGGGTTTCGCTTTTTTGCTTTGCTAGTACTTTTTATACCAGTATAAACTCACTTCTGTTTCCATGATTGAACCTGCTTTATCATGCATGAAGAAAGGAGGTAAACATGAACCATTCTATTTCATTATCGAGAGGTTTGATTTTTCTTATAGCGGTGACTTGCGGGTTTACTGTAGCTAATGTCTATATCAATCAAACATTGCTTGTCAGCATGGCAGGCACGTTTCATGTGACGCCGGCACAAGCGGGGATGATTGCTACATTGGCGCAGATTGGCTATGCGGCTGGGAACCTGCTGCTTGTTCCATTGGGAGATCTTTTTGAACGCCGCCGCTTCATTGTGAGCCTGCTATTTTTAGTGGGGGTTTGTTCGGCCGCTTCAGCGTTAGCTGTAAGCTTTCCATGGCTAGTCATCACAAATTTATTATTGGGATTCTTCACGATTATTCCTCAAATCCTTGTGCCGTTTGCGGCAGGTTTAGCAAACGACAGGAACAGAGGAAAAGTGCTCGGAAACGTAGCCATCGGCTTGGTTTGCGGAATTTTAGGGGCGAGAGTAGTCAGCGGGGCGATAGATGCCCATTATGGCTGGCGCGTGATGTATTGGATTGCCTGTGCGGCAGCCGTCATCATTATGTTGATCATTTACTTCTGCTTTCCGAAAAGCAAAGGGACACATGCATTTCATTACGGAAAGCTCATTTCTTCATTATTTCCCCTTTTGATTAAGGAGAAAGTGTTAAGAAAAGCATGTGTAAACCAAGGCTTCATGTTCGGCGCCTTCAGTTTATTTTGGACGGCGTTAGTGTTTATGGTGAGTGAACCTCCATTTTCGTTTGGCAGCCAGACTGCCGGAACAATCGGTTTGGTGGGAATTGGCGGAGCTTTTGCAACGCCGCTGATCGGCCGGATTATTGATCAAAAAGGAGCTGCTTTTTCCAACAAGCTTTGTATGTCGTTTACCTTATTGTCATTTGTTTTATTAATGGCAGGCCAGACTTCATTGATTGTGATTGTATTGGGCGCTTTATTCATCACCATGGGCATTCAGGCGAATCAGGTGGCGTGTCAGGCGGAGATTTTCCAATTGTCGGCTGAAATGAGAAGCAGATTGAATGGCATCTTTATGGTCAGCACGTTTTTAGGCGGCGCCTTGGGATCGTATGCAGGGGGTGCAGTCTGGATGCTGTTTCATTGGAACGGCGTTTGTATTATGGGGATGATCATGGTCGGTATTGCCTTCAGTTCAAGGATTACCATAAATCGTACTACTAAAAAAGCGATATTGGAAGGGAGATAGAAGCTGGTGCAAACAAGTGAACGTTATAAAAAAGGGTTAGATATTCTGAAACAAATTGATGAGGAGAACTATGAAGCGATCGTGGACAATTTTAAACATTCCATCGCTCCGGACCTTGGTGTGCTTGCTGTGGAGTTTAACTACGGTCAGATTTTTTCAAGACCAGGTCTTGATCTGAAATCCAGATTATTAGCAACCGTTGCTGGATTAACTGCATTGGGCAATACCCAGCAGCTAAAATTCTATATTAACGGAGCCCTGAATGTCGGATGGACACAAGAAGAACTCATAGAAGTGATGATGCAGATGATTATTTACTCAGGTTTCCCGAATGCGCTGAATACCATTCTTCCTGTGGCCGCGGAAGTATTTGCAGAACGAAACAAATAATATAAAAACCTTCTCCTTTTTATGTAGAATACTAATAGGAAATTCTATGCAGAAGGAGAGTGTGTATGTGGACAGTATGGCAGAAAAACGGAAAGAGCTAGGGGAGTTTTTAAAACTTAAAAGGGCACAGATTTCTCCGCAAGAGTTTGGATTGCCTATGGGCACCAGAAGGAAAACGACAGGCTTGAGGAGAGAGGAATTAGCCCAGCTGTCCGGTATAGGTGTCACATGGTACACATGGCTTGAGCAGGGAAGGGATATTCGGGTATCTACACAGGTACTGGAAAGCATATCGAGAGTGCTCAAATTGAATTACGAGGAAAAACGCCATGTCTTTCTGTTGGCGGGCCATCATGTTCCTTTAGATGATCAGGATGAAGAAAATAAAAGCCTTCCTCTGGCTGTACGGCACTTTATTGATCATTTAACCAATTGCCCTGTTTATGTGACTGACGAAAAGTGGGACGTTATTGCTTGGAACACAGCAGCTTGTGCTGTGTTCGGCAATTTTGGCCAAATGAGCAGAAAGGAAAGAAATGCCATATGGCGATGTTTCACCTCGAAGGAGTATCGGAATCTGCTTGACGACTGGGAAAGCCACGCCAAAAAACTGATCGCACAGTTTCGATCGACAGCCAGCCGGTTTCTTGGGGAAGCATGGATAAAAGAGCTGATCGATGAGTTAACTGAAAGAAGCCCGGAATTTAAAGAATGGTGGAACCACCATGAAGTATTAGGCACACACGCAGGAGAAAAAGTACTTCATCACCCGGCAGCCGGAACAATGGTGATGGAGCATATGACATTACAAATATATGACTCTCCTGATTTGAAACTGACCATTTATCGGCCGTTAGAAAAAGAAAATACAGTTGATAAACTGAAAGCTTTACTTATAGACGGCTAAACAGCTGATCATTATAAAAAAGACGGCACCCAAGTGCCGTCTTTTTTTATTTGATATCTTCATAAATGTCAGATGCTTTGGCCTTCATTTGTTTCTTAATGGTTTTCGGTTTCTTCTCTTTTTTCACAGCCTCATAGACAGCGGCTGTCACAAGATCGCCTGCTTGCTGGAGGCGGTCCTTGCTGATATGTTCGATCGAGTCTTCGGGGGTATGATACCATGGCTCAACTTCTTCTGTTTCCGGGTCTCCCCAAATAAAGTTGGCGGAATCAATGCCGGCTTCGTGGAATGGCACATGATCAGATGATCCTCCCTGTGTCAGAGACAGGCTGTCAAACCCTATTTTTTCAGCGGCCGTATGGCTGGATTCCCAAACAGCGTTCGATTGGCCGTCCAATGTGTTGACATACAGCTCAGACGCTTTTTCCCAGCTTGTGCCTACCATATCTAAGTTGAAGTTCACTTCGCTTCGTTTTAGCTCTTTTTCGGATAGATGATCTACATAGTGAGAGGATCCGAGCAAACCGAGCTCTTCAGCGCCGCAAGCGATGAAGCGGATTTCTTTATCAGATGGAACGCTTTTTAAGACACGCGCCATCTCCAGCATAACAGAGGTTCCTGAGCCGTTGTCATTTGCTCCGGGTGAAAAAGGAACACTGTCGTAATGGGCCGTCACGTACACAATGTCTGGATGTTTGATATTCTTTGGTTTTTTGATTCCGATGATGTTCTGGGAGGTTTGGTTTGTGAAAGCTTTTAGTTTTAAAGTGGCTTCTTTTTGCTGGGTAAGTGCTTCGCCGTCTTCTTTCTTAATGCCGACGACCGGAATGCCGGCTTTATTTCCCGACAGGTTTGGCGTCATAGGCACGAGGCTTTCTTTGTTGTTATAAATGATGACAGCTTTCGCTCCAGCGGCTTGGGCATTTTTGGCTTTCTCGTAATAAGTCAGGTCTCCTCTGGAAATTAAGGCGATTTTGCCCTTGGCGTCAGCGGTAAAGTCCTTTTGATAGCCCAAGCCTGCATTGTAAAGCGGAGCCGTTAGTCCTTGTTCCTCAGTCGGAGCCGAGCCGGACGCCGCTTGGAGAAGAATATCGCGTCCTTCTGAAGACAGCGTACCCTCAAGGCGGTCAGGAATGTCGAATCGTTGAACCTTTACATCAAGCTTTAATTTTCTCATTGATGAGGCAATCAATAGGGCACTCTTTTTTTCAGCTGCAGTTCCGGCTATTCTGGGTCCGATTGCTTCACTTAGCTGAGAAATGGTAGAGTACGCACGCTTTGCTTTGAATGGAAGCTCGCGCTCGCTATCTGATAGTTGTACAGCGTGCGCCGCAGGAGTAACACTCTGTGCCGGCAAGAGCAGTGTGCTGGCAGTTAAAACAGCCATCGTCATGACAGTCAAAAGCTTTTTCATCAAAAATAAACCTCCCCTAAATATATGGTTGGGGAATATTTCGGGATGCTAAAGGAGTTTCCTGCAAGATGAAGAGCGTTTTTGAAAAGACAGTGCTTTATACCTGCAAAAAAACGCTTATGAATGAAGGATCATAAGCGTTTCGGAATATCAAACTAATGGAGCTTTAAAAACTTGCGTTTGCCGACTTGGATGATCATATTCTCTCTTATCTCTGCTTTGGCGTGAACATCTGTTATTTTCTCTCCGTCGATGCGGACACCGCCGTTTTGAATCATGCGGCGCGCCTCGCTCTTCGAAGAGAGGAGTTCCAGCTTGACGAGCAGATCAATCATCGCTATCGTTTTCTCGCCTTTCCAGTTTACGGCCGGTATATCCTCTGGCAGGCTGTTTTCCTGAAAGACTGTTTTAAACGAGTGTTCGGCAGCTTCTGCTGCTTTCTCTCCGTGATACATTCGGACGATTGTTTTAGCTAAAAGCATTTTAGCATCACGCGGATGAACGGCGCCGGTTTCTAAGTCTTTTACCAGCTGTTTTTTCTCTTCAAGCTCTAAGTCTGTCGCCAAGTGGATGTATTTTTTCATCAGGCTGTCGGGCAGTGACATCGTTTTCCCGTACATGTCGTTTGGATGTTCGTTAATGCCGATGTAGTTGTGTTTCGACTTCGACATTTTCTCCACGCCATCCAAACCTTCCAAGAGCGGCATCAGGATGACAACTTGTTTTTCTTTGTTGTATCGTTCTTGGAAATGCCGGCCCATGAGGACATTGAAATGCTGGTCTGTTCCGCCAAGTTCAATATCGCTTTCGAGAACGACAGAATCGTATCCCTGCATCAATGGGTAAAAGAATTCATGAAGCGAGATCGGTTTTTGCATGGCGATGCGTTCTTCAAAGTCGTCACGCTCCATCAGGCGGGCTACCGTTATTTTCCCTGCCAATTCAATGACATCTTCCAGATTCAATGTTTTCAGCCATTTCGAGTTGTAGTGAAGCTCGACTTTTTCAGGATCCAGCACTTTTCCGAATTGCTGAAAATATGTTTTGGCGTTGTGTTGAACTTCTTCATCAGTCAGCTGCTTTCTTGCTGCTGATTTTCCGGTCGGATCACCGATTTTCCCTGTGAAATCCCCAATTAACAGCTGGACAATGTGGCCGTTTTCTTGAAATTGACGAAGCTTGTTTAACACAACCGTATGGCCCAAATGTACATCTGGTGCAGACGGATCTAATCCAAGTTTAATTTTGAGCGGTGTGTCTGTCGAAATCGATTTCACGAGCTTTGCCTTTAATTCCTCCGGCGGTATGACTTCGTGGGCGCCTGTCATGTATAGCTGAAGCTGTCTTTCGACTTCTTTTTGCTGTGCTGCTGTGAGCTGTTCAAATGTTTTCATCACTTTTCCTCCTTTTTTAAAACACAAAAAAGAGCCCATCCCGATAAGGGACGTGGCTCAATGCACGCGGTACCACCCTGGTTGAAGACATCGTCTTCCGCTCATTCGAATAACGGTTTTCCGTTCTTTGCTACTTTTAAGGTTCACAAAGAAAGCTCGGGGAGGTAATTCACGTTTGCCTGTGCGCCGGCTCGCACCTTCCGCCGGCTCTCTGGAACAGGGAGACAAACCCTACTGGATTCCCGTCAAAGCTTATGGTGTATGAAGATTGTCAGCTACCTTTCTAAGCAGCCCTGTCAATGTTTTCTGTTCGTCCTTTGTCATTCCCGCTATGAGCTCTGTTTCCCCTTTGTGAAACTCAGGGTAGAGTTCTTCGATCGCTTGTTTGCCGGAATCGGTGATGGAGACAAACACGAGTCGCCGATCTCTTGTGTCGATGCTTTTACGGCAAAAACTCTTTTTTTCGAGCGTTTTGATCACGTTGCTTGCTGTAGCTGTAGATATCCCTGACAGCTCAGCGATTTTTCTTGTCTCGAGCGCTCCCCATACCCATAGATCATAAAGAATGGAGAAAGCGGTCCAAGAAAGGTTATAGGAAGAAAGAACCTCAGTCTCCATTTTGACACGGAGCCTTTGTGCAGACCGATACAGATTCGTAGCGATCGAAATGGCTTCCAGGTTGAGTGACTCGACGGGCATTTGTTTGAGCTTAGAAAGTGTATCGTGTTCTTCCTTCCGAAGCTGCTGATGTTGATGTGAACGTTCCATTTTTTAGGCCTGCCTTAAATTATCAGAATCATTAGCTATGAAACGAATTGTAACAGAGTCTGATATGAACTTCAAGCCCATATATCGGTTGTATAAAAAAAGCCCAAACAACGCCAAAATAAACAAAAACCCGCAAACGGGGGTGCAGTTTTGCAAAAGTATGTTCAATCCGTCTATAAGCATGATCCATTTCATCTGTTTTCGGCAGAGCATGTGGTAACGCTAGCGATTATCGCTCTTTTAGCCATTCTGTTGTTTCTGTTTCAAGATGGGATTAAACGGTCTAAGGCCAGCCGGTTTTTGCGTTTTTTGTTTGTGTTTCTTTTGCTTGGTTCGCAAATCGGCTATCAAATATGGATGATCGCCACGGACAGGTGGTCAGTGCGTACGTCATTGCCTCTCCAGCTTAGTGACCTGTCGGTGTATTTGTCAGCCATTATGCTAGTGACAAAAAGCAGGAAGCTGTTTGTATTTTTGTTTTTTGCCGGCATTGGCAGTTCGATTCAGGCTCTTGCCACTCCCGACCTCGGTATGTATTCTTTTCCGCATATCCGATATATCCTCTTTTTTATTTCGCACGGGTCCGTGTTTTTATCCTGTCTGCTGATGGCGGTGATTGGCACATACAGAATGGGCCAGCGCTCGTTATGGGTGACTGTCCTGCTTGTTAATATGTACGGCGTCTGCATTTACCTGATTGATCGATGGCTTGGCGCGAATTATATGTATTTGACGAAAAAACCGGGAGGATTCTCTCTCTTGGATGTTCTCGGGCCATGGCCATGGTATCTCGTCTCAGCTGAAGCTATCACGATCGCCAGCTTTTTCATTCTTTATTGGCTTTATCGCATCTTCAAAACATGACACCTTTTTTGTTGTATTACACATTCTGTTTTAAAAAATGTCGGAGAACGTGTTTATTTTTTTGAAAAAGGGTATGTAACTTGTACAACAAAAAGGGAGATGAATACCATTGAGGAAAGATGAAATCATGCATATCGTATCATGCGCAGATGATAATTATGCTCGTCATTTGGGTGGGATGTTCGTTTCTTTATTGACTAATATGGATCAGGAGAGAGAGGTTAAATTATACGTCATTGATGGCGGAATTCAGCCTGATAACAAAAAAAGACTGGAAGAAACTACTTTGAAATTCGGCGTGCCGATTGAGTTTTTAGAAGTGGATACCAACATGTATGAACATGCTGTAGAGAGCAGCCATATTACAAAAGCAGCGTATTACCGCATTTCGATTCCCGACTTAATTAAGGATGAAAGCATCAAACGAATGATTTACATCGATTGCGATGCGCTTGTCCTAGAGGATATTTCAAAGTTATGGGACTTGGACATTGCGCCATACACCGTTGCCGCTGTTGAGGATGCGGGGCAGCATGAACGCCTGAAGGAAATGGACATCACTGATACAGGGAAGTATTTTAACTCAGGTATCATGATTATTGATTGTGAGTCTTGGAGAAAGCAAAACATCACAGAAAAAGTCATCAACTTTATCAATGAACACCCAGACGAAGATTTTCTTGTGCTGCACGACCAAGATGCACTGAATGCGATCTTGTATGATCAGTGGTATGAACTTCATCCGCGCTGGAACGCTCAAACCTATATCATGTTAAAGCTGAAAACCCCACCGACTCTGTTAGGGCGGAAGCAATATAATGAAACAAGAGAAAACCCGGCAATCGTGCACTTCTGCGGCGGAGAAAAGCCTTGGAACTCCAATACAAAACATCCATATCGCGATGAGTATTTCCATTACATGTCGTATACGAAGTGGAATACGATCAGCAATCCGGCGATCAACCAATAATATAGATATAAAAAACGCTTTTGAGATGATCAAAAGCGTTTTTTTGTTTGCTTCAGCGTGCGACTGACCGTTGGTAGAACCGCTGAATATGCATGGCGATGTAGCACAATTCTTTTTCAGGAAACTCAAAGCCGTATTCCTTTTTCACAAAGGTGCCGATGCTAAGGGCGCACAGGAAAGCATCCTTAAACCTCTCTTTAATGATGTCGATCATTTCTGTGTCCAGCTCATAAATGGATTCGCCCGCTTTGATATGCTGAATGGCAAAGCGGAGATGGGTCACGAGCCGTTCATAAGAGATGGTATCTTCCACGATATTGATAGACAGCTGAATTTCAATAATCTCGATAATATCACGGATCATTGTTGTAATATCTAGCGTTTGGGTCATATCGCCGGCATTGTTTCTTGCTGTGTGGATATGCATGGCGATATTGCCGATCTCATCATCAGGAATGTGAATCCCCAGTTTATCTTTAATCAGTGCTCTGGCCCATAAGCCGATCTGGAACTCCTTCGGATAAAGGACCTTGATTTCATTCAGCAGCGGATTTTTAATGACCATCCCATTGCTCAGGCGTTCAATCGCAAAGGATAGATGGTCTGAAAAAGCGACATGAATGCGCTCATTGATTTTGATGTTCAGCTCTTTTTCGGCATGAGAGATAATTTGCTCAGAAATCTGAATATGGTCTTCAGGCAATGTTTCTAAAATCTCTTCGAACTGCTTATAGTCAGCTGTATCTTTTCTGATAAAGGTTTTTTCTATTTTTGACGGATCAACAATATCATTCTTCTTTTTGTCGAACCCAATTCCTGCACCCAAGAGAATCTTCTCTTCATTTTGATCCTTTACGACGATAGCATTATGATTTAAGATTCTTTTAATTTTCATAGCTTTTTTGTCCTTTCATCCCCCGTTTTATGAATGAAAACGAATAAATCCAGTTATTCTGTCTCTTCTTTAAACCCGAGAAACAATGTAGCTATAAAAGCAGAGACGGCGGCGATCAAAAAACCGATCATATAATGAACAAAATTCGCGGCGCCAAACGGCAGCACAATTGAAATCATCGGAATGCCTGTCAGCCCGTAGGAATTTGCCACAACTTGTACCGCAACTACGTACGCTCCGCCAATAGCACCGCCGATGGCTGCACCGATAAAGGGACGGATCAGTTTGAGATTCACCCCGAATACAATCGGTTCAACAATGCCTAAAAACGCGGTCAGAGAAGCGGGGAGCGCAATTTTTTTCAGGCTTGATTGTTTCGTTTTGAGGAATACCGCAAGCCCCGCTCCGCCCTGGGCCACATTCGCCATCGACCATATCGGCACTAAAAAGTTGACACCGACATGCGGATTCGCAAGCAGCGTTGCTTCAATCGCATAAAAGCTATGATGCAAGCCAGATAGGACGATAGTAGAGTAGATGCCGCCGAAAAGGGCTCCGGCGGCAATGCCGGCGTGATCATAAATATAGACTATCGATTGTGTCATGATTTGGCCGACGATAGAAGCGGCGGGATTCATCACAATCAGCGCGAGGCACCCTGTCACCATGACCGTAATAAAGGGAATGATCACGACATCAAGTGACTTCGGCACAATCGCTTTTAATAGCTTCTCAATTTTGCTCATGACAAAAACGGAGAGAAGAATCGGTATGATGGAACCCTGATAGCCCATCATCGGGATGTGAAGCCCCCATATATCTAAAGAAGACGGGGTTTTGCTGCCGAGCATAGACGGGTCCAGCAGATCAGGGTGCGTCAAAAGCCCCGCGATCACTGCCCCTAGATATGGGTTGCTGCCAAATTGCCGTGCGGCACTGAAGCCGACTAAAATCGGCAGCAAAATAAAGGCTGTGCTGGACACGAGGTCGAGCATTTTAATCCATGGGCTGCCGGCAGCGAACCAGTGAAACACCTTAATCATGCCAATCAGCCCCATGAGCAGGCCGCTTGCTGTTATTGCCGGAATAATCGGCACAAAAATATCAGACAGTGTTTTCGCAAAAGCTGCGGCAGGGTTCAGCTTCCGGCTGGCTTTTTTCTGGTGAACAGGCTCTTCAGAAGGCGCGGCCTCCCACACTTGAACGACTTCTTTATATATTTTGTTGACGACGCCTGCTCCGAAAATAATCTGGAATAGTCCGTATCGGAAAAAGGTGCCCTGCACACCTTGCAGGTTCTCAATGGCACGTATATCAATTTTCGTCTCGTCCTTTACATCAAAACGAAGACGGGTCGTACAATGGCTGATGCTGATAATGTTGTTTTTTCCTCCTGCTAGCAGCAGTAAGTCTTTTGCAATCTCATTATGCAAGCAATCAAAACCTCCTTTGCTGAAGAAAAGTCGGCTTGTTCATCGTATCAAATGAAAAGTTGACAATCAAAATGAAAAAAGTGAGAAATACCGGTTGAAAATGGCAAAAATGCCCGCGTCGGTGACGGAGCATTAGTATAGGAATTGTTGTCCAAGGCGCCGTTATGAGACCAACACGAAAAGAAGAGTTAAAATGCCCTGCTTTTTTAGGCACTAATACTCCCTTTGCATCATTGGGTCTTGCCTGCCTGCCCAGTCACAATCCCGCCATATGTGGTGATAACTGTAATAACGTTCATTTTATGCTGTTCATGGCTGTATAGCAATAGTATGAAAAGCCTGTGCGATGGATGGGAAAAAGGTTGTGTGCGGTGTTCTAAGAAGATAAAAACCCTTTAAGACCTGGTATGCAAGTCTTAAAGGGTTTTGGTTACTTTTTCGCTTTGACGGCGTTCAGCCGTTTTTGCAGCTTTGTTTTTTCATTGGATGCTTTTAATTGGTTCACTGCAGACTGAGCGGATGTCTTCGATTTCTTTGTTTTGTCTTTCTCCGCTTTCTTTACCCTAGCTTTTGCCGTTTCGACTTTTTTTGCTTCAGCTGCCGCCACTTTTTTCTTCACTTTGTCTAACCGTTTTTGCAATGCTGTTTTGTCCTTGCCTGATTGAAGCTGATTGACAGCTGATTGTGCTTTTGCCGCATTTGCATCAGTTGATGTCTTTTCAGCGAAGGAGACGGATTGCTGCGCTGTTTTCAAATTGGTGCTTTTCACTTTGGCAAGGCGTTTCTGCAGGGACGTTTTTTCTGAACCTGCCGGCAGCTTGCCAACTGCTGATTGTGCGCTGTCCACATCTGTTTTCTTTTTGCTTTTCTCCGCTTTCGCAACTTTGTCTTTCGCCTGCTTTGATGCGATGTAGCGTTTAACTTGGTCTAACCGTTTTTGCAGGTTCTTTTTGTCTGTTCCGTTCGGCAGCTTGTTAATGGCAGGTTGGGCTGTATCAACGGTTTGCTGTGTTTTGTACTTTTCTGCCTTTGCGACTTTGTCTTTCGCATCTTTTACATTTCTGTATGACTGTACTTTATCCAGTCTTTTTTGCAGGGCAGTTTTGGCGTCGGAGTCCGGCAGCTGGCTGACGAGTTCCCGCGCTTTGTCGATATCGGTTTGTGCTTTTGATTGTTCCGCTTTTTTCACCGCTTGCTCTGCTGCCACGTACGCTGAATCTGTTGCCTGTGCTTTATACTGGATTAAGCCGTAGCCAAATTGCTGATCGCGGCCTGCGGTACCAAGATCAACGATGTTTTTCCGCATTTCCTCGCGAAGCTGGACGTTTGTTTCGGCAGGATCACGCTGTTTTAACAAGGCAAACATGGCAGCGGCGTGCGGTGTCGCTTGGGATGTCCCGCTTCCTGTCGCATAATATTGGTTTACGTAAGTGCTCGTGATGTTTGTTCCCGGCGCTGAAAATTCAACTTCATCTCCAGTTGTTGAGAAGGAGGCAAGCTGATTCTTTTCGTTTGTTGCCGAAACCGCAACGACACTGCTGTACGCCGCCGGATAATTCACCGGCTTTCCGTTTCCGTCATTCCCGCTTGCTGCAACAAGCAGAACGCCTTGTTCATATGCTTTGTCCACGGCGTCATGAAGGATTTTGCTGTCTGACGTCGTGCCAAGGCTCATATTGACGATGTCCATCCTGTTTGCGATCGACCAGTCAATTCCTTGGAGAAGGCTTTGAAGATCCCCCGAGCCGTTCTGATCAAGCGCTTTAACCGCGTATATTTGTGCTTCCGGTGCGATGCCGTCAATTCCGTAGCCATTGTGCTTGGCTCCGATAATCCCTGCGACATGTGTTCCGTGGCCGTTATCATCTTTGTAAGAAGAGGTATAACTGACAGCTGAATACCCGCCGGCAATCGACAGGTCATCGTGGGGGGAGATTCCGCTGTCAATGACGGCAATTTTGACACTTTTTCCTGTCAGTCCTGCCTTCCAGGCCTGTTTTACCTGAATGGGCTCAAGGTTCCATTGCTCGAAGTAGTCAGAGGTGTCAGCGCCGTCTGACAGCACTTTGAAATCTGTGCTGTCTGCTGCGGTAAAGGATACGTTATTTTCTACATACAAAATATCAGGATCCTGCTTTAATTCTTTTACTGTCTCCTGATCTGCTGTGACTGCTACTGCGGGAAGATGCTTATACTGTTTTTCAACATCAGCATCGCTGTCCAGGATGGTTTCCTTTCCGGCCTTGTTTTTATAAACCACAATGACCTCTTTCTCGCTGCTGTTTTGCGCATGAGCGAGAGGGCCTATGGCGAGAAAACTGAAAAACAGAGTGACTGATACAACAAGTTTGCAAGACATGTTTTTCATGATTAATCTCCTTTTTCTATGATGTTTGATATATATATCGGAGAAAAAAAGAGAGATTGATAGTAAGAAGGAAAAAATTTTCATAGGCAGGGTTGTTTAGCAAAATGCAGATTTTTTCCGCAGGAAGAGGAAATTTTCCAAATGAATTTGTAAGCGTTTTCAAAATAAGATAAAGAAAACATTGCGGAGGTTGTTCACAAAGCAATGAGAAAAGGGGGCTTTTCAGATGAGCGCATTCACTCGGGTAATGGAAGAAAAAATAATGCCTGTCGCCGGGAAAATTGCCGGACAGCGGCATCTCAGCGCTTTGCGTGACGGAATTATCCTGACCATGCCGCTGATTATTATCGGGTCTGTCTTCTTGATTTTAACGAGCCTGCCGATTCCGGGGTATGCTGATTTCATGGCGAGTGTGTTTGGGAAGGAGTGGGCTGATAAGCTCGGATATCCCGTCAATGCTTCGTTTGATATTATGGCGATGATCGCCGCTTTCGGGATCGCCTATCGGCTGGCAGAAAGCTATGGTGTCGATGCCCTTTCTGCCGGAGCGATTTCAATTGCCGCATTTCTATTGGCAACACCGTTTGAGGTGCCGTTTACCCCGGATGGCTCAACGGAGTCCATCATGGTAGGGGGCGGAATCCCGATCACGCTGCTCGGCAGCAAAGGCTTATTTGTCGCCATGCTGATCGCTTTGTTTTCAACCGAAATCTATCGATATATTATTCAAAAGAATATCGTTTTCAAAATGCCAGACGGTGTGCCGCCTGCGGTAAGCAAATCGTTTGTCGCGCTGATCCCGGGCTTTATCATTGTGTTTCTCGTGTGGCTGGCGCGTCTTCTGATTGAAATGACACCTTTTCAGAGCCTGCACAATGTCGTAGGAGACCTGCTTGGCACACCGCTTTCCATCCTCGGCGGCAGTCTCGGCGGAAGCCTGATTGCTGAATTTGTGCAGATGCTGCTTTGGTCGTGCGGGATTCACGGGGCTTCCATCATTGGCGGAATCATGGCGCCAATTTGGTACGGCGCGATGGATGCCAACCGTCTCGCCTTCCAAGCGGGCGAGGCGCTGCCGAGCATTTTTACGACTCAGTTTTTTCAAATTTGGATCAATGTCGGCGGAAGCGGAGCGACGCTGGCGCTTGTCTTGACGATGCTTGTCCGGTCTCGCAGCAAACAAATGAAGCAGCTTGGCCGATTGGGGATTGGGCCCGCGCTTTTTAATATCAACGAGCCAATCATTTTCGGCATGCCGATTGTCATGAACCCGCTTCTCATTGTTCCATTCATCATCGCGCCGCTCCTTACGATTACCGCAACTTATATCGGCATGAGCACCGGATTGGTGGCGAAGCCGGCCGGAATCGCCGTGCCATGGACGATGCCGCCGCTCATATCAGGCTATTTGGCGACAGGCGGCAAGGTCTCGGGCGCCGTTATGCAGCTGGTGAATCTGTTGATCACCTGTGCTATCTACTATCCGTTTTTCAGAATATGGGATCATCAAAAATGGCGGGAAGAGAGTGCGGTTGAATCCGGAGATAAGAATGTGACGTGATAGACGATCAGCCTGTCATAGGGCTGATCATCTTCTTTCAAACGAAAGGAAATGTTAGAATATGTAAAGGGGGTGCGCATGTTAGATTATATATGGTTCGATGACGAATCACCGATCTTAAAACAAATACCTGTTGAATACTCATCAGCTGCTCTTATTTTTTCTCCTTTTATCCAAATGCCTGAAGGATGGGAGAAAGCAAAGAGAAAACATGATTACGAGCATATTTGTCCAAACGATGATGAAATAAGAAGAAAAGGCAAGGCTGTTTCCTGGGAGAAGGTTATGTCCTCTTGCGGCTTGCAAACACATGCTGAGCTGGCGCTGGCTTTAATGACATCGATAGGCGCCTTAAGGGACGAGTGCGCGAGAGAGGATTTGGCTGAGCTTTTACATGAAAACATAAATGGAGACCTCTATTATCCCAGTGAGGATCATATTTCAAATTTCCACATTCCGGGTTTGATAAAGGTGTTAGGTATGAACGGATCTAATCGGTTTTATTACGCAGAACCGATTGTGGAAAACAGCGGCTTTTTGGACATAACTGAGACGAACTTGCGAACGGTTCTTGATGAAGCCGCGGCAGAGCTCGTTTTGACTGATGAGAAAATGGACTTTGTGTGTATGAGTGTATATGACTCATTCATTAATGTCTTTTTAGCAAAAAGATAAAAACATCAATGACCTGGTTCAGCGTATGGGCTGGGAAGCGATGGTTTGCGATGAATCGACGCATATCAGTTGGTACAGATAAAAAAGAACGTACATCATAGTATGTACGTTCGTTATTTTTTACCGCTGAAAGAACTCAATCCACTCACCATCAGGGCCTTCGATATAGAAATAACGGTATCCGTTTGGAAGGGTTGTGATCTCCTCGTCAATAAATTTCGCGTTCATTCTTTCCGCTTTTGTATATTCAGCCGCGATGTCATCCGTCAGCAGGGCAATGTGGTGCACTTTTCCTTCGGAGGGAAGCTCACTGCTGTAGCCTTGAATCAGTTCGATTTCTGTTTCCGGGCCGTCTTCAAAGCCAAGAAAAGCAAGCTCGATTACACCGTTCGTGTGTGTGATGCGATCCTTCAACTTCATGCCGAGTACCTCTTCATAAAATGTGATGGACGCGTTAATATCTCTTACCATGATGCCTGTATGGTCAATTCGTTTTGGCATGCTGCTCCTCCTCGAAACTCTTTTTGTCTATCGTAGAAAAACCTTTCCTTTCTGTCAATGCAGACATCTTGGCGTTTTGTGGTACGATAAGAGAAAGCAAACAGAAAGAGGACGACATATATGAAGCTACTCACCCTAAAGAAAGCACACGCTGCCAAAATCAAAAAAGGCTATCCCCTTATCGAAAAAGAAGCTCTCGCAGGGAGTGCGGGGCACATGAAAGAAGGAGACCTCGTTGATATCGTGTCTGAGAGCGGCGAGTTTCTCGCGCGGGGCTATTATGGCCTGCAAAACAAAGGGGTCGGCTGGACGCTTACCCGCAATAAACATGAACAGATTGACCAAGCCTTTTTTCTCAGCAAATTAACAAAAGCGGCCCAAGCGCGCGCCAAACTATTTGAGGCTCAAGATACAACGGCCTTCCGCCTGTTCAATGGTGAGGGCGACGGTGTCGGGGGCGTCACCATAGACTATTATGACGGCTATCTGCTGGTACAATGGTACAGCAAGGGCATTTACACCTTTAAAGATATGCTGATTTCCGCTTTGGATGAGATGAATCTTGATTATAAAGCGATTTACGAGAAAAAACGATTCGACACGGCTGGACAATACGTTGAAGACGATGACTTCGTGAAAGGGAACAGAGGCGAGTTCCCGATCATCATCCAGGAGAATGGCATTCAATACGCGGTGGATCTGAATGAGGGCGCCATGACGGGCATCTTTTTGGATCAAAGACATGTGCGCAAGGCAATCAGAGACCGCTATGCAAAAGGGAAAACAGTTTTAAATACGTTTTCTTATACGGGTGCATTCTCCGTGGCAGCGGCGCTTGGCGGAGCGGAGAAAACAACAAGCGTGGACGTGGCAAACCGAAGCTTGGCCAAAACGATCGAGCAATTCAGCGTGAACAAGCTGGATTACGAAGCGCACGACATTAAAGTGATGGACGTGTTTAACTATTTTTCATATGCTGCAAAAAAGGATTTGCGCTTTGATCTCATTATTCTCGACCCGCCTTCCTTTGCGCGTACAAAAAAACGCACCTTCAGCGCGGCCAAGGATTATAAAAACCTGCTGAAGGATACGATCGCCATCACAGCTGACAAGGGTGTCATTGTAGCCTCTACAAACAGCAGCGCCTTTGGGATGAAGAAGTTCAAAGGCTTTATCGATGCCGCCTTTAAAGAAACAAATGAACGCTACACGATTATTGAGGAATTTACACTGCCGGAGGATTTCAAAACGATTTCGGCATTTCCGGAAGGCAACTATCTGAAAGTGGTCTTTCTGCAGAAAAAATAACGAAAAAGCTGCCCTGTTCGGGAGCAGCTTTTTTATGTAGAAATGATCTGCTGGACGCGGCCGATACGGCCATCTTCAAGCCGGACTTTAATGCCGTGCGGATGAAAGCTTGATTTCGTCAAAATATCCTTCACTATCCCTCGCGTCAGTTTTCCTGTTTTTTGATCCGCTTTCAATACAATATCAACCTGCAACCCTTTCGAAATGCTGTTTCGCTCTTGCCCGTTCATAACGCTCATCCTTTCTTTTATTCATTATAGTCATTATGGTTTAAAAGTAACAGCCGGCTGATGGAGTGTATTTTTGTTTTTTTCAGCCTTCATTAAATATAATGTCAAGCCAAAGCCTGCTATGCTCAGAATGCCAAAAAGCAAGTAGACTGCGAAGATCGATACGTAGTCAAAAATATACCCGCCCGCAAATGTGCAGAACCAGTTGCCGAACCCGTTGCCGATGGCGGCGTACATGGTCAGCGCCGTCGCTTCAACGTGTCTTGGCGTAATCTTTTTCACATATTGAAGTGCTGCCGGGATAAATAAACCGATGGCCACTCCTTGAAGAAAGACCGTCGCATAAATGATCCATAGTGAAGGCGCCGTGAAATAGAGCGCCCACCTGAATAATGAAACCCCGCCTGACAGCATAATGACGTTGAGCAGCCCCATTTTATCTATAAATGTTTGGGCAAATCGCATAAATGGTATTTCCGAAATGACGCCGATAAAAAATAAAATGCCGATAGCGGAAAGTGACGCGCCGCTTTTGTCCAGAAAAAGACTAAAATACGTATTGTTTGCTAAGTTTGGAGCAAATGTCGTAAAAGTGATGATCATAAAGATGAGGAAGGTTTTGTTGCTGATAAGCTCCCGGAATCCTTTGCGGATATTGACCTTTGTTTTCGTTTTCTGCTGGTCCGGCATTTGAGAAGCCAATATGGCGGCAATGCATAGAAAGGCACAGCCGAAGATAAAGATCACATGAATGGGATACAGCTGATTCGTCACCTGTCCCATCACAAACACCGCGACGCCGAAGCCGAGAGAACCAAACAGGCGGATTCCGCCATAATTGCCGTTTGTTTCTTGTGTGTACCTTAGTGAAATGCTGTCCGAAAGTGGAATAATCGTGCTTTGAAAGGCTGCAAAACAGGCCGCAATCAAAATAAACAGAGGGAAGCTGTCAAATGCAATATAGCCTAGTCCAATGATGCCTGTGATTGATGTGCAAACCGCCAGCAGGCTTTTCGTTTTTTGTGTATAGTCGCTCAGCATGCCCCAAAATGGTTGAAAGAAAATCATCACAATCGGGCCCAGTGACATGATCAAGCCGACCTGTGATCCGCTTAAATGCTGTTCCTTCGTTAAATACATACTGAGTAGGGGAATCATGCTGCCCGTACCGAGAAAAGCAAACAAATAAAATCCTTTTAACGCGGCATAATGCCGTCTCACCTGCAAGTTGTGCATCAGGGTGCCTCCTTTGGGTATCCACAAATACATTATATTGGAATTCGCCAGCTTTTCAATAAGTGGAAGCACATAAAAAAACTGCCCTTGATAGGACAGTTTTACATAAATGAAAGCAAAAACGGCGCCGCGCAAAGCGTCATAATCGCAGCTAGGATCATCGACACGCTTGAAATCGTGCCGGACACAGAGCTGAGCTCAAATGCTTTTGACGTTCCCGCTCTGTGCGCGCTTGTGCCGAGCAGCACGCCTCGTGCGATTTCGTTATCAATGCGGAAATAGCGGATGACCATCGGGCCGATCTATCATCTGAGGAATGAGTTTCCTATTAAAAAAGTAAAAAAAATACAAATTAATATTTGACAAATGGAAACTATATGTATATAATCCTTATATATCTAGAAAAAAGGAGCAATTTAATAGTGAAAATGAAAAGCATATTTACATATTCTCTCGGGACAATGGTTCTTTTGTCTGGTTTAATTACAACTAATGCACTAGCTAAAGGGGACACAAAAGACTCTAATTATTATCTCGAAATGCCAAAAGGGTACCATGTTAATGCATATACGTCAGCAAGGACCAAGTATAATGATTCTTCTGTATATCAAAAAAACTCTTGGATAGGTAAAAGTCGCACATTACGTTTATGGATTGTTGATAAAGATAAAGAAGATACTATATCAGGCGGTCACTACGTAGATATTACTAGTGGTCAGCATAAGAACATTCCAAGTGCTGCATATGAAAAGAGAGGTAAGACTTCTGTTAGAATAGCTGGAGAAGTCAGAGGCACTCCAAACGCTGTTGTTATTTCGGCAAAAGGAGTATGGAGTCCCGATAGTCGACGATAGGATAATTTCACAAATAACTAGAAAGAGTTTTAATCTTTCTAGTTATTTGAATTGGAGGTTTTTTTTTGTTTTACCAACTGTTAAAAAATAATATCAAAGATGTTTTTGGATCGAATAAATACAAATTCTCCTTATTAATCATGATTCTCCTTTTTGGGATAGATATTTTTGTGTCTGTCTATCAAAAATTCAATATGCCTTATTTTGATAAGTCTCATTTGAGTTTTTCTCTATATTTCTGGCTTGGTACAAATGATTCGGTTATTAGCGGGATGTTAATATTATTATTTGCTTTAATTTCTTGTTTACCTTATAGCACCAGTGTATTAGAAGAAAAGAAAAGCGGTTATTTTCAATTTGTTATGACTCGCAGTTCTGCAATCAAATATTTTGTAGCAAAATTGATAACATCATTTATTAGCGGCGGTTTCTTGTTTGTTTTTCCATTTTTATTATCATTTATATTAATGGCAATAATGTTTGGGAATAACTTAACAAGCGGACAATTTGTTGAAAACTATCATCTGTTTCATCAAATTGCGAAGTATCATCCGAATATATACATGTTAATATATATATTCATATTGTTTTATTATGCAGGATCTTTTGCAATTCTAGGCGTATGTCTATCTACTTTTTTAAAGAATAGGTATTTAGCATATTTGTCTCCATTTCTTATTGTTTTAGTTCTAGAACCTGTATTTGAAATTTTTTATCCGCAGTTATCACCAATATTATTAATGAATCCTATTCAATCAATTACAGGAATTTCGGTATTTTATGTTTTAGCAGTGCCATCTTTCGTTTTAATCGTATCTTTAATAGGCTGTTTTATTGGAATGAAAAAATATGTCCAGAAATAATTTTTTGTATTACATTCTAAAAATAAATCGCAAAAAGATTGTATTAAGTCTTATATCTTTAATGTTGTTGAATATGAGCGTGTTTTATAATAATACAATTAACGAAGTAACAAATATTAGCTTAATTAGAGTGCTTTCTAATATATTAGGCTCACCTACAAGTTTTATAACAGTGTGTATTTTTTTATTAAATATGAATAGCTGGCATTTTTCGAATTACGTTGTTTCGCGCTTCAAAATCAGAAAGATTTTTTTTCGATTTTTATTATTGCTTGTTCTGTTAAGAACTACTGTATTTTTAGTATTATCAATTCTAACAACGATCCTTACTGCATTAATTTTAAAACCTGATATGTTTATGAATAGCCTCCAGATGGTTAATAAAAATGAAATCATGCAAATCATATTTTTGTTAGTAGGATGGTTACTGATTTTATTTATTGTGCAACTGATTATTTTAATGTTTGAATTGATCTCGCCTACTTATGGAACTTTAATTGGTTCAGCTGTTGTACTTTTGATTTTATTTAATGATATATACGACTCTTTTTCTATTTTATTCATTCAAGCAATAGCTTCAACCTTTGATTATTCACTTTATACGTTGTTTTATGATAGGTTGTATCTTTTGATTGTAATTGTTTTTCTGACCTTAATTTGCTTGAAATTAACAAAATCTTTTCAAACATTGAGGAGATAACAAAGAATGTATTTATATGACATGAAAAATGTTTGGAGACAAAATAAATGGCCATGGATTTTTTGGCTTGTTGTAAATATTTTTTTGCTGTTTCTAATTGTTAGCAGCCTTCAAATAATTGATATTAAATCAGTTTGGGAGTCAATAATGGGAAATAGAGTTTTTTCTTTACCTTTTCCTTATTTCTTTATTTGCGGCTTTTATTTGTTATTAAACGGCAATTATTTATATTATCAACGAAGCAACATGATTTCTCTCACCCTTACTAGATTTACATCAAGAGAACGTTGGTTATTCGGTAAACTGCTTTACACTATATTATTATGTTTTATTTATTGTCTGTTACTGATTTTATTAGTGCATATAGTGGTTTTTTTAAAACATGGAAGTTTTCACTATAACAGTGCTACAATCTACACCTTTTTTACAGTGTTCTTAACATTTGTAATTTGTGGTATATGTCAGTCTGTATTGACCTTAAGGATAAAACCTATTCTGTCCTTCATTATAGTTTACGGCTTGTTGATACTGCCAGTTTGGGTAAACATTCCTTTTCCAGGTAAATACTCTTTTGTTAGTTACGCGTTTGGGCAATATGTTCCTCATAGTTATTTGCTTTTCTTTTTTCTTACAATCTTAGTTTGGGTATTTTTAGCGATAAGGAGAATTGGTCGTCAAAACTTTTTCTAAAGGAGAACACTATGTCTTTTTTAACATTAGAGAATGTAACAAAAACATTGAATTCCAACAAGGTAGTAAACAATGTTTCGCTTCAATTAGAATCAGGAAAAATATATGGATTTAGAGGCTCTAACGGTTCAGGAAAATCAATGCTTTTCAGAGTTATCTCTGGACTCCTAGTGCCTGACAATGGTGTTATTACTGTAAACGGGGAAATTTTACATAAGGAAATTTCGTTTCCAGAGAGCATGGGAATTGTTATTGAAAATCCAGAATTTGTTCCTCATTTAACTGGTAAACAAAATTTAAAAGTACTTGCATCTATAAAAAAGAAGGCTACAGATGCAGATATAGACCATGCCTTAGAAGTTGTTGGTTTGGACAAGAATGACTCAAGGAAATATAAGAAGTTTTCATTGGGGATGAAACAACGATTAGCTATAGGCCAAGCTATAATGGAAAGTCCGGATCTCCTTATACTTGATGAACCTACAAATGCACTGGATGAAGCAACGATTGAACGAATTAAGACATTTTTGAACGAATATAAAAAAAGAAACAAGTTAATTCTTATTTCAAGTCACGATAAATATTTTCTAGAATTAATTAGTGATGAAATATATGAAGTGAAAGAGGGGAGCGTAACTGCTCCTAGTAATATTGATTAATGATAAAAAATATAAAAACACCATTTCTTATTAACTAAGAAATGGTGTTTTTTCTTACATAAATGAAAGCAAAAACGGCGCCGCGCAAAGCGTCATAATCGCAGCCAAGATCATCGACACACTGGAAATCGTTCCGGACACAGAGCTGAGCTCAAATGCTTTTGACGTTCCCGCTCCGTGCGCGCTTGTGCCGAGCAGCACGCCCCGGGCGATTTCGTTATCAATTCGGAAATAGCGGATGACCATCGGGCCGATCACTGTGCCGAACAAAGCGGTTAAAATCACAAACACGGCAGTGACGGCAGGCATTCCGCCGATCATTTCAGATACGTTCATCGCGATCGGCGTTGTCACTGATCTCGGGACGAGGCTGTCAATTAAGCCGGTGCCGAGGTGAAGCCATTTCGCAATAAGAGCGGTAGAAATAATCGCGATGCATGAACCGACGGCCACATTCAAAATAATTTCCACTGCGTATTTCTTTAAAACAGGGAAATATTTATATAGCGGGATCGCGAATGCCACGGTGGCCGGCTGAAGCATATCGGTCAGCAAACCGCCGCCGAGATTATAGGACTCGTACGGGACATTCACCAGCAGCAGCAGACCGACTAACACAGCGGGCGTCAGCAATAGCGGCGACGTATAAACACGCGGAAAGCGTTGATAGACCTTTTTTGCTCCTAAATACACCAAAACCGTTAAAAACAAACTTACAATTCCGATGAACACGTATGCTTTTTCTCCTTTCTCTTTGCAATGAGTTGTGTAAGCGTTCCTGTAGACACCATCACGACAAACGTGCTGATGATGACAACAAGCAGAATGCTGACACCAAATTTCGACATAATGTCTCCGTATTCAATCACTCCGACGGCAGACGGGATAAAAAATAAAAGCAGCTCCCCGAGAAGCCACGCTGCACCAAGCTCTATCCATTCCAGCTTGATGATGTTAAAGTGCAATAATGTGAAAAGAATCACAATCCCTATTATACTGCCGGGAATATTTATATGAAGAAGGGCTGTCACCCAATTAATCAGCCTAGCAAATATAAATAACAGAGCGATTTGAATAACGGTTAGCAACAGTTTTTTCATATTGATGCCTCCCTTATATTCATATTGTACATAAGGTCTCGCTATAGGTAAAATATATATTAAGAATAAGAAGTATTCCTTTTGTCTATAGAAAGGGTGAAGCACATGGATATCCGCCATTTAACATATTTCTTGGAAGTCGCCCGTTTAAAAAGCTTTACGAAGGCTTCCCAATCCCTTTATGTTTCTCAGCCGACGATATCAAAAATGATCAAAAATTTAGAAGAAGAGCTCGGGATTGAACTGTTTTACCGAAATGGCAGGCAGGTGGAACTGACAGACGCCGGCCATAGCATGTATGTGCAGGCGCAGGAAATTATTAAATCATTTCAAAACCTGACGTCAGAATTAAATGATATTATGGAAGTCAAGAAAGGGCACGTACGGATTGGACTGCCGCCAATGATCGGCTCGGGGTTTTTCCCGAGAGTGCTCGGCGATTTCCGTGAAAACTATCCGAATGTCACCTTTCAACTAGTCGAAGACGGTTCTATAAAAGTCCAAGAAGGTGTCGGGGACGGCTCTCTTGATATCGGCGTTGTGGTCCTTCCCGCAAACGAAGACATCTTTCATTCGTTTACAATCGTAAAAGAAACCTTAATGCTTGTCGTTCACCCTTCCCACCGGCTGGCTGATGAGAAGGAATGTCAGCTGCGTGAGTTGAAGGACGAGCCTTTTATCTTCTTCAGGGAGGATTTTGTCCTGCACAACCGAATTATGACGGAATGTATCAAGGCTGGATTCCGGCCTCATATCATTTATGAAACCTCACAATGGGATTTTATTAGTGAGATGGTGTCAGCCAACCTTGGAATCGGGCTTTTGCCGGAACGAATTTGCCGCGGACTTGACCCGGAAAAAGTGAAAGTCATTCCGCTTATCGATCCGGTCATCCCTTGGCATCTCGCCATTATTTGGAGAAAGGACCGCTACTTGCCGTTTGCCGCCAGAGCTTGGCTCGAACATACGAAATCGTATTTATGGGACCCGAAAAAAGATAGTAAAGGATGATGCAAACATGGATGCACAATCAGCAGCAAAATGCCTGACTGCTGTTCGCCAGCATAGCCCTCTGGTGCACAGCATAACCAACAATGTTGTAACGAATTTCACAGCAAACGGCCTGCTCGCGCTCGGCGCATCGCCCGTTATGGCGTACGCGAAAGAAGAGGTTGCCGATATGGCGAAGATTGCGGGGGCACTCGTTTTGAATATCGGAACGCTGAGCAAGGAGTCAGTCGAAGCGATGATCATCGCGGGAAAATCAGCCAATGAACATAGCGTCCCCGTCATTCTTGATCCTGTCGGTGCCGGAGCAACACCGTTCCGAACTGAATCGGCACGTGACATCATTCGTGAGGTGCGCCTTGCTGCAATCAGAGGAAATGCGGCGGAAATTGCCCATACCGTCGGTGTGACGGATTGGCTGATCAAAGGTGTTGATGCGGGTGAAGGCGGGGGCGACATCATCCGGCTGGCTCAGCAAGCGGCACAAAAGCTAAACACGGCCATTGCGATTACTGGTGAAGTCGATGTCATTGCCGACACATCAAACGTATATGCCCTTCATAATGGCCACAAGCTGCTGACAAAAGTAACAGGCGCCGGCTGCCTGTTGACTTCCGTTGTCGGTGCGTTTTGCGCTGTGGAAGAAAATCCATTGTTTGCTGCTATCGCTGCTATTTCCTCGTATGGAGTCGCAGCTCAGCTTGCCGCACAGCAAACAGCTGACAAAGGTCCGGGAAGCTTTCAGATTGAATTGCTGAACAAGCTTTCGTCTGTTACTGAACAAGACGTCCAAGAATGGGCGACAATTGAAAGGGTGACTGTCTCATGACTCGTATTTCTCGGGAAATGATGAAAGAGTTATTATCTGTTTACTTCATTATGGGGTCAAACAATACGAAAGCTGATCCTGTCACAGTTGTACAAAAAGCGTTAAAAGGCGGTGCCACCCTGTACCAATTCCGTGAAAAGGGCGGGGATGCACTGACTGGAGAGGCTCGGGCTGAATTTGCTGAAAAAGTGCAGGCAGCCTGCCGTGAAGCTGGTGTTCCGTTCATTGTCAATGATGATGTGGAATTGGCTCTGAAGCTGAAAGCTGACGGTATCCACATCGGCCAGGAAGACGCAAACGCGAAAGAGGTAAGAGCTGCCATAGGTGATATGATTCTCGGCGTTTCCGCCCATACGATGTCTGAGGTGAAGCAAGCCGAAGAAGACGGAGCGGATTATGTCGGACTCGGGCCGATCTATCCGACTGAAACGAAAAAGGATACGAGAGCGGTACAAGGGGTATCTCTTATCGAAGCAGTCCGCCGCCAAGGCATCAGCATTCCAATTGTCGGCATCGGCGGCATCACAATAGATAATGCCTCACCTATTATCCAAGCGGGGGCCGATGGTGTCAGTATGATCAGCGCCATCAGTCAGGCGGAGGATCCTGAGGGTGCCGCACGCAAGTTTCATGAAGAAATTCAAACGTATAAAACAAGAAGATAAACGTTCTTCTTCCTTCAAAAGGCTGTTCTATAAAGGACAGCCTTTTTGCTTTATATCAAGGTTTTCAGACCTTCAAATTTTAATTGACAAAGGACAGGAACTGGCTATGATTATGTTATACAATGATAATCATTTTCAGTTATAGGAGGAACATGATGGCTCGAGGGCTGGCACTTATTTTATTCAGCTTGTTGATGGTTTTCGGTTCTGCGGCACACGCGGAAGATGATCCGATCGCTGCATTAATTCAATTAAACAAGCAAATGATCAAATCCGTACAAGACGGAGATATAGACTCGGCACAACAAACGTTTGAAACCTTCAAGGCGAAGTGGAAAAAAGAAGAACCTTCTATTAAGAAGGAAAACCTTTCTTCTCACAGCGAAATGGACGCGAATATCGCAATGATTTCTCTTTCTTTTATCAATCAAGATGCAGACAAGCTCAAAACACAGCTTGAAGAGCTTTCGTCTCATTTAGAAACCTATCAGCAGGCTGTCGTGCTGAAAAAGACATCCTCAGGTCAATCAAGGGCATCCTTAACAGCCTATATACACAGCTTGAAAGACACGAAGCAGTTAATAGAAAAAAAACAATTGGATGAAGCGTCATCCGCAATCGACAATTTAGTTACATCCTGGCTCGCCGTAGAGGGAGACGTCGTTTCCCAATCGAAAGAAGTCTATACGACATCAGAGGAAAATCTGGCGTTGATGAAAGCTGAGATCGGCAGCCATCCCGAAAAGGTATCAAAGCAAATTGACGAAATGATTCAATTGCTCGAGCCGATCGCTTCAAGCAGCTACAGCTGGTGGGACGCGGCGCTGATCCCGATTCGTGAAGGAATGGAGGCCCTCCTTGTCATCGGAGCGCTGCTAACCATGACAAAGAAAGCGCGGGTCACGCGCTCTTCGGCATGGATCTGGGGCGGGGCGTCCGCCGGCATGGTTGTTTCCTTAGCAGCGGGCATCGGTGTCACGGTTTTGTTCTCCTCCAGTGTATTCGGAGAAAACAATTTCTTGCTTGGCGGTGTTACCGGCGTATTGTCCGCTGTCATGCTTTTGTATGTCGGGGTGTGGCTGCACAGAAACACCTCAATGGATAAATGGAGAGAAAAAATCAATATCCAGAAGTCACAGGCACTGAAAAAACGAAGCCTGCTTTCCTTTGCGCTCATTGCATTTCTGGCCGTTGTAAGAGAAGGTCTCGAAACGGTCATCTTTTTCATCGGGCTTGTCGGGAAGCTCCCGCTTACTGAACTGATCGGCGGAACTGCCGCAGGGCTTATCGTTCTCGTTATCGTCGGTGTTCTGATGATCAAGCTCGGAATGCGCATTCCATTGAAGCCGTTCTTTCTTCTATCAATGGCGGTTGTCCTGTATATGTGCGTGAAATTTCTCGGCACCGGCGTTCACAGCCTTCAGCTGGCGGGCATTCTTCCGTCTGATGCAGAAAGCTGGCTGCCGTCTGTATCGGTGTTAGGAATTTATCCGTCCGTGTACAGCACGATTCCGCAATTGCTGATTTTACTCTTTTTATTGATTGTGCTTGTTTCAGAAGCGGCAAAACATTTTACAAACGGAAAGGAACTGACAAAATGAATTTCACAAAAATCGCTGTATCAGCCGGATGCATCCTTGCGCTGTGCGCGGGCTGCGGAGCCAACGACACATCTTCAACTAAAGAAAAAGCTTCATCTGAGAAAAGCGGGGTCACCAAAGAGATCTCCGCTTCGGTAAATAAAATGGAAACCATCATTTCCAAGCTGAATGACTCAGCGGAAAAAGGAGACCAAAAAGAGATTGAAAAGAAAGGGAAAGAGTTAAACAGCTACTGGCTTTCCTTTGAAAACGATATTCGCAGCGACTATCCATTCGAATATACAGAAATCGAAAAGCATCTTCAGCCAATCTACACAGAAGCGCAAAAAGACAAACCGGATACAGCAAAAATCAAGACAGAATCCGAGTCACTGAAAGCATCCTTAGAAGACCTGACAGAAGCAAAGAAGAGCGGCAAAAAGGCTAGCGATCAGCTGGCAAAAGCAGCGGATGAATATAAAGGCTATGTCAAAGAGCAGAGTGACCAGCTTGTCAAAGCGACTGAAGCATTTACAAGCGCTGTGAAATCCGGCGATATCGAAAAATCTAAAACGTTATATGCGAAAGCGCGTGTTTATTACGAGCGAATCGAGCCGATCGCTGAAAGCCTTGGAGATCTTGACCCGAAAATCGATGCACGAGAAAACGATGTTGAAGAAGGAGCCAAATGGACAGGCTTCCATAAGCTTGAGAAGGCCATTTGGAAGGATCAAGATATTTCCGGGGAAAAGGCAACAGCTGACCAGCTTCTCAAAGATGTAAAAAAGCTTGACGGTTCAATTCAATCACTGAAATTAACACCTGAACAAATTGTAGCAGGCGCGATGGAGCTTCTGAACGAAGCCGGGATTTCGAAAATCACGGGAGAAGAAGAGCGCTACTCACGAATCGACTTAGTCGACCTTATGGCAAATGTGGAAGGCTCCGAAGCCGTTTATCAAACAGTGAAAAGCGCGCTTGTAAAAGATCACTCCGACTTGACGGAAAAACTGGATACGGAATTCAGCGAATTTGAAGTTTTAATGGCAAAATACAAAACAAATGATCAGTCCTATACGTCTTATGATAAATTAAGTGAAAAGCAAATCAGAGAGCTGAGCACTAAGCTGACGACTCTTTCTGAAACCATGTCGAAGATTGCGAATGTGCTATAAAAGGAGTTTTGTAACATCATGAGCGATGAACAAAAAAAGCCAGAACAAATTCACAGACGGGACATTTTAAAATGGGGGGCAATGGCGGGGGCAGCCGTTGCGATCGGTGCCAGCGGACTCGGCGGACTCGCTCCGCTTGTGCAGACCGCGGCTAAGTCATCGAAAAAGGATGAAAAAGAGGATGACCAGGTCGTTCCGTTTTACGGAAAGCATCAGGCCGGAATCACAACTGCCCATCAAACGTATGTCTACTTTGCTGCGCTGGATGTGACAGCAAAAGAGAAAAGCGACATCATTACATTATTTAGAAACTGGACAAGTCTCACACAGATGCTGACGTCTGGCAAGAAAATGTCGGCTGAGCAGAAAAACCAATATCTGCCGCCGCAGGATACAGGTGAGTCTGTTGATTTACCCCCTTCCAACTTAACGGTCACATTCGGATTCGGGCCTGGCTTTTTTGAAAAAGACGGAAAGGACCGCTTCGGGCTGAAAAGCAAAAAACCGAAACACCTGGCCGCTCTTCCAGCGATGCCGAATGACAACCTGGATGAAAAGCAGGGAGGCGGAGACATCTGCATTCAAGTGTGTGCAGACGATGAGCAAGTGGCGTTTCACGCGCTGCGCAACCTGTTAAATCAAGCGGTCGGCACTTGTGAGGTCCGCTTTGTGAACAAAGGCTTTTTAAGCGGAGGAAAAAATGGCGAAACACCGCGCAATCTCTTCGGGTTCAAAGATGGAACAGGCAACCAGAGCACGGAGGATGACAGCTTGATGAACTCGATCGTGTGGATTCAGTCCGGTGAGCCTGACTGGATGACGGGCGGCACCTATATGGCTTTTCGGAAAATCAAAATGTTCCTTGAGATATGGGACCGCTCTTCCCTCAAGGACCAAGAGGATACCTTCGGCCGCAGAAAAAGCTCAGGGGCGCCTTTCGGACAGAAAAAGGAAACAGATCCTGTGAAGCTGAATCAAATTCCGTCTAATTCGCACGTCAGTCTAGCGAAATCTACTGGAAAACAAATTTTGCGAAGAGCTTTCTCTTACACAGAAGGACTTGATCCGAAAACCGGCTATATGGATGCAGGTCTCCTGTTTATCAGTTTTCAAAAAAATCCCGACAATCAGTTTATCCCGATGCTGAAGGCTCTTTCGGCAAAGGATGCGTTAAATGAATATACACAAACAATCGGTTCTGCTTTATACGCATGCCCAGGCGGCTGCAAAAAAGGAGAATATATTGCCCAGCGCTTGCTGGAATCATAAAGAAGCCTAAATTGGCTTCTTTATTAAAAAAACAGTTGTAACTTTAATTGTTACAGTTTAAAATCAATTTATACGAAAGGAGAATTATCATGACAGTACACATCAAAGTTTATTCAGATTACGTCTGCCCATTTTGTTTCGTCGGAAAAGCCGCTTTTGAAGAAGCGATAAAAGGAAAGGATGTTGAAGTCGAGTGGATGCCGTTTGAACTGCGCCCAAGCCCATCCCCTCAGCTTGATCCGGTCAATGATCCTTCCAAACAATACATGTGGCAGACATCCATTCTGCCAATGGCGGAGAAATTAGGAGTCGAGATCAATTTTCCAAACGTCTCGCCCCATCCGTATACAGATCTCGCGTTTGAAGGCTTCCATTTTGCGAAGGAATTCAATAAAGGACATGAATACAACACCCGTGTTTTTCAGGCATTTTTTCAAGAGGGCCAAAATATCGGCGACATTGACATCTTGACGAAGCTCGCCGAGGAAGTGGGATTAGACGGAGCATCATTTCAATCAGCACTGGAAGCAAGAACATATCAGGACGTGCAGCGCCAAGCCTTGAAGCACGCCTATGAAGAGGCTGACATCACAGCCGTTCCAACCTTTATTATTGGCGACACTGTCATTCCGGGTGCGGCCGGCAAGGATGTATTTGAAAAAGCGATTTCTGACGAGCAGAAGAAAAAGTAAGGAAAAAGCTCTCGATAAAGAGAGCTTTTTTACTCCTGTTCCATATGAATGCCAGTATGCGCCTTCACCTGTATTTCTGCAAACGTATCTTCATTAATTGTTTTATCAGACGACAGCACCGTTCCGAGCCACGCGCCGAGGAAGCCAAGCGGGATGGAAATAATCCCTGGATTAGACAGCGGGATGAGCGGATCGCCGGTGAAAATAGCACCTCCGGCCGGGTCCCATACACTCGGACTCATCGACACAAGCACAAGCGCGCTGATCAGGCCTGTCAGACTCCCCCATAAAGCGCCTGAAGCATTGAATCGTTTCCAAAAGACCGTAAACACAATCAGCGGGAGATTTGCGCTGGCGGCTACCGCAAACGCAAGGGCAACAAGGAACGCCACATTTAAGGACTGTGCAAAAATCGCTAGGAGAATCGAGAGCACTGACACGGCGATTGAAGCCCATCTGGCCGCTTTCATCTGTTCTTTTTCAGTTGCTTCTCCCTTTCTGATGATCTGGCTGTAAATATCATGGGCAAATGCTGAGGCGGCAGACAGCACCAATCCTGTCACGACAGCCAAAATGGTAGCGAAGGCAATGGCTGATACAAACGCGAATAGGAAGTCTCCCCCGAGCGCTTTTGCTAAAAGCGGAGCCGCCATATTTCCCGCTTGATCAGCTGCCGTAATCGCGTCAAAACCGACAAATGCAGCAGCGCCAAAGCCGAGAAACACCGTCATAATGTAAAACACACCGATAATCCATGTCGCTGACACCACAGAAGTACGGGCTGTTTTGGCATCCTTAACGGTATAAAACCGGATCAAAATATGCGGAAGCCCGGCGGTTCCCAGCACGAGTGCCAAGTTTAACGATAAGGTTTCAAGCGGCACCTTGTATTTATTCCCGGGATTCAAGAAATCAGCGCCAAGCGGAGTAGCCGTTTTCATCTGTTCAAACATGGTATTAAGGCTAAAGCCGAATTTTGAAAACACGATGATCGAAATCACGAGTGTGCCGGCCATCAGCAAAACGGCTTTAATAATTTGAACCCAGCTTGTCGCGATCATGCCCCCAAACACGACATAAATGGTCATCAGCACTCCAACGATGAGAACCGCCGCGGTGTAATCCAGTCCAAGAAGCAGTTTGATCAGCGCGCCCGCCCCCACGAGCTGGGCAATCATATAAAAAGTAGAGATGGCAATGGTATTGAGCGCCGCAACTCCGCGGATTTTCTTTTCTTTAAATCGAGCGGCTATCATGTCTGCCATTGTATACTTTCCAAGATTCCGAAGCGGTTCCGCCACGATATACAAGACAACGAGATAAGCCACAAGAAAACCGATGCTGTAAAAGAAACCATCAAATCCATATAACGCAATCATTCCGGCAATCCCAAGAAACGAGGCGGCAGACATGTAGTCACCCGCAATTGCCAGTCCATTCTGAACACCGGTGAGCCCGCCGCCCGCCGTATAAAACTCACTTGTCGTTTTTGTCTTCTTCGCGGCAAAATACGTGATAATAAGCGTCAGGCCGACAATCGCCAAAAACAATAAAAAAGCGGTCATATTCATGTCTGTTCACCCTTTAGATCTTCTTTTAAAGCGCTTACATACCGATCGAAATGAGCTGCTCTTCGGGAATACACCGTACTCAGTATCCAAGTCATGGCGAATTGGGCGATGGCGAACAGCCAAGCCCATGAAACAGCTCCAATGGCCGGCGCATTCAAAAAGGTGAAATAAGAAGTCAAAACAGGAAGTGAAAAATAAAAGACAAAAAAGAAAATCGCAGAAGGAACAATAAAAGCACGTTTCTGCTTTAAAAAAGCTTGGAAAGACGGCGTTGCAGCAATCTGTTTGTAATCAGCTTTGTACATGGCTTTCCTCCTTTTATTCGCTATACGTAAGCAAAAAGGTACACCAATAGGTATGTACTGAAAGTCTGATTTATGCGTTGAACTATACCTGGAGGATGAAAAAAGAAGGAAGTCGTGAAGAGGTGAACACAGTGGTATAAAGACAGGCGAAGGTTTTCAAGCTCGGCCGTGTATAAACGAGTTTGCTTTCAAAACCTCACCGAATGCAGCTTCTTCTCAGCAAAGCTGCTGTTTATCAGAGCACGGTTATCATATTCGCATCACCTCTTTATGACAATGCATGTGCCAAGAGGTGATCGCATCACCGGCTGTCTGTCGTAGTTAGCTGACACACCGTTTGTCCTCAAGCTAAGCGCAGCAATGTGCTTTCGAAATAGAGGATATGGTGAAAACTCAGATCAGGTGATAGAAAAGCCAGAGGTAAATAGATCCGCCTGATCGGATTAGTCTTGGCGGACGGTTTTTTTGTGGTTTTTCTTTCTCGATGCTGCTTCAGATTCTAAAAACTGCCTCACATCATGAATGCCTAATCCAATGGATCTAGCTTCTTGAATCAACATATGCCAACCTTTGTCCAAATCTTTTTTAACATGAGTTTTCATAGTAACCTCCAATTGTATAAAATGTTTTCCTGCAACATGCGGGCAATAAAAGACAAGCCGGCGCGATGATGAGGCGAGTACAACAAATTTCACACATAGTTGCTCGGTGTTCACAAACTGAAGGAAAAACCACCTACCTATTCCCTAAAAAAATGACTAATATAACCAATGGATCTTAATTATAATAATAAACAATTAAATACTGACTGGATAGTATGTAAATGAAAATAAATCAATTAGCCTATTAAAAATGACCCCTGGGAAACCGAATAGCATAACCGTTCAAAGAAATAAATACCGCTAAAGATTGATCCGGTGTAAGATAAGGGTAATCATTACCGCCAGGAGAAAAATATGAAAAAAAACAAATTTCAAATTAAAAGAGAAGCAACATTTGAAAGTTTTATAGAAGCTGGCGTGAATTTGTTGATTGATCGAGCGTATGATCCGGTTTCTGTAGAAGATATCAGCAGAGCCGCCGGATACAGCAAAGGAGCGTTTTATGTTCATTTTGTCAGCAAGGACGATTTTCTGCTGTATCTTCTTGAAAAACGCCAGATGAAAAAAAAGATCATTATAGGGTACCTTGATCAAATGGAGCGGGAATCAGTGAAATCGCTGACATTGGACGAGGCTGCAAAACACGCTGCAGAACTGCTTTATTCCTATTACATAAATAAACCGTCGTGGGACATTACCTCGTTTGCCATGAACATGCCGACATATAAAGTCTTACAGAAATGCAAGGCCTATGTCCGGCTGTACGAATTGTGGGTGGAAGAAAATGTGTTGTTTATTAATTGGCTGAAGGAGAGAAAGCTGATTGACGCCCGTATTGATCCGGAATATACGGCTAAAATAATATGTGCAGTCCTCGACGGAATCATCAAACAATCATATGTATTGGGCCAGCCCGCCACCTTCCGCAGCTTTTTAGACGCACTTTCGGCATTTTTCACCTTAGACAGAGAGCACGAGAGGCCAAGAATTTTGAAAAGTTTTTCAGAAAGCGAGGAACATCAGTGAAGTATAGAGAAATGATTATGTATGTCATTATGGGGGTTTTCACAACCATTGTGAATATCGCCAGCTTTTATATATTGGTAGAGATGATGAATATGGATTACAAAGCCGCCACTGTCGCTGCTTGGATTTTGTCCGTGCTGTTTGCTTACATAACAAATAAATTATATGTGTTTCAGCAAAAAACACATGATCTGCAGAGCCTGCTGAAAGAGATCACTGCTTTTTTCAGCGTTCGGGTCCTGTCTCTCGGCATAGATTTAGGCATGATGATCATTCTTGTCGGCCAGTTCAATACAAATGAAACCTTGGCCAAAATACTCGACAACGCAGTCATTGTTGTCGTCAACTATGTTGCGAGCAAATGGCTCGTCTTCAAAAAAACAAAAGAAGAAGGGGTATGACAGAGGACAGCAGCATATGATCTACCGTTTTCTCTGAAGAAATAAAGGGAATAAAAAATAAAAACCAGAAAGGTGATTGCACATGCGGGAAGAGCTAAAGGGGATATTTGCAAGTGTATTCGGAGAAAAAGAGGGGTTACGGTTTTTTTTCGCACCTGGAAGAGTGAATTTGATTGGAGAACATACAGACTATAACGGCGGGCATGTATTTCCGTGCGCGCTGACAATGGGTACATATGCTGCTGTTGCAGAAAGAAACGACGGGCTTGTCCGGATGTATTCAGATAACTTTAAAAACGCAGGCATCAAGGAGTGCAGCCTTGGCGACATTCACTATCAAAAAGAAGACGACTGGGCGAACTACCCGAAAGGCGTTATTTATGAATTCCAGCAGAGGGGCTATTCTGTTCCCCATGGCTTTGACATTGTATTTTCAGGAAATATTCCAAACGGGGCGGGGCTGTCGTCGTCCGCTTCTATTGAACTGCTGATGGGAGTCGTCCTCCAAAGCTATTTTCATCCTGAAGTAGATGCGCTTGAGCTTGTGAAAATGGCGAAGCATGCGGAAAACCACTTTATCGGCGTCAATTGCGGGATTATGGACCAATTCGCAATTGGAATGGGGAAAAAACATCATGCGATGCTGCTGAACTGCGACACGCTTGACTATGAATATAGCAAGCTCGATGTCTCTGGCCTCGCGCTGGTCATCGCGAATACGAACAAAAAAAGGACATTGGCAGACTCAAGCTATAATACGAGACGCCAAGAATGCAACGATGCATTGCTTGATCTGCAAAAAGGCCTCGATATTGCCTCGCTGGGCGACGTCACGCCTTCTGATTTCGATGCGCATTCCAGCCTGATCCAAAATGAAACGAACAGACGACGGGCAAAGCACGCTGTATACGAAAATCACCGTGCCATCAAGACAGCCCATATGTTCAAAGAAAACAATATAGATGAGATCGGGCGTTTAATGAAGGAATCCCATCTTTCATTGAAGGATGACTATGAAGTAACATGCCCTGAACTTGATGAGCTTGTGTTTGCGGCGTGGGATCACGAAGGTGTAATTGGATCAAGAATGACGGGCGCGGGCTTCGGCGGCTGCACCATCAGCATTGTAAAAGATGCGTTTGTGGATGATTTTATTCAAAAAGTTGGAGACAGATATCAAGAAAAAACAGGGCTCCAAGCGGATTTTTATGTCGCTGATATCGGAGAAGGTGCAAGAGAACTAAAGGGGGAGTGACACATGAGTATTGTAGAACATCTAGAACAGCTGCTTGAGTATGGCCTAGAACGAAAACTGATTTCAATCTGGGATCGGGAATATACGAGAAACCGTCTTTATGAAGCGCTGGGCATCACACATCCCGAGCCGGTCTCCAGCACCTCTATTAAGCAGTCACAAAGCCTTCCGGACTTACTCGCTCCCATTTATAAATGGGCTGCGGAAACCGGCCGAATGGAAGCGGATACAGATACGTACCGTGACCTGCTTAGCGCAAAGCTGATGGGCTGTTTTGTACCTGCTCCATCCGAGGTCATTCGCAAGTTTGAAGAAACAAAAGCATTATACGGTCCAAAACAGGCGACAAAGGAATTCTATCAATATTCAGAGGATGTCTATTATATACGTACTGACAGAATCGCCAAAAATGTTCATTGGACAGTACCGACCGAATATGGCGAGCTGGAAATGACCATTAACCTATCCAAGCCTGAAAAGGACCCGAAAGCGATTGCGGCTGCAAAAGAGCAGGCGCAGACAAATTATCCGATGTGTTTGCTGTGTAAAGAAAATGTCGGGTTTGAGGGAAATGTGAATCATCCAGCCCGGCAAAATCACAGAATCATTCCAGTCATCCTTCAAGACGAACAATGGTTTTTGCAATTCTCGCCATACGTCTATTATCCAGAGCATTGCATCGTCTTAAAAGGTGAACATGAACCGATGGAGATCAGCAAAAAAACATTTGAAAGGCTGATGTCATTTCTTGGGCAATATCCGCATTATTTTATCGGTTCGAACGCGGATCTCCCGATTGTCGGCGGCAGCATCCTAAGCCATGATCATTTCCAAGGCGGCGCACATGACTTTCCAATGGCACGTGCAGAAGCGGAAGACGTTTATGACTTAAATGATTATCCCGGCGTGTCGCTGGGCTTAGTGAAGTGGCCGATGTCTGTGCTCAGGCTCCGAGGAGACAAACCGGATCGTGTCGCTGAAGCTGCTGATCATATCTTCCGCACGTGGCAAACGTATTCTGATGAAAAAGCCGGCATTTCCGCCTATACAGGCGATACGCCCCATAATACAGTCACACCGATTGCGCGGCGCAGGGGAGACCTGTACGAACTCGATATCGTCCTGAGGAACAACCGGACGAATGAGGAGCATCCATTAGGAATATTTCATCCTCATCAGGAAGTCCACCATATTAAAAAAGAAAATATCGGCCTGATTGAGGTCATGGGATTGGCGATATTGCCTGGCCGCTTACAGGAGGAAATGAAAGAAACGGCAGCGGCGCTATGCTCTGCTGATCCGAAAACAGCCTTAGAACAAAATCCGCTCACGGCAAAACATAGTGAATGGGCTCTTCGAATGATGGAAAAAAGAACCATAACGAAAGAGAATGCAGATCTAGTCATAAAGGAAGAGCTGGGACATGTATTCGCTCGCATTCTTGAACACGCCGGTGTATTTAAGCAGACAACAGAGGGAAAACAGGCCTTCAGAACGTTCATCGATCAGTTGGGCGCCAAACCAGTCAAAAGCCTCAACCGCTAAGGTTGAGGCTTTTTCGATTTTTATGGCAAAACAAAACACCCAAAGCGCTGACGCCTCGGGTGCTGTTGCATTTATCCTCTTTTTCTGGTTAACAGGCTTACTAGAAAGACAACAATGGCTGCGCCGATTACCGCTGGAATAATGGCGAATCCGGCTAGGTGCGGCCCCCATGTTCCAAGCAGCCCGTGACCGATCCAGGCGCCAATAAGACCTGCGATCATAGACCCAATAATTCCTCCGGGCATATCTCCTTTTACAAAAAGGCTTCCAAGCCATCCGATAATAATAGCTACGATAAGTGAAATAAGAAAACTCATCATGCAACACATCCTATTTTTATTATTTGCTTATATCATTCCTCATTTTTGTATAAGATAAACAACTGGATGCTCTCTTTGAAAAATACGGACAATTCAGAGCATATTGGCTCTTCATTGAGCCTTTTCTTTCAATATTTGATGCGTTAAAATGGTAACCATGTGAAAAGATGCTAGACAAGGAAAAAATAATTCCTATCTAGAAAGTTTAACAAAATGAAACTTTTGATTGACCTAAGTTTTTTATTGTGGTAAACCTTAATTTGTCAGAATTAGTTCTTCATCATCTTTCTTTACTTTATATGCGGAAATAACTAGAAACTTTTCATCTTAAGCGATAGATGTGAATAAAGTTGGAGCAATTTTTGTCGATTTTATGACATTTAAGCGAAAATGGGATGAAGTTTATAAAAAAATAAAGCTAATAAGTGAACTTTTTGATAGCATAACAAAGTAGAGAAAAGATTTTGAGGAAGTATGCACTTCAGATTTATTACATCAATAGGAAGGATGGTGATCTTCTTGTTCAGAGCATTAAAACCGTTGCTTGTATTAGCGCTGTTAACTGTGGTTTTCGTCCTTGGGGGATGCAGCAATGCTTCAGTACTAGATCCGAAAGGGCCTGTAGCTGAACAGCAAAGTGATTTAATCCTGTTATCTATCGGATTTATGCTGTTTATCGTCGGGGTCGTCTTTGTTCTATTTACCATTATTTTAGTAAAATACCGCGACCGTAAAGGCAAAGATAATGGATCTTATAACCCAGAAATTCACGGTAACACGTTTTTAGAAGTAGTCTGGACAGTGATCCCAATTTTAATCGTCATTGCACTTTCTGTGCCAACAGTACAGACGATATATTCGTTAGAAAAAGCTCCTGAAGCAACAAAAGACAAAGAGCCTCTTGTTGTTTACGCTACTTCGGTAGACTGGAAATGGGTATTCAGCTACCCTGAACAGGATATTGAAACGGTCAACTACTTAAACATTCCTGTCGACCGCCCGATCTTGTTCAAAATCTCATCTGCAGATTCAATGGCTTCGCTATGGATTCCTCAGCTTGGAGGGCAAAAATATGCGATGGCCGGAATGCTGATGGATCAATACTTACAGGCTGATAAAGTGGGTACTTACGAAGGCCGCAATGCGAACTTCACAGGTGAACATTTTGCAGACCAAGAGTTTGATGTGAATGCAGTCACAGAAAAAGACTTTAACAGCTGGGTGAAAAAGACTCAGAACGAGGCTCCTAAGCTGACAAAAGAGAAGTATGATGAATTGATGCTTCCTGAAAATGTGGACGAATTAACGTTCTCTTCTACTCACCTGAAATACGTTGATCACGGACAAGACGCTGAGTACGCGATGGAGGCGCGCAAACGCCTTGGCTATCAAGCCGTTTCACCGCACTCTAAAACAGATCCGTTTGAAAACGTAAAGAAAAACGAATTTAAGAAGTCTGATGATACAGAAGAATGATATTGATCAGGAAAGGAGGAAGCCCGCATGAAAATGAAATGGGACGAATTTTTCGTAACTGGTGACCCATTAATTCTGGGCGCACAAGTTTCCATTGCGCTTTCAACCATTGCCATCATTGTTGTACTGACTTACTTCAAAAAGTGGAAATGGCTTTGGTCTGAATGGATAACTACTGTTGACCATAAAAAACTCGGAATCATGTATATTATATCTGCTGTAATTATGTTATTCCGCGGCGGTGTCGACGGTCTGATGATGCGTGCCCAGCTAGCGCTTCCGAATAACAGTTTTTTAGACTCAAACCACTATAATGAAATTTTTACAACTCACGGTACAATCATGATCATCTTCATGGCGATGCCGTTCTTAATCGGTCTTATCAACGTTGTTGTACCTCTTCAAATCGGTGCTCGCGACGTTGCGTTCCCTTACTTGAACAACCTGAGCTTCTGGACGTTCTTTGTAGGTGCGATGCTTTTCAATATTTCATTCGTAATCGGAGGTTCTCCGAACGCAGGCTGGACGAGTTATATGCCGCTTGCAAGTAACGACATGAGCCCTGGGCCGGGTGAGAACTACTATCTCCTCGGACTTCAGATTGCCGGTATCGGTACCCTGATGACAGGGATCAACTTTATGGTAACAATCTTAAAAATGAGAACAAAAGGCATGACATTAATGCGTATGCCAATGTTCACATGGACAACACTGATCACAATGGTTATTATCGTGTTTGCGTTCCCTGTACTTACAGTAGCATTAGCACTTTTATCATTTGATCGTTTGTTCGGTGCTCACTTTTTCACATTGGAAGCAGGCGGTATGCCGATGCTTTGGGCTAACTTGTTCTGGATTTGGGGACATCCTGAAGTATATATCGTTATTCTTCCGGCATTTGGTATTTTCTCAGAAATCATCTCAAACTTTGCAAGAAAACAATTGTTTGGTTACAAAGCGATGGTTGGTTCTATTATCGCCATCTCTGTATTGAGTTTCTTAGTTTGGACTCACCACTTCTTCACAATGGGGAACAGTGCGTCCGTTAACTCATTCTTCTCAATTACGACAATGGCAATCTCAATCCCAACCGGGGTTAAAATCTTTAACTGGCTCTTTACGATGTATAAAGGCCGAATCAGCTTTACAACACCTATGCTGTGGGCGCTTGCGTTCATTCCTAACTTCGTTATCGGCGGGGTTACAGGGGTTATGCTTGCGATGGCAGCAGCGGATTATCAATACCATAATACGTACTTTCTTGTATCTCACTTCCACTATGTGCTGATCGCGGGTACTGTATTTGCTTGTTTCGCCGGATTTATTTTCTGGTATCCAAAAATGTTCGGCCACAAGCTGAACGAAAGAATCGGAAAATGGTTCTTCTGGATCTTTATGATCGGTTTCAATGTATGTTTCTTCCCTCAATATTTCTTGGGGCTTCAAGGCATGCCTCGCCGTATTTACACATACGGACCAAACGATGGCTGGACAACATTGAACTTTATCTCAACTGTCGGAGCTTTCATGATGGGTGTAGGATTCTTAATCCTTTGCTATAACATCTACTACAGCTTCCGTTACTCTACTCGTGAAATCAGCGGAGATTCATGGGGTGTGGGACGTACGCTTGATTGGGCGACTTCTTCTGCGATTCCGCCGCATTACAACTTTGCGGTGCTTCCTGAAGTCAAATCTCAAGATGCATTCCTGCATATGAAAGAAGAAAAAACTGAATTATACCCTGAAAGCAAATTCAAGAAAATCCATATGCCAAGCAACTCAGGCAGACCATTCTTTATGTCTGTTGCCTTCGGTCTTGCAGGCTTTGGACTTGTCTTTGAATGGTACTGGATGGGCGTAGTCGGATTGATCGGAGTCCTGCTCTGCATGGTTCTGCGTTCATTCGAATACGACAACGGCTACTACATTAGTGTTGATGAAATAAAAGAGACGGAAAGAAAGATTTCCGAATAAGGAGGCGTGAGTTATGGAACATGCAGAACACGGCAATTCTAACGCGCCTATGGAATATCAATCTGAAACCGGCAGACTAAATATTCTCGGGTTTTGGATCTTTTTAGGGGCAGAAATTGTGTTGTTCTCAACACTATTTGCAACCTTCTTCGTTCTTAAAAACAGAACAGCTGGAGGTGTCTTGCCAGACGAACTATTTGAAGTCAATCTGGTAATGATTATGACGTTCTTGCTGCTTATCAGCAGCTTTACCTGCGGGATCGCTGTTCATGAAATGCGCCGCGGAAGTTTAAAAGGCGTCGTCATTTGGACAATTATCACTCTTCTTCTCGGTGCCGGCTTCGTCGGATGCGAGATCAGCGAGTTTGTCCATTATGTACATGAAGGAGCGGCTCTCAGTACAAGTGCGTTCTGGTCTGGATTCTTTGTTTTACTTGGAACTCACGGAACTCACGTAACAATCGGTATTTTCTGGATTACCGGAATTCTGATTCAGTTGAAGAAACGCGGCTTAACTCCGCAAACTTCATCTAAAATCTTTATCTCAAGCTTGTACTGGCACTTCTTAGATGTTGTATGGATTTTCATCTTTACAGGTGTCTATCTCATGGGATTGGGGGGTCTGTAAAATGGCAAACAAATCTGCTGAACACAGTCACTTTCCATGGAAGCACATTGTAGGTTTTGCACTGTCTATCGTTTTGACCCTGCTGGCTCTATGGGTAGCGGTGTACACTGACCTGAGCTCATCAGCAAAACTTTGGATTATCTTCGGTTTCGCCTTCATTCAGGCGGCGCTGCAGCTTCTCATGTTCATGCACATGACAGAGAGCGAAAACGGCACAATCCAAGTCGGAAACACGCTGTTCGGATTCTTTGGCGCGATCGTTATCGTACTTGGCTCCATCTGGATTTTCGCGGCTCACTATCACCATGGTGACCATATGGACGGAAATCCTCCTGGAGGCGCTAAACACTCAGAGCACTCAGGCCACAACGAATAATACAAAAACCCTCTTCGTTAGAAGAGGGTTTTTTGCTGTCTTCAGCTGCTTCGCTTTCTGCGAAGATACGGAAGACCGTAAATGATAAATGCAGCGATATGAGCGACTATGACGTTGACGGCAAACAAGATAATCATGAGAGTGTGTCCTAGTGGAGAAAGGCTTTCTGTTGCGTAAAAGAAGAAGAATACCCACATTAAGATGATTGGCGGAATAGCTGAGAGTGCGACTTTTTTGTTATCAAGCCAAATAAAGAGAGGCGTTGCGCTGGCAACCAATAAGTAAGCGAAAAACATGTCCATCATACCCGTCTCCTTTCATTTTGTGATAACGTTTACAAAAATGAAATAGAGGAACTGAGTTGTGTCTGTTTTGTGGTTGTTTTGTGAACATTCTGTTACAATTATTATACCATGTTTTCCAGAAATTGATACGTATTTTTGCAGAAATGGACTGCATCTATCGTCTTATTTTTTTTGCTTAATTTGCTAGGAGAATGTATGGGCACCGGGCTCTAATGTTTTAGTCTCTTTTGAGAACGGAACACATCATCACCTCCTTTTTTTAATGATCTCTTTCGAAATGGAGTTTTTTTCATTTGAAAAGTTTTGTGTCAATCGAAACATTTCGGTTTATCATACGTCATATGTCGTGTAGCTGAAAAGCGTCACAAGTGCGGAAAAAACTTAAAAGGAAGCGAGCTTCACGTGTCATCTTGAACGTGGTTCATGTATAATAAACATTAGTGATTTTCCGATGAAAATGTAAGGCGGGATAGAATGAGTCGATATAAGAAACAGCAAAGTCCCTTTTACCAGGGGGATTTGATTTTTATATTTGGTGTGTTTTTTATTATAAGCGTATTGGCGATTTATGCTGCCGGTCAGTTTGGGCAGTATGGAGATAATGCCTGGACGAAACAAATTATTTATTATGCTTTGGGGGCTATTGCCATTTCGGTACTGCTGTATTTCGATTTGGAGCAGCTTGAAAAATTGAGTTTATATGTATTTTTATTCGGGATTTTGCTTCTTTTGATATTGAGAGTCAGTCCTGAGTCTATTGCACCAGTGAAAAACGGTGCAAAAAGCTGGTTTCAGTTTGGTTCTGTAACGTTACAGCCCTCTGAATTTATGAAAATCGGGCTCATGATGATGGTAGCCTCAGTGATTTCAAAAGCAAGCCCTAAAAAAATCCGAACGCTCAGAGATGATGTGCATCTTTTGCTTAAGATTGCAGGTGTATCGGTAGTGCCGATCGGACTTATCCTTCTTCAGGATGCTGGTACAGCCGGGATATGTATGTTTATTGTGATTGTTATGATCTTTATGTCAGGAGTAAACTGGAAGCTGATTGCAATCATTGGTGGTTCTGGTATCTTACTTATTTCTCTTATTTTGTTAGTGATGATTAATTTTCCTGATGCTGCTAAATCAGTTGGGATTCAAGAGTATCAAATAAAGAGGGTAACATCCTGGGTTTCTGATACAAATGGAACAACTCAGGAAGATGCAAATAGCAGCTGGCAGGTTGATCAGGCTGTTATGGCTATCGGCTCAGGCGGCATTGTCGGAAATGGCGTTCACAATTTGAAGGTGTATGTACCAGAAGGACAGACCGACTTTATCTTCGCCATTTTGGGTGAAAGCTTTGGCTTTATAGGCTGTGCAATTGTTGTCATTATGTTCTTCTTCTTAATCTACAGGCTTGTGGTTCTGATAGACAAAATACATCCGTTTAACCGTTTTGCTTCCTTCTTTTGCGTTGGCTATACGGCGTTAATTGTCATCCACACATTCCAGAATATCGGAATGAACATCGGCATTATGCCTGTTACCGGAATTCCGTTGCTGTTTGTCAGCTACGGTGGAAGCTCGACACTTTCCACGTTAATTGGATTTGGGATTGTGTATAATGCGAGTGTGCAGCTGACGAAATACAGAAGTTATCTCTTTAATTCTTAAGATGAAGACAGCCTTTTCAGAGGTTGTCTTTTTTTTGTGCAGAGCATTTCACTTTTGGGAATACTTTTTTTCGGATATGATAAAAAGAGATAAGGAGGTTCTTGTGATGAATAACACAATCGAAACCATTTTGAATCATCGGTCAATCCGGTCTTTTACTGATCAGCTTTTGACAGCTGAAGAAATTGATACATTAGTGAAAAGTGCGCAGGCTGCGTCTACATCCAGTTATGTGCAGGCATATTCGATTATCGGGGTTTCTGATCCTGAGAAAAAACGTGAGCTGTCTGTGCTTGCTGGGAATCAGCCTTACGTTGAGAAGAACGGGCACTTTTTTGTATTTTGTGCGGATTTGTACCGCCATCAACAACTGGCTGAGGAAAAAGGGGAACATATTTCTGAGCTGCTCGAGAATACGGAAATGTTTATGGTTAGCTTGATTGATGCGGCGCTCGCAGCGCAAAATATGAGCATTGCGGCTGAATCTATGGGGCTTGGCATTTGTTATATCGGCGGCATTCGGAATGAGTTGGACAAGGTGACAGAGGTGCTGCAAACGCCTGACCATGTGCTCCCGCTATTCGGGCTGGCAGTAGGTCATCCAGCGAATCTATCCGGCAAAAAACCGAGACTGCCAAAGCAGGCCGTTTATCATGAGAATGCGTATAATGTGAACGCAGACGATTTCCGTCATACTATGAATACGTATGACAAAACCATTTCTGATTACTATAGAGAAAGAACAAACGGACAGCGGGAAGAAACGTGGTCCGATCAAATACTGAACTTTATGAAGCAGAAGCCGCGTACGTATTTAAATGACTACGTGAAAGAAAAGGGCTTTAATAAAAACTAAAGCTAACCTCTCCGTCTAGGAGGGGTTTTTATGTTTCACGTGTAACATATTCCGACAAATAGGGACATGCTTTCACAAATAAACGGCGAATGATGGGAGACACTGATAAGCAGTGTGAGCGGCTTTGAAGAAAAATTAGGGGATCAGTGATACGATGAGGATGAGGTGGTAGGGATGGTTTCATTAAGTATATTAGATCAATCTCCAGTATCAGAGGGCTGCAATGCAGAAATGGCCTTACAGCAAACCGTTGCGCTTGCCCAAGCTGCTGAGGACCTTGGATATAAGAGATTTTGGGTTTCTGAGCATCACTTTTCAAAACGGCTGGCAGGGTCTAGCCCTGAGGTGCTCATCAGTCATATAGCGGCGAAAACAAAGCGAATTCGCGTTGGATCAGGAGGAGTTATGCTGCCGCATTACAGTGCTTATAAAGTAGCTGAAAACTTTCGTGTTCTGGAGGGGCTGACACCGGGAAGAATTGACCTGGGGCTTGGCAGAGCACCGGGGGGAATGCCGATTGCATCATGGGCGCTGAATGACGGCGGTAAGCGCAATTCTGATCAGTATCCGCAGCAAATTAAGGAGCTGACCATGTATTTGCATGATTTGGCGGATGACAAACACCGTTTTCCGAATCTGACGGCTGCGCCGCATATTTCAACTGCTCCGGATGTATGGCTGCTAGGCTCTTCTGGAGAAAGCGCGCTGCTCGCCGCGGAATCTGGCGCTGGCTATATGTTTGCCCATTTTATCAATGGAGAAGGCGGAGAGGATACTGTCAGACAGTATAAGAGACGATTCAAACCGTCTGTGTTAGGAGATACGCCTCGAGCGGCAGTTGCTGTTTTTGTTCTTTGTGCTGACACAGAGGAGAAGGCAGAGGAGCTTGGGGCTGTCCTCGATTTTACGCTTTTGGCGGGAGAGCAGGGGATTCCTTTAGAGGGAGTTCCTTCGTATGAAGCTGTTCAGGGAAACTCGTATTCTCCCTATGAACAGAGACGAATTGCTGATAATCGAAATCGAATGATTGTTGGTACGAAAGAACAGGTTAAGGAGCAGCTACTAGCTTTGAGTAAAGCGTATGAAACAGAGGAAATCATGGTGGTGACCATTACACATCATTTTGAAGATAAGCTCCGCTCGTATCGTTTATTGCAGGAGGCGTTAGCTGACTGATCGTTAAAAAGCCCTGCCAATCGGCAGGGCTTCTTCTTATTCAACAGTGAAAGGCTCTTCGGTCAAAACCTGGCTTGATTTGCCTTTGTTCGCGGCATAGGCGAGCAAGTAATACTCTCCGGTCGGAAGCTTGGTTCCGCCATTAATCGTGCCGTCCCAGTCAAAGTACTGATAACCTTTATCTTGATTTTTATAAATGCCTGCTTGGCCTGCGAAATCAAGATTGCTGTCATAGACGAGGAACGCCAGCTCTTCCGCTCCCGCAGGAAGGTAGGTTTCAATTTGATAGGTGCCTTGTACAGACCCTTCACTGACGGAGACAGATGTGACTCTCGGATAATCGGGCTCTTTCACAATCAGCAGTGTAGGTACCTTAGCGACCGTTTTTCCGCCTTCTCTGACGATAACTGTACCTTCATAGGTGCCTGCTTTTGTTTTCTTCGTATTGACTTTTACTTTTGCAGTGGCTTTCCCGGTTTGATGTGCCGGAATCACAACACGGCTTGTCCCGGATGTGGAGATGCCGCTGCCGTTAAATGAATATTCCAGTGTGTATGACTTTCTAATGGAAGATTGATTTTCAATCGTAAACGTTTCTTTTTTCGTTTCATTTCCGTTTTCCTTCAAGAATGTGCCGTATGAATAGCTTCCAGGAGAGACGAGCGAATCGGCTTTGATCGCGTTCATAATTCTTGCGCTGCCCGCGCCTTGGGCATTATGCGGATATACTTCCCCATCGCCATCCTTTAAAGTGACGGCGGTATTCATGATGGCGGTTTTAATCTGTTCAACGCTCCATTTTGGTTTGGCTTGTTTAATGACGGCAACTGCTCCGGCGATATGAGGCGATGCCATGCTTGTTCCTTGTTTTGATCCGTAGCCGTAAGGATGCTCAGGATTGTGTGTTGGGATCGTGCTGACGATATTGACGCCTGGCGCGGAAATATCAGGCTTAATCATCCACGTATCCATAACAGGGCCGCGTGATGAGAAATCAGCCACTTGTTCACCGAGCGCTTTTGAGACCGTCAATTTGAATGTTGTTTTTGTCTCACCAGCCTTCAGGGCGCTGACGAGTTTTTCGCCATCTTCTAATGAAAGCTTAATCGTTGGGACAGACATGCCTGGCACATTGGCTTCAATTTCTCCAGAGAAGTTGTTATACACAACCATGCCGATGGCACCGGCCTTTTTAGCGTTATCCGCTTTATCCACAAATGCAATGCTGCCTCGTTTGACAACGGCGACTTTGCCTGTCAGGTCTTTTCCTTCAAAGTCCTTTGCTTCGCCGATTCCCGCTTCGACGAGCTCAACTTCTTTGTTATTGAGTGCTTTGACTTCGTCCTCCTTGTTATAGCCCATCACTTTTGCTGAAGAGTAGGAGCCGAATTTGACGGCGTATTCATTGAGCGGCAGCTGAGTCGCACCGACAGAAATCGCTTCTCTTGATGTGCCAGGCGATCCGACTGTCCAGCCGTTCGGTCCGCTGTTGCCGTTTGATGTAACAGCGACAACCCCTTCTGACATGGCCCAGTCAAGTGCTGTGCTTGTCGCCCAGTCCGGGTTGTTTAAAGAGTTTCCGAGAGACAGGTTCATCACATCTGCTCCGTCCTGTACAGCGCGTTCCACGCCCGCAATGACGTTTTCCGATGTCCCGCTTCCACCAGGGCCTAACACACGATAAGCAAGAAGTGTGGCATCAGGCGCTACACCTTTAATCGTTCCGTTTGCAGCCACAGTTCCGGCTACGTGTGTGCCGTGGTCCGTTGCACCGCCCCTTGGATCGCCGGTTGGTGTTTCTTTTGGATCGTAATCATTGTCCACAAAATCGTATCCTTTATATTGTCCAAAGTTTTTCTTCAGATCTGGGTGATTGTATTCAACCCCAGTATCGATAATCGCCACCTTGACGCCTTTTCCTGTGTAGCCTAAATCCCATGCATCGTTTGCTCCGATATAAGGCGCACTGTCATCCATTTGCGGAGATACGGCGTCTTCGGAGATCGTGACGTCTTTATCCTTCATATTGTCTGTTTTATACGTGACGTTCGGGTATACTGCCTTCACGTCTTTTACCGCGAGAAGTTTTGGAATCTCATTAGCTGGGAGTTTCATAGAGAAGCCTGAGAATACCTGCTCATATTCCCGGTTTACTTTTCCGTTTTTCACCGCTTTGATTGCTTTGTTTTTTGCTTTTGTGCGAGCGGTTTTCAGCTTGCTTTTCGATTGGCTTTCTCCAGCTTCCTTCGCTTCTGCCAAGGATTTTTCTTTTAATTCCACTATAACGGTTGTTTTTTTGCTTGTTGTCATGTCGATATCACCGAATATCTCGGCTTTTTCCAGGTCAGCCGACGTTTTTGAAGACGGCGGTGCTGCCTTGACGCCCGTAACACCTGTGGATAACGTAAAAAATAAGACGAAACTGACAAGCAGAAAGCGAATGATCCCCTTTTTCAATGTGTTTCCCCCTTTGTATTTAGAAAAAATGTGAAAGATCTAGTATATATTTCTTGAAAATTCAAAAAAATCCTTGTGTCATTTGGACCATTTATTGGATTTTGTTTGTGTATAAGGAAGGAGTTATACACAGAACCCTGTGCATAAGTGAATAAACCTGTGTATATATATAGTTGGGAATAAATGTTCGTATACAAAATATAGATAGAGTTTGTGGACATGTGGATATCTCTTGTGATTAAGTTGTTCTTATCTTTGGGATAACTTGTGTATAAAGTTTTCAAAGCCGTTCTCCAATTTTCATTTCAATTCTTTCAGCTTTCAACAAAACTTCTAAAAACTAGTTGGTTTTTTCACTCATATTGTGACAAAGAATTCTCTTTCCACGGTCTATTATAGAGTCATGAGTTTTGCTAGAGCTGCTAGTTTGCGAGAAAAGAAATCGGCCGTCTTTTCCTGCGGGCTGCGGCTGAGAAAACGGGCTGCTAAAAAAGGCTGCCTGCCAAAAAGAAGCGGAGGGATGTTTTTCTATGAAACGTTTGCTTGTATCTTTACGGGTGTGGATGGTCTTTTTGATGAACTGGGTGACGCCGGACAGAAAAACTGCGGCTGCCGCGGTCTACTCGGCTCAGCGTACATACCAAAGAAAGGCGGCGGTGCAAGCCGCGGGACTTGTTTCGTTTTATGAATGGCGGATGGCTGTGAATGAGGAAGAAAAACAGAAAGCGAAAGCCGCCGCGCTTTATAAAAGAAGGTGTTTGCAAGCCTTCAAGGAATCGCCAAAGCAGGAGAGAGCGGGCCCGCATCTTTACATGGCGGTCAAAAGGAGGTAAAATCCCAGTCAAAAGCAAATTGGCGGGAGAGATAACCTCTTGAAAATCTATAAAGTATTAAACAACAATGCGGCTTTAATAAAAGAGGATGATCAGGAAAAAATCGTGATGGGACCTGGAATCGCTTTTCAAAAAAAGAAAAATGATCTCATCCCTATGAATAAAGTGGAAAAAATCTTTGTTGTGCGCGACGAGAATGAAAAATTCAAACAAATCCTGCAAACACTGCCGGAGGAGCATATAGAGATAGCTGAGGATATCATCAGCTATGCGGAAGGGGAGCTCGCGGCGCCGCTGAGCGACCACATTCATATCGCGCTTTCTGACCATTTATCCTTTGCGATCGAAAGGGTTCAAAATGGGCTGCTTGTGCAGAATAAATTGCTGCATGAGATAAAAGCGCTCTATAAAAAAGAATACGAGATCGGCCTGTGGGCGATCGGACATGTAAAAGAGACATTAGGCGTGTCTCTGCCTGAAGATGAAGCGGGTTATATTGCCCTTCACATCCATACGGCCAAGATGGATGCGGAGAGCATGTATTCAGCGCTGAAGCATACGACCATGATCAAAGAAATGATAGAGAAAATAGAACAATACTTTAATCGAAAGGTGGATGAAAACAGCATTTCCTATCAACGCCTTGTCACGCATTTGCGATACGCGGTCAGCCGGTTGGAATCAAATGAAGCGCTCCATCATATGGACGAGGAGATGCTTTATTTCATCCAAAAAAAGTATTCATTTGCCTATCAATGTGCGCTGGAGCTGGCGGAGTTTTTGAAAAATGAATATCAATTACATTTGCCGGAATCCGAGGCCGGCTATATCACGCTGCATGTCCAGCGTCTTCAAGATCTCTCGGAATAACCGCTTTGACTTGCAGGGAGTGATCTCTGGAAGTTTTTTTATTGATCAGGATTGAGTGTGTAGTACATCCAGCCCATCATGACCATTCCAGCGGTCAGATTCCCGAGCGTAACGGGAATTAAGTTTCTGACTGCTCCCATCAGTGTCACTGTATCAGGGTGCTCGACCAAAAGTGAGATGGCGAATGTGCACATATTGGCAATGCTGTGTTCAAAGCCGGAAATAAAGAAGCAGAAAACGAAAAGCATCATGGTAAAGAGCTTTGCGCCTTCCCCTTTGAGAGCCATTGGAATGAAAAAGGCGAGGCACACAAGCCAATTGCACAGAAATCCTCTGAAAAACAGCTCGGAAGCCGGCGGCTCCATTTTGTGTTCTGCCAGATGAATCAAAAAGGAATGTACGGAAGACTCCTCAAAAAGCCCTGTCGCACTGATCAGGATGGCAAACAAAATGGCGCCGATTAAATTGCTGGCATAGCTTGATATCCACAAGTACAGGGTATCGCGCCAGCGGAGTTTTTTTCGGAGCGCGGTATAGGTGAAATAAAAGGTATTGCCGGTAAATAAATCTCCGCCTCCGTAAGCGATCAGCACAATAGCGGCCCCGAAAGTGACAGCGGCTGCCGGAAAGGCAAATGGAGAATCAGCCATATAGAAATAACTGCCGGTTTTACTTGCGGCTGTAATGCCAAAACCAATAAACATACTGGCCAAAATGGACCGAAGCACATAACGGATTTTGCTTGAAGCGAATATGTTTTGTTTTTTCAAAGCGTACTGTTCAACCTTTTGCAATGCTTGAGTTTCCATGGTCTTTTCCTGCTTTCTATCATGATTGAGTATAGTATAGCATGATATTGTGAACTATTTCACAAATATTTTTTACGAATTTTTGTCTACATGTTTTATCAAACTATTTAACTAAAAAGTAGTTGACGAAAACGCTGTCATGTTTTATGATGAAAGCGTATTCTCAATCTGAATAAGCGGGATTGTGACTGGTAAAGCAGGCAAGACCTAAAATTTGCGAAATGAAAAAAGGATCACTGTGTCCTTTATTCGTTGGCGAATTTTAGGTCTTTTTTGTTTAAATAAAAGGGGGAGAAACAGATGGATTACAAAGAGACTGCAAAACGCCTCATTGAGCTTCTCGGAGGGAAAGATAACATTATCAGCGCGGCTCATTGTGCAACAAGACTGCGTTTAGTGATGAAAGATGAATCAAAGATAGATCAAGCACAGGTTGAAGAACTTGATGGTGTCAAAGGGGCCTTCAGCAGCTCTGGCCAATACCAGATCATTTTCGGAACAGGCCTTGTGAATAAAGTATTCGATGCTTTTTCTAAAGAAGCTGATATTGAGCGTGAGGAACACGTCAATCATCAGGATGCGGCAAAAGAAAAGCTGAATCCCGCTGCGAGATTTGCGAAAACGCTTTCTAATATTTTTGTCCCAATCATTCCGGCTATTGTAGCCAGCGGCCTATTAATGGGCTTGCTGGGTATGATCAATGCGTTTCATTGGATGAGCAAGGATTCTGCGGTTTTTCAGCTGCTTGATATGTTTTCAAGTGCAGCATTCATTTTCTTGCCGATTCTAATTGGAGTAAGCGCTTCAAAAGAATTTGGCAGCAACCCATACTTGGGAGCGGTCATTGGGGGAATCATGATTCATCCAAACCTTTTGAATCCATGGGGTTTGGCTGAAGCGACACCTGATTATATGCATCTTTTCGGATTGGATATCGCGCTTCTAGGCTATCAGGGAACTGTCATCCCTGTTCTGCTGGCGGTTTATGTAATGAGCAAGGTAGAGAAATGGACAAGAAAAGTGGTTCCGCATGCGGTAGATTTGCTTGTTACACCTTTTGTTACTGTAATTGTCACCGGGTTTGTTGCTTTTATCGCGATTGGGCCTCTGGGAAGAGCCCTTGGCTCCGGGATTACGGTTGCTTTAACTTATGTGTATGACCATGCCGGTTTTGTTGCAGGGTTGATTTTCGGGGGCACGTATTCACTCATCGTGCTGACAGGTGTTCATCACAGCTTCCATGCGATTGAGGCGGGGCTAATTGCGGATATAGGAAAAAACTACTTGCTGCCGATCTGGTCAATGGCGAATGTCGCACAGGGCGGGGCCGGCCTTGCCGTCTTCTTTATGGCCAAAAAAGCAAAGACAAAAGAAATCGCGCTTCCGGCAGCATTTTCCGCTTTTCTCGGCATTACTGAGCCCGTCATATTCGGAGTTAACCTTCGCTACCGAAAACCGTTTATCGCCGCGATGATCGGAGGCGCATTGGGCGGTGCTTATGTCGTCTTTACTCATGTTGCTGCAAACGCTTATGGGTTAACGGGTATTCCGATGATCGCCATTGCTGCACCGTTTGGCATGGGCAACTTGATCAACTATCTGATTGGAATGGCCATTGCGGCAGTGTCATCGTTCATTGCAGCATTTGTCATGAAGATCAATGAGGATGAGGGGAGAAAAAAATGACAGCACATGATCAGGAGCTTCGTCGCCGGGCTTATGAAGAGGTGGAGAAAAAAGAGCCTATCGCTGACAGCGATCCGCATCGCCAGCATTTTCACATCATGCCGCCGGTTGGGCTGCTGAATGATCCGAATGGCGTGATTTATTGGAAGGGCACCTATCATGTATTCTTTCAGTGGCAGCCGTTTCAGACGGGGCACGGCGCGAAATTTTGGGGGCATTATACGACACAGGATGTTGTGAATTGGAAGCGGGAAGACATTGCGCTCGCTCCGAGTGATTGGTTCGATAAAAACGGCTGCTACTCGGGCAGCGCTATTCCGAAAGATGATCAGCTCTATCTGTTTTACACAGGAAATGTCAGGGACCAGGAGGGAAATCGGGAAACGTATCAATGCCTTGCTGTTTCTGACGACGGGCTGTCTTTTGAGAAAAAGGGTGTTGTCGCCCGCCTTCCGGAAGGATACACGCCCCATTTTCGCGACCCAAAGGTATGGGAGCATGAAGGTACATGGTATATGGTGATTGGTGCGCAAACGGAAAATTTGAAAGGGCAGGCTGTATTGTTTGCTTCTGATAACCTGACAGAGTGGCGGTTCCTTGGCCCGATAACTGGCACGGGATTCAACGGGTTGGACGATTTTGGATACATGTGGGAATGCCCTGATTTGTTTACCCTTCAAGGATCCGACGTGCTGATTGTCTCGCCTCAAGGGCTTGAGGCTGACGATTTCCTTTATCAGAACGTGTACCAGTCAGGTTATTTTGTCGGGCGTCTCGATTATAACAAGCCTGAACTGAAGCATGGTGATTTTAGGGAGCTTGATCAAGGTTTTGATTTTTACGCGCCGCAAACACTTGAAGATGATCAGGGCAGACGAATTTTGTTTGCATGGATGGCTGTGCCTGACCAGGATGAAGGATCTCATCCGACGATTGACTATCACTGGATTCACTGCATGACGCTGCCGAGACAGCTGACAATATCAGGCGAGAAGCTGATTCAGCAGCCGCTGCCTGAGCTGAAAGCCATGCGCAGAAACGAGAAGAAATTACAAATCCACATGCACGAATCATCTGGCACACTTCCAGTGGAAAACGCTGAAAGAGCTGAGATCTTGCTGGAAGACATTCATACGGAGTCCGGTTTTTCAATCAGTATCCGCGGAACGGCTTCGTTTTCCTTCCATAAAGACGAGGGGATTGTTACGCTGGAACGGACGAGCTTCGACGGAAAAAGAACAGAGTCGAGACATTGCCGCATCAAGGATTTGCATACCGTGCACATGTTTATCGACGCATCCTCTGTTGAAATCTTTATCAATAACGGAGAAGAGGTCTTTAGTGCGAGATATTTTCCTTTCCCGGGAAATCATGAAGTAACAGTCAGTTCGACCGGGAAATCTGAAATGAATGTCAGAATTTGGACACTTATGTAGAAAATCCTTCTATTTTCTTATGTGAAATCTAAGCCATCTGTGCTATTCTTCAACGATAACCTACTATTTTTTTCTGTAAAAGGAGTTGTTTTCTTGAATATACATGAACAGAAGATAACACCGGCATGTTTGGAAAAGGCTGCGGACCAAGTTGAAGATAAGCGGGAAGAATATAAGGATGTGCTGCTTCAGCTGAAAAAAATGCTTGGCGGAACAACACCGCACAGTGAAACGGCGGAAATTCTCACGCGGGCATATGAACAAATGAAGGAATATGCACTTTTTGTTCAGTCGATAGAAGCATTTTTGAGGAAATCTGCAAATAATTTAAAAATCAAATAAACAGGCTGCCGAGGGGATCGGCAGTTTTTTCTGTGAAAAGTCTTCGGTGATTTAAAAGCGGCTGCCTCTCAGTAAGGCAGCCGCTTTTTTTATGATTGTTGATTCAGGCGCAGCGCAGAATGCTTCGTAGGTCCGACATACTGGTTTAACGGGAAGGATTCTTTAATGGCAGCTGTGATGAATTCTTTCGCTGCGTAAATGGCTTCTTTGACTTCCGCACCTTTGGCAAGCTCCGCTGTCACGGCTGCTGAGAACGTACAGCCTGCGCCATGTGTATAAGGCGTATCGATCATTTCGCTTTCAAGGACTTCCGCTGTTTCACCGTCATAGAGAACATCAACGGCTTTCTCATGTTTGAGTTTGCCTCCGCCTGTAATGACGACATATTGAGCGCCGAGTGCATGAATTTTTTTCGCGGCTTCGATCATATCGTCAACTGTTTTTAGTTCATCCATGCCGCTGAGCTGGCTGGCTTCAAACAAGTTAGGCGTAATGACAGTGGCTAGCGGAGCCAACTGCTCACGCAGGGCTTGGGCATGCTCTGGATAAAGGACTTCATTAGCACCTTTGCAAACCATAACCGGGTCAATTACCACATTTTTTAATTGTTTTTCTTTGATCGTTTTTGCTGCAAGCTCGATAATGTCAACGGTTGGCAGCATTCCTGTTTTCATGGCGTCCACACCGATGCCGTCCGTAATTGTTGCAAGCTGGGCGCGGATTGTATCCGTATCGATCGGGAATATCTGGTGGTCCCAGCTGTTGTTCGGGTCCATCGCAACGATCACCGTTAAGGCGGTCATCCCGTATACGTTTTTTTCTTGAAATGTTTTTAAATCAGCTTGAATCCCAGCACCGCCGCTGGAATCTGAGCCGGCAATGGTGAGTGCTTTATGCATAGACATGTCTTGAACCTCCATCATGTTTTGTCTTTCATTATAGTTAGATTTTCTCTGTATCACAATATAGAAGGCTTAGCATCTCAAGGTCACCTTTCCTGTTTCAGTAGGATATTCCCACTGATCTCCCGTGCAATATATGTTTTAATAGTACATGACTATGAAAATGAGAAGGAGAGCATCATGAAGATTTCTATCGTAATTGTGACCTATAATCGGATTCCGGCTTTGTGTGAGCTTTTGGAGTCGATTTCCCGCCAGACCTTGAAGCCGTATGAAATTATTATTGTGAATGATGCGGGGGAATCGGTCGTGCCAGTCAAAGCACTGTATCCGGAGCTGCCGATTGCTGTCATCAATTTAGAAAAGAACTCGGGGCATGTGGCTGCGAGAAATGCCGGTGTAAAAGAGGCGTCTGGCGATTGCATTATGCTGTGTGATGATGATGATTTCTTTACGCCAGGGCATGTGGAGAGAATGGCGAAGGAAATAGAAACGGCAGATTTCGTTCATTCTGATGCGGAAATTGTCTCGTTTGAAGAGAAAAACGGAACAAGATATCCTGTTTCACGGAAGCTGTTTGCTTATACCGCAGACTATGAGGATATGAGAGTGTTCTCTACATATGTGCCGTCGGGCAGCATGTACAGACGTTTTTTGCATGATGAAATCGGGTATTTCGATGCTGATGTGCACAATTATTGGGACTGGGATTTTTATTTACGCGCGGCCAAGGATTACCAGGTGAAGCGTGTCCCTTGCGCTAGTGTGATTTATGCCTTCAGTGACGCGGGAGACAATCAGTCTGCGGACCTTGGCGCCAAGCGGAAGCAATATTTGGATCGGTTAAGTGAAAAGCACGGACTCGGAGAGCTGCCGACGAAAAACTTTGCCGTCCTGCTTGAAGAGCCTGAGATGAAAAGGCGGGAAGCAAAAAGTGAAATGGTTTGGGATGGCGAACCTGTTTATTCCAGACTTTATCGTTCGTAAGGAGGCCTGAATCTTGAAACAGCTTTTACAAGACAGCTGGTGGGATCAGCTAAAGGAAGAGTTTGAGAAACCGTATTATCAAGAGCTCAGAGAAATGCTGAAGCAGGAATACGCGGAGCAAACGATTTATCCGGACAGCCGGGATATTTTCAATGCGCTGCATTATACGTCCTATGATGATGTCAAGGTCGTCATTCTGGGGCAAGATCCGTATCACGGGCCTGGACAGGCTCAAGGTTTAAGCTTCTCCGTAAAGCCGGGTGTAAAGCAGCCGCCTTCGTTAAAAAATATTTTTCTTGAGCTGCAGCAGGACATCGGATGCAGCATCCCAAATCACGGATCGCTTGTGAGCTGGGCAAAGCAAGGGGTTCTTTTGCTGAATACTGTGCTGACAGTAAGGCGCGGGCAGGCGAATTCCCATAAGGGAAAAGGCTGGGAGCGTCTGACAGACCGGATTATTGACGTACTGAATGATAGAGAGCGGCCGGTTATCTTTATTTTGTGGGGACGGCATGCTCAAATGAAAAAAGAACGGATCGACACGTCCAAGCATTTTATCATTGAATCAACGCATCCCAGCCCATTTTCTGCAAGAAACGGATTTTTCGGGAGCAGACCGTTTTCCCGGGCGAATGCCTATTTGGAGAAAATGGGAGAGGCACCGATTGATTGGTGTATTAAGGATTTGTAAAAAGCGCAGGTGATCTGCGCTTTTTTATTTGAGTATTTTTCGAATCATTCGCAGCCCGTTTTTGGAGGAAGGATAACGAAATGCGAAGTCGAAGCGGTTCGTTTGTTTGACGATGCTTTTTTTGTGCGTAAACGTGTTAAAGCTGTCAAATCCGTGATAGCTGCCGATGCCGCTTTCCCCGACGCCGCCGAATGGCAAATACGGCGTCGCAACATGCATTAACGTATCATTGACACAGCCTCCGCCAAACGACAGATTCTCTAAAACAGCGCGCTCAGTTTCTTTGTTTGTGGTGAAGAGATACAGGGCGAGCGGCTTTGGGCGCGATTGGACTTTCTCAATGACTTCCCCGATATCACGGTATGTAAAGAGCGGAAGAATCGGCCCGAAAATCTCCTCCTGCATCATTGGAGAGTCATCCTTCACTTGTTCGAGAATGGTCGGCGCAATTTTGTGATGATCAGGATCAGATTGTCCGCCTGTGAGCGGGATGCCATCATTCAGAAAGCTGAGCAGCCGCTGATAGTGCCGTTCACTGACGATTTTCCCGTACTGCGGATTTCGTTCAGGCTGAGGGCCGTAAAATTCTCTGATTGCATGCTTCATTTCTTCCGCCAGCTTCGTTTTGATGTCTTCGTGGACAAATAAATAATCCGGTGCGATGCAGGTTTGTCCCGCATTTGTAAATTTCCCGAAGACGATGCGTTTTGCGGCAAGCCGTATGTCAGCATCCTTATGGACGATGCAGGGGCTTTTTCCGCCGAGCTCCAAGGTTACGGGAATTAATTGTTTGGCGGCGGCCTCCATGACGACTTTTCCCACGGCTACGCTGCCTGTAAAGAAAATGTAGTCAAAGGGCTGCTGTAATAATGCCGTGCTGACGTCGGGCCCGCCTTCTGCCATAGCGACATAATCGGTCGGAAAAACACTGCTGATGAGTTTCGAAAGTGAAGCGGAAACAGCCGGCGTATATTCTGACGGTTTGAGAACGACCGTGTTCCCCGCCGCAATGGCTCCAATCAACGGGGAAAGCGCCAGCTGCAAGGGATAGTTCCAAGGCGCGATCACCAAAACGGTTCCATACGGCTCAGGGATGATGATGCTCTTGGAGCCTAGATGAGTCAGTGGCGTTTTGACTCGTTTCGGCTTGGACCATTTTTTCAGCCGTTTCATGACAAAGCTGATTTCCTCCAAGATGATTCCGATTTCTGTTGAGTACGCTTCTTGCTCAGATTTGTGGAGATCCTGGTAGAGAGCGGCTATGAGATCGGCCTCATGAGTTTTGACGGCTTGTTTCAGCTTCTGCAAAATGTTCAGTCTCGATTCAAGCGGTCTCGTATGTCCCGCTGCAAAATAGGTTTTATGCTTGCTGACGATAGAGGGGATGTTGTTCATTCCGTCCCTCCTTTTTGTAAGGTATGGTGATTTATTATGTGAAAAATTTCTTCTGCTTGTCAATTGCGCAAGGTTTGTCAGAAAAAATAACAAACTCATTTCTGCGTTCGCGGCAGGAATTTGATAAAATGCAGGAAGATAACATTTATTTTTTGGAGGGTGCTTCATGAACATTCATATATCTGCTTTGATTCAAAAGATGGAAGAAGAGCTGAAAAAAGCAAAAACGGCTGAACGAGATGAGGAGCTGAAGCGTTATGTAGCGGTTGTCCGTTCTCTGTGTGATGTCGTGCTTGATCAGCCGGAGACCGCGAGCGCGCCCCGCATACAGCCGAGCGTTACGCCAAGTCCTGCCCCGCCGCCATCGACAGACCAGCTGATGATGGAAAAAATGATGGGGAGCGCGGGATTAAACAAATATCGAAAGCAAGAAAAAGAGAAGCAGGAAGAGGACGGAAACGGAGAGTCTTTATTTGATTTTTAAAGAGAGAGGTTGAGCTTACGTGAAATTGGTTCTTGGCGCGCTGCAATGGACAGCGTTTATCATTGCTGCGGCGATTGTTGTTCCGGTGGCGGTTGCCCAGTCGTTTCATCTGGATCACTCGGATTCTGCGAGATTGATTCAAAGCACTTTTTTTGTACTGGGAATTGCTGCCGTCATTCAGTGTTTGAAAGGCCACAGACTGCCGATCAATGAAAGCCCCGCCGGTTTGTGGTGGGGAGTGTATACGATATACGCAGGGCTGACGGGAACTGTGTTTGCGACATATGGAGACACACTGCGGGGGTTGCAGGGAGCTCTTCTTGTAAGCGCTGTATGTTTCTTTTTGTTAAGTGTTTTCAAGGTCATTGACCGGCTTGCAAAATTGTTTACTCCGGTTGTCACGGGCGTCTATTTATTGCTTCTTGTGATGCAGCTGAGTCAGCCGATTATAAAAGGAATTCTCGGGATCGGCTATCGAAAGGACGGGGTGGACGGTCTTGTATTTGCCCTGGCGCTTGTTGTGATCGCTGCCGCCTTTATGATGACAAATTCGAATATCATGTTTTTTAAGCAATATTCTATTTTATTAGCCTTGTTTGGCGGATGGGTGCTGTTTGCGGCTGCCGGGGCGGCAAAGCCGATTGAAATGCCGGACCGGATGTTTCAGCTGCCATCCCTGTTTCCTTTTGGGACTCCGTTATTTAACAGCGGCCTGATCATTACTTCTATATTTATTACCATCTTGCTGATCGTGAATATGCTGGCGAGCATGAAGGTCGTGGACATCGCCGTGAAAAAATTCAGCAAACAGCCTGATGGAAAGCATCATGAACGCCATGCCGGTTTTGCCGCTTCATTCAGCCATTTGCTTAGCGGCTTGACGGGTGCCATTGCACCGGTTCCGATTTCGGGAGCCGCAGGTTTTATTGAAACAACCAAAATGCCTTCTAAAAAACCGTTTATGCTCGGCAGTATTCTGGTTATCGTGATCAGCGTGATCCCGTTTTTTATGAATACGTTTGCGAGCCTGCCGTCACCCGTGGGATTTGCGGTGAATTTTGTTGTTTTCTCCGCAATGGGCGGTCTGGCCTTTGCCGAATTTGATTCATATGAGAAAGAAGAATTAAAAAGGGTGCGGTCTGTCATCGGCATCTCGCTGCTGACAGGGGTCGGTATCATGTTTGTTCCTGAAACTGCGTTAAAAGGATTGCATCCGGTATTTATTTCTCTGTTAAGCAACGGGCTCGTATTAGGGACGCTTGCTGCAATAGGGGCTGACCAGTTCCAGCTTTGGCGCAGGAGAAAATCCGACAATCTCGTGTCAACGGAGAACAAACATTGAATTTTGATGCAGGTGCGATAAGATAAATGATATGAGTTTAACGAAAAGGCGGGAGAGATAGATGAAAGTTTTTATCATATTAGGGGCCATTAACGCCCTGCTTGCCGTGGGGCTCGGAGCATTTGGCGCTCACGGATTAGAAGGGAAAATACCTGATAAATATCTTCAGGTTTGGCACACAGGCGTGCAGTATCATATGTATCACGCCCTAGGACTTTTCGTTGTCGCGTTTCTGGCAGATAAATTATCCGGCATAGGCAGTGTCACGACAGCCGGATGGCTGATGTTTGCGGGAATTGTGCTGTTCTCCGGAAGCCTATATATTCTAAGTGTGACGCAAATCTCCATTCTTGGCGCGATCACTCCGCTCGGCGGTGTGGCGTTTATTATTTCTTGGATTATGATTGTTGTCGCAGCCGTTAAATATCTCTAAACAAAAAAGCCAATCCTCATCATATGAGTGATTGGCTTTTTTCTTATCTTGGCGAATAGGACGCCATGGAATATGGATACGTATAAGCAATTTCTTCATCAAATGTAATGTAATCGAGGTAGATTGTCAGGAGCAGATAGCGTGTTCCTGATTTCGGGTCGCTGATAATGATGTGGTCCCGGCCCGCTGCTTCGATGACGCCGCGAAAGATCTTCGAGCCCCATTCCTTGCTGTTTTCAAATGTCATATAAATGGTGGCCGTTTTTCCCCGATTCAGTCGCAAAATATTTTCGATGTAAGATTCCTCAACAGGCAGCATGCCGGGAACGCTTTGGCCTGGTGCTGATGGTGTAGGCCCCGAAGGAATTTGAAACCCGCCGCCCTGCTGCTGGCCCGGGAATCCAAATCCCTGCTGTCCTTGCTGTCCCTGCTGCATTGGCATCATTGGCTGCATCCCCATCGTCTGCATTTGTGACCCTTGGCCTTGCTGCGGGTAAGGGTTGGCGCCAAACTGAGGCTGATACCCCTGCATATTATCAAATCCCTGCATTTGCTGGTATTGATTTTTTTTCGGTTTCATATCGTTCCTCCTTTTTATGAAAGCCATTCAAAACATGTTCTGGATGTATAGGTGAACGCTCCGCGATGACTCACCTCCGATGGAAAACGATCTTAGTCGCTGGTGCGATTTTTATCTCTTTCACCTTATGAGGCTGATGCTTGGAATATGCTGAAAAAGAACAGCGGACGGATCAGATTTCACTCTGGGCAGCCGCTGTTTTTCATAGACATACACAAACTTTTCGCATATTGGTTTGTATCCCTAGCGCAACTTGAGCGTAAGCAACATAAGATAACGATAGTTTCAGGTGTGAAGTTCCAAGAAGGAGGTGTAGGATTTGCCGAAAGTATCAGTCATTATGACGAGCTATAACAAAAGCGATTATGTGGCAAAGTCCATTTCTAGCATACTCTCACAAACGTTTTCAGATTTTGAATTGTTTATTATGGATGACAACTCCAATGAAGAGACGCTGAATGTAATCCGTCCTTTTTTGAATGATAACCGAGTGCGTTTTTATCAAAGCGATGTATCTGGAGTAAAGGAAAGAACAGAAAAAACAAGGTACGCGGCACTGATCAATCAGGCAATTGAGATGGCGGAAGGTGAATATATCACCTATGCGACGGATGACAACATCTATATGCCGGACCGGCTCCTGAAAATGGTGCGGGAGCTCGATGCCCATCCTGAAAAGGCTGTGATTTACTCAGCCTCCAAAACCTATCATTTAAACGAGCATCGCGACATTGTAAAAGAAACGGTCAGGCCTGCCGCTCAAGTGACATGGAACGCGCCGTGCGCCATCGATCATTGCTCGGTGATGCACAGATATTCGGTGCTTGAGAAGGTGAAGGAGAAGTTTGGCTCCTATTGGGATGAAAGCCCGGCGTTTTACCGTATAGGAGATGCCCGGTTCTTTTGGAGAGTCAATCATTTTTATCCGTTTTACCCGCTGGATGAGGAGCTGGACCTGAATTATATTACCGACCAATCAATTCACTTTCAGCTGTTTGAATCAGAAAAAAATGAATTTGTCAGGAACCTGCCTCCGCAGCGAAATTGCCGAGAGCTGCGTGAATCATTAAAAAAGCTTGGAATGGGGTGAGAGCTTGTCGGCCTATTTAAGCAATTATTGGGTGCTGTACCGGAAGTATGTCGAGCTTTTTGACAAACTTCGCTACAAAGGGATTCCGCTTGGGCTTATCAGTAATTTTTATCAATACATCAGCCCTGAGCTGAGGGTGATGATGGAAGAAGAACCGGAGTTATTCGGACCGGTGGATCAGCATATTGATGAGGGGCAAATTCAGCCGTTTTTTGAAGAAAGAATCCAAAACATCGTTAAAACAAATGCCGAACCTGTTAAAGGGAAAGTCATTTTGCACTTTGATTACCTGCGTTTTTCAAACGAAAATTACTATCAATTTGATCCTGAAAAAACCGCTGTTCTGGCCAGATGGAGTTTGCCGCATTATTGTGATCTGCCTGTGATTAGCAAGCGGGAGATTGCGGAATCATGCCAAAAAGGCGATTCGAAGCCTTATCTCGAAACAGCCTGTTCGATTCTCGCCCCTTATGATGACCATCCGGCATTTGGTGATCAAGCGTTTCGTGACCGGCTTTTCAAAGACATTCCTTTATTTATAGAAGCCATTGATACAGTTGATGCGCTGTTTGAACAGGAAAAAATTTCAGCAGTTATTGTCGGCACGGCAGAAGATATTTACAGCAGGGTGCTTGCTCTCATGTGTCAAAAGAAAGGGGCCGTCAGCATTTGTCTTCAGCATGGCGCGTTGATGGGAGATGAAGCCTTCATTCCTGTTTTTACAACCTATCAAGCAGTTTTCGGTGCGTATGAAGCAGAGTGGTTCTTACGAAAAGGCTGTAAACCCGAGCAGATTCTAGTAACGGGACATCCCCGCTTCGATCAGATTTTTAACAGAACACCAATGGATATGTCCATATTCTATCGAAAACTTGCTTTTCACCCGTCTAAAAAAATTGTGCTCATTGCCACTCAGCCCTTTTCAGAAGATTTTTATTCCGGTGTGCTGGAAGGGCTTTCTGATCAGAAGCAGCTGCAAATCATCATCAAACCCCACCCGTGGGAAATTGGGAAAAACAAGCTTGATCTGTATCATGCAGCGGCGAAAAAACATCAAGCATGCAGAGTCATCAAAAAGGAGCTCGACCTTTATGACTTGCTGCCGTATGCTGATGCCGCAGTGACGCAAACCTCAACAGTCGGTCTCGAAGCCATGCTGTTTCAAAAGCCTGTGCTGATCGGCAAATCATCCGGAAATCGTTCGTATCCGTACTATGAATCTCTTGGCGATTTTATGTTTGACCAGCCGGATGAACTGGCACACACCTTGGTTGAGGTTCTTCGAAGCCCTGACGTGCATCAAAAAGCGGAAGAGGCGCGTCTAGCATTCATAGCGGCTAATTATCCGGTGGCAGAATCAACAAACGCTTTATTTACGGAACTGAAAGCCAAAACAGGGGTTGATTATAGGCGGGAAGATACTGAATAAAATGATAGGAGCGCAAAGAAATGGTGCAAAAGAGAAATCATTTTCTCCCTTACTCATTGCCGTTAATCGGTAAGGAAGAAATTCAGGAGGTTACTGAAACGCTTGAATCGGGATGGCTCTCCAAAGGCCCGAAGGTTCAGCAGTTTGAAAAAGAGTTTGCCGCATTTGTCGGGGCGAAACACGCCGTGGCGGTGAATTCATGTACCGCAGCTTTATTTTTGGCTTTGAAAGCAAAAGGAATCGGCCCTGGGGACGAGGTCATTACCTCTCCGCTTACGTTCAGCTCGACCGCCAATACGATTATTCATACAGGAGCGACGCCTGTGTTTGCGGACATTGACGAAAACACGCTCAATATTGACCCGGTAAAGCTTGAGGCAGCCGTCACACCGCGAACGAAAGCAGTTGTACCTGTCCACTTTGGCGGGCAGTCCTGCGATATGGATGCGATTTTGGCAATTGCCCAAAAACATGGTTTATTCGTGCTGGAGGATGCGGCGCATGCGGTATATACGACTTATAAGCACAGAATGATCGGTTCGATCGGGGATGCGACGGCATTCAGCTTTTACGCCACCAAAAACCTGGCGACAGGGGAAGGCGGCATGCTCACGACAGATGATGAGGAGCTTGCTGATAAGATTCGGGTGCTAAGCCTTCACGGCATGAGTAAAGCCGCATGGAACCGTTATTCTTCAAATGGCAGCTGGTACTATGAAGTCGAATCGCCCGGCTATAAGATGAATATGTTTGATTTGCAGGCGGCTCTTGGACTTCATCAGCTGAAACGGCTGGATGATATGCAGAAACGGAGAGAAGAGATTGCCGGCCGCTATCAAACCGCTTTTCAGCAGATTCCGGGGCTGATCACACCGTTTGTTCATGATGACGGCAGACACGCCTGGCATTTATATGTTCTGCAAGTTGATGAAAAAAAGGCTGGGGTTACGCGAAGCGAAATGATTACGGCTTTAAAGGATGAATACAATATCGGCACGAGCGTTCATTTTATTCCAGTACACATTCATCCGTATTATCAAAAACAATTTGGATTTAAGGAATCGGACTTCCCGAATGCCATGAATTACTATAAACGAACCCTTTCCCTCCCGCTTTATCCGTCAATGTCTGACGATGATGTACATGATGTCATTGAAGCTGTGCGGGATATCGTAAAAGGGGCTGGTTAAGTGTATACGGTAAAAGAACATGTCTCCAAAGAGGCGATTGAGGAATTTCTCCAAAGCAGACAGCTTACATTGGATGTTCCGTATCAATTTTCCCTCGGCCTTTTTGAAAACAGCAGGCTCCAAGGCGTATTGCTTTACGAAGATTCTTTGTGGGAAAGCAAGGTGCTTCAGAAGAAAGTCATGAATGTCAAACTTCTTGCGGCGAACAGCACCGGGCAGCTGAAGAGGCTGTTTGAAGCTTTTTATTCTGTACGCCAAATGGATGAAACGGATTTTATCTTTGTCCGTGTTCCGGCTGAAGATATCAGAGCCGCGCATGTGATACAGCAACAGCCGTCCTCTTATTTTGTCGGCAGTTTGCTGAAGCTGGCGATGCCTCCGTCTTTTTATGACAAAACCCCGCCATTTTTTGAACTGGGTCCGCCTGAGCCCGGAGACACAGAAGCGATATGTGAGCTGGCCCGAGACTCGTTTACAAAAAGCAGATATTTTCAGGACCCTCATCTCAGCCGCGATGCAGCAAACAACATTTTTCAGGAGTGGACACGAAACAATCTGAATGGAAGGGCGGCGGTTAATATTGTCGCTAAACACAATGGCGAGGTCATCGGCTATCTTCAGGGCTTATCAAGGGATGATGAGTGCATTCTCGATTTGATGGCTGTAAAGCCGGGATTTGAAGGAAAACGTATTGCCTTTCATTTATTGGCGAATCTCATAGAACAACCGGAGACCCAGAAGCATAGAACGGTAACAGCGGGGACGCAGCTTCACAATGTAAGGGCGATCCGCCTTTATGAACGAATGGGCTTCACCGCTGAACAATCGTATTACTATTATCATATTTGGCCGGGCAAGGAGGCGAAATAATGGCAAAGTTTCAGATTGCAAAAAAAACTGTAGGCCATGACGCTCCTGTATTTATTATCGCCGAGGCGGGGATTAATCATGACGGGAAGCTTGATCAGGCTTTTGCGCTGATAGATGCCGCGGCGGAAGCGGGAGCGGATGCCGTGAAATTTCAAATGTTCCAGGCTGATAGGATGTATCAGAAAGATCCTGGTTTGTACAAAACGGCAGCGGGCAAGGACGTCTCTATTTTTTCTTTGGTTCAATCTATGGAAATGCCCGCTGAGTGGATTTCACCGTTATTGGATTACTGCCGCGAAAAGCAGGTAATCTTTTTAAGCACGGTATGTGACGAAGGGTCAGCCGACCTGCTTCAGTCCACCTCGCCGAGCGCTTTTAAAATCGCATCCTATGAAATTAACCATCTCCCGCTGCTCAAATATGTTGCCAGGCTGAACAGGCCGATGATTTTCTCTACAGCCGGAGCTGAAATCTCTGATGTTCACGAAGCTTGGAGCACCATCAGGGCAGAGGGAAACAATCAAATTGCCATAATGCATTGTGTGGCGAAATACCCCGCACCGCCGGAGTACAGCAACCTTAGCGTCATTCCGATGCTTGCCGCCGCTTTTCCTGAGGCGGTGATCGGCTTCTCGGATCATAGCGAGCATCCGACAGAAGCGCCATGTACCGCGGTTCGGCTTGGAGCAAGATTGATAGAAAAGCATTTTACGATCGATAAAAATCTGCCGGGTGCCGACCACTCGTTTGCATTAAATCCAGATGAATTGAAAGAAATGGTCGATGGCATCAGGAAAACGGAGGCTGAGCTGAAACAGGGGATCAAAAAGCCGATCTCTGAAAAACTGCTTGGCAGTTCATACAAAACAACAACCGCCATCGAAGGAGAAATCAGAAAATTTGCATACAGAGGCATTTTTACAACAGCTCCGATTCAAAAAGGTGAGGTCTTTAGTGAAGACAATATCGCAGTGCTTCGGCCCGGACAAAAGCCGCAGGGACTGCACCCGAGATTTTTTGAACTGCTGACCGGCAGTGTTCGGGCTGTAAGAGACATCCCGGCCGACACAGGCATTGTCTGGGATGACATTTTAATGAAGGACAGCCCGTTTCATGAATGACATTCTCTTTATCATTCAAGCGAGAATGGGTTCAACAAGGCTGCCGGGAAAAGTGCTTCGACCGATTGGATCGGATCGTTTACTTGATATTCTCGTTCATCGCGTCCGAAAAAGCGCGTTTTACCAAAAGGATCGGGATAATCTTGTCATTGCCACGTCTGACAAAGAAACCGACGACATATTAGAGGCGCATTGCATCAAACATGGCTATCGCGTTTTCCGCGGGAGCGAAGAACGTGTTCTCGATAGGTTTGTAAAGGTCATAGAGGCTGTCAAACCGTCAGTTATCATCCGGTTAACGGGTGATAATCCGTTTGTTGATCCAGAGCTGCTCGATGTAATGATTAAGTCGCACTTTGATCAAGGCGCGGATTATACGTATCTCCTGAATGCCCCATTAGGGATTTGCGGCGAAGTGGTCAACGCCAACCTGTTAATTGACATCAGCCGTATTCAGGCTTTGGAGGATCAATATCAGGAGCATGTCACGTTATATGTGAGAAATCACCCAGCTCTTTATCACGTCCAGTTTTTAGAAGCACCGGCACGGTTTCGGGCCCCTCAATACCGGTTGACCATTGATACAAAAGAAGACTATGAATTAATAAAGGCCCTCTATCAAAAAGCAGGCGAGCGCCCCGATGTATCAGCCTCTGAGCTCATCAGCATTCTGAACCGAAACTCTGATGCGGCGATCGAACGAGAGGATGACTAGCCATGCGTGTTGGGATCGTTGCAGACGGTGGCTATGAAAAGGGAATGGGCCATGTTGTCCGGATGAAGAGACTTGCGGAAGAACTCAAACAGAGCTGCTTAATTACGTTTTACACGAATCAGGAGTCTGAAGCGTTTCTTCATGAAGAGCATTGGCGTGTCATCGTAAAACCGGACCTGCAGCAGCACGAATTTATTCTCCGGGAAATAAAAAGCAAGAAGTTTGATTTGCTTTTATTTGATATTCTAGGTGCGCCTGCAGAGCTGTTAAAGAAAATAAAGACGGAAACAGATGTGAAAATTGTTCTTTTTGAAGAGAAAAATGGTAAATCGATTCAATATAGTGACGCGGTCATTAACGGCATTTACGGTGACATCAGGAGCAGGGTGTACGTTCAGGGAAACACACGCGTCTATGAAGGCCCGGACTATCTTATTCTTCACCCCGCCTTTCAGGCCGCAAGAGAGAATTACACACTTAAGAAAGACTGCCGCACTATCCTTGTTGCATTAGGAGGAAGTGATCCGAAGCAGCTTATTTTTAAAGTGCTGGCTGCCGCTGATCAAGTCCCCGCCATAAAAGACAAAAACATGATGTTTGTGATGGGGAGCGCTTCACCGCATCAAGAGGCAGTCCGAAGGCAGATCGAAAAGAAGCCGCAGTACAAGGTGATCGAACAGACAAATGATATGGCGGGTTTGATGAAACAAGCGGACGCAGCCATTGTCGCCGGCGGCATCTCACTGTATGAAGCCATTTGCATCGGCGTGCCGTGCCTTGTTCTCTCTCAGGTTGAACATCAAACGACAACAGCCAAAACATTTGCCGAGCAAGGTGCCGCTCTTAATCTTGGCTTGGGTGAGCTTGTACCGGGTGAAACACTCATTTATCAGATGTCGCGCATTGTGAGCAGCTATCCTCTTCGCCTTTCTTTGCACAAAGGAGGAAGGCCGTTCGTGGATGGAAAAGGCATCAAGCGGGTAACAGCTATTCTTCAAGAATTACATGAACAAAAGGTATAAAAATGCATGTAAGGAAGTGTTAATGTGAAAGGTGTTATTTTAGCCGGAGGAAACGGCTCACGCCTTATGCCCTTAACGAAAGCCGTCAACAAGCATTTGCTTCCTGTAGGCCCGTATCCGATGATATACTGGTCGATTATGAAGCTGGAGGAAGCCGGAATAACAGACATTTTACTCATCAGCCAAAAAGAGCATATGCCGCAATTTTATAAACTGCTTGGAAACGGGGAAGAGCTTGGCGTTACAATCACTTATCAGGTACAGCCTGCAGCATCGGGCATTTCGGATGGGCTGTCTTATGCAAAGCGCTTTACGAAAAAAGAGCCTTTCATTTTGTTATTAGGTGATAATATATTTGAAGATTCATTAAAGCCTTATACAGAACGCTTTGAACAGCAGGGGAAAGGGGCAAAGGTGCTGCTGAAAGAAGTGGATGACCCGGAACGCTTCGGAATCGCTCAGATTGATGAAGAAAACACACGGATTCGTTCCATCATCGAGAAGCCCAAACAGCCGCCGACCAACCTTTGCGTTACCGGCATTTATATGTATGATGCGGAGGTATTTTCGTATATTGAACAAATATCACCATCAAAGCGAGGCGAGCTGGAAATCACCGATGTGAATAATCTATACATCGAAAACAGCCAGCTTACGTATGATGTGTTATCAGGCTGGTGGGTAGATGCCGGAACTCACGAATCGCTTTATCTCGCTTCCCAGCTTGTACACAAGGCTTTACAGAAAGGACAGGACGAAAAGTGATGGCAAAATCATATTTAATTACGGGCGGGGCCGGCTTCATCGGGCTCACGTTTACAAAGCTCATGCTGAGGGAAACGGATGCGCGCATTACCGTTTTAGATAAACTGACGTACGCCAGCCACCCGGAAGAAATGGAAACATTAAAGCAAAACAGCCGCTTTCGCTTTATAAAAGGGGACATCAGCGTTCAGGAGGATATCGACCGCGCGTTTGACGAGACCTATGACGGGGTTATTCACTTCGCTGCAGAATCGCATGTGGACAGAAGCATTTCCCAAGCAGAGCCGTTTATCACCACAAATGTCATGGGGACTTACCGATTGGCGGAAGCGGTTTTGCAAGGCAAAGCCAAGAAGCTGATTCATATTTCAACGGATGAGGTGTACGGAGATTTAGAAGCGGATGATCCAGCATTTACAGAAACGACGCCGCTTTCTCCTAATAATCCTTACTCAGCCAGCAAAGCAAGCTCTGATTTGCTCGTATTGTCTTATGTGAAAACCCACAAGCTTCCGGCGATCATTACACGATGCAGCAACAATTACGGCCCTTATCAGCACAGCGAAAAAATGATTCCGACGATTATCCGTCATGCGAAGCAAGGCCTGCCGGTTCCGCTGTATGGAGATGGACTTCAGATTAGAGATTGGCTGTTTGCGGAGGATCATTGCCGCGCCATCAAGCTGATTTTAGAAAAAGGAACCGTAGGCGAGGTGTATAACATCGGCGGCGGAAATGAACGCACGAATAAAGAGCTTGCGAGCATCATCATGAAGCACCTGGGCTGTGAGGAATTGTTCGCCCACGTGGAAGACCGAAAAGGGCATGACCGGCGCTATGCAATCAATGCATCAAAACTGAAAAACGAACTGGGCTGGCGGCAGGAAGTGCCATTTGAAGAAGGCATTGCGCGTACGATTCAGTGGTATACAGACAATGACCGATGAGAAGGTGATCTGTTTGAAAAAGGTATTGGTGACTGGGGCGGGAGGACAGCTTGGACTGGAACTGTGCCGCCAGCTGAAGCAAGCCGGATACGAGGTCATTGCGTTAACAAAGAAGATGATGAACATTGCTGACCAGCGCTCAGTACGGCATTCGTTTGGCCATTATCAGCCGGATATTGTGGTCAATACCGCCGCGTTTACGTCGGTTGATCAATGTGAGAAAGAGCTTGATAAAGCGTACTTGATCAATGGAATCGGCGCTTATTATACTGCGCTAGAGGCAACCCGCATCGGCGCTCAATATGTTCATATCAGCACAGACTATGTATTCGATGGGAAAGGAAACCAGCCTTACAAGGAAAACGATCCCCTTGATCCAAACACCATCTATGGCAAAAGCAAAAAGCTCGGAGAAGAACTGATTCGTTTGGCAACAAAAGACAGCACGATCATCAGAACATCATGGGTGTACGGACATGGCGGCAGCAATTTCGTTCATACCATGCTGAAGCTTGCTGAAACGAAACAAGAGCTGCGGGTTGTCAGCGATCAAATAGGTTCGCCGACTTATACGAAGGATTTAGCAGAAGCGGTCATCAAGCTGTTCAGCCATCCGCCGGGCATCTATCATGTCAGCAATTCAGGCATATGCAGCTGGTATGAGTTTGCGAAGGCGATTATGGAAGAAAGCGGGCTGGCCACAGTCATTTTGCCTGTCACAACAGAGGAATATGGGAACCAAACGCCCCGCCCGGCATACTCTGTGCTGAGCCATCGGGCTATTGAAGAAGCCGGCATCCGCCCCCGCCACTGGCGGGAAGCGTTACGGGAGTATTTGCAGGAAAGGAGCAGTGTGCATGATTGATGGAGTCAAGGTGAAAAAATTGACGAAGCATAGCGATGACAGAGGCTTTTTTGCTGAGCTGGTCCGGGATGATGAGAATCTTCTTGAGCATTTCGGGCAGGCCTCTTGGTCGAAAAGCTATCCGGGTGTGATTAAGGCATTTCATTATCATGAGAAGCAGGATGATCTCTGGTTCTTCCCAACCGGTCACGCTCAGGTTGTCCTCTACGATCTTCGAGACGACTCAAAGACAAAAGGAGAAACGGACGTCTATTATATGGGCGAAGACAACCCGATGCTGTTATTAATCCCAAAAGGGGTGGCCCACGGATACAGAGTGCTGGGAGAAACGCCGCTGACAATTATCTATTTTACCACCATGTCATATAATCCGGATCAGCCTGATGAAAAAAGAATTCCGTGGAATGATGAGACGATCGGTTTTAACTGGAACACTGAATTCAGATAAAAATAGGAACGTGATCAATCGAAGAGCAGAGGCATCTTCGACTTTTTTTGTCCTTTTTTAAAATAGGTGAAAAGATAGAAATAGGAAGGTAGAAGTTACTAGAAAAAGAGTGAGAAATCCTCCATTTGAACCTTGTATAAACAGGAAGGAATTCACAAGTGATTCCAAGTGTTAATATTCCTTAAAAAGCATTTACTTCCATGGAAAATGATGATAGATTAATTTTTAAGAAAAAGAACTGGTAATTCGCGAATTGCAAAAAAACGCTTTTTCTGCAGAGGACGCTCTGGCCAATTTCAACAGTGATTTGAGGAGGAAATGTCATGTTAAAAAGAACTTCATTCGTATCTTCATTATTGATCAGTTCAGCTGTCTTACTATCAATCTTGCTTCCTTCAGGCCAAGCTCATGCACAGTCTGCATCAATCGAGGCAAAAACGATCAACAGCACAAAAGAGTGGACCACTTCTGATATTGAAGTGACATATAAACCAAATGCGGTGCTTTCTCTTGGAGCGGTAGTATTTCAATTTCCTGACGGGTTTCATGCTACGACAAGAGATTCAGTAAATGGAAGAACACTGAAAGAAACACAGATTTTAAACGATGGAAAAACAGTCAGACTCCCGCTTACGCTTGATTTGTTAGGCGCATCCGAATTTGACCTCGTCATGGTGCGCAAAACTCTTCCGCGCGCAGGCACTTACACGATTAAAGGCGATGTAGTAAACGGTTTGGGAATCGGCAGTTTTTATGCTGAAACGCAGCTGGTGATTGATCCCCGTTAATCGATAGATTTGTAGTCAGAGACTGAGATGTTTTCAGTCTCTTTTTTTGTGGATTCAAAAGCTGGTACGGATCTTGCATGATCATATGGTGAATCCAATGAAGAAAGGAATTGGCGGGCTGATTTTTTAAAGCGCTTACATTACAGCCGGCCAAAAAACAATGAGGTGAAAAAGATGTCAGCAAAGCAAGTCTCAAAAGATGAAGAAAAAGAAGCTCTTAACTTATTTCTGTCTACCCAAACGATCATTAAGGAGGCCATTCGGAAGCTGGGGTATCCGGGCGATATGTATGAACTCATGAAAGAGCCGCAGAGAATGCTCACTGTCCGCATTCCGGTCAAAATGGACAATGGGAGCGTCAAAGTGTTCACAGGCTACCGGTCACAGCACAATGATGCTGTCGGTCCGACAAAGGGGGGCGTTCGCTTCCATCCAGAAGTCAATGAAGAGGAAGTAAAGGCATTATCCATTTGGATGACGCTCAAATGCGGGATTGCCAATCTTCCCTACGGCGGCGGGAAGGGCGGTATCATTTGTGATCCGCGGACAATGTCATTTGGAGAACTGGAAAGGCTGAGCAGGGGGTATGTCCGTGCTATCAGCCAGATCGTCGGTCCGACAAAGGATATTCCAGCCCCAGATGTGTACACCAATTCGCAGATTATGGCGTGGATGATGGATGAGTACAGCCGGCTGCGGGAATTCGATTCTCCGGGCTTTATTACAGGCAAGCCGCTCGTTTTAGGCGGATCGCAAGGTCGGGAAACGGCGACGGCACAGGGCGTCACGATTTGTATTGAAGAGGCGGTGAAGAAAAAAGGGATCAAGCTGCAAAATGCACGCATCATCATACAGGGCTTTGGAAACGCGGGTAGCTTTCTGGCCAAATTCATGCACGACGCGGGCGCGAAGGTGATCGGGATTTCTGATGCCCATGGCGGGCTCTACAACCCGGACGGCCTTGATATCCCTTATTTGCTCGATAAACGTGACAGCTTCGGCATGGTCACCAACTTATTTACTGACGTCATCACAAATGAGGAGCTGCTTGAAAAGGAATGCGATATTTTAGTGCCTGCCGCGATCTCCAATCAAATCACAGCCAAAAACGCACATAACATTCAGGCGTCAATCGTCGTCGAAGCAGCGAATGGACCGACAACCATTGATGCCACTAAGATCCTGAATGAAAGAGGCGTGCTGCTTGTGCCGGATATCCTGGCGAGTGCCGGCGGCGTCACGGTTTCTTATTTTGAATGGGTGCAGAATAACCAAGGATATTATTGGTCGGAAGAAGAGGTTGCAGAAAAATTGAGAAGCGTCATGGTCAGCTCGTTCGAAACGATTTATCAGACAGCGGCAACGCATAAAGTGGATATGCGCTTGGCGGCTTACATGACGGGCATCAGAAAATCGGCAGAAGCATCGCGATTCCGCGGATGGGTGTAATTTTCGGATTTGAAGCCGATGCAAAATAATTTTGCGTTTTTCTTTGTGGGAAGGGCAAAAACCGCAAAAATAATTTGCTTTCAAGCTCGGAAAAAGAGAAAGGTGATCACCTGTTAGACAAATTTCTGTTCGATTCAACAAGTTTTTTCAGCAAAAGACAAGAAAATGGCATGATTCTTGCATTTTTATTCATATGCGAAGATATATTTCATAACACGAGGGGGACTACATATGACAGTCACATACGCGCACGAACCATTTACAGATTTTACAGAAGCAATGAATAAAACAGCATTTGGGGAGTCATTGGCCTTTGTAAACACTCAGCTTGGCAAGCATTATCCGCTTGTGATAAATGGAGAAAAAATTGAAACGGACCGCAAAATCATTTCTATTAACCCGGCTAACAAAGAAGAGGTGATTGGGTACGCGTCTACAGCGGATCAAGAGCTTGCTGAAAAAGCGATGCAAGCCGCATTGCAGGCATTTGAATCCTGGAAAAAACAAAGACCAGAGCACCGCGCGAATATTCTCTTTAAGGCAGCGGCTATTTTGCGCAGAAGAAAGCATGAATTTTCAAGCTATCTTGTGAAGGAAGCGGGAAAACCGTGGAAGGAAGCGGATGCGGACACGGCTGAAGCGATAGACTTTTTAGAGTTCTACGCGCGCCAAATGTTAAACCTTAAGGAAGGGGCTCCGGTGAAGAGCCGTGCTGGCGAGTTCAATCAATATCATTACGAAGCGCTTGGCGTCGGCATCGTCATTTCACCATTTAACTTCCCGCTTGCAATTATGGCGGGAACAGCGGCGGCAGCGATTGTGACAGGAAATACGATTCTCTTAAAACCGGCTGACGCAGCACCGGTAGTGGCAGCAAAATTTGTCGAGGTCATGGAGGAAGCGGGCCTGCCAAACGGTGTTCTGAATTACATTCCGGGAGATGGAGCGGAGATCGGTGATTTCTTAGTTGAGCATCCGAAGACACGATTTGTCTCATTTACAGGTTCCCGTGCAGTCGGCTGCCGGATTTATGAGCGAGCCGCCAAAGTGCAGCCGGGCCAAAAATGGCTCAAACGGGTAATTGCTGAGATGGGCGGAAAAGACACAGTGCTTGTCGACAAGGACGCTGATCTTGACCTTGCTGCATCCTCTATCGTGTACTCAGCATTTGGATATTCAGGACAGAAGTGTTCTGCGGGCTCCCGCGCAGTTATCCATCAGGATGTTTATGATGAAGTGGTGGAAAAAGCTGTGGCGCTGACCAAAACGCTGACTGTCGGCAATCCAGAAGATCCTGATACGTATATGGGACCCGTGATTCATGAAGCATCCTACAACAAAGTGATGAAATACATTGAAATCGGCAAATCTGAAGGCAAGCTATTGGCCGGCGGAGAAGGCGATGATTCAAAAGGCTACTTTATTCAGCCGACGATCTTTGCAGATGTTGATGAAAACGCGCGCTTAATGCAGGAAGAAATTTTCGGCCCGGTTGTTGCGATTTGCAAAGCGCGTGATTTCGATCATATGCTGGAGATTGCCAATAACACGGAATACGGATTAACAGGCGCGCTTCTGACGAAAAACCGTGCGCACATTGAACGGGCGCGCGAGGATTTCCATGTCGGAAACCTATACTTCAACAGAGGCTGCACCGGAGCAATTGTCGGCTATCAGCCGTTCGGCGGTTTTAATATGTCCGGAACAGATTCAAAAGCAGGCGGTCCCGATTACTTAATTCTTCATATGCAAGCCAAAACAACGTCTGAAGCTTTTTGATTTGAGAGAAATCAAATCGTGCGATTCTTGAGCGAATCGCACGATTTCAACTTTTTGATCAGGAGGACAATTTATGCAGTATACAAAAATCAGTCACATGAATCCGGCTGAAAGAGTGGAGGCGCTGACTGCATCTCTGGTCAGCCTCAGCAGTGTGAACGGCACCGTTGGAGAAGGGACAAAAGCGGATTTTATCAAAGAAGTGATCACGAGCTATCCTTATTTTCAGAAACACCCCAGTCATGTGTGGGAACAGGCCATTCCCAATGACCCATACAATCGCAAAAATATTTTTGCGTTTATTAAAGGACATGGAGAAAGCCGAAATACAGTCATTTACCATGCCCATCTTGATACAGTCGGAATTGAAGATTTCGGCCCTTTAAAGGATATCGCTTTTGATTGTGAGAAATTGGCGGAGTATTTCAGCCGCTATGAGTTCGATCAGGATGTTCAGCGGGATGCCAAATCAGGCGATTGGATGTTCGGAAGAGGATCTGTCGATATGCAGAGCGGCATCGCCGTACATTTAGCCAATCTCCTGCATTTTTCGGAGAACCTTGAAACATTGCCGGGAAATGTATTGTTTATGGCAAATCCCGATGAGGAGAGCCAGCATTCGGGCGTGCTCGCCAGCATTTCAGAGCTGAACCGGCTAAAAAAAGAAAAACAGCTTCACTATCTGGCTGCCATTAATACGGATTTTATTACCCCGCTTTACGATGGTGATCAGACAAGATATATCTATACTGGAGCCGCGGGAAAACTACTGCCTTGCTTTTACATTTACGGCCGTGAAGTCCATGTTGGCGATACACTGGCAGGGATTGACCCGAATTTCATTTCAGCTGAAATCACAAGCCGTCTCCACAATAACATTCATCTGGCAGAAAAGGTTGAAGGGGAGTTGGTTCTGCCCCCATCCTGTTTGTATCAGCGTGATAACAAGGAATCCTATAATGTGCAAACGGCTGTCAGCACAAGCTTGTATTTCAATTGTTTTATTTATGAAAGAACAGCAAAAGAAATGATGGATTTGCTTATTGAAGTCACTGAGGAAGCATGCCGGGAAACAGAACAAAAATTATCAGACTATTACGAAGAATATGTAAAAAGAGCCAACCTGCCAAAGAAACATTTATCATGGGGCATCCAAGTGTATAGTCTGGAGCAATACTTAGAAAAGCTGAGAAACCGGGGAATTGATCCCGAACAGTGCATCGAGCAGACATTCAAAGCCAACGAGCACCTAGAACTTCGTATGAGATGCTTTCAGGCAATCGAAGAGCTTCAAAAGCTTGACCCCGATCAAGGCGCAAAAGTCATTCTATTTTACGCACCTCCTTACCTGCCGCATAACTATTTGAAAGAAGATAGCACAAGAGATCAGCTTTTGCAGCATGTGATTAAAGAAGCGGCTGACAAAACCGCTGAATCGACAGGCGAAACATTTGTCTTCAAAAAGTTTTTCCCCTACTTGGCAGACGGCAGTTTTTTATCACTGCACGAAACCGATGGCGAAATTGATTCTTTTATCAGGAACTTTCCTGGGTGGAATATGATTGGGACCATTCCGTTCAAAGATATACGCAAGCTGAATATTCCATCCATTAATATGGGTGTGTACGGAAAAGACGGCCATAAATGGACAGAACGAGTCTATAAACCGTACACATTTCATGTATTGCCTCTCCTCATACAGCAAACCACCGTTCACCTTTTGCAGAGCTACCGGATGACCATCACGGCAAAAGAACCAAAGGGGGAAGGATGATGCAGAATCATAAAAATGAATTGCAGCGCAGCATGAAAAGCAGGCATTTGTTTATGATTGCTTTGGGAGGGGTGATTGGCACTGGGCTGTTTCTAGGCTCTGGCTTTACCATTAGCCAGGCGGGACCGCTCGGCGCCATTGCCGCTTATATCATCGGCGGATTTTTAATGTATCTCGTCATGCTTTGTTTAGGAGAATTGGCTGTTGCCATGCCGGTGGCCGGATCGTTTCAGGCCTACGCCACTAAATTTCTGGGACCGTCGACAGGCTTTATGATTGGCTGGCTGTATTGGTTCAGCTGGGCGAATACAGTGGGGTTAGAGCTGACGTCAGCAGGCATTTTGATGCAAAGGTGGCTGCCCTCCGTTCCGATCTGGATATGGTGCCTTGTGTTCGGCATCGTCATCTTTTTGATTAATGCGCTCTCTGTCAGAAGCTTTGCGGAAATGGAATTTTGGTTTTCAAGCATCAAAGTGGCGGCGATCATATTATTTATTGTGATTGGCGGAGCCGCTGTGTTTGGCTTAATTGACTTTAAAGGCGGACAGGAGACACCCTTTTTGTCTAACTTTATGACTGATAGGGGACTTTTCCCTAATGGGGTGCTGGCCGTTATGTTTACGCTGGTCATGGTGAACTTCTCCTTTCAGGGAACGGAGCTTGTCGGCATTGCGGCAGGGGAAAGTGAAAGCCCGGAAAAAACACTGCCAAAGTCCATTCGAAATGTCATTTGGCGCACGCTGTTTTTCTTTGTGCTCGCTATGTTCGTCTTGGTTGCCATTCTTCCGTACAAAACGGCGGGCGTTATTGAAAGCCCGTTTGTAGCGGTGCTCGATCAAATCGGCATCCCATTTTCGGCAGATATCATGAACTTTGTCATCTTAACGGCGATTTTATCTGTTGCCAATTCGGGTTTGTATGCGGCGTCGCGCATGATGTGGTCACTTTCATCAAATCAAATGGGCCCCTCCTTTCTCACCAGACTGACAAAAAAAGGCGTGCCGATGAATGCCCTGCTGATTACCCTCGGTATTTCCGGCTGCTCGCTGCTGACTAGTGTCATGGCCGCAGAAACAGTGTATTTATGGTGTATCTCAATTTCGGGCATGGTGACAGTTGTTGCGTGGATGTCCATTTGTGCGTCGCAATTTTTCTTTCGCAGACGTTTCCTCGCTGAAGGCGGAAACGTGAATGATCTGGAGTTCAGAACGCCGCTTTATCCGCTAGTCCCGATTCTCGGATTTTGTTTATACGGATGCGTGTTGATCAGCCTTATTTTCATTCCGGATCAAAGGATCGGCTTGTACTGCGGCGTGCCGATCATTATTTTCTGCTATACGTACTATCATCTGAGCATCAAAAAGCGTATCAAACATGAACCGGCAGAAAAAGAACAGGCAGAGGCGCAATAGGAAAAGCTCTCCGGGAGACCGGAGAGCTTTTTGGTATGTTAAAATCAGTTGATTTTCAAAATGAAACGAGGAAATCTATATTGGGATTTAAATGAAAATAATTAAAAATGTAAAGGTTTCGTTCGAATTGTAAATGATGAAAAAACAATGCTAAACTATAATACAACTTTATGATAAGAAGATTATGGAAGAGGTGTTTGAGAAAGAATGAACAGCAATCAAAACAATGACATCAAAACAAAACATCATTTTCCGCTATTGTTAGCACTGGCTTTAACGATTGGGGTATTTGCGGCCGGATCAGAAGAGCTTGTGATCTCACCGCTGCTGCCGGATTTAGCAAAAGCCTTCAGCTCAGATGTCAGTGTCCTTGCATTATCTATCAGTATTTACGGCATTATGATTTTTATCGGTGCGCCGCTTTTGGTTCCATTAGGTGATAAATACTCCAGAGAACTGAGTTTATTGGCCGGGCTTATGATCTTTATCATAGGAACAGTGATATGCGCTTTGAGTCAAAATATCTTTTTCTTCTTTTTAGGCCGGGCGCTTTCGGGATTGGCTGCAGGAGCGTTTGTGCCGACCGCTTACGCCGTTGTCGGTGATCGTGTTCCTTATACATACCGGGGCAAAGTGATGGGGCTGATCGTTTCAAGCTGGTCGCTGGCGCTGATTTTTGGAGTGCCGCTCGGATCATTTATCGGCGGAGTCCTGCATTGGAGATGGACATTTTGGATTTTCGCCTTGATGGGCGTTTTCGTCGTCCTGCTGATTCTCCTTGAAATGCGCCGTCATGCCCAGCATCAAACAAGCGGCGAGGAAGAAAAAGAAGAGCCGGCAGGAACATTCCGGGATGCGCTGAAAGTCCCGCGTGTACCTGTTTATATCACGATAACCTTTTGTAATATGATTGGATTTTACGGTATGTATTCCTTTTTAGGCACCTATCTTCAGGACGTTTTTACCGGAGGAAACACAGCTGCGGGCTTATTTATCATGATTTACGGAATCGGGTTTTCCATGAGTGTCATTACAGGAAAGGTGGCCGACCGTATCGGAAAAATGCGCTCCCTTTTGATTGCGCTGGGGGTCATCAGCGTTCTGCTGGCATGTTTACCATATGCGCCGGCGTCAATGTTTCTGTTAATTGTCAGCCTATTTATATGGGGATTAATGCAAAGCTTGACGGTGACGCTGCTCAGCACCATTTTGAGTGATTGCTCAGAGCGTCATCGCGGAAAAATCATGGTGTTTTACAGTCTCGCCTCGAATCTGGCCGTGACATTAGGATCTGCTTTGATGGGACCTGTCTATGTGGCATACGGCTATGCGGCCGTCGGATGGATTTGCGCCGCCATCACAGTGCTCGGATTTGTACTCAGTGTATTCGCATATAAAAAATACGGCAAGCATGAGCAGAAGGCCGATCAGTCCTTATCCCAATAAACAAAGTTTCTAAATTCCTATAATTAAAAACCCTTTTTAAAGGGTTTTTTTGTTTGTATGGGAATAATTATCAATATTTTCAAAAAACATTGACAGTTCAATTTCCGCTGGATAAAATTTACTTAAAATTTTAAAAGATTGGTTGGTGCTCATGATTATATTGGATAATAGCATTCAGACAAAAAAACGAACTGATTCACTATCCAAACTCATTACAGTCAACACGCTCGGCCCTGAGGGGACAAGCAGTGAGTACGCAGCAAAGCATTTCATTTCCAATTTTACTCTTCTACAAGGGCTGAACAGTAAATTGTCCTTGCATGATACTTTTGAATCATGCATTGAAAGGACACTCCAAAGCCCGCTGGAATATACCATCGTCCCACACGCTTATGACGGCATTAAGCATTTCTACATGAGGCCGGATTTGCAGCTATTGCAGATCTTCAGGTGCGATACACCGATGTACGGCCTGGCTGTTCGTCCTGATTTTGAATTCAGAGACGATATGCTTGATACATCTGTTGTTGTTTCACATCCATCACCTATTAATCTAATCAAATATTTTACCCGCAAAGATGTACGTTTCAAACTGGTCAATTCGACTAGCCAAGCTGCAAGAAAAGTAAAAGAAGGCTTGTATGATATTGCCTTAACCAATGAGCTTGCAAGGCAAAAGTACGGGCTAACCTTTGTAAAAACATTCAAAAGCATTCCAATGAGCTGGTCATTATTTGGAAAAGGAGACGTTGATGATGAAAACTAAAGAAGATATGCAGGAGCTTTATTTCCCGACTCCGAAATTAATTGAATGGGAAAACGGAGTGAGACAGTATTCAACCGTACGAGGAGATACTGAAGTATTAATGTCTTACGTCCCGCCGCATACCAATGTTGAACCCCATCAGCATAAGGAGGTCCAAATCGGCATGGTCGTTTCCGGCGAGCTGATGATGACTGTCGGAGATGTGACAAGAAAAATGACAGCCTTGGAATCTGCCTATATCGCGCCGCCGCATGTGCCTCACGGGGCAAGAAACGACACAGACCAAGAAGTGATTGCTATTGATATCAAGCGGCTGAAAGCTGATGAAACCTATACAAGTCCTGAGGACTATTTTTTGGATATTTTCAAAACAAGAGACCTGCTGCCGGGCATGGAAGTCACGTTCTTTGTTGAGGATTGGGTAGAGATTATGCTTGCCAAAATCCCTGGAAACGGCGGAGAAATGCCTTTCCATAAACATCGCAATGAACAAATCGGCATCTGCATCGGCGGCGGCTATGACATGACGGTCGAAGGCTGCACAGTCGGGATGGAATTCGGCACAGCTTATTTCTGTGAGCCTCGTGAAGATCATGGTGCCATCAACCGTTCAGAAAAAGAATCAAAATCGATTAATATCTTCTTCCCGCCGCGCTATAACAGGGCAAAGGCAAAAAAAATGAAGGCGGATGAATAATCATGAACCTCACCGATAAAACCGTCCTCATAACAGGAGGCGCATCAGGGATTGGCTATGCGGCGGTTCAGGCTTTTTTGAACCAGCAGGCCAATGTGGTTGTGGCGGATATTGACGAGAAGCAGGGAGAAGCAATGGTACGGAAAGAAAATAATGACAGGCTGCACTTTGTGCAAACGGACATTACAGACGAAGCTGCCTGTCAGCACGCTGTTGAATCGGCGGTCGATACATTTGGCGGGCTGGATGTATTGATTAATAATGCAGGCATCGAAATCGTGGCGCCCATTCACGAGATGGAGCTCAGCGACTGGAACAAGGTGCTGCAAGTCAATTTGACCGGCACGTTTTTAATGAGCAAACACGCACTTAAGCATATGCTGGCTGCCGGCAAAGGCAACATCATTAATACATGCTCAGTCGGCGGACTCGTGGCGTGGCCTGATATTCCTGCCTATAATGCCAGCAAAGGCGGCGTTTTGCAGCTGACTAAATCAATGGCCGTTGATTATGCGAAGCATCAAATTCGCGTGAACTGCGTATGCCCGGGGATTATCGACACACCGCTGAATGAAAAATCATTCCTTGAAAATAATGAAGGCACACTTGAAGAGATCAAAAAAGAAAAGGCAAAGGTAAATCCGCTGCTGAGGCTGGGGAAACCCGAAGAAATCGCAAATGTGATGCTGTTTTTAGCCTCGGATTTATCAAGCTATATGACCGGAAGCGCCATCACCGCAGACGGAGGATACACCGCACAATAGAGAAGGAGTGTTTTACATATGGAGAGAAAAACAGTATTGGTCATTGCTGATCTTGGAGGCTGCCCGCCTCACATGTTTTATAAAAGTGCTGCTGAAAAATATAACCTGGTCAGCTTTATTCCAAGGCCTTTTGCAATTACAGCCTCCCACGCAGCTTTGATTGAAAAATACTCGGTCGCGGTCATAAAAGATAAAGACTATTTTAAGAGTTTAGCTGATTTTGAGCATCCTGACTCCATTTATTGGGCGCATGAGGATCATGACAAGCCTGAAGAAGAGGTTGTCGAGCAAATCGTCAAGGTTGCCGAAATGTTTGGGGTGGATGCCATCACAACAAACAATGAATTATTCATTGCCCCGATGGCGAAAGCCTGTGAACGTCTGGGCCTGAGAGGTGCCGGCGTGCAGGCTGCCGAAAATGCCAGAGATAAAAATAAAATGAGAGACGCTTTTAATAAGGCTGGCGTCAAATCAATCAAAAACAAACGTGTTACAACTCTTGAGGATTTCCGTGCCGCACTTGAAGAAATCGGCACACCTCTTATTTTAAAGCCTACATACTTAGCGAGTTCAATCGGCGTCACGCTGATTACGGACACTGAGACGGCAGAAGCAGAATTTAATAGAGTCAATGACTATCTGAAGTCGATTAACGTGCCAAAGGCGGTTACGTTTGAAGCGCCGTTTATCGCTGAGGAATTTTTACAGGGTGAGTATGGAGACTGGTATCAAACAGAGGGGTACTCCGACTATATCAGCATCGAAGGCATCATGGCCGACGGTGAGTATTTCCCGATCGCCATTCATGACAAAACGCCGCAAATCGGATTTACAGAAACATCCCACATTACGCCGTCCATTCTGGATGAAGAGGCGAAAAAGAAAATTGTCGAAGCCGCCAAAAAGGCAAATGAAGGTCTTGGCCTGCAAAATTGCGCAACACATACAGAGATCAAGCTAATGAAAAACAGAGAACCGGGTTTAATTGAATCGGCAGCCAGATTCGCCGGCTGGAATATGATCCCTAATATTAAAAAGGTTTTCGGCCTTGATATGGCGCAATTATTATTAGATGTCCTTTGTTTCGGAAAAGAGGCCGATCTGCCTGACGGATTATTGGATCAAGAGCCTTACTATGTCGCCGACTGTCATTTGTACCCGCAGCATTTCAAACAAAATGGCCAGATTCCAGAAACCGCTGAGGATTTGGTCATTGAAGCGATCGATCTGCCTGACGGGCTTTTAAAAGGGGATACTGAAATCGTTTCTTTTTCGGCCGCAGCGCCAGGAACTTCAGTTGATTTGACACTGTTCGAAGCTTTCAACTCCATCGCTGCATTTGAACTGAAAGGGAGCAATTCACAGGATGTGGCTGAATCAATCAAACAAATTCAGCAGCATGCGAAGCTGACGGCAAAGTATGTGCTGCCAGTATGAAACAGCTGAAACCCAACTCTAAATACTTGCTTTACGGGCAGGCGCTATCTTTCATGGGAGACTATTGTGTTCTCCCTGCCCTGCTCATTTTGTCTACATATTATCACGATTATTGGGTGACGTCCGGGGTCATCGTGGTCAGAAGCATTCCGATGGTGTTCCAGCCGTTTTTGGGGGTTCTGGTCGACCGGTTAGACAGAATTAAGATCATGCTGTGGACGGATATCATCAGAGGCATCATTTTTTTGGGGCTCACATTTCTTCCAAAAGGCGAGTATCCCCTCATTTTTCTGGCTCTGCTGTTTATTTCCTATGGAAGCGGCGTGTTTTTTAATCCGGCCCGTCTTGCTGTCATGTCGTCCTTGGAATCAGATATTAAAAGCATCAACACGTTATTTGCAAAAGCGACAACCATCTCCATTATCGTCGGGGCGGCTGCCGGAGGGCTCTTTCTGTTAGGCGGATCTGTGGAGCTGGCTGTGGCCTTTAACGGTGTGACATACCTGATTTCGGCATTTTTTATCAGCCGTATCAAACTGCAATTTGTGCCGATTCAATCTGAAAACATCAAAGAGGCCTTTCAGTCTTTTAAAGAAGGACTCAAGGAAATCAAAAGCAATGCATTCGTATTAAACGCCATGTTTACGATGATTACAATGGCTGTGCTGTGGGGAATTGTGTACAGCTATTTTCCGATTGTCAGCCGCTTTCTTGGTGATGGGGAAATCGGCAACTTTATCCTCACATTCTGCATCGGCTTCGGCGGCTTTATCGGGGCGGCGCTTGTCAGCAAATGGGGCTTTAACAACAATAGAGGCCTGACGTACTTTACCGTTTTATCGATTGTTTCGCTGGCGCTGTTTTTATTCACGCCGATATTCGCTGTTTCTCTCATCGCGGCGATCCTCTTTTTCATCGCGATGGAATACGGGGAAGTGCTTGCAAAGGTGAAGGTTCAGGAGAATGCGGCAAACCAGATTCAAGGGCGCATTTTTTCAGTAGCCGAAGCGTCTATCGGATTATGCATTTCTATTGGTTCAATGTTAATCAACGTCTTCAGCGCTCCGGTCATTATGGGGCTGATTGTTGTGATTGTATGCGGATTGTTTCTGCATACGAAGCTTGTTAACAAATCGTTTTTGGAACGGGATAATAAAACGGAGCAAAAAGGAGTCTTTTAGATGGAAATAACACCGTCCGATGTCATCAAGACACTTCCAAGGCAGGAGTTTTCTCTCGTTTTTCAAAAGGTAAAGGAATTGGAAAAAACGGGGGCCCACATCATTAATCTCGGACAAGGAAACCCTGACCTTCCCACTCCGCCGCATATCGTCGAGGCTTTGCGGGAGGCGTCTCTGAATCCTTCGTTTCATGGATACGGCCCATTCAGAGGTTATCCTTTTTTGAAGGAAGCAATCGCTGCTTTCTATAAAAGAGAATACGGCGTGACAATCAATCCTGAAACGGAGGTCGCCCTTTTCGGAGGCGGGAAAGCCGGTTTGTATGTGCTGACACAATGCCTGCTCAATCCGGGAGACATCGCTTTAGTCCCGAATCCAGGCTACCCTGAATATTTATCAGGGATTACGATGGCGCGAGCTGAGCATTACGAAATGCCGCTGTATGAAGAAAATGGCTATCTGCCGGATTTTGAAAAGATTGATCCAGCCGTGCTGGAAAAAGCGAAGCTTATGTTTTTAAACTATCCGAACAACCCCACTGGAGCTGTGGCTGATGCGGCTTTTTATGCAAAAGCGGCTGCTTTTGCGAAAGAGCATCATATCCATTTGATTCATGACTTTGCATACGGGGCGTTTGAATTCGATCAAAAACCGGCCAGCTTTCTTGAGGCAGAGGATGCCAAGGCTGTCGGAGCAGAGCTTTATTCATTTTCAAAAACATTTAATATGGCAGGCTGGAGAATGGCGTTTGCGGTTGGGAATGAAAAGATCATTCAGGCCGTCAATGAATTTCAGGATCATGTATTTGTCGGCATGTTCGGCGGGCTGCAGCAGGCGGCGAGTGCGGCGCTTTCCGGAGATCCGGAGCAAACGGAATCGCTGAAACGAATTTATAAAGAACGAATTGACTTTTTTACGGCGCTTTGCGAAAAGGAATTGGGCTGGAAGATGGAGAAGCCAAAAGGAACCTTTTACATATGGGCTGAAATTCCGAATACGTTTGAGACATCTCACCAATTTTCCGATTACTTGCTGGAGCATGCCCATGTCGTAGTCACACCGGGCGAAATTTTCGGAAGCAACGGAAAAAGGCATGTCAGAATCTCAATGGTGTCGAAGCAGGAGGATCTGCGGGAATTTGTTATGCGGATTCAAAAACTGAACCTGCCGTTCGGGTCATTACAAGAAACATCCCGCTAAAAAGCGGGATGTTTTTTATATGCTTTTCATGCTGCCGCCATCAGCGGAAATTTGCTGTCCTGTGATGTAGGAGGCTTCCTCAGAGGCAAGAAACGCGGCGAGCGCTGCGGTTTCTTCGGCTGATCCGACCCGTTTCATCGGAATCCCGGAAGCGATCTGTTCCACTGCTTCCTGTTTGGATATGCTGTTTTTTTTCATCACATTTTCCACAAATTGATGATAACGGTCCGTAGCGATAAAACCAGGGTTCAGGCAGTTGACTGTAATGTTGTGAGGAGCAAGCTGGATGGAAATGTTTTTACTGGCGTTAATTAAAGCGGCATTCATCATACTGTTTGTGAACATGTTGGCCCCGGGTTCTTTCCACAGATTTCCGACGATGTTGATGATTCTGCCAAACTCATTTTGTTTCATCAGTGAGGAAGCACGCTTGATAGCGTCAATATAGGCAACGGTCTTTTGTGTGAAAGTGGCTGTCATATCCTCTATATTGCAGTTATCAAATGTGTCAGGCGCGCCGCCCGGTATATTATTAATCAGAACATCAAGCCGTCCGCATTGAGAATCGATTTCCTGAAAAATGCCCGCTCTCGTATGCTGGTCAGACATATCCCCCGCAAGGACAATGACGCTCGCCTCAGGATGCTTGCCCAAAATATCTTCTTTGACAGATTCAATATTATCCAAATTTCGTGAATTAATGACGAGGGAAAAATGCTGGTCTGCTAATTTCAGAGCGATTGCTTTCCCGATCCCTTGACTGGCTCCCATAACAAATGCGGTTCGTTTTGACAAATCACTGCACCCCTTTGAAAAAATTGGATTATTACCTACATCGTAAGAAAAAACAGAGAAAATAGCAAATTTTATTTAAATTCTGATAAAGGGAAATTGAAAAACTCCCGCCGAATATGGCGGGAGGGAATATTATACATATAGGAATTGAGGAAGTGTATCAAGCGAAAGGTGATTGCCGACAAAGAATGAACCGAATTCGCCATAACGGGCGCTGACTTCGTCAAAACGCATTTCATACACAAGCTTCTTGAATTGAAGGACATCATCGCTGAATAATGTAACGCCCCACTCGTAGTCGTCAAAACCGACAGAGCCAGTGATGATCTGTTTGACTTTGCCCGCATAGCTGCGGCCGATTAAGCCATGGCTTCTCATCAAGTTTCTGCGTTCTTCCATAGAAAGCATGTACCAGTTGTCATTGCCGGATCTTCTTTTATCCATTGGATAGAAGCATACATATTTAGACTCCGGTAGTTCAGGGTAAAGGCGCGCGCGCACATGCGGATTTTCGTAAGGATCGCCGTCACCGCTTGCCAAGTAGTTGCTAAGCTCTACCACTGATACGTAGGAGTATGCCGGAATGGTGAACTCAGCAAGTCTTGATTTGTTGAATTCAAGCTCGATTTGATTTAATTCTTCCATTGTAGGACGAAGGATCATCAGCATAAAATCAGCTTTTTGGCCGACGATGCTGTAAAGGGTTTGCGATCCTTTTCCTTCTTTTTGAGCTACGCCCCATTTTTCAAGCAACCCGGTGAATTCGTGTATGATAGATTGGCGCTCATCACTGGACAGCAGCTTCCAGGATGTCCAGTCCATTGTGCGGAAATCATGAAGCGCATACCAGCCGTCAAGCGTTTTTGCCGCTTCATTCGTCATTTGCTGTTCACTCATTTATCTTCACTCCTATTATCTTTTCATGATTGCCTTCACTATACCATAGTTTATCCGATTCTACTGTGGAGAAACCTTGAACATCCCTTCCGTATAACTCCATCAAAATAGAAGAACCTATAAGGGAAGATTGAGTCACTTAAATTAGTTAGAAAAATAAGATTTTTTTATGAAAGCGCTATAATGAAAGTTGGCTGTTTGAATTTGATTGGAAGAAGAGTATGCTAGTAAAAGAAAGCGTTTTTGTAACTTTTTGAGGAGGTTTTATTGTGGCAGATTTATTTTCAACAGTGCAAGAAAAGGTAGCTGGAAAAGACGTTAAAATTGTATTTCCTGAAGGCTTAGACGAGCGTATTTTAGAAGCGGTCAGCAAGCTTGCAGGAAACAAAGTGCTGAATCCGATTGTGATCGGCAATGAAAATGAGATCCAAGCAAAAGCAAAAGAATTGAATCTTACGCTGGACGGCGTTAAGATTTATGATCCTCATACATATGAAGGCATGGAAGACCTTGTACAAGCATTCGTAGAACGCCGCAAAGGCAAAGCGACAGAAGAACAGGCTCGTAAAGCATTATTAGACGAGAACTACTTCGGTACAATGCTGGTATATAAAGGCCTTGCAGACGGACTCGTAAGCGGAGCGGCTCACTCAACTGCTGACACTGTCCGCCCGGCTCTTCAAATCATCAAAACAAAAGAAGGCGTGAAAAAGACATCCGGCGTGTTCATCATGGCTCGCGGAGAAGAGCAATACGTATTCGCAGATTGCGCGATCAACATTGCGCCTGACAGTCAAGATCTTGCCGAGATTGCGATCGAAAGTGCCAACACGGCAAAAATGTTCGACATTGAGCCTCGCGTGGCAATGCTCAGCTTCTCTACAAAAGGCTCAGCAAAATCTGATGAAACAGAAAAAGTAGCGGATGCAGTGAAAATCGCAAAAGAAAAAGCGCCTGAACTGACACTTGACGGCGAATTCCAATTTGATGCCGCATTTGTTCCATCTGTAGCTGAGAAAAAAGCGCCGGATTCCGAGATCAAAGGGGACGCTAACGTATTCGTATTCCCAAGCCTTGAAGCGGGAAACATCGGCTATAAAATCGCTCAGCGATTGGGCAACTTTGAAGCGGTAGGACCAATCCTGCAAGGCTTAAATATGCCTGTGAACGACCTTTCAAGAGGATGTAACGCTGAAGATGTTTACAATCTCGCATTAATTACAGCGGTGCAAGCACTGTAATAAAAATGAAGACGATGGCAGCTCTCGACTGAGGGCTGCCTTTTTTGCGCTTCCGTATAGCCTTCTTTACCAAGACGGATGATATGAGTACAATAAAGAAAACTAATCATAACCATATATTTCATTAATGACAGGGGTGGGGTTTTTGTATTACGACGTGCTGAAAACGTTTATAGCGGTGGTAGAAGAAAAAAACTTCACAAAAGCGGCGGAAAAGCTGATGATCTCCCAGCCCAGCGTCAGTCTGCATATCAAAAATCTTGAGAAAGAATTTCAAACGGCTCTTCTGAACAGGTCGCCAAAACACTTTACGACAACGCCGACAGGAGACATTTTATATCAAAGAGCAAAGCAAATGGTGTTTCTCTACGAACAAGCCAAGGCTGAAATCTATGCACATCATCACTATGTGAAGGGTGAATTGAAAATCGCTGCAAGCTTTACAATCGGAGAGTATATTCTTCCGCCGCTATTGGCCCAGCTGCAAAAGCTGTATCCAGAGCTGAATCTCGATGTCATGATTGGCAATACAGAGGAGGTCAGCGAGCGTGTGCGGATGCTTCAGGCTGATATCGGGCTGATCGAAGGACATACAAACGAGAATGAGCTGGAAATTGAGCCGTTCATGGAGGACGAAATGTGCATTGCCGCTCCAAATCAGCACCCGCTGGCCGGACGAAGAGATATTTCAATCAGCGACTTGCAAAACGAAGCGTGGGTGACAAGAGAGAAAGGCTCCGGGACGAGAGAATTTCTCGATCATGTGCTCAGTTCAAATGGACTTCGGCCGAAATCAATGTTCACCATCAGCAGCAACCAAGGTGTAAAGGAAGCGGTGATCAGCGGCATGGGACTCTCGGTTCTATCCAGAAGCGTGCTCCATAAGGATTTGATTCACCGCGACATTTCAATTCTGCATATTAAAGATTTCTCGTTAAAGCGCAAACTGTCTTACATCCATTCTCCTCTCATGGAGAATACCAAAAACAAAGAAATTTTTATTACGATGCTGAAAAGCAATATCAATCGCAGCGACTGAAATGATATAATAGTTTTTGTTCATAAGCCTAACATGAAAGGGTTTTACATAGATGGCAAACCAACCGATTGATTTACTGATGCAGCCGAAATGGAGAGTCATTGACCAATCCAGTCTCGGCCCTTTATTTGATGCGAAGCAATCCTTCGCAATGGATGATACGCTGTGCATGTCTGTCGGAAAAGGCGTGTCGCCGGCGACAGCGCGTTCATGGGTTCATCACAATACAATTGTCCTTGGAATACAGGATACACGCCTCCCGTTTTTGCAGGATGGCATTTCCTTGCTGGAGAGTGAAGGATACCGTGTGATCGTACGCAATTCCGGCGGTCTTGCTGTCGTATTGGATGAAGGTGTTTTAAATATCTCTCTCATATTCGAGGACGAAAAGAAAGGCATCGATATAGACAAAGGATATGAAGCGATGGTTGAGCTGATGAGACGAATGCTGAAACCGTACAACGCAAAGATCGAAGCCTATGAAATTGAAGGGTCTTATTGTCCCGGCAGCTATGACCTCAGCATAAATGGCAAAAAGTTCGCCGGCATCTCCCAGAGACGCGTTCGCGGCGGAGTCGCTGTTCAAATTTATCTCTGCGCGGATAAAAGCGGCAGTGAAAGGGCCGACTTGATCAGACGATTCTACCTAGCGGCGCTGAAGGATAAAGAAAATGATAAAAAAGGCGTCTATCCGGAAATACGTCCGGAAACGATGGCGTCCTTAAGTGAGCTTCTGCAAACAGACATCTCCGTACAAGACTTAATGTTCGCTTTACTGACAGAACTAAAAGCGTTAAGCACCCATCTATACGCAGCGGGCCTGTCCATTGACGAGGAAATGGAATTTGAGAAAAACCTCGTCCGGATGGCTGAACGGAATGCAAAGGTATTTGGGTGAACATTCTTCGCATGCCGGCTGTATATGCCAGCATGCATTTTTTATCTCAAGCGGCATTTTACCCCCAAAGATCTTATTTTCAGATAAATCCTTCTTACATACAGATAACCGTGACAAATAGAAAAACGATAAAATGACATTAGCATCCATATTAAAGGGGAGAGGCAGATGAAAGGGAATATTTACAGCCTTTTTGTATTGATTGCGGCTTTTTTCTGGGGGACCACGGGAACCGTTCAGGCGTTGGCTCCAGAAAGCTCCACACCGCTGGCATTTGGCGCGTTCAGGTTATTAATAGGAGGAAGCGCCATGCTGCTTGCGGTTTGGATCAGCCGGGAGCTTCACGTGAAAAATTGGTCATGGCCGCTCATATGTTTAGCCGCTGTTTGTATGGCGTGTTACCAGCCGCTGTTTTTCACAGCTGTTAAAGAAACGGGAATTGCGGTGGGAACTGTGATTGCCATCGGCAGTGCGCCTATCATTGCCGGGAGCCTTGAGTGGGCCGTATTGAAGAAACGCCCGCGAAACTCCTGGTGGATTGCGACCGTGCTGGCTTTAGCGGGTTGCTGGCTTCTGTTTTCCGACAGTTCCAATGTTCGGGTTGATGTGGGTGGTGTTCTTATGGCGCTTGGAGCAGGTGCTTCTTTTGCGGTCTATACGCTCATCAGTAAAGCGATGATGAAAACCCAGCCTCCGCGAGCGACTTCCGCCGTTGTCTTTATGATCAGCGCCATCTTGCTGACGCCGCTACTATGGCAGTCAGATATCTCGTGGATATTGACCCCTAGAGGACTGGGAACGAGCCTTTACATCGGGTTAATTGCAACATGTGCCGCATATTTTTTGTTTGCGAAAGGGCTTACCGGGGTTCCGGCCTCGGCGGCGGTCACGCTGTCTTTAGCCGAACCTCTGACTGCTTCATTGCTTGGCGTGTTTTTCATAGGAGAAATGCTTTCGCCTTCCTCGTGGATTGGCATTGCACTTATGATGCTGGGGCTTTTGGTCATTTCTGCTGCGCCTCGGAAACATAAAACGGCCGAGGCAGCTCACATGTCTTAATAGATTCACATAAGCTTGGTCTCATTTTACAAGAATAGCTGATCCGGCTGCAAAATGAGGAAATCCTCTTTTCTCAACAGAAAAGGGGGATTTTGTACATGGCGAAAATCCCAAAACCGCTGCCCGTTTTGGGATTTCACTATGTTATTCTGCTAACTTTTCTAAATTGCCGTTCCTGTCCATTTTGAAGGACGGAGAGGCATGTTCATCTTCTTCAAATAAAACTAGCTTTCTGGCTCTGTTCATAATTTTCACCAAGGTTTCATAATCTTCTTGGATCGTTTTTTGGTCTTTTTCAAGCTTTTGAACTTCTGCCTCAAGCTGCTCCGTCTTGCTTTGCAATTCCTGATTTTCTTTCTTTAAACGTTCATTTTCCATTTTTAATGCTGATGATTGCTCGTTATTGCCTTCGTAATTCTGCAGGAAGCGGATCACATCATTCATCGTCATCTCAGGCGCAGCTGCAGGCGTTTGAGGAGACAATAAGTGTGATAGACTAGCTAACTCTTCCTTAAAGCTTTCATCAACAAAAGGCATATGTTCGCCAGACATTAAAGTCTGCTGCTCATTTTCGGCAGATGGTGCATCCGTTTTGACTGGTTCCTCTGCAGCGGTTTCTTGAATGATTTCAGGATCAACGGCAGGAGGCTGATATAATAATCTTTTTTTCGCAGGCTGCCCGTTTCCGAGCGCCCTCATCCGCTGTTTTCGCTGTTTCTTCGCAAGCTGAAGCGCTTTTTCATATTGATGGCGGACCACCGCGTTCCATCTGAATCCGCAGGCTGCGGATGTCCGGTTTAATTTATCGCCGACTTCTTCAAAGGCATTTAATTGAGTGCTGCCCTCTCTCACATGCCGAAGCACTGTTTCGGCTAAAAGCAGATCGTTTTCCTCTGACCAAGCGTCTTGTCGTTGTTTTGTCATTTATCTCAACTCCCATTTTTCTTTTCATGGTATTAGAATGTCCAGGTTGGAAAATATTTATACAAATTGGCTGAAAGAATAGGAGATACGAAGGATGGAGCGGCTTGCAGGAACAGTCGAATCCTTGTAAAATGAAGAGTGATGTGATTTTTTTGAAACGTGATTTTAGGTTATTCACATAGATGAACATAGAAATGAAGGGAAGCGTACGTCATGGCTAATGAATTTCGAGTGTGTGATGATTGCCAAGCCACTAATATCAAAACATTGCTGCCGCGTTTGAAAGAAGTGGACCCGGACGCAAAGGTTGAGGTAGGATGCCAATCTTATTGCGGGCCCGGACGGAAAAAATCATTTGCTTTTGTGAACAATCGCCCGCTGTCAGCTCCGACAGAGGATGAGCTGATTGACAAAGTAAAAAAGAAAATAAAAAAGTAAAAACATATTTTTTCTTAGCCTCGGCCCTCAGGTCAGGCTTTTTTGCTTCACAAGATGTGTTTTTCATGAAGATGGAACAAATCGCCGGGCAAATTCAAGGATGTTTTCAAAGAATAGAGTCGATATAATAGAAACACGGCTAAAAAAAAGAGGGAATGACGATGGCGTATCCAAATGGAAAATTATCAGAAGAAAAAGTGTTTAAAGATCCGGTGCACCGCTATGTTCATGTTCGGGACAAGCTGATATGGGATTTGATCGGAACCCGTGAATTTCAGCGTCTCCGCAGAATTAAGCAGCTCGGCACGACCTATTTGACGTTCCATGGGGCTGAGCACAGCCGGTTCAACCATTCTCTCGGTGTCTATGAAATTGTCAGGAGAATGGTTGATGACGTCTTTAAAGGCCGCCCTGAATGGGATGACAGTGAACGCGAACTCTGTTTGGCCGCGGCGCTGCTTCATGATCTCGGGCACGGGCCGTTCTCGCATTCATTTGAAAAGGTCTTTCACCTTGACCACGAAGATTTTACAAGAGGTATCATTTTGGGAGACACGGAGGTTAACCAGGTGCTCAGAAAGGTGAGCCCGGATTTCCCCCAGGATGTTGCTGAAGTCATTGCCAAAACATATAAAAACAAGCAAGTGGTCAGCCTCATTTCGAGTCAAATTGACGCAGACCGGATGGATTACCTGCAGCGTGACGCCTATTATACGGGCGTCAGCTACGGCCATTTTGATATGGAGCGGATTCTTCGGGTGATGCGGCCGCGCGAGGATCAGATCGTCATTAAAGAAAGCGGAATGCACGCTGTCGAAGACTATATCATGAGCCGTTACCAAATGTACTGGCAGGTCTACTTCCATCCTGTGACCAGAAGTGCAGAGGTCATTTTAACGAAGATTCTTCACAGGGCGAAGCAGCTGCATGATGAAGGCTATGTCTTCACTCACGCTCCGGTTCATTTTTATTCTATTTTTGAAGGGAAATTGACACTGGAGGATTATGTAAAGCTGGATGAATCTATTATTTTGTATTACTTCCAGGCCTGGGAGGATGAAGAAGACGCGATTTTATCCGACTTGTGCCGCAGATTCATTAACCGCCAGCTGTTCCAATACGTTGAATTCAATCCGAATGAAGAAATGTCGGCTTATTTTGAGCTGACGTCATTGTTCAAAGAGGCGGGGATCGATCCGAGCTATTATTTGGTCGTTGATTCTTCTTCAGATCTGCCATACGATTTTTACCGGCCGGGAGAGGAAGAGGAGCGTCTGCCGATCCATCTCTTGACGCAAAACGGCCAAATTAAAGAGCTGTCCAGGCAGTCGGCTATTGTGGAATCCATCTCCGGTAAACGGCGGACCGACCACAAGCTGTACTATCCAAAGGACTTGATTTGTGACGGCTCTAAACATCCGGAAGCGAAAATGAAAATCCGGCAGCTGCTGGGACTGACATAGAAATTGGAAAGAAGGAAAAAGGAGATGTCGGGAATTTGTTGAAAGAACATGCAAAACTGATGAAGGTGTTCTCGGATTCTGGAGAAATCATCGGGCGAAAGAAGCTGCAGAAAATGATTTATATCGCCAAGAAAATGCAGTTTCCTTTCTATGAGAAATATGATTTTCACTTTTACGGACCATATTCAGAGGAACTGACGCTCCAGATTGAAGAGCTGTGCAACCTTGGATTTCTGCATGAGGTGAAGGAAAAAAAGGGCGGCTACTTTCAATACCGGTATTCGCTGACTGAGACAGGCTCCGCATTTTTAGACCATGCTGATCTGAACATGCCGGATATGAAAGGCTATATCGACAGTGTAAACAGCCGTTCATCACGGTTTTTAGAGCTGGTTTCCACGATCCTTTACTTTGACGGGCTTGAGGATGAGGAAAAGAAAGAAAAAGTCTTTACAATCAAAAGCAAGCAAAAATATACAAATGAAGAATATGACGAAGCGCTTCAATACATAGAGGAACTGAAGCAGATTTGTTAAGGATACCAAGCAAAAGAAATGAACTGTTTCTTTTGCTTTTTTTTATTGACAAAAGCCGCTAAGGGATCTATTGTGGATAATAGTTATCCATAATGAATCGGGAGTGTGTATGATGAAAATGAAATCCGGGATGGAGCAGGCGGTTTCTGTGTTGCTTTTATTGTCACGGCTGCCTGTACAGGCTTCTTTGACGTCAGAGGCAATAAGCCAGCGATTGCGCGTGTCTCCGTCTTATTTGAAGAAGCTGATGAGAACATTGGTTCAAGCAGGTTTGGCAGAATCCTTGCCAGGGACGAAGGGCGGTTTTACCCTGACGAAGCCTTTGGCGGACATTACGCTTTATGATATTTATCAAGCGGTCGAAGGCAGAGGTTCGATGTATCAGGGAAAAGGTCTGCTGCAATCTGTATTCGAAGGTGAAAACTGTGTGCTGGAGACAGTCATGGGGGAAATCGAGGATAAATGGGCCAATCTCATGAAAGAAGAGTCCCTGCAGCATGTCATGGACAGAGTCGGGGAATTGTATGATCTTGAAAAAATAGATGATTGGATAAACGAGCAAATGAAAGGGCAATTGCAATGAAAAACAGCGGATCTTTACACAAAACAGATTCATCAACAGGAATATCTGTACTGATCGTGCTCGCTCTTGGTTTTCTCATGGCTACTCTTGATGTAACCGTTGTGAATGTGGCGATGGCGGATATGAAAAACACTCTTTCAATGTCACTTTCAGGTGTAACGTGGGTTGTGGACGGGTACATTCTTACTTTTGCGTCGCTTCTGCTGGCGGGCGGAGCCTTGGCCGACCGTTTCGGATCGAAGACGATCTATATCCTGGGTTTAGCTGTTTTTGTTCTCGCCTCTTGTCTATGCGCTGCATCCTTTAATGGGCAGATGCTGATTGCCGGACGTCTTATACAGGGAATTGGCGCAGCCTTGTTCATGCCAAGCTCACTCAGCCTTTTGGCTGCCTCTTACCCTGATGAACGGGCGCGGGCGAGAATGTTTGGACTGTGGGCCGCGCTTGTTTCCGCCGCTTCAGCCCTTGGGCCTTTTATTGGGGGTGTGCTGGTACAGTTGGCAGGCTGGCAGAGTATTTTTCTGATCAATGTGCCGTTGGGGGCTGCCGCGCTCATTTCAGCTTACCGAATTCTCAGCCGCGTCCCGGGAAAAACCGGCCGCGTGAACATCACCGGGCATCTGCTTGGCATGATGGCTCTCGGCTTTCTTTCCTATGCATTGATACAGGGGCCATCAGCGGGCTGGCGCTCGCCCGTGATTCTTCTAGCATGTACTGCAGCGATTTTGGCATTTGTGCTGTTTTTGCTGCGGGAAATTTCTGCAAAAACACCCATCCTGCCGGCGTCCTTATATAAAAACGGCCGTTTCTCAGCGGCCCAATTTATCGGGTTTTTGCTGAATTTTGCCCTTTTTGGCGGCATGTTTATGCTGAGTCTTTTTTTGCAGGAAGCAGGAGGCGCAAACTCCTTCATGGCCGGAGTTGAGCTGCTGCCGATGATGGCGGTCTTCGTGATCGGCAATCTGCTGTTCGCCCGTCTGGCGAATCGATTCGAAGCCGGGCAGCTTATGTTTGTCGCAATGGCGGTCAGCTGTATCATTGCATTGCTGTTGTTTGTGCTGATTTCTCCGGATTTTCCTTATTGGCAGCTGGCGGCTTTGATGTCTGTCATGAACCTCTGTACCGGTATTACAGTTCCTGCCATGACAACTGTGATCATGCAGGCTGCCGGGCAAAGGCATGCGAACATTGCCGGTGCGGCGTTAAATGCAAACCGGCAAATCGGGGCTTTGGTCGGCGTAGCGATAACCGGGGTGATCATTCATCTGTCCGCCACTTGGTATGCCGGTGCCGGGTTTACATTTTTGATGATGGGGGCGGCGTACAGCCTCGCTGCATTGCTTGTATGGCTGTTTCTGGCTGCCCATAACGGGACTGCCGCGTCAGAAAAAATGTAAATCACTGATTGCGCTTTGTGGGAATATATAGTAAGATATAAAAAATTATTGAAACAACAGGCACTGATAAGGACATGAGATGCTTTTTACGGTTTCCAGAGAGGGAAGGACAGCTGAAATCTTCCTAACGCAGAGAAAGCAGCTTACCGCCTTTGAGCCGTATCGGGGAAAACAAGTATCTGATACCGTCATGCTGCGTTACAGCATCTTCAAGCCGATCACCATGTGTAATTGAATTGATCGGGAATTTGGGTGGAACCACGGATGATCAACACATTCGTCCCTTTTAGAGGGATGGGTGTGTTTTTTTATATGAATTAAATACATGCAATGAAAAGGACATGAATGATAGTTACGGTTTTCAGAGAGGGAAGGAAAGGTGAGAGCTTCCCAGCTTAGGAGTATCATTTACCGCCTTGGAGCAGCATTGGGGAACTAAAGTATCCAATGCCGTCTATGCTGCGTTACAGCACCGAGCCGACAACATCGCGTTTGTCGGGAACTTGGGTGGAACCACGGGTTAATCACACACTCGTCCCTATCTGCGGGACGGGTGTGTTTTTTTATGAATTGAATATATGCGATGAAAAGGACATGAATGATTTTTACGGTTTTCAGAGAGGGAAGAAAAGGTGAGAGCTTCCCAGCTTAGGAATATCATTTACCGCCTTGGAGCAGCATTGGGGAACTAAAGTATCCAATGCCGTCTATGCTGCGTTACAGCACCGAGCCGACAACATCACGTTTGTCGGGAACTTGGGTGGAACCACGGGTTAATGACACACTCGTCCCTATCTGCGGGACGGGTGTGTTTTTTTATATACAACAATGAATAAGGAGTGTTTTAAAATGAGTAAACATGTACACATTCAGCTTCCGGACGGACAGATCAAGGAATATCCGAAAGGCATCACAATCAAGGAAGCAGCTGGTTCGATCAGTTCCAGTCTGCAAAAGAAGGCGGCTGCAGGTCAGGTCAACGGCAAGCTTGTTGATCTCAGTTTCAAGCTGGAGGAGGATGCTGAGCTTTCGATTGTCACACTCGATTCACAAGAAGGCTTGCAGGTGCTTCGCCACACATCAGCGTACGTGCTGGCTCAAGCAGTAAAACGGCTGTACGGCGAAGTGTCATTGGGGGTAGGGCCTGTGATTGAAGACGGCTTCTACTATGACATGAAGCTGGAGAAAAGCTTGGGATCAGGAGACTTAGAGGCTATCGAAAAAGAAATGAAACACATTATAAATGAGAACCTTGAAATCAAACGTATAGAGGTTTCTTACGAAAAAGCTGAAGAGCTGTTTGCACAAAAAGACGAGCGGCTTAAGCTTGAGATTTTAAAGGATATTCCGCGCGGGGAGGATATCACGCTGTACCAGCAAGGAGAATTCATTGACCTGTGCCGCGGGCCGCATCTTCCTTCTACAGGAATGATCAAAGCGTTCAAGCTGACAAGAGTATCAGGCGCTTATTGGCGGGGAGACAGCAAAAATGAAGTCCTGCAGCGGGTGTACGGGGTTGCGTTTCAAAAGAAAAAAGATTTGGATGCGCACCTGCATATGTTGGAAGAAGCGGCAAAACGAGACCATCGCAAGTTGGGCAAACAGTTAGGGCTGTTTATGTTTTCTGAAGAAGCGTCGGGGATGCCGTTTTATTTGCCGAAAGGGCAGATTGTCCGCAATGAGCTGGAACGCTTCTCGCGTGAGCTGCAAACAAATGCCGGCTACGATGAGGTGCGTACGCCGTTTATGATGAATCAGCGGTTATGGGAGCAGTCAGGCCATTGGGATCATTATCGCGACAATATGTACTTCTCAGAAGTGGATGATACAAGGTTCGCAATGAAGCCGATGAATTGCCCGGGCCACATGCTCATCTTTAAAAACAGCCTGTATTCTTACCGGGATCTGCCGATTCGCATGGCGGAATTCGGACAGGTGCATCGCCATGAATACAGCGGGGCTTTAAACGGAATGCTTCGCGTTCGGACGTTCTGTCAGGATGACGCCCATATTTTCGTTCGGGAGGATCAGATTGAGAGTGAGATCAAAGAAGCGATTCGGCTGATTGATGAGGTATATCGGACATTTGGTTTCGAGTATTCAGTTGAGCTTTCGACTCGCCCGGAGGATTCATTAGGCGATGACAGCCTTTGGGAAGCGTCGGAGCGTGCCTTAGCACGCGTCCTTGAGGAGCTTGGCCTCTCTTATGAGATCAATGAGGGCGATGGGGCGTTTTACGGGCCAAAAATTGATTTCCACATAAAAGATGCCCTAAAACGGAGCCACCAATGTGCGACAATTCAGCTTGATTTTCAAATGCCGGAAAAATTTGATTTAACATATATCAACGAACACAATGAAAAGGTTCGTCCCGTTGTCATCCACAGAGCGGTTTTCGGCTCGATCGACCGTTTCTTCGGTATTTTGATCGAGCATTACGGCGGGGCTTTTCCAGTCTGGCTCGCACCGATCCAGGTTCAAATCATACCGGTTTCGCACGTACACTTGGATTATTGCAGAAAGGTGCAGGCGGAGCTGAAGCAGGCGGGGATAAGAGCCGGCATTGATGAGCGCAATGAGAAGCTCGGCTATAAAATCAGAGAATCGCAGATGCAGAAAATCCCGTACGTGCTGGTGCTTGGAGATCAAGAGGAGCAGGAGAACGCGGTTAACGTCCGCCTATTCGGACATCAGCAGAATGAACACGTTTCTTTTCAGACATTCAAAGATAAGCTTGTGAAACAGGTGGAAAATCGAGGCATGTAGGATAAAAGCTGTGAATTCACATTTTGCTTTTTTGACTTTCCCTATTCGGAATCAGTAAAATAATAAGTAAATCATATCGTTCGTATGTTATGAATGCATCTCGAAATGGGGAAATTGACATGGACCATGACAAACTGGAAGCAAATTTGCTGGATCACGCACTTACAAAATATTTGAAAAGCACGAAGCAATTAGATGAAGCCACCGTTCCGAAACACGTGAATAATGTAAGAGGATTTATTCTGCGGATCATATACAGACATGGGAGCTGCACCATAAAGGATATTTTGAAGGAGGTCACACTGTCTCCCTCTGCCACGACTACAGCTCTGAATCATTTAGAGCAGGAAGGGTTTATTGAGAGATCCAGAAATAATAATGACCGCCGCACTGTATGGATTACGCTTTCTGAATCGGGCCGGGGAGCGGCTGAACAAATGATCGAAAACCGCCAGCAGCTGATTGACGGGATGTTTGAACGTTTAACAGCCGAAGAGAAAAAGACGTTCTTGGCGATTATTGCGAAGCTGGCTCAATAGGGATAATAAAAGCCGGTGCGCGAAGCGCCGGCTTTATAGAGATTATTCCATATCGCTCAGGCGTTTGCCTGCAACGGCATAATGGTCTTTTTTCATTTCTTCTATAAAGACAACAATTTTTTCTTCAGAAGCGCCGGTTGTTTCCTTTACGGCTTCTGTTACTTTCTCAACAAGATTGCGTTTTTGCTCGTCTGTACGGCCTTCGAGCATTTTGACAGTTACGTATGGCATGTGTGCTGAATCCTCCTTTATCTCGTTTCCTCTCTTTAGAAAAAGAGGCTTCTTATAGTATACTGAATAAAGTAAATTCTTGCATTTTGAGAAAGAGGGATATCTCACTTGGACCGTTTTTTATATTATCCGTTGTCTTTAATGCCATACCTCGTCATCACGCTAATTGTGTCGTTTACAATGCATGAGCTTGCCCATGCTTATGTCGCATACAAATTTGGTGACGATACGGCGAAAAAACAAGGAAGACTGACGCTGAATCCTATTAAGCACCTTGATCCGTTCGGTACCATTTTGATTTTGGTGGCCGGCTTTGGATGGGCGCGTCCCATTCCCGTTAATCGCCGTTTCTTTAAGAAACCCCGGCTTGCCGGTGTGCTCGTATCTATAGCCGGGCCTGTCAGTAACCTGATTCTTGCCTTTATCGGTTTCTTTTTGTTAGTGTTGATGCATGCGTACGGAATGGAAATGCTTGCGGCATTCAGCACGGGATTGGATCAGTTTTTTTCTATTTGGATACAGCTGAATCTTGTCTTGTTTTTATTTAATCTGCTGCCGCTTCCTCCGCTCGATGGCTATCGAATTATAGAAGATCTCGTTCCGCCGAGCGTGCGTGCCAAAATGACGCAAGCGGAGAACTACGGCTTTATCGTGTTTTTGGTTCTGTTTGTGACACCGCTCGGATCTTATGTGCTGTGGCCGCTGCTTAATGCAGGAAGAGATTCGATTTTAAAGCTGTTTTCAGCGATATTTCAACCGCTTTTGTAGGAGGTAGAACTTCATGGAAGAAAAAAAGAAAAAATCAATCGGGTTTAATATTATCAAAAGTGATCCGACAGACGGACACGGCGGTTTTGGCGTAGGGGCACTCAGCCTTGATAACATTTCTCCCGTGTTCGTCGATGTAGAGGAAAAAGAAGCGTTCGTAGACATCGGTGCCATGCATGCCCGCAGCACCGTTGAAAAAGGAATTAAATTTCTGCCTAATAAAGAAGATGTTCCAAACGGCAAACCATACTGGCTTGTGTGGGTGACGATTGACAGAAGAGAAGAGGGCCCTTATTACGCAGGGGTAACAGCCTGTGAAATGACGGTCGACAGAAGCATCAGAAGAGGCTACAAGTCACTGCCTGAGCATGTGAATCTGATGGATAAATCCATGAAACGGAAAATCATCGTTGATAAAATGGACGACAGCTCGAAGCGTGTACTAGGCGAATTTCTGAAAAAGCATGATCAGGGCCTATGGGACCGTTCCTCAGATGAGTTAAAAACGAGCCTGCTTCCGGAAGACAATTAATTTGTGAATTTTCTGTGAACTTTTAGAATATTTGAGATATTTTTCGTGAACATTGAGTAAACTGGTGATACAGAAATAGGACATGGAAAATCCCGAGCCGAAACAAGACTCGGGGTTTTTCATTTTTAGGGGGATATGATGTACGAAACCATTCGAGTCGGCGACTGGTTGATGAAGCGGCGTCGAAGAAATGAGAAATTCACCACTTTATCCCAAAACTGATTGTTCAGCTCGATTGCCTAACATTTTACCATCGATTATGAAGGAACATACGAATAACCCGGCCTCCGAGAAGCCGGGTTATTTTCAATGATTTCGCCCCAGCCATTTGTCCCACCATTTTTTCTCGGAAGCGGGCTTTTCTTTGGCTGGAAGCCGGTCTTTTGTTTGTTTTGCGGGTTCTGCCCCGTAGCACACGTTTGATGGTTCTGTGCCTTTCACAAAATATGTGTAATGCTTTGCGGCGCAGCCGGGACCTGATGAGTAGCCTGTCTTTGGATCAATGTATACGCCGGTTACGCCTTTTGGCGGCTTGAACGCGGTTTCCGGATCGCCCTTGAGCGCGTTCTCCATGAAGTCCGCCCAAATGGTTTTAGCATAGCTTTTTTCTTCGACCGAGTCGATGGTGCTGTTTTTGTCATAACCAGTCCAAACACCCGCGGCCAACTTCGGATTGAAGCCGATCATCCAGCTGTCTGCGCTGGTGGTTCCTGATTTTCCGGCATACGTTCTTGTCAGGCGGTTGGCTATCGTTCGTCCGGTTACCGATGTATATCCGTTTAAATCGGTATCAAACATGCCTGTCATCATACTCGCCGTGACAAAAGCGGCTTTTTCATCAAGAACTTGTTTATGCTGACTCGGGTTTTCGTACAGCACATGGCCCGCCGCGTCCGTAACTCGCGAAATAAAAGTCGGTTCGATTTTCTTTCCGCCGTTTGCGAGCATGGCATAGGCGTTGACCATCTCAATCGGGCGCACAGGTTCAGTGCCGAGTGCCAGGGACGGCAGTGCTTGAAGATGGGCGGTAATGCCGAATTCCTTTGCGGCCTTTACGAGTTTGTTCGTGCCGAGAAAAAGATGCGTTTTTACAGCGTAAATGTTGTCGGAAAGCGCCAGCGCCTGCAGAAGCGTAATCGGCTTGTTGGCGTAGTATCCGTTATAGTTGCTTGGAGAATAGGTTTCTCCCTTTGCATCAATTTGAAACTCGGTTTCTTCGCTTTTCATCAAAGTGACTGGCGTAAATCCGCTTTGAATCGCTTTATAATACAGCAATGGCTTGATCGTCGAAGCAGGCTGGCGCTTCGCCTGTGTCGTCCGGTCAAACGGGCTTTTTTGATATTCCCTGCCGCCGACAAGGGCGAGAACGTTTCCGGTGCGGGGATCAATGGCTGAAAACCCGACTTGAATGTCAGAGCCCGCGTTAACCGTTTTGGTAATGGTCTCCTCGGCGATGCGCTGCATCCGTTTATCCACCGTTGTATAGACGTTTAACCCGCTCGTTTCAATTTGCTCCCGCGTCATGCCAAGCTTTTTCTCCAGCTCTCTCATCGCATTGTCATAGAAATAAGGGGCCTTTCTCTTGGAAACTTGTTTATTCAAAGGCTGATAGGAAAGAGGTTCCTTGATCAGTTCATCCGCTTTCTTTTGGCTGATCATCTGCTGCTTTTCCATCATCCGCACAATCGTTTTCTGGCGTTCCTTGGCTTTCGTCTCATTGACATACGGTGAATAGCCGGAAGGGCCTTTCGGGATTCCTGCCAAAAGCGCTGCCTCCGCATCCGTCAGGTTTTTGGCATGCTTGCCGAAATACAGGCGGGAAGCGGCTTCAATGCCGTAGGCGCCATGGCCGTAGTAAATCGTATTTAAATAGCCTTCTAATATCTCGTCCTTAGAATAGTTTTGTTCCAGACGGATCGTGTAGAACGCCTCATTCCATTTCCGTTTCCACGTTTTGTCGTGTTCAAGGTATAAGTTTCTCGCATATTGCTGGGTGATGGTGCTTGCACCCTGAACCTTGGCAAATGCTTTCAGATCAGCAAGCGCCGCGCCTGCCATGCGTTTATAATCAAAGCCATGATGATCGTAGAAATTCTGGTCTTCAATCGCCACTGTCGCTTTTACGATCGTCGGATTCATGTCCTTTAAGGGGACCCAATAGCGCTTTTCGCCGTAGTTCGTTTCCCCGAGCTTTGATCCGTCACTCGCATACAAAATCGTGGATTGCGGCACCTGCACCGAGGGAGCGCCCTGGTATTTGGCTATCAAAATGACAGTCATAAACACGGCGGCTGCCGCAAAGGCCGCAAAAGCCCCTAAAAAGATAAAGGCGCGAACGGTTTTGAGCGTCAGTCTCAGCCGTTTATTTGTCATTGCATCCACAACGGGTTCCCCCTTTTTTTATGTTTCTACTATTATGAGGAAAAAAGATCGTTTTTAAACATTGCTGAACAGGACGCATCTTTACTTTTTTCCCGCCATCCTCTATACTTTTTCCTTAGGTGAAAATGAGATTTCAACCGAGAATAAAAGCTGATTAGACGCTTACAATAAATGAATACAGCCTGGAAAGGGAGATGACAATTGAGCGAACTTTGGTACACAGAGAAGCAGACGAAAAACTTTGGCATTACGATGAAGGTTAACAAGACGTTACATACAGAACAAACGGAGTTTCAGCATTTAGAAATGGTGGAAACAGAAGAGTTCGGCAACATGCTGTTTTTGGACGGCATGGTGATGACATCTGAAAAAGACGAATTCGTTTATCACGAAATGGTGGCGCATGTGCCATTATTTACGCACCCAAATCCGGAGCACGTTCTTGTAGTCGGCGGCGGTGACGGCGGCGTTATCAGAGAAATCCTGAAGCACCCAAGCGTGAAAAAAGCGACACTTGTAGACATTGACGGCAAGGTGATCGAATACTCTAAAAAGTTCCTTCCTTCTATCGCAGGCAAACTGGATGATCCGCGCGTTGACGTGCAGGTAGATGACGGATTTATGCACATTGCAAAATCTGAAAATCAATACGATGTCATCATGGTAGATTCAACTGAACCAGTCGGACCGGCTGTAAACCTGTTTACAAAAGGATTCTACGCAGGAATCGCAAAAGCGCTGAAAGAAGACGGTATTTTCGTTGCGCAGACGGACAACCCATGGTTTACACCGGAATTAATCACAAATGTACAGCGCGACGTGAAGGAAATTTTCCCGATTACGAAGCTGTATACGGCGAACATTCCGACATATCCAAGCGGTTTGTGGACATTTACAATTGGCTCGAAAAAATATGATCCGCTTGCAGTGGAAGACAGCCGTTTCTTCGATATTGAGACGAAATATTACACAAAAGATATTCATAAAGCGGCGTTTGTTCTGCCGAAATTTGTGAGTGACCTGATTAAATAATGAAGGTATGGCGCAGGAGCGAATCTTGCGCTTTTTTACAGGAAAGCGAGGGTATTATAGATGAGATTTGATGAAGCTTATTCAGGAAAAGTATTTATCGCGAGCCGTCCCGAGTGGGAAGAGGCGGACGCCATTCTTTACGGCATGCCGATGGACTGGACAGTCAGCTATCGCCCGGGCTCACGCTTTGGTCCAAGCAGAATCCGTGAGGTATCAATCGGCCTTGAGGAATACAGCCCATATTTAGACCGCGATCTGGCTGACTTGAACTTCTTTGACGCCGGCGACATTCCGCTGCCGTTCGGAAATCCGCAGCGAAGCCTGGATATGATTGAAGAGTACGTGGACAGCATTTTAGAAAAAGGGAAGTTCCCAATGGGTATGGGCGGGGAGCACCTCGTGTCATGGCCTGTCATTAAAGCGATGTACAAGAAATACCCAGACCTTGCGATTATCCATTTTGACGCACATACAGATCTTCGAGTTGATTATGAGGGAGAACCGCTTTCTCACTCCACGCCGATCCGTAAGGCGGCAGAATTGATCGGACCGCACAATGTGTATTCATTCGGAATCCGTTCCGGCATGAAAGAAGAGTTTGAATGGGCGAAGGAAAACGGCATGCACATCTCAAAATTTGAGGTGCTTGAACCGCTGAAAGAGGTGCTTCCGAAGCTGGCGGGCCGTCCGGTTTATGTCACAATTGACATTGACGTATTAGACCCTGCACACGCACCGGGTACAGGAACGGTTGACGCCGGCGGCATCACGTCTAAAGAACTGCTTGCATCCGTCCATGAAATTGCGCGTTCAGAGGTAAACGTAAAGGGCGCTGATTTAGTGGAAGTCGCACCGGTATACGACCACTCAGAGCAAACGGCAAACACAGCCAGCAAAATCATCCGTGAAATGCTGCTTGGGTTTGTGAAATAAGTAAACATCCAGACGATGTCTGGATGTTTTTTTATTCCCAGTCTTTACAAACATCAATCCACGCTTTTTAGATAGAAAATTCGGATAATCCTCCTCGATAGCGGAGTTTCTTCTGCCACATGCGGGGAAAACAGTCCCAAACCGTTTCAGCGATACATCAAGATAAACCTCAGGATCATGAGCCAATCCAAATGGGCAAACTCCTCCAATTTCATGGCCTGTCTGCTCCAGCACCTCATTAGGAGAGAGCGTTCTTGCTTTAAAGCCAAATGTTTGCCTGAACGTTTTGTTGTCGATCTTGGCATCGCCGGCTGCCACAATCAGAATCGCCTGATCTCCTTCCCCTCTGAAGGACAGGGTCTTGGCGATTCTAGCCGGGCTCACGCCGATCGTCTCAGCTGCCTGTTCAACAGTGTCGCGCTCGACGTTTCAAACTCCGTCACATCATTTTCTCGATTCCACTGTGTAAAGTGGGCTCTCACACTTTACAGAGACATGCTGCATTGCCACTCTCTTCAAGATTATTGAAAAAAATCATAGTATGAATTGGGAGATTGGGTAAAGAGGGGACAAAAAAAACCGCCGATGGACGGCGGTTTAGATCATGGCGCGTTGCGCAACATCAAAATGTTCTGTTGATGAATTTGATACTTCGACTGTGATAAATACAGCACTCACAGCTAAACAAGCGAGTAATAATTTATACTTCCATTTCATATAAATTCACCCCCCCTTGAATGTGCTGTCTTGCTTCTTCAACCTTTAAAAAGTAATGAGATGCTTTTTTGTAATTTTCCTGTTGATGATAATATTTAGCAACATCAAGTGCGAAGTCCTCAATATCTGCATACATCATTTTACTTTCAAGAAAAACAAAACATTTTTCTATCCGTTCCTCATCCGGTCCAGACAAGTATAAAGATTCCAAAAATTCAAACTCCGTTAGATACACGGTATCTCCCGCAGCTGCAGAATACTCTTTTCCTTTTTTATGATATTCACAGGCGTTATCAATCTTACCTAATTTAAAATAAATTTGTGTAATTAGGAAAAAAGCTTGTGGCAGTGAAGGGAGCATTTTAGATCCTTCAAATACTTGAATAGATTTTTTTACATACTCTATCGCTGATTCAAAACTGTTTTGGTTTTGCTTGCAGAGTGCTATGTTATAAAGTGTTCTTCCCATTAATTGGGGCTGCTGCTCTGTTTTTGCAAGTGTAAAGGCTTTTTGAAAATGGGCAATTGCTTTTTCGTATTGTTTTAAATCCAAAAAGTTGGCTCCGAATAAGGACTGGCATTGAATCATTCTGATATCATATGTAGTCTGTTCACTGTATATTTCAAATGCTTGACGTGCATAGTCCATGGAGACATAAGTTTGTTTCATATAATAATAGACTTCTGACATTTTGAAAAAGAATTCAGCTTTATCGATTTTATCTTTCACAAAAACCAGCTTGCTCTCAGCTTTTTTAAAGAATTGAATGGCTAATACATATTCACGGCGATCCAGCTCATACATGCCTCTGAAGAAATTAAAATAGTACTCAAGCAGACCAGTTAAACGAGCCTGTTTTTTATCAATCTCAAGCAGCAGATCAGACAGTCTCGGCTGTTCCTCAATTCTCATTTTTTCTAACGGTTCAAGGTACTCAAGCATTAGGTTGTGCCGAAACTCCATCAGTGAATAGTACAAATGAAGGTCTTGATCTTCTTCCATTTGATCCAGCTCTTGCTTGATTTCTCGTCGCAAATATTCTGCATCGGGTATGCTAAATCGGCGTATGTACATATACCATTCGTTAATCTTTTCTCCGATGGAAGAAGAAGATATGACACCTGTCACGTTTGCAAATCCCTCCCTTCATAATTCTATATATGTCATATTTTATCATCAACATTCTTGTGAGAAGCGCAAAAAAACCGCAATTTTTTCTTTCGTTACACCGCATGTTTGGAGATATATTTTCAAAAAGAAGCGTTTACCCTCAGCAATTTGTACAAGCAAACACGTTAATCTTCCATATTCTGTTATATCTGCGTGAGCAGTGTATGTCTGAAAAGGAAGTGAAGGAATGAGAAAAAACAAGCTTTCCTTTAAAGAAAAAGCAGGAGCAGAACAAGAAGAGTGCTTATGTTTTTGTGAGGGAGAAGCAAGCCGAGAAGCCATGTTTCAAGCACCGATTGAATTACCTGAAGGGTTTGTCGTTGATCCGGCTGAAGCTGTTGCAAACGTGACGTGGAATGCAGACAGCCTTTCTTGTGTCAGTGACCGTTGCTTAATTCAAACGGGGCCAGAGCCTGATGAGGTCGGTGTTCAATTTGCAGTGCGCCTGCAGGGAACCGTTACGCTGCTCGTCAGTGTCTCACCTGTGCGAAATCAATATGGACAAGGGGACGGGGCTGTTTCCGTCATTCACAATGCAGAAATCGATCAAGTCGTCTATTATTCCGATCAACCGGATGATTGCCCGGATATCAGTGACATCACGATTGAGAACCTTGTTGTTGTTCCGCCCTTTTACGGCAGTCCTTTATCGGTGACGGGGACGATTGTGCTTGTACCGGAGCCGGAACCCGTTTATGCGTTTACAGCGAATCCAAATGATCAATCAGTTTCTGTGATTGATACAAACACTCATTCTGTTGTGACAACGATTGCTCTTCCGTACAATCCGGCAGGTATTGAAATTACGCCAGATAAAAGCGCTGTGTTTGTCTTACATCCCAACAATAATGTGATTTCTGTCATCGATTATGACACATTTACAGTGACAGCAACTATATTGCTGGATCAGCCGCCTCGATTGATTAGATTTATCCCTAATCATGAGTTTGCTTATGTTTTCACCGGTACTGCGGTTTATGTGATTGGAATTGATACGTTAACTGTGGATAGGTCGATTCCTGTAGAAGGATATGATGTTGCAATCGACCCCAATGGGTTATTCGCCTATGTTCTTAATTTTGGTTTAGTGCAAAAAGTGGACCTATTCACTGGTGAAGTCATAGGAACGATTGAACGAGATCTTATCGTATCATCCATAGAAACAGATTCTCTGGAGAGGTATGCGTATGTGTTAGAACAAGAATTCTTATTCAATTATTTGACGGTTATTGATCTAAATACGTTTACGATCAGCATTACCCAAGAACTGGAGCCTGACGGCCAATATGCAATGTTTACGAGTGGATCAGAGGTGTATTTACATGACAGCTTCACTGGCAATTTGTATTCTGTCAGTCCGAATGGAGCAGGCGTTATAGGAAATATTCCGCAATCGGCAAGAGACTTTGCGTTTACTCCGAATGGCGAATTTCTGTATGCAACCCATTTTTTAGAGCAGAACATCACTGTTTACAACACGGATGATTATTCTGTGGAAACTATCATATCTCTTGGGGTTTCACCGGGAGCTATTGCGATCTAATCAACTGAATGCTGTGCATTTCTAAAAGGACGTGAAATCATGAAAAAGAATGATCTTTCTGCTTTACAGGAAAATTGTTTCTGTTTTTGTGATGAGGAAATCGGCCGGGAAGTGCCGTTTCAAGTGCCTATAGATATCCCTGAGGGCTTTAAGGTTGATTCGGCTGAAGCGTCAGCGGCTGTTACATGGAGTACAGACAATTTGTCCTGCACCAGTGAGCCTTGCTTAATCAAGACTGGGCCTGAAACAGAAGATATCGGTGTTCGATATGCTGTGAGAGTACAAGGGACCGTTACTCTTCTTGTCAGTGTGTCGCCTGTGCGAAATCAATATGGACAAGGCAATGGGGCGGTTTCTGTGATTCATTCTGAAGAGATTGATCAAGTTGTTTATTATGCAGCGCAGGCTGGCCGCTGTCCTGATTTCAGTCAAATAACAGTGGAAGACCTTCTCATTGTACCGCCTTTCTACGGCAGTCCGCTTACAGTGACCGGTACACTTGTTTTACCGCCATCACCAGACCCTCAATCATTTGTGTTTACTGCTAATACTGGAGACAGCACGGTTTCGGTTATTGATGCAGATTTAAACACGGTTGTAAAAACAATCCCTTTTTCTGACGTGCCAACTAATCTAGGCGTTACTTTCAATAAAGCATTCACGTATGTCCTCCATGGGAATACCAACCTTGTCTCAGTGATTGATAATAAAACATTGAGTATCATAAATACCATTACTGTTGGAGGAGGGCCGAGAAAGATCGAATTTGATCCAACAGATGAGTTCGCGTACGTGATGGCCGCCGGATCTATATATATGATTAACATAGCCTCTCAATCGGTCATTGATGTCATTCCGATACCCGGCGCTTTAGACTTTGCTCTTGATCCGGATGGACAGTATGTCTATACCGCTAATGCAAGCAGTTGGTCGGTTGATAAATATGATGTAAGTACAGGTCAGTTGGCAGAAAGTATCATCGATTCATTTGAATTCCCCAGTTTAATTGCAACTCCTTACGCTGGAAATTTTGCGTACGTGTTGAATGGTGAGCTGTGGCCGAAAGGTGTAACGGAGATCAGTCTGTCACCATTAAGCAGGGGAAGCGACTTTAACCGTTTATTTGAAACTCTGAGAACGATTGTATTTTCTTTGGACAGCACTAGAGCTTATTTTCTAGAGCCTTATAGTGAACCGTTTCTCATAAAAAACTTATCCGTAGTTAATACGGCTAGACAGAGGATCATTGCAAACGTGTCTCTGCCCGGCGCCTTTGACCTCACCGTAACGCCGGACAATCAGTATATTTATGCGGCACAGCCCAACGACAATGCTGTGACCGTGTACCGCACGAGCGATTATACAGCTGTGACGGTGATTCCGGTTGGCGCGGGTCCGTCTGCGATTGCAATGTAGAAGCTTTATAGTTCGAAAGAAGCGGGGCGGCGATCAGAGATGTGCTTATATATTGATGATCCGATCTGCTGGATCGCCGCTACGATGATCAGAAACAGCAGTTCACTTATAGTGAAACTGAGCATCCACCATATCCCGGCTGCTGCAAGCGCTCCCGCAAGCACTTTTCTGAACAGGCTGCCGTGCTGCAAAAGCTGCAGCAAATACGTTCGCATGCAAAACAATAAATACAAGATCAGTAACAGCGCAAGCCCCATTGAAACGGCAGGGGGCGTGTAAAGGCGGAAAGGGACGGCTTTGACGATTTCGAACATGCATCCGAATATGACGACTTGGCATAATACAGCAGCCATCACGTATGTTTGGCGGATGTTTTTATAGCTGTCACGCAGCGATTTGACGTCTTCTGCATAGCGGCTGCACAGGTTGTGTTGCTGAAAGTCACAGCAGCTTTGATGAGACTGTGTGAGTTTCTGAAAAGCTGCTGTCATGTTTTTCACGGATTGGGTGACATAGTGAAGATAGAGAAAAGCAGGCAGCATCAGGACGGCGGCGGTACAAGCCAGCAGTCCGAGCCGCACGGCATCACTGTTGATCATCTGTACATATTGGGCGGCGGATTCGGCGGCGGCCTGAACCCAGCCGAAGGAATAAGCCGCCATACCGACAAGCAGCAATAACAAGGTAAAGACAGTGCTTTTTCTCATTGTTTGATCGCCTCTTTCTGGGAAACATGAATGATCGCTTTGTTAGAAGATGCCAATGCATCAATGAGAGACATGAAAATCTGCGTATCCATATCTTGAATGATGTGGTACATGTCAAGAAACGAGCAATCGTTCCTGTCACACTCGGCCGCCCATTCGAAGCATTTACGCACATAATCGCTGTCATAAATGATCGCGTCAGTCAAAGAGTTCTTGCCGTATTGAAGCCAGGAAGCAACCTGTTCTTTCTGCTGCGTGACATAGTATGATGCGACATCAATATAAGCTGAAGAATGGGTCCCTTGACTGTGAAGGATCAAGAAACCGCCATCCTCATATATATGTGTCTCGGCTGACAAGCGATCGATTTCCAGGCGATACGTTTGCTGAATTTCTTGAAAAAACGGTGAATCTAATTGAAATAGAATACGAGACGCGATATCCCAATAAAGCTTTACGGTCAACAGATCGTTTTGCCCGGGAAGTGCGCCGATCTGTAATCCGGTCCATGTATCTTCCATCCGCTCCTCATCACCCAGCACCATTTTTTGTGAAAGGGGTGGAGGGCACGCCGGGATGATTTTCTTTTTAGCTTGATCATGCGGACGCTTCTGCAGCTGAAGGTGAGGAGGTAAAAGCATTTCCGTATCTTCTGAACCCCCAATCAAAAACAGCGTCATCCGATGGGCTTTGTAGGCGGCTTTGTAGGCTTTTTGTAAATCACCGATGTTCAGCGCGTTAATATCCTCGATTCTGCCTGCGGGGAAAACGGCAGCAGGTGAGGCGGGAGAAAGCATGCTGATCAGCTGATAATGATATGAGAGCTGATGGTTAAGGTGTGCTGTTTGAATTTCGCTTGTAATCACAGCTTTTTCCTGAGCGACAATCTTTTTGTCAAATGAGTGGTTCCATAAAGCATCAAGCAGGATGGGGATCGTTTGTCTGAGCCGATCCGGTAATGAGGTAAACATGAAATTGGTATCAGTGTAGGTAGTGAATGCGTTTAAAAGCGCGCCATGCGCAAAAAAATCATTGTACAGGTTGCGGCCGTTATGCCAGAAGAGAAGATGCTCTAAAAAATGCGCTATGCCATACGGAAGCAGCGTGTCGCCGGATTCTGCCTGTAAGCAGACATCACGGCTTCCGAAATCGATTTTCACATTGCACAGGCGCAGATGGGCGCGGGGGAATTTTAATCTGAATATTTTCAGCCCGCTTTCTGTGTATTTGATATCGGTTCGTTCATCCAGCTGTTGAAAAAAGGCTTTCTTTTCCATCTCTTCATCCCCTTACTACATGAGCTCCGATATAATTGATAGTCGCTATGAATTGCAATACATCACGGCACGTTACCGCTGAGATGCCATCCAGCAAGGCTTCTTTCGTGCAGGAGAAGCGGCGAAGAATCCCCATATAAGCCAACAGACCTTCGGGAGAATCGAATTGCAGCAGCATTTCATTCCGTAAAAATTGCTTTGCCTGTTCCAGTTCCCGCTCATTCGTTTGAAAAGCTGAGACAGCTTCCAAAACGCGCGGAGGTATATCCTTTTCATGAAGCTGATCCGTACATATAGAAACAAGCAGCAAATTGTTCATGACATCGTAACGGGTGATGACGTGATAGACTGCCAGATCCTTCTCTCGGAAGTGCTTGAATAAAGCGGAATGGCCGTACTTTCCCAGTAATCCGTCTATTAGCTGGATTTTGATATAATCGCTGGCATCTTTCATCTCTCCGCAATCAAATCCGAGTGTTAAGACGGAGGGACCTGCAGCGCTGCGTGTCTCTGTTTCAAAAACATGCCGGTTCACGGGTATTCTTCCGGACGTTACAGCGGACGTTTGCGGGGCATGTCCCTGAGCATCACGTGCTTGAACTTGTCCCAATATGTTCAGCTGTTTTTGCTGGGACATTAAATCAACGATAAAGTCCGCTGCGTCAAGAAACCGTTTAGGATGAATCGCCTTTATCCTGTCTTTCCGGCCAAACATGCCTGTGCCGTACATCGGGTTTCCGAAGACCTCCTCAGCCAAGCGCGCTGCCGAGTAGGAGAAGGGATCAGTGAATTTCTTTTCGATTTTCAGCAGCAGCTCATTCCGTGCTTTTTCAACGGCTTCGGGTGAAAGGGAAGAAGGGAAAGACATGTCTGCAAAAGTTTTCATTAGGGCGTCAACATGAAGATTCCCGTTATACAATGGGTGAATCAAACGGGTCCCGCAGGTTTTCAGCTGCTGATCAAAAAAGAGATTCGCCGAGTACATGAAACGGCTGCCGGCAGCATAACCGAAAGCGTCAATGATTGGCTCCTTCAGGTATGCGGCGGCGCCGTAAAAATAAATTGTTTCTTCCTCAGGTTCCGCCGCGCTTTCGATCGGTTTCAGAAAGCTCGCGGCGATTGAAATAGTTGAAAATTGATGAGTCTTCAGCAGGTTAACTTCCAAGCCGTTCTCTTTTGCTTGTATCAAAGAAACCACCATCCTGTTTTTGCAGGTAATAGACTATGATCAGACCGGCTATCGGAACGACCGCCAGGGAGACAGCGGTGCCGGCTAATGTGGCTAAGAATAGGGGAAGACAAAACAGATAAGACCGATATTTTGAGAAACCGCTCCATAGCTGCTGCTCCGTCTGCCAGCTGAAGAAGGGCCGTTTTTCATCCGCGGTTAACCTGATAAATGCTCCCGCCAGCAGCAATTCCATACACTGCGCAAAAGTAAGAGCTGAAATCGGACGGCCGCTGATGAAACCCACAATGATCGCGACAAGGAGAAATCCGCCTGCTAATAGACCGGCATAAAAGCGATATTTCGCCCAAAACATTGTTTTCCGCTTGATCGGAAGCGTGATAAGCAGCATCCGGTCGTTTTTTTCGATCGAATACAAAAGGGCGATCGGTGAGCTGATGAGCAAAAGCGCGGAAATCACGATATAAATCACTTGCTGATTGAAGATGCCGGTGTTCATCATCTGGAACGAAAAGAATCCGCTGAACGCCGCCATCACCGCGTAATTTAACAGCATCGCTTTAGAAGAGATAAATCGGTTCCATTCTCTTTTGTAAAACGAAAATTCAGATCGCCGCATAAATGAATGCATCTTGCTCTGCTGCGGAGGCGCCTGCAGAAAGACAGGAAAGTCAATGACCACCGCCCACAGGATATGAACCGCGCAAAGCGGGATCGTGGCGGCCGGCATAAAAGCGACGCTGAGGCATACACAGGCGAATATCGCCGCATGCAGCAGAAACATCCAGTTCTTCTTTTTGGCGAAATAGTTGCTTAGCACAACTCCGAAAATAATAGAGTAAACGGTAAAAAACGAAAATCTGCCGAGCCAAAACAATGTTTGCGCCCCTGACAGCGTTCCGTTTCCAAATAAGAACAGCGGTAAAATGAAAAAGAATAATGTTCTTCTCAAACAAGTGTCGACAAACAGAACGACACTCTGGGCAACCCAAAAGCTCCGTGAAGAAATCGGCAGCAGGCAGCTCAGCTTCATATAAGATTCCTTCCATTGAGATGTCACAGAAAGAAACACCATATACGCATTCATCAAGAGAAGTGCGAGTATGATATACGTTTTCCCTAACACCGATTCGTTAATGCCAGCCTGTCGGATCAGCCCGATTTCAAAGACGGCCAGAATGACAAGGCCTGCGGCAATGCGGATGGCATCCTTTTTCCCTTGCCGGCTGTAAAGCTGCTTGAACAGCAAAGACATGATGGAGATTATGCTATTCATGGCCGATCACCTCAAAAAATTCCCGCCGCAGATCGGTCTCCTCTCCAATCGGAATGACCTTTTGGATCTGTTTGTTGTGAAGAATGGCCGCATAATCACAAAATCTTTGCACGACATCGAGCAGATGAGAAGAGAACAAAATGGTTCCGCCTGCCTCACAGTACTCGCGCATTTTCTCATAAAAGACCTCTATCGATTCCACATCCAAACCGACGAGCGGCTCATCCAAAATAAACAGGGGGGCGCGCAGCAATAAGCCTGTCATCAACACAACCTTTTGCCTGTTCCCCAAGGACAGCTCTGAAATTCTCCTGTTGATGTATTTTGAAAAATGAAAGGCCTCGGCTAAACCGGCAAACTGCTGCTCTGAAAAATCCTTTTGGTAAAGCGAATGGACGAAAGACACATAGTCCTTCGCCGTAATTTCTGTAAACAGCAGCGGATAATCGGCGGCGAAGTAACGGTGAATCTTCAGCTGATCTGATGTTTTCTGGGGCATGCCGGCCTCCGCTTCAATTCCGCACAGCGTAAAGCGCCCGCTGAAATTGCGATTCACGCCTGTCAGCGTATTAATCAGTGTCGTTTTTCCGGCGCCGTTTACCCCAAGCAGGCCGTAAACGGCGCCTTTTTCTAAATGTAAATCCACTTGTTCTAAGATGACGTTGTCCCGTTCATACCAAACGGATACATCGTGTATATCCAAAATGCTCATCGCGAGTCAGCCTTCCGCGCGCGCATCCCGAATAGAATGGCAATGGCAATGAAAATCAGCGTAAACAGATAATCGCTTTTGACAAAATAGACGACTGCGCCGATGACAAAGATAAATGAAAGGATATACAGTAAAATTCTTCTTTGTGCTGGTGACAAATCGTTTCCCTCCTAAATAAGCTGGACCACGTCTTCTAATTGTTCGTTTTTCGCCCAAGAGCAAATGTTTTTCCGGTGATATTTGTTAGAGTTCAGCCCTTTTAAGTAACAGCCTCCGCAATAGCCGCTGAACGGGCATTTGTCTTTCATGCAATGCTCGCTGAACCGCGGCGCCTGCGCTTGCCACAGTTTATGGACGAGAGGGGAGTTAAAGATGCTTTCATAGGAATCATGAAAAATATTTCCCAATGAAAATTCCTTTGGAAAGAGGGCGCACGGACGTACTTCGCCGAACGGGCTGATCACAATGGACTTCCAGCCAGCGCCGCAATTTGCCGCGCGTTTTCTCTCATAGGGAATAATCGGAATTAAATCTTTAAACTCATCAATCACATTTTGCTCGTATTCCATAAACTTGCGGTGCTGCTCGGCGTCTTTCGTTGGATGGACAATATCCCTGCCTCTTCCGAAATCATCAACCCAATTGTAAGAGAACGCCTTCGCTCCAAGATCCCGAACCTTTTGGGCCATATCGTGGATTTCCCACATGTTTTTTTCGAAGACGGACATGGCGACTCTGACAAATATACCGTGGTCACTCAACAATTTTATCGTTTTACAAGTTTGGGCAAAAGAGCCTTTTCTCCCTCTAAAGGAGTCATGAACCTCGGAATTGACACTATCAAGAGAAATGCCGACGATGATTTTTTGCTTGTACGTTTTCAAAAGCTCCAGGCTCTCTTTTCGCATGAGTGTTCCGTTCGTTAAGACAGCGACTTTTTTGAACTTTTTACACACATAGTCAAGAATCTCATTGGCGTTTGGATGGACAAAAATTTCCCCGCCCGTGATTTCGCATGTCAATACACCGTTATCAAACAGCATATCAGCCGTTTTTTTGAATTGCTCAATCGACACGGTGCCGAGCGCTTCAGGCGAGCTTTCCAAATAACAGTGGGCGCATTTCAAATTACAGCGGTGCGTCAGCTCAAATGTGGCGTGGAGCGGCATTGGAAATTCATTGCTTCCACTCGTGGTGATTGTATGGCGTTTGGCCCGGTTGCCAAGCTGGATGACCTGCTTGTTTTGGAGCATGTTGAGCATGTCGTAATACCAGTCTTTATGGTCTTCGGGAGATTCGTCATACACGGCACATTGCTCAGCTAAAATCTGTTCAGCTGTTTTTTGGCCATCCATGCGCATGCAAAGCTCGTAAGCCGTTTTGTTGAGGTCCAAGTACTCAAAGTCAGAAATGGAGACATTATCGCGCAAGTAGTCGATTTCTAACACGCCACCCTCAGGAAGCTGGTGAACTCTTACACTTTCATTAATAAATGGATACATCTGCTCTTTAAACAAAATACCATCCCCTATATCTATGATTCAAATGAAAAACGATTGTGTATGTATATACAAGAGGTAGATTTTAGTTAAAAATTGTAATTTACTTAAAAGGGCATAGTAGAAAGACTATGCCCTTTTTGGAGAACCTTATCCCCATAGACCGAATAGGCCTGTTGCACCGGCAATTTCAAAATCAGGGATTGGGCCGTCCACTAAACAAGCGGCTCCGATCGAGCATGTTGCACAACCTTTGTTTTCTACAATGACAGCTTTTTTCATAATTGAATCCTCCCTTTTTTTGTTTTTCTAGCAGATCTATGTTGTACTTTTATCTTAAAACTATCAAATTACTAATTCAATACATATATTTTGAAAAAAATGTGAAATGGAAATGATAGATTTCGGAAAAATGTAACATTTCCTAAAGGTAATTAGTGATATGATTTTCTCTTCTATTAAGGAAATGCTTTTTATGAGGTTTATCTTCAAATCTGATGAGCAATGATGGTAAGATAGAAGCAGTTGAAGTTTACAAACCGAATGATTATACTATTCAAGTCAAAGTGGAATGATGAAAAGGACGTGTCAGAATGAAGCAAGAGACACCGATAACACTCCATGTGAAGTCTGTGATTGAGGATGACGGAAACCAAGAGGTCATCGAATTCCGCACCACCGGATTTTACTATGTAAAACAAAATAAAGTGTATCTATCTTATTATGAAGAACACGACTTAGGCAAAGTCAAAACGATTGTGAAAGTAAGCGAAGGCGAAGTCCTGGTCATGAGGTCAGGCGCTGTCAAAATGAATCAGCGTTTCGTAACGGGAGCTTCCACAATTGCTAAATATAAAATGTCATTTGGTGAGCTTGAGCTGAAAACAAGCACAAAATCGATTCAATCTGATCTCGGTGAAGAAAATGGCCGTATCAGCATCGCATATGACATGCATGTCGGAGACGAGCAGGAGCATTTACATAATATGACGATCACGTATGAGGGAGGAACTCACGCATGAACATTGCGGAACAAATGAAGGACGTGCTGAAAGAAGAAATCAAAGCGGCCGTTCTGAAAGCGGGACTGGCTGAAGAAAGCCAGCTTCCTAATGTCGTTTTAGAAACACCGAAAGATAAAACACACGGCGATTACTCTACAAATATGGCGATGCAGCTGGCGAGAGTCGCAAAAAAAGCGCCGCGCCAAATCGCTGAAGAGATTGTCGCTCATTTTGATAAAGGAAAGGCTTCGATTGAAAAACTGGATATCGCCGGCCCGGGTTTTATCAATTTCTATATGAACAATCAATATTTAACAAAGCTGATTCCGTCTGTACTGGAAGCAGGGGAAGCATACGGGGAAACGAACATCGGAAACGGTGAACGAGTTCAGGTCGAATTCGTATCAGCGAATCCGACGGGAGACCTTCACCTCGGACATGCACGCGGTGCGGCTGTCGGTGACTCCTTATGCAACGTGCTTTCAAAAGCGGGTTATGATGTAAGCCGCGAATACTACATTAACGATGCGGGAAACCAAATCAACAATCTGGCGCTTTCTGTTGAAGTCCGTTACTTTGAAGCGCTCGGCTTGGAGAAACCGATGCCGGAGGACGGCTACCGCGGCGAGGATATTATTGCGATCGGAAAGCGTCTCGCTGAGGAATACGGCGATCGTTTTGTTAATGAAGAGGAAAGTGAACGCCTCGCGTTTTTCCGTGAATACGGCCTGAAATACGAGCTGGATAAGCTGCGCAAGGACTTGGAAAACTTCCGTGTGCCGTTTGATGTGTGGTATTCCGAAACGTCTCTGTACCAAAACGGAAAAATCGATAAGGCGCTTGAAGCGATCCGCGAAAAAGGCCATGTCTATGAAGAAGACGGCGCGACTTGGTTCCGCTCTACGACGTTTGGCGATGATAAAGACCGCGTATTGATCAAGAAGGACGGCACGTACACGTACCTGCTTCCTGATATCGCGTACCATAAGGACAAGCTTGACCGCGGCTTTGATAAGCTGATCAACGTTTGGGGCGCCGATCACCACGGCTACATCCCGCGCATGAAAGCGGCAATCGAAGCGCTGGGCTATGAAAAAGGAACGCTTGAAGTAGAAATCATTCAGCTCGTTCACCTTTACAAAAACGGCGAGAAAATGAAAATGAGCAAACGGACCGGTAAAGCCGTAACGATGCGTGATTTGATTGAAGAAGTAGGCTTGGATGCCGTGCGTTACTTCTTTGCGATGCGCAGTGCGGACACACATATGGATTTTGACTTAGATCTTGCTGTATCAACATCTAACGAAAACCCAGTGTATTATGCACAATATGCGCATGCCCGTATTTGCAGCATGCTTCGCCAAGGGGAGGAGCAGGGACTTACACCTGCGGCAGACCTTGATTTCAGCCATATCCAATCAGAAAAAGAATATGATCTGCTGAAAACGATCGGCGGCTTCCCAGAGGCAGTGGCGGAAGCAGCGGAAAAACGAATTCCGCACCGTGTCACAAACTATATTTATGACCTGGCTTCCGCTCTGCACAGCTTCTACAACGCAGAGAAAGTCATCGATCCTGAAAATGAAGAGAAAAGCCGCGCGCGCCTGGCTTTAATGAAGGCAACGCAAATTACGCTGAACAACGCGCTTCAGCTGATTGGCGTATCGGCTCCGGAAAAAATGTAATGATGATGTAAGGACAAAGTCTTCGGGCTTTGTCCTTTTTTTATGAGGAAAACGTGTGATGTATTTCACAATCCTGTTTGCCGAGTTTTTGTATGATAAGACTGATTATTGAATCATTGAAAGGGGCAAGCCAAATGATCAACCGTCAACACATTCAATTATCGTTACAGTCATTAAGCTTGGTGGCAGGGTTTATGGTTTGGGTGCTGATTTCATCACTCATTTCCCAAATCACATTAGATATTCATTTAAGCAAGGGCGAGATTTCTTTGGTGACGGCGATTCCTGTGATCCTCGGGTCGCTACTCCGCATTCCTTTAGGGTATTTAACGAACAGGTTTGGCGCGCGGCTGATGTTTATGATCAGCTTTATCTTGCTTTTGTTTCCTGTATTTTGGATCAGTATTGCGAATTCTTTGTTTGATTTAATCGCCGGCGGCTTTTTCTTAGGGATCGGGGGAGCGGTATTCTCCATTGGGGTGACCTCCCTTCCGAAATATTATCCGAAGGAAAAGCACGGTGTCGTCAATGGGATTTACGGTGCAGGAAATATCGGGACAGCCGTTACGACATTTGCGGCGCCGGTTATCGCTCAAGCCGTCGGTTGGAAAGCAACCGTACAGATGTATCTGGTTTTGCTGGCTGTCTTTGCCTTACTGCATGTTTTATTCGGCGACAGGCATGAGAAGAAGGTCAAAGTTTCTGTAAAGACCCAAATCAAAGCCGTTTACCGAAATCATGTCCTGTGGTTTCTGAGCCTGTTTTATTTTATTACGTTTGGTGCCTTTGTCGCCTTCACCATCTATTTGCCGAACTTTCTGGTGGAGCACTTTGGACTGAGTCCGGCGGATGCCGGTTTGCGGACGGCTGGCTTTATTGCGGTCTCTACGCTGCTCAGGCCTGCGGGCGGATTCCTGGCTGATAAAATAAGCCCTCTCCGCATCTTGATGTTCGTTTTTGCGGGGCTTACATTATCAGGCATTATCTTATCGTTCTCGCCGACAATCGGCCTTTATACGTTTGGGTCATTAACTGTGGCGGTCTGCTCAGGTATAGGAAACGGGACGGTTTTTAAACTGGTGCCTTTCTATTTTTCGAAGCAAGCGGGGATTGCAAATGGTATTGTGTCTGCCATGGGCGGATTAGGCGGTTTTTTTCCTCCGCTGATATTGGCGAGTGTGTTTCAGGCAACAGGCCAATATGCGATCGGATTTATGGCGCTTTCAGAGGTGGCGTTAGCCAGCTTTGTCCTTGTGATCTGGATGTATTGGCAGGAAAGAATGAAAATGCACACGGAGAGAAACAGTCAGAGCATCAACTAACACTGGAGCATTCACAAGATTGTTAGTTTTTTCTCGATGGGTACAAATCAATTCACGTTACAATAAACACACAACGTGACTTTCTTCGAGGTGAGCTCATGAATTTTCTCTCTGTTCGACCATCTGATAGTGATCTTATATCCAGTGATCTGCATGAATTGCTGGAATCGATCAGCACGAAAAGAAAAATGGAAAAACACACGTATTTGTTTCGAGAAGGAATGGATGCAGAAGAGCTTTATCTGATTCAATCAGGACTCATTGAAATCGGCAAGCTGACATCTGACGGAAAAGACCTGACGCTTAGAATCTGCCAAAAAAACGATATCGTCGGTGAATTAACACTTTTCACTGAAGAACCGAGGTATATGCTTAGTGCAAAAGTGCTAGAGGATGGCGAGGTGCTCGTCATTAATAAAAATAAGCTGGAAAAAGAATTAATCCAAAACGGCGCTTTGACATTTGAGTTCATGAAATGGATGAGCACCCATCTCCGGAAAATTCAGTCCAAAATCAGGGATCTGCTTCTTCACGGCAAAAAGGGTGCGCTCTATTCCACCCTTATCCGCTTATCAAACAGCTACGGAGTGGAGCGAAGCGACGGCATTCTGATTAACATTGTCCTGACAAATCAGGATTTGGCAAAGTTTTGCGCGGCTGCAAGGGAAAGCGTCAACCGCATGCTCGGAGATCTCCGCAAACAAGGGGTTATTTCGATAGACGAATCTGGAAAAATTATTTTGCACAAGCGGGACTATTTGCGATGTGAAATTGAGTGTGAAAATTGTCCGCTGGAGATTTGCAATATTGACTGAAAAAAACAAGGACAGCGGTGTCCTTGTTTTTTTACCTTGTCATAAAGAGGCACATGACGGCAAAAAAGAAGCAGGCGTTCACGATTTCCAGAATGCCAATCGTTTTCACAGGCCAATCCCTGCCATGAAAAAACCATGCCCGCAAGCTGCTTGGGATAAAAGCGAGAAACGCCCATCCAGCTCCGAAAAGAGCGGATAAAAAGGGGAGCAGCAGGTGATATCCCCATGACCAGTATGCAAATGCCCTGTTTTTTCTCTCACGGATCACCGATTTCACATAAAAGGAACTCCCGATAAAAAATAAAGCAGACTGCAAGAAAATAAACCAAGCCCAGCCGTCAAGGGTTCCCATCCCCAGCCAGCAGCTTGCAAGACCGCCCGAACAAAAGAACAAAACACCTGCAACATCATTCAATAGGGCTCGTTCATTTTTTCGGCGGGCAAAATACATATGGATGAGAAACAGCGGCAGTAAAGAAACGCCCACCCAGATGAGAGGCGGCTTATGAAAGAGAGGGATCATCAAAAAGCAGCAGGCGGGAAAACCGTAATAACACATCCACTTTTGATATGGTTTGATTTGTTTCTTTTTCAAGGCAAGTGTAACGGGATAAACCGCTAAGTATAGGAAAAGCCAGCCAAGGAAGAGCGGGATATGCCAGATAACGGGGCCTCCCTTGACTATGCCTAGTAAAAATGGGATCAGCAGCATCGCCCATGCGCCGTGCTGCTTCGGAATCAGCGCTTTCATCGAAACCCTCCTTTTTTCTTTCATTATAAATGCAGTCACCCTCCTGATAAGTGACATTCATCATACAGGCTGTGAAATACATCACTGCTGTACAGGCTCAGTCGAGCTACACTAAAGCTATCCTTAGCACAGGAGGCTTTCTTATGAATCAGTGTGACTATTTATTATTTCTGAAACAACTTCCCATGTTTAATGAAGTGCCTCTATCCATTGTCGAAACCTTGCTGAAAAACGGCACGTTTATCAGCGGCTCATGTGATCAAACTCCATCCTTTCTTCATTCACAATCTGTTTATATTGTATTAAAAGGCAGTGTCCGTTTTATGGACACCAGGCTCCCTGAAGGGTCGAAAACCGTTGCGCTGTGGGAAAAAGGCGATGTGTTTCCGATTGATGAAAAAGGCGGGCTTTATTTATCGCCTTTTATCACAGTCAATGCCACTTCAGACATTCTGATTCTCAATATCCCTTATTACGTATTTAAAAAAATGATGTCTTACAATCCGCAGCTGCAAATGAACTTTTTGGCCATGCTTCAGCAAAATGTTTTTTGTTCCTATCAGTTATTTTTGCGGTATTTGCATACATCACAAGACGAAAATGCTGAGCCCGGTTCTTAAATAGAGCCGGGTTTTTTGATCTTTGAATGAAAAGGCGGCTCATGATCAGGCGTCCTGCAAACGCGGCCTTCCTCACATCCTGTGAAAATCCTTCCTTCTCCTTTGTGTGAACATTTTGTGAAAAAAGCAGAGTGTGTGACATAGTTCACAAGGGAACACGCTGTCTCTGTTTATAGTGAACTTAGCACCACCTGACTCGGAAGGAGTGAACTCTCATGAAGAAAAAGAAAATGAGTCCGTTGTTTAGGAGATTGAATTTTTTCTCTCCTATAGAACACCATTCAAATAAACATAGCCAAACCACCCGCGAAGATCGCGATTGGGAGAATGTATACAGAAACAGATGGCAGTACGACAAAGTCGTTCGCTCCACCCACGGCGTTAACTGCACGGGGTCTTGCAGCTGGAATATTTATGTGAAAAACGGAATTGTCACGTGGGAAGGACAAAATTTGAATTATCCATCAACAGGCCCGGATATGCCTGATTTCGAACCGAGAGGCTGTCCGCGGGGGGCCAGTTTTTCATGGTATATCTACAGCCCGCTCCGTGTGAAATATCCATACGTGCGCGGTGTGCTGATCAATTTGTGGCGGGAAGCATTGCAGATGCATCAAAATCCGCTGGATGCCTGGAAATCAATCGTTGAAAACCCTGAAAAAGCGAAGTCCTATAAACAGGCGAGAGGGAAAGGCGGTTTTGTTCGTGCTGAATGGCCGGAGGTGCTGAAGCTGATTTCAGCCTCTCTGCTGTATACAGTGATGAAATACGGGCCAGACCGGAATGTCGGCTTTTCTCCGATTCCGGCCATGTCCATGATCAGCCACGCCTCAGGCTCCCGGTTTATGTCGTTAATCGGCGGCCCAATGCTCAGTTTTTATGACTGGTATGCGGATCTTCCGCCAGCATCCCCGCAAATTTGGGGTGACCAGACGGACGTTCCAGAAAGCAGTGATTGGTACAATTCAGGCTATATCATCACATGGGGCTCCAACGTTCCGTTAACGAGAACCCCTGACGCGCACTTTTTGGCGGAGGCCCGCTATAAAGGCGCTAAGGTCATTTCGATCAGTCCGGATTTTGCGGAATCCTCAAAGTTCGCGGATGACTGGCTGAGTATCCGCCAAGGGACTGACGGGGCGCTTGCGATGGCCATGGGTCACGTCATTCTTCAGGAATTCTACGTGAACCAAGAAACTGAACGTTTTATTGAGTATGCGAAGCAATACACTGATTTTCCATTTCTCGTCACCTTATCAAAAGAAAATGGCGTATACACAGCGGGCCGGTTTTTGCATGCGAAGGACATCGGGCGGCAGACAAAGCATGATCAGTGGAAGCCCGCGGTCTGGAACGAACAGACAGGGGCATTTGCCATACCGCAGGGGACAATGGGTTCCCGCTGGGACGGGAAGCAGAAATGGAACCTGCATATGATTGATGAAGAAACAGGAGAAGCGATTGAACCCCGTCTTTCTGTGCTCGGAATAGAGGATGAAATCGGCACGGTGCGCATCCCGTATTTTTCAAATGACGGAAACAAAGTGCTCGAGCGGGATCTTCCTATTAAAAAAATGAACCTGAACGGTGAAGAGACGTACGTCACGACCGTGTTTGACTTGATACTGGCTAACTACGGCGTAAATCGGGGCATCGGCGAACAACAAGCTGTCTCCTATGATGATCCTGAGCCGTTTACGCCTGCCTGGCAGGAACAAATGACAGGAATCAAAAAAGAAGCTGTCGTTAAGATTGCCAGAGAGTTTGCTCAAAATGCGATCGATACAGACGGCCGGTCCATGATTATCGTAGGAGCCGGCATTAACCACTGGTTCAACTCCGACACGATCTACCGAGCAGTGTTAAATCTTGTTTTGCTTGTAGGCGCCCAAGGCGTAAATGGCGGAGGCTGGGCCCATTACGTGGGGCAGGAAAAGCTCCGACCTGCTGAAGGGTGGCAGACGATTGCAACTGCAAAGGACTGGGAGGGCGTGCCCAAGCTGCAAAACGGCACTTCATTTTTCTACTTTGCGACAGATCAGTGGCGTTATGAGGACCAGCCGATCAGTGATTTGGCATCACCGATTGCTGCGTCTTCCCGCTACAAGCACCACGCTGATTACAATGTGCTAGCGGCGCGGCTAGGGTGGCTTCCGTCTTACCCGACTTTCAATCAAAATGGCATCGATCTGTATAAAGAAGCTGAAAAAGCAGGGGCAGCAACATCTGAAGACGTAGGTGCGTACGTAGCCTCACAGCTCCAAGAGAAAAAACTGAAATTCGCGATTGAAGATCCTGACAATGAAGTGAATTTCCCAAGGAATCTCTTTGTATGGCGGGCAAATCTGATTTCAAGCTCAGGAAAAGGGCATGAATATTTTCTCAAGCATTTGCTGGGGACGACGAACGGTTTAATGAATGACGACAGCGACAGCATCCGTCCTGAAGAAATCAAATGGCGGGAGCAGGCGCCGGAAGGAAAGCTCGACTTATTAATCAATCTTGATTTTCGAATGGCGGGTACGGCGCTGTATTCTGATATCGTGTTGCCGGCGGCGACATGGTATGAAAAACACGACCTCAGCAGCACGGATATGCATCCGTTCATTCATCCATTTGCTCCGGCGATCTCGGCTCCGTGGGAATCGAAGTCAGACTGGGATATTTTCAAGGCGCTGTCAAAAGCCGTTTCCGATCTGGCAGAAGAAGTCGATATGGAGCCGGTGAAAGAAGTGGTTGCGACGCCGCTCCTCCACGACACCATGCAGGAATTGGCCCAGCCATTCGGCAAAATCAATGACTGGAGCAAGGGCGAATGTGAAGCCATTCCGGGAAAAACGATGCCGAACATCCAAGTCGTTGAACGGGATTACAAACACATTTTTCATAAAATGACCGCACTCGGTCCTAACGCTGCTTTAAAGCCGAGCGGAACAAAAGGGATGAGCTGGTCAATAGCCGATGAATATGAATCACTCAAAAAGAGACTGGGAGAAATCACCTCAGACAGCGTGGCAAAGGGATGTCCAAATATAAGTGAAGCAAAGCAGGCGGCAGAAGCGATTTTAACCCTATCGTCCACTTCAAATGGGAAGGTCGCCGTAAAAGCATGGGAATCACTTGAAAACATCACAAACCTGAAGCTGAAAGACCTGGCGGAAGAGCGTGAGGAAGAATGCTTTACGTTCGAACAAATTACAGCCCAGCCGAAAACGGTCATCACCTCTCCGGCGTTTACCGGCTCTGAAAAAGGCGGACGCAGGTACTCGCCGTTTACGACGAATGTGGAGAAATTAATCCCGTGGCGAACGCTGACAGGCAGACAATCCTATTATGTCGATCATGAACTGATGATGGAATTCGGTGAAACGATGGCGACATTTAAACCGATCCTCCAGCACCGCCCGTTTCTAAGCAAGCGGCCTGATCAAGAGGGAAAAGAGATCGTCCTCAATTATTTGACGCCGCATAACAAATGGTCCGTCCACAGCATGTATTTTGATTCCTTGCCGATGCTGACGCTGTTCCGCGGCGGGCCGACCGTATGGATGAATAAAGATGATGCACAGGACACGGATATTAAAGACAACGATTGGATTGAATGCTTCAACCGAAATGGCGTAGTCGTCGCAAGAGCGGTTTTGTCTCATCGGATTCCTAAAGGAATGGCGTTTATGCACCATGCCCAGGACCGCCACATCAACGTGCCAGGAACAAAGCTGACGAATAACCGCGGAGGCACCCATAACAGCCCGACAAGGATTCACGTCAAGCCGACACAGATGATCGGGGGCTACGCCCAGCTCAGCTACGGCTTTAACTATTACGGTCCAACGGGGAATCAGCGCGACCTGAATGTCGTCATCCGCAAGCTGAAGGAGGTCGATTGGCTTGAAGATTAAAGCGCAAATCGGTATGGTCATGAACTTGGATAAATGCATCGGCTGCCACACGTGCAGCGTCACCTGTAAAAACACATGGACAAACCGTACCGGTGCGGAATATATGTACTTCAATAATGTAGAAACAAAGCCGGGCATCGGCTACCCGAAGCAATGGGAGGACCAGGACAAATATAAAGGCGGCTGGACATTGAAAAAAGGAAAGCTCGAGCTGAAATCAGGCTCGAAAACAAACCGGCTTGCGGGCCTTTTCTACAATCCGAACCAGCCGACGATTGATGATTACTATGAACCTTGGAACTATGATTATGAAACATTAACGAACAGCCCGCAGAAAAAACACCAGCCAGTGGCACGCCCGAAATCGTCCTTGACAGGGGATTTCATGAATATCGAATGGGGGCCGAACTGGGAGGATGATCTCGCAGGCGGCCACATAACGGGACTTGAAGATCCAAACGTGCAAAAGATGGAGGAATCAATTAAAACAGAATTCGATGAGGTCTTTATGATGTATCTGCCCCGTATTTGCGAGCACTGCATCAACCCGGCGTGCGTTTCATCCTGTCCGTCCGGCGCCATGTACAAACGCGAGGAGGACGGCATTGTGCTTGTGGATCAAAACGCATGCCGTTCATGGAGATATTGCGTCTCATCGTGTCCTTATAAAAAAGTCTATTTTAACTGGCAAACGAACAAAGCCGAAAAATGCACACTCTGCTTTCCGCGTTTGGAGGCGGGACTGCCGACCATCTGCTCCGAGACGTGTGTTGGCAGAATCCGCTACCTCGGCGTCATGCTGTATGACGCGGACAAAGTGGAGGAAGCGGCATCTGTTGAAAACGAAAAGGATCTCTACCATTCCCAATTGGATGTTTTTCTTGATCCGAATGATCCTGAGATTGCCAAATTGGCAAAAGAACAAGGCATTCCGGCTGAATGGATAGAGGCCGCGCAGCAATCACCAATCTATAAAATGATCATTGACTGGAAGATCGCGCTGCCGCTTCATCCTGAGTATCGCACGCTGCCAATGGTGTGGTACATTCCGCCGCTCAGCCCGATTATGAATCTCTTTGAAGGAAAAGGCAGCCGGCAAACGGCGGAAGATATTTTTCCGGCTATCGACCAAATGAGAATCCCGATAGATTACTTGGCGCAGCTGTTAACAGCCGGTGATACGGATCATATTCGGTCAACATTAAAGAAAATGTCTGTCATGCGCCAGTATATGAGAGCGGTCCAGACGAATAAATCAATCGATCCGGAACTGATCTCCAGTGTCGGCTTAACAGAACAGCAAATTGAAGATATGTATCGGCTGCTTGCGATTGCCAAATATGATGACCGCTTTGTGATTCCGAGCAGCCATCGAGAAGAAGTATCAGATTTATACGCTGAACAAGGAAGCTGCGGCTTATCATTTTCAGGCGGCCCCGGCTCCTGTTTCTAACTTTTGATAAATGAGGTGTAACAAGATGAACACCACAGACCGGCAAATCACGTTCTCTGCTCTTTCCTGTCTTCTCTCTTATCCGGATGAAGAGTGGAGAGCCGAGCTTCCCGATTGGAAGGCTCTTATCCATGAAATCGGCAACCGGCAAATCCGGGAGAAGTTGCTGTACTTTTTCGAGACGTCAGCCAGCTTTTCTCCGGAAGCGCTGATAGAACACTATGTCTATACATTCGACTTCGGGAAAAAAACAAATATGTATGTCACCTACTTTAACTCAGGCGAGCAAAGGGAACGCGGCATCGAATTGCTGCATTTAAAAAACACCTATCAGCAATCCGGTTTCCTGCCGACAGAGAAGGAACTGCCAGATTACCTGCCAATGTTGCTGGAATTTGCCGCAGTTGCAGAAATTGAAGCAGCGAGAAGTGTGTTTGAGAAGTATCTGTCAAATGTAAGGGAGCTGGCATCCCGCCTCGAAAAAAATGACAGCATATACGCTGAGCTGCTGCACGTGCTGCTGGCCGCGCTGGAAAACCTCGGCGTTCGTGAAAGCATTGAAGGGACTGTTCAGGCATGAACGGACAGATCCTCTGGGGCGTGATGCCATACATTGTATTGACGATCTTTATCGGCGGCCATATTTACCGATACCAGCATGACCAATTTGGCTGGACGGCGAAATCAAGCGAGATGCTAGAAAAGAAAAAACTTGCGGCGGGCAGCACTCTTTTTCATTGGGGACTGCTGTGCGTTGTCGGCGGGCATGTCATGGGAATTTTGATCCCGGAAGGCGTGTATGGTGCAATTGGCATTTCAGAGCACATGTATCACAAAATGGCGATTGGTGCAGGCCTGCCGGCGGGGATTGCGGCATGTACCGGACTTGTCATCCTGACGTACAGACGGCTGTTTGACAAAAGAATCCGCAAAACCAGCTCGCCATCGGATATCCTTACGCTCATCCTGCTGCTTTTCATGATGCTGTCGGGTGTTGCGGCCACGTTTCTCAACATTGATTCAAAAGGCTTTGATTACCGGACAACAGTCGGGCCGTGGTTCAGGGAAATCGTTTTGTTCCGGCCTGACCCCTCGTTGATGGAGAGTGTCCCGCTATGGTTTAAGTTTCATATTGTGATAGGCTACGTTGTTTTTATCCTGTGGCCGTTTACAAGATTGGTTCATGTGTTCAGTCTGCCGCTCAAGTATCTGACTCGAAGCTATGTCGTGTATCGGAAACGCTCGTAAAAATCCCCCTTCAAGAGGGGGATTTTTTTATCTTGATGAAAACATAAGATATTTTCTGCCAAGGTAATGGCTGGGCGGCAGGCAGTCTTGTTATGTTTGTAATGCATCATCTAAAAAGGAGAGTGAAGAATGAAGCGGATTTTACTCATTTTAATGGCTTGTGTTATGACAAGCGCCGGAATCCTGACACTCAGACATTCTCATGTATTAACCGGCGGCACGGCTGGACTGTCACTAAGCCTGACATACTTGTTTCACTCCTCGTTTGCCATCACCTTCTTTCTGATCAATATCCCGTTTTATGTGTTTTCTCTCATCAGAATGGGCATCAAATTCACGCTATCCACCGCATTTGCAGTCACAGCGCTGACTCTGTTCACAAGCGCGGATCACTGGCTGCCGTCTGCCTCTTTTTCACCGCTTGCCGGGGCGATTAGCGGCGGGGCGATGATCGGATTCGGCCTGTCGCTCATGTTTTATCATCAGGCTTCACTCGGCGGTGCCAATATTCTTGCTTTATTTCTGCAAAAACGTTATGGATGGAACCCCGGGACAGTTAATTTTCTCTTCGATTTTGCCGCAGTGCTGGCCGGCATTTTCTCAGTCGGCTTGCTGAAAGGGCTCTGCTCCTTAGTGTCCATCGCGGTCACGGGCCTGATCGTCGGCTTCTTCAAAAATAAAATCAAAAGCAGCTACTCCCTCAAGCCGAATATGCTCAAGAACATGACACCCGGCCAATCTCAGGAAGCCTCACCATAAGCCTTTCCGCTTTTTGCGGTGAGGCTTTTTGCATAGAAGGTTTACAGACTAGAAAAAAGAGGTAATACAGAGGTAATCGAATCAGATAGGAGAGAATTAGGATGCTGAAAAGGAGACTGGAATTTTTCTTTTTATATATGATGCTCATCGGGGCATATGTCATATGGTTTTTTCCGGTTTCCAGACTTGAGTTTTACGGAGGATTGCTTTGCTATATAAGCATTATTTTGTTCAGCATCTATTCATTAATTCTTGAAAACCGCACCTCGCAGCACACGCTGTTATGGATCCACATTCTTGTCTTTTTTCCAATCGTCGGCTACGTGTTTTATCTCTTTTCCGGACAGCTTTATGTAAAGGGAAAGCTGTTTAAGACAAAACGAATGTACAACAGGGAGAAGCTCAGGAAGCTGTTTGACAAGGAGGAAACGCCCGAAGTGACAGGGCTGAAGGACAATCAAGAGAGGTTCTTTACATATTCCATCAGGGCTGCCCATATGAATATCAATACGAAAAGCAAGATCAAAGTGCTGAAAAACGGCGAAGAAACCTTTCCTGAACTTTTCAAAGCGATGAGAAAAGCGGAGTCTTACATACATATTGAATACTACATGTTTAAATCAGACATGCTTGGGCGCGGCATGATGGACATTATGATGGAAAAAGCGCGCCAGGGTGTCGAGGTGAGGTTTTTATACGATGCGGCAGGGAGCATGAAGCTGGCAAGAAGAGACATTATGAGAATGAAACAAGCGGGTGTGAATATCGTTCCGTTCTCTCCGCTGAAATACGGGTTTTTCAACCAGAAGCTTAATTTCAGAAATCACCGGAAAATCGTGATCGTCGATGGGAAAATCGGTTTTGTGGGCGGATTAAACGTCGGGAAGGAATATATCAGCCGGGATCCGTACATCGGGTTTTGGAGAGACACGCACCTGCGGCTGGAAGGTGAGATTGTGCAAACGCTTCACGCCATCTTTATGCTGGATTGGGAATACGTCTCCAATGAAGTGTTAATTGATCAAGAAGAGTACAATACCCCTGTGCCCGTGGAGGGAGGGGGCATTTATCAAATTGTCGCGACAGGCCCTGACATGAAGGAAAGCATGAGCGACCTATACTATGAAATGATTTCTTCCGCACAGAAGTCAATCTGGATCGCCACGCCCTATTTTGTCCCCAATGAATCCATTCGCACAGCGCTGAAAGCAGCAGCGACAAAAGGCGTGGAGGTAAGGGTTATGGTGCCGGAGAGGAACGACAGCTTTTTGACCCAATACGCGTCGAGATCCTATTTCCCGGAGCTGCTTCTTGAGGGGATTGAAGTGTACTCCTACCAAAAAGGCTTCATGCATCAAAAAGTCATGATCATTGATGGCGATCTCGCCTCCGTCGGCACGGCGAATATGGACATGCGCAGCTTTCAGCTCAACTTTGAAGTGAATGTGTTCTTTACGGATGCTGAAGCGATTCGCACCCTCGAGGCCCATTTTGAAGAGGATATGCAGGAAAGTGAAAAGCTCAGCCCTGTCGGCTTTTATAAAAGAGGCGTGGCTGACCGGACAAAAGAGTCATTTGCCCGTTTGTTTTCAGGGGTTCTGTAAGAAAAAAGAAATCTGATCTTTCAAAACGGCCTGTGTATAGTATAATTGAGAAATATTATCAGTTATTTATACATTGGGGGAAGATAGGGTGCTGCGGCAATTTTTTTCATATTATAAACCATATAAAACGTTGTTCTTTCTCGACTTTTTCTCAGCGATCGCGGGAGGTTTAATGGAGCTTAGCTTTCCTTTGATCGTCAATTATTTTATTGATACCTTGCTGCCGGGCAGGGACTGGGGGCTGATCATCGCGACCTCAATCGGCTTATTTGCGGTGTACGCGCTCAGCTCGGCTCTTCAGTATATTGTGACCTACTGGGGGCACATGCTCGGAATTAATATCGAGACGGATATGAGAAAGTCGCTTTTTGACCATTTGCAAAAGCTCCCGTTTAAATTTTACGACAACAACAAGACGGGAACACTGATGTCGAAGCTGACGAACGATTTAATGTATATCGGTGAAGTTGCCCATCACGGTCCGGAAGACTTATTCATTGCCGTCATGACCATACTCGGTGCGTTCGGAGTGATGCTTTTTATTAACTGGCAGCTGGCATTATTAACGTTTATCATTATGCCGATCGTCATTTGGCTGGCGCTTTATTTCAACAAAAAAATGACCAAAGCATTTACCACACTGAACAAAGATATCGGGGACTTCAGCGCGCGGGTAGAAAATAATATCGGCGGGATCCGGCTTGTGCAGGCGTTCGGCAATGAAGCGTTTGAAAAAGAACGCTTCGCCGTCAACAACCAGCGTTTTCGTGTCACAAAGCTTTCTTCCTACAAAATCATGGCGAAAAACGGTTCAATCAGCTATATGCTGACCAGGTTTGTCACGCTGTTTGTCCTTTTGTGCGGGACGTGGTTTGTTATTCGCGGCTCCTTATCGTACGGGGAATTTGTGGCGTTTGTGCTCCTGACGAATGTGCTGTTCAGGCCTATTGACAAAATTAATGCCATTATTGAAATGTATCCGAGGGGGATCGCCGGCTTCAAAAGCTATATGGAACTCATGGAGACCGAGCCGGATATTCAGGATTCACCTGATGCGAGAGATGTTTCCGGCCTGAAGGGCAATATCCGCTATGAACATGTTTCGTTTGGCTATGATGACCATCACAACGTCCTCAATGACATTAATCTATCCATTCAAGCGGGGGAAACGGTTGCGTTCGTCGGTCCGTCAGGTGCGGGAAAATCAACGCTTTGCAGCCTGCTTCCGCGTTTTTATGAAGCATCGAAGGGCGACATTACAATTGACGGCATCAGCATAAAAGACATGACGCTTTCTTCATTGCGCGGGCAAATTGGCGTCGTACAGCAGGACGTTTTCTTATTCGCGGGTACGCTTAGAGAAAATATCGCCTACGGCCGATTAAGCGCATCAGAAGAAGACATTTGGCAGGCTGTGAAGCAGGCGCATCTGGAAGATCTCGTCCATAGCATGCCGGATGGATTGGATACTATGATTGGCGAACGCGGCGTGAAGCTTTCCGGCGGACAAAAACAACGTTTGTCAATTGCGCGGATGTTCTTGAAAAATCCGTCGATCCTGATTCTCGACGAAGCCACCTCAGCCCTTGATACGGAAACGGAAGCGGCGATCCAAAAGGCGCTTCAAGAGTTGTCCGAGGGGCGCACGACGCTCGTCATCGCCCACAGGCTGGCGACAATCAAAGACGCGGACAGAATTGTAGTCGTTACAAACAATGGGATTGAAGAACAAGGCCGTCATCAAGACCTGATCGAAGCCGGAGGCCTATACAGCAGGCTGCATCAAGCGCAATTCGGGCAAATGGTGCAGCGATAGGGGGAGAACATGGACAGAAAAAATGTGCTGTACATTGCTGTTTCATTGGACGGAATGATCACAAGAGAAGATGGAAGCATCGATTGGCTGGAGGAATTTGAAGGTGAAGGCGACAACGGCTACAGTGATTTTTATCAGACTGTTGATACAGTCATTTTAGGGCGGAGCACATATGAGCACGTTAAAGTGCTAACCCCCGTTTTCCCGTATCAGGATAAAACCTGCTATGTTTTTACAGGATCGCCCGACAGTTATCAGGATGAACATGTGACGTTTATCAATGAGGGAGCCAGAGCCTTCACTGACCGTTTGAAACAGGAAAAAGGCTTAAACATCTGGATAGCTGGCGGGGGAGAGCTGGTGAATGCCTTTATGAAAGAAGATGCCATCGACGAATTCATCATCACCGTTATTCCGGTTGTGTTAGGAAGCGGCATCCCGCTGTTTCAAGAGCTAACGAACGAAACAAAGCTGCGGCTAAAAGGGATGAAACAATTTGGACAAGCGGTTCAGCTCCATTATGTAAGATCATAAGAAAAAGGATAGACAAGATGTCTATCCTTTTTATATGTAAATTTAAAGCGCTTCTCTTTCAGCAGGCTCGATAAGATTTTGGAATTTCTCAATCAGCTGTGGCGCTTTTGTTCCTTCCACTACGATCAGGTATTCCTTTTCGTTATGAGCCATGCGGAATGTTTCAAGCTCAATTAAGCTTTTGATTTTGCACATCGTTTTCTTTGAGTAAATATAAACCTCGTGACTTCCGGAATGGCACATTTTATAAAGATGAATCAAATTTCTTAAAGTAAATGCCTGTGCGGCTACTTTCAGAGACTTGATGTTTTTCATGATCTTTCTCCTCCATCGATTGTTGTCTTATATAGCCTATGTTCCCAGAGCGAGCAAGCCGTAAACCTGTTTTTGCACATTTATGACTTCCATTGCAGCACGCCGCCGCCGATGCGTTTGACACCGCGGATGGAGCTTAATTCATCCATCAAGCGGAGAAGCGCCTTGTCTTTCTGCTTTGCTTCGATCATGAAATCTATATTTGTTCCCCATTGCCTAAAGCGTTCCAACAGCGGCAGCAAAAAGTTGGCGTCAACATAATCGGCATGGCTGCGTATGACTTGCTCCGATTTTGGAGAAGACAAGTGAACCTTAGGCTGAAGGCCGATCCGCTCCCACGTTTTGATCATCCGGGGCAGCGCTTCATTCAGGTCGGCGTGATCATCTGGATTGGCGTAAAAATGATGAAAGTCAAAGACAAACGGAACATTCTCCTGCTCACAGACCTGAAGCGTTTCTTCCGTCGTATATGTTTTATCATCATTTTCAAGTGTCATCCGCTGCTTGATCTCCTGCGGCAGCTGTTTTATATTGTGATGAAATTGTGCGGTCGCGGTGTCTTTATTGCCGTAAGCGCCGCCAATATGAATATTGATCACGGAGCGATCAGCAATGCCCATGGCTTCAAGCATACGGTAATGATACGCCATATCGGTTACCGCATTGTTTGTGACAGATTCCTTCGGGCTCGTAAACAGAGTGAATTGGTTTGGATGAAAGCTTGATCTCAGTTGATGTGTTTTCACAAGCTCTCCAATCTCCCGAAACTCTTTTTGAAATGGTGTTACAAAATCCCACATCACTTCGGGGTGCGTAGCCAGCGGCACAATCGAACTGGAAAAACGGTACAAAGGAATGCCGTGTCCGATGATATAGTGAAGGGTTCTCATCGTATTGCGTAAATTGGCTTTTGTCACAGTCAGAAGCGCTTCTTTTCTTTCAGTTTTTGAAAGCTTTGAATAATGCGCGAATGTCAATGTTTTAGCGGGAGACGCATCCCAAAGGCTCATCGCATTTGAAACGAACCCGAATCTGAAAATCATAGGAACTCTCCTTTATAAGAAATAAGATAACGCCTTGCCGAGCCATTCTGCCGGTCGCTGCCTGAATGTGCGCTTGCTGAAATCCTCTATCGTCAGCAGCTCCGACTTTTTCATATCCTCCTCAATCGTGGCATAGACTTCACTTGTAAACGCTTCGTCATCAATTTCGACATTCACCTCTTCATTTAAAAACAGGCTTCGTTTATCGAAGTTGGCTGTTCCGATTATGCTGAGATGGTCGTCTATGATGACAGCTTTTACATGATAAAACCCTTGATAATAACGATAAATAAGACAGCCTGCATCCAAGAGCTCCGAATAATACGTAAAAGCCGCTTCTCTCACTAGCGGATGGTCTGATTTCATCGGTACAATGATTCTCACGGATACGCCGTTTTTTCTTGCATTGAGGAGGGCTTCTTGGAGCGGTTTTGATGGAATGTAATAAGGCGTGCAAACCGTAAGGCGATTCTTCGCTTGGGCGATATTGGCCAAGTATATGTTTTCAAGGGAATAACCGTCGGTTGCATAGATCTTGTGAGAAATATTCCCTTGCTGAAGCTTTGGCCAAACATCCGAACCCAATGTGATTCCGGTATTTCGTTTTAGATCGGAAGCAAAAAGCGTTTGAAGATCATGTACGCCTTCTCCCTTTATACGCAGATGATAATCCTCCCAATTGCCGAACTTCGCCTTCTTTCCAAGATATTCTTCGGCGATGTTAAACCCGCCGATATAACCGATTTTTCCGTCTATCACCGTAATCTTCCGGTGATTCCGCTTTTGCATGTGAAAAAAGAAAAAAGGAAAACGGGGACGATTCATCACATGGACATGGACGCCGGCATTTTGCATTGTCTGCAGCGCCGTTTTTTTAATTGCCCGGCAGCCCGCCCAATCCAGAAGCAAATAAACGGAGACGCCAGCCTGGGCTTTTGTTTTCAGCAGGGTATACATATTGTGGCTGACCTCATCATTTTTCATAATAAAAAACATCATGTGAACAGAAGAGGCAGCCTGGCGAATATCCTTCATCATCCGCTCAACGAGATCTGATCCGCAGTGGATCAATTCGATGTCACTCTTCTTTTTTGAAAAACCAGGCTCGTACGCCTTCTTTCTGTATCCGGCACGGCCCATGAAGATATCAAGCAGAATCAAAGCAAAAAAAATAACGACAATGATCATAATCACGATAAATACCTTCATACCGGCACTCCTTTCCGTAGTAAAGGTAGTGTGCCCGAACAGCGGGAATTTAATTATTGACTGAACACTCATTCATTATTTATCATAAAGGTAATCTTATACAGATTCGGGGGTAGGGGATCGCGGTCTTTATCCAGTAAAAAGGGGGAATTGGAATGAGCGGCTTTCTCATCGCAAATGCATTATTATTTTTGATTGTAACCGCTTACGCTGTCTATTTGTTTGTGTACTTGGTCAAAACGAGACTGGCCTACATCAAGCTCGGCCAGAAAGAACAATTTGATCAACGGTTCAAGGAACGGCTTCGCGCCATATGGGTGAATGTATTCGGACAGAAAAAACTGCTTAAGGACAAGAAAAGCGGTATTATTCACGTCATGTTTTTCTATGGATTTATTTTGGTTCAGTTCGGAGCGATTGACTTTATCATCAAAGGACTGGCTCCTGGCCGTAATCTGCCGCTTGGACCGGTCTATCCCGCTTTCACCTTTTTTCAGGAAATCGTTACGTTTCTCATTTTAATTGCTGTGGGATGGGCATTCTACAGACGTTATATCGAAAAGCTCGTGAGGCTGAAACGCAATTTCAAAGCCGGACTCGTTCTGATTTTCATCGGAGGTTTAATGCTGACCGTTCTGCTTGGGAATGGGATGAATCTGATCTGGCATGAGCATGGGCTTTCTTGGAGCGAGCCAATTGCTTCAGGTATTGCGTTTATGCTTAGCGGAGTCGGGAAAACAGGTGCGGCAGTGATTTTCTATATCGCATGGTGGATCCATCTTCTGTTCTTGCTTAGCTTTTTAGTGTACGTGCCTCAGTCGAAGCATGCCCATTTAATCGCCGGCCCGGCAAATGTCTTTTTCAATCGAATGGAATCTGCCGGAAAACTTGAAAAAATAGATTTTACCGACGAAACGAAAGAAAGCTACGGAGCGGGTAAAATTGAAGATTTCAGGCAGTCCCAGCTGCTTGATTTGTACGCATGTGTCGAGTGCGGCCGCTGCACCAATATGTGCCCTGCAACAGGCACCGGAAAAATGCTGTCTCCGATGGACTTGATTTTGCGTCTCAGAGACCATCTCACGGAAAAAGGCGCCGCCGTCACCTCGCGCTCGCCATGGGTGCCCGCGGCAGCGTTCCAACATACGAGAGGCAATCAGCTGGCGGCAGCGTCAGCGGGCAGCGGATCGCAGGAAGCCGCAGCAGCGCTGGATTACAATCCAAGCTTGATCGGCGACGTCATCACAGAGGAAGAAATTTGGGCATGCACCACTTGCCGAAACTGTGAGGATCAATGCCCGGTCATGAATGAGCACGTGGATAAAATCATCGACCTCCGCCGCTACCTCGTACTGACTGAAGGAAAAATGGACAGTGACGCCCAGCGCGCGATGACTAGTATCGAGCGGCAGGGAAATCCGTGGGGACTCAACCGCAAGGAACGCGAAAACTGGCGTGACGCGGCGCCGGATGCTGAGATTCCGACCGTGAAAGAAATGAAAAAAGAAGGAAAAGAGTTTGAGTACCTTTTCTGGGTTGGTTCCATGGGGTCCTACGACAACAGAAGCCAGAAAATCGCGATTTCCTTTGCCAAGCTGCTCAATCACGCAGGCGTGTCCTTCGCGATCCTCGGCAATAAAGAAAAAAATTCAGGAGACACGCCGCGCCGCCTCGGAAATGAATTTTTGTTCCAAGAGCTGGCTGAGAAGAATATTTCTGAATTTGAAAAAAATGATGTCAAAAAAATCGTTACGATCGATCCCCATGCATACAATTTATTTAAAAACGAATATCCGGATTTCGGATTTGAAGGCGAGGTTTATCATCATACAGAGGTGCTGGCCGAGCTTGTAAAAAACGGAAAGTTAAAGCCGCAGCATCCGCTTCATGAGACGATTACCTTCCATGATTCGTGCTATTTGGGCAGGTACAATGAAGTCTATGATCCGCCGAGAGAGATTTTGAAAGCCATTCCGGGCGTGCAGCTGATTGAAATGGAGAGGAACCGGGAAACCGGCATGTGCTGCGGAGCCGGCGGGGGATTAATGTGGATGGAGGAAGAAACGGGTAACAGGATTAACGTCGCCAGGACTGAGCAAGCGCTAGCGGTCAACCCATCGGTGATCAGTTCCGGCTGTCCGTACTGTCTCACGATGCTTGGGGACGGCACAAAGGCGAAGGAAGCCGAAGACCAAGTCAAAACATACGACGTCGTCGAGCTTCTGGCTCAATCCGTTTTAGGCGCTGACCTGAAAATGGGGGAGAAGGAATGAATTTTTCATTATCAGAAGAACACGAGATGATACGAAAATTGGTGCGCGATTTTGCGAAACATGAGGTGGCTCCGACAGCGGCAGAACGAGACGAACAAGAACGCTTCGATCGCGAACTGTTTCGGGAAATGGCAAATCTGGGGCTGACGGGAATTCCGTGGCCTGAAGATTACGGTGGAATCGGGAGTGACTATTTGGCCTACGTCATCGCGGTGGAGGAGCTGTCAAAAGTGTGCGCCTCCACCGGTGTGACGCTTTCCGCCCATATCTCTCTTTGCAGCTGGCCGCTGTTTGCCTTTGGGACGGAGGAACAGAAGACAGAGTACTTAACACAGCTGGCCCTAGGAGAGAAAATCGGCGCATTCGCTTTGACCGAACCAGGGTCCGGCTCTGACGCCGGCGGCATGAAAACAACTGCTGAACGAATCGGCGATGACTATGTGTTAAATGGTTCAAAAGTGTTTATCACAAACGGCGGTGTTGCTGATATTTATATTGTTTTTGCAGTCACCGATCCCGAGAAAAAGAAAAAAGGCATTACCGCTTTTATAGTAGAAAAGGATTTTGAAGGATTTTTTACAGGCAAGAAAGAAAAGAAGCTGGGCATCCGTTCTTCACCGACAACGGAAATCATGTTCGAAGATTGTGTAGTCCCTGCATCAAACCGTCTCGGAGAAGAAGGAGAAGGCTTCAAAATCGCGATGCAGACGCTTGACGGAGGCAGAAACGGCATTGCCGCACAAGCCGTAGGCATCGCTCAAGGGGCGCTTGATGCGGCGCTTCAATATGCAAAAGAGCGAAAGCAATTCGGAAAAGCGATCGCTGAGCAGCAGGGCATCGCTTTTAAACTCGCGGATATGGCTACAATGATAGAAGCTTCAAGGCTACTGACCTATCAGGCTGCATGGTTAGAATCATCAGGCCTTCCATATGGAAAAGCTTCCGCCATGTCCAAACTGATGGCTGGAGATACGGCGATGAAGGTGACGACTGAAGCCGTGCAGATTTTCGGCGGCTACGGCTATACAAAAGATTACCCAGTAGAACGTTATATGCGTGATGCGAAAATCACGCAAATCTATGAAGGCACTCAAGAAATTCAAAGACTTGTCATCTCCAGAATGCTCGCGGATTAACGGAAAACATCTCTCAGTCGGATCACTCTTGTAAAATTATTTAAATTAACGCTGTTAAGGGTAGCATATTCTGTTTTATTTTGTTTATAATGAGAGGTATGGTTTGTATAAGAACGATACAAAATCGCTTTCATTATTGATAAAACAGATACATATAAGTAATAGAAAGGGAGTGTCCGACCTTGGGTATCAAACAATATTCACAGGAAGAGCTAAAGGAAATGGCTTTAGTTGAAATCGCTCACGAATTATTTGAAGAACATAAAAAACCAGTTCCTTTTCAGGAGCTTTTAAATGAAATTGCATCTTTGCTCGGCGTGAAAAAAGAAGAGCTTGGAGACCGCATCGCTCAATTTTATACAGATTTAAACATTGACGGCCGCTTCCTGGCGCTTTCTGACCAGACGTGGGGGCTTCGCAGCTGGTATCCGTATGATCAGCTTGATGAAGAAACTCAGCCGACAGTCAAGGCGAAAAAGAAAAAAGCGAAGAAAGCAGTCGAGGAAGATCTTGATCTTGACGAGTTTGAAGAGATCGATGAAGACGACCTTGATTTGGATGAAGTTGAGGAAGAACTTGATCTTGAGACCGACGATTTTGATGATGAAGATATTGATGAAGACGATGACGATCTTGAGATTGAAGAAGATATTATTGATGAAGATGATGAAGACTATGACGATGAAGAAGAGGAAGTTAAATAGTATAAGATTTCATCTTCAAAACGATCTTGACTTTCATAGTCGAACTATGTAGTATGTATTTTGGGCTCTTCAAAAACGAAGAGAGAACATAGTACGTTATGCTCCCTTTCAAGAAATTGAAAGGGAGCTTTCTTATTTTCACCCCTCATTTTTCTTATAAATCATTTAAAAGGCTAAATGATTTTTTATAAAATAGTACATTTTAAAAATGTAGCTAAGAGCGAAGAGAGGAGCAAACGAAATGACGAAATATATTTTTGTAACCGGGGGAGTTGTATCCTCACTTGGAAAGGGTATTGTAGCAGCTTCATTAGGACGTTTGCTGAAAAACCGCGGACTGAACGTGACGATTCAAAAATTCGATCCATACATCAACGTTGACCCGGGAACAATGAGCCCGTACCAGCACGGTGAAGTATTCGTAACGGATGACGGCGCTGAAACAGACTTGGACCTTGGTCACTATGAGCGTTTTATCGACATCAACCTGAATAAATTCAGCAACGTGACAACAGGTAAAATCTATTCAACAGTTCTTAAAAAAGAACGCCGCGGAGATTACCTTGGCGGAACCGTACAGGTCATCCCGCACATCACAAACGAATTGAAAGACCGTGTTTACCGCGCAGGAAAAGAGACAAACGCAGATGTCGTTATTACAGAAATCGGCGGTACTGTCGGAGACATCGAATCATTGCCATTCCTTGAAGCAATCCGCCAAATGAAGAGCGACATCGGCCGTGAAAACGTAATGTACATCCACTGTACGCTTGTCCCTTACATTAAAGCTGCTGGGGAATTAAAAACAAAACCGACACAGCACAGCGTAAAAGAATTGCGCAGCTTGGGCATTCAGCCAAACATTATCGTCGTTCGTACAGAAATGCCGATTTCTCAAGATATGAAAGATAAAATCGCGCTATTCTGCGACATCGATACAAAAGCGGTTATTGAATGTGAAGATGCGGACAACCTCTACTCCATTCCGCTTGAGCTTCAAAAACAAGGGCTTGATAAGCTTGTTTGCGAGCACATGAAATTGGCATGCGAAGAAGCGGAAATGTCCGAGTGGAAAGAGCTTGTTAACAAGGTCAGCAATCTGTCTCAAACGATTACAATCGGCCTTGTCGGCAAATATGTTGAGCTTCCTGACGCATACATTTCTGTTGTCGAGTCCCTTCGCCATGCGGGCTATGCGTTTGACACAGATGTAAAAGTGAAATGGATCAACGCGGAAGAAGTGACAGAAAACAATATCGCAGAACTCACAAGCGGAACTGACGGCATCATTGTGCCGGGCGGATTCGGAGACCGCGGTGTTGAAGGCAAAATCGTCGCAACAAAACACGCGCGCGAAAACAATATTCCGTTCTTGGGCATTTGCTTGGGCATGCAGGTGGCGTCTATTGAATACGCACGAAACGTATTGGGCTTAAAAGGCGCTCACTCAGCGGAAATTGATCCGTCAACTCAATACCCGATCATTGACCTTCTTCCTGAACAGAAGGATGTTGAGGATCTCGGAGGAACGCTTCGTCTCGGCCTTTACCCTTGTAAGCTTGAAGAAGGCACGAAAGCCTTTGAAGTGTATCAGGATGAAGTGGTGTACGAGCGCCACCGCCATCGCTATGAGTTTAACAATGAATTCAGACAGCAAATGGAAGAGCAAGGCTTCGTATTCTCAGGCACAAGCCCTGACGGACGACTTGTTGAAATCATCGAGCTGAAAGAACACCCTTGGTTCGTGGCTTCTCAGTTCCACCCAGAGTTCAAGTCAAGACCGACAAGACCTCAGCCTCTATTCAAAGGCTTTATTGGAGCGTCTGTCGAAGCTGCGAATCAGAAGTAACAAAAAAAGACTTGCCGTTTGTCAAAAGCGGGCAAGTCTTTTTTATTTGTTTCCGGCAAGATCAAGCATGTACAATAAGATATTATGCATACTCTTGCAGAATTTCTTTTAGGGTAAACGATAAAGCGTGATAGACATACAGTGCCGTCATTAAAGAGGGAAATCCGTAACGGGTGCCGTCTTCATCGGGAACAAGCGGCATTTTTAATTTGGAATCAATATGCACATCACAATACTGTTCTATTCCCGCGCTATCTTTGGCTGCGGGCGATACGCATACGACTCCCGCGCCTTTTTCATACAGCTCTTTTGCGAGCGCCTGCTCTTCGGCTGTGCCCGGCCCCGAGCAAAACATCAGCACCCTGTCGCTTTCTGTCACTTCTTCAGCGCTTTCCGGAAAGGCTTTGACAGATGGAAAGGGTTCTTTGCTTTCAGTGGCCTCATAAAAGACGCCCTGAAGTTCATTCGCTCCGTATAAATAAATGGAATGCCCGCTGATCACCGCTTGAGCAAGCAGCCGCGCCCCATCTTCAATCGCGTCAGATTCCTTATCCTGAATGCGGGAAAAAATACCTGTTAACTGCGTCGTAAATATTTTCAACATAAGTGAATCCTCCTTTATAACGTACAATATCAGTATACAACAAAAGAGAAAATGCTCAGAAAATGTCGTAAAGTAGACTATTATAATTAAAGGAAATAGGAAAATCAAACAGAATACATACACTACTGCTTACTTTTGACGAAAATCATAATATTGGGGTGTAAAATGATGAATGAAAAAATTTTAATCGTTGATGATCAATACGGCATTCGTATTTTGCTTAATGAAGTGTTCAATAAAGAAGGCTACCAGACGTTTCAGGCTGCAAACGGCCTGCAAGCGCTTGACATTGTGACAAAAGAACGGCCAGATCTTGTGCTTTTAGACATGAAAATTCCCGGCATGGACGGAATCGAAATCCTAAAACGGATGAAGGTCATTGACGAAAACATCCGGGTCATTATCATGACGGCATACGGAGAGCTCGACATGATTCAGGAATCAAAGGAATTGGGCGCTCTAACGCACTTTGCAAAGCCGTTTGACATCGACGAAATCAGAGACGCTGTCAAAAAATATCTGCCCCTGAAGTCTAACTGACAAAAAGAAGAAACAAATGAATGATGTCATTGTGTTGCCGATTTGTCGAAAAGTTGGTATCCTAGTTATGGAGAAAAAGCGATCTGAGTATTTACATATGACAGCAATATATGGGTCATGCTAGGGTGGAAAGCTTTTTTCGCTAGAAGACAATCAGGCTACATAAGGAGGACATTCGACATGCCTTTAGTTTCTATGACGGAAATGTTGAATACAGCTAAAGAAAAAGGGTACGCTGTAGGACAATTTAACTTAAACAACCTTGAGTTTACTCAAGCGATTTTACAAGCAGCTGAAGAAGAAAAATCTCCAGTGATCCTTGGTGTTTCCGAAGGTGCGGGACGCTACATGGGCGGCTTCAAAACAGTCGTTGCTATGGTAAAAGCACTTATGGAAGAGTACAAAGTGACAGTTCCTGTTGCGATTCACTTAGACCACGGTTCAAGCTTTGAATCTTGTGCGAAAGCGATTCATGCAGGTTTCACATCTGTAATGATCGACGCTTCTCACCATCCATTTGAAGAAAACGTAGCAACAACTGCTAAAGTTGTTGAGCTTGCTCATTTCCACGGAGTATCTGTAGAAGCTGAGCTTGGAACAGTCGGCGGACAAGAAGATGACGTTATCGCTGAAGGCGTAATCTACGCTGACCCTAAAGAGTGCCAAGAGCTTGTTGAGCGCACTGGCATCGACTGCCTTGCACCTGCATTAGGTTCTGTTCACGGCCCTTACAAAGGCGAACCAAACCTTGGCTTCAAAGAAATGGAAGAAATCGGGAAATCAACTGGTCTTCCGCTAGTTCTTCACGGCGGTACTGGAATTCCGACTGCTGACATCAAAAAATCAATTTCACTTGGTACAGCTAAAATCAACGTGAATACTGAAAACCAAATTTCTTCTGCAAAAGCTGTTCGTGAAACATTGGCAGCTAAGCCTGACGAGTACGATCCACGTAAATATCTTGGACCAGCTCGTGAAGCGATCAAAGAAACAGTTATCGGTAAAATGCGTGAATTTGGTTCTTCAAACCAAGCTTAATTCAATTGGAACTTTTTATAGCCGCCTGACAGCTTGACAGGCGGTTTTCCGTCTATCTATAGAAAGCGCAATCATATTTCACAGTTCGGAAAATTTCTTAATCAGGGAGGCTTTTTGAAAATGTTATTCTTTGTTGATACAGCCAATATCGATGAAATTAAAGAAGCGAATGAATTAGGAATTCTCGCCGGTGTAACGACGAACCCTAGTTTAGTAGCAAAGGAAGCTAACGTATCATTCCACGACCGTCTTCGCGAGATCACAGACGTCGTGAAAGGGTCTGTAAGCGCAGAGGTTATTTCTTTGAAAGCTGAGGAAATGATCGAGGAAGGAAAAGAACTGGCGAAAATCGCTCCGAACATTACGGTCAAAATTCCAATGACGTCTGACGGTTTAAAAGCGGTGAGAGCACTTACTGACTTAGGCATCAAAACAAACGTTACATTGATCTTCAATGCCAACCAGGCGCTTCTTGCTGCAAGAGCGGGGGCGACGTATGTATCTCCATTCCTGGGACGTTTAGATGACATCGGCCACAATGGACTTGACCTGATTTCAGAAGTTAAACAGATTTTTGACATTCACGGACTTGACACGCAAATCATTGCAGCGTCTATCCGCCACCCGCAGCACGTGACAGAAGCCGCTTTAAGAGGGGCTCACATCGGCACAATGCCGCTGAAAGTCATTCATGCGCTCACTAAACACCCGTTAACAGACAAAGGAATCGAACAATTCCTGGCAGACTGGAACAAATAATGAAAGGGGCGGCAAACAGCTTTATGCCTGTTTGCCGCGGCCTTTGTTTTTCACCGACCTGATACAGCGGACCTTCAGATGCTGACGCCGCTTTACAGAGAAGGAATCATTGGGCTGCAGAAGCTGATATCGGAATGAAGGGTTTGCGTACTGCTTTTGCCGGATGAAGACGATGTCTCTTGAGCCGGCGGGTCTCTGTGCAACTTTTGAAACCTGTGCCCCGCAAAGCTTCGCTATTTTCTTCCTGATATTTTACAATGTGTTGTATTCTTTCTCTTCGAATTGGCTAGATTTTGGACATGAGCTTTATTTGCAGAGACAGAATAAAATGACATTTTATTTAGCTCCGCAGCTATCTTCTTATGGAAGGAGACTATCATGGAAAAGTTGAATATTGCCGGCGGTGACTCGTTAAACGGTACAGTACATATCAGTGGCGCTAAAAACAGCGCTGTTGCGTTAATACCTGCAACCATTTTGGCAAATTCCGAGGTGACAATTGAAGGGCTTCCAGAGATTTCAGATATTGAAACGCTGCGTGACCTGTTAAAGGAAATCGGCGGCAACGTGCATTTTGAGAATGGGGAAATGGTTGTTGACCCTACGTCGATGATCAGCATGCCGCTTCCTAACGGGAAAGTAAAAAAGCTTCGCGCGTCGTATTATTTAATGGGGGCGATGCTAGGCCGCTTTAAGCAAGCAGTCATTGGATTGCCTGGCGGCTGTCACTTAGGGCCCCGCCCGATTGATCAGCATATCAAAGGCTTTGAGGCGCTCGGAGCTGAAGTAACCAATGAACAAGGCGCCATTTATTTGCGAGCTGAAAGGCTGAGAGGCGCACGGATTTATTTAGATGTCGTAAGCGTAGGAGCAACGATTAACATTATGCTCGCCGCTGTTTTGGCAGAAGGGAAAACGATTATCGAAAACGCTGCCAAAGAGCCAGAGATTATTGACGTCGCGACATTGCTTACAAACATGGGCGCCAAAATCAAAGGCGCGGGCACCAATGTGATCCGAATCGACGGCGTTCAGGAACTGCACGGCTGCAAGCATACGATCATACCGGACAGAATTGAGGCCGGGACATTTATGATTGCGGGCGCTGCAATGGGCAAGGAAGTCATTATCGATAACGTCATTCCCACTCATCTTGAGTCGTTAACGGCAAAGCTGAGAGAAATGGGCTATCATATCGAAACAAGCGACGACCAGCTTCTTATTGTCGGCGGGCAGAAGAACTTAAAGCCGGTTGACGTCAAAACCCTCGTATATCCGGGGTTTCCGACGGATTTACAGCAGCCGATGACGGCGCTTCTGACAAGGGCAAAAGGGACAAGCGTCGTTACAGACACCATCTACTCGGCAAGGTTCAAGCACATTGATGAGCTGAGACGGATGGGTGCCAATATGAAAGTGGAAGGCAGATCCGCCATCATCACAGGTCCTGTCGAGCTTCAAGGCGCAAAAGTGAAGGCGAGCGATCTTCGTGCCGGTGCCTGCTTGGTGGTAGCCGGACTGATGGCTGACGGCGTCACGGAAATTACAGGACTGGAGCATATTGACCGCGGCTACAGCAGCCTTGAGAAGAAGCTTGAGGGGCTTGGAGCTACAATTTGGCGTGAAAGAATGACAGACGAAGAAATAGAACAGCTTCAAAATTCATAATGGTTTCTTGTGAGAGGAGATCGTGTTGAAATGGAAAGAAGTTTATCAATGGAATTGGTACGTGTAACCGAAGCTGCGGCATTAGCATCGGCGAGATGGATGGGCCGGGGAAAAAAGGACGAGGCTGATGAAGCGGCAACAAGTGCAATGAGAGACGTTTTTGATACAGTGCCGATGAAAGGGACCGTTGTAATCGGTGAGGGAGAAATGGACGAAGCGCCAATGCTGTATATCGGGGAAAAACTCGGAAACGGGTACGGCCCGCGCGTTGATGTCGCAGTTGACCCTCTTGAAGGCACAAACATCTTAGCAAGCGGCGGCTGGAACGCGCTGACGGTGATCGCGGTCGCAGACCATGGCACGCTGCTGAATGCTCCTGACATGTATATGCAAAAAATTGCAGTCGGCCCGGAGGCGGTGGGCTGCATTGATATTGAAGCACCTGTCATTGACAACCTTAAAGCGGTGGCAAAAGCAAAAAACAAGGACGTTGAGGACGTCGTTGCCACCATTTTAAACCGTGAAAGACACGAAAAAATCATTTCCGAGCTTCGTGAGGCCGGCGCCAGAATCAAATTGATCAATGACGGCGATGTCGCTGGCGCCATCAACACGGCTTTCGACCACACGGGCGTTGACATCCTGTTCGGATCAGGCGGCGCTCCTGAGGGTGTGCTATCCGCTGTCGCGCTAAAAGCGCTCGGCGGAGAAATCATTGGTAAACTTCTTCCGCAAAACGAAGAAGAAATCACACGCTGTCACAAAATGGGCCTTGATTTAAGCAAAGTCCTTCGCATGGAAGACCTTGTGAAGGGTGATGACGCGATTTTTGCAGCTACAGGGGTTACTGACGGCGAGCTGTTAAAAGGAGTTCAATTTAAAGGCTCTGTCGGAACAACTGAAAGCTTAGTTATCCGTGCAAAATCAGGCACTGTCCGTTTCGTTGACGGCAGACACAGCTTGAAAAAGAAACCAAATCTTGTAATCCGTCCATAACAAACAGAAAAAGCGGGTGAGAGCCCGCTTTAACTTTTGCAGAAAAGCGTCAACTCTATCAATTCCATGTCAAAACCTTATTTCAGTTGAATAATTTTTTGAAATAAGGTAAAAATAAAGAGTGCTGCGAATTTTACTGCGTAATACCTTCTTTTAAGCACTAGGAAAGTTTCAATTTCTACCGCATACAGACGATATAAGTATTGATCTTCTCATGTTTTTGTCCTCGCTTCCTTCAAAACTCATTAAGACAATCCTTTTAACAAAAGCGCCGATCATGGGTGGAAGTGTTACCGATAGAAGTTCCTTTATGTTAAAAAAAGAATGTGCTTTGGCGGATGTTGTGCAAAAGCAGCAGATGACATGTTCAGAGTAAGATATTGACTATGAAAAGCGTGGTGTTTTTATGAAAGACGTATCTATTTCCTCATTGGAAAATATGAAATTGAAAGAGCTTTATGAACTTGCAAGACATTATAAAATCTCCTATTACAGTAAACTGACAAAAAAAGAACTCATTTTCGCCATTCTGAAAGCGAATGCAGAACAGGAAGACCTGTTGTTTATGGAAGGCGTACTTGAGATCATCCAGTCTGAAGGTTTCGGCTTCCTGAGACCGATCAACTACTCTCCAAGCTCAGAAGATATTTACATCTCAGCTTCACAAATCCGCCGTTTCGATTTGCGGAACGGAGACAAAGTATCCGGCAAGGTTCGCCCGCCAAAAGAAAATGAGCGTTACTATGGACTTTTGCACGTTGAAGCAGTGAACGGGGATGATCCCGAATCAGCAAAAGAGCGTGTGCATTTCCCTGCTCTTACGCCACTTTATCCAGATCGCCAAATGGTGCTTGAAACAAAGCCGAACTTCTTGTCTACAAGAATTATGGACATGATGGCGCCGGTCGGATTTGGACAGCGCGGATTGATTGTGGCGCCGCCGAAAGCCGGAAAAACGATGCTGCTGAAGGAAATTGCCAACAGCATTACAGCGAACCAGCCTGAAGCAGAGCTAATCGTGCTTTTAATTGATGAAAGACCTGAGGAAGTAACCGATATCGAGCGTTCTGTAGCTGGGGATGTCGTCAGCTCAACGTTTGATGAAGTGCCGGAAAACCATATCAAAGTGGCCGAGCTTGTGCTTGAGCGCGCGATGCGTCTCGTTGAACATAAAAAAGACGTCATCATCCTGATGGATAGTATCACTCGGCTTGCCCGCGCCTACAACTTAGTGATTCCGCCAAGCGGAAGAACGCTCTCTGGGGGGATTGACCCAGCGGCGTTCCACCGTCCGAAACGCTTCTTCGGGGCTGCGAGAAATATCGAAGAAGGCGGCAGCTTAACCATCCTTGCTACGGCTCTTGTTGATACAGGATCACGTATGGATGATGTCATTTATGAGGAATTCAAGGGAACAGGCAACATGGAGCTTCACCTTGACCGCTCTCTGGCAGAGCGCCGCATCTTCCCTGCCATTGATATCCGCCGTTCTGGAACGCGCAAAGAAGAGCTGCTTGTGCCTAAAGAGCATCTTGATCGTCTATGGTCGATCCGCAAAACGATGTCTGATTCACCTGATTTCGCAGAAAAGTTCATGAGAAAAATGAAAAAAACCAAAACAAACCAGGAATTTTTCGATATTCTCAATCAAGAATGGAAACAGGCAAATCTATCATCTGCAAGAAGGTAAATTGTATTTGCAAAAGAAGTAAATCACTGATATAATTTTCTCATATGCGTTTCGGACAACGCTCCGAAATAATAACTCTGTTTCCACACGGGATTCAGGGCGGAAGGAGATGGATACAATGAAAGCAGGAATTCATCCTAATTTCAAAAAAGCAACAGTTAAATGCGCTTGCGGAAATGAATTTGAAACAGGCTCAGTAAAAGAAGAGGTACGCGTTGAGATTTGCTCTGAATGCCACCCATTCTACACTGGTCGTCAAAAATTCGCTTCTGCTGATGGTCGTGTTGATCGCTTTAACAAAAAATACGGTCTTAAGTAATAATAGATTTCTCAACAGGCAAGAAGCAATCTTGCCTGTTTTTTATATTGTCTAAAGCACAGCTGGCAGAGAGAGGGGAGCGAAGCCTATGTACATAATGAAACAAAGCGGGTGGCTTGAGCTGATTTGCGGCAGCATGTTCTCGGGTAAATCTGAAGAGCTGATCAGAAGAGTGAAGAGAGCGACTTACGCCAAGCAGGAAGTCAGGGTATTTAAGCCTGTGATTGATAATCGATACAGCGAAGCTGCTGTTGTCTCCCATAATGGAACATCAATGACGAGCTACGCCATTTCGTCTGCTGCTGACATTTGGGATCACATCAGTGAAAGTACAGATGTGATTGCGGTTGATGAAGTGCAGTTTTTTGATCAGGAAATTGTTGAGGTTTTATCATCTCTTGCCGACAAAGGCTACCGTGTGATAGCAGCGGGCCTCGATATGGATTTTAGGGGAGAGCCGTTCGGCGTCGTGCCGAATATTATGGCGATTGCAGAAAGTGTGACAAAGCTGCAAGCCGTTTGTTCTGTCTGCGGATCACCGGCGAGCAGAACACAGCGCCTCATTGACGGCAAACCTGCTTCTTACGATGATCCGGTCATTTTGGTTGGTGCCTCTGAATCGTATGAAGCCAGATGCAGACATCATCACGAAGTCCCAGGAAAATCTAAAAAATAGTCCAAAACATGGGTATAAAGATAGAAAGCACCGGCTGAAAACACCGGTGTTTTTTTTATATTCTGATAATATTCAATTAAAAAATTTAATTAAGTATATTAAAAAATTAAGTAATTTTCTTCCCTTGAATTTTGATTTTGACAGGCATACAATAGCTTACGTAATGTAAATAGTTTTGAGACATTGTTCGAATAATTGTCACAAAGTCGCATAAAGATCATGATCGGTCATATTTTAGATGGGTTATTACTTAACTTGGTTAACTATTTCAAGAAAGAAGGAGATTTGCTTGAATAACATAAAAAAAACCAAAGAAGGGCACTTAGAAACAACTCTTAGAGGAAAAGAAGTTTTATCTATTCCTACTTTAAATAAAGGCGTTGCTTTTTCACTAGAAGAAAGACAAGAACTTGGCTTAGAAGGGCTTCTTCCGCCAACTGTACTTTCTCTTGATCAACAAGCACAACGCGCGTACGAGCAGTTCCAAGCGCAGCCTGACCGCCTTCGTCAAAATGTTTACTTAAGTGATCTTGCAAACCGCAATGAAGTTCTTTTCTATAAATTGCTGCAAAACCATCTTCGCGAAATGCTTCCTGTTGTGTACACACCAACAGTTGGTGAAGCGATTCAGGAGTACAGCCATGAATATAGAAGACCTCAAGGAATCTACTTGTCAATCGACAACATTGACGGTATTGAAAAAGCGTTTGAAAACCTTCATGCGACAGCAGGCGATATTGATCTTATCGTTGCTACTGACTCTGAAAGCATTCTCGGTATCGGTGACTGGGGTGTAGGCGGTATTAACATCGCAATCGGTAAATTAGCTGTTTACACTGCTGCAGCTGGTATTGACCCTAGCCGTGTTATCCCGGTTGTGCTTGATGTCGGTACGAACAACGAAAAACTTCTAAACGATCCTTTATATATTGGGAACAAGCATGAACGTGTTCAAGGTGAACGCTATGAAGCTTTCATTGACGCATATGTAAAAGCTGCATTGAAATTCTTCCCTAAAGCGCTTCTTCACTGGGAAGACCTTGGCAACAAAAATGCACGCAATATCATGAAGAAATACAATCATGAAATCCTGACATTTAATGATGATATTCAAGGTACTGGCGCGATTACACTTGCTGGTGTGCTTGCCGCTATGAAGAAAACAGGCGCTTCTATTAAAGATCAGCGTGTTGTTATTTTCGGTGCTGGTTCTGCCGGTATCGGTATTGCTGACCAAATCCGTGACACAATGGTGCTTGCCGGATTGTCTGAAGAAGAAGCTAACAAACGTTTCTACACACTTGATTACAGAGGCTTGCTGACTGAAGACATCGAAGGCATCCTTGATTTCCAAAAACCTTACCTTCGCAATGCGGATGAAGTGAAAGACTGGAAGCGCGATGAAAAAGGTCAAATTCCATTCGATGAAGTGGTTCGCCAAGCGAAACCAACGATCTTGATTGGCACTTCAGGGGTTTCAGGTGCGTTCACAGAGGAAATTGTAAAAGAAATGGCATCTCACGTAGACCGTCCGGTTATCATGCCGATGTCTAACCCGACTCACCTTGCTGAAGCAGTTCCTGAAGACCTGTTCAAATGGACTGACGGAAAAGTGCTTATTGCAACAGGAAGCCCATTTGACAATGTAGAATACAACGGTGTTTCTTATGAAATCGGACAATCTAACAACGCATTCGCGTTCCCTGGTCTTGGACTTGGTTCAATTGTAGCTGAAGCGCGTATCATTACGCCTGCTATGTTTGCTGCAACTGCTGATGCGATTGCTGAAATGGTTGATCTTGAAACACCCGGAGCAGGGTTGCTTCCAAGCATTGATAAGCTTCAAGAGGTTTCTATTCAAGTTGCGATTGCCGTTGCTGAAGCAGCAATTAAAGATGGCGTGGCAAATCGTCAGCCTGAAGATGTGAAACAAGCGGTTCTTGATGCAATGTGGACACCGGAATACAAAAAAATCATCGCGAAATAATTAGCGAGTAAATTTTTCTGTCCGAGGGAAAGCTTTTTGTAAAGCTAAAGTATACGGACATAGGATTTGGAGGAGAATATTTTGAGCATCTTAGATATCTTAATCCTCCTGGCGCCGATCTTCTTTGTTATCGTGCTGGGTTGGTTTGCAGGACATTTTGGAAGTTATGATGCCAAGTCGGCAAAAGGGGTAAGTACGTTAGTAACGAAATACGCACTTCCAGCTCACTTTATCGCTGGTATTTTGACAACTTCCAGAAGTGAATTTTTATCACAAGTTCCTTTAATGATTTCTTTAATTATTGGGATTGTTGGTTTCTACATCATCATTCTTTTGGTTTGCAGATTTATTTTCAAGTATGATTTAACGAACTCATCTGTATTTTCTTTGAACTCTGCACAGCCGACATTCGCGTTTATGGGTATTCCTGTATTGGGAAGCTTATTCGGAGCGAATGAAGTTGCGATTCCGATCGCGGTCACAGGTATCGTGGTAAACGCGATTCTTGATCCGCTCGCGATCATTGTTGCTACTGTAGGTGAGACTTCTAAGAAAAACGAAGAGGGCGGCGACAGCTTCTGGAAGATGACAGGAAAATCAATCCTGCATGGTCTTTGTGAGCCGCTTGCAGCTGCTCCGTTAATCAGTATGATCTTAGTGTTGGTGTTCAACTTCACTCTTCCTGAGCTGGGTGTTAAAATGCTCGATCAGCTTGGAAGCACAACATCTGGTGTTGCTCTCTTTGCTGTCGGTGTTACCGTTGGTATTCGTAAAATTAAACTCAGTATGCCGGCTATCGGTATTGCGTTACTAAAAGTTGCGGTTCAGCCTGCGTTAATGTTCCTGATTGCTCTTGCAGTCGGACTTCCAGCTGACCAAATGACAAAAGCGATCCTTCTTGTTGCATTCCCTGGTTCTGCCGTTGCAGCCATGATTGCGACTCGTTTCGAGAAACAAGAAGAAGAAACTGCGACTGCGTTTGTGGTCAGTGCGATTCTGTCTTTGATTTCACTTCCAATCATTATCGCGCTTACTGCGTAACAAAAAAAGCTCCCTTTACGGGGAGCTTTTTGCTTTAGGTTTGAAATTTGAACAGTGACAGCAGCGGTTTTTTTCTTGTTTTGGTTTTTTCAGAAGCAGCAGCAGTCTCGGGGATCGGCTGAGCGGTGAATTCTTTCATTTGCGAGGTCAGTGATTGCAGGTCTGCAAGAATATCATCAATTTCTCTGCGGTGCTGAAGCAGCTGGTAAGATACTCCTTCATCGGCTTTTTGTTTCAGCTGGCGTTCCAGCTCCGAAATCCTTGCTATCAGTTCGTTTTCGTCCTGCCTTTGCTGTAAAAGGGTGTCCAGCTTTTGTTCAAGCTGCTCGATTCTTCGTTCTGTGTCGCCATTTGTTTTTTGGACAAGGAAGCCTGTGCGCTTTTTAGCGCTTTTCGGCAGATGAATATCTTGAATCGCCGTGCCTTCAGAGATTTGTTTTTGAACAGATTTTAGAACCTTCACGTCTTCTGCCGTGAACGAATAATGTCCGAGCTCATTGCGTTCGGCCGGGAGATTCAGCTGCTTCACCCACCGCTGCACCGTTTTTGCGGAGACGCCGAGTTCACTTGCTACCATATTTGTATTCATGATCCCATACCTCCTTTTTAGCTAGGTATTCGACCATAGAATGCGGTTCCCTTCCCGTTAGACAAAACAAGAAAAGATTCGGCAAAGAAAGTGGGTATCTCCTTTTTTTCTTCAAAAAATATTATTGTTCATACAGTTCTAATGGAAGCTGGTCAGGATCAAAAAAGAAGGTGAAACGCTTGCCGGTCAGCGGATCTTTTCTGATTGGCTCTGTTTCAATTCCTTTTTCATGAAGCGCCTGAACCGCCTCATCCAAGCTGCTGACTGTAAAGGCGAGGTGACGCAGGCCTGCGGCTTCAGGCCGGGTTTGGCGTTCGGGCGGGTCGGGAAACGAGAACAGTTCAATGGCATACGAGCCGTTAAGCGACAAATCAAGCTTATAGGAGCCGCGCTCTTCGCGGTACGTTTCTTGAATCACCTGAAAACCAAGCTTATGTACGTAGAAAGCTTTCGACTTTTCGTAATCTGAACATATGATTGCAATATGATGTATGGATTTCAGCAACAATATCCCTCCTCGATTCCCAGTATAGCAGAGGAGGCTTTTAAAGCTGGGATTGAAATGCTTTTGACTGGGGTTAATCACTATACTATAATGAGAATGTTACGCACAGGAAAACAGAGGTGAAGACCGTGTTAGACCGTTTAAAATCAATCGAAGAACGATACGAAAAATTAAATGAGCTTTTAAGCGATCCAGAAGTAGTCAACGATCCGAAAAAGCTGAGAGAATATTCAAAAGAGCAATCTGATATACAAGAAACAGTTGACGTATATAGACAATACAGAGATGCGTCAGAACAGCTGGCTGATGCAAAAGCAATGCTTGAAGAGAAGCTGGACGCTGAGATGCGCGACATGGTGAAGGAAGAGATTTCTGAACTTCAGAAGGAAACGGAAACACTGTCAGAACGCTTGAAAGTGCTCCTGATCCCGAAAGATCCTAATGACGACAAAAACGTTATCATGGAGATTCGCGGAGCTGCGGGAGGCGAGGAAGCCGCTTTATTCGCTGGCAACCTGTACAGAATGTATTCCCGTTACGCTGAGCTTCAAGGCTGGAAGACAGAGGTCATGGAAGCGAATGTAACCGGAACAGGCGGCTACAAAGAGATCATCTTTATGATTACGGGAAGCGGCGCATATTCTAAACTCAAATATGAAAACGGCGCCCACCGCGTACAGCGTGTTCCGGAAACAGAATCGGGCGGACGTATCCATACATCCACTGCAACGGTAGCTTGTCTTCCTGAGGCGGAAGAGGTAGAGGTTGACATCCATGAGAAGGATATCCGCGTCGATACGTTTGCTTCAAGCGGACCGGGCGGACAAAGCGTCAACACAACAATGTCTGCCGTTCGTCTGACGCACTTGCCGACAGGTGTTGTTGTATCATGCCAGGATGAAAAATCTCAAATCAAGAACAAAGAAAAAGCAATGAAGGTTCTTCGTGCCAGAATCTATGATAAATTTCAGCAGGAAGCCCAGGCTGAATATGATCAAACACGGAAATCAGCAGTCGGATCTGGTGACCGTTCTGAACGTATCCGCACATACAACTTCCCGCAAAACCGTGTGACGGATCACAGAATCGGTTTGACGATTCAAAAGCTTGATCAGATTCTTGAAGGAAAACTTGACGAAGTGGTTGAAGCACTGATCGTAGAAGATCAGGCGAGCAAGCTTCAGCAGTCGGAAGGTTAAGATGAAGACGATATTCGAAGCCCTGAAATGGGCTTCTTCTTATTTAACCGAAGCGGGAAGAGAAGAAAATGCTGCCGAGCTGCTATTGCTTTATGATACTGGAATGGAGAGAAGCAGGCTGCTCGCCAGCTTGCAGGAACCGATTGGCGACGACGAACTGTATCGCTTTACGCGTCACGTTGAGATGCATAAAGAGGGCGTGCCGGTGCAATACATTATCGGAAAAGAGTTTTTTTACGGGCGGGAATTTATGGTGAATGATGATGTGCTGATCCCGCGGCCGGAAACAGAAGAGGTTGTCCTTCATTTGCTTGAAAAATATCGTAATGTCTTTTCTGAAGATGACCGGCTCGAAGTCGTTGACGTTGGTACAGGGAGCGGCGCGATAGCCGTCACGCTTGCGCTTGAAAACCAAAGCTTTTCTGTGTCAGCAGTCGATATTTCGAAAGAGGCGCTGCAAGTCGCCTCTGCCAATGCAGAAAAACTTGGAGCGAATGTGCGCTTTTATCAGGGCGATCTGCTTGAGCCTTTTATTAAGGCGGGAAAAAAAGCAGATATCATTGTCTCGAACCCGCCATATATTTCAGAGGAAGAAATGGCTGATCTATCAGAAATTGTCCGTTTTCATGAGCCGCTGCACGCGCTCACCGATGGCGGAGACGGGCTGAAATTTTATAAGCGGTTTATGGAAGACATCCCGCTTGTCATGAAGGAGAAAGTATTTGTCGTTTTTGAAATCGGCTGGAAACAGGGGGCGGCGGTCAAAGACCTGATCCTCAAGGCGTTTAAGGAAGCGGAAGTGGAAGTGCTGAAAGATATTAATGGAAAAGACAGAACCATATGCGCTTTGATTCATAAAAATAAATAAGCAGCTTGCCGGCGAGTGAATGGATCAAGCTGTTGAACACCAGCAAAGGGGATGTAAACATGAAAAAGGCCCTGACAGCAGGAATCCTGCTCATCGCGATTGAGAGCATGATTGGCACCATTTTTTCACAGGCTCCTTCATATGAAGCGATTTTTGGCGTTGCGTCTCTCGTTTTAGTCGGGCTCGCGATCATCACATCGGGTTTGGCTGTAAGCGGAAGCGATCAGCGGGCAAACTACCATTCAGAAACCAAAGAAGGCCGTACATCACGTCTAAAAATGGCAGCCGCTTTTTTTGTTGCGGCGATACCTTCCATTCTATGTTATTTGCTGACGGTTTTGTTTTAATAAAAAAGGAAGCCTTTTAGGCTTCCTTTTTTTGCAGTAAAACAGAGTCCCATATCCAATAGACAAGAGCTGTTAATACAGCGAAAAGATAAAAGGCTGTATTTTGAAAAAGAGATTGTCCCGAAGGCTGAAGCACGCCGAAAATGATCGCGTTGGCAATAAAAGCAGCGGCAAGGTAATACAGCAGGTACAAAGGGCTGAACCGTTTCGGCTTTTTATTCATCATGATTTGAAGCGGCAGTGCGAAGATCAAATAAGGAAACAGAAAATAAAATGCCATTGTGATGAGAGCGGCAATAATAAATGAATGAATATAAATAACCGAATAAAGAACCGACATCGTGAATGCTGATAAGAGCACTGTATAATTGTATTTCATCTTAAACCTCCTAAAGCACTATCGTACCATAAATAAGATTAACAGCTTGCTAGATTTTTTTCACCCTGCACGTTTACCCCAGGTTCTCCTTGTCCATAATAGGGCTAGAAACAAAGCACGGAGAGGAACGGTGGGGACCGATGAAAAAAACAGTAATCATTTGTATATATATCTTTCTTTTATTATCCGGAGCGCTCGTAGGGCTTGCGAAAGAAGAGACGGCACAGCAATCGGAAAATCAGCCGGTGGTCATACCAGATCAGGCGATTCGTTTGAGAATATTGGCAAACAGCGATAGTGATCAAGACCAGCAATTAAAACGTCATATCAGAGATGCGGTGAATAAAGAAATCACAACTTGGGTAAAGGATATTACTTCTATTGAAGAAGCGCGTCGTGTGATTCGCTCAAAGCTGCCTGAAATCAAAGCGATTGCAAAGGAAACGATGGAGAAAGAAGGAGCGAATCAGTCGATATCCGTTGATTTTGACAAAATCTCATTTCCGACAAAGCTTTACGGCAACATGGTTTATCCAGCCGGTGAGTATGAAGCGATTTTGATCACGCTTGGAAACGGCGACGGCGCCAACTGGTGGTGTGTGCTGTTCCCGCCCCTCTGCTTTCTCGATTTTTCTAACGGGGAAGCCGTCAAAGAGCAAGAAGATAAAGAAGCCTCAAAAAAACAGACTGAAAAAGTGCTTGAGGACGTAACCGCTAAAGCAGAGAAAGCAAAAAAAGAAGAGAAAGAAGAGAAGGAAGACGGCACAGAAGTGAAATTCTTCTTAGTCGAATGGATTTCCGACCTTTTTTCCTAATCATCTGGTCTAAAAATAGATTTGCCTCATAGATTTGAAGAAAGAACGAAAAACGGGGTGAACGGATGTTTTATCAACTGCGGGTGGCAAGGGAAAAAGACGGAGAGGTGCTTGAGGAATTTTTAAAACAGGCGAAAACCAGCTATGAAGGCGTGAAAGAAGGCTTCACTCAATTTCTTATGCTGGAGGACAATGAGAAAAACATTGCCGGCTGCCTCGGTATTGAAAAAATAAGCTGTGACCAAGGGCTGCTGCGGTCGCTGGTCATATCGGACAAGCTTCACCAAGGCCATATTGTCACGCTTTTTCAAAGCATGGAGGTGCTGTGCGAAAAGCATCAAATCAAAACCGTATATCTAGTAGCGAATCAGCTTTCCTCTGCGGACTTTCTGACGGCCATGGGATTTGAAAGAGCTGAAAGTGTACCGGAAGAACTGTTCTCTTCTGATCATTTCTGTGAATCGCGGCAAACAGAAGGGGCCGTTTTGATGAAAAAAACGTCTGGATAAATGCAGTTTATACACATACTTATCCACTTCTTTATTAGCGTTGTCCACAATTTGTGGATAACGCTTGTTTTATTACAGGACATCTTTTATACTTTCAAAAGGATTACACGCGTAAAACAATCGTTTTATTGTTGTGAATAAGGAGTTTGGTCAGAAATGAAAACGAAAAGATGGTTTGTGGATGTAACTGACGAGTTATCCACAAATGATCCACAAATTGCACAAGCAGCCGCTTTGCTCCGAGAAAATGAGGTCGTTGCCTTTCCGACAGAAACGGTATATGGCCTAGGCGCAAACGCGAAAAATACGGATGCCGTCCAAAAAATATATGAGGCAAAAGGGCGGCCGAGCGATAATCCCTTGATTGTCCACATCGCGGATATCAGCCAGCTTGAGGATTTAACGGGCCCAGCGCCGGAAAAGGCGAAAACATTGATGAAGCGATTTTGGCCGGGAGCACTTACGCTCATTCTGCCTTGCAAACCCGGTGCGCTTTCACCTCGTGTAACGGCAGGTCTTGAAACGGTTGCTATTAGAATGCCGGATCATCCGCTTGCCCTTGCATTGATTCGTGAATCAGGACTGCCGATTGCAGCACCGAGCGCCAATCTATCAGGCAAGCCAAGTCCCACAAAAGCGGAACATGTGGCTCACGACTTGGATGGCCGCATAGCCGGTATTATGGATGGAGGCCCTACCGGAATCGGAGTCGAATCAACCGTGCTTTCATGTGAGGGTGACGTCCCTGTTCTCCTGCGCCCGGGCGGCATTACGAAGGAACAAATTGAAGCGGTGATCGGACCGATCCATGTGGATAAAGGGCTCAGCGACCAAAATGAGAAGCCGATTTCTCCAGGGATGAAATATACACATTATGCGCCGACAGCGCCGCTTGCCATTTGCGAAGGCAGCCCAGAGCGCATGCAGCACCTCATTCAAGAATATCAACAGGGTGGAAAACGAGTCGGTGTCCTGACGACAGAAGAAAACGCGAGCGTTTATTCCGCTGATTATGTAAAGAGCTGCGGAAGACGTGCTCAGCTTGAGACTGTTGCGGCAGGGCTGTATGATGCTTTACGCAGCTTTGATGAGAATAATGTGGATGTTATTATCTCGGAATCCTTTCCGGACACAGGTGTCGGTCTCGCCATTATGAACAGGCTGATGAAAGCCGCCGGAGGAAGAGTGATTCGCTGAAAGCAGTCGGATGTTCTAACCCTTTTTGGACACGCATAGGCTAAAAAAGCGGGGCGTGTCCAAGGGGGTTATTTATGTATGTCGGATTTGTTTATAGGCGAACTGATGACATTAAGCATCATGGCGTTTGCTTTAGGGATGGATGCTTTTTCTGTCGGCCTTGGAATGGGCATGGTCAAACTCAGAAAGAAGCAGATATTCTATATCGGTTTCATCATCGGCCTTTTTCACGTTATCATGCCTCTTGCGGGGATGGCGGCCGGTAACATGCTGTCAGGGCTCCTCGGCGTGTTAGCGGTTTATATCGGAGGGGCGCTGCTTTTTGTTCTTGGGGTTCAAATGCTTATGGCTTCTTTTAAACAGTCAGAAGAACGATTGATGTCGCCGGCAGGGCCGGGCTTATTGCTGTTTGCCGTCGGCGTCAGCCTTGACAGCTTTTCCGTCGGCTTGAGCTTGGGGATATACGGCTCGCATCCGCTCCTCACAATTACTTTGTTCGGGCTGTTCAGCACGATGCTGACATGGCTGGGCCTGCTGATCGGGAAACAAGTGCAGTCATGGCTTGGCACATACAGCGAAGCGCTCGGGGGCATCATATTAATCGTATTCGGCCTAAAGCTGCTATTGCCAATTTAATATACCAATAAAAGAAACGAAGTCGCCGTTTCTTTTTTCTTCATATATAATAGAGAAAAATAAGGGGTGACTGACATGGATATTATTTTTGTCTGTACTGGAAATACGTGCCGCAGCCCAATGGCTGAGGCGCTTTTTAAATCAATTGCAGAAACGGAAGGGCTGAATGTCAGTGTCCGCTCGGCAGGCGTGTTTGCTTCGCCTAATGGGAGAGCGACGCCTCATGCAGTCGAAGCGCTGTTTGAAAAACACATTGCCCTTAATCATGTGTCTTCTCCATTAACTGAAGAACATATGGAATCGGCAGATTTGGTTCTGGCTATGACCCATCAGCACAAACAGATCATTGCCAGCCAATTTGGACGTTATCGTGATAAAGTGTTTACATTAAAAGAATATGTCACAGGCAGCCATGGGGATGTTATCGATCCGTTCGGCGGCTCAATTGACATCTATAAACAAACGCGAGATGAGCTTGAAGAACTTCTTCGGCAGCTGGCAAAACAGCTGAAAAAAGAAGGCAGGTAAGTTGCCAGAATATCTGCAAACAGGTCATTTGCAAATCCTGCGTGAAGGAGTAGAATATAGTGAAAAGCACATCATATGGTGTGAATCAAAGAGCGGACAGGCTGCGCGGTCAATAAAGCGGGCGGGCCGCATCACACACGCTGGGAGGAAAAGCAGATGAAAGTAGCCATTGCATCGGATCATGGCGGCGTTCACATTCGAAATGAAATCAAAGATTTAATGGACGAATTGCAAATTGAATATATTGATATGGGCTGCGACTGCGGCAGCGGCTCTGTCGATTATCCGGATTATGCTTTTCCGGTGGCCGAAAAAGTGGTTAGCGGCGAAGTTGACAGAGGAATTTTAATTTGCGGGACAGGCATCGGCATGAGCATTTCCGCAAATAAAGTAAAAGGGATTCGCTGCGCGCTGGCGCACGATACCTTCAGCGCCAAGGCGACGAGGGAGCATAATGACACAAACATCCTTGCGATGGGTGAACGGGTGATCGGCCCTGGTTTGGCTCGGGAAATCGCAAAAATCTGGCTGACCACTGAGTTTACCGGGGGAAGACACCAAACGCGTATTGGAAAAATCTCAGATTATGAAGAGAAAAACCTGTAGGGGTGCTGTTGAATGAATGAGATGAAACAAACGTGGAAGGCGATGCTGTCTGAGTTTCAGGAACAAGCTGAATTGAAACAAGATCAGCTTTTCGTCCTTGGATGCAGCACGAGTGAAGTGGCCGGCAGCCGGATCGGCACATCGGGGAGTGTAGACATTGCAGAAAGCATCTTCAGCGGACTTGCCGAGCTTCGGGAAAAAACGGGAATCCATCTCGCGTTTCAATGCTGCGAGCATTTGAACAGAGCGCTTGTTGTCGAAGCAGACACGGCCCGGCTGTTCAGGCTTCCAACCGTTTCTGCCGTGCCCGTTCCAAAAGCGGGGGGCGCGATGGCGTCTTATGCGTTTAAACAGATGAAGTCTCCTGTTCTTGTTGAAACCATTCAGGCTGACGCAGGAATCGATATAGGCGATACGTTTATCGGCATGCATCTGAAGCCGGTGGCTGTCCCTGTGCGTGTCTCTCAAAACAGCCTCGGTTCAGCCCATGTGACATTCGCGCGTACACGGCCGAAACTAATCGGCGGAGTGCGGGCGGTTTATGATTGCGAATGAAAGGACTGCATGGCCAGTCTTTTCTTTTATTTTAAGACAGTGATATAAATTCCGAACTTTAAATTAAATTTAAGTAATCATTATTCGTTTTTACCAATAAAAATTTAGATTTTTTAAAAATAATCTTTTACATCGGCCTTAAAAACCATGTACAATAGTGATGGTAAAACAAAGAACAGGATACGGATAGGAGAGGATCTCGCTGATGAAACATTTACCTGCGCAAGACGAACAAGTGTTTAACGCCATTAAAAATGAGCGTGAACGCCAACAGACTAAGATCGAATTGATTGCTTCTGAGAACTTTGTAAGTGAAGCGGTTATGGAAGCACAAGGATCTGTTTTGACAAATAAATACGCAGAAGGATATCCGGGCAAACGCTACTACGGCGGATGCGAGCACGTCGATGTCGCTGAAGATATCGCTCGTGACCGCGCGAAGGAAATCTTTGGAGCGGAGCATGTAAACGTTCAGCCGCATTCAGGCGCACAAGCAAATATGGCAGTGTACTTCACGATTTTGGAGCAAGGCGATACTGTACTTGGGATGAACCTCTCCCACGGCGGCCATTTAACACACGGAAGCCCAGTCAACTTCAGCGGTGTTCAATATAACTTTGTTGAGTACGGCGTAGATAAAGAAACTCAATATATTGATTACGATGACGTGCGTGAAAAAGCCCTCGCTCATAAACCGAAGCTTATTGTAGCAGGAGCAAGTGCGTATCCTCGTACAATCGACTTTAAGAAATTCCGTGAAATTGCTGATGAAGTCGGCGCTTACTTCATGGTGGATATGGCGCATATCGCAGGACTTGTTGCGGCAGGCCTTCATCCAAACCCGGTTCCTTATGCTGATTTCGTTACAACAACAACACATAAAACACTTCGCGGTCCTCGCGGCGGTATGATCCTTTGCCGTGAAGAGTTTGGCAAGAAAATTGATAAATCAATCTTCCCTGGCATTCAAGGCGGCCCGCTGATGCACGTTATTGCCGCAAAAGCTGTTTCATTCGGCGAAGTATTGCAGGACGATTTCAAAACATATGCACAAAACGTCATTTCAAACGCGAAACGTTTGGCTGAAGCGTTAACGAAAGAGGGCATCCAGCTTGTTTCAGGCGGAACTGACAACCACCTTATCCTTGTTGACCTTCGTTCTCTCGGACTGACTGGTAAGGTTGCAGAGCACGTACTTGATGAAATCGGTATTACATCTAACAAAAACGCGATTCCATACGATCCTGAAAAACCTTTCGTTACAAGCGGTATCCGTCTTGGTACAGCTGCTGTAACCAGCCGCGGTTTTGACGGAGACGCATTGGAAGAAGTCGGTGCTATCATTGCGCTTGCATTGAAAAACCACGAAGATGAAGGGAAACTTGAAGAAGCTAGACAGCGTGTAGCTGCTCTGACTGATAAATTTCCTTTATATAAAGAATTAGATTATTAAGATCCAAAAAACCCGCATGGCGCTTATGCCCGGCGGGTTTTTTTACGATGTTCTTGAAACTCAATGTCTTTTTTTGTAGAATCAATAGAAGTGTGTAATTGTTGATGGACAATAAAAAAGGAGCTGAAACACAGTATGGGAAAGGTTTATGTATTTGATCATCCTTTAATTCAGCACAAGCTGACATATATACGGAATGAAAATACAGGTACGAAGGATTTTAGAGAGTTAGTAGATGAAGTAGCCACACTTATGGCATTTGAAATTACCCGCGATCTTCCTTTGGAAGAAGTGGACATCAATACACCGGTTCAGGCTGCAAAATCGAAAGTCATCTCAGGGAAAAAACTCGGAGTGGTTCCTATCCTAAGAGCAGGATTGGGAATGGTAGACGGCATTTTAAAGCTGATTCCCGCTGCAAAAGTGGGGCATGTCGGCCTTTACCGTGATCCTGAAACCTTAAAACCCGTGGAATACTATGTCAAGCTTCCTTCTGATGTGGAAGAGCGTGAATTCATCGTGGTTGACCCGATGCTCGCTACAGGCGGTTCCGCAGTTGAAGCCATTCACAGCCTCAAAAAACGCGGTGCGAAAAATATCCGTTTCATGTGTCTTGTAGCAGCGCCGGAGGGTGTGGAAGAATTGCAGAAGCATCATTCGGACGTTGATATTTACATCGCGGCGCTTGATGAAAAATTAAACGAAAAAGGCTATATTGTTCCAGGTCTCGGAGACGCGGGAGACCGCATGTTTGGAACAAAATAAAAAAGAAAACCCCAAAATAAAGGGGTTCTTTTTTTATCCAGTTTTTTGATATTCGGTCAATTTGTATACAATTATAGGTGAAAATGTGAACATTCTGTGGAGACGTAAAGTATAAAAAGTTTTTTAACTTTAAACAGATTGACACATGTTAGGGGCTATTGTATGCTAAACGAGGGTATTATGAGAAGGTTTTCATAGCTTTCATTATAGTCCTCATCCCCAATGTAAATCCTCTCAGCAAACCCGTATTATGAGGATTTATTTAAGCGAATGAAACAGCATCCCTGCAAGGCTTGCGGATGAATGATTTTTTCGAACAGGCCCGTTTTTTGCCGGTCAAAAAAGGTCTTCTACTAAGGGTTAACCGCTGATTTTTGCCGTATCCAAGCTATACATTATTTTTTCATCAGGAGACAGATAATTGATGGACGATCCCAAGCTTACATTTAGCAGACAACGCAAATATTTATTGTTCATTTTGGCAGTGTATGTACTGGGTTATGGTTTAACAGCGTATAAAACCGTTTTTTTAGGCCTTATTCTGGGAACTGTTTTCAGTTTGTTTAATTTTTTACTGCTCGTCAGGAGAATGAATGCTTTTGACAGAGCTGTTGAGAAAGGAAAGTCCATACGATCTCTCGGGAGCGCAGCGCGGTGGTGCAATGCGATTCTTGCTGTGGCTGTCGCCTATAAAAATCCCGAATATTTTCATATGGCAAGTACAGTTATTGGATTAATGACAATATACCCTGTCATTATGATAGATTCCTTTATCCAGCTTAAACGTTCATCAATGGAAGAGAGGTGAAAACCCTTTGAATCATGGTTACAGAACTATAGAATTTCTAGGTCTTACTTTTAATCTGACAAACATTCTGATGATTACTGTGGCGAGTGTGATTGTTTTATTGATTGCTATATTAACGACAAGAACGCTTTCGATCCGTCCTGGAAAAGCCCAGAACTTTATGGAATGGATTGTTGATTTCGTCCGCAATATTATTGGCAGTACAATGGATTTAAAAACAGGGGCTAACTTCTTGGCACTTGGTGTCACATTGCTGATGTACATATTTGTGTCGAATATGCTGGGGCTGCCGTTTTCTATTACAATCGGACATGAGCTCTGGTGGAAGTCTCCGACAGCGGATCCTGCCATTACATTAACGCTAGCCGTGATGGTTGTTGCTTTAACCCACTACTATGGTGTGAAGATGAAAGGGCTCAAGGAATATTCCAAAGATTATTTGAGACCTGTGCCATTCATGCTCCCGATGAAAATCATCGAAGAGTTTGCGAATACGCTGACTCTCGGTTTGCGGCTTTATGGTAACATCTTCGCCGGAGAGATTCTTCTCGGCCTGCTTGCAGGATTAGCGACAAGCCACTATTCGCAAAGCGTGGCTCTAGGTCTTGTCGGTACAGTCGGCGCGATTCTGCCGATGCTGGCATGGCAAGCATTCAGTTTATTTATTGGTGCCATCCAGGCATTTATCTTTACGATGCTGACGATGGTGTACATGTCTCATAAAATCAGTCATGATCATTAAAACATTATATCCAAACGGATAACATTTTAAAGGAGGAACTTTTTCATGAATTTAATAGCAGCTGCGATCGCAATTGGTTTAGGCGCACTTGGTGCAGGTATTGGTAACGGTTTGATTGTTTCACGTACGGTAGAGGGGATTGCCCGTCAACCGGAAGCAGGTAAAGAACTAAGAACTCTTATGTTCATGGGTATCGCATTAGTTGAAGCCCTTCCTATTATCGCTGTCGTTATCGCATTCTTAGCGTTCTTTGGCTAAGCATAAAAGCCTTATATGAACTAAAAATGGCGAAGATCATTCCAAGAGAACCTTCGCCATTGCTTTATGTCTGATAAGCATCCCGCCTTGCCGGCTGAAAAGAGACAAGTGCGGCTGCTGGATCAGCAAAGAAAAACCTGCAGAAGGGAGTTGCCGTAGTAGATGTCTCAATTACCACTTGAACTAGGATTGTCGTTTAACGGCGGAGATATCCTGTTCCAACTGTTAGCTATGTTAATCTTATTAGCGCTTCTGAAGAAATACGCTTTAGGGCCGCTATTAAACATAATGAAACAGCGTGAAGACCACATCGCTGGAGAAATTACGTCTGCTGAAGAAAAAAATAAAGAAGCGCAGCAGCTGATTGAAGAGCAGCGCGTTCTTTTAAAAGAAGCAAGACAGGAATCCCAAACTCTTATCGAAAACGCAAAGAAACTGGGAGAGAAGCAAAAAGAAGAGATTATTCAGGCTGCACGTGCAGAATCTGAACGTCTGAAAGAAGCAGCAAGAACTGAAATCGTGAAGGAAAAAGAACAGGCGGTTTCTGCTCTCCGTGAGCAAGTAGCGTCTCTTTCTGTCATGATTGCGTCGAAAGTGATCGAAAAAGAACTGGATGAACAAGCTCAAGAGAAATTAATCCAGGACTATCTTAAAGAGGTAGGAGAAAGCCGATGAGTGGATCAGCTGTCTCTAAACGATATGCATCAGCTCTTTTTGATATAGCCAATGAGTCCGCTCAGCTGAATCAAGTAGAAGAAGAGCTAATTGTTGTAAAACAAGTATTTCAAAATGAAAAAGCGCTTAATGATGTGTTAAACCATCCGAAGGTGCCGGCTGCGAAGAAAAAAGAGCTGATTCAACATGCATTTGGCTCTTTGTCACAGTCCGTACTCAATACGATTTTTCTTTTGATTGACCGCCATCGTGCCGCGATTGTCCCTGAGCTCACAGATGAGTTTATCAAACTCGCAAATGTGGCCCGTCAAACAGAAGACGCAATCGTATATTCAGTGAAACCGCTGACGGATGCAGAAATGTTACCATTATCACAAGTGTTTGCAAAAAAAGCCGGAGTCGCTTCACTGAGAATCAGAAATGAAGTGCAGACGGATTTAATAGGCGGCATTAAAGTCCGCATTGGAAACCGGATTTATGACGGCAGCGTAAGCGGGAAGCTTCAGCGCATCGAACGTCAATTAGCCGGGGAAAATCGATAGAAGGGGTGAAACCTAAGTGAGCATCAAAGCTGAAGAGATTAGCACACTGATAAAACAGCAAATACAAAATTATCAATCTGATATTGAAGTTCAAGACGTAGGTACAGTCATCCAAGTCGGTGACGGTATTGCTCGTGTGCACGGCCTTGACAACTGTATGGCCGGTGAACTTGTCGAATTTTCAAACGGTGTTTTGGGTATGGCTCAAAACCTTGAAGAATCAAACGTAGGTATCGTCATCTTAGGACCTTTCAGTGAGATCCGTGAGGGAGACGAAGTAAAAAGAACAGGCCGCATCATGGAGGTCCCTGTTGGTGAAGAGTTAATCGGCCGTATCGTAAATCCGCTAGGCCAGCCGGTAGACGGACTTGGCCCGATCCTGACAAGCAAAACTCGTCCGATCGAAAGCCCTGCGCCAGGCGTTATGGACCGTAAATCCGTTCATGAACCGCTTCAAACCGGTATCAAAGCGATCGATGCACTGATTCCAATCGGCCGCGGCCAGCGTGAGCTGATCATCGGTGACCGTCAAACAGGTAAAACATCTGTTGCGATCGATGCGATCCTGAACCAAAAAGACCAAGACATGATCTGCGTATATGTAGCGATCGGTCAAAAAGAATCAACAGTCCGCGGCGTAGTAGAAACATTGCGTAAACACGGCGCGCTTGATTATACAATTGTTGTAACGGCGTCTGCATCACAGCCGGCACCGCTTCTGTACCTGGCACCGTATGCTGGGGTTACAATGGCAGAAGAATTTATGTACAGCGGCAAGCACGTTCTTGTTGTATATGATGATCTTTCTAAACAAGCAGCTGCTTACCGTGAGCTGTCCTTGCTTCTTCGCCGTCCGCCAGGCCGTGAAGCGTTCCCTGGGGATGTATTCTATCTTCATTCCCGTCTGCTTGAGCGTGCAGCAAAGCTTAGCGACGCGAAAGGCGCAGGATCAATTACAGCTCTGCCGTTCGTAGAAACACAAGCCGGAGATATCTCTGCTTATATTCCGACGAACGTCATTTCCATCACCGACGGACAGATCTTCCTGCAATCTGATTTGTTCTTCTCAGGCGTACGTCCAGCGATCAACGCCGGATTGTCTGTATCCCGTGTCGGCGGCTCAGCGCAAATCAAAGCGATGAAAAAAGTATCAGGTACTTTGCGTCTTGACCTTGCGTCATACCGTGAGCTGGAAGCATTCGCTCAATTCGGTTCTGACCTCGACCAAGCGACTCAGGCAAAACTGAACCGCGGTGCGCGTACAGTTGAAGTGCTGAAGCAGGATCTGAACAAGCCGCTTCCGGTTGAAAACCAAGTAGCCATTCTTTATGCGCTGACAAAAGGATATCTTGATGATATTCCTGTGGCGGATATCAGACGTTTTGAAGAAGAGTACTACATGTACCTTGACCAAAACCATAGAGACCTGCTTGACGGAATTGCGAAAACAGGAAACCTTCCTGCTGATGAAGACTTCAAAGCTGCAATCGAAGGCTTCAAACGCACATTTGCACCAAGCAACTAACTCGAATGCTGATGAGAGAAAAAGGTTCTCTTTTTCTCTCTTTTTACGCAGATGAAGAGAAAAGGTGGTGAAATCTTTGGCCTCATTACGCGATATTAAGTCAAGGATCACGTCAACGAAAAAAACGAGCCAGATTACAAAAGCCATGCAGATGGTATCTGCGGCTAAGCTGAATCGTGCTGAAAACAATGCAAAATCATTTGTGCCATATATGGATAAAATCCAAGAGGTTGTGTCAAACGTCGGGAGAGTTTCCGGCAACGTGAAGCATCCGATGCTTCTCAGCAGAGAAGTGAAAAAAACGGCATACCTTGTCATTACGTCTGACCGCGGTCTTGCCGGCGCTTTTAACAGTTCGGTTTTACGAAGTGCTTATCAGGCCATGCAGGAACGTCATCAGTCTAAGGATGAGTATGCGGTGATTGCCATCGGAAGAGTGGGCCGTGATTTCTTTAGGAAACGTGAGATTCCGATCATTTCCGAGTTAACAGGGCTTGGAGATGAAGTAACGTTTACAGAAATTAAGGATCTTGCCCGTCAAACGATCCAAATGTTTATAGACGGTGCGTTTGATGAACTGCACCTTGTTTATAACCATTTTGTCAGCGCCATTTCTCAAGAAGTAACGGAGAAAAAACTTCTGCCGTTATCTGATTTGGGCAGCAGCGGCGGAAAAAGAACGGCGTCTTATGAATTTGAACCATCTGAAGAGGAGGTTCTGGAGGTTTTGCTTCCTCAATATGCAGAAAGCTTAATCTTCGGTGCGCTTCTTGACAGTAAAGCAAGTGAGCACGCTGCAAGAATGACGGCGATGAAAAATGCGACAGATAACGCGAAGGAACTTATCGATTCACTTTCGCTTTCATACAACCGTGCTCGCCAAGCAGCCATCACACAAGAAATTACGGAAATTGTCGGCGGAGCAGCCGCTTTAGAATAGAAAGATTTTGTCAGGAGGGATAGCGATGAAGAAAGGACGCGTTAGCCAGGTATTAGGACCGGTCGTCGACGTGCGTTTTGAAGACGGTCACTTGCCTGAAATTTATAATGCGATTAAAATTTCACAGCCAGCTGCAAGTGAAAACGAAGTAGGTATTGATTTAACGCTTGAGGTCGCTCTTCATTTAGGCGATGATACAGTACGTACAATCGCAATGGCATCTACGGATGGTGTTCAGCGCGGTATGGAAGCTGTAGATACAGGAGCGCCAATCTCAGTACCGGTTGGTGATGTAACACTCGGACGTGTATTTAACGTTCTTGGAGAAAATATTGATTTGAATGAGCCGGTTCCTGCGGATGCGAAAAAGGATCCGATTCACAGACAGGCTCCTTCATTCGATCAGCTTTCAACAGAAGTTGAAATTCTTGAAACAGGTATTAAAGTTGTTGACTTGCTTGCTCCTTACATCAAGGGCGGTAAAATCGGATTGTTCGGCGGTGCCGGTGTAGGTAAAACCGTATTAATCCAGGAATTAATCAACAACATCGCGCAAGAGCATGGCGGTATCTCTGTATTCGCCGGCGTAGGAGAGCGTACTCGTGAAGGGAACGACCTTTTCTATGAAATGAGTGACTCTGGCGTAATCAACAAAACAGCCATGGTATTCGGACAAATGAACGAGCCGCCGGGCGCACGTATGCGTGTTGCTTTGACAGGCCTAACAATGGCTGAGCACTTCCGTGATGTACAAGGACAGGACGTACTGTTCTTCATCGATAACATTTTCCGTTTCACACAAGCGGGTTCTGAGGTTTCAGCCCTTCTTGGCCGTATGCCTTCTGCGGTTGGTTATCAGCCGACGCTTGCAACTGAAATGGGTCAGCTCCAAGAGCGTATCACGTCTACGAACGTTGGATCAGTTACATCTATCCAGGCGATCTACGTGCCTGCCGATGACTACACTGACCCGGCGCCGGCGACAACGTTCGCTCACTTGGATGCGACAACAAACCTTGAGCGTAAATTAACTGAAATGGGTATTTACCCTGCGGTTGATCCGTTGGCATCTACATCACGCGCCCTTGCTCCTGAAATTGTTGGAGAAGAGCATTATGCTGTTGCACGTGAAGTACAGTCAACGCTTCAGCGTTACAAAGAGCTTCAAGATATCATTGCGATTCTCGGTATGGATGAATTAAGTGATGAAGACAAGCTTGTCGTTCAACGCGCACGCCGTATCCAGTTCTTCCTTTCTCAAAACTTCCACGTGGCTGAACAGTTCACTGGACAAAAAGGTTCTTACGTGCCTGTAAAAGAGACGGTACAAGGCTTCAAAGAAATCTTAGCCGGTAAATACGACCATCTTCCAGAAGATGCGTTCCGTCTTGTAGGCCGTATCGAAGAAGTTGTTGAGAAAGCAAAAGAAATGGGTGTAGAAGTTTAATCTGGTCCTAGGAGGGTAAAAGCATGAAGACCGTTAAAGTCAATATCGTTACTCCCGACGGCCCAGTATACGATGCGGATATCGAAATGGTGAGTGTGAGAGCCGAAAGCGGCGATCTCGGTATTTTGCCAGGTCATATTCCAACCGTGGCTCCTCTTAAAATCGGCGCTGTCCGTCTGAAAAAAGACGGACAGACTGAAATGGTTGCCGTCAGCGGCGGATTTGTAGAAGTCCGTCCTGATCAGGTCACCATCCTAGCCCAGGCTGCCGAGACAGCGGAAGGCATCGATAAAGAGCGCGCTGAAGCTGCACGCCAGCGGGCGCAGGAGCGTTTGAATTCTCAATCAGATGATACTGACATTCGTCGGGCTGAGCTTGCGTTACAGCGGGCTTTGAACAGATTGGATGTAGCAGGGAAATAAGAAAAAATCCTTCTCTTTATGAGAAGGATTTTTTTTATGAACGCACTAGAGAATCAAACAGCGACAGCAGCGGGCGATCCTCTTTTTGGCGCAAGTATAAACCATCACAGGTATTCATGGTATTCCACGATTTGCGATGTCTTCTAAAGCCCAGTGTATAAGCGCCGTCTTTATACGGATAAGGTTTTACAACCCATTCAGCATCTTCATGGCGGGCAATCACGCAATCTATAAGATAAACACTGATCATTTTCTCGAATTCTTCAATAGGAAGATTCCAATCAGCAAGCAAAAGCTCTTGTATACTTTGAAAATAGAGGTTTTCCAGCTCTTCAAGGCTTTCTCTCGTATAGGTAAGAGAAATGTTAAAAAACTGACACAATTCATTCAGTTCTTCAATCTGTGACTGTCTATAATCATAATAGAATGCAATTGCTTCCCATTCCTGTTCAAAAATTGGCAGGTCCTCACCATATTGCTTTTCAGGCTGAAAAAAAGAATGATTCACATTTGCCAGCTCCTTTCCAATAAAGTATATCATGTAAAAGAATCACACTTTAAGTGGGGGTTAGCCCTAGATTTGGCTGATTATTCCGTTCTGTATAAAATGTATCATCTTTATCTGCGCTTCTTATATAATAAGAAAGGGTATGAGCGCAGAGAAAGGAGTGTAATAGATGAGTGTATTGGGACAGCAGGCTGCAATCGGCATTGTCGTTCACCTGATTTTTATAGCAGTGACTTGGTGGGCGCTGCAAGCCGTCAATATAGATCCGCTAATCAAAAAAGGCAAAGTCGTGCAGGCAAGACTCCTGATGATTTTGCTGACAATCGCTATTGGAACGGCGGTTGCGAATTTCTTTTTAGATTACCTCAATTATTCACAGCAGCTTCCCTATCTATTTTAATAGGTTTTGACTATCGTCATCATGGGAATGGTTGGAGGAAGCGGGGTTGAAGCTATAGCTCGAGTTTTGACGAAGATTTTTACGTATGGCGCCTCTTGCCTCCGGTAAAACTGGGGATAAGGGGGAGAGATGAACATGAAGAAAAAACAAGTAAGCCACGCCATTATGATTTCCGTCATATTAAGCTTCGTCATTGCTGTTTTCCATACCATTCATGCGAGTGAATTAACGCCGTTGGCACAAATAGCAGAGGGGATGGAACGCCAAGATGTGTCAATAGATAAGTGGACTTTGCATGCAAAACAAAACATGTCACTGACCGAAAAAGAATTTGATCAAAAAGTGCAACGTTTAAAATCAGAGTATCGTCAATATGATTGGACGATTGCGCAGGAAGATAAAGTCGTAAAGGCAATTGGCACATATACTGACAAAAAAAATCGCACTTCTTTTAGACTGCAGCTTGTCACAACCCTCAAAAAACACAACCCAACTTCGTATTTATTATATGAGCAAATGAGTCTTGAGACACCGGATAGCTGGAATGATACATATGAACAGTTTGAACGGGAGACACTTGGGATATTCCAAGAAAAAGTAGTTATTTTTACTTGTCTAAATGGTCATTTAGATGATAATATGAATATTGTTTTGCAAAAAAAAGCAAATCAGTTATTAAATGAATTTCAAGCAAGATCAGTAGAACATGTAGTTGAGCCAAATTTCGTTTCTATTTCTGCGTTTACAGATGAGTGGGAAGAGTACATTATGACCTCGAAACATAAGATGAATTTGCAAATTGCACTTAGAAGTGCAGGAATGGGCGGAAAACATACCGTTACGGTTGGCACACCAATCGTTACGACTGAATATTAATATAGAGAATTTAGGGACGCGGAGGGGAATACCTTGGAAAAAATCATCGTCCGCGGCGGTCAGAAGTTAAACGGCACAGTCAAAGTTGAAGGCGCTAAAAATGCCGTTTTACCTGTTATCGCTGCATCTTTATTAGCAAGTGAAGAAAAAAGCGTAATTTGTGATGTACCTACGCTCTCCGATGTATATACAATTAACGAAGTGTTGCGTCATTTAGGAGCAGATGTGCATTTTGAGAATAATGAAGTGACTGTGAATGCTTCATACGCTTTGCAAACTGAAGCACCTTTTGAATATGTTCGTAAAATGCGTGCGTCTGTGCTTGTCATGGGGCCGCTTCTTGCGCGTACAGGTCATGCAAGAGTTGCGCTTCCGGGTGGATGCGCAATTGGTTCCAGACCGATTGATCAGCATTTAAAAGGTTTTGAAGCAATGGGCGCTGAAATCAAAGTCGGTAATGGCTTCATTGAAGCTGAAGTAAAAGGCCGACTGCAAGGCGCAAAAATTTATCTGGACTTCCCAAGTGTAGGAGCTACAGAGAACCTGATTATGGCAGCTGCTTTAGCTGAAGGAACAACAACGCTGGAAAACGTGGCGAAAGAACCCGAAATCGTTGATTTAGCAAACTATATCAACGGCATGGGCGGAAAAATCCGCGGAGCTGGCACCGGCACCATCAAAATTGAAGGAGTCGAAAAGCTTCACGGCGTAAAACACCATATTATTCCTGACCGTATTGAAGCGGGCACATTTATGGTTGCTGCTGCAATCACTGAAGGAAACGTATTAGTAAAAGGAGCGGTTCCTGAGCACCTCACCTCTTTAATCGCAAAAATGGAAGAGATGGGTGTAACAATTAAGGATGAAGGTGAAGGCCTGCGTGTCATCGGCCCGAAAGAACTGAAACCGATTGATATCAAAACAATGCCTCACCCGGGCTTCCCGACTGATATGCAGTCACAAATGATGGCGCTTCTGCTTCGTGCAAGCGGCACAAGCATGATTACAGAAACTGTTTTTGAAAACCGTTTTATGCATGCGGAAGAATTCCGCCGTATGAATGGTGATATCAAGATTGAAGGACGTTCTGTCATCATTAACGGTCCTGTACAGCTTCAGGGAGCTGAAGTTGCAGCGACTGATTTGCGTGCAGGTGCAGCGCTGATTCTTGCGGGGTTAGTGGCTGAAGGTCACACACGTGTTACTGAACTGAAGCACTTAGACCGCGGTTACGTTGATTTCCATAAGAAGCTTGCTGGTCTGGGCGCAGACATCGAACGTGTAAATGATGAGTCTGCTTCTGAGCAAGAGAATAAAGAAGTCGTTTCTGACTTAAATGCATAAACTTACTTGAAAATCAGTATGTCACTCTGGCATACTGGTTTTTTATTTTTTGTGTATTATCATCATTATGCGCAAAATAGCAAAAAAGAATACGTAAATGACAAATAAAGTTTCTGTCCAAAACGAGAGTCATATTAGCTTGTCCCTGCCCATAGACTAGACTAGAGTCGAATCCCGAGCAGGAGGCAGCTGAATATGAAACAATTCGCAATCACACTATCCGTACTATGTGCATTGATTCTCTTGGTTCCCACACTCTTGGTTATACCATTCCAGCATAATAAGGAAGCGGGGGCCAGTGTAGAATCAGAAAAGACAGCAGTCAGCACGAAACCAGCATCGAAAGGAGCAGAAACATTGAAAGCATCACCTGTTTCTATTCCCGTCTATCGAACCGCAAATCAATCCGTAGAAAACATTCCGCTTGAAGAGTATGTGATTGGAGTCGTCGCCTCCGAAATGCCGGCAACCTTTAAACCTGAAGCGCTGAAAGCCCAGGCCCTCGCCGCCAGAACATTTATTGTCAGACTGATGGTGTCAAATTCAGCGGTAGAGGCCCCTAAAGGCTCACTGGTGGATGATACACAAATGTTCCAGGTGTATAAAAACAAAGCGGAGCTGAAAAAACAGTGGGGCACAAGCTATGAATCAAAACTGAAGAAAATCACTGATGCGGTTGCCAGTACGCAAGGCAAAATCCTAACGTACAACAACCAGCCGATTGAAGCCTCCTTTTTCTCCACAAGCAATGGCTATACAGAGAATGCAGAAGCTTATTGGACAAGTGCTATCCCATATTTAAAAAGCGTCAAAAGCCCATGGGATAAAAAGTCTCCGAAATATAAGTCAACAAAAACCTTTACAGCGGCAGAGTTTGAGCAAAAGCTCGGCGTCAAGCTTGATGGGTCTAGCGCAGTAGGAAGGATTACCGGAGAGACACCGGGCCACCAGGTCGCAACAGCCGTCATTAACGGCAAGACGCTGAAAGGAAGAGACATACGTGAAAAGCTGGGCCTCAACTCCGCCGATTTTGAATGGAAGCGAAATGGAGACACAATTACAGTCACGACGAGAGGATTTGGCCACGGTGTAGGGATGAGCCAATACGGAGCGAATTTTATGGCGAAAGAAGGAAAAACGGTTGATGACATCGTGAAGTACTATTATCAGGGCACACAAATTTCTGAGGCCGATTCGTTTTTGAATAAATATATGGCGAAAAAGTAGAAAAAGACGCTCATTGAGCGTCTTTTTCTATTCCTGAATGTCTTTTATCTAAGGGCGGTTGAAACGGTTTAGAGGAGCTTCTGACAGTCTTTAAGGACCAGTCCTTTTTTCCTGATTGCAGGTTTTAAGATTGTGGTAAAGTCATCCACATTTGTCGACAGACTTCGACAGACTCATATAACGAAAGCCGAAAGGCGGACAATCTTCTTTTTTCATAGGAGCGTTAGGTGGAAATCACTAATAAAAACATAGGTTTCTATGCAAAAGTAAACAACAGCAATGGGGAAGCCCGCCCTATTTATTTCTCGGTTTTTGTCGATTACGATAGGTTATGTTCAGCGTTGAACATCTGCACGCAGAAACAAATTGGTAAAGGGGTACGAACATGAAGAAAAGATTTTCACTGATCATGATGACGGGATTGTTATTTGGATTAACTTCACCTGCTTTTGCAGCTGAAAAGAAAGAAACGGAGGCTAAAGCTCCTGCGAACGTGGCAGTCTTGCTTGATGCCAGCGGAAGTATGGCGAAAAGAATAGACGGTGTCTCTAAATTTAATTCAGCCAAAAAAGAAATTTCAAAGTTTGCAAGCTCACTGCCAGAAGGAACTCAGGTGAAAATGAGTGTGTTTGGCTCTGAAGGAAACAATAAAAATTCCGGAAAAGTTCAGTCATGTGAAGCCATTCGCAACGTATACGGCTTCCAAAGCTTTAACGAGCAAAGCTTCCTCAATTCTCTCAATACAATTGGGCCGACTGGCTGGACGCCAATTGCCAAAGCGCTGAATGAGGCGAAATCTTCTTTTGACCAGCTTGACGCAAAAGGGGAAAAAGTGGTGTATCTGTTGACAGACGGTGAGGAAACGTGCGGAGGAAATCCGATTAAAACAGCAAAGGAACTGCAAAAAGACAATATCACTGTGAATGTGATCGGTTTTGATTATAAAGAGGGATACAAAGGACAGCTGAACGCGATTGCGAAAGTAGGCGGCGGTGAATACTTCCCTGCTTATACTCAAAAAGATGTTGAGAAAATCTTCACTCAGCAATCATTGATGTTATCTAAATAAGAAAAAAAGAGGCTGATAGCGGTCAGCCTCTTTTTGGTATGTAACATAATGTTCAAAAGTAATCAGGTATCAGCCTGTAGCATAGTAGCAGATTTCCGTTTTTCTGTGATGATCAAGGCGAAAAAAGAATGAATCATGTCACAATATGCATATGCTTTTTGGGCGAAAAAGGCTACATATCAACGGAATTTCAAGTGATTTTGAACAGGAAGTGAAAGCAGCACAAAAGGCAGCTTGCCCTATATCTTTTTGCATTTTCATATTCTAGCATAAAGAAGAATCCAACTATAGTTGGAAAATATGATAAAGAAAGGAAGAAAAACATGAAAAAAAAACTGCTGGCTGCCGGCATCATTGGATTGCTGACTGTCTCCTTTGCCTCCCCGTCTTTTGCAGCTGAGAAACAGACTGACACAAATGTAGCTGTTTTGTTTGATGGAAGCGGAAGCATGATTCAAAAAACAGGGGGAGAGCGCAAAATAGACATTGCCAAAAAATCAGTAAAGTCTTTTGCCGAGCTGCTTCCGAAGGATACAAATCTTATGCTTCGCGTTTTCGGACATGCTGGAAACAATAAATTGTCCGGCAAAGCTCTTTCATGCAGCACGACGGAAACCATTTACGGCCTTCATCCATATGAAGGGTCTCTGTTTGACAATTCATTGAGTGAGATCAAGCCGACTGGCTGGACACCGATTGCCAAAGCACTTTCAGATACAAGAAAAGAATTTGAAGCTTTTGGCGCTGACGGAAAAAATGTGGTGTACTTAATCACTGACGGTGAAGAAACGTGCGGCGGAGATCCTGCGGCGGAAATCGAAAAGCTTCGTGCGTCGAATGTGGACACGATCGTAAATATTATTGGCTTCAACTTTGATGTTAAAGGCAATGAAGAGATGAAACAAGCGGCTGTAGCTGGAGGCGGAGAATACATTTCAGCGAACAGTGCGGATGAGTTTGAACAGGCTTGGGAAAAAGAAGCACAAAAATTTACTGAGTAAGGAATCTAATGATCAGGCGCTCCCCCAGGCGCCTTTTTTTATTGGTTTAAAAACAGCTTGGGCGGGAATGATACCTTTAAAAGGGGTTGAACATATGAAGTTATTAGGAATGATTTTTCTTATAGCCACCGTGGCATTCATATTGATTGGTGTTCTTCTAAAACTGGCAGCCTTCTTTTTTGTCAGCATTCTCACCTTAATCGCAGCTATCGTGCTGTTTACGGTCCTGAGAAAGAATCAGCACAATCAAACATAGAGTCCTTTGTACAGAGGGGCTCTTTTTTATGTCTCAGAATTCGACAAAATCCGAGGAGTGTGAAAAAATATAAAGGCAGGAACATTGCGGAGGGGAAGAGACATTGAACGATAAAGCAACTGCGGTCAGGGATGTATGGCGCTATGAACAAGGGGAAATAAGCAAAATAAAAGACCGGATGGTGACGGAATACCCTTTGACAGTGATACTGAATGGCAGTGAATTTGTGACGCTCGTTTGCACGCCTGAGCATATCAAAGAGCTTGTCATCGGATTTCTCGCATCAGAGGGTGTTATACGATTTCAAAAAGAGATTAAAAGGTTTACAATAGATGAAAGTCTCGGTTTTGTTTATGTCGACCTCGTTCATCCTGAGACATTGGATCAAAAGGATTATACGAAACGGGTGATCGGCTCATGCTGCGGAAAGGGCCGTCATTTTTATTTTCAGCAGGATGTCAAAACAGCCAAGACGGCTGTCAGCCAAATCAAGATATCGCCTGATGCATGTCTGGCGCTTATGAAAGACATGCAACAAAGGAGCGGGACGTTTCAGGAGACGGGAGGCGTCCATAATGCGGCGCTATGCGACACAGAGAAACTGCTGTTGATGCGCACAGATATCGGCCGGCACAATGCACTTGATAAATTATACGGACATTGCCTTCTAAATGGGATGTCCGTCCGTGACAAACTGATTGTGTTCAGCGGCAGAATCTCATCAGAAGTTCTGTTAAAGGCGGCAAAAATCGGCGTGTCGATTGTCATTTCCAAATCGGCCCCGACGGAGCTTGCGATTCAAATGGCGGAAGAATTGAATATCACAGCGATCGGATTTGTCAGAAACGAATCATTTAATGTATATACACACCCTGAGAGAATCGGGGGATAGGAAGGGGCTGTAGCTATGATTACAGAGTCGCGTCAGATGTTGGATAAGAGAAACAGACCGCTGAGAGACCTTCGCATTTCTGTTACAGACCGCTGCAACTTCCGATGCACGTACTGTATGCCCGCCGAATTATTCGGTCCGGACTATCCTTTTTTAAAGAAAGAGGAGCTGCTTTCATTTGAGGAGCTGGAACGGCTTGCGACACTTTTTGTCACAAGATTTGGCGTTGAAAAAATCCGCTTGACCGGCGGAGAGCCCCTCATGAGAAAGGATATGCCGGAACTAATCAAAAAACTGGCCCGCATTCCGGGTGTCCGTGATATTGCGATGACGACAAACGGTTCACTGCTGCCTGTTTATGCGGAGAGGCTCAAGGAAGCCGGGCTGAAACGGGTTACGATCAGCCTTGATTCTTTAGAGGATGAGCGTTTTAAAAAGATAAACGGGCGCGGCGTTTCTGTCAGCAAGGTGCTGGAAGGCATTGAAGCGGCGAAGCAAGCGGGGCTCGGTGTTAAAATCAATATGGTCGTCCAAAAGGGCGTCAATGAAAAAGATATACTGCCAATGGCCCGTTATTTTAAAGAAAAAGGCCATATCCTGAGATTCATTGAATTTATGGACGTAGGCAATACCAACCAATGGGAAAAGAAAGACGTTATGACGAAGGCGGAAATCATAGATTTGATCAATGAACACATGCCGGTTGAGCCGATAGCGCCTAATTATACAGGCGAAGTGGCTTCCAGATTCCGCTACTTGGACGGCTCCGGAGAAATCGGCGTCATCTCATCTGTATCTGATGCGTTCTGCGGATCTTGCAACAGGGCCCGTCTTTCTGCGAGGGGTGAGCTGTTCACCTGTTTATTTGCTTCAAGCGGATTTGACCTCAGAGCTCCGGTTCGTCAGGAACTAAGTGATGACGAACTGTCAGAAATGATCGGCACAGTCTGGAAAAACCGGATCGATCAGTATTCAGTCGATCGTACGCTATCAAAAGCATCAGGCAAAAAGAAAGTGGAAATGTCTTATATTGGCGGTTAATATGAAGTCAAAAGCTTATCGGCGCTGTCCGGTAAGCTTTTTTTATCAAAATCTGAGTGCAAAAAATTCGTATAAAAACCGAAATATATAAGGATAGGCATAAAGAAGGATTCATTGTAAGAAAAATTAATTCCAAAGCCATACATTATGATAAAATATAACCAATTAGAAAATAGAAAGGGTTGGAGGGGCATGGCCGCGTACGAGATCCCGTCATCTCAAGTAGGAGTGAAAATCAATAAGTGGTATAAGCACATTTTAGCATTTCAAGTGGCTGATGCCGTAAAGCTGAAGAAAGAAATTGATCAAGACATAGAACAGATGGAAGAGGATCAGCTGCTTCTCTTGTATTATCAGCTGATCAGCTACAGGCACCAAATTATGCTGGATTATGTAAAGCCCGACCTGCACGAGGAATCTCAGCTTCAATATCGTGAATTGATCAAAAGGCTGGAAAGCAATCAGGACAGCATCTCCGGATTATCTGAGTATTATTTTCACTTGTTTAGAGGAATGTACGAATTTGAACAGAACAATTACATCTCCGCTATATCCTTTTACCGGAAAGCTGAGAAGATGCTTGCGTTTGTAGAAGATGAAATTGAAAGAGCGGAATTTCATTTTAAGGTGGCAGAAGTCTTTTATATTATGAAGCAGACGCACTTTTCCATGAACCACGCCGTACAGGCGCTGGAGACGTATAAGGCTAATGATTTTTACAGAGTCAGAAGAATTCAATGTCATTTCGTCATATCAGGAAACTACATAGACTACAGAAATTATGAAAAAGCGCTTGAGCATTTGGATGACGCATACCGTCTTGCTTTATTGGAGGGACAGCCCCGTTTGATCGGATCAGCCCTTTATAATATCGGGAATTGCTATGATGACAAGGGGGAGCTGGATCAAGCCGCCGAATACTTTGAAAAAGCGCTTCCTGTCTTCGAGGATTATCATCTGGAACAGCTTCCAAAAACGCTCTTCAGCCTGACCCGCGTTCTTTTCAAAAAACAAGATGCCGAGGCTGCCATGCACTACTATGAAAAGGGAATTGCCATCGCCAAAAAGCGTAACGACTTCTTCAGTCTGGCAAAATATAAATTTCTGCAGGCCTTATATGTGGAATCTGTCAATTTGGATATGATTCAAGAAGTATTTGATTATATGGAAGAAAAAGGCTTGTACGTATATATTGAAGAATTTGCTTTAGATGCTGCCTCCCATTTCAGTCATCGTGAGCAATATAAAGAAGCGGTGTATTTTTATGAAAAAGCGGTCAGCATGAGAGAGATGATTCAAAGGAACGATTGTTTATATAAAGTATGAAACAAAACCATCTGCGGGCAGATGGTTTTTTTATATGCAAAAAAAGGGGAGCATCGGAACGTTTATTTCCGGGGAGAACAGGAAAAATCGCTACAGCACTGTTTTTTGTACAAAAGCCGTTTTGGGATGCAGATATACATGATTGATTGAGGGGGAATTCGATGTTTGGTTTCAATGATATGGTGAAGTTTCTATGGTCTTTCCTCATTGTTCTGCCGCTTGTACAGATCATACATGTTTCGGGGCACAGCTTTATGGCCTTTATTTTTGGCGGAAAAGGCTCATTGGATATTGGAATGGGAAAAACACTGCTTAAGATTGGGCCAATACGGTTCAGAACGATTTATTTTATCGATTCTTTTTGCCGATACGGGGATTTGAAGATTGACAATCGATTCTCAAATGCACTCGTGTATGCCGGAGGCTGCCTGTTTAATCTGATTACGATTTTTGCAGTCAATCTGCTGATTATACACAGTGTATTAAAGCCGAATGTGTTTTTCTATCAGTTTGTCTATTTTTCTACGTATTACGTGTTTTTTGCCCTGCTGCCGGTTCGGTATTCAGAGAAGAAGTCATCAGACGGGCTGGCGATATACAAAGTGCTCCGTTACGGAGAGCGCTACGAAATCGATAAATAACATTGGAATGTTTAGTGCCTCTCAGATCGGGAAGGTAACAAGTACACACATAAATGAGGGGAGAGAATCAACATGGGTAACGATAGTGTAAAAGACAAAATGAAAGGCGGCTTTAATAAAGCCAAAGGAGAAGTGAAGGATAAAGCCGGAGATATGACTGACAGAACGGACATGAAGGCTGAAGGCAAAAAAGATAAGGCGAAAGGCGAAATCCAAAAGGATATCGGGGAAGCCAAGGATAAATTCTCAGATAAAGATTAATCATACGGAAGAGGCAGGAAACGATATGTTTCTTGTCTCTTTTTTTGTTCACTTTTTCTGATGTGAATAAATATAACAAAAAAAGCATCTGATTTGGTCAAAATATCTAAATTTTTCAAATATTATTTGAATTGATGAATCTCTTCTATATAATAATGACATGAGTTGTTAACTTTTGTAACATCACATGACAAAGGGAGGTTCTGAATGAAAAACAAAGGGGTTGGAATACAGGCTGTTTTTCTGTTGTGTCTGATCATCGTGTTGATGGCAGGGTGTGCTGCGCCGAAGAAAGTGTCAGAAGCCAGCGGAAGTGCGAAAAAAACAGTTGATATCGACACAAGCGGGGATTCAGTGAAGGTCGGGATTCTTCACTCACTAAGCGGGACAATGGCGATCAGCGAAGTGTCCGTCCATGATGCAGAGTTAATCGCGATTCAAGAAATCAACCAAAAAGGCGGAGTTCTCGGCAAAAAGCTTGAACCCATCGTGGAAGACGGCGCTTCAGACTGGCCTACATATGCGGAAAAAATGAGAAAGCTGCTTCAGCAAGACAAAGTGGCTGCTGTTTTTGGCGGATGGACATCTGCTAGCCGCAAAGCCATGCTGCCGGTTGTGGAGCAAAACAATGGGCTGCTGTTCTATCCGGTGCAGTACGAAGGAATGGAGACATCACCTAATATTTTTTATACCGGAGCAACGACGAATCAGCAAATTGTGCCGGCTGTCGATTGGCTGCTCAAAAATAAAGGTAAAAAGTTCTTTCTGATCGGATCAGATTACGTGTTCCCGAGAACAGCCAATAAAATCATTAAAGCACAAGTAAAAGCGGACGGAGGAGAAATTGCCGGTGAAGAGTATACGCCGCTAGGCCACACCAATTACAGTACGCTCGTCAGCAAAATCAAAGAAAAACAACCCGATGTCATTTTTAACACATTAAACGGCGACAGCAACGTGGCGTTTTTCAAACAGCTGAAAGATGCGGGGATATCGGCTGATGATATGCCTGTCATGTCGGCAAGTGTCGCTGAGGAAGAAATTAGGGGGATCGGTCCTGATGTGCTAAAAGGACATTATGCGGTGTGGAATTACTTCCAGACAACCAATACGAGCGAAAATCAAACATTCGTGAAGAACTATAAAAAAATGAACGGCGATAGCCGGGTGACGAGCGATCCGATTGAAGCCGGCTATAATGCGGTCTATCTCTGGGCAGCGGCAGTTGAAAAAGCCAAGTCCTTTGATGTCGATAAGGTGAAGAAAGCGGCTGACGGGATTTCATTCAAGGCCCCGGGCGGCACAGTGAAAATTGACGGGGATACACAGCATCTCTACAAAACGGTCAGAATCGGGCAAATCACGGGGAATGGACAGTTTAAAGAAGTATGGAACTCAGGTGAACCGGTAAAACCTGATCCATATTTAAAAACGTACGACTGGGCAAAGGGGTTATCTAAATAAATTAAAGCCGTTTGCGGGGGAGGAGGCGGAGCATGTCTGTCGTCGTTACTCAATTATTTAACGGGATCAGTCTCGGTTCTATTTTAATTCTCATTGCGATTGGATTGGCCGTTACATTCGGTTTGATGAACATTATTAATATGGCGCACGGTGAGCTGATTATGGCAGGAGCCTACACGACATATGTCGTTCAGCAGCTGTTTTTAAGCTATTTGCCGGCTTCTCTGTTTTCTTACTATTTTTTAATCGCGATCATCATGGCGTTTGCGGTTGCGGCGTTTATTGGGATTGTCATTGAAAAAGTGATTGTCAGGCGATTATATGACCGTCCGCTCGACAGCCTTTTGGCGACGTGGGGGGTGAGCTTGATACTGCAGCAGGCAGCAAGATCAATTTTTGGCGCGCCGAATGTGGCCGTCAAATCACCTGAGTGGCTGACGGGAGGGGTGACGCTGTTTTCGGTTACCTTTCCGTATAAAAGGCTGTTTATTTTGGCGCTCGTTCTTTTTACGCTGGCACTGCTCGGTTTCTATTTATTTAAAACCTCTGCGGGGCGGCGGATGCAGGCAGTTACGCTGAACCGGAGCATGGCATCGTGTCTCGGCGTATCTGTGAGAAAAACAGATACATTGGCTTTCGCGCTCGGAAGCGGACTGGCCGGTATCGCGGGGAGCTCACTCACATTGCTTGGTTCGATCGGGCCTACTCTCGGTTCCTCATACCTCGTCGATGCCTTCATGATCGTCATATTAGGCGGAATTGGAAAATTAAAAGGCACCATTATCGGCGCGGTGACGGTCGGTTTGCTGAGCACATTCGTTGAGTATTCCACAAGCGCTACGATTGCAAAGGTAGTCGTTTTTGCATTTATTATTCTCTTTCTGCAATGGCGGCCTTCAGGTCTTGCGAGTGTCAGAACGAGATTACTAGATTAGGAGGGAACCGGATGAAGCGGTTTTCACAATTCAGTCCGTATCTGGTGATGTTTGCCCTTTTTATCGCCGCTCCGTTCTTTCTGCAGGAGTTTCGATTAGGGCTGTTGGCGAAGTTTTTATGCTTCGCGATTGTGGCGGTCGGCATTTGCCTGATTTGGGGATATACAGGCATTTTGAGTTTGGGGCATGGCGTCTTTTTCGGGTTGGGCGCTTACTGCATGGCCATGTACTTAAAAATAGAAGCCTCACCGTCAGGCATTCCTGATTTTATGGAGTGGACCGGCGTCAGTGAACTGCCGTGGATATGGGCAATGTTCAGGCATCCTTTTGCTGCGATTGCTGCAGCCGTTATTGTTCCTGTTTTTTTGGCCTTTTTACTCGGTTACTTTACCTTCCGCAACAACATAAAGGGTGTTTATTTTTCGTTGATCTCTCAGGCTGTTGTGGTTGTTGTTGTCACACTGTTCATCGGCAGCCAGGACATCACCGGCGGCACGAATGGCCTCACGAATTTCTTTACCGTTTTTCAATATGCTCTGGCCGATCCTGCAATAAAGCAGATTTTGTATTTTACGACAGTCTTTTTCCTCGGTGTTTCTGTCATGTTTGCTTTGTTTCTGACGAGAAGCCGTTTTGGGCGGCTATTGCAGGCGGTGCGCGACGGAGAAAGCAGAGTCCGTTTTTTCGGATATCACTCCACCGTTTTTAAAGTGTTTATTTACTGTGTATCTGCTGCGATGGCGGGGATTGCCGGGATGCTGTTTGTGCTTCAGGATGGGATGATCTCGCCGGAAATGATGGGCATCATCCCTTCGGTGGAAATGGTGCTGTGGGTCGCAATCGGCGGCAGGCATTCCATTTTCGGGGCGGTGCTTGGCGCGCTGTTAACGAACTGCATGAAAAGCTATTTAAGCGAATATTACCCTGACATTTGGCTGTACTTCCTCGGCGCGCTGTTTATCATTGTGGTGCTCTATATGCCAAAAGGGATTGTCGGGCTGTTCGAGAAGATTAGAACCCAGCTTTCTTCCTCGAAAAAGAAAGGAGCGGCTACTTATGAAACCGATACTTACCTGCCGTGACGTGAAGGTTGAGTTTGACGGATTTTGGGCCTTGCAGGGCGCTGATATCAGCGTGCAGGAACGTGATATCCACTTTTTAATTGGGCCGAACGGCGCCGGAAAAACGACTTTGCTGGACATCATTTGCGGAAAAACGAAGCCGCATTCAGGCGAAGTGCTATTTCAAGAAACGAATGAACTGACAAAAGCGCGGGAATATCAGATCGCCAAACTGGGGGTCGCCAGAAAGTTTCAGGCTCCGAGTGTTTTTATGCAGCTGACTGTGTTTGAGAACCTCGAACTTGCCATGAAACAGAAAAAAACGATCCTTTCACTGCTGACAGCTCGTATGACAAAAGAGCAAAGTGACAGGATCATAGACATCCTGCGGCTGATTGGGTTAGATGACAAATGGGATCTAACAGCTGGCAGCCTGTCACACGGACAGAAGCAATGGCTTGAGATCGGCATGCAGCTCGCCATGGAGCCGAAGCTTTTGCTGCTGGATGAACCGATTGCCGGCATGACAGGAAAGGAGCGGGAAAAAACCGGAGCCCTGCTTGAAGAAATTGCAAAAACGTGCTCTGTTCTGATTGTCGAGCACGATATGGATTTTGTGCGCTCGTTTTCCAGAAAAGTCACGGTCATGCATGAAGGCAAAGTGCTTTGTGAGGGGCCGATGGATGACATCACAAGCAATGAAGAGGTGGCAGAGGTGTATTTAGGAAGGAGCGGTGTGTCATGATTGCCGTCAGGAATGTAACGTCCGGTTACGATCAATCGATGGTTTTGCACAGCCTCAGCATGGAGGTTCGCGAGGGGCAGATTGTCGCTGTATTAGGCCGAAACGGAGTCGGCAAATCCACCTTGCTGAAAACAATCATAGGCCTGCTTCCGGCAAAACAGGGGGATATTTGTTTTAATCAAACGTTTGTTCAAAACGAAAAGGCGGAAACACGGGCAAGAACGGGAATTGCGTACGTTCCGCAGGGAAGAGACATCTTTTCCTCCTTAACCGTTCGTGACAACCTGCTGCTTGGGGAAGAGCCGCTTCCGAAGAAGGAGCGAACGGGGCAGGTCAAGGAAGAGATTTTTCAATGGTTTCCTGTCTTAAAGGAGATGCTTGACCGCAAAGGCGGCGATTTAAGCGGAGGCCAGCAGCAGCAGCTTGCAATTGCCAGAGCGCTGATGGGAAATCCAAAAATTATTTTACTTGATGAACCAATGGAAGGAATTCAGCCATCAATTATCGAACTAATCAGACAAGTTATCGTAGAAATTTCCAGAAAAAAAGACATTTCCGTTGTTTTAGTCGAGCACAGTCTGGAAAACGCGTTAACATGTGCTGACTACCTTTATGTGATCGACAGGGGAACGGTTGTCGACCATGGAAAGGCCGATGAAGAAACGGCACGCCGCTTTGAAAGGCATCTTACCGTATGACCCGGTACTTGAAGAAAGGGAGGTGATGTCCCGCCTGCATGCTCCACAAATTCGTAGTAACCGCATCCGCTTTATATGACAAAAGAAGGAGGATTACAGATGAAACTGACACCGGTTGAACAAGAAAAATTGCTCATTTTTGCAGCGGGGGAATTAGCCAAACAGCGAAAGGCGCGGGGCGTTCTGCTGAACTATCCTGAGGCTGCCGCTTATATCACCTGCTTTATTATGGAAGGCGCGCGTGATGGGAAGGGAGTAGCAGAGCTGATGGAAGCCGGCCGCCATGTGTTAACGGAAAAAGATGTGATGGAGGGTGTGCCTGAGATGCTGGACAGCATTCAGGTAGAGGCCACATTCCCGGATGGAGTAAAGCTTGTTACGGTACATCAGCCAATTTCTGCGGAGGTGAAGTCATGAAGCCGGGGGCATTTCAAATTGCTGAGGGAATGATAACGATTAATGAAGGCCGTGAGACACGGGAGATTACGGTAAAAAACACCGGATCACGCTCCATTCAAGTCGGCTCGCATTTTCATTTTGCGGAAGCAAACGGGTCTTTATTATTTGACCGTGAGCTGGCGATCGGCATGCGCCTTGATGTTCCTTCGGGCACGTCGGTCCGTTTTGAGCCTGGAGAGCAGAAAACGGTCACACTTGTGGAAATCGGGGGACGCAAGACAATTAGAGGCCTGAACGGAATGGCCGACACGTTTATCGATGAACGCGGCAAAGAAAAAACGTTGGCCAACTTAAAACAAGCCGGCTGGATGGAGGGTGTAATCCGATGAAAATGTCACGGAAGGAATATGCGGAGCTGTTTGGCCCGACAACGGGCGATAAAATCAGATTGGGCGACACGGATTTATGGATCGAAGTCGAAAAGGATTTCACAGTCTACGGTGAAGAAATGATCTTTGGCGGTGGAAAAACGATCCGCGATGGCATGGGCCAAAACGGCAGAATTACAGGGAAGGACGGCGCTTTGGATTTGGTTATCACCAACGTCGTGCTATTGGATTACACAGGCATTGTCAAAGCTGATGTCGGTGTGAAGGATGGCCGGATTGTCGGCGTCGGAAAAAGCGGAAATCCTGATATCATGGATGGTGTCGATCCGCATATGGTCATCGGAGCGGGTACAGAGGTGATTTCCGGTGAAGGCAAAATTTTAACAGCCGGGGGAGTGGACACACACATTCATTTTATTTGTCCGCAGCAGATGGAAGTTGCGCTTTCTTCAGGTGTGACGACCCTTTTGGGAGGCGGAACAGGACCCGCAACCGGCAGCAAAGCGACCACTTGTACATCCGGCGCATGGTATATGGCGAGAATGCTGGAAGCGGCCGAAGCATTTCCAATCAATGTCGGCTTCTTAGGGAAAGGGAATGCATCCGATAAAGCGCCGCTGATCGAGCAGGTGGAAGCCGGCGCCATTGGCCTTAAGCTTCATGAAGACTGGGGCACGACGCCAAGCGCCATTAAAACGTGTATGGAAGTTGTGGATGAGGCTGATATTCAAGTTGCCATCCATACCGATACGATTAACGAAGCGGGTTTTTTGGAAAACACGCTCGACGCGATTGGGGACCGGGTCATTCATACCTATCACATTGAAGGTGCAGGCGGCGGCCACGCCCCGGATATTATGAAGCTTGCCTCTTACGCGAACATTCTGCCGTCATCTACAACGCCAACCATTCCTTATACCGTTAATACGATGGATGAGCATCTTGATATGATGATGGTCTGTCACCATTTAGATGCGAAAGTGCCTGAAGATGTGGCGTTCAGCCATTCCAGAATCAGAGCTGCGACGATTGCCGCAGAGGATATTCTCCATGATATCGGTGCGATCAGCATGACATCATCGGATTCCCAAGCGATGGGACGGGTCGGTGAAGTGATCATCCGAACGTGGCAGGTAGCCGATAAAATGAAAAAGCAGCGAGGCGCTCTTGCCGGCGAAAACGGAAACGACAATGTGCGCGCAAAACGGTACATTGCCAAATACACGATAAATCCGGCAATTACGCATGGGCTCAGCCATGAAGTCGGCTCGGTAGAAAAAGGGAAGCTTGCCGATCTCGTTCTGTGGGACCCGGTATTTTTTGGCGTAAAACCGGAATTGGTCTTAAAGGGCGGCATGATTGCACGTGCGCAAATGGGAGATCCAAACGCTTCCATCCCGACTCCTGAACCGGTTTTCATGCGCCAAATGTATGCGTCTTACGGAAAAGCCAACAACTCAACCTCGATTACATTCATGTCACAGGCAAGCATAGAGCGGGGTGTGGCGGAAAGCTTAGGGTTGCAAAAAAGAATTTCTCCTGTCAAAAATATCAGAAAGCTGAGCAAGCTGGATATGAAATTGAACTCAGCTTTGCCGAAAATTGAGGTTGATCCAAAAACCTATCAGGTCTTCGCTGATGGGGAGGAATTGTCTTGCCAGCCTGTCGATTATGTTCCACTTGGACAAAGATATTTTTTATTCTGATAAGACGCGGCCGGAGTGCATCCGGCCGTTATATTGACTAAAAACGGTGCACAAAACACGTGTATTTAGTGTATATTAGATGTTGACAAACGAACTAAATGTAACTATTATAGTTACAACGGTGGTGAAAAAACATGATTAACAGCCGTCTTGCTGTTGCCATTCATATTTTATCCCTCATCTCGATGGATGAAAAAACATCTTCAGAAATCATTGCTGACAGTGTCAACACGAATCCGGTAGTGGTCCGAAGAATGATCAGCCTGCTGAAAAAAGCTGATATTCTCACCTCACGCGCAGGTGTGCCTGGTGCAAGCCTCAGAAAAGATCCAGCTGATATTTCTCTTTTAGAAGTGTACCGGGCTGTCCAAAAGCAAGAAGAACTCTTTGCGGTTCATGAAAACCCAAACCCGAAATGTCCGGTAGGGAAAAAAATTCAGAACGCCCTGGATGAAACGTTTGAAAGTGTCCAAAGAGCGATGGAAAATGAACTGGCAAGCAAGTCATTAAAAGATGTTATGAATCATCTCTTTTAATCAAAAGGGATGACTTCTCACCGCTAACATGTAACTAAAATTGTTACAAATAAGGGGGAAATGAAAAATGAAAATTGGAATTATCGGGGCAAGCGGAAAAGCAGGAAATGAGATTTTGAAAGAAGCGAAAACAAGAGGCCATGAAGTGACTGCCATCGTCCGAAGCGCTTCAAAAGTGCAGGAACAGGACGTAGCGGTTTTGGAGAAAGATGTGTTTGAACTGACTGCAGAAGACATCAAGCCTTTTGACGCGGTCGTAAATGCTTTTGGGGCAGCGCCCGGCCAGGAACATCTTCATGTAGAAGCAGGCAGAGCACTCATCAGCATATTAAAAGACGCGAAGCACACAAGATTGCTTGTTGTTGGCGGAGCGGGAAGCCTGTTTGTTGATGAAGCCAAAACAATCCGTTTAATGGATACGCCGGAATTTCCGAAAGAATATTTGCCAACTGCATCAAATCAAGGCGAGAACCTGAAAGACTTGCAGCAGACAGACTCTATTTCCTGGACATTCCTCAGTCCTGCGGCATTTTTTGATCCGGCAGGAAAACGGACTGGCTCTTACCAAAAAGGGAAAGACAATGTCATCGTAAATGCCAAAGGCGACAGCTATATCAGCTATGCAGATTATGCCATTGCCGTATTGGATGAGCTTGAACAACCTGCACACAAAAATGAGCGCTTCACAGTAGTAAGCGAAGCGGAATAATAAAAAACCCGGAGCCAGCTCCGGGTTTTTCTCATTAATAAGTGCTGTACGTATCGCTGAATATGCCGTCAGCAATCCCAAGCATGAAAAAGATAAAGAAGGCGATGATCGCAAGAATGGATACAGCAATGCTTACGATCAAATAAATCCCTTGCATCTTTACGAATTTTGCGTAATTCTCCAGCATTAAGTCTTCAGACTGTCCGCTATTGTGTTCAGCCATTTGGCCTGCTTCTCTAGCTGACCTCATCAAAAAGATGCCGGAAATAATTTGAAGCACGCCCGGCACAGCACCGATTAGAAAAAAGAACGCGCCTGAAAGCGCGGTAATTGCGCCCATAATAATAAATAAAATGCCTGTAGCTTTTCCCCATTTTGAAATGCTGATGAGGGTTTTGTTTATTGTTTCAGGATTCATGTATAGTAGCTCCCCTTTACAAAAAAATACTCACTTTTCTTTTATACACTATTTGTGAGAAGTTTTGTATATAGAAAACAACATTTTTGGGATTGACCCTAACGCTGCGTGATTGTTTACGATAAAAAAGAGGAGGTGTTATGTATGAAATATCAAGTCAAACAAGTGGCGGAAATATCGGGCGTCAGCATTCGGACGCTTCATCACTATGACCATATTGAGCTTCTGATTCCTTCAGCGCTTACTGATGCTGGGTATCGATTGTACAGTGATGCAGATCTGGAACGACTACAGCAGATTTTATTTTTCAAGGAAATTGGGTTTCGTCTGGATGAAATTAAAGAGATGCTGGATCATCCGAATTTTGACCGGAAAGCGGCGCTTCAGTCGCAAAAGGAAATATTGATGAAGAAAAAACAAAGAATGGAAGAAATGATTCAAACAATAGACAGGACGCTTTTGTCCGTTGATGGAGGGGAAACGATGAATAAGCGGGATTTATTTGCCGGATTAAGCATGAAAGACATTGAAGAGCACCAGCGGACATACGCTGATGAAGTCAGAAAGCTGTATGGAAAGGAAATCGCAGAAGAAACAGAGAAAAAGACGTCTTCTTACTCGGCAGATGATTGGCGGTCGATCATGTCTGAATTCGATTCGATTTACAGACGAATTGCGGCACGAATGAAACATGGGCCCGATGATACAGAGGTTCAGGCCGCAGTGGGGGCATTTCGCGATCATATTTGCCAATATCATTACGATTGCACACTCGACATTTTCAGGGGACTTGGAGAAGTGTATATCACTGACGCGCGATTTACTGATTCGATCGATCAATATGGAGAAGGTCTTGCCGCTTTTTTGCGGGAGGCGATCATTATTTACTGTGACCATCAAGACAAAACCCGGCCGTAAAGGCCGGGTTTTTGGCGCATCTTATAAGATCGGCGACAACAGCCGCGAGACGGATTCTTTTATTCGAATCCACAACGGGCGCTGCAGGTACTCCTCATAGGTGAATTTTCTGGATACTAGCAAATCTTCTTTAAAAGTTGAAACCAGTTTTTTAGCAATGGTGATATCGTAAATAAATGCATTCACCTCAAAATTCAGCCTGAAGCTTCGGACATCAATGTTCGCTGTGCCGACTGAAGCGATTTCGTCATCCACCACGATTGTTTTCGCGTGAATAAAGCCGTTATCATAAATATAGACAGTCGCTCCGGCTTTCAGCAGATCGCCGATGTATGAAAGCGTGGCCCAGTATACGAAGGCGTGATCAGGCTTGTTCGGAATCATAATGTTGACGTCAATGCCCGAAAGGCAAGCGATCCTTAATGCATCCAGAAGGCTTGCATCCGGGATAAAATAAGGCGTTTGAATCAAAATGGAACGCTTGGCGTTCGATATCATTTTAATGTAGCCATTTTTAATTTGTTCCCATTCCGAATCAGGGCCGCTTGTGACAATCTGCATCCCGACGTTGCCTTTTGGGCCGTAATCAGGAAAGTGATTCGGAATATATGTCAGCGTATGGTGATGTGAAGCTTGGTTCCAGTCAAGGATGAACCGTGTTTGGATGGCGTGCACGGCCGTCCCTTGCAGCCTGATATGCGTATCCCGCCAATAACCGAATTTCGGATTAAGCCCCAGATACTCATCTCCGACATTAAAACCACCGACATAACCGGTCATGCCGTCTATGATCACAAGCTTTCGGTGGTTCCGGTAATTCAGCCGCAGGTTAATCGGCCTGAGCTTTGAAGGAAAAAAGACCTCCACATGCCCGCCAGCCTCGCGAAGCTCTTTAAAAAACTTTTTTCTCAGCGTTCTGGACCCGAGTTCATCATAAAGCACTCTGACCTGAACACCTTCTTTCGCTTTTTGGATGAGAGCGTCCCGCAATTTTTTGCCTAATTCATCACCTTTATAAATATAATACTGTAAGTGGATATGATCCTTAGCCTTTGAAATGTCATTCAGCAGCCGCTGAAATTTATCCCTTCCGTCTGTAATGACGTCAACTGAATTATCCTCTGTAAACACAGCATGATTATTCATGATCAGCATATAAATTAAATCTTTGTTATCAAAGGTTGCCCGGTTGTTGAACTGGAATTGCTTGGTTTCTAAATCTTCAAGCTGATGCTTCAGCAGCCTTTCGATTCCAATCTTTTTTCGGTCTTCCCATTGAAACAAATGCTTGCGTCTAAGATTATGGCCGAATAATAGGTATAAAATAAAGCCTAAAACGGGAATAAAGAAAAGAACAAGCAGCCACGCCCAAGATGCGCTGGCATCGCGCCGTTCTTTGAAGATGACAACGATCGCCAAAAGAATATTTAAAATGAAAAAAAGTGATAAAAGGATGGAAGAAATACTCACTTTGTAACCCCGCTCATTCATATTTATCAAGAAGATTGCCATTAGTATTCCATGAATAACAGTAATCTGATTCCCATTACAAATTATAACACTCACATTTTAAAAGAATAAAGAGCGGCGATCCAGATTCTTCGTGAAAAATACGGGCAGATTTCTTTAAAACCGGCTTGCACCTGCGTTAAAATAAACACATATGATAACGTTCGTGAAGCCTTGCAACAACAAATAAAGGGGGAGGATAACATGAACTTTTACAGAGTCGAACAAATGCCGGGGTTCATCAAAACAGAAATGCAAAAAATTCAAAAGGCTGTACAGCCTTTCATGAAAAAAACCGTCATTTACCGTTTTCTTGCTATTCCGCTTGCTGCATTCTCTCTCTTTAATTTAGCTGCTTTTCTATTTCACGCTTCAGCTGACAGGGGATCCCTGATCAGTGCGGGCATATTCGCTCTTTTGGCGGCGCTCGGGCTGGCGTTTTTTAAAGAGGCAGGCTATCAGCACAAACAAATCCAAAAAACGGTTCACATCTATATGCTGAACAGGATCAAAAAGAGCGACATCCTTTCAGAAGAACGGAAAAACTCCTACGCACGACAGATAAAGGAAGAACCGTTTGCGATGCGGAGTTTTGTTGAATTTTTGACTGAGGAAGACAGACGCAAGAAAATGTATGAATAAAAGCTGCACCCGGATTGTTGGATTTTACAATCGGGTGTTTTTTTGTATGACTTGGAATACGGACAAGAGTTGTTATTTATTTTTGGGTAACAGCGTTGCTTTATTGATTTCCTCTACTAGTGATGCCTGGTCGATCCATTTGGTCGACACATCTTGATTTATCTTTGAAATGTGCCGGTTTTCTGTTAAATAATCTCTTATCCGGCTGAAATAGAGCGGTTCGTTTTTAACATCCAGGTTTTGATATATTTGTTCAAACAATTCTAAGTCTTTAGGTTCATCTAGGGTTAAACGCCAAGATGGATAATGGAGTTCTTTCGGCAGGCTTACTTGATTGATGGTAAATAGGGAAGGATTGTTTACAAAATAAAAAGAAAGATATTCTGTATGGGTTAACGGTTTTGGCTGCTGCACAAGCCGCTGAAGAGCTTCAACTGTAATAATATTCCCGGAAATTCCTGCTGAACTTGAAAGTTCCTGTGTATAATCTGCTCCTTTTTGCAAGTGCTGTTCAATTAAATATTGAAGCACTTCAGGTGAAACCGCTGGACAATCGCCGGTCACCCGGATAATGATATCGGCTTTTGTTAACGCCGCGGCTTCAAGCATTCTTTCTGCCACATTTTCGGGGGAGCCTCTTACGATTCTGACCTTTCCATTTAGAGTGAAAGCTTCAAGCGGATCGTCATCAGGAAGATTAGATGTTGCCAACACAACTTCGTCAACAGAAGGGACAGCCAGACAATTGATTAAACAGCGCTCGACAGAAGGAATTCCATAAATCGGGAGCAGTGCTTTTTTTGGCAAACGGGTCGATTTTAACCGGCATATTACCGCAATCGTAATTCTTGGATCTTTAATATCGTTGGGTGTAATTGGCTGGTTTAACGATAAATCAGCAGTTGCGACTTGAGGAAAAGTGTCTTCGGCTTGTAAAGGCATCAGTGCATTCTCATTTCCGCATCTTTTGTAACTCGTTTTTTCCAGTGTTATTATTTCTCCTTTTTTTATATCCCGATTGGCAATCACACGTAATGTGGAATCATGCAAATACTTTCTTTCAGATTCATTTACTTCAGTTGACCCCGCTGCAATTTGGGCCTGCTTGAGCTTTTCCGTCATTAGTTTGAATTCGTTTGGCTCTAGTGAAGAATAATAATCAAACCCTTTAGCTGCCCGGTTTAGGGTTATATGTTTTTCAATAACAGAGGCCCCTGAGAAAAACGCATAGACAGGAAGGTCGGCTGCAAGCGGATGATCTGCGTCAATGTGATCTGCAAATCCAATTTGAACCTGGTATCTTTCTTTTAGATATTGAACCCGTTTTAGGTTAATATCCTCTAATGTTGTCGGATATCCTTGGAATCCGTGCATGAGTATGAGCTGATTGTCCATATGTTGTTTTACTAGCGGCATCAACTGATCGATCTCTTCTTCATACCACCCCCCAACTCCGATGAGCACAGGCTTCTCAGTCATACCTATCGTTTTCATGATCTCCGTGGATTGAAGGATAGTTGTTGGAAGCTTAATGCCATCAATGTCACGCTGCAGGTGCGAAAAAAGCTCTGCTCCCCATGAATCGAAAATATCCACCCATATTTCTAATCCAAGCCTTTTTCCATATGCGACACAATTTTTCCATACGTCTTCATTCAAAAACAGCTCGATATACGACTCGTAAGCAAAAAAACAAGGTGTTGCAATACAGTCATATTTAAACCACTGAAATTTCACACCATCTGCTCCGCTTTCAGCGGCAGCCTTGATGAGTGCTCTGAGGTTCTCCTCTTTTCCTTGATGGGCGTTTGCGATTTCAGCTATCACTTTTACTTTTTCCGAAGGGCTGTTATTTTCCAAATGTCCCACTCCCTTATGTTTATTGAGACAAACCTGCTGATGCCGCTTTCGAGTTGAAACACCGAGTCATTTTAATAGATTGTATGCTTGCTTCAAGACTTGGTGTTTACGCCAGCCTGCTTTGATTGACAATTTTACGGAAAATCGACAAATAAAAAAGGCATGGTTCCGTTTGATCCGGAACTCATGCCCTGTCCTGTTTCATCATTATTCAAACACCGGATCGTCCTCATAATAGTAAGAATCCGGATCATCATACGAAGGGGTATTTTCAAAAGCAGCAATGCCGATTATTACCAGCACGAAAATGGCTACAATGATTCCGATCAGGCAGGTGACGATACTGGATGCTGCGTAAAACAGCTGCATTTTAATAAATGTCGCGTAATTTTCAAGCATGCTTTCGCCAGCGCTGCCAGCTAGATTTCCTTCGGCTTCAGCGGCTGCTTTTGCAGAGCGCATTAAAAATACGCCTGAAATAATGAGCAGTACGCCCGGAATGGCACCAATCACTGTCATTAAAGCAGACAGAGTAACAAGCGATCCCATAATAATGAACAAGATGCCGGAAATTTTGCCCCACTTGGCAATGGCGGATAGCGACTTGACAGCAGAGGCGCTCAGCTGGCGGCTCTCATTTTCCGCAGGCGCAGTCTCCTGCTCAACGGGGCTGTTTTCTTCATTATGATTTTCCATTTCGTTTTCATCTTTATCCAAACTAATCATGACAGCTCTCTCCCTAAAATTTTTAAATCGTATCTTTTCCCGTCCATTTCGGCGATGCCGGGGAATAGTCCCCATTCTGCAAACCCGTGCTTTTCAAACAGCTTCAGGCTTGGTTTATTATGTCCGAAAATGAAGGCCATAAGTGAGCGGATGCCAAGATCCGGCGCAATGCAGAGCGCTTCCTGAAGCAAAAATGATCCAACACCTTTGCCGCGGCATGCTTCGTCAATGTATATGCTGACCTCCGCAGTTTTATTATAGGCCGGCCTTCCATAAAATGTTTCAAAACTGATCCAGGCAGCGACGTTTCCGTTTTCGTCCTCGGCAACATAGAGCGGACGTGACTCTGTATGTCCCAAAAACCATTCCATCCGATCTTCAGGAGTTACCGGTTCGGTATCGGCTGTTACCATTCGAGAAGCAATCGTTGAATTATAAATCGCAACAACAGCCTCCAGATCTTTATGTTCAGCAAGACGCAATGTCATGTTCATGCGTATTTGGCACTCCTCTCAAAAAAAATGACATATTTTCGTATTAGTCTGCGCAAACTACATCTAAAAAAAGTTTTTTTGGATAGGTGTATATATTTTCAGAAAAGTGTTCAGAATGTTGCTGAGGTGATGAAACAATGAGAGAGGAAGAAAAGAAAACTTCTCAAGTCAAAAAACTTCAGCAGTTTTTTCGTAAACGCTGGGTGTTCCCTGCAATTTACTTAGTCAGTGCGGCCGTCATTTTAACAGCTGTCCTTTGGTATCAATCAGTATCAAATGATGAGGTAAAGGATCAGTTAGCTGATAACGGCGGAAACTCTGCATATGACAACAACGACGATGCAGTTGAAGTAGGAAAGTCAATGGAAAATGTCGCAATGCCGGTTGTTGATTCTGAAAACGTTTCTGTTGTGAAAAAGTTCTATGAAACCGATGCCGCAAAAGAAGAGAAAGAAGCAGCACTCGTTACCTATAATAACACGTACAGCCTAAGCAAAGGAATTGACTTAGCTGAGAAAGACGGAAAAGATTTCGATGTTTCTGCTTCTCTGAGCGGTACGGTTGTCAAAGCTGAAAAAGATCCAGTGCTGGGATATGTTGTGGAAGTTGAACATGCCGACGGTTTGTCGACTGTGTATCAATCCCTTTCTGAAGTAAGTGTTGAGCAAGGTGACAAAGTAAAACAAAACCAAGTGATCGGAAAATCTGGCAAGAACCTTTACAGTGAAGACAGCGGAAACCACGTGCACTTTGAAATCCGTAAAGATGGAGTCGCAATGAATCCGTTAAACTTTATGGACAAGCCGGTTTCTTCTATTGAAAAAGCAGCAGCTGCTGAAGAAAAAGCTGCCACACAAGAAACAGAAGAATCCATTCAGCAATCTTCCGAAAAAAAGGATGGATCAACTGAAAAAGGAACAGAAGAAAAGTCCGGTGAGAAAAAGGACGATTCAACTGACAAATCTGGTTCTAAAGAAAGCAGCACAACAGAAGACACTGAACAGTCTTAATCTAGAAAACGTCTATCCGTGTGATGGGCGTTTTTTTTGTTACTTTCTGCTTTATTTAATCGTCTATGTAGTTACACATAAGCACGTAGACTATAAAGGAGGTTATGTCATGAACCGCCTATTGCTTGCAGGCTGGATCTTTTTTATCCTGCTTTCTGTTTGTACGGAAAGCTTCAGCGGCATGGTCGTATCGCAAACGGTGGCTTTTCATTTTCAGCCGCACCCTGACCTGTCTCAATTTTTCGTTATGGATTTTACTGAGCTTACTGTACCTGAAGCGTGTATTCAAAAAATCGGGCACGCGTTTTCCTTCTTTGTGCTGACTTATTTGCTGTGGAAACAGCGGGGCAGCATAAGATCAGCTGCAGCCGGCTCATTCGCGTTTGCTTTTTTCACAGAAGTTCTTCAGCTTTTCTTCAGCAGGAACGGATGCATTCGGGATGTGCTCATCGATGCTGTTGGAATTGGATTGTTTTATGGATTATATGTGTTGGCGAAGCGGAGAATACAAGAGATGTATGAAAAATATTAAAGCCGGCTGTCTTGGTTAAAGACGCCGGCTTTTGTCTTTTTAGAAATTTTGATCGGTTGGTTTTTTCGTCAGTTTATTGATCATGGCTTCATAGATCCTCACGACCAAATCGACGAACGGGCGAAGCAGTTCTGAAAATCTAAAGAATAGGAACCCGATAATGATGGCGACAACGAGGCTGCCTAATACATCTACCGGATAGTGATGTCCCACCCAAATTCTCGAAAAGCCTGTCAAAAGCCCGAAAATGACAAGCGGCCAGCCGATTTTACGGTTTCTGAAAAGCATAGCGATAGAAATCGCTAATGCACCTGTCGTGTGGTCACTTGGAAATGAAGCATCCGCAGCATGCGGTATCAATGTATGCACAGTATGCGCAACGAACGGGCGCGGTTCGAAATAAACAAGTGTAATCAAATAGTTGATCACAAGACCTGCAATTCCTGTGATGCCTGCGTAAAGTACATTTTTTCTGCTTTGTGTGTTCCCGAACAGCCAGATCGCCAATAGGATAAGGGCATAGGCGACAATGGCATATTCCGTGATGAAGACCATAATAGAATCGAGAACGGAATTGTGATGAGATAGACCATGGATGGCTTTAAAAATTTCGTAGTTCAAATAATCACCTTTTACATTTTTAATAATAGACTCATTATACTCATAAAAAGTTTCAAATCAAAAAAGAGTTTGTCAGAAAGAATGACGCTTGAAGAGAATTCGAAGAGGGAGCGGTGTTTATGGGGGGCAAAAAAAGAGACCCGGAATTTCGGATCTCTTCTAAACCATTAAAGTGCTTCAGGTCCTTCTTCGCCTGTGCGGATGTTGATCGTATTGCTGATTTCATAGACAAATATTTTACCGTCACCCGGTGATCCTGTTTTCAGCACCCTTTTAGCGATCTCAGTCACTTGATCAACAGGCACCTTGCTGACCACAATTTCAATTTTTAGACGCTCATATACATTGCTTTCTATTTTTACCCCTCGATAGAGCTCCGTATGTGCTTTTTGAAGGCCGCAGCCGTGAACATTGGAGAAGGTGAGAGAGGTGACACCAATTTTTCCGAGTTCCTGCTTCAGCTTTTCAAAATTTGCCGGACGCGTTACAATTTCTACCTTGAACATTTGACCGCTCATAACGTCACTCCTCACATAGAATCTTGATATGCTTTTTCCCCGTGCATCGTTAAGTCAAGCCCAAGTGATTCTTCTTCTTCGGTTGCACGAAGGGGAAGGAAGAGGCTTACAAATTTAATAATAACGAAAGTGACAATAAATACAAAAACATAAGTGGCGGCTATCGCGAGAATTTGTTTCCAGATTAAGCTTGCGTCACCGTAGAATAACCCATTTGCTCCCGCTGAGTTAACAGAGGTTGTGGCGAATAATCCTGTCGCGATTCCGCCCCATGTCCCGCCGATCCCGTGCAGGCCAAAGGCGTCAAGCGCGTCATCGTATCCGAATTTCTTTTTCAGCGAGAATACACCCCAGAAACAGACGGCCCCGCCGATGATGCCAATAATAATGGAAGAAAACGGTGTGACAAATCCGGCTGCCGGCGTAATGGCGACAAGCCCGGCAATCGCGCCGGATACTGCTCCGAGCATTGTTGGTTTTTTGTTAATGATCCACTCAACTAAGATCCAGCCGGCAATTCCGGCTGCTGCCGCAGTATTTGTGTTGATGAAGGCATACATGGCCACGCCATCTAAGGTCAAAGCGCTGCCGACGTTAAAGCCGAACCAGCCGAACCAAATCAAGGCTCCTCCTAAGAAGGTGTAAATAAGGTTATGCGGAGAAGACACTGTGCCGTCTTTCCGCTTGCCGAGCACAATAGCGAGAACAAGGCCTGCCACACCGGAGGAAATATGAACAACGTTGCCGCCGGCGAAATCGAGCGCCCCAAGCTGGCCGATCCAGCCGCCGCCCCATACCCAATGCGCTACGGGTGTGTAAACCAAGGAGGACCATAAAACCGAGAATAAAAGAAAAGCGCCGAATCGCATCCGCTCTGCGAAAGCCCCGGAAATAATCGCTGTAGTCAGGACAGCGAACGTCATTTGGAACATCATGAATAACGAGTGGGGAATGGTATCGCTGTAATCTCCCGGATCAAATCCGACCCCTTTGAGGCCTGCCCACTCCAGTCCGCCGATGATGGAATTGCCTGGTGCGAAGGCAAGTGTATATCCGAACAGCACCCAAACGATGGAAACGATGGCAATGGAAGAGAAACTGTGCATGGCAGTGCTCAGCACATTTTTGCTTTTTACCATCCCTCCATAAAATAACGCTAATCCCGGGGTCATCAGCCACACGAGTAAAGCGCAAAAGAACATAAAAACTGTATCGCCCATTTGCATGTCTCATTCCTCCGTATCTTTCAGAATAAAAAGCAATTATTATAGTTCTTCATTATAGAGAAAAAAGAACGATAAAACATTTTCATGTAAGATTTCCTAACATGGTTTTTCAGGGAATGTTATCGAGGGATGGAAAGAAAGAAGAACAGCATTTTTTATGATATAAGACTTTATATCTATAAAAGAAGCTGTTCATATGAGCGGAAAAGGGAATTGACATTGATTAGAAAGCTCTATACTGTATTAAGTGTACTACATCAAATAATACACTGAGGCGGATGTATGATGAATAAAGGCGGCAGGTTGAGGAGAGCGGTATGTAAGTCGATTCCCGCGACGTTCCGATTGTTTTTAGCCTTTAATTTTTTTGTGTATGGTTTGGCGAAAGTGGTGATTGGCCAGTTTGGCGAGGTGACGCCTGAAATCGAGGCGGCTGCCGGGAAGGGGTTTACCATCGCGTGGACATTTTTCGGTTATTCTCATGTCTATGAATTGTTTATAGGTTTTGGTGAAATCCTAGCAGCTGTTTTATTACTGATTCCGCGAACGGCTGCATTAGGGGCAGTTATTTTTATGCCCATTATAGTGAACATCGTCTTGATTAACTATTGTTTTGATATTGGCGTGCAGGATCTTAGCACGATATTAATGGTTATGTGTCTCATCCTGCTTTGGGTGGACCGCCGCAAATTCATAGGCATTTTCAGGCAGGAACCGATAGACGGCAGGCAGGTGATGAAGTGATGACGCCCCTTATGATTACAGTGCTTGCCGGTTTGTTCGTATGCACAACTTGTTACTATTACATAAAAGAAAAATCATGAGAAAACGCTCCTTCTGAGAATTTCACAAGCATCAAAAAAGAACTTAGGCAGTGTGAAGAGTAAAATATGCGATGTGAGAAACACTAACAGCATCAGGAGGAGACGTATGATGAATACACTCAACATTGATTTTCAAAAAACAGCATTGGTGATCATTGATTTACAAAAGGGAATTGTGCCGATTGATCAAAGCGGTCAGGTTGTCCCGAATGCGAAAAAGCTTGTAGATGAATTTCGGAAACAGAACGGGTTCATCAGCTTTGTAAATGTAGCCTTTCATGATGGAGCCGACGCTCTAAAGCCGCAAACGGATGAGCCCGCGCAGGAAGGTTCAGGGGAGATGCCGGCGGACTGGGCTGAATTTGTTCCGGAAATCGGTGTGCAGGATGGAGATTACACGGTGACAAAACGGCAGTGGGGTGCGTTTTTTGGCACGGATTTAGACTTGCAGCTGAGACGCCGCGGCATTGATACGATTGTACTGTGCGGCATTGCAACGAACATCGGGGTGGAAAGTACAGCGCGCGAGGCGTTCCAGCTTGGCTATCAGCAAGTTTTCATCACAGATGCGATGTCCACGTTCAGCGAGGAAGAACATGAAGCCACACTGCGCTTTATTTTCCTGAGAATCGGTAAATCGCGGACAACGGAAGAATTTCTGGAACAAGTGAAATGATGTTATCGAAAAAAAGCCGGGCTGTATTTTTAACAGCGGTGGCTTCGGGAACAATGCTGAATCCGCTGAACTCATCTATGATTTCTCTCGCGCTCCATAGTATCCAGCATGAGTTTCGCCTCTCGTTTACAACGGTTTCTTGGCTGATTTCCTCGTTTTACCTGGCAAGTGCCGTAGCGCAGCCTGTAACGGGAAAGCTCGGTGATTTAATTGGGCGGAAACGCTTGTTTTTATTCGGGCTTATTCTTGTAGCGGTTTCAGCCATCGGAGCACCGTTTGCGCCAACATTTATGACATTATTGGTCATGCGGCTGTTTCAATCGGTGGGGAGCAGTGCGATTTATCCGTCAGGCGTCGGATTGATTCGGAATCATATTCATGAGCGCCAAGCTTCAGCCTTGGCTGTACTTTCTATCTTTGCGTCCGCCATGACGGCGCTGGGGCCGACAGTCGGCGGGTTTTTGATTGTGTGGGGCGGCTGGCCGGCGATCTTTATCGTTAATTTGCCGTTTATTATCCTCAGCTTCTTTTTGGGCCTGTATATGTTCCCGAAGGATCAGAAAAAAGGGGCAGGAATCAAAACGATTATTCGGCAGCTCGACATTCTTGGAATTGTTTTATTTGCCGGGGGAATCATTTTCCTTCTATCCTTCCTGCTGTCGTTCAGCACGTCGCCGCATGCGGTTGAAGGTGTGCTTGGCGTGCTTCTGCTCTGTGCGTTTGTCTGGCGCGAGCTGAAAACGGATAAGCCCTTCATTGATGTCCGTCTGTTTAAAACACAGCGAAACCTGTCAGCTGTATATGTTCAATTTATTTTGCTGAATGTTTTCTTCTATTGTTTATTTTTTGGTCTGCCAAGTTATTTTCAGGATGAAATGCATCTTTCTGTTCAAACGAGCGGCCTGTTTATGCTGTTTATGTCTGGAATGAGCATCATTGTGTCACCTGTTACGGGCAAATGGATCGACCGATCAGGTGTTGTCAAGCCAATCTTTGCTGGAGCGCTTTTGATGACGGCTGGAGCTGTGCTCTTAACCATCTTTTTTATCAATGTCGAGACCATCGGGAAAGGCCTCATTCTATCGCTCTTGGGCATAGGCTACGGACTGGGAAATGTCGCGCTTCAGGCAGCAATGCTGAAAACGAGTCCTTCCAACATGGTAGGAACGACTTCCGGACTGTTTCAAACCTGCCGTTACCTAGGATCGATTTTGTCTTCGGTGATCCTTGGCATTCTTTTTGGTAAAGAAATCACGGTAGCCCATTTTGATATGATGGGAATCATTATGATCATCACGGGCGGAGCAAGCCTATTAATGGCTGTGAGATTTGCTGCATTAATGAAAACTGCACCTTAATAAAGAGACGGGCTCTGAGGGTCTGTCTCTTTTTCTTGTTTAGGCTGTTCAAATACAAATAAGAAAATTGTACATCATAGCCAATGTTATTGTCTGATTCTTCAGTTATATTAAGTGACATCGAATGTCAGAAAACTGTACATGAAATGGAAAGCAGACAATATCGAAAGGGGAGCCGGCTATGAAATTAAAAGAGAGTCAGCAGCAATCCAACAGGTTGAGCAATGAAGATCTGGTGCCTTTGGGGCAGGAAAAACGGACATGGAGAGCAATGAACTTTGCGTCCATTTGGATGGGATGTATACATAATATACCGACATACGCGACGGTGGGAGGATTAATCGCGATCGGCCTTTCGCCTTGGCAGGTGCTGGCGATCATTATTACGGCATCGCTTATCTTATTTTGCGCTCTTGCCTTAAACGGCCATGCGGGGACAAAATACGGGCTGCCGTTTCCAGTGATCATCCGGGCTTCTTACGGGATATACGGCGCAAATATCCCCGCTCTTCTGAGGGCGTTTACAGCCATCATGTGGCTTGGCATCCAGACCTTTGCGGGCAGCACGGCACTGAACATTTTGCTTTTGAATATGTGGCCGGGCTGGGGTGAAATTGGCGGCGAGTGGAACATTCTCGGCATTCACTTGTCTGGTTTGCTTTCTTTTGTATTCTTTTGGGCCGTTCATTTACTCGTATTGCATCACGGCATGGAGTCAATTAAACGTTTTGAGGTATGGGCAGGGCCTTTAGTGTATCTGGTATTTGGCGGCATGGTATGGTGGGCCGTCGATATTGCCGGAGGATTGGGACCGATATACTCTCAGCCAGGAAAGTTCCATACGTTCTCAGAAACATTCTGGCCGTTTGCTGCCGGAGTGACCGGCATCATCGGCATCTGGGCGACATTAATTTTAAATATACCTGATTTTACACGGTTTGCTGAAACGCAAAAGGAGCAAATCAAAGGGCAATTTTACGGTTTGCCGGGAACATTCGCGCTGTTCGCTTTCGCCAGTATTACGGTGACCTCCGGCTCGCAGGTCGCGTTCGGAGAACCGATTTGGGATGTTGTCGATATTTTGGCGCGGTTTGATAACCCTTATGTCATCGTCTTGTCCGTCATCACGCTCTGCATCGCCACGATCTCTGTAAACGTCGCGGCGAACATCGTATCGCCCGCTTATGATATAGCGAATGCCCTGCCGAAATATATTAATTTCAAACGCGGCAGCTTTATCACAGCGTTGCTCGCTTTATTTACGGTTCCGTGGAAGCTGATGGAGAGTGCGACAAGCGTGTATGCGTTTCTCGGCTTAATAGGCGGCATGCTTGGACCGGTGGCAGGCGTGATGATGGCCGATTATTTTATCATTCGCAAACGTGAGCTCTCGGTAGATGACTTGTATTCCGAAACAGGACGGTATGTGTATTGGAAGGGCTACAATTACCGTGCGTTCGCAGCCACAATGTTAGGCGCGCTGATTTCGCTGATTGGCATGTATGTTCCTGCATTAAAGAGCTTATACGATATCTCTTGGTTTGTAGGTGTGCTGATCTCCTTTCTTTTCTACATTGTTCTGATGCGTGTTCACCCGCCTGCATCGTCGGCGATTGAAACGGTTGAACCTGCACAGGTCCGCCAGGCTGAATAAGATCTATATAAACGGTATATTTTCATATTTTTGAAATGGTTTTCCATAAATAGAGCATTTATAATGGTTTTAGAAATCTATTCTAAAACGAAATGGGAATCGAAAATGAGAAAAAGGTATTTTATTCTTTTGGCAGGTGTTTTAGCGCTGGGCATCCTTGCTTTCGTGTTTGATAAGACAAAAGCGAATGAGGAAAGAGATGAAGACTGCCTATATGTTTCGCCAAATGGCAGTGATCAAAATGAAGGAACAAAAGAAAAACCGTTTCGTACATTGGCACACGCATCTGAGAAGGCAGCTCCCGGCACAACCGTCATGATTCGGGAGGGCACATATCATGAAATCCTTGATGTGAAGCACAGCGGTACGGACGGAAAGCCTATCACGTTCCGAAACTATGAAAATGAAAACGTCGTGATTACCGGTGAATCCGTTGCGAACGCTGAATATGAAACACCGCTGATTCGCATTCACGATAAACATGACATTGCCATCAGCGGTTTAACGATTCAAGATCTTTCTGTTTCATCTGAGAAAGCAACTGCTATGGGGATTTATGTGTCAGGGTCCAGCAGTCATATCGCCATTAAGGATAATCATATCCAGGGTATTAAGACAACAGCGGATAAAGGAAATGCCCACGGAATCGCAGTTTATGGGACTGGCAGCATGAAGGACATCCGAATCGAGGACAATACAGTTGAGAAACTGACGCTTGGAGCGAGTGAAGCAGTTGTGCTGAACGGTAATATCGATGGCTTCACTGTTGCAGGCAATGTGGTCCGCAATAATAACAACATCGGGATTGACCTAATTGGTTATGAGGGAACCGCAGATAAAAACGATTACGTGCGAAACGGTGTCGTGGAAAACAATACGGTTTATCAAAACTCGACTTACGGCAATCCTGCCTATGGGGACGACTACTCAGCGGGCGGGATTTATGTCGATGGCGGAAACTTTATCGAGATTAAGAACAACACAGTTTACGATAACGATATTGGGATTGAAGCAACATCTGAACACAAAGGAAAGTATGCAAATGCCATTCAGATCACAGATAACAAAGTGTACAACAATGCGTACACCGGTATTTCAATCGGAGGATATGACAAAAAGCGGGGCGGCACCAGCAATTCTCTGATTGCCCGCAATATTATGTACCGGAATGACACAAAGGGACTGTACGGCGGACAGCTGCTGCTGCAGTACGATACGAAAAACAACACTATTGAAAAGAATATTTTGACGGCCGGTGATTCCAGATTATTTATCGGAAACGATTTTACTGAAAATGAAGGAAATACGGTCAATCATAACGTGTACCACAAGGAAGCGGATCAAGACGGCATATGGATGTGGAAAAAGAAAGAATATGATTCGTTTTCGTCGTATCGAAAAGCAACAAATAACGATTCGCAATCCATTTATGCCGATCCGATGTATCGTGATGAAGAGTCGTATGACTTTACGCTAGATCCTGATTCACCTGCGCGGAAAGTCATTGAATAATTGCTATAAGCGGCGTTCTCTCGTTCAATCGAGCGGGACGCCTTTTTTTATATGCAAAAAAGACTGCCGGCAAATCCCGGCAGCCTGAAATTTATTCTGCAATAGACACTTTTCCTTCAGCCTCAGCAGGTTTTCTTTGGCTCCACGTGTAGAGAAGCAGAGCAATTAAAACGAACAGACCCGCTGATAAATAAATGGCAGAGAAGCCGGCAGATGCTACAAACAATCCGAATACATACGATCCTACAGCAATTCCGCTGTCAAAGAAGGTAAAGAACGTTGCTGTTGCAAAACCTGAGCGGTGAGCCGGAGATTTCTGGATTGCCAATGTTTGCATACATGGAACGATTGATCCGTATCCAAGCCCGATAACCGCTCCTGAAAGCAGAAGCATCAAGCCGCTGTGTGTGAAGGACAGCATGCAGAGTCCCACAGAGAAAATCAGGATTGATGGGTAAATGACAATGCCAGGTCCGACTTTGTCGAACAGTTTCCCTGTGAACGGACGTGCAATCATCATTGTCACCGCAAAGCAAACAAAGAAATATCCGCTGATATCCGAAAGATCAACTGATTTGGCGAATACAGACAGATATGATGTAACAGTTGAATAACAGAAAGAAATAAACAAACCGACCGTCGCAATTTTGAGTGCGCCTTTTTCGAACATATCCGAGAACGCAAAACGGAATACAGTCGTGCCGCTGTCTTTACTTTGCGGCACTTTTATTAAGAACGAAACAAGTAAGCCCGCAACCATAAACAGCGCAAAGGCTGTAAAGAATACAGGGAAGCTGACCACCCTCATCAAATTCAGGCCAAGGAAAGGCCCGATCGCCATAGCCAGGTTCATGGACATGGCAAAGTATCCAAGCCCTTCACCGCGCCGTTTGGCTGGAATAATATCAGCGGCAATTGCACCTGTGACAGTCGTTAAAATGCTGAACCAAATCCCTTGGAAGAACCGCAATCCGAGCAGCAGGGAAAAGTTATGAATCGGCATATACAGAAAAGATGATAGGGCGAATAACGCCATCGATACAATCGCCATTCTTTTCTTTCCGAAACGCTCAATAATGGCCCCGGAGAATGGCCGAGTAATGATCGCAGACAGAAGGAACAGGCTGATTAAAAGCCCGCCTTGTGATTCTGTGCCGCCAAGCTCTTGAAGCGTATAGATCGGCAATACAGTTAAAAATGTATAAAAGAACACAAACACAAATAAATTGACAAGCAGGACCATAATAAAATCCTTGGTCCATATCGCATCCGCTTTTTTCAAATGTATGTCACTTCCTTATTATCATTGTTGTAAAAACATGCGGAATAAATGAGAAAAGGCTTCTTTATCTTCATCCCGGAAATCTGCAAGCAGCTCTTCCTCGAATTTCAGCATTTTCACATTGATTTCTTCGTATTTTTTCTCGGCTTCTTTGGTGAGGACAACAAGTTTTTCCCGTTTGTCTTCACCTTGCCGTCTCTGGACCCAGCCGTTCTCCTCCAGGCGTTTGATCGTCCGTGTGACAGTCGGCGCTTCCACATTTAAATAGGACCAAATCTCTTTTTGAGTCATTGGTCCGATCGTACGCAAACAATATAAAACTGACCATTGAGATGAATAAAGGCCGAATGGCTCCAACTGTTCATTGGCTTTCTTGGCAATCAGGCGGGCGCTTTGGTTGATTTGATGAATGAGGTGTCTGTTGACGTAGGTCATGTCTGTCTCCTTCTAAAAAACTTACCTAAGTAACTAATTGCTTATTTCATTCTACAGGAGCGATGAATAGATGTAAAGATGAAAATTTAGTGACGCGAAATAGTTTGCTGATGCTGAAAAAGTTCGTTTCACCCCTTGTCCTTATTGAGTTTTTAGCATATTCCCAAAAGAATGCTAATACACTGTTACAAACCTAACAAAGAGAGTGTTTGAGGTGAGGGATCGTGGGCATATTTCACAAACTTAGTTTTAAAACCATACAACAAAGAAGCGGCATAATGAATGACTCTTTACAGAATACGGATCTCATTTCACACTTCTCACATCCATTTTAGGGAGGTCGAGTGGTGTGCACGATTACATCAAAGAGCGAACAATCAAGATAGGGAAGTACATCGTGGAGACAAAGAAAACCGTTCGTGTCATTGCGAAGGAATTTGGTGTTTCCAAAAGTACAGTACACAAGGATTTAACAGAGCGTCTGCCTGAAATTAACCCTGACTTGGCAAACGAAGTGAAAGAAATACTCGATTATCATAAATCCATCAGGCATTTAAGAGGAGGAGAAGCGACAAAACTCAAATATAAAAAAGATGAAATACTCGAGGGAGAGCCTGTTCAGCAATCGTAATCGCCTGGCGTTGTCTTCTTGAAATCGTTCATAAAACATCCGCAAAAATTTGTAAAGAACTTAATGTGCTTCCAACTTTTTTTCTATATTTTATGATAATATATATAATTAGGGCACAATGTGGATATTTACTGTGAAACAGATTTTCAAGGAGGATATAAATAGATGTTTGCAAGGGATATTGGTATTGACCTCGGTACTGCAAATGTACTGATCCATGTTAAAGGTAAAGGAATTGTTCTGAATGAACCTTCCGTAGTTGCACTTGATAAAAACAGCGGCAAAGTGCTGGCGGTTGGCGAAGAGGCAAGACGAATGGTTGGACGTACACCTGGGAATATTGTTGCGATTCGCCCGCTGAAAGACGGAGTTATTGCTGACTTTGAAGTAACAGAAGCAATGCTGAAACATTTTATTAACAAGCTAAATGTAAAAGGCCTGTTTTCAAAGCCGCGCATGCTCATTTGCTGCCCGACGAATATTACATCTGTTGAGCAAAAAGCAATCAAAGAAGCTGCAGAAAAAAGCGGCGGGAAACATGTATACCTTGAAGAAGAACCTAAAGTTGCCGCTATCGGCGCGGGTATGGAAATATTCCAGCCAAGCGGTAACATGGTTGTAGACATCGGAGGCGGTACGACGGATATCGCGGTTATTTCAATGGGCGATATTGTCACCTCCTCTTCTATTAAAATGGCTGGGGACAAGTTTGACATGGAAATCTTAAATTATATCAAACGCGAGTACAAGCTGCTGATCGGTGAACGTACTGCGGAGGATATTAAGATTAAAGTCGCAACGGTTTTCCCAGACGCACGTCACGAGGAAATTTCCATTCGCGGACGGGACATGGTTTCCGGTCTTCCAAGAACAATTACAGTCAACAGTAAAGAAGTTGAAGAAGCCCTTCGTGAATCTGTCGCTGTTATTGTTCAGGCTGCGAAACAAGTGCTTGAAAGAACACCGCCTGAACTTTCTGCTGATATTATCGACCGCGGCGTTATTATTACCGGCGGAGGCGCGCTCTTAAACGGTCTTGACCAGCTGCTTGCCGAAGAGCTGAGGGTACCGGTCCTCGTTGCTGAAAATCCTATGGATTGCGTAGCCATCGGCACAGGTGTCATGCTTGATAATATGGACAAGCTTCCTAAACGCAAACTAAGCTGATTTCACAAACCTCATTCTGAAAAAGAATGAGGTTTTTTTATGAAAAGCCTTCACGAAAAGATATTAAATGACGATAATAGGATAAAATACTGATTTTCATTATAGAACAAACGTTCCTATATGACAACTGGAAAAAATGCCATTTTTAGAGGTGGAAAATTTGTTAAAAGGATTATATACAGCAACATCCGCAATGATTGCCCAGCAAAGAAGAACGGAAATGCTTTCAAATAACATTGCAAACGCAAATACATCAGGATATAAAGCTGATCAAGGCTCGATGCGAGCGTTCCCTGAGATGCTGCTCAGCAGAATTGAATCAAAATCTCCGGCCGGAACATCGAGGACGGAAATCGGTTCCGTGAATACGGGAGTGTACATGCAGGAGCTTAAGCCACTCCTTACACAGGGGAGCCTGAAGTCTACAGAACAGCCTACAGACATTGCATTGGTCGAAAATCAAGTTCCGATCAATGCGGAAACCAATGAAAACGCGGCTCTTTTTTATCCGGTTCAAACAGCGGATGGAATCCGTTATTCAAAAAGCAGCACATTTTCACTAAATGAGAATAATCAGCTGACGATCAACGGACGCCCTGTTTTATCGACGGATGGCCAGCCAATTACTGTTGATAATGAGAATTTCACTGTGTCTGAAAATGGTACTGTGACAACAAACGGACGGACAGCCGGCCAGATTGATGTCAGAATGGCGGAAGATGTCCGCAATCTGAAAAGGGACGGAAACGATTTGTACAGCACGGCGGACGGCAATGATCTGCCAAGCGCAGCTGGAAATAATCAAGTATCCTATTCATTAAAACAAGGCATCTCAGAGCTTTCAAACGTGGATGTGACGAGCGCCTATACAGAAATGACTGAAGCGTACAGATCGTTTGAGGCGAATCAGAAGGTTATTCAGGCTTACGATAAAAGTATGGATAAAGCAGCGAATGAAATCGGAAAAATTTAAGATAACGGAAGAAAAAAACGGGGGACATGAACCATGCTCAGGTCAATGCTAACGGCATCAACAACCTTAAACCAGCTGCAGCAGCAGATTGACACAATCAGCAGCAACCTTTCAAACAGCAACACAACCGGCTATAAGGCAAAAGATACGAATTTTTCTGAGCTTGTCAGACAGCAATTCGATCAGGTTGATGAAAAAAACGAGGAAGTGGCAAAAGCCCGAAAAACGCCGCCCGGCTTGCGCCTTGGCGTCGGAGCGATGATGAATTCACGCCTTGTCTCTGATCAAGGAAGCGTTCAGAAGACGGATCGTGATCTTGATATCGCGTTTACGTCACCATACCAATATCTTCAGGTGAATGTAAATGGAAACCGCCAGTATACGAGAGACGGAGCATTATATTTAACGCCTTCAGCCAATAATGCCAACCAGCTTCAGCTCGTTACTGGAAATGGGTATCCGGTTCTTGATGAAAAAGGCAATACAGTGAACATCGACAGTTCAATGAAGAATATCACCATCAATAAGAACGGCACGTTAACCGCCTCTAACGGAAATGCGGTTCAGCGGTTTAACCTTGGGGTTGTCCAAGTGAATAACCCTCAAGAGCTGAAATCGGAAGGGAATAACCTTTTCTCTATTGATAATGCGGCAGCTTTTGAAGAGCTGAATGGCGCAAATAGACAAAACATTGGCATGCAGCAGGGCTCACTTGAGATGTCCAATGTCGATATTTCAGAACAAATGACAGATTTGATTACGTCTCAGCGTTCATATCAGCTGAACAGCAGAACGATCACAATGGGAGATCAAATGCTGGGTTTAATCAATTCAGTCAGATAATAAGAAAATGGGCGTTTTCACTCAGCCGCGCATGATAAAAAAAGCGGCTTTTTCGAAATCGTCCTTTTTTTTGTAGTATTCCGTAATATCTTCTAGCAGGACTTCTAAATCCACCCACGCCTCGATTTTTTCTAATTCAATCACATATTCGAGCAGCTGCTCATAGGGATCTTCCACTGAGGTGTAGAGTGCTTCAAGCGTTTTTAATTTTAAATAAATGGTTTGAATGTCTACCTTTTCAGATAATTCTTTTCCTTTTTGAAGGACGGCTTTAGCTTCTGTGATGTTACCTGTTTTAAACAGCGCTCTGACAGACTCGTACACACAGTGCAGATACGAGACGGGAGAATTCGTTTCAAATTCTCGATTCCTTAATACTTTTTTAAAGTAAAGAAGCGCTTCCTGGTCTTTTTTCTCGGTTGCTTTTAAAAAGCCAAGGTTATAATAAGCGTGGCATAGCAGGTTTTCGTCATGTAGTTGCTGGGTTTTGTTAATGATTTCTTTGAAAAGCTGTTCAGCTTTTTCATAGCGTTCTTGATCAATATAATTCACGGCAAGCAAAAGTTTACAGGTGATTACCTTTTTGATATAGCCGAATTGGTGCAAATAGATGTGTAATGCTTTTTTGACGTATTGGATGGAAAGCGGCGGTGATTTCATCAAGTAATAGGCGCCGGCGGTTTGATAATATAAATCAGCGGCTTCAAACGTATTTTGAATGGCGGCCAGGTACTGTTCAGCTTTTTTAAAATGATGTACTGCATGTTTCGGAGCTGTTTTTACCATTTCATATAATCCAGAGAAAAAATACAGATAGTACTTCAATTCATCATCCATTTTGTCTTCCAAGCCATATAGGTCATCGAACAATGAATCGAGTCCGTTCTGGTTTTCAAAAAGCAGCTGATGGCGGGCCTGAAACAATTGATAACGCATCCAAAGCTTTGTGTTCTTTTTGATCTTCGGAAGGTGCTGGTCAATTTTCTCTTTCAGTGTGCAAACGTGATTCATTTTGCGTTTGCTCATTGCGGAATACCACTCGTCTAACATGTTTAGCATTCTTTTTTCAATAAACTTCGAAATCATTTTCCTACCTCTTTGCTATTGGTAAAATCTATAATTATCATATCATAACTTTTGACGGCTCTCATTGACAGTTGGTTACATAGTTAGTGCAGTTGAAAAAGAGATTAATTCATAATATACTTTTCAAATGTACAGATTGGATCTTTGATGATTGCTATACATACTAATGCAGATGAAGGAGATGTCAAGACAATGCTTGATACTCAGCAAATTAAAGAAATTATTCCTCACCGTTATCCGTTTTTGCTTGTGGATCGGATTACGGAAGTTGAAGAAGGCAAACGGGCGAAAGGCTATAAAAATGTAACCGCAAATGAAGAGTTCTTTAACGGACATTTTCCTCAGTATCCGGTTATGCCCGGCGTATTAATCGTAGAAGCGCTTGCTCAAGTTGGAGCTGTTGCGATGCTGATTAAAGAAGAAAACCGCGGCAGACTGGCTTTTTTTGCAGGCATTGATAACTGCCGCTTTAAAAAACAAGTCAAGCCTGGTGACCAGCTTCACCTAGAGGTTGAAATCATTCGTGCCCGCGGCACAATCGGGCGCGGAAAAGGCGTTGCCACAGTTGATGGCGAAGTCGTTTGCGAAGTTGAACTGACTTTTGCCCTCGGAGAATAAATGAAAAAAGGCAGATGGCCAGGGGCACATTTGTCTTTTTCTTTACAAAAATAGAAAAGCAGGTGATTGTATGTGGAATGAATTTAAAGCCTTTGCCATGCGGGGAAATATCGTAGACCTAGCGATTGGTGTTGTGATAGGCGGCGCTTTCGGCAAGATTGTCACATCTCTAGTAAATGATATCATTATGCCTTTGGTCGGTTTGCTGCTGGGAGGGCTTGACTTCTCAGGCCTGTCGTTTACGTTTGGCGACGCTGTAGTGAAGTATGGCAGCTTTATACAGACGATTGTGAACTTCTTAATTATATCGTTCTCCATTTTTATCGTCATTCGGACTTTGAATGGGTTAAGGCGCAAAAAAGAAGCAGCAGAAGAAGAGGCGGCGGAGGAAGCTGCGGATGCGCAGGAGGAGCTGCTGAAAGAAATCAGAGACCTGCTGAAGCAGCAAACGAAGTCACCGGAATAAAAAAGATGCCGTTAGAAACGGCGTCTTTTTTTTATCTCTATTTTCATTTAGGTGCTCCTCAGTCCCGCGGGGCTTTCCGTTGTTTCAGCGAGATGAATGAGCATTGAGACTGAGGTGCCTGCATCCGGATTGCTGCTGATCATCAACTCGCTTCCGCAAAAATGTTTCAGCCGCTGATTGATATTCTTTAATCCGACGCTGCGATCGAAATCCGCAGATAAGAGATCTTTTTGTTTTTCCGGATGCATCCCCGCACCGTTATCCTCTACTTTAATGTAATACTCATTTTTGCTTTGTTTTTTAGCTGTCAGTTTGATCCATCCTCCGCCTCTTTTCTTGCTGACACCGTGAAGAACGGCATTTTCCACCAAGGGCTGAATCATTAAAGGCGGAAGGATAAAGTCGATGTCTTCATCTATATCGAAAAGAACCTCAAGCCGATTGCCGAATCGCGTTTTTTCTATAGAAAGGTAGGAATTGATAATCGAAAGCTCATGTCTGAAGGAACTGATGGCAGATGTATTTTGAAAGTCAAAACTCATTCTCAAATAGTTGGTAAATTCCTCTGTTACCTCCCGGGCCTTTTCAATATCCAAATGCGTGAGAGAAATAATCGTGTTTAAGACATTATAAAGAAAATGAGGCTTGATTTGCGATTGGAGAAATGCCATTTCCATTCTTGTCGCTTGATTTGCTGTATGTTTCATCATGATCAGGTTTTGAATACGCGCCATAAATTCAGAGTAATGATAAGGTTTTTGCAAAATGTCATTCGCTCCGGCATGAAACGCCTTGTATTTGTCATGGCCGATAATGGCTGCTGTAATCATCAGAACCGGGAGATCGACCATGCTGAATCGTTCGCGAATTTTCATACAGACTTCAAAACCAGTCATATCCGGCATCATCAAGTCCAAAATAACCAAATCAAGCTTCGTGCAAGAGATGATTTCTAATGCTTCCTTTCCATTCTTCGCAGCAATCACATTGTAGGGTACACCTTCAAGCATATCGCTCAAAATTTTCAAACTATCAATGTTATCATCGACTATCAGAATGGTTGGAGCGTCAATACGCTCAGAGTAATAAGGTGTGCTAAATGAGATATCCGACAGATCTTTCCTGGAATGCAATTCAGGAAGACGTTTCTTTGTTTCAGATACAGATTCATTTTGGGCGATTGGCAATGTGAAATGGAATGCCGAACCTTTTCCCTCTTTCGATTCGACCCAAATGTCTCCGTTTTGGAGCTGAACCAGCTGTTTGACAATGCTAAGGCCAAGACCGGCACCATCGTCTTTATTCGCTTCGGCTTGCTGAAAAGACTCAAAGATGGTTTGGCGATCAGCTTCTGAAATGCCGCTTCCCGTATCCGTTAATGTCACTTTGATCATGCTGTCGTTCAGTCTTGAAGCAGAAAGTGTGATTTGGCCCTCTGTTGTATATTTGATTGCATTATCGACTAAATTGGTTAATATTTGGCGGAAGCGGTTTTCATCCGCGAGCACTAAAGGAAGATCGTCCGGGATATGATTCACCATATTCAAGTTTTTATGTCTCGATAAAAGATTGTAGAAATTCATTTCCGAACAAACTAAAGTATAAATATCAACAGGAACCGGGTGGATTTGAAGCATGCCCTGCTTTATTTTTTCTAAATCCAAGATGTCATTTACGAGATTGGACAGCCTGTAGCCCATGCGGATGACGAGCTGCATATTTTCCTTCTCTTCTTCTATTGTTCTTTTTCTTTTGCCGGCCAGCAGGGTCTGGCATATATTAATGATGCTGTTCAGCGGTGTTTTGAATTCATGTGATGTTTTGGCGATAAATTCATCTTTTAAACGGTCACTTTTGAGCAATTTCCACGAGAGCACTTCATTTTCACGGAATGCCCCGGCGAATTGCTGTGCCATTAGCAGAACGATCGCCAGCAAAGCGATAACTGTTGGCAATGAATAAATCGAATTAAAGGAAAAGGCTGTTTTGCCGCTATAAGCTGATATGGTGGTTAAAATGACAAAAGCACTCATTGATATAGAGGCGATGGTCAGATACAGGCTTCCTTCCATTTTGCGGATCGCAGCAATCGTAAAAATATATGTAATATAAACCAGAGTCGAGACGGCTAGCACAGAATGTAAGATGTACGAGGTATGGCCGATAAAACCGACGGTTAAAAAATCTGTGACTAAGACCAGTCCGGAAGAGACGGTGGCTATGCGAATAAAACGCTTTGAAACAATCTCTCTGTAAGCAAAATAGAGATAAAGAAAAACCGCAATGCTGACAAACACTGTAGAGATGGCCCTCAATGAATTTAGCAATGAAAATGAAATTGACGGATAAAGGAGAAATATAATCCGCTCTTTTCCGATCATCAGAATAATGAACGAAAACAGAAGACACATAACAGAAAAAAACAACAAATGTTTATCTCTTTTTCTTTGCAGGAAAAAGCCCAGAAAATATAATCCGGTAATGAAAAAAGCTGTAATCATGATCGTATCATTAAGAAAGGAAATTTTGTTTTCCCGCACTATTTGGTCCTGAGTGCCAAAAGTAATTGGCTTTGCGATTCCCCATCCCGGCGTTTTTCCGAAGTTCGAAAATTGTACGATAAGTTCATTGTCACCCTTGTGAAGCGTAAAAAAGCTCGTATATGGGCGGTTTTGTGCCGCGAAATCAGGATTATCTGAAGGGCTTCCGCTTTGGCCAATGCGTTGTCCATTAAAATAGATGCGATTGGCGCTGTAAATAAACGACGTGCTGATCCCAAATACCTGATGGTCTTGCTTTGATCTTATGGTTAGCTTATATGTTCCGTAATCTACATTCATACCTTGTTTGGACAGCTTTACATTGCTGGGAACATCAACGAAGAGAGGATCTTTTCCTTTTGCTGTAGCGATCTCTTTTGGTGACAGAATCTGATTTGGATACAATGTCCATTTTCCGTTCAGCTGTACATTCCCATCCTTCTGAAAATCCCAATTCTCTAAGTTCATGACCCCATGCCTTGCCTCAGGAAGCGTTGACCCGGAAGAATGGTCAATGGAAATGAAAACCATAAAGAATGCAGCGTAACCGAAAATAATCGAAGTAAAGATGAATTTCTCTTTCATATCATGGCTCCTTTATTCAAATAGGATCAGATCATTCTAAATTCCTATTTTTTTATAAATATTGTAAGTGCAAAATTTCAAAAACTACAATAGAAAGAAAAAGAATCCAGATAAAGGGGTTATTTGTCATGATATAATAGAAGTTATTTACTGATATCTCGATTTTACATATAGGGTGGGATGTTTTGTGAAAGCGTTAATTGTTGATGATGAGCACTTGGCATTGCTTCATTTTAAGAAAATGCTTGAACGAACAAACGCCTTTCAATCTATTATGGCGTATCAAGATCCGGTTGAAGCCTTGGAGCATCCTGAGACTCCTGCTGTAGATGCGGTGTTTCTTGATATTGAAATGCCGGGGGTAAATGGCATTGAGCTTGCTGAGGCCATTCAATCGATGAATGAAAACATCCAAGTCGTTTTCATCACGGCTTATAATGAGTTTGCTATCAAAGCGTTTGAGCTGAATGCCATTGATTATTTGCTGAAGCCTGTCGTATACGAGCGGCTTGAGACTACTGTTGAACGAATCAAAACGAATCATATGCTCAGACAAAATACAGGAAACACCGAGGCGCATTTTTCGATCCAATGCTTTGGAAGCCTGCAGTTTCATCAAATCTTAAAGGGTGCCAAAACAAACATTCCAGTCAAGTGGAGAACGTCGAAAGCACGTGAAATATACTTATTTTTACTTCACAATCACGGCCGTGTGGTCAGTAAAGACATGCTGATCGATCTTTTTTGGCCTCATTATGATATTTCAAAAGCAAGCACCCAGCTTTACTCCACCATTTATCAAATACGAAAATTATTCAGCCAGATCCCTTTCAGCCAAACAATCGAGAAGACTGATACTGGATATATTCTTCGGCTTTCAGACGCAAAAATCGATGTTGTGGAATGGGAAAAATCACTCAAAGGGGCGCCTCCGCTCAATGAAGCTACATTACATCTGCACATGGATATTTTCCTGTCCTATCAAAATCATTATCTAATGGAGCACGGCTATCTTTGGGCAGAACCGGAAAAAGCGCGTCTTTCCCAGCTTTGGCTTGGAAAGGCCTATGAACTGATCGATTATCATATTCAGGAAATGAACGATCACCAAGCGATGGACGTTTGCCTGCAAGCCGAGAAAATTGAGCCTTGTGATCATAAAATCATGCAATACAAGCTGCAGCTATTTAACAAAAACGGGAAGGTAGAAGAGGCGATAAAAGAATATCAGCGTTACAAACAAATGAAGGATCAAATTAATTAAAAAACTCCAAACCAGTATGTGTCGATTGCCTTTCGATGCACACTGGTTTTTTTGTGCATGTCAGCTAAAGGGAAGGCCCTCGCCATATGTCTCCTGGTTGAATCTTCAACTCTCCAATTCACTTCAATCATACATGATTTTTGAGTTGTACAGAAATTGTATAGTTCCATTTCATACAATGTAGTTTGGTTCGGATGGCAAATCTTAGTTTTGGAGCACATTCGGTATTAGCAGTTCATTGTGGGGGATGAGACATGATTTTATGGTCTCGCGGATCAATCGGCAAGTGAAAAATAGATAGGAGAGGGAGGAATGAAAAGTTGAGAACGAGGAGTTTTCCCTTAGGGCTGAAAAAAAGCGGGCGGATCGTCATGATCATAAGCCTTGCCATCTTTTTCTTCTTCAGCCAGATCGCCAGCTATACTCTTACAGCGCAGGCTGTAGGTATAACGCCAAGTGACAGTCAATTCTTCGATTCGGTAACAGTTAAGGACGCCAAGGGCCGGATTGTTGACGGATCAAAAGGAAGCGAACCGGCACTAACACCGGGGGACGACGTGACACTGACATATGAATGGTCATTGGAAAAAGTCAAAAAAGCAGATAGCGAACAGGATATCAATGTGGAGATACCTAAAAGCTTTACATTTGATAAAGGTGCAGAAGGTGAGATCAAATCTGCTGATCAGGTCATCGGCAGCTATCAAGTGCCGGCGGGCAGCAGCACCGTGACGGTAAAATTAACAACTGCATCTGCGGATTCTCTTGATGCCAAGGGGACCATTACTCTGCCAGCTAAGTTTACTGCAGATGTAAAAGACGATGAACATACAGTTGCAGCTCTTTTTCAGTTAGGGGGAGGCAAAACCCAGCAGGTGATCATCCCTGTTAAGAAAGAGGAGACACCAGATGATGAGGAGGAAGAGCCAAAAAACGACTCTTCTGATACTGCGGGTGATCAGAAAGGAGCAGATGACAAATCTGCACCTTCAGTCAGCAAGGAGCAAAAAGAGGAAGAACAGCAGCCGTCAGCGGATTCTAAGAGCGGCGAATCCTCTAAGAGTGATGATTCAAAAAAAGTGTCATCCTCAAGTCAATCAGCTTTCAAAAGCTTGCAAACTGAAGAAAAACAAATCACGCAAAATATTTTAACCGGCGTGACATTGACGGATGCAAACGGAGAGCCATATGACAAGGGCAATCGCGCCAATACGAATTCTCCGGTGAAAATTTCAATTGATTGGGCCATTCCTGACGATTTAGGAAAAACAATCAATGCCGGCGATAAATATGAATTTGATTTGCCTAAAGAATTTATTATGCATAATGACATTGTGAACCTGCCGTTAAGCGCCGGAGACACCACCTTCGGGACATTTTCTATTGATACGAACGGACATGTGGTGATGACATTTAACAGCGAGATAAAAGAAAGTTCTCATGTCAAAGGTACTTTGGTTATCAATACGCAGTTCAACGAGAAAAAAATTACGGGTTCGACAACACAAAAGATTCCATTCCCTGTGAATGCCGATACGCCTGAAACAACAGTTTATTTTAAACCCAATGTGAGTAAAACCATTGATAAATCAGGTGTGCTGGATAAAGGCATCAACCCTGGTAAAGTAACATGGACGGTCGATGTCAATAAAAAGTTGGATCAAGTCAAAAATGCCAAACTCACGGAGAGCCTTCCAGATGGCGTAATCTACCGTTCAGTTAAAGTGTATGAACTCAATGTGAACATTGATAGTTCTGTCAGCAGAGGAAATGAAGTTTCTTCCGGCTACAGTGTTGATTCAAAAGGAAATGTCACATTTGACGGAACAATTGATTCAGCCTACCGCCTTATATACGAAACCGACATTGACAATAGTGCGAAGCCGAGTGAAGGCGGAAATATAACGCTGATGAACAAGGCAGCATTCAGCGGAGATCAACTGGAGCCCATTTCTGCAGAAGCCACTGTTGCAGCCAAATATGGAAAAATGATCGCGAAATCATCAACAGGCTATGATGGAGAATCTCAAACATTCAGCTGGGCTCTTGCATACAACTACGGTGAGAAACAGATCGACCAATCCAAGGCCAGCATTAAAGATTCTTTTGGAACTGGCGATTTGCATCTTGTAAAAGATTCTTTGAAGGTTGTTCCTATTACCTTCGGACAGAATGGCGGCGAGCAAGCGGGATCGCCTTTAAAGGAAGGCGAGGACTACACGCTGATCGATAATGGAAACGGATTTGAAATCAAATTTAATAAAACCATTACCAGCGCTTACAAAATCACATATCAAACAAAGGTCAACACCGGAGTGATCATTGATAAATCTACAACATACACCAATAGCGTGGTGACCGGAACAGGGGATTCAAAAGAAGCTTCCGGAATAGCCATTCAGCAGAATCTCATCAAAGGATATTCAAACGTAGATTATGAAAAGAAGACGGTTGATTGGACGATTACCGTTAATAAAAATAAATACTTGATGAACAATTGGGCTTTGGATGATCAATTTGAAAGCGGCGGAATGGTTCTGCTTGATGAATCGTTCAAGCTTCAAGACATAACGAACAACAAAACATTGCGGAAAGACAAAGACTACACGTTAACAAAAAAACCGGATCATAAAGGCTTTACTTTGGCATTGATCGGGGATTATGCAAAAACAGACAGTCAATTTAAGATCACTTATACGACAACATTCAATGCCGATTATTCTAACGAAATCGTTAAGAATACAGCTCAGTCGACATGGACTGATCAAAACGGCAATGAGCGCACGAATAAAGTATCAAGCGGTTTTACGCCGAATCACCAGACTTCAAATAATGGGTTTAAAAACGGTTCATACAACGCGGTTTCAAAGGAAATCACGTGGAAAATCGGCGTCAACTATAACGGCGAGCCGACGAAAAATCCTTATATCAAAGATGCCATAACAGATCCTCAGCAATTTGTGCCGGGTTCCGTTGTCGTTAAGAGTTATACGATCAATAAAAACGGCTCGATCACAGAAGGAGACGCGCTTGATCCTTCCAAGTATGATGTCGAAGAGCCTTCTGCGAATAATGAACGCACTCTGACGGTACATCTTAAAACAGGCGATTCTGTACCATATCTGATTGAGTTTAAGACATCACTCAAAGGACAGGTCATTGATCAGAATCAGTACACAAACAAGGCAACCTACTATAATGACGGCTATGCAGACCGTACGTTGACGGGCTCTGTTTCAGTTACGAACGGAGGAAGCCTGGTTTTCAAAGGCGGCAAACAAAATGGAAACTACATCGATTGGAACATCAATGTCAACTCCAGCCAATCAACGCTGGATGATGTAAAAGTCACAGACACGCCGGATGAAAATCAAATTTTAGATGCAGATTCTTTTAAAGTATATCAAGCAAAATATGATGAAAACGGAGTGGTCAAAGACAGCAGCGGAAATCTGACCGCGGGCGATCTTGAGCTTCAAAAAGACAAGGATTACACGTTAGACATCAAAACGGACAATACAACAGGTGAACAATCATTTGTCCTGACATTTATAGGAAGTTATAAGCAAATTGACCGTGCCTATGTGATCAAATACCGGTCTCTGATTAACATAGCCGGCACGAGCGGCCATGTTAAAAATAAGGTGTCCATTTCAGGAACTAATGTGAAGGAGCAGACTCAAGAAAACAGCAGCTCGATCTTTGTTGCTATTTCAAGCGGTGACGGTTCCGGATCTGGAGAAAAAGGAAGCCTGACGATTTTTAAGACTGGAGAGGACGATAAAGCTCTAGAAGGAGCAGAATTTCAGTTATGGTCTGAGGACTCCAAACAGCTCCTCCGCACTGGCACGACGGATGCCGGCGGGAAGCTTGCATTTGGAAATATTCGCTATGGTTCCTATGTATTAAAAGAAGTAAAAGCGCCTGACGGATATACCATCAGTGATGCTTATGCAAAAGGAGTCTCTGTGAAAATAGACAGCAACTCCTCCAAGACAGGAGCGCTGTACAAAGTCGTAAATCAACAGAACAAGGTGACGCTTATCAAACAAGACGAACAAAACAATCCTTTGGCAGGTGCTGTTTTCAAGCTGGAGAAAAAGTCAAATGACGGCACCTATACTCTCATACGAACAGATATCAAATCGGATAAAAACGGAAAAGTAGAAATGAACGGTTTGCCGGCGGGCTACTATCGCTTGACAGAAACACAAGCTCCTGAAGGCTTTATCGTAAATACAAAAGCGATTCACTTCTCAATCGCAAAGAATGAAAAGAATCAAGTGTCTGATGTGAATTTAGGAAAAATGACCAACTATCAAGGGAAAGTCTCACTGACGAAGGAAAATGCTGAAGGCCAGAAACTTGAAGGCGCAGTATTCAACATTGTCGATCAAGATGGGAAGGTCGTTCAAGAGAAGCTGACTTCAGATAAAGACGGTAAAATTGAGGCTTCGGGCCTTGCGCCGGGACGCTACGCCCTTGTGGAAACAAAAGCGCCAGCGGGTTATGTGCTGAATACAAAGAAAAAAGAATTTACCATCTCAGAATCTGCAGCAGGAAAACCTGAAGCCGCAGATGCCGGAATCGTCGTTAACGATAAAGGCTCTGTTGAGCTGACGAAGGAAGATGCCGATGGCAAGAAGCTTGAAGGAGCCGTCTTTAAAATTATCGACAACGAAGGCAATACGGTTCAAGAAGGACTGACCTCGGATAAAAACGGGAAAGTCGCAGCCTCAGGCCTTGCACCGGGACGCTACGCTTTTGTTGAAACGAAAGCGCCAGCGGGCTATGTGCTGAATACAGAGAAAATGGAGTTTGAGATCTCTGATTCCTTTGAAGGAAAGCCTGAAGCTACAGATGCCGGAATCGCCATTAACCATAAAGGCTCCGTTGAGTTGACGAAGGAAAATGCTGAAGGCAAGAAGCTTGAAGGTGCAGTTTTCAACATTGTCGACGAAAAAGGAAATACGGTTCAAGAAGAGCTGACTTCCGATAATGACGGAAAAGTGAAGGCTACGGGTCTTGCACCGGGACGCTACGCCTTTGTGGAAACGAAAGCGCCAGCCGGTTATGTGCTGAACACGGAGAAAAAAGAGTTTATCATTTCTGAATCAGCCGCAGGAAAGCCAAAATCCGCAGATGCCGGGATCGTCGTGAACTATCAAGGATCGGTTCAGCTGACGAAGGAAGACCAAGATGGAAAAGGCTTAGCAGGTGCGGTGTTCAAAATCACGGACAGCGATGGGAACACTGTGAGAGACGATCTAGTCTCAAAAGAAGGCGGTAAAATTGAAGTTGACGGGTTAGCGCCGGGAAGCTATCAATTTGTTGAAAAACAGGCGCCAGATGGATATCTTTTATCCGAAAAACCAGTGTCATTCACCATTAAAGCAGAATATGGCGGCAAACCTGAGCAAGTGAAAGTGACAGCGGTTAATACAAAGAACCTTGTCGTTCTCACTAAAGTGGATCAGCATGATAAAAATAAAGTTCTGCAAGGTGCGCAGTTCAATTTGGCAGATGCCAACGGCAAAGTGCTGAAGTCCGGTTTGGTTACCGATGACAAAGGACAAATCACGGTGCACGGCCTTAAAGCTGGCGAATATCAGTTTGTTGAAACAAAAGCGCCTAAAGATTATGAGTTGAACCAAACTCCTATATCGTTCAAGATCACAAACACAGACACAAAAACAGTCGAAATCACCGCGGAAAACATATTGGCACCAGGTGACGTAAATGTGAAAAAAGTGGATCAAGATGATAAAAATACCGTTTTGGCCGGCGCTGAATTCAAGTTATTGGATGAAAGCGGCAAGCCTGTAAAAACTGACGGATATGGAAAAGAGCTTTCTGAACTCTGGAAAACGGATCACGATGGACAGTTCACTGTAAAAGGCCTTGCGCCTGGAAGCTATCAGTTGATTGAAACAAAGGCTCCCGAAGGTTACAAACTTGATGAAACACCAATTGAATTCACAATTGAAAAAGGACAGTCAAAAGCTGTTGAGATCGTTGTTTCTAATCAAAAAGTGAAAACACCAACGCCAGATAAACATGATCATCCTAATAAACCTACACCGGACGGAAATGGTAAAGATGATGGAGATCATTCGAAAACCAATGGTACAGATGGCAGCTCGGATGGTCAGACGAACACAGACAACACTCTTCCAAAAACCGGAGATACAGACAGCATGCTGACGGCCATGATTGGCATCCTGCTGCTTATGGCAGGCGGAGGCTTAGCTGTTGCCTCAAGAAAGAAGCAAAAAAAAGGATAAATAGGAAGGCACCTGATCAATGAAGAACCGATCAGGTGCTTTTTTAAAAGTGAAACTGACAAGGCGCATTTTTAGAAGGAAGCATAAGAAAGGGTTTTTTGCATGTACAAAAAAATGATCATTACGGTGTTCATTCTTTTAGGACTGCTGCTGATCTCTTCTCCTTATATCAAAGGAGGAATCATAGCCTATCTTAGCAAAAGCCAAAGTGAGTCGGCCTTAACTGTAGAGCAGCTGAAAAAAAATAATGAGAGAGAAGCGGAATTTGAATTTGATTCAATCGAACCGCCTGAGTTGATGGATGCCATAAAGGCCGGCTTTGAACACGATCAAAAAGCGGTTATTGGACGGATAACGATTAAAAGCGTCGATCTGGAGCTTCCGATCGTAAAAGGAACAACCAACGAAAATCTATTGATAGGGGCGGCAACAATGCGCCCGGATCAAAAAATGGGCGAGGGGAATTATCCGTTGGCAGGCCATCATTTGAAGCAAAAGAGTCTTCTGTTCGGGCCTCTGGAAAACGTAAAAACAGGTGCCCAAATTGTTATCACGGATTTTAAAAAGGATTATATCTATTCTGTGACATCTAAAGACATCATATCGGAAATGGATGCAGATGTAATTGAGGAGACAAACAAAAAGGAGATTACGTTAATCACATGTGACAAGGCGGTCAAAACCGAAGGGCGCCTCGTTGTGAAAGGGGAATTGGTTGATTCTTTTGGCCATACCAATTAATTATGCTAGAGTGAAAAAAAGCTGCCGTTTTAGAACGGCGGCTTTTTCGCTTCTTTTTTATATTTTTTGCTTAAATGCCTCAATAAGTTTTGTTCCTGTATAGCCCTCTTTTACAAGGGATTCGAGTATGGTCTCAGTTCCCTGCTGTTTTCTTGTGACCATTTGTCCGTAGAGTAAAACCTGTATGCTTTCTTCCAGCTTGACGATATTTTTCACTGCTGCTGTCAGCTGGGCGGGGCGATTGCTTTTTTTCGTAATCGTTACAAATACTTTGGCTTCAGATTGGCTGTTTTGAAGCTGTTCAAAAAAAGAAAGATGTTCTTTCTGTACAAGCGCTTCAATCAGCCAGTGATTTTCACCGTCTTCTTTATTGATAATCAGTCCGTCAATAAGAGGAAACTGTTCAATTGATTGTTCTTCCTTGTCCACTCGTTCCACATTCAGGTCAACCAGTTTAAAGGTTTTCATTTCTTCTCACCCCGATTACTTCCAAAGATTTCTTGCCTTCCATTATAACATAAACGTTTTCGAGGAAAAATGCTGCAATGCTGGGGCTAAAGAATTTTGTATGAGTGAAACATTTAATAATTTCTATTTTTTCATTATACTGTAACTGACTATGGATTACGGAGAGATGTGGTATGAATCAATTTCGTTTAAAGGAAATTTATATTGACGGCGCTCCTTCTGAAAACCATTTGATTCAAAAGGAAGTAACATATATGTTAAGCCGTAAGGAAGTGTTTGAGGTCCATCTGAACAAAAAAGGAAGGATAAGTTTTTTATACGAAACACAAGATGGCATGGAGCAGTATAAAATCAAGCTGTCAATGCCGGAAAAAAAGTTGAGCTTTCAGTGGTTTGCGTGGGATGGTTCTTCCTATGTGCGCATGAATACGCAAAATTGGCTGACGAAGCAAATCTTTTTCCGTTTTTTAAAAAGTACATATTTCTTTAAAGGGAAAAAGCAAAAGATGTTTTTAGCTGAAGGGAAAATGAAAACGAAAGATAAAAACAGAGGCTGAAAGCCATTTTTAAGCGTTTTTCTTTTCTTGTTGCATCATTTACAATACATACAACCGCAAGGAGAGGAGGAATCGCATGTTCAATCAGGTCATGCTTGTCGGACGTCTTACAAAAGATCCCGAGCTTCGCTATACTTCCGCCGGTGCGGCAGTCGCCCACGTTACGCTCGCGGTGAACCGCAGCTTCAAAAATGCTTCAGGTGAAATCGAAGCTGATTACGTCAATTGCACACTTTGGAGAAAGACAGCTGAAAACACCGCGTTGTATTGCCAAAAAGGTTCTCTTGTCGGCGTAAGCGGACGAATTCAGACAAGAAGCTATGAAAACGCAGAAGGGGTTAACGTGTATGTAACAGAAGTATTGGCTGACACTGTTCGTTTTATGGACCCTAAACCCCGGGAAAAAGCTGCTGATTGACAACCCCCGCTCCTCCCGTTTTCTATCCATTCACTCATTCGGATCTCCGCATCATCCCCTCAAAAATGACCAGTCGACCAGACTGGTTCTTTCTTTTTGTTTATTTAGGCAAAATTGGTTCATATGATGCATTTTTGCTTAAAAACACTTAATAGTGTTGAATAAAATTGATAAAAAACTTATAATTACTTAAAGATGATTGCTAAGAAAAGGAATGAGGGCGTGTACCAAGAAGAAAGATTAGTAGCGATTTTGGATTTTTTAAAACAGCATAACCGAATTACAACAGAGCAAATCTGTACGCTCTTGAAAGTGTCAAGGGATACAGCGAGACGCGATCTAGTAAAGCTGGAGGAACAGAATGCCATCATCCGCACTAGAGGCGGGGCCATTTTGCCGACTGTTCATCAGAAAATTCAAAGCTATTCCGGCCGCTTGAAAACAGTGTCAGAGGAAAAAAACAAGATCGGCAGGCTTGCAGCATCGCTTATTCATGATGGTGACCGGGTGATTTTAGATGCTTCGACAACCGTTCAGGCCTGTGCAAAGCATTTGCAAGCGGTTGATTGTACCGTAATCACCAACTCAATTAATCTTGCGGATGTGCTGTCCGATAAAGAAGGAATTGAAATTTATCTGCTGGGAGGCAAGCTGGAAAAGGAGCACCGCTTTCTGTACGGCGCCTCTGTGATTGAAAAGCTCTCAAGCTACCACGTCGATAAAGCGGTGATCGGTGTGGTCGGTATTTCCGAACACGGCATTACCATTGCGCATGAAGAAGATGGCATGGTGAAGCGGAAAATGATTCAGCAGGCAAAGCAGGTAATCGCGCTTGCAGACCATTCGAAGCTGGGCAGCACCAGTTTTTATCAGTATGCAGAGCTGAGTGAAATCGATCTCTTGATCACAGACAGACTGCCGAATCAGGCATTTTGTGACTTGTTTGACCGCAACGGCGTGGAGCTTCTCGTGACAGAGCAGGATGAAGGAAAGGGCTGACAAACATGAAATTAATTGCGATTGACTTAGATGGAACCTTACTCAACAGCAAGCATCAGGTGAGCTTGGAAAATGAAAACGCACTGCGGCAGGCGCAGCGGGACGGCATTGAAGTAGTGGTGTCAACTGGGCGCGCTCATTTTGATGTCAGGTCAATTTTTGAACCGCTGGGGATCAAAACGTGGGTCATCAGCGCAAACGGCGCCGTCATTCACGATCCCGACGGCAGGCTTTATCATCACGAAACCATTGATAAGCAAAGGGCGTATGACATTCTCTCATGGCTTGAATCAGAAAACTATTATTACGAGGTATTCTCAGGTTCAGCCATTTATACACCGCAAAACGGCAGAGAACTTCTAGACGTTGAACTGGACCGATTCAGAAGCGCAAATCCGGAAGCAGATCTTTCTGTTCTTATGCAGGCGGCCGAGGTGCAATACAGCCAATCGGGCTTTGCTTACATTAATTCCTTTCAAGAGCTGTTTGAAGCGGATCAGCCAATCGATTTTTATAATATTCTCGGCTTTTCTTTCTTTAAAGAAAAGCTTGAGGCAGGCTGGAAAAGATATGAGCACGCTGAAGATTTGACGCTTGTCAGTTCGGCTGAGCACAACTTTGAGCTTTCTTCTCGCAAAGCTTCCAAGGGGCAGGCGCTGAAGAGGCTTGCGGAACGGCTGAGCATTCCGCTCGAGGAAACCGCGGCTGTAGGTGACAGTTTAAATGACAAATCGATGCTTGAGGCTGCGGGAAAAGGGGTAGCGATGGGCAATGCCCGGAAAGATATTAAAGCGATAGCCGACGCTGTCACCTTGACCAATGACGAACATGGTGTTGCACATATGATTAAGCATTTGCTATAGGTATAGGTGCTGCACCAAAAGTGCATCCTGTTGATAACCGGCGTAACGGATTCTTGGAAATTCGGCGTGACGGCTATGAACGGAAAAAAGCTGGCTCTATAGAGCCAGCTTTTTTAGTCATGATCATTGCGCTGTTGCGCTTAATGTAAACAGTTCTTCGAGCTCCTGTGTGGAAAGCTCGGTAATCCAGTTTTCACTTTGGATAATTTGATCGTTCAGGGTTTGCTTCGATTCGAGCATGGCATCAATTTTTTCTTCGATTGTTCCAGTCGTAATCATTTTATGAACGTGGACAAAGCGCTCTTGGCCTATGCGGTATGCACGGTCAGTCGCTTGATTTTCAACCGCTGGGTTCCACCACCTGTCATAATGGATGACGTGATTGGCGGCGGTCAAATTAAGTCCCGTGCCTCCAGCTTTGAGTGAAAGTATCAGTGTCGGATATTCTTTCCTCTGGAATTTCTCAACGAGTGTATCCCGCTCCTGCTTGGAGAGACTCCCGTTTAAAAATTGCACAGGTTCCCCGAACGTTTTTTCAAGCAGCCGCTTCATCATGTTCCCCATCTGAATGTATTGCGTGAAAATCAGGCAGCTTTCGTTTTGGGCGCGGATCGCTGTCATCAGTTCCAGCAATTTTTCGAGCTTGACTGATCTGCCAGCCAGCAGCTCGGTTTGCTCTTCCTTTAAATAGAGCGCGGGATGATCGCATATTTGCTTAAGCCGTCCGAGCATGCTAAGGATCAGTGCTTTTCGCTGCATGCCGGTCAGTGATGTCATATGGTCAAACGTGTCTTTGACAAGCTGCTCATAAAGTGATGCCTGTTCGGCTGACAGCGGGATAAATTCTTTTTCTTCCAGCTTCTCAGGAAGATTAAGCGCGACCTCTTCATCACGTTTGGTCCGTCGGAGAAGGAATGGCCGGATTAACTGCTGAAGCTGTCCAATTCTCTTTTCGTCCCGGTCTTTTTCAATCGGCAGCACATAGCGCTTATGGAAGCCTGTCAAACTGCCGAGGTAGCCTTTATTCATGAAGTCAAAAATGGACCACAGCTCAGTCAGACGGTTTTCCATCGGCGTGCCGCTCAGCGCGATATGATGAAGCCCCTTCAGCTTTCTGATTGCACGTGATTGCTTTGTATGCGCGTTTTTAATATTTTGCGCTTCATCAAGGCAAATCGTGTTCCAGGTCACAGAAGAAAGCTCTTCAGCATCGGCATGTGACAGCCCGTATGAAGTGAGCACCACGTCTGCGTTTTCGTAATGAGCGGCGAAATCATCACCCTTTATACGGCGCGGCCCATAATGGAGCGCGACAGACAGATCAGGGGCAAAGGTTTGAAGCTCCCGCTGCCAGTTGCCGAGTACGGATGTCGGCGCGATAATCAAATGAGGCGTTTTTTGCCGGCCGCTTTCCTTCACGTGCAGAAAATAGGCGATCATTTGAATCGTTTTCCCAAGCCCCATATCGTCTGCCAGACAGGCGCCAAAACCGCTTTCCCGCAGAAATAGCAGCCAGTTCATGCCGTATTTCTGATAAGGGCGGAGTGTCCCTTGGAAAGAAGGGCTGACTTCGTGCTCCGGCAGGTTTTCTGCGGCAGTGAGCTTTCGAATCAGTGACCTGAGCTGTTTGGACAGATCAAATTGAATACCGGCAAAAGCGGATGTATCAATCAGATCTGAATCCTCAAGCCCGCCTTCCCCCTGATCCATTAGTTCGCGCGCCAGAATATCAGACATGTGGAGTCCTTCCGATTCCGCTTTTTCCATCAGGCGTTTCATCTGTTTGATAAACTGCGGATCGATTTTTACCCATTGCCCCCGTATATTAACGAGGCGCCTGTTGCTGGCGACGAGCTCATTAAATTCAGCCTCGGTCAGCTCGATTCCATTTGTCGCAAACCGCCAATTGAAATCAAGCAGCGCATTCATGCCGACAAATGACTCGCCGCGCGGGGCCGACGACACTTTTGCCTTCAGCATCATGTTGCTGTCTCTGACGATCTGCCACCAGGATGGGAGCAGAATTTCAACGCCCATATCGACAAGCGTCTCACTTGCTTCTGATAGGAAGATCCAGGCTTCTTCCTCAGAGATCAGCGTTGTCCCTGAATCAAATGACAGCCACGGAACAGTTCTGTGAAAGCGGTCCTGCTCACGCGCAATTTTATCGCTGTACGCCTGCCACGATTTTTTGAGGCTCTTCAGCCCGTCAAAAAATTCTACAGCACCGCTCTTTTTATCACGTAAAAACATTTCGATTTTCCAATCGTCTCCGTCAAAGTCCGGTTCATTTAAGCGCAAGCCGACTGTAAATGGAGATTGATCGTCAATCCAGCCAATCCCCTCCAAAAAATCCTCTTCATCAAGAAAATGGCCGCGGAATGTCGTAACCGCAGGCGATTTCTCCTTGATGTGTTCCCATTTCTCCCGCAGGTCATCGTCATATTGGATGTAATCCTGAACGGCAGCGGAAAACCATTCCGCAGTAAAGCCTTCCAATATATTGTCGCGGTCCTTCCAGCGAAAAACACCGTTTGTCCATGCTTCATAGTCAGGCATAAAATCGCCGTCTGCGATAAATTCATAGATGGTCGATGCCGCCTCGATCAGCGGCTCCGTTTCTTTTGTAAGCTGCACGGAGCTGAATGAGTTGAACGAGTTTTTGCCGAGAAGCTCTACAGTCATCCATGGAGATAGCAGAACAGCAGTCGTCCCGATGAAGCTGACATCCTCAAGAAAAGTTCCATAAAATGAGGATTCATGCCATTGGAACAAATGCTTTTTCATATGGGTGTAGGGAAGAGGCTGCTCATTCTCATCAAAGGCCGAGAGCGTAAATGATCCATCTTCCATTTGTTCGACGTGGATGAGAATTTCTTTAAGACTCGCCATCAATCAACTTTCCTTTCTGCAGTTCTTCTTGAAGCGCGCGCAGGCGCTTGTAATGTGAGCTCAGCTGCTGAATATACCGCTCCCACACCTTCAGCTTCTTCGCTTTTCTGTACAGGGTGCGCAGTTTTTTCAAATACCGTGCGGCTTCCTTGTACGAGCTGCGGTTCTTCTGATCGATAAAAAAGGACACTTCTCTATGGTAAGCGGGTATAAGCGCCTCTGGGTCGCTCGCTCCAATTTCCTTCAGCATGATTTTATCCATTTCATTGATGGAAAAGCCGACAAGGCTGTGAATTTCAATCCACTCGGCATAGCGTTTTTTTTCATATAAATGATGGCTGTATTCTGTGAACGTATACGGCAGACAGCCCGCGGCATAGCGTTCAAACAGCGCTTGATCATTGGTTTGCTTCACATAGGCATTCAGCAGAAGGAACAGCTCGCCGATCACATCGCGAATCTCTTTAAACGGCTTATCCAGCTTCGTATAACCCATCGCAATCGGTTCAATTTGCTGGTACCATGTTTTAAGCCGTTTCCAGTCCTTCTTGGCAGTCATTTCACTCAGCCATTGGAACGTATAAGGGAGCGCTTCCGGCGGGAATTGATCAACTTCCGCAAAAATAACGTCATCATTCTTTTGCAGGAACTCCAAATGCAGGCGCCCGAATTGCAATTCAGGAGAAAAACGCCGTCCTGCTTCATTTTTCAATATCTCCTGTTCGCGTGTCACCCATTTTGGACGCGAAAGCAGCGCACTCCAAATTTCACCAAAGACACGGATGCGTTCATATTGGAAAATTTCTTCTTTCAACAGCAAATGCCGGATAACATCCGGTGTTTTATCCAAAAATGGATCGAGCGCAAAAGACAGTGCGTACGTTTTTAATTTATCAATAGAGCTGTAGATTGTATCCATCAGCTGTTCAACGTACGGATTGAGGGAATAAAAATCTTGTTCGGGGTTCAGCTTGCCTGCTTCGATCAATGTGAAGATGCGAAGCCAAACCGCAATCGCAGAATGAATCTGATACAGGCTTTTCAGCTCCGGTTTGTTCGGCGCATGTTTTTTTAATGCGGACAGGTAGCCGTAATAGAGGCCCTGCATGTTTTGGCTGCCTTCTGGCGTGCGTGCCTGCCAGAGAGAAAACTCTGAATCAAAAAAAGTGAGCCAGCTTGAAAGCGATTCTTCATTCGGCAGCACCTTTTCCTGAAACTGGCGGCGGACGAGCTCCTTGCTTTCCTCAAGCTTTTCCCTCTCCAGCCAATACTCTGTAAAAGTACCCACTCGCTCGAACATTGCATATACATATAAAAACACAGCCAGCATATGGCGGCAGATTCTTCCGGACGGACATGAACAGCCGCTTTTGACTATGACAAACAAGTTCAATGTGACCCGCACAGGCACAACATCCTGCACGTAAGCCGTAATTTCCGTCGGACTCACTGCTTGTAAACGATAGACTGAATCCTGCCGATATAAAATAAGGGCTTTTTTGATCAGCTGAACATTTTCCTCATTGTAAGGAAGAAGTTCCTTTAACTGTTCAGCAGATGCCAGCACATCGTCTTTGGAAATCATATTCTGAAGCATGATTATCGCTCCTAACCGAGTCACGTAATAAAAAGATCCAATTTCTCTATTATATCGCAACACATCGGCCTTAAAAAGTTTTTCCTAAAAAAGGACATAAAAAATGGGATGTGTCGAATGATGTATTAGAGATTGCAAATTGATAACCGGCATCATATAATAATCGTGTTTTCAACTTATGGAAGCTGAAAGGAAAAAAAAGATGAGTGAAAAGAAATTGAATCAAGAAGAATTTCTGAAAATTTTGATGCATGCACATGAAATTGGTGAGCAGTCATCTGAAATGACGACGAAGGAAATGCTTGAAAATTTGATTTCTCATATTAAAAATGGATATGCAACATAAAAATCCCGCACGCCTTTTGCGGGATTTTTTTATGCGAGATGACGTGACTGCCTGAATAAGAGAAAAAGAGGCAGCAGTGTCAAGACAGTTGGTGAAGCGCTTACATAAAATGAAGGAACATAACGTTTTGTAAAATAATGTCGAATTATGTCACGTGAAAAGCTTTAGAAATGCGGTTTCAACGTTGTATAATCGTAGATGGAAAAGGATGTTATAAGAGATTTGGAGGTATCATGGGAGAATCTACTAGCTTAAAAGAGATATTATCAACGTTAACAAAACGCATACTTTTGATTATGATTGTAACCGCAGCTGCCACTGCTGCAGGCGGACTCATTAGTTTCTTCGCACTTACACCCATCTATGAAAATTCAACTCAGATTCTAGTCAATCAATCGAAAAACGACCGAAAAGAAGTCCAATTTAACGATGTTCAAACCAACCTTCAGTTAATCAATACGTACAATGTCATCATTAAGAGCCCTGCCATCTTAGATGAAGTCATTAAAGAAATGGGCCTGTCGATGACATCCCAAGAACTGAATGACAAAATTACCGTATCCAGCGAACAGGACTCCCAAGTGGTCAACATATCGGTCAGGGATGAAAACGCGGAAACAGCGGCTCATATTGCCAATACTATAGCATCTGTTTTTCAAGACAAAATCACATCCATTATGAATGTTGATAATGTCAGCATTTTGTCAAAAGCCGAGGTATCAGAACATCCGTCGCCTGTATCGCCAAAGCCGCTTCTAAACATCGCCATCGCGTTTGCGGCCGGATTGGCGGGAAGCATCGGACTGGCCTTCCTGCTTGAGCATTTGGATAATACGATCAAATCGGAAGAGCAGCTCGAATCCCTGCTGGACATACCTGTTTTAGGGACGGTTTCCACCATTGCGAATGAGCAGAAAACAGCAAAGGCCATACAGGGTTTCAAATCTGAAAAAGCGGGGAGTGGACATTTTGGCGCTTAGAAAAAGCAGAGGCTCTTGGATGCGCAGGAATGTCATTGCAATGACAGAACCGAAATCCTTGAACTCTGAACAATATCGGACGATTCGCACGAATATCGAATTTGCTTCAGTGGACCGGCAAATGAAATCAGTTATGATCACATCGGCTTGTCCGGGGGAAGGGAAATCAACAACGGCCGCCAATTTGGCTGTCGTATTTGCCCAACAGGGAAAAAAAGTGCTCCTGATTGATGCTGATTTGCGGAAACCAACAGTACATACGGCCTTTTTTCTTGAAAACACGGTTGGCTTAACATCTGTTTTATTAAAGAAAAGCTCAATGGAGCAAGCTGTGCAAGCCTCAAATGAAAAACATCTTGACGTGCTGACGAGCGGCCCGATCCCGCCAAACCCGGCCGAGCTTCTCTCCTCGAAGTGGATGAAGGAGCTTGCTGACGAAGCGAGTGTGGCATATGATATGGTGATTTTTGATACGCCGCCTATTCTTGCCGTAGCAGACGCACAGATTTTAGGCAACGTGGCAGACGGTTCTGTTCTGGTTATTTCAAGCGGAAAAACAGAAAAAGAACAAGCCGCAAAAGCGAAAGAAGCACTTGAATCGTGCAATAGCAAGCTCCTTGGAGCGATCATGAACGGCAAAAAGCTTTCAAAGCACTCTGAATACGGTTATTACGGAAACAAAGACAATTTCATGCAAAATAAATAACGTGCATCGTGCCCGTTATTTATTTTTGTGAAAAAGGGGGCTAGGACATGATCGATATTCACTGTCACATTCTTTCGGCAATGGATGACGGGGCAGGTGATTCAGCTGACAGCATAGAAATGGCAAAGGCCGCTGTTCGTCAGGGAATCCGGACGATCATTGCGACACCTCATCATAAAAACGGTGTGTATGAAAATGAGCCAGCTGCAGTCAAAGAAGCAGCAGATCAGTTAAACAAACGTTTAATCAAAGAAGACATCCCTTTACATGTGCTTCCGGGACAGGAAATCAGAATCTACGGCGATGTGGAACAAGACCTTGCGAAACGCCAGCTTCTTTCGCTGAATGACACAAAATACATCTTGATTGAGTTTCCGTTTGATCACGTTCCCCGATATGCGGAGCAGCTTTTTTATGATTTGCAGCTGAAAGGATATATTCCGGTTATCGCCCATCCTGAACGCAACAGGGAAATTCGCGAAAACCCCTCCTTGCTGTATCATCTTGTGGAAAAAGGAGCAGCATCTCAGATGACTTCAGGAAGTCTTGCGGGGACCTTCGGCAAGCAGCTGAAAGCATTTTCTCTCCGGCTAGTTGAAGCCAATTTGATCCATTTCGTAGCCTCAGATGCCCATAATGTGAAAACGAGAAATTTTCACACTCAAGAGGCCCTTTATGTTTTACAGAAAGAATTCGGCCCGGACTTCCCTTACATGCTGACGGAAAATGCGGAGCTTCTCCTGCGGAACCAGACCATCTTCAGACAGCCTCCGCAGCCGGTCAAAAGAAGAAAATTGTTTGGTCTCTTTTAACAGCCGATTCTCATTTCACCACTTTCTTTTTGAGAGCGATATAATAGTGTATTGTATGATTGAATCACATTTCAGAAATCTGTACAGGCTGTACCCGACAGGCTATGCGGGAGATCATTCGCATTCATGATAGGATGTTCTCATACGATATTACGGAAGCTGCAAAGCAGCAATTTAACTGTTGGAGGGAAACAATGAATATTACAGTCATCGGAACAGGCTATGTCGGTCTTGTGACAGGTGTTTCTCTTTCTGAGATTGGACATCATGTAACCTGCATTGATATTGACGCTCACAAGATTGATGAAATGAGAAAGGGCATTTCCCCCATATTTGAACCTGGTCTTGAAGAGCTGATGAGAAAAAATACAGCTGATGGACGGCTGAACTTTGAAACGAGCTATGAGAAAGGCTTGGCACAGGCAGATATCATTTTTATAGCGGTCGGCACTCCGCAGAAAAGCGACGGACACGCCAATCTGGAGCAAATTACAGATGCGGCCAAACGCATCGCACAGCATGTCAAACGAGATGCCATTGTGGTAACGAAAAGCACAGTGCCCGTCGGGACAAACGATTTGATTAATGGACTGATCACTGAACATCTAGCTGAGCCTATCAGTATATCGGTCGCATCCAATCCGGAATTTTTGCGTGAGGGGTCGGCGATCTTTGACACGTTTCATGGAGACAGGATCGTGATCGGAACAGCCGATAAGAAAACAGCCGATACGCTTGAGGAGCTCTTCCGTCCGTTTCAAATCCCGATTTACAAAACGGATATCAGAAGCGCTGAGATGATCAAATATGCCTCAAATGCTTTTCTGGCCACTAAGATCAGTTTTATAAACGAAATTTCGAATATATGTGAAAAGGTCGGCGCCGATATCGAAGCGGTCGCCTACGGGATGGGACAGGATAAGCGGATCGGGAGCCAGTTTTTAAAAGCGGGCATTGGCTACGGCGGTTCTTGTTTTCCAAAGGACACAAACGCCCTCGTGCAAATTGCCGGCAATGTCGAGCATGATTTTGAACTGCTGAAATCGGTTATCAAAGTCAACAACAATCAGCAGGCGATGCTGGTTGATAAAGCGCTGAACAGGCTCGGCGGGGTGACGGGAAAAACGATTGCCCTTTTAGGCCTGTCATTTAAACCGAATACGGACGATATGAGGGAAGCGCCGTCAATTGTCATTGCAGACCGTCTCGCTGCGCTCGACGCCCGTATTAGAGCCTACGATCCCATTGCAGTTAGCCATGCAAAGCATGTTCTCCCGCAAGCTGTTGAATATAAAGAGACGATCGAGGAAGCTGTCAAAGGGTCCGACGCCGTCATGATTTTAACCGACTGGTCTGACATTAAACAATTCCCGTTAGAGGCTTATCCGGATTTGATGGAAACGCCGCTCATATTTGACGGCAGAAACTGCTACACATTGGATGAAGCTTTGGCTGCAGGAGTGGAGTATTATTCTGTCGGACGAAAGGCGGTTGTGCCGTCAGGTTTAATTCAATAATTGAAAAAGAAAGGCTGGTTGCGCACCAGTCTTTTTTTCGTCTATTGCGGGGTGCTGAATACATTTGCTACTATTTAACTATTGTTTGGAAAAGTATGCAGAATTAGGGCTTCTTTACACAATCGTTTGATAAAACATTAGAAGAAACGGAGAAAACCAGAAAATAAAATCTTTCAAAAATTATTGGAGATGCCGGAAAAGGAGAGTCATCTGATGAATCATCTGCCTGAAAAAATGAGACCGTACCGCGAATTGCTGGAGAAATCAGCGAAAGAATACGTAAAATTGAATGTCCGAAAAGGGAAAACAGGACGATATGACAGTAAAATTGCCGGTGATCCCTATTTCCCCAAGCATGAAACATACCCGACTGATGAAAATGGACAGCCGATGAAGCTTCTGGCGCAGATTAATTTCTCGCACATTCCCCAGCTTGACGGCTATCCTTCTTCGGGTATCCTGCAGTTCTACATTTCTGTTCATGATGATGTTTATGGCTTGAATTTTGACGATCGATGTGAACAAAAGGATTTCAGAGTGATCTATTTTGAAAATATCATAGAAAACGAAGACGAGCTTGTTTCTGATTTTTCATTTATTGGCACAGGCGAATGTGATTTTCCGATTTTATCAGAAGCAGCAGTTGAGCCTGTGAAATCTTCGGAATGGGTCCTGCCGACAGATTTTCAATTTGAGCAGTATACGGGCATGGAAATAATGGAGTTCTTTGGCCAGTTCGGAGAGGATGAAGAAGACGTTTATAATGAACTGGCTGAAAACGGATTTGGCCATAAAATTGGCGGATACGCTTCTTTTACCCAGCATGATCCGCGGGAATACGCATATAAAGAACACACCATCATGCTTTTGCAAATTGATTCAGACGATGATATCGATTCAATGTGGGGAGACGTCGGCATCGCCAATTTTTTCATCACACCTGACGATTTAAGAAAAAAAGACTTTTCAAACGTTCTGTACAACTGGGACTGCAGCTAATACAAGCTTTTGATCCAAAGGGTCATACCTGATCAGAAGCGGAAATAATATAAGCCAAATGACAAAATCAGACGTGGCCGAACCGATGAAGAACATAAACATGAACATGAACAGAGGCAGATCAACAACATCTGCCTCTTTCAAGTGCCTTTATTACTATGACTTTAGATATTTCCATTTTGTAAAACGCTTTTATTAGCTGTATAACGAACAAAAACAAGAGCATATACCTATGTTTTAAGAGTGTTATAAGCCTAAATTAAGCCGTTTACCCTATTTAAGCCGCCTTCTGGCTATTTTAAAATATAATATATGGAAATAAAGTATGGAAAAGTCTATCTTCATCAGCCCCTCCATACGACTTTTTGAGTATTAAGAGGTGATTCAGATGGGTTATGAAAGTATGCTGGCGAATATCAAAAGTTCGCTTAACGGAAAAATTTCCGACGTGGAAGACAAGATCGAAAAGCTGAAAAAAGCAAAAAAGGACATAGACACACTGCAAGAAGAGGCAATCACTGAAATCAAAGAAATTGTAAAACCAGAATTGGGCAAGCACTGGACGGGAACAAAAGCGGATGATTTCGACAAGGGAAGAGAAGAGGCGAAATCGGAAGCATCCAAGATTGTGAATGATAAATATAACGAGTATATGGCTTCGATTCAGATGGAGATTATTCATTTGGAATCTAAGAAATTTCTCTATGACAAAGAATTAAAGCTAGCGAATTTTGCTGGTCATACTCTTGCTAAGGGTGAAGAATTCTTGGAGGATGCTGTTAATCAAATTAAATCTATTAAATTGTGGTGATCATTTTTATGTCAGAAATTAAATTGAAATACGATACTGTAATCAAAACATTAGATTCTGTCAAAGATGCGCTTGCTGACGTATCAATCGGCGCCGCGGGGTCCAATGGAAAAAACAAACTCGATTATACGAAAAAATATCATGAGCGTGAGGAGAACATCAAAACCATGCTCGGAGATTACAAAAAAGCGGTACAGAAAAATATTGAGGATACAAAGGATAACGTAGATTCACTCAAAGAACAGGACGAGGCGATAGCTGTAAAATAGAACAGAAAGGGCAGTGCGATGAGTAAAGTATTTGAATCAAAATCTTTAATCGAAGAAGCGAAGAGCAGAAAAAAGCAATATGAGACGCTTGAAGAGCAGCTGAATACGCTGAAAAAAGCGTTTCAGGGAGTTGCCGATTTAGGCGACAATTTTAAAGGAAAAGGCGCGGATAATATTAAAGATTTTTTTCAGGGGCAGGCGGAAATCGTAGACAGCTGGCTGACGCTTGTCTCTGCTCAAATTGCGTTTTTAAATGGCATTTCAGGAGATATTAAAGATCAAGAACTGAATGATTCATATGTGGAAACTTCTTTTTTGGATCATGAGCTGCCCAATGGAGACCTGAAAGCCTCAGAGATAGTCTCCGCCCATAAAGAAGAAATCGATTCTATTTTGTCAGGCATCAGCGATATTATTGACCTCGACATGTATACGCTTGACGACTATGCAGATAAGATGGGCGATGCCCAAAAAATCAGACGTGACACGATCACAGCTGTCGATAAGCTTGATGAATCCCTGACAACTGAATATCAAAATTTAGAATCTCTAGACAAAGCAGTGCTCACCAAATATTCCGTTCTCATGCAGGCCACCAGCAACGGGAAGAGCGCATCCCCTATGTACTATGACAAAAAAGCCTTCCACAGCAATGAAGTCTACAAAAGCGTCATTGAATTAGAAAATCAAGGAACAACCTATATCGATGCAAAAACCCAGCAAGCAGAAGCAAGACGTCTCCAGGAAAAAGCCGAGGAAGAAGCAAACAAACCATGGTACGAAAAAACATGGGATGGAGTTTGCAACTTTACTGGAGAAGTCACTGGCTATTATGATTATAAAAGAGCAACCGAAGGCGTTGATCCGGTTACCGGAGAAAAACTCTCCACCGCAGAACGTGTGACAGCAGGAGCTATGGCCGCTGCCGGATTTATCCCAGTTGTCGGCTGGGCAGGCCGGGCCTTCAAAGGCGGAAAAGCCATCTACAAAACCGGAAAAGCAGCTATCGCTGCTGAACATGCTTTAGACGCCTACAAAACAGGCAAATCCTTAGACATTCTCAAAATGACAGAAATGGGTGCATACGGCCTTGTTGCGTCAAACGGATTCTCAGAAGCTGTCACAGGACGGGATATGTTTGGAAACAAAGTGTCTGAGGAGAAGCGGAAACAGGGGGCGCTCGAAGCGGCATTGAGTTTGGTTGGTGCAGGGGCACTGGCGAAGTCGGTTGACAATACGTTATCGATGGGAAGAAATCTTGACAAGAGTTATTCTTTTTCTAAAATTAAGCAAAGTGGTCATATAAATAAAGAACAGATTGTTACTTCGACTGGCCATACATTTGACTTAAAGCCAGAGAAGAAACAATTATATACGAAAAAAGTGAATAATGATAAGTTACAATCAAGTGAAAAATCTGTCGATCCTCTTGAACACTCAGTAAGTTATTACAGAGTTCAAGGAGGAGGAGCAGGAAATAAAACAAGTCAGTATAGAATTAAAGTAAATAGTGACGGAAGCATTACTATTCCTATTAAAAATGCTGATTTAAACATAAGTGCTTACAATTTAGAACACGCTAAATATTATCGAGATGTAGCAAGACCAGGCGGAGAAATTGTAGAATTTAAGGTGCCTAAAGAGGTTGATGATTTAATTAAGGAGACAGTCATTGATCAGTATGGATATACTAAAAACCCTCGTAACCAGGGAAGGACTGCTCCAAAGCTTGTTGATCCTACCACACCAGGAGTTAGTTATGAACTTCCGGCGGAACCATGGATAGAGTGGTTAGAGGAATATGGGCATTCCGCCAAAAAAATAGAATGAGAAAGTGGTGTTTTCGTTGTTATTAAAACCGGAGTATGCCCAAAATATAATAGTCGGGGTAAAGGCTTCTTCTCAATTCTCATGGTATCTAACAGAAAGAGATGTTTGGATACTAGATATCATGAAATATAAAGAAGCCTATGAAAAAAACGGGTTTAGTTTTGATATGGACTTTGCTCTTTCTCTAAGAAATAACATTTTAGTTGTAAATGAAGATAATTATCGTCTTTATTTAAAAGAATATACTGACTACATTATCCCGTCTTCAGAATTAAAAAAGTTAGTTGAACATCAGGATTATGAAAGTACTATTCTAGAATTAAGGCCATCATTATATATAGACTTTAATCAAAAAATGCTTCTTTCGCTGTATCCTGAGTTATTACCTTTTGAAAATTATGTTCCTAATAATTGGACAGGGGTTCGGGAAGACTTTACTAGTTATATTCCTGAAGAGGATAGATACTGGATTTTTGATGATGTAAATTATATAGACAAAGTTTTTAATGAGAAAGAAAGAGAGTAAAGGAGAAAATAAAATGTCAAAAGATGATAGCTTGGTAATAATAAATGAAAGTTTTAAAAAGGAGGGTAGTGAAGAAGATATAGAAGGATTAACAATAATGATTGATGGGGTTATAAAGCAGGTTTTTAATAAAATTAGAAATGAAAGAAATTATAACAGTAATAATGAAGTTATGAGAGATATTATATTTGAAGGAATTAATAGTATTGTTAAAAAATCTTAAGGCATTATTAAAAACAAATAAACGCTTCGAGTTGGTTTGATTTTCTACCTTGATTGGCACTGAAGCCTTTCAAGGTTTTTTTATTAGATTGTTGTCTTCTGTTTTATATAGCGTAAATAAGTATAGGCTTTGAACGCGTCATAGCCAGCGCCATGGCCGCAGCCAGATTCATATCGGTCGTTGGCTGGGCAGGCCGGGCCTTCAAAGGCGGAAAAGCCATCTACAAAACCGGAAAAGCAGCTATCGCTGCTGAACACGCTTTAGACGCCTACAAAACAGGCAAATCCTTAGACATTCTCAAAATGACAGAAATGGGTGCATACGGCCTTGTTGCGTCAAACGGATTCTCAGAAGCCATCACAGGCCGGGATATGTTCGGAAACAAAGTGTCTGAGGAGAAGCGGAAACAGGGGGCGCTCGAAGCGGCATTGAGTTTGGTTGGAGCCGGTGCATTGGCGAAACACATTGATAAAGGCATCCCGCTTGCAACCCATTCAAAAGTTCAAACAGCTAACAAGACATTAGAAAAAGTAAAACAATTCAAAGTCCCAACAAACGTCCGCGTGTACGCAGAACGCCCTGTAACTCCGGATGGCTTCACATTCGGAATCCCGACAGTCCGTGTCGATGTGGAAAAGACGGCTGTTAAGGATCTTGGGATTGTGAAGATGGCGAGTAGATGGAGTAATGATGGTGAATATGATCGGATTAGAGGATATAAAGGCAGAGATCTTTCAAAATACGATGATAAGTATTTAATTGATCCTAGGCTTGTAGTAGAGATGAATTTTAAGGGGAAAGGCAAATCTGGAACAAATGCAGCTGGCTGGGAAAGAAATGCGAAAAAATTCTTCAACACGTTACTTAAAAATAATCCTGAGTTTTGGAGTGCTGAAAATACTGCTAATATTAAAAGAGGAAGAGTTCCAGTAGTTGATGAGCAATTTATAAAACATTTTCCACAGTATGCAGATTATTTAAAAGACCCTATGAGGCATCATCATATTGGAGAAGGAGGTCAAGCAGCAGCTTTACCTAAAAGCTTGCACCCTGGATATGGCGGTATTCATAATGTCGAAAAAGAATGGGGAATTACCGGAGTAGATGATCAAATTGCAAATAGACTAGAAACATTCGGAAAAGAATGAGGAAGGTGACAAGATGTTATTACCAGAAGAATTTAATAGAAACTGGGATGTTAATAAAAATGGTCCGTTATTAAAGTTTCCATATGATGATCTAATAGAGGTTCCTTTTTCAGAGAATTTTAAGCAATTTTTATCTATAGGGGGCTTACCTGAAACACCCCCACCTTATTTGGATTTTACTTCCTCTCAAACATCATTTAAACCAATAACTAGTATTTTTGATATGTCTGAAGCATTTCGAAAATATTGGTTGTTGGGATCCACTGGTTCTGGAGATCCAGTGTGTATCGTTGAAAGTAACGAGAGAATCGTTTATTTAGATAATGGTAATGAATATAAAGAAGTATTTATTAACTCTTCAATAAATCAATTTGCTGAATGTATATTACTTTTCTCAGAAATGATTGATAAGGCTATACACATAAATGGTGAGGATGCATTTATTGATAATGATATTCCGGAAGATGTAATCGAATGGTTAAAAGAAGAACTCAAAAGAGTAGACTCTAATTGTACAAGAGAAGGAAGTTTTTGGGGTACTGAAATAGAAAATTTATATGAATAATGAAGAGAGCTAACAGCCTAAAATGGGATATGGAAGTCCCTAAAATAATGAACTTCGTATAAACGTTTAGATTGTTTAAATAATTAAGTTTAATAGTTGGAATGGTTAAAACTATGGAACATGGAATCAGATTTATTAATGAATACCCTGAAATCGGTGAATTGCTTCATCGTCTATTTGTAAATAGGGAATTAGACGAATGGTACAAGAGCAAATGCGCAGAGAAAATAAAAGTACCTGATGAATTTAATCAAATAAAAGGTTTGAAAAAAATTGAAGTTAGAGATTTAAACAATCCTTCAGGAGAAATTGATATCCATTTGCAAGGTCTTTCTGGGGAAAATGGTTTTCATTTAGAACAGCAAATCAATATGAAAGTATCTAAATTGGTTCCTGTTTATGTATTAGATTATAGTTATTCCCTAAGACACGATTTAATCGATGGCGCTTATGACATTGTAGGAACCGCTGAATCTTTAGAATTCATTCAGGGAACGAACTATATTAATAAAATAATGCAAGAGAAAGGGTTTATTGAACTCAGTTATTTGTATGATTATTACGATACTGTGTATGAGTGGAGTGAATTGCCGCATATACAGCCTTTCAACAGGAGATTAACATTAGGAGATGCCTTGTTTACTGATGTATTAGAATTGCTATAGTTAAAAACTTGCCGTGTGGTCATCGTCAAGTTTTTTTATAGAAAGTATAACAATGTAGAGTGCAAGGAGAAGCGGGATGAAAAGAGACCATATTTCTCAATTGCAGCCATTAAAAATCTGTAATGGCTGGTCTGTAGTACTGAACAATTTATGTTCAGAAAAAAGAATGCAAGAAAAATGTGAATTACTAATACTGCAAAATGAAAAACGTAAGGCCTTTATTAAGGTAAGTTATGAAAATAATCAATACTATATCAAAGTAGCTGGCTTACATACAGATAAGATTTATGAAGATGAGTCTTTTAATGAGATAGAACAATTATTAGTTGAGTTAGAATATCAAATCTGGAATGTGGGAAGCGGGGTTTTAGAAAATTTGCAGCCGCTAACCCAACAGATTCCCAATTTCTTAAGGCTTAAGATACCGGCGGGTTGGACTGTTGATTATATTACATTAAAAGATACTGATCCTAAGACTCTAGAGGCAAATGATGATGCTTGGTTATTTGACTTTAATCAAGATCTCCTTCAGATTTCTCATAAGACTAAAAACTTGCTGCTTGATGTAGGGTGGTACCCAGAAGGGGATTCAACCGGAAGTTATGGAATTGAACTGATAAAAAACGAAGATTGGGAAAATCCTTTAGAGGATATTATGTGTACTGAACTTAAAGAATTAATTAAACAGTTGGATTATATTTTTATGAAAGAAATGAAAAATGAATATTAATAAAAAAGCAGATTATACTATCTGCTTTTTTCAATGATATAATTTGGAGTCATTGCTAAAATCGACATGCAGAACAATTGAGCGCGAAAAGAGGGAAACAAGTAAAATGGAAATACATCAAATTCACGATTTTGAACAAAAAGATGAATCGGATTTTGTTCAAATACAACAATCCCTTAGAAATCGTATCAACCTATCCCACACGATCCATCCAGACTCCATCAACACCTGCGCAGGCGTCGATCTCGCCTATTGGGAGCAGAACGGAGAACCATACGGGGTGTGCAGTATTATCGTGGTTGACGCTGATACAAAAGAAGTCATTGAAAAAGTGCATAGCATGGGGAAAATCAGCGTACCGTACGTTTCGGGTTTTCTTGCGTTTCGTGAGCTGCCTTTGATCATCGAGGCAGCGAAAAAGCTGGAGACGGAGCCGGATGTCTTCTTGTTTGATGGCAACGGATATCTGCATTACAATCATATGGGCGTTGCCACCCATGCGGCTTTTTTTCTGGGTAAGCCGACGATTGGGATTGCGAAAACCTATCTCAAAATCAAAGGCTGTGATTTCGTGATGCCTGAAAATGAAGTAGGCGCATACACCGATATTCTCATTGACAGCGAGGTATATGGCCGAGCGCTGCGGACGCGGCGGGACGTGAAGCCTATTTTCTTGTCTTGCGGTAATTATATTGATTTAGAAAGCAGCTATCAGATCACGATGAGCTTAATCAATCAAGAAAGCAGGCTGCCGATCCCTGTCCGCCTGGCTGACCTTGAAACACATGTCTTGCGAATGTTTTATCAGAAAAATCACGGGTAACACTTGGGGCTCTAAGCCATCAAGTGTTTTTTTGTATGCTGTGTGCTTTCCTGATCCCAAAAACCTTGTCCTTGTGGAAAGATTTTATTTGAATGTTTTCCGCGTCAAATCGATAAAAGCCTTTAATGGCACAGACATCCACTTGTCCTTATGCCATGCTAATTGAGTGAAAACGGGGCAATCGCTCTGCCAATTGAGTTCTTTCATTCGGCCTGCTGCAATATCATCTTTTACTGTCATTTCAGGCAAGATTCCAATCCCAAGTCCGGCCATCACGCATTGTTTGATGGCTTCTATGCTGACGAATTCCAATTTGTTAGGATAGACACCGTAGTCATGCAAATTGTTCTCAAAGAGCGTGCGGTACGAGCAGCCGTCCTCTGTCAGCAGAAGAGTTTCGTTTTGAAGATCCTTCAATGTTACTGGTAAATCCGCAGGAAAAGGATGGTCATTAGCAGCCACCATTTTGATCTCATCCTGAATCAAAGATTCAACGTGCAGTGCGTCTTCCGTCCGGTTTACATCCAAGATGAAGGTGATATCAAGCTGGCCCTGTAAGAGCTGTTCTTTCGCTTGTTCATTGGAGATATATGGTTTGAATATGAGCTTTACTTGGGGAAATGCCTGTTTAAATTCTTTTATGATAGGCGGCAGGCGGTATGTGCACTGGCTTTCCGTCGCCCCGATTTTTAAGGTTCCGGTTGTTTCTTTTACTTGATTTGCGGCCATTTTCGCTTCTTCTGTTAACGCAATAATCTTCTGTGCATAAGATTTGAACGTTTTTCCTGCTTCTGTCAAGATAAGCCGCTTGCCGAGCCGTTCAAATAAAGGTGTCCCGATTTCTTCTTCAAGTGATTTGATCTGAGAGGTAACGCTTGATTGTGCATAATTAAGCATTTTGGCGGTTAGGGTGAAGTTTACATGTTCTGCCGCCGTAATAAAGGTGATCAGCTGCTTCAATTCCACTTGTTCTCTTCCTTTCTAAATCGGTTTTAGCGATTGGATTAATCGAAATAATCATCTGTATTGATTGATGAATCCATTATAAAATGAAGAAAATCATTCGTAAACAAAGGAGCAGATGCATCATGAAAATTGCGGTTATAAATGGCGGAACTCGGTCTGGCGGAAATACGGATATTCTTGCGGAGAAGGCTGTTCAAGGATTTGATGCAGAGCACATTCATTTGCGGAAATATCGAATCCAGCCAATTGAAGATCTGCGCCACGACCAAGACGGCTTTCGTCCTGTTCAAGATGACTACGATTCTATCATTGAGCGGATATTGCCGTGCGATATTCTTGTATTCGCCACCCCAATTTATTGGTTTGGCATGTCAGGGACATTAAAGCTGTTTATTGATCGCTGGTCACAGACGTTGAGAGATCCGAGATTTCCTGATTTTAAACAGCAAATGTCAGCGAAACAGGCATATGTAACAGCAGTGGGCGGAGACAACCCAAAAATAAAAGGGCTGCCGCTGATTCAGCAATTTGAACATATTTTTCATTTTATGGGAATTCCATTTAAAGGTTATGTGCTGGGAGAAGGCAATCGTCCAGGCGATATTCTTCGTGATCATCAGGCGCTGTCCGTTGCGAGCCGCTTACTGAAAAGAAGCGATGCGATATGAAGTTTTTGCTGTCGGTCATTGCTGGCATGCTGATTCTTGCATTCTTTTTATTTTGGAAGGTCCAGCCTCCTGTTTGGATACATGTTGAAACCGATTCACCCCAGTTGAAGAAATCTGTGAGAATGGCAGGAACCACGCTGCAAGTCAAGCACATCATCAAGAGTGACGCAGGAGAAGAAACAGCTGTCATATCGAACGGCATTTCTGGTCCAAAATAAAAAAGCACCTTTCAGGGTGCTTTTTTCTACAAATGAGGAATTACAAGGCCTCCATATAAAAACGCCGCAATAATCAAAAATGCCGGATGCATTTTGAATTTTGTCATGGCAAGGAGGGAGATCCCCGCAATTACAATAGATTGGATCCATCCGATTGCTTTGATGCCGTCTGCGCCGATTTGCCAGGTAAGAATGAGCATCATGACCGCGATGACAGGCTGAACGGACAGTGTCATGCCTTTGATAACAGGGGATTGACGGAAGCGCTGGATGATGCGCAGCAGGACGATCAATGCGAGCGCCGACGGTACGATGGTTGCAATCAGGGCAATCAGGAAGCCGGGCCAACCGCCTGCGCTGTAGCCGACATACGCGGCGATTTTGGTGGCGATGGGGCCCGGCAATGCGTTCGCAAGTGCGAGCATATTTGAGAATTGATCGTTTGAAAGCCAGCTGTATCTGTTTACGACTTCTTCAAACATTAGCGGGATAGATGCAGGTCCGCCGCCATATCCCAGTAGGTTTGCGATAAAAAACGCCATAAATAAATAGATCGATATCATGAGGCCGACATTCCTTTATCATGTTTATTTGTGACTTTGTCTTTCAGTTTAAAATGAAATGCCCCGTACGCTAAGAAAATGATAATGACAAGGCCGGGATTGATCTGAAACGTTTGCAGGCCGATAAAAGCGATGATAAAAAACAGGATTCCGGTGACCCAGCCGAAACCTTTAAGCGCTTTTTGGCCAAACTCGTACGCCATAATTCCGAGCATTACTGCAATCACCGGCGTGACGGCGCCTATCATGCCGGCAACAACTGCTGAATGGCTTAACACATTTACTGCCGCAAACAAGCCCACCATCGCAAGACATGTAGGCAGAATGTGGGCGAGTGTCGCCACAATGGCACCTAATGTGCCTTTAAGCTTGAAGCCCAGATACGCAGCCATTTTTGTGGCAATCGGCCCGGGAAGCGCATTAGCGATTGCTAATATTTCTCCGAATTCATCATCATCAATCCATTTATATTTATTGACCGCTTCATGGCGGATCAGCGGAATCACGGAAGGTCCGCCGCCGAATCCTAATATGCCGGTGCGCACCATCGCGGCCGTCATATCCCGATAAGGATGGTTTTTCATTTTGTTTCTCTCCTTTACAGCTTCATTCCCATACGGCTTTTGTATCGTTTGATCAGCATCTGGCAATCAACACTGACGACGCCTCGCAATGGATACAGCCGTTTTGTTAAAAACTCTTCCATTTCTTGATCGTTGGCAAAGATCCCATGCATATGCAGCTTGCTCGGACCTGTCATGTGATAAAGACTGGTGACCGCAGGCTCTTCCTCAAGCTTAAGAGCGACCTCTTCTAAAAATTGCGGTTCCACCTCGACATTGAAAAACACGGATACATGGATGCCGATTTTAGCGGGATTGATGACCGCGGTGAATTTTTCAATAACGCCGGCTTCAATTAATTGGTTGATACGAGACTGGACGGCGACTCGGGACAAATCGACTCTTTTGCCAAGATCCGTATAAGAAATTCTGCCTTCTTCATGCAAAATCGTGAGAATTTGTTTATCAGTCTCATCAAGTACAAGGTTGGGGATTTGATATTCATGACTCAATTGCTCCACCTGCTTTCGTAGCCTTTTAGCCATCATTTTATCATAAAAAGTTACGTTTCGAACGAAAAAATTTTATTTGTTTTCGAAATGAACGAATAAATATCTTATTGTTTGCGAAAAGAAGAAAGTTCGTCAGTTTTTCTGCCGGATCAGTAGATGTGAAAAATCAGGCTCCCTATACTGAAGAAAATCTCTTAAAAAGGGGACTTGTGATGAACAAATCTGTCATCGGTACAAAGCAAATGGTCGTTAGTCCGCATTATCTTGCTTCTCAGGCCGGAAACCGCATACTGGACAAAGGAGGTAACGCATTTGACGCCGCCGTTGCGGTGAGTGCTTGCCTGGCGGTTGTGTATCCGCATATGACCGGACTTGGCGGGGATGCCTTTTGGCTGACCTTTCATCAGAAAACAAAATCAGTAAAAGTCTACAATGGCACCGGACGTTCAGGAAAAAACGTAACGAGAGATGTATATAAGGGAAAAAGCGTGATTCCGCTGCGGGGAATTGACAGTGCCATTACTGTGCCCGGGATGGTTGATAGCTGGGATGCGGTACTGAAGGAGTATGGTCGCATGTCTCTTGAGGACGTGTTGGAGCCAGCACACGATTATGCCCAAAATGGGTTTCCTGTATCAGCCGATCAGTGCCGTCACACAGAAACGAATCTTGAACTGCTCGTCTCCACGCCTTACACAGCCGACATTTTTACAAGAAGAGGCAAAGCACCTATTCCGGGAGAGCGGTTTGTGCAAAAAGATCTTGCAGAGAGCTTGAACATGATTGCCAAAAAAGGAAGAAGCGCATTTTATGAAGGAGATATTGCTCAGCGGATTGTCTCGTATTTACAAAATAACGGCAGTTACATGACACTCGATGATTTTAAAGCGCACCGGGGCGAGTGGACGGAGCCTGTATCAAGTGATTATCGAGGATACAGTGTGTATCAGGCGCCGCCGAATTCTCAGGGATTTACCGGTTTATTAACACTGAACATTTTGGAAAACTATGATTTCACCAAAATCGAACATGGATCTTTTACGTATTATCATGTGCTTGTGGAGGCATTGAAAAAGAGTTTTCTAGATCGGAATGCCGTCCTGACTGATCCGGCGTTTGCAGACATCCCGCTTGAAAGGCTATTGGACAAAGGTTATGCAAAACGATTGGCAGAAGAAATCGGCTATCTCGCAGTACCGGCTGCAAGCAGACCGGTGGGAAGTGATACGGCATATGCGGCCGTAATCGATGCGGATGGCAACGCAGTGTCATTCATTCAAAGCTTGTACTTTGAATTTGGCTCGGCAGTCACTGCCGGTGATACATGCATTTTGCTGCAAAATCGCGGGTCATTTTTCTCATTGGATGAACATCATGTCAACACACTTGAACCGGGAAAGCGCACCTTCCATACGCTGATGCCGGCTATGGTCTGTAAAGGCGGAAAGCCGAAAATCCTGTACGGAACACAAGGCGGCGAAGGCCAGCCGCAGACCCAGACGGCCATCATTACCCGAATGCTGGATTACGGAATGGATCCACAGCAGGCAATCAGCGAACCGCGCTGGGTATGGGGCAGAACGTGGGGAGAGGAATACGAAGGCCTCAGAGTCGAGGGCAGATTCACAGAGAAAACAATCCAAAAACTGAAAGACAGCGGACATCTCGTGGAGGTTGTCGGTGACTATGATCCGCTGATGGGACATGCGGCAGCAATCAAAGTTGATGAAGAAGGATTTCTCCAAGGCGGAGCTGATCCCCGGGGAGACGGAGCGGCTGTGGGGGTTTGAGATTAGAAGAAAACACAAATATAAATAAGAATAACTAGAAGTGTGGCGGCACCAAATAAATAGTGTACATATTGTTTTTCTTCCTGCCTATATTTCCATTCCATAAATGTACGCAAACAATTCGACAAGAGCAGAAATAAAATAAGCATCTTCTCGGGAGGAAAGTGAAACAAAGAAAAACCTAATAAAATGAGCAAGATGATGTCCAGTAATCCTTGTGTAGTATTTACAGGTTTATACCACCGAGGTGGTTTAGGGATTCCAAGTTTTTTTCGGGCATAGGTATAAAAAGCAATATTGGTAAATAACATGACCAGTATCACAATCAAAAAATGAGTGCCTTCCATTCTAATCCCTCCTCTTTATCTTTTATACGAAGAAAAAGGAAAAACGTTTCATAAAAGAACACCCGAAGCTTTCTCCGGGTGTTCTTTTTTTATAGGTAACATTATGTAATAACAAGGTCTTTTTGACTAGTTTCTTCTATTTAAATAGTCCTTCTGTTCAGCTGGGACGAATCAGTGTGAATTCTTCCCCGAGCTTGGCATAATGGTTTCCCGCCAATCGTGAGGCTGGCTTTAATTCATCTGTCAAAATATATCCCTTTTCTGCATCATACACCTTTTCGTCTAGGTGGAAGCAGACAACTCTTCCGATGAGCAGATCTGCTGTAGTGACTCCTTGATCATTGTTAAAGGTAATATGCCGCTCTAATGTGCACTCAAAGCGAACACAGGCTTCCTGAATGCCGGGAACCGAAACAGCGTTGCTTTCAACAGGGTGAAGCGAGGTGCGCGTAAGCTCGCTTTCATCCGGCCCTAAGTTTGCAGCCGTTTCATTGATATCTTCAATGATGGCTTCATCACTGACATGAACGACAAATTCTCCGTTTTCCACTGCGTTTCGCGCTGTATCTTTTTGGCGTCCTCCCGCCCTGTTCACAGAAATACTGAGGAGCGGAGGATCTGAGCTGACGACGTTATAAAAGCTGAAAGGCGCGGCATTTACCGCTCCTCCTGAAGAAAGTGTTGTCACAAATGCAATGGGGCGGGGAATAACGGTACCTGACAATAGCTTGTATGTGTCTTTGGCACTAAGCTGGTCAGCTTGAAATATGTACATGGCAACAACCGCCTTTATCGTTAGGATATCTTGATTATAACGAAATGGTTTCGAGGAAACCAAATGATGCGGGTTGCATATGTTATGTCATGACATATATCTAATACAGGGGAAATGAAAAAATAGGCTTCCGTACCTCAGCCGGCAGCCTATTGAAACAATGGAAACTTAAATTATTTGTATTTCTTTTTGACTACCCAGCAATTGCCGTCTTTCCAGTATTCTTTTTTGCTGTCATAATCATCGTGCTTTTTGCAGTGTTTCTTATGGGAACGGTAAGATTTTTTGTGTGTGCGGCATGATTTTTTAAAGCTGCGAGATCTTTTCTTGTGAGAACAGTATGACTTTTTGTAGCTGCGGGATTTTTTGTGAGAACGGCAAGATTTTTTATGGCTGCGAGATTTTTTGTGAGAACGGTAAGATTTTTTGTGGCTGCGAGATTTTCTGTGAGAACGGTATGATTTTTTGTGGCTGCGAGATTTTTTGTGAGAACAGTAATATTTTTTGTGGCTGCGAGATTTTTTGTGAGAGCAGTATGATTTTTTGTGGCTGCGAGATTTCTTGTGAGAGCAGTATGATTTTTTATGGCTGCGAGATTTTTTGTGCGACTTTTTATGACTGCGTTTTTTTCCATGAGGCTCTTGGTATAAATAATCCTTTAAACCTTCTTTTTTAGCGGATTTCACCGCTTCTTTGATGTCAGAATGGGAGTAGTGGCCCAATTTGAAATCCTCCTTTTTAAAAATATGTTAAGGATGAAGATCCTTACTACCCTCATAGTACGCGCGGTTTTAAAAAGTGTATAAGTGTTCCGCTGAGATCGCATAAAAATAAACGCCTAAAATTTGTAAGGGGGATTATGGATGAAGAATCAATCCAATTTACCGCTTTATCAGCTGTTTGTTCATCCAAAAGATTTGCGTGAATTAAAAAAGGATATATGGGACGATGATCCGGTGCCGGCTGTGATGAAGGTAAACCAAAAAAGGCTGGATATTGATATCGCGTATCGGGGGTCACATATCAGAGACTTCAAAAAGAAGTCATACCATATTTCCTTTTATCAGCCTAAGTTATTCCGCGGCGCACGAGAGATTCACTTAAATGCGGAGTATAAAGATCCTTCTTTGATGAGAAACAAATTGTCTCTGGATTTTTTCTCAGATCTAGGGACACTGTCTCCAAAGGCAGAGTTTGTGTTTGTAAAGCTGAATGGGAAGAATGAAGGGGTTTATCTTGAACTAGAATCCGTTGATGAATATTACTTAGCAAAAAGGAAGCTGGCGGACGGTGCGATTTTTTACGCGGTGGATGATGATGCTAACTTTTCTCTGATGAGCGATTTGGAAAGAGAAACGAAGACCTCGCTGGAGCTTGGATATGAAAAGAAGACAGGGACTGAGGAGGATGATTTTTATTTACAGGATATGATTTTTAAAATTAATACTGTCCCTAAAGCTCAGTTTAAATCAGAAGTGACAAAGCATGTGGATGTCGATAAGTATTTGCGATGGCTTGCCGGTATTGTATTCACCTCAAACTATGACGGGTTTGTCCACAACTACGCATTATACAGAAGCGGGGAAACCGGATTATTTGAGGTGATTCCTTGGGATTATGACGCGACCTGGGGCAGGGATATCCATGGAGAGCGGATGGCTGCCGATTATGTAAGGATTCAAGGATTTAATACACTAACCGCCCGGATATTGGATGAACCCGATTTTCGCAGGTCTTACAAGCGCCTGTTAGAAAAAACGCTCCAATCTCTTTTTACAATAGAATATATGAAACCGAAAATCATGGCGATGTATGAACGAATTAGGCCGTTTGTCCTGATGGACCCGTATAAAAAGAATGATATTGAGCGTTTTGACCGTGAGCCGGATGTGATCTGCGAGTATATTATAAACCGTTCACAATACCTCAATAATCATTTAAGTATTTTATAAATGTGTGAAAATGGGTATTCGCTGAAAAAGCGACAATTAGGCTATTGAATTAGTTCAACAAATAAATGTGACACGTATATATGCAGTATGTTTATCATCTATGTATAAGTGACTAGGAGGAATTTGAATGAGCAAGAGGAGAATGAAATATCATTCAAATAATGAAATATCTTATTATAACTTTTTGCACTCAATGAAAGATAAAATTGTTACTGTATATCGTGGAGGTCCGGAATCTAAAAAAGGAAAATTAGCAGCTGTAAAATCAGATTATATTGCTTTACAAGCTGAAAAGAAAATAATTTATTATCAGTTGGATCATGTGAAAAGCATTACTGAGGATACCAATAATAGCACCACAACAATTGAGACTGAGGAAATGCCCGACGCTGATGATTTTCATAGCTTAATCGGACAATTAATGAACCAATCAGTTCAATTTAATCAAGGGGGTCCGGAATCTAAAAAAGGAAGATTAGTCTGGCTGGGAGATGATTACGCTGCGTTAAACACAAATGAGGATGGGGTAGTGTATTTTGCTATCCATCACATCAAAAGCATAAGTAAACATGAGCCCGATTTGAAAACAGAAGAACAGACGCCAGCGGGTGTCCTGGAAGCTGATGAATTAAGCGAGGTTTTTAAGAGCCTAACTCATAAATGGGTTTCCATTAATCGTGGAGGTCCGGAAGCAATTGAGGGTATCCTTGTAGATAATGCTGACGGCCATTATACTTTAGTGAAAAATCAAGAGGTGCTTCGCATCTATCCTTTTCACATAAAAAGCATCAGCTTAGGTCCAAAAGGGTCGCACAAAAAAGAGGATCAAAAGAATGAGCAAAACCAAGAAGACAATCATGATAAAGACAGCAGTTCGTTCATTTCATCAAAATCATCTAAACGATCACTAAAATCTTCAGATAATCAATCATCCAAATCTGGTCGTTCGTCACGTTCAAAAAGTTCTTCAAAATCATCTAAACGATCACTAAAATCTTCGGATTATCAATCATCAAAATCTTATCGTTCGTCACGTTCAAAAAGTTCTTCAAAATCATCTAAACGATCATCAAAATCTTCAGATTATCAATCATCAAAGTCTTACAGCTCATCAGGTTCAAGAAGTTCATCAAAATCATCTAAACGATCACCAAGATCATCAGATTATTCAAGTTCCTTCAAAAGTTCAGGAAGACAAAAAGAAGATTATAGCCATGAAACGATTGTCAGAACGATAGACTATCACTGGAAACGCAAATTTTAATTGATAACGGGGAGCATCAGATTGAGTGATGCCCTTTTTCAGTTAAAGGAGGAGAATAGTGAAAGGTTTGAATCAATTACTTGACACAGATATTGAGGTTGTCATTTCAGGAGATACAAGGTTTGTTGGCACCCTCATAGATGTCGGACAGGATATTTTTGTTATATTTGATGGCTGCAATTATCTTTATATTCCATTATTGCATCTTCATCAAATGAACAAGGCGAAAATTATGACCAGCAATAAGAAATCAATTTTGATCAATCCGGAAGATCCAATGACGGAGGCAGAAACTCAAGCTTTTTCATATAGAAATACATTAAACAAGGTCAAAGGCCAATTTATTGAAGTTTATGTAACTGGGGGTCGATCGATACATGGGTATGTTACAAACATTTTAAACGATTATATTGTATTTTTCTCACCCGTATTTAAAATCCTTTTTATATCTATGCATCATTTAAAATGGTTTACCCCTTATTCAACTGAACAAACACCGTATACTCTTGATAACTCACAATTGCCTGTCGTGCCTTCCAATGTTCCTCTTGTCCGTAATTTTGAGGAGCAGATCAAAAAATATATTGGTGAATTGGTCATCTTCGATATGGGAGAGGTGCCAGAAAAAGTCGGACTATTAAAAGATGTTTCCAATAATATAATTGAGCTGATTAACGCAAGTGGAGAGCCGATCATTTGGAAGTTGAATCATCTAAAGACAATGCATCTTCCCTAGTTTATAAGAACTGCCCTCTTGAATAGCGGAAGGCAGTTTTTCATTCCATACTGGCTAAAGAAATAACCAACTGATCCAAACATATAAACATGTCAACGTAAAAAGAACGGTCAGCGGAATGATGATAATGGTCGTTTTGATATATTCGCCCCATGAAATACTTTCATCATGCTGTTTTAGTATATGCATCCAAATAAGTGTTGCCAAGGTTCCTATAGGCAATAATAATGAACCGATATCACTGCCGATAATATTTGCCAAGTAGATGATTTTTGTTGTTGAAGGATTCAGTGGCATTTCAGTTAAGGTAAAAGTACTGATCATTAAAGCTGGATGGTTGTTAAATAGATTAGAAAAGACTGAAGTAGAGATACCCGATGCGAAAGTTGCATGGGCGAGGCTTCCAGAAACCACTGGTTCAAAATAGCTCACAAGTAACTCAGTGAATCCGATATTATGCAGACCATAAATTAAGACATACATAGTAAAAGCGAATATAAAAATGTGCCAAGGAGATTTGTATAACAAGTCTTTTGGGGAGGTTTTGAAATAAATCCATCTCCAGCCCAAAAGAATAAAAGACCCGATGACAGCGACAAGAGGAACAGAAATACCAGTATATGATGCTGCAAATAGACTTAATCTGACGAGAAAAACAAATGCAAGCACAAACAGCATGATTTTTGTTTGATTTCGTTCTCGTAAAGGAGCTGACGGCGAATGAAGAGGATGGTACCTTCTATGCTGCAGAGACTGAAAATGGCCCGGTATATCTGGCAGGCTCTTGGGAAGACGTTTATAAAAGAACATAAACAGTAGACAAGTCATAAAAATGAGTCCCATCATACTAGGGACAAACATCATGGCGGTATGAAGATAAAGATCCATTCCAATGATTTTGAGAGAAATTAAATTCACAATATTACTTACGCCAATCGGTGCGCTAGAGGCTGTGGCTATTAAAACACCGCTTAATAAATATGGGGTTTTTTGATGTTTTTTTAAACCTAAATATTTTAGTACAAGCAAAAGGATTGGGGTTGTAATCAAAACGCTCCCATCATTATTTAGGAAAATGGTCATGAGAAAGCAGAGCAAATTGGTTAGCCAAAAAAGCTTGATGCCAGAACCCCTGGATTGTTGGAGCAGTTTTGCAGCCACCCAATAAAAGAAACCAAAGCTCTCCAGTGCAATGGCCATAATCATAGTGGCAAGGATTGTAACCGATGCACCCGTGACTTTTGTTCCTATTTCCCCTAAGTCTGCCAATGACACACTTCCGCACAATAAAACCATTAAAGCGCCTAATGTTGCGGGGATAGCTTCATTTAGTCCTTTTGGCCTCCAGTAAATAAAAATCAGTGTTGCGAAAAAAGCGAGCAATGTTAATATGCTGGTGAACTCAATAATTTACTTCACCTCTCTATCTTTCATTATTAAAATCAGACGATTGTCATGCGCTTACTAATGTCCTTGCCAACTATTTGTACTGTATGTATACGTATACTGATATGAAGTTGTACTAAGCGATTATATTAAATTAATAAAAATTCCATAAGAATCCCAAAAGAAAAAAGAGATTGCAAGTAACGTTCATGTACCTGCATCACTCTCTTTAGTTCTTGTCTGCTGACAATTTGAAATATGAATAAAGTGCTTTAAAAGCGGATTATGATTGTCTTTGCGGTAAGCGATAACCCATTCTGCATTAAGCTGTATTTGGTCCATATTTCGATAAGTTACATCCAAATTAAATAATTTTTTGGCTGAGGAAGGAACAAATGTAATACCAATTCCAGCACTGACTAAACCAATCACCATTTGGTATTCTGTAGCTTCCTGGACGATGTTGGGTTTGAAGCCCGCTTGCTCACAGAACTGAATAAAATCCATGTATAGAGTAGGCCATGCTTCTTTAGCTACAGTAATAATTGGTTCATCTTTTAAATCCTCAATCGTAATTGATTCCTTAGAAGTCAATGGGTGCTGCTTAGGCAAAGCTAAAACACAAGGGCTGCTTTGGGCGGTTTCGATATGCAAAGCTGTATGCTGTAAGGGAGGATGAAGTATACCAATATCAATGTTGCCCTTTAGTAGCTCCTCCTGCTGCCTAGACGAGGATATTTCACGTAACTCTATTTTTACAGATGGGAATTTTTTGCGGTATTCCCGGACAATCGGCGGCAGAAATTCATATGTAGCTGATCCGACAAAACCGATTACGAGATGGCCGTGCTCGCCTCGGGCCGTCCGCCGTGCCAGTTCAATTCCTTGTCCGATTTGCATCAATGCCATGCGGCAATGATTTAAAAAGATTTCTCCTGCTGCGGTAAGCTCGACAAATCGTTTTGTCCTTTTCAGAAGCGTCACCCCGACTTCTTCCTCCAGCTGTTTGATCTGCTGGCTGAGAGGAGGCTGCGTCATGTTCAGCCGTCGGGCAGCCTTTCCGAAATGAAGCTCTTCGGCTACCGCGATAAAGTATTGAAGATGGCGAAGCTCCATTAAATATGCATTCCTTTCCATAGGTTAATAATTCGTATTACATATTAATCATAAGGCGAATCGATATTGGAGGTCAATTTCCAAAGAGTGTATAGTGAAACGTATCACAAGTCATTTAAAATTTTACGTTAAAATGCATAATAAGGAGTGAGGGTGTTGACAAAAGCAACAAAAGAACAAAAATCCCTTGTGAAAAACAGAGGGGCGGAGCTTGTTGTTGATTGCTTAGTGGAGCAAGGTGTCACACATGTATTTGGCATTCCGGGTGCAAAAATTGATGCGGTATTCGATGCTTTACAAGATAGAGGACCTGAAATTATCGTTGCCCGGCACGAACAAAATGCAGCATTTATGGCGCAAGCAGTCGGCCGTTTAACTGGAAAACCGGGAGTCGTGTTAGTCACATCAGGGCCGGGTGCATCTAACTTGGCAACAGGTTTGCTGACAGCGAACACTGAAGGAGACCCTGTCGTTGCGCTTGCTGGAAACGTGATCCGTTCAGATCGTTTAAAACGGACACATCAATCTTTAGATAATGCGGCGCTATTTCAGCCGATTACAAAATACAGTGTAGAGGTTCAAGATGTAAAAAATATACCGGAAGCTGTTACAAATGCATTTAGGATAGCGTCAGCAGGGCAGGCTGGGGCCGCTTTTGTGAGCTTTCCGCAAGATGTTGTGAATGAAGTCACAAATACGAAAAACGTGCGCGCTGTTGCAGCGCCAAAACTCGGTCCTGCAGCAGATGATGCAATCAGTGCGGCCATCGCAAAAATCCAAACAGCAAAACTTCCTGTCGTTTTAGTCGGCATGAAAGGCGGCAGACCGGAAGCGATTAAAGCGGTTCGCAAGCTTTTGAAAAAGGTTCAGCTTCCATTTGTTGAAACATATCAGGCTGCCGGTACCCTTTCAAGAGATTTAGAGGATCAGTACTTCGGCCGGATCGGTTTATTCCGCAACCAGCCTGGCGATTTGCTGCTTGAGCAGGCGGATGTCGTTCTGACTATCGGCTATGACCCAATTGAATATGATCCGAAATTCTGGAATGTCAATGGAGACCGGACAATCATCCATTTAGACGAGATTATTGCTGACATTGACCATGCTTACCAGCCGGAACTTGAATTGATTGGTGACATTCCGTCCACGATCAATCATATCGAACACGATGCTGTAAAAGTGGACTTTGCAGAACGTGAGCAGAAAATCCTTTCTGATTTAAAACAATATATGCATGAGGGTGAGCAGGTGCCTGCAGATTGGAAATCAGACAGAGTGCATCCTCTTGAAATCGTTAAAGAATTGCGTAATGCAGTCGATGATCATGTTACAGTGACCTGTGACATCGGTTCACACGCGATTTGGATGTCACGTTATTTCCGCAGCTACGAGCCGTTAACATTAATGATCAGTAACGGTATGCAAACACTCGGCGTTGCGCTTCCTTGGGCAATCGGCGCTTCATTGGTGAAACCGGGAGAAAAAGTGGTTTCTGTCTCTGGTGACGGCGGTTTCTTATTCTCAGCAATGGAGTTAGAGACAGCAGTTCGACTAAACGCACCAATTGTACACATTGTATGGAACGACAGCACATATGACATGGTTGCATTCCAGCAATTGAAAAAATATAACCGTACATCTGCGGTCGATTTCGGAAATATCGATATCGTGAAATATGCGGAAAGCTTCGGGGCAACTGGCTTGCGCGTAGAATCACCAGACCAGCTGGCAGATGTTCTGCGTCAAGGCATGAACGCTGAAGGTCCTGTTATCATTGATGTCCCGGTTGACTATAGTGATAACATTAATTTAGCAAGTGACAAGCTTCCGAAAGAATTCGGGGAACTCATGAAAACGAAAGCTCTCTAGCACTCTGCGCATCACGACACTGTTTTATGAACAGCACTAATTAAAAGGAGTGAAGGGAAATATGAAACGCGAAAGCAACATTCAAGTGCTCCACCGCGGCCAAAAAGATCAGCCTGTGAGCCAGATTTATCAAGTATCAACAATGACTTCTCTATTAGACGGAGTATATGACGGGGATTTTGAACTGTCAGAGATTCCGAAATATGGGGACTTCGGTATCGGAACCTTTAACAAGCTTGACGGAGAGCTGATTGGGTTTGACGGGGAATTTTACCGTCTCCGCTCAGACGGAACCGCGACACCGGTCCAAAAAGGGGACCGTTCACCGTTCTGTTCATTTACATTCTTTACACCGGACATGACGCACAAAATTGATGCGAAAATGACACGTGAAGAATTTGAAAAAGAGATCAACAGCATTCTGCCAAGCAAAAACTTATTTTACGCAATCCGTATTGACGGACTGTTTAAAAAGGTGCAGACAAGAACGGTAGAATTGCAAGAAAAACCTTACGTGCCAATGGTTGAAGCGGTCAAAACACAGCCGATCTTCAACTTCGACAACGTGAGAGGAACGATCGTAGGTTTCTTGACACCAGCTTATGCAAACGGAATCGCCGTTTCTGGCTATCACCTGCACTTCATTGACGAAGGACGCAATTCAGGCGGACACGTTTTTGACTATGTGCTAGAGGATTGCACGGTTACGATTTCTCAAAAAATGAACATGAATCTCAGACTTCCGAACACAGCGGATTTCTTTAATGCGAATCTGGATAACCCTGATTTTGCGAAAGATATCGAAACAACTGAAGGAAGCCCTGAATAAAAGAAAAAAAGAAAGCCCCTTTTTGCAGGGCTTTCTTTTTATTTGGCTCTTTTCCTGATTTTAGATAAAATAACATCAAAACAGTAAGGGTGTGGTCTGATGAAAATATTGGTTTTGGCAGTTCATCCTCATATGGAGACGTCAGTTGTTAATAAGGCGTGGGCTGAAGAATTGAGCAAACATGACAATATCACAGTACGGGATCTTTATAAGGAATACCCGGATGAAGAAATAGATGTTGCGAAGGAACAGAAGCTGTGCGAGGAATACGATCGGATTGTCTTTCAATTCCCGCTATATTGGTACAGCTCTCCGCCGCTCTTGAAAAAATGGCAGGATCTTGTGCTGACTTACGGCTGGGCTTTTGGTTCAGAAGGAAATGCTTTGCATGGCAAGGAGCTGATGCTGGCTGTATCAACAGGAAGCGAAGCGGAAAAATATCAAGCCGGCGGCGCCAATCATTACTCGATCAGTGAGCTATTGAAACCATTTCAGGCCACGAGTAATCTGATCGGTATGAAGTATCTGCCTCCATATGTGTTCTATGGCGTGAATTATGCAACTTCAGAGGATATTTCTCTCAGTGCAAAACGATTAGCCGAATACATCCAGCAGCCTTTTGTTTAAAAGAAAGCCCTGCCCGACATGGCAGGGCTGTTTGTGATTAAAAATCCGGCAGTTCAGACAGGTTATTTTCCCTCGTGCCGTCCGGTTCACTTCGCAAAATGTCACGCCCGTATTTATGAAAGACATCAACATGAGCGAGCTTTCCTGCTTTTGCTTCTGACAGCGCTGTAGGGTAATCGAGCTCTCTTCCTGTATTGGTTTTCACTGCAATAATATTGTCTTCCTCATTTCTTCTAACCGCAATAATTTCTTCTTTTCCAGATGGAACATTTTCCTGATCGGCAGTTGTTTGCCGGGCTTTATACGATTCATATGCTGCTTCAAATTGATCCATATTTACACCTCCGCTTTTTAGCGTGAACAAAAATGTCGATGATCATGTAAGGTTTTGACACAGCATACGACAATATTTCCTGAGAAATATCTTGGGAATGTGACAAATCCATTCATAATAAAAGGGATTCCGCACAAATACGGAATCCCTCTCAGTTATTTTGTCATGTGTAAATCCTGTGTATTCATATAACCTGTCGCACCGCCGTAATCAACGAATACCCAATCAAAATCAAAACCGCCTTTATTCGTTTTACTCCAGCCTAAAAAAGAAACGCTTGTGTTTGCTGGGAGAGTCTTGATGCTCTTTCCGTCAGCGGATGTGTATACTTTCGTTTTTGTTTTGGTTTTTACTGTTGTTGCTGCTTTTACAATGTAATGAGTGGAGACAAAGCCTGTTTTTCCGTTTTTATAATGAACCTTTGCCCAGTCAGCATTTGAGAAGGAAATCAGCTTTAAGCTATCGCCTAAGTGCAGTGTATCGGCTTTCTGGCTTGATGCGGAAGCCTTCGTTCTGACATTTAGAGCCTCTGCTGACACCAAATAAGAATCAATCGGATAACTGTATAAATCGTCAATGCTTACAGTTGTTTCTGGCTGTTGAGCATGGATCGTGTCAGCGCCGCCTGCAGCAGCCGCAGTCATTCCAGCCGCAAGTGCTAAAGTTGAAAATATTTTTATTGGTTTGTTCATGTCGTTCCTCTCCTCACGTAAGAGAAATAATTCACTCTATATCCCTATTCACGTTATCGCAGGTTTCTAAACATGAAAAAGGATCAGATAAAAATCTGATCCTTGACTATTACTTTTGTGTTTCTAGTTTGAGAGGCGCGGATATTGATTTTTTTACTTTTTTTCCGTGCAAAATGTCATCTGCTGCTTCTGTAGCCAGTTTACCGATTAATTCAGGCTGCTGAGCGACTGTGGCTGATAGCTTTCCGTCTTTAATGGAAGCGAGCGCATCTTTATTGCCGTCAAAACCGATCACCAATATGTCTTTCCCCGAACTGTTAATTGCCTCGAGGGCACCGAGCGCCATTTCATCATTGTGAGCAAAAACAGCTTGGATATCAGGATGACCCTGCAACAGATTTTCCATGACTGTCAGGCCTTTGGTGCGGTCAAAGTCAGCTGATTGTTTTGTGACGACATTGAGCTTTTTGTCTGCGATGTGATGGAATCCGGAGCCGCGTTCCCGTGTGGCAGAGGCGCCAGGCACGCCTTCTAGCTCTGCTACCTTTGCTCCTTTTCCAAGTTTGTCGGCAATAAACGCCGCGGCCATTTCACCGCCTTTTATATTATCGGAAGCAACGAGAGTTTCAACTTTTCCTTGTTCGGCGGATCGATCGATTGTGACGACGGGCACACCGACTGCGTTTGCAGATTCTACTGCCGTTGAGATCGCCGAAGAATCAGTCGGGTTGATTAATAATGCATCAACGCCTTGCTGAATTAAATCTTCCACGTCACTTGTCTGTTTCGATGAATCATTTTGTGCATCCACAATGATCACTTTCATTCCCCGTTTTTCAGCTTCTTTTTCGATGCCCTTTTTTAATGAGACAAAAAAAGGATTATTAAGCGTTGAGACGGACAAGCCGATGGTGAATTCCTTTTTGTTCCCCGAGTTTGATGGCTTTGCCCATTGGGGAGGCTCAAGCGAACAGGCGGTTAACAAAAATAATGATAACGTTAAAATGACGGATACAGCCTTTTTCATGTAAAAACCCTCCTATGCTGACTTCTTGCGGTCTAACAATACCGCGATTAAGATAACAATCCCTTTGACAACCAGCTGATAAAATGATGAGACGCCAAGCAGATTAAGCCCGTTATTAAGTGTGCCGATGATCAGCACCCCGATTAACGTGCCGACAATGCGGCCGCGGCCGCCGGAAAGACTTGTCCCGCCTAAGACGACTGCCGCGATAGCATCAAGTTCGTACGATTCCCCGGCAGTCGGCTGGGCTGAATGCAGGCGGGAAGTCAATATGGCACCTGCAAGAGCGGACAAAAGTCCGGCTAAAGAATAGATTATCACTTTCACGCGTGTCACTTTGATGCCTGAAATGAGCGCGGCTTTTTCGTTGCCGCCGATAGCGTATGTTCGGCGTCCAAATGGTGTTTTATGAAGAAGCACCCAAAGGATGACAAAGGCAAGAACCATCGTAATTGCCGGTACAGGAATGCCTAAAAAGTAACCGCGTCCGAACATCTGAAAAGCGTAGGTTGTGCCAAGTCCGGTAATTGGATTTCCGTCAGTATACACAAGCGTCAGTCCGCGAAACACAGTCATAGTCGCAAGTGTGGCGATAAAGGGCGCCATTTTTCCTTTTGTGATCAATAATCCGTTGATCATGCCGAGCATGGCACCAATGATACAGCCAAGGATGATCGCGAGAACCGGATCAACACCGGATACAATCATTCCCGCAACTAAAGCGCTGGACAGAGCAAGAATAGCGCCGACAGAAAGATCAATGCCGCCTGTCAAAATCACAAACGTCATGCCGAACGCGATTAATCCGTTAATGGCGACCTGGCGAAGCAGGTTTAATATATTCAGCGGTTCAAGAAAGCTGGGATTTAAAATAGATACAATGATTACGAGAATAAATAAACCAAGAAACGGGCCGAGTTTTTGCATGACTCCGTCGAAGTGAATCCGTTTGTGTTCTGTTTGCAGTTGTTCCGTTTTCATATTACCGCCCTCCCGTGGCAAGTGTCATAATTCGTTCTTGTGTTGCTTCTCGCGCATCGATTTCTCCGCTGATTCTGCCTTCATGGATCACGATAATCCGATCGCTCATTCCGAGAATTTCCGGCAGCTCTGATGACACCATGATGATAGCGACGCCGCGTTCGGTCAGCTCATTCATCAGCGTATAAATCTCTCGTTTGGCTCCAACATCCACACCTCTGGTTGGCTCATCCAAGATAAGCACTTTCGGTCCGATGCCGATCCACTTGGCTATCACCACTTTTTGCTGGTTTCCACCTGACAAATGGCGTGCGTGCGTTTCCGGTGATGCTGTTTTGATAGTCAGGCGTTTGATTAACAGATCGACAAATTCAGCCTCCCGCTTGTGATCAATCAGACCCTTTGGTGAAAAGCTGGACAGATTGGGCAGGGCAATATTCTCGCGAATCGAGGTGTCGAGCAGAAGCCCTTCATCCTTGCGGTTCTCTGTAATAAAGCCGAGTCCTTTTTTCACCGCTTCCTGCGGGTTCTTAATAGCTGTCTTTTTCCCAGCGATCCATATCTCACCCGTGTCCAGCCTGTCAACGCCGAACAGCGCTCTCATCATTTCTGTCCGGCCGGCTCCCATTAATCCTGATACACCGACGATCTCACCGGAACGAACATAAAAGCTGACATCTTCAAACCTCCCTTTTATAGAGGCATTTTTCACTTCAAATACTTTGTCACCGAGAGAAGGAGCGCGTTTTGGATATCGTTCAGTCAGCTCCCGTCCGACCATTTTTTTGACGACGTCATCAAAATCAGTTTCTGAGATGTTTGTTGTATCCACCGTTTTTCCGTCACGCATGATGGTAATTCTGTCGCAAATCGCAAAAATTTCTTCCATGCGATGAGAAATATAGACAATGGAGACGCCGTTCTTTTTTAATGCTGTAATGACCTCAAAGAGCTTGCTGATTTCTCGTTCGGTCAAAGCAGCGGTCGGCTCATCCATAATGATCACTTCGGCATTTGTCATAAGCGCTTTTGCGATTTCAATCATTTGCTGCTGTCCAACAGAACATTCACCAGCTTCTTGATCTAGCGAAAGAGAGACAGAGAGTTTATCAAATTGCTCTTTTGCTAGCGCTTTCATTTTTCTTGTTTGTAAAACGCCCAGCTTGGAGGATATCTCCTTACCGATAAATAGATTCTCCAGAACAGTCATTTCCGGCCAGATATTCAATTCCTGATGGATAAAGGCTATCCCATGCTGTTCCGCTTCTTTTGGATTGGAAAAGTACGTTTCGTTTCCATTTATGCTGATTTGGCCTTGATCCGATTTGTGCAGGCCTGTCAGAATGTTCATAAGCGTGGACTTGCCAGCGCCGTTTTCTCCCATTAACGCGTGAACCTCGCCAGGTAAGAGCTGAAAGGAAACGCCTGATAGCACCTGGTTTTTTCCAAATGCTTTATGAATGTCTTTCATTTCAATCTGCATGTTTTCTCCTCCTTTCTAGAAAAGCACACCCGCCTGCAGGATGCAGTTGGCATATGGTGTAAATTCACCCGTTCTTATGATGGCTTTTGCTTCTTTTGTCAGCAGCTTAAACTCCTCGTGCGAAAGGTATTCAATCTTTTGTTTAGAGAAAAGATTTTCTAGAAATCTCGCATTCTCTTGATTAGATGTTTTTATTTCAGCTGCGGCAATGACTTTTTCGACGACCATCTCGTCAGCGAGCACTGCCGCTGTATCTTGGAAAGCCGGGAGACCCGGCTTTAATGAAAGATCAATTTTCAAAACGCCGTCAGGGACCGGCAATCCGGCATCTGCAATGACAACTTTATCAGTGTGGCCAAGGTCAGCTAAAAGCTTGGCAAGATGGCTGTTTAGTATACCGTGTTTTTTCATGACAGCAGCTCCTCTACTTCATTTCTTGTCGGCATGCCGCCTTGGGCACCGAAGGAACAGACAGAAAGGGAAGCTGCACGATTGGCAAACCGCAATGCAGCTTCAATGTCTTTTCCTTCAGCCAGAGCCACGGCAAACGCTGCGTTAAACGTATCACCGGCTCCGGTTGTATCCACGGGCTCAACAGGGAAGGACGGGATGAGCACCTCTTTGCTGCCAGCTGAATAGCGGACGCCTTGTTTTCCTTCTGTAATAAAGAGTTTTGCCGGATAAAGCGCCAGAGCTTCAGAAATGGTAAGCTCAGGGAATAAGAGCGAAGCCTCGTGTTCATTCGGCGTGAGATAGGTGGCGTGATCAATTGTTTCTTGCTTCAGCGGGCGGGCCGGTGCCGGGTTTAGCATGATCGGGATATCGTGGGAATGGCAGTATTTGCACACCTCATCAACCGTTTCCTCTGGGATTTCCTGCTGAATCAGGACCATATCGACCTTTTCAATCTGTTCAAGCGCATGTATCGCATACGCTGGAGTGATGTCATCGTTCGCGCCTTTGACAACGACAATGCTGTTATCACCTTCAGCAAGCACAATGTGGGCGGTTCCGCTTTCTTTGTGTGTAACCGGTTCCATATAGTCAATGCGAACACCGTTTGCTTTTAAGTTATTCAAAATAGCTGTTCCATAATGATCGTCTCCAACCTTCCCGACCATAAATACTTGAGCCCCAAGTCTTGCTGCGGCAACCGCCTGATTTGCTCCTTTGCCGCCCGGCACAGTTTGAAACGACGTGCCAAGAACCGTTTCACCGGCTTTTGGGCGTTTGTCCGAGGTGACCACTAAATCCATAGAACAACTTCCAATCACACAAATATTACGCATCATCATCTTCCTTTCTTGTCGTCTTTCTTCCTATATAGGTGACAGGCATTTGAATGGCCGTTTCTGCCAGCGGCTGTTTTTTGATGATACGCAAAAGCAGTCTGGCTGCTTCTTTCCCCATATCATATGATGGCTGTTTAATTGTAGACAGTGGCGGGAACAGCAGCTCGCTTTGCGGAATGTCATCATAGCCGATAATTTGAATGTCCTCCGGCACTTTTTTTCCGCGCCGCAATGCTTCATGTAAAACTGCAGCGGCTTGAATATCGTTACTCGCGATCACACCGTCTGTCGCTGGATAAGCGGCAAACAGCTTTTCCGCCATTGATTGTGCATCTTGAATAGAAAACGAAGCCGTCTCAATCACCTGAAAATCAACTTCAGCCTGCTGTAAGATTTCCAAAGCGCCGTTAAAGCGGTCCTGAGCGGTCGGCAGGTGAGCGGGGCCTCTCAAGAGCGTAATGCGCCGGCTTTTTCCGTTAATAATAGCTTCGGCGGCTAACTTTCCTCCTGTAAAGCCATCACTGGACACAGAAGGGGCCCCTTCAAGAGTTCTGTCCAGAAAAACGACCGGATAATTCATGCCGCTGTATTCCTCAAGATCCGGGTAATTCGTTGCGGCAATAATGCCTGCAACATGGTTTTGCTTAAATGTTTGAAGGTACTCAAGTTCCTTTTTCAATTCCTCGTCACTGTTGCCGAAAATAAGGCGATAGCCCTCCTGGTTCAATTCATCCTCCGCACCGCGGGCAAGCTGGGGGAAGAAAGGGTTTGTGATATCCGGGAGCAAAAGTCCGATCAGCCGGGATTCTCTTTTATATAAAGATCTGGCGACTTCATTCGGGTAATAGTTCAGCTTCTCCATCGCCGCTATGACACGGGTTCGCGTTTCTTCGTGTACATAGCCGTTATCATTCAGGACGCGGGAAACCGTCGCAACTGAAACGCCCGCCGCTCCGGCGACATCTTTAATTGTAGCCAAAACAGCTCCTCCTCGTTTATGTAACCGTTTACATAGATAGATTATCATGGGTGATCCGAAGTTGGCAATAAAAATATCAAAAGAAATCTATTTGTAAATTGTATATATAATTGAAAAATTTAAGGTTTTCACTCTTTTTTTGACAAAGTCTTCACAAATATGGATGAAGATTTCTTGAACAAATATTAAGTTTTATTAAAATTGTTTCAATGTCATGCGTTTAGACCTGTAAATGAAAAGAAACAGGAAAGACTATCAGCCCAGAAAATGTTTAATTATGTTAGAGAATTCGGACTCGTAAATTTAGCGTTTTCATCTTGGAACTCCTTAGTCATTTTGGAATGGGCCTCATATTGCTTATTCCATGCAGAAAGGATGACATTATGACCTTATCCTTAAGAAACAGGATCAAACTATTTTGTGTTCATAAGAACCGGAAACATGCATGAGAGCGGGAGAAGTTTGATAATACAGGCTGAAAAAAAGATTGATTTGAAATGCATATTAAATTTAAACAGCAGGCTGTGACTATACGTACAGAAGGATATCAGAAGAAAAATGAAAGCGCATTCCTTTTGATTTTTAAAAAAAGAGATAAGGTATAAGTCCTGCTGTTTACCAAAAATAGAAAACAGTTTGTAGGTATAAAATCTCTTTCAAAAGAGAATTTTGGCTTAGTCGATGAGGGGAGATTATGTTACATAATGCCGATTGAGAATTCATAGTGATTCTATATACTGATGAATGAATTTACAACAATATAGAAGGAGATGTCGAAAAGCAATGTGGTTACTCATTATAGCCTGTGCTGTCATACTGGTCATCGGAATATTAGAAAAACGACGACATCAGAAAAACATTGATGCCCTCCCTGTTCGGGTGAATATTAACGGCATCCGAGGAAAATCGACTGTGACAAGGCTGACAACCGGAATATTAATAGAAGCCGGTTACAAGACTGTTGGAAAAACAACAGGTACAGATGCAAGAATGATTTACTGGGACACACCGGAGGAAAAGCCGATTAAACGGAAACCACAGGGGCCGAATATCGGAGAGCAAAAAGAAGTCATGAGAGAAACTGTAGAAAGAGGGGCTAACGCGATTGTCAGTGAGTGCATGGCTGTTAACCCGGATTATCAAATCATCTTTCAGGAAGAACTTCTGCAGGCCAATATCGGCGTCATTGTTAACGTTTTAGAGGATCATATGGATGTCATGGGGCCGACGCTGGATGAAATTGCGGAAGCGTTTACCGCTACTATTCCTTATAATGGCCATCTTGTCATTACAGATAGTGAATATACCGAGTTCTTTAAACAAAAAGCAAAAGAACGAAACACAAAAGTCATCATTGCTGATAACTCAAAAATTACAGATGAATATTTACGTAAATTTGAATACATGGTATTCCCTGATAACGCTTCTCTGGCCTTGGGTGTGGCTCAAGCACTCGGCATTGATGAAGAAACAGCATTTAAGGGAATGCTGAATGCGCCGCCAGATCCGGGAGCAATGAGAATTCTTCCGTTGATCAGTCCGAGCGAGCCTGGGCACTTTGTTAATGGGTTTGCCGCAAACGACGCTTCTTCTACTTTGAATATATGGAAACGTGTAAAAGAAATCGGTTACCCGACCGATGATCCGATCATCATCATGAACTGCCGCGCAGACCGTGTCGATCGGACACAGCAATTCGCAAATGACGTATTGCCTTATATTGAAGCAAGTGAACTGATCTTAATCGGTGAAACAACAGAACCGATCGTAAAAGCCTATGAAGAAGGCAAAATTCCTGCAGACAAACTGCATGATCTAGAGTATAAGTCAACAGATGAAATTATGGAATTATTAAAGAAAAGAATGCACAATCGTGTCATATATGGCGTCGGCAATATTCATGGTGCCGCAGAGCCTTTAATTGAAAAAATCCACGAATACAAGGTTAAGCAGCTCGTAAGCTAGGGGGAAATGCAGACATGTTCGGATCAGATTTATACATCGCACTCATTTTAGGTGTACTACTCAGTTTAATTTTCGCGGAAAAAACAGGGATCGTGCCGGCAGGACTGGTTGTACCGGGATATTTAGGACTTGTGTTTAATCAGCCGGTCTTTATTTTACTTGTTTTGCTAGTGAGCTTGCTCACGTATGTCATTGTGAAATACGGTTTATCCAAATTTATGATTTTGTACGGACGCAGAAAATTCGCTGCCATGCTGATAACAGGGATCGTACTGAAAATCGCATTTGATTTTCTATACCCGATTGTACCATTTGAAATCGCAGAATTTCGAGGAATCGGCATCATCGTGCCAGGTTTAATTGCCAATACCATTCAGAAACAAGGTTTAACGATTACGTTCGGAAGCACGCTGCTATTGAGCGGAGCGACCTTTGCTATCATGTTTGTTTACTACTTAATTTAATGTAAGGTGTGTCAAACGATGAAAAAAGAACTGAGCTTTCATGAAAAGCTGCTAAAGCTGACAAAACAGCAAAAAAAGAAAACCAATAAGCACGTATTTATTGCCATTCCGATCGTTTTTGTCCTCATGTTCGCTTTCATGTGGGCGGGAAAAGCAGAAACACCGAAGGTCAAAACATATTCTGACGACGTACTCTCCGCCTCATTTGTCGGCGATATTATGATGGGCCGCTATGTTGAAAAAGTAACGGAGCAAAAAGGGGCAGACAGTATTTTTCAATATGTTGAACCGATCTTTAAATCCTCGGATTATGTAGCAGGAAACTTTGAAAACCCGGTAACCTATCAAAAGAATTATAAACAAGCAGATAAAGAGATTCATCTGCAGACGAATAAAGAATCGGTGAAAGTATTGAAAGATATGAATTTCACGGTTCTCAACAGCGCAAACAACCACGCCATGGATTACGGCGTTCAGGGGATGAAAGATACACTAGGAGAATTTGCGAAGCAAAACCTTGATATCGTTGGAGCGGGGTACAGCTTAAGTGATGCGAAAAAGAAAATTTCGTACCAGAAAGTCAATGGGATAACGATTGCGACGCTTGGCTTTACCGATGTGTCCGGGAAAGGCTTCGCAGCTAAAAAGAATACACCTGGCGTGCTTCCCGCAGATCCTGAAATCTTCATCCCTATGATTTCAGAAGCGAAAAAATATGCGGACATCGTCGTTGTGCAGTCACACTGGGGCCAAGAGTATGACAATGATCCAAACGACCGCCAGCGCCAGCTTGCAAGAGCCATGTCCGATGCGGGAGCTGACATCATCGTCGGCCATCACCCGCACGTCTTAGAACCGATTGAAGTATATAACGGAACCGTTATTTTCTACAGTCTCGGAAACTTTGTCTTTGACCAGGGCTGGACGAGAACGAGAGACAGTGCACTTGTTCAGTATCACCTGAAGAAAAATGGAACAGGCCGCTTTGAAGTGACACCGATCGACATCCATGAAGCGACACCTGCACCTGTGAAAAAAGACAGCCTTAAACAGAAAACAATTATTCGTGAACTGACGAAAGACTCTAATTTCGCTTGGAAAGTAGAAGACGGAAAACTGACGTTTGATGTTGATCATAGTGACAAACTAAAATCTAAATAATCGGAGTGATAAAGATGAAATTTGTCAAAGCCATCTGGCCGTTTGTTGCCGTAGCCATCGTGTTCATGTTTATGTCAGCTTTTAAATTCAATGATCAGCTGACAGATCAGGAAAAACAGAAGATTGATACAGAGATGCATAAAATCCAACAGCAGGAAGAAACGGCTAGCACCAATAAATAATTCAAAAAAGAGAGTGTCTGATGAGACACTCTCTTTTTATTTGCCCAGCATACTCATTCTGTAAAAATTTCAAAAAGTTACTTAACATATTCAAAAAAATACCGATGTTAAAACTGCAAAAAGAGGAGGAGATACGAAAAGTGAACTCACTGGCAAACTGGAAGAAGTTTTTGCTTGTGGCGGTTATCATTTGTTTTTTGGTTCCCATTATGACAAAAGCGGAGATTGCGGAGGCTGATACATCATCTGAATTGATCATCAGCGAAGCAAAAAGCCTGCTTGGTTATCAGTATAAATACGGCGGTGAATCGCCGAAAGAGGGCTTCGACCCTTCAGGATTAATACAATATGTTTTCAGTAAGGCTGATATTCATCTGCCGAGATCTGTAAACGACCAGTATAAAATCGGAACAGCTGTAAAACCGGAAGACCTGAAGCCGGGTGATATTTTGTTTTTCAAGAAAGAGGGGAGCAGCGGCACTGTTCCGACACACAACGCTCTCTATATCGGAGACGGCCAAATGATTCACAGTACACAGTCAAAAGGGGTTATCATCACCAATTACAAAAAAAGCAGCTATTGGAGCGGGTCTTATATCGGGGCGAGACGAATCGCTGCCGATCCGGCAACGGCTGATGTTCCTGTCGTTCAGGAGGCTGAAAAATATATCGGCATTCCATATGTGTTTGGCGGCAGCACGCCGTCAGAGGGCTTTGATTGCTCGGGACTTGTGCAATATGTGTTTCAACAGGCACTCGGCATTTATCTGCCGCGATCAGCCGAACAGCAGTGGGCAGTGGGCGAGAAGGTAGCCCCTCAGAATATAAAGCCCGGTGATGTCGTCTATTTCAGCAATACGTATAAAACAGGTATTTCACATGCAGGCATTTATGCGGGCGCGGGCAGGTTTATCCAGGCAAGCCGATCAGAAAAAGTAACCATTTCCTATTTATCAGAGGATTACTGGAAATCGAAGATGACGGGCATTCGCCGATTTGACAACTTGACGATCCCGAAAGAAAATCCGATTGTATCCGAAGCTACGCTTTATGTCGGAGAAGTACCTTACAAACAGGGCGGAGTGTCTCCAGAGACAGGATTTGATACAGCTGGATTTGTCCAGTATGTATACCAGAAAGCAGCCGGTATTTCCCTGCCTCGATACGCAACAAGCCAGTACACAGCCGGCACTAAGATTGAGAAGGCGGACCTGAAGCCGGGAGACATTGTGTTCTTCCAATCAACAAGCTTAAATCCCGCCATCTATATCGGAAACGGACAAGTTGTTCATGTCACATTATCAAACGGCGTGACCATCACCAATATGAACACGAGCACGTATTGGAAGGATAAATACGCAGGAAGTATACGGGTGCAATAAAAAAAAGACTCCAATCCTTGGAGTCTTCAGCGTGTTGACAAACCCTCGCATTCGTTGTCAAGCCTGCGCGTCGGTGCTCACGAATTAGAATATTCGCTCCGCTCCAATGCTCGCCTTTCCTAGACTTCAAAGGTTTTCAATCACGCTGAAAAGATGACAAAATCCTAAAACTAAAGTCGTTTTAGGATTTTGTCAACAATTTAAAGACTCCAGAATCTCTGGAGTCTTTTCTTTATGCATATTGGCCGGAAAGCAGCCGGTCTATAAAGTAGGCCACACCATTTTCGTCATTGCTTTTTGTGACAAAGGTGCTTTTTTCTTTTAATTCATCAATCGCATTTTCCATGGCGATACGGTGTCCGGCGACTTCAAACATGGACAAATCGTTCGGACTGTCGCCGATCGCATAGATATCCTGTGTTTCAATTCCGTATATGTCAGCCAGCTTTGTTAACGCGCGTCCTTTTCCTGAAGAGGCCGGCAGGATTTCGATAATATGTTTTCCGGAAGAGGTTTGCGCCAGTTTGTTATGATGCTTCAGCTCTTCCTTCGCTTGTTTCAGCTTGTCCATATCAAAGGAGAAGCAAAGAAGCTTATAAATGTTTTCACCGCCCTCAAAAACAGATTCGATATGAGGGATTGGTTTAATGCCAAACTGCTTGAATTGAGTCATGGCCCCTTGCCACAATTCATCTGTCTGTTCGTTTGGATTTGCGCTCTTTAGAATGTCTAGCTCCGCGTGCAGCTTAGCTTCGCCGTCAAAAGGAGAAAGCAGATGGTCATCTGTATATACCTCAAAGTAAATGTTTTTTGACAGTAAGTAATCAGCAATCGCTTTGCCGGCTTCCTGATCCATTAATGTCCGGCTGATCAAACGGTAACCCGTGTCGTGGATCGTGCCGCCATTAGCCGCAATGATTGGGATGTCCAAGTCATCCAGCAGCGCTTTTACATCAAATGTTGCTCTTCCCGTGCAAATGGTGACGAGAATGCCGGCATCAACGGCCCGCTTGATCGCCGCTCTGTTTTCCGCAGAAATGACGCTTTCTTTATTCAACAATGTTCCATCTAAATCAATCGCAATACATTTCATATGTAGGGGGAACCTCCTTAAAAATGAAGCTGCTTCGTGTAGTATGTTCAGCTTGCCTGCGAAACATAATCCATATAAACCAAGGCTAAACGTTACTTTGAAAATTTTCAACAAGGAAATATGTAAAACGGGATGGCGTAATCGCCATCCCGTTCATTATACACCTAAATCATTTTGCAGCTCTTTTTTCACTTCCTGCAGCTTTTGCTGATCCAATTTGAAATAATAAACGCCGGCAGGTTCGTAATCATAACCCGTCAGCTGAATAGACTCAACTGATTTCAATGAAGTGATGAACGGGAACAGGCCGATGGCATCTTTAAGAGATAAGTTCATTTTTAAATTTTGCCCCATCGTATCCACAATATCATCATAAGCCGGAATTGAGCTCAATGATTTTGATTTATCTATAATAGCGCTCAGCACTTCCATTTGTCTTTGCCCGCGTAAAAGGTCACTGTCCGCTTTACGTGTTCTTACGTAAGCGAGCGCTTCTTCCCCATCAAGCGTATGTGTTCCTTTTTGAAGAACGACTTTGCCTTTTGTATCTTTTTTGATTTGCTGAATGACCTTATCGCTTTTTACTGTTACTTTGACGCCATTTAACTCGTTTACGACGTCTTCAAAAGCCGTGAAATTGCTTTCTACGACATAATCCACGGGAATATCCAGCATCTCTTCAACTGTTTTCACAGTCAGATCAACGCCGCCGTAGGCGTGAGCATGTGTGAATTTATCATACCCGTGGCCTGGGATGTTTACATAGGCGTCACGAGGAATGCTCAGCATTTTAGCTGTTTTTTCTTTCCGATTAAATGTAACCAGCACATTCGCGTCACTTCTTGCCTGATCGACGGTCTCGCCGTTTTTCTCTCTGGCATCAATCCCTAAGAGCAATACAGAAAAAGAATCCTTTCCAGGATCAAATTCTTTAATCCGTTTTACTGATTGTTCTCCGCGTGCTAGGCTGACGTGCGCTTCTTTAGAAGCATTGTTCAGCTTTACAAAAGCATAGGCGCCGACAGAGCCTGCCGCAATGACTAAGAAAGCCATTAAACCGACAACGACTTTCACCCATTTTCTCAGTTTTCTCTTTTTCTTTCTGCGCTGTGATCGTTCTTCCATATATCAATACCTCACGTTTCTTTAATATTTGAAGCGTACCATTCATTTTGCCATGGGGCAACTCCTCGAAAGACATTTTCCGATAAATATTCCTATATTTATAATTTCTTGTTTTTGAAAATTGATAACGATGATGTGCTGAATCACCTTATATTGGACGCTGGAACAGGTAAAATGTTTCGGTGACATTGAAAAAAATCCAAGTAAATGATTGGAAGACTCATGATCTACAAAATTAAAAGGTTTAATGACCGGAAAAAGAGGCTAAAAGATTTCTAAAAAAATCCCACAGACTATCTCATTGCAGCTGATGGAGAAAGGGAGTCATTTTTATGAAAAAGCAGTCAAATATATGGCTTTATTTTTTCGGAGCTCTTGGTGGCGCGTTATATGGCTATGATACCGGAGTGATTTCCGGAGCTATTTTATTTATGAAAAAGGAATTAGGATTGAATGCGTTTACAGAAGGGCTTGTTGTCAGCTCCTTACTGGTTGGGGCGATACTAGGCTCGGGAGCGGCCGGCAAGCTGACTGACCGTTTCGGAAGAAAAAAAGCAATTATGGCGGCCGCGCTGTTGTTTTGTATAGGCGGTCTTGGTGTGGCACTGGCCCCAAATACGGGAGTCATGGTGCTGTTTCGCATCATTTTGGGACTTGCAGTCGGAACATCGACAACAATCGTGCCGCTTTATTTATCTGAACTGGCGCCAAAGCATAAGCGCGGGGCGCTGTCATCACTGAATCAGCTGATGATCACGGTCGGCATCCTTCTTTCTTATATTGTCAATTACATATTTGCCGATGCTGAAGCGTGGCGCTGGATGCTTGGATTGGCTGCTGTGCCGTCACTGCTCCTGCTCATTGGCATTTTGTTTATGCCGGAGAGCCCGCGGTGGCTGTTCACGAATGGCGAAGAAAACAAAGCGAAGAAAATTCTTGAAAAGTTGCGTGGCACAACAGATATTGATCAGGAAATACATGATATAAAAGAAGCGGAAAAGCAGGATGAAGGCGGCCTGAAGGAGCTGTTCGATCCATGGGTGCGCCCAGCCCTGATTGCCGGTTTGGGATTGGCATTTTTGCAGCAATTTATCGGAACGAATACGATCATCTACTATGCGCCAAAAACCTTTACAAACGTCGGATTCGGAAACTCCGCTTCAATTTTAGGAACGGTCGGAATCGGCACAGTCAATGTTCTCATGACATTAGTAGCGATTAAAGTCATCGACAAGATCGGAAGAAAGCCGTTATTGCTATTCGGGAATGCGGGGATGGTGATCAGCTTGATCGTTCTCGCTCTAGTAAATCTCTTTTTCGGTGACACTCCGGCTGCCTCATGGACGACCGTCATTTGTTTAGGTGTGTTTATCGTTGTTTTTGCGGTCAGCTGGGGGCCGGTTGTCTGGGTGATGCTTCCTGAATTGTTCCCGCTTCACGTCAGAGGAATCGGGACGGGCGTTTCGACCTTAATGCTGCACGTTGGGACACTCATTGTTTCACTAACCTATCCAATGTTAATGGAAGCGATCGGAATCAGTTATTTATTCCTGATTTATGCTGCAATTGGTATCATGGCCTTCTTATTTGTCCGATTTAAAGTGACAGAGACAAAGGGAAAAAGCCTTGAAGAAATTGAGCAGGATTTGCGGGACAAAAACGGACAGGGAGGACAGGCCGGAAAACAGCAAACGGTCGGAACATAAAAAAAGGTGCGCGATCACGCGCACCTTTTTGATTGCTCATTTTCCAACCGAGCCAAAGTTAATGATTTTAAAAGAAATATTGTACCTAAAATCAGCTTCAGTAAATATTTCATCCCAATGCCCTTTTACTTTATTCCAGTAGTCAGGATATTGAATCCTTATATGGTCTGAGAAAAAGACTGGATCGGTTTTATACTCGTGCTGCAGTTTTTCCATCACCTGCTTTACATCTCGCTCAAGCTTTTTCTCAAAAATCTTTTCCAGCCTGTGCAAATATCTTTTGCTGAAGGAATTTTCATTCGGGTTTTGGTCTTCTGTCAGGATGCCCTTCGTTTTAACAGTAATCTGAAAGACAGGCTTTCCGTTTTCAATGACCGGCTTAATTTTCGTTTTCGATTTTTTGATCTCAAACGTAATCGGATGTCCTTTATCTGTCGTCGGCATGACACCGCCTTGGATCGTCCCCATGACCCATGTCAGTGTCTGGGTTTCATCAGCTGAAAGAAATCCAACGAGTTTATTGCTGCCTCTTTTGATAATGCCTGCTCCGTCATACTTGGCTTTTCCCTTTTCGTTTTTCACGGCTTGAATAAGATAACTGTACCCGTTCTGAGAGTAGACGGAAGCTCTTCCGATGCGCAGCGGTATCATAATCTTACCGTTATATCCGCTGTGAGTTGTCAAATCAATTAGTTTTTCTGAAGGCATTGGCTGCTGCTGATCGGGGTTTCCTTTTGTAAAGATATCAGCCGCCTTCCCTCTGGCTGCCATCAAATAGCTGCTTCGCCGCAGCTCATCATCCCGGATAAAGTGGTTGAAGACTTGGTCAACATTTTGATTCCTCATCAGTTTTTCTCCCAGAAGAATCACTTTTAAATGATCGCTGTAAACAGGAGGGTCCTTGATGGCTACATCACTGACTGCTTCCAGGATCGTCTTCCCGTGGGACGTCACATTAACGAATTCGGGTTTCCCGGATGATTGGCTGTCTTCGCTTTGGGGAAGAAGGTTTTGATACGTCAGTTTGTACTGGTGATCATCTGTCTCATCGATTGCCAGCCCTCTGGCAAAGGATAGTTTCTCGATATTTTTGACATCCCAGCACCCGCAGAGGGCCAGCAGCATAAAAAACATGACTGCGAGCTTTGTGGCTGTTTTCATTGCTGACCCCTCCCTAATTTTTTCTGTATCCAGCTTAAAAACCAGACGAAGAATGGAATTGTAATCACAATTAAGAAAGCATATCCAAGAAGTGTCCCGTAATAAAACACGTCATTCAAGTCCTTGGGATACATCGTTATGAAAAACGTCGCAGCCAGCATTGCAGTCAGCAGCCATGCATTGTTTTTATTTTTCAGATGAAAGATTTCCGTTAACCCGATATGGGCGCCTTTGAAGGATCCGAGCATACAGGCAAATTGCTGGGCTGTCCAGGTCAGCTGTAAGAACAAATCAAATCGTTCAATAAAAATACCCGGAACCTCTAATGCGTGAATAAGGGAAATGGTCGGCCATGTCACCGTTTTTGCCTCAGCCACAGTCATACAGCCAATCACAATGAGCAAAGTAATGCTGTAGAACACTGTGGAAATCGCGATGCCCAGAGCAACAGCCTTTTTCACTTGCTTCGGATCTCTCATAAAAGGGACCAGGTAAAAAATGATTTCAAATCCTGAGAAATATAATAGTGTTTTTGGGAATAAAGAGAAAAAGCTTTGATAGCCTCCTTCAAAAACCGGCCGGATAAAATCAAGCTGGAACAAGCGAAAGCTGAACATTAGAAGCATCATAAAAATAATAAGGGTAATGGGAAAAATATAAGCGTATACCTTTCCAATGGAATAAACGCCTCCGCCCACATGATAGATGGCAACTGCAAGAAATATAAACACCACAACTGCCATTGGCGTATTTTTCAACAAAAAGAAACCGACAACCTCCCCTAAAATCCGTGCTTGATAGCCGACAATCCCAATGAAATAAAGACAGATATACAAATTTAATAGAAGGCCGATGAATTTTCCAGCTACAATGCTGTTGAGCTTAAAAAGGGTTTTTCCGCTGTTTTTTTGAAGAAAAGGCAAAAAAAGCAGAACGATGATAATAAAAATAACGCCCTGGATCAGTATCATTAGCCATCCGCTCGGACTGTCGGTTTCGGCGGCTGAGCGGGGAAGGGTCAGCACCCCGGCACCGATCAATGTGCTGCTGATCATAATGAGCGTCTGCATAAATGTCAGTTTATGTTCTGATTTCCTCATAGCCATCACCTTTGTCTGATGTTATCTTCGGGATCGTTTCGTGTCGGTCTTCTTTTTAAAAACATCGTGGGAATACGGATGACCGTGTCTTTCAAATCCTGTCCAGGCTGCGCCATGATCGGGATAATGTAATCCTCGCCAAAGCTTTTCAGGCGCATTAAGTGACCGATTACAAACAGAAAGACCATAATGACGCCATACATGCCAAGTACTGCTGCGCTGATCATTGCTGCTATGCGTATCAGCCGCAGCGGAAAGTTATAAGCGTATGAAGGAACAGTAAAGGATGCCAGTGCAGTGACAGAAACGACAATGACCATAAGGGCACTGACGATTTGCGCCTGAACAGCTGCCTGCCCAATGACAACGCCGCCGATAAGGCCAATCGTCTGTCCAATCGGTTTAGGAAGCCTTAATCCGGCTTCTCGAATCAATTCGATCGTAAAGATCATGATAAAGGCCTCTACAAAAGGCGGGAATGGTACGTTAAGCCTGCTGCCTGCAATGGAAATGGCCATTCTAGTCGGCAATAGCCCGGTGTGAAAAGAAACGAGAGAAATATACAGGCCGGGCAAATAAATGGTGATCAGAACGCTGGAATAACGAAGAAGGCGTACAACTGACATTGGAAGCCAGCGCTGACTGTAATCATCGGGAGAATGAATAAATTCGTCAACCGTAGCCGGCACAATCAAAGCAAACGGCGTACCATCCACTAATATGGACACTCGTCCTTCTAACAGTGCAGCCTCTACACGATCTGGCCGTTCTGTGCTTAAAATCGTAGGGAAAATTGAAAATGGTTCATCTTCAATCAGCTGTTCAAGCGTCCCCGATTCTGGCAAATCATCTATATTGACTGATTTCAGCCTTTTAAACACTTCCTTGGTGACATAATCTGGGGCGATATCCTGAATATAAGCGACAGCGACTTTCTTTTTCGTCCTTTTTCCGAGTGTCATTTCCTTGATGATAAGGTTAGGATCACTCGTCCTTTCCCGCAAAAGCGCCGTGTTTGTCCGCAGGTTTTCAATAAACCCTACTTTAGGACCGCGTTCCACAACTTCGGAGGAGGGTTCTTCAAGACTGCGTGTTTTAACTGACTTTGTGTCAAAAGCTAATCCTCCGCGATAGCCATCAGCTAGCAAAATGGCTTGCCCTGTAAAAACGAGCTGCTCTATTTCTTTCATTGTTGAAACAACGCTATGATGAAAGCCGAAAAAAAAGGCAGATAAGTCTTCAATCGAGCATTCCTTATGGGCTAAAGCCTCTTTTTGTAAAGGAGAAATGACATATTGCGCCAGCATTTTATTCTCTGTCAGACCGTCAATATACAGTAAACACGCCTTCCGTCTGCTATCTCCGAAAGCAAATGTATAAAACATCATATCGTCGTTTTGTCCCAATGTTTTTTTCAGTGTGTCTAAATTGTTCTGGAGATCAGAGTCGATTTGCATAGTTTCTCTCCTTCATAAACAGATTGACGGTTTTTATTAATTTGTATCAAAAAAGGAGAATTATTCTTATCGAGGAAAAGGCTGAAACAAACCTTCTTTTCAACGTGATATAATAGAAAGGAAGCGTTTTCTTTGAAGGGGTCATGAAAAGATGATGCTTTGTACATATGTTGACATCTGAAAAAAGCAGCTTATACGGGCGTTTGTAAGAGGGGCGCACCGGGAAAATGATGATCAGTTATTTACAGGGGAGGGGTACGGATCATGACGCAATCACCAATTTTTCTAACGCCTGTGTGTAAAGAAAAAATCTGGGGCGGAACCGCTTTACGAGATAGATTTGGATACGGTATTCCTTCAGAATCAACGGGGGAATGCTGGGCCATTTCCGCTCATCCAAAAGGACCGAGCACTGTTGCGAATGGCCCCTATAAAGGAAAGACATTGATCGAGCTTTGGGAAGAGCACCGTGAACTATTCGGCGGCGTAGAGGGGGATCGGTTTCCGCTTCTGACAAAGCTGCTGGATGTGAAGGAAGATACGTCAATTAAAGTTCACCCTGATGATTACTATGCCGGAGAATACGAAGAGGGAGAACTCGGCAAGACGGAATGCTGGTACATTATCGACTGTAAGGAAAACGCGGAAATCATTTACGGTCATACGGCCCGCTCAAAAACCGAACTTGTCACAATGATCAACAGTGGTGACTGGGAGGGCCTGCTGCGAAGGATCAAAATTAAACCGGGTGATTTTTATTATGTGCCAAGCGGAACGCTGCACGCATTGTGCAAGGGAGCACTAGTTTTAGAGACTCAGCAAAATTCAGATGCCACATACCGGGTGTACGATTATGACCGTCTTGATAGCAACGGGAATCCGAGAGAGCTTCATTTTGCCAAAGCGGTCAATGCCGCCACAGTTCCCCATGTGGATGGGTATATAGATGAATCGACCGAATCAAGAAAAGGAATAACCATTAAAACGTTTGTTCAAGGGGAATATTTTTCGGTATATAAATGGGACATCAATGGCGAAGCTGAAATGGCTCAGGATGAATCCTTTCTGATTTGCAGCGTGACAGAAGGAAGCGGTTTGCTGATGTATGAGGGCGAAACTTGTCCGTTCAAAAAAGGCGATCACTTTATTTTGCCTGCTCAAATGCCCGATTTTACGATGAAAGGAACTTGTACGCTTATCGTATCTCATATTTAAACTTAATCTCACTTCGAGATTAAGTTTTTTTTATTAGAAAATGGAAGTGATTCACCTATAAATGAAGCATGCGCGTGCCGATAAATAAACTAGTTTTATATACTCATAGAAGAAGAAAGAGGAGAAGGAATGAAAAAGAGATTAATCGCACCTATGCTTCTATCCGCCGCGTCCCTTGCCTTTTTTGCCATGTCTGGTTCCGCCCAGGCCGCCGCGTATACCGACTACTCCATATATAAGGTAGAGCCGTCGAATACGTTCAGTACAGAAAGCCAAGCCTCACAAGCTGTCGCCAAACTGGAAAAAGATACTGGCTGGGATGCATCCTATCAGGCTTCAGGCACAACAACGACCTACCAAATTTCCGCCTCAGGCATTCATAGCGACTCAGAAGCGAAAGCAATACTGAGCGGACTCACCAAACAGACATCGATTACCGGAACGTCAAGTCCTGTCGGAAGCAAACAGCCATATGTCACCATCTCGTCAGGTGCCATTTCCGGAGAAAAACAGGCCAACACAATCCTGGCAAAGCTGAAGCAGGAGACGGGAGTAGCTGGCGCTGTAAAAGCGTACGGAGCACCTCAGCCCTATATGAATGTCATGACATCAGACATTGCTGATGAGACAAAAGTCAAGGCGCTTATCCAGAGCCTGGCTAAGCAAACGGGGATTAAAAGCTCGTATCAGCCCATCACACACTCGGTGTCTGTCACAACCATCCAGTCAGGCACAATCGTCGGAGACAGCAGAGCAGCGCAGATCAAAAGCGCCTTTCAAAAGGAATCGGGGCTGCAGGCATCATTAAAGGAAACGGTGAAAGGACAAGCCTATTATACGTTTACAACTGCCGCCATTTCAGGTGAAGCGAATGCCAAAACTCTATTGCAGCAGCTGAAACAAAGCACTGGCATCACAGGCAGCTACAAGTCAATCAATCAAAAAACAACCGTTGAGTCATACAATGTCCAATCAGCTTATTTCAAAGGCCTGAATACAGTAAAGGACGCCATCAGCCAGATCAAGAAAAACACCGGCTTATCAGGCAGTTACCAACAGGTTGGAAAAAGCACATCATATACCGTGAATATGAAGGGGATAACAAAACAGCAGCTCCAAAAAGTAGATACTTTCTTTAAAAAGAAAAAATGGCATTATACGTCATCCAGCGTCAAAAAAACAACAACGTCTGCGGCTTACCAAATCACGACAGCAAAGATGTTAGGCGAGCAGCAAGCAAACAAAGCAGCAGCCTTCTTTGCTCAGAAAAAAGTAAAAGCCACAAAAACAACAGCTGGAACTACAGCAGAAAATCAATATCAACTCATCTCAGAAGAAACATCAGACCAATCAAAAGTCACAAAGGGATTGAACTTATTAAAGAAAAATCAGCTGAGTGCTTCTGCGAAATCAGTCAAAAAACAAATAGCTGACACATTCAAGATCACAACTGAATCTCTGCTTGATCAAACGAAAGTCAATCAGGCACTCACGTTTTTCAAGTCGAATCATATATCAGCAGCAAGCCAGAAAACCGGCCAGTCGGCAGCAAGCAGCTATCAAATCACAACTGAAGCCATCATCAGCCAAGAAGACATTGACCGCGTTTTAGCATTTTTTAAACAAAACAATACCTCCGGCACAACGGCAAAAACAAGTGAAACGGCATATACACAATACAAAATCGTGACAGCCCAGCTCAGCAGCAAAACTGCATTGAACAATGGGTTAACCTATCTTAAATCGCAAGGTATAACTCCGAGCTACACAACGAAAAGCAATACGCTTTATAAAATCAGCGTAAACGAACAGTTCACAGGCAATGATACAGCTGCTGCGGCATCATCGAAGCTAAAACAATTATACGGATGGGCATCATCTATCGTGAAAGTCAAAAACGGCCCGCAAATCATGAAAACAAATTACAATCTCTCGCTTCGTGATATGGTCCAAAAACAAATGACAGTAAGTCCGCAAACAGACGGGGCGGCTTACGTATCGCTCACGTACATTAATACAGCAACATCAACCGTTACGGCTGATGCACTAAATATCCGGTCAACGCCGGAAGTCAGCCCGACGAACGTGATCGGCCAATTTAAAAAAGGCGATAAGGTAAAAATCATCGGCCAGACAAACGGCTGGGCCAAAATTAATTTAGGCTGGCGAAACGCAAGCAGTGATGAAGTGGTTCAATACGTGGACCCGAATAACTTTTCCAGAGACAGCAAATACTACTTCCAATTTCTCAAGCTGTCACAGACGGCCGGACTAAACGCTACTGAAGTCAATCAGAAAGTGCTTGCGGGTAAAGGCATCCTGACAGGGAAAGCAAAAGCATTTATCGATGCCGCCAATAAATACGGCATCAACGAGCTGTACTTAATCTCACACGCTCTCCTTGAAACAGGCAATGGAACATCTGATTTAGCCAATGGGTTAACCTATAACGGAAAAACCGTATATAACATGTACGGAATTGGCGCTTACGACAGCAACCCGAATTACTACGGAGCTAAATATGCGTACGAGCAAGGCTGGTTCACACCAGAAGCGGCCATTATCGGCGGAGCCAAATTCATAGGCTCATCGTATATTCACAACACAGCCTACAATCAGGACACACTGTACAAAATGAGATGGTCAGCTACAGCGGCACACCAATACGCAACAGACATCGGCTGGGCGTACAAACAAGTAAACCGCATGTACAGCCTGTACTCGTTGCTGGACGGTTACACACTTTACTTTGATGTTCCGGAATATCAATAAAAAAAACACCTTTTGCGGCTGCAAAAGGTGTTTTTGATTTATCTCTTAATGACTTTATTGTCTGATGGCTCTTCTTCCTGAGGGAAGACAATTTGATCAACGACACGCTCACTTGCTTTTCCATCAAGGTCATCGAAGAAATAATGAACAAATGAATCAATTTGTTCAAAGTTATACTTTTCTTCTTTAATGATCGAAATCATTTGCTCAGACGTTTTCGCAAGCGGACCAGGAATAAAGTCAAAGTAATCGTAATAGAAATCACGTTTGCGAATATAATCATCTACATCATAGCTGAAGAAGATCATTGGTTTATTTAATAAAGCATACTCAAAGCAAACAGAAGAGTAATCCGTTATCAGAACATCTGTTATGAGCAATAGCTCGTTAATTTCCCTAAACGAAGAAAAATCATAAAAGAAATCGCTGTACTGATAAGGAATATTGGCATCGTTCCGTACGAAGGGATGAATTTTGAACAAGAAGATATATTCATCCTTTAACTCACGATACAGACGGTCAAAATCAAGCACTTCAAAAGGATAATGGGCTGATTGCTGACCGTTTCCGCGGAAGGTAGGTGCAAAAAGAATGACCTTTTTGTCCTTCAGAAACGGATATTCCGTATAAAGACGTTCTTTTACAAATGCCTTCTTCGCTTCATCAAAGAAAAAGTCTGTTCGCGGTACGCCCGTAGCAATAACGTTCTCAATGTCTACGCCAAAGCCCTCTGCGTAGTGCTTCCGTATATTTTCAGAACTGACAATAACCTTCGTGTAGTTTCTATGGTTTTTCGAATGCGGCGACGGTCCTCCCGGCAGCCCGATTCGGCTGTAGCCGAATGTCTTAAAGGCGCCGACAGCATGCCACAGCTGGACAAGGTCTGCATTTTTACGGATTTTTAACGGATAAATAATCGGATAAAAATCGTCTATAAAAATGATTTTGCTTGTCGCAAAATGATAAGCCATAGACATCAGTTCAGACAGGCTTTTTCTATCTCGGATGCTGCTCTTTAAGAAAAATTTGAAATCAAAGTTTTCTTCACGTTTCAGCAGTTCTTCATAAACAAATTCGAAGTTTCCTGTCATATCAAGCCGGCTGTCAGAAGCAAAGACAATTTTATTAGACTTAATTGGGAGCAGCCGGAACACATCGTATGCAAAATGGAACAAGCTTGTATTCAGCTTGCGCAAAAAGCGGTTTGCCTCTTTTCCAGTATCCAGCTCCAAAAGGCTCGGATCAATTTCCTGCAGTTTGTTGCAAGACAGATTAATCGTCTTTTCGCCCTCATCATAATTAACGATCAAATTGAACTTCATCAGCTTTTTAGCAGAATGAAATTCCATTTTGGTGGCATACACATCATTAGAGAGGAAATTGCTGACGTTTCCAACTGTATGCACTTCCTGATGTTTTATATTTTGGTCATCTACAGCTTCAATTTCGAGAAACAGCTTATACTCGCCCTGCGGAAGAGGCTTGTCATTCATCAGCTTAGAAAAGTTAATCTGCTGTGAAAATCCTGCCCACTTATAGGCTCCAGGCACATTTGAAGTATCAATTGACAGCTTATCTACCGGAACATCCCGCAGTGAAATAGCTGTAAATAAAACACCGTTATTCACCAATAATAAACGTTTTCGAACCTGATCCTCTTTTTGAAGCGGCAGGCCCTTGATATACATATAACCCGCAATTTTTAGAATTGACCCATTCCAAGAAAACTCAGAAATCTTCCGGACAGGGACTTGCTGGTTTTCTTCAATTCGCTTCGTTTTATCAAAAAGAGAAAAAACCCTATTATCAGCTGGATGGACAATGACAGCTGCATTTTCTTTTTGCGTTTTCCTTTTTGATCTGAAAAGTCTGTTCTTAATCTTTCTTGCCAGCTTCACTTTGTACCTCACTTTCTCCTAATCGGCACCAGATGTTAAAAATGATGAAATAAAATCGGCCACCCGCTCTGAAGATTTGCCGTCCTGATGGGTGATAAATGTCTGTGAAAAATCTTCAATCCGTTTTGTATCAGCCTCATGATCACTCTCGATATCATGTACAAGCGATGGAACATCTTTCGAGATCGGCCCGGGTACAAACGATTCAAAGGGATAGTAGAAATCACGTTCTTCCAAGTAGTCTTCTAAATCCGGGCAGTAAAAATACATCGGACGTTTCAGCAGGCTATATTCGAAAATAACTGAAGAATAATCCGTTATCAGCCCATCAGAGATTGCCATTAAATCGTACAAAGAGTACGAATCAGTTAAATCCAGCACAAAATCATCCTCTTCCGTGTGCGCATGCTTGCGCATATACGGATGAAGATGGAGGATCACGACATAATCTTTATGGTTTAGCGCCGATTTTAATTGTATCAGATCAAGCGGTATAGCGTCACCCTCTTGATGATGTCCGCTGCCTCGAAAAGTAGGAGCATACAAAAGCTTTTTTTTATGCTTAAGTTCCGGATAAGCCCGATGAAACTCATCCAGTACAGTGCGCATATGTTCCTTATGATAAAAATAATCCGTCCTTGGAATGCCGAGCGGCAAAATCTGCTTTTGCTCCATTTGAAAGGCTTCGGCAAAATGCGGCACGGCAGCGGGTGCACTGACTATGGCATAATCATAGTTAGAATGCACAGGAACAATCTTCAAATAATCAGAAGAAGGGCCGAACGGCTTGTTCACAATACTGTAGCCGAATTTTTTAAACGCGCCGCAAGCATGCCAAAGCTGGATGGAAACCGTTTCCTTTCGTTTTGGCACAACATACAAAGGAAAATAATAATCATCCAACAATAGCACGCGGCATGTTGCAAGGTGATATAACGAGCTGAAAAGATGAAGCAAATATGCAGCTCGTCCGATCAGTCCCTTATCCATCTTCCGGAACAGCAGGGTGATGCGAAGAGACGGATCTTGCTTCAGCTTTTCATAAACACCTTTAAAATTATCACTTAAATGATCCTCACGATAGGAAGCTATGACAATTTTGTTGTGCTGTACTGGTAATAAAGCGCTCAATAGTTTATAAGCAGTGCCGAATACTCCTTTTACAATTCGCGTAAGGAATGTTTTCACTGTTTAAATTTCCCATTCGATAACAGTTTTTCCCCAAGATGAAGTCAAATCTGCTTCAAACGCGTTTGTAATTTCCTCAATACTGCGTACCGGGAAGCGTCCGCCAACTAATGTTTCTAAATAATCAACGACTTCAGGGTATTGAGCTAAAAAGTCTACAGTACGGGCAAAATCCTCGCGTCCGCTGCGGCTGCTGCCGATCAGCGTAATTCCTTTTTCAAGCACCATTCTTGTTTCAATTTCAACAGGGTATTCAGACACGCCCAGGAGCGCTACACACGCTTCAGGATGAACATGGGCAATGATCTGTTCAATGGCGCTTTCGCTGCCGCGACCGCCCACGCATTCAAAGGCATGATCGATTCTGACATCTTCAGGAATGTCGTTAATTTGATAAGCCGCATCAACAAAAGAAAAATGATCAAGCTTGTAAGGTGTTTTTCCGAAAATAAACACCTTGCTGTCCGGATATTTCTTCTTCAGGAGAAGGGTCATGATAAATCCGAGGTTTCCGTCTCCCCAGACACCGAATGTGTCACGTTTCTTATGCGCCATGCGTTCAAAGCGTGAAAGCGCGTGAACTGCAATTGTAATAAGCTCAGTAAAGGCTGCGACATGCGGATTAATGCTGTCTGGAAGTTCAACGAGCCGATCAGGCGCCATAAACATGTAATCCTGCATAAATCCATCATAACCGCTTGAACGGAATCTGCTGGAACGCAGGTAATTCTCTGCGATCACTTCATGCTCTTCAACCGGTGTATTTGGCACCATAACAACCCGGGTTCCGACTTTAAATGTGCCTGTCGGATCAAACATGACTTTTCCGATGCCTTCATGGATCAGAGCCATCGGCAGTTTTTTGTCCATCGCTTCTTTGCCGCGTGAGCCAGTATAATAACGCTGGTCTGCAGCGCAGATGGATAAATGGGTAGGACGGACGACGACTTTATCTGAATGGACAACTTTATCTTTATATGTCACTTCAAATTGTCGGGCAGAAACTAAACGATATGTTTGATTAATCATTGTGAAATTCGCTCCTGTAAAATGGCATTAGCCACTTTTAAGTCATATGGTGTCGTTACTTTAATATTAAAGACTTCACCGCGGACAAGCTTCACTTTTTCACCTGCTAACGAGCAGATCTTGCAAGCGTCAGTCAGGACAGCTTTTTGCTCATCGGACAGTTTATTATAAAGCTCGACCAATTTGCTGATCCGGAAGCTTTGCGGTGTTTGCCCCTGATACATGTTATCGCGAACAGGAATATCAGAAATGAATTCCTGGTCTTCTGAGGCGATAATTGTATCGATGGCTGAGATTACAGTATCAACAGCGCCGTATTGAAGAACAGCATCAATGTTTTCGTCAATAATGCGATGAGTCAGAAACGGACGCACAGAGTCGTGAGTGATGATCACGTCATCTTCTTGTATGCCGAATTCTTTTTCAATATAGCGGATACCGCTCATAATGGATTCATTACGGTCGCTGCCGCCTTCAACGACAATCAGGCGATCATCCTGCCCGATAAATTTCTTTAAAATATCTTTTGTATGGTTAATCCACTCTTTAGGGGAAACGATTAAAATCTTATCGAAACGGTCATTTAATAAAAACTTTTCAACCGTATGAATGATAATTGGGCGTTTATTTAAAGGCAAAAACTGTTTTGGCATATTGACGTTCCCCATGCGGGAACCTTTTCCACCGGCTAGAATTTCAGCATAAATCATAAAATGACTCCTTCCTTACTACAACTCATAATGTTTTATAAAAGGTTTTCATATTATTTGCAATACCGATCTCTATTATATATAAAGATCAGCATGATTTCTCATTTACATAGCTTAAAAGCTGCTTACTGGCATTCCCTCTCGAGTACAGGTTCCATTCACGTGAAAAGCGCTCCACTTCAGATTGAAGCTTGTCCATATCTTTCAGCTGGTCCAAGAGCATGCCTGAATCACGGCAAGGAACCCCGGGTATTATCTCTGTATAATGGTGAATTAAACCACGAGTTCTGTTGTAAGCCTCCATATCATACGTATAAAATAAAATGGGTTTGTCCAGCAGAGCAAATTCAAAAGGGACAGAAGAATAATCTGATATTAACAGATCACTCATTTTTAAAAGGTCTGCAAGCGGGAGGTCTGAAACGTCTTTTATCCACGCACTATCCCCAGGCAATTCAGCAGATTGCTTCATAACAGGATGCAGTTTTACTGCAAGTAAATATTGTCCATTTAAATCATGCCGCAGCTGTTTTTCTGAAAACGGCAGCGAAAAGCTTTCAAACTGATGATCCCTAAAGGTTGGCGCATACAGGATGATTTTTTTCTCTGCCGGCAGATGATATTTGTTTTTAAGGTCATGGCTGTTTTCCTTCACCTCATAGTAAGCATCGGTTAAAGGCACGCCAAACCGAAGAAATTTATCATCTTTTATATCGAAAAATTCCTTGAAAATGTCTGCCATATGTTCAGAACCGACGACAATCCGGTCAAATGAAGCATATACTTTGCGAAACCGTCTTACGTCAGCACGCGAACGATTCTGAGTGTTGATATCCTTTAACCCAAAACGCTTAAACGCTCCGTTTGCATGCCAAACTTGGATACACTCGATATCAGATCTGCAGGTCAAAACGGTTGTCAAAACAAAATAGTTATCAACAATTACAGCTTTACTGCTCAGCATAGAAAAGACCGCTTTACATATATGAAGCGGGTGTTTTTCGTTAATAACGGAAACAGTAAGCTCAGGAAATTCTGTTTCCAGCGATTTGGCATGCTGGGTCAGAAGGACATGAATGGGAAATGAATAGTGTCCCATCTGATATTCCTTTAATATTGCCCGGGCATTATCAGGAAAGGATACAAGAAGGGTCACTTGCCTTCCTGCTTTAACCCAAAACAGCAATGCGCCGATGATTTTGATGAACAAATAATAAAAAAAAGCAAACCAGGATTTCAATCTGTCATCAGCTCAAAGCGGCTGCCACGGATTGTCTGCAGGCACAGCGAAAGGTTCATGCATTTCATTACATATCATAGCTCCTTTAGGCCCCATTACAAATGGCGTGATTGATCTTTGACCTGTCCCGTATATTGCGGCTTTGCTGAAGCCCGTTCATGTTTCAGCACGGCTGTAACATACTTAGGAATGCTAAGCATTCTTCTCCAGCGCGCAGGGTTAGTGATCAGCCTGTACATCCATTCAAGGTGAAAACGGATAAAAAATGAGGGCGCTCTTTTGACATTGCCGCTGAACACATCAAAGCTTCCGCCCAGCCCTACAGAAACAGCCTGAGGGAATAGATGTCGGTATTTATGGATAAAGAACTCCTGATTAGGATATCCTAAAGCGACAAATACCATGTCAGGATTTGAGGCTGCAATTTTGTCTGCCACCTCACGTTGATTCTTCACATAGCCATCAAAGTATCCGGCAATTTCAATCCCAGGATAATCACGTTCGACTCGCTGGATTGTTTGAGCAATCACATGCTTGGCTGCACCGTAAAAGAAAACCCGTTTTTTCTTTTGATCAGCCTTCTCAAGCAAAGACGTAAACAAATCGTATCCGGCAATTCTGGATTGAAGCGGCTTACCAATCAGCTTGGAAACCATCACCACACCAATGCCATCCGGCAAAATAAAATCAGCAGATGAAAGAACCGCTTCATAACGCGGATTTTGCATCGCTTCAAATCCGATTTCAGGATTCGCTGTTACGATGAACGCACCTTTATTCTGATCCAAATACGACGTTTCTAAATGTGATACAAATGAAGTCAGTTCACCGTCTACAAAATCTAATTGATTTATGGGTTTCGTTTGCATCGTATCAACCCTCCTTTTCATCTATATGTCTATAAAAAACACGTGTCATTCGTATAATTTGATTAAAGACTCTTTGTCTGAAAACATTTTACTCTATCTTACCACAAAAATCTTTAGGAACTTTTAACATTCACATTACAATTCCTTCACGTTTTGACGATGAATTAATATGAGGAGGGCGTACAAAATAAATGACGCAGCAGAAAGAAAATCGTTTCACTTAAAAACGCGACAAAAGATTCGATTTTTTCGAAAAAGAAAACTTGTTATAATGGGTAAGAATGAGGTATTAGACCTGTAAAAAATACACATCAATGCAACGATGATACCAAAAAATGCTGGTGATTGACATTTTTAAAGAGCCTTAACTTTTATAGGAACTTATGCTATTATTGTTCAATATTAATGGTACGTAAAAAATGTGTCGAAATTATAAACAATCTGTTAAGGGTTTTGGTTTTTTTCTGGTACTCTCAGTTGAAAACAGTTGGAAGGTGATGTTATCTGATGAAGAAAGTGATAACGTACGGAACATTTGATTTATTTCATTATGGACACATGAAGCTGCTGGAAAGAGCGAAGAATCTGGGTGATTACTTAATCGTAGGATTATCAACAGATGAATTTAATCTTCAAAAACAAAAAAAATCGCATCATTCCTATGAACATCGAAAATTCATTCTAGAAACAATTGATTTTGTGAATGAAGTGATTCCTGAAAAAAACTGGGAACAAAAAATCTCAGATATTCAAAAGTACGATATAGATACATTTGTCATCGGCGATGATTGGAAAGGAGAATTTGACTTCTTAAAGGAATATTGTGAGGTCATTTACCTTCCAAGAACAGAAGGCATTTCAACTACCCAAATCAAAAAAGACATGGCTAGTTTATAGAAGCACCAACTTAAAGAGGCTTGAAGTAATTCAGTTGCTTCTTTTTTTCTTGTTTGCGCAAATATAAATTTTTTACTCTTTAAGGAGTTCATGATGAAATCTTTTATTTTACAAAAATGCAGAAGTTTATTAGTTAGGTCCTATTCACTTCTTTTTAAGATTTTTGCTCTTCTGCCAAGAAACAATAAATTAATTTTATTTGAAAGCTACTCAGGAAAACAGTTTAGCTGCAATCCACGAGCAATCTATGAATATTTACAGGAAAATAAAGATCAATATGATTATAAGATGATATGGAGCATTGATAAACGATATTTGTCGGCATTAGACGGTGTTGATGCTGCATATATAAAAAGATTTTCTCTTAAGTGGATTTGGTACATGGCTACAGCGAAATATTGGATTACAAACAGCCGGCTGCCTTTATGGATTCCAAAACCTAAAAACACATTGTATGTCCAGACGTGGCACGGCACGCCATTAAAAAAGCTTGCCAATGACATGGATGAAGTGCACATGCCAGGAACCACAACTGAAAAGTATAAACAGAATTTTCTGCAGGAAGCTAGCAAATGGGATTATTTGATTTCTCCTAATGCTTATTCAACTGAAATCTTTAAACGGGCGTTTCAATTTAAAAAGGATTTAATAGAATCAGGTTATCCAAGAAATGATTATTTATTTTCACCAAAAACAAATAATGAGAAAAATAGTATAAAACAGAAACTTGGTATAGATATAAATAAAAAAGTTATTTTATATGCGCCTACATGGCGGGATAATTCCTATCATAAAAAAGGCGCTTATAAATTCGACATACATTTGAATTTGAAAAAACTAAAAGAACATCTAAGCAAAGAATATGTTGTTATACTTCGAATGCATTATTTAGTTGCTGATGTTATTGATCTAGAGGGATTAGAAGAATTTGCGTATGACATGTCAATGTATAAAGATATCCGTGAACTATATTTTGTTTCAGATATCTTAATAACTGATTACTCTTCAGTATTTTTTGATTTTGGATCACTTAAGAAACCTATTATCTTTTTTGTTCCCGATATTGATATATACAGAGATAAATTAAGAGGTTTTTATTATGATTTTGAAAGTGAAGCTCCTGGGCCACTCTTGATGACCACAGAAGAAGTTATTGAATCTATTTATGAAGTCGAAAGTTTTGATTACAGTACTAATTATAATTATCAGAAATTTCATAGCAAGTTTTGCTACTTAGAGTCAGGTGAGTCAACAAAAAGAGTTGTAAAAAGGCTTTTTGGATAAAAATTAATTTATTTAAAAGGAAGTAGAGAAAGGCGAGACTTAATGGACTACGGCATATATTTAATAAACATGAGAGTTGAAAACGAAAATATCATATTTGATTTGATGTGTGAAGAAAAGGATTTTTATGATCACTTTTTTAGTAAGTTAGAGAATGTTGTTCTTGCAACTTTTAATAGACATATAGATATCTTATCGAATATCTCTTTACTTAGAAATGAAGGCATCATGAAAGTTGCTATTCCAATAAATGAGCTTAAGCCTTGTTCAGATCAAACAGTTTTTAAATTGAAGCTTATGTTAGATAGTGATGAAGTATTTATTGATATCCTAAACCATTTAAATGATACATTTAAACTTGTTATTGACGGATCTGTGCTAGAGTTTGCTCCTCAAGAAAATGATAATTTAATCATAAATAAAACAAACCTTTCCGAATTGGCTTTTATAGTTAAAAATGTCCAAACGTCAACAAATCGTACGACTTTTTTTGGGTCGCATCCATTTTTCTTTTTAAATAATTCAGTCCAATTCATCAACTGTTACTTAGAAAACGAAGTAACAAAGGAGCAATTAATAATAACGACTAAATCTTTTATACTTACAGAAGACTCTACTTTTGAAATATCCTTAACAATGAAGGATTATCCTATATATGAAGGTAATTGGTATTTTTATACCCAAGTTAAGGTAGGTAAAGAGCAGTGTACAATTAGAATGAAAAATGATATTAATACTGCTTTACAAACAAAAGAGATTTTTACTGAAAATGGCGAACTCTTTGTTCATAATGTTTCCCAAAATCAAAATAAAGAATTGCTAATTAACATTTCTAAATTTAATGAACAGTTAATTCAAACTAAAATTCATCATTTAAGCATTGATAATAACGATCTTAATTTAAAATGCGAGGTCATTCCAAAAGAGGAAGAACAGATTCTTATTAAAAACCTAGTTTTTATCAATAGAAAAACTGAGGATAAGCACATTGTTCGCTTGCAGGAAAATGATCATGATAAAGGGCTTTTACAGATAAGTATGCCCTTTTTAATGCATAGCTTTTTTGAAACTGATGGAATATGGGATGTTTACCTAGAGTTTGATTCAAATGGATTAATAGTTAGTCAAAGATTATCATTTGATTCAGTAAATGATAAAGCTGATGGTAAATTTATTAGTCTGCCTAAAACCATTTATAATTCTAATGGAGTCATAAAAAGAGCACGTATGTATGCTACTCTAGATAATAATTTAGCAGTTTTAATAAAAGATTCAGCAATATTAGGAGATATATCTTATATACATCATGATGGTGATGATTTAATAATTAAAGGTTCTATAGAGATTTTAGATAAGGAATTTAAAATTAAAAACATTTTTTTAGCTAATGATAATGAACAGAAAATTTATTTTAATAGTAATCTTCAAAAGAATCTTTCTTTTTGGCAATTTGAGAGCAGACTTAAAGTGAAAAAAACTGATATAGATATTATGAATCATTTCACATTTGATTTTTACATTTCAATTCTTATAAAGGATCAAGAATATGTTGTAAAACTGAAATCAAACTTAGACGATATTTTAGATAAGTCACAATCTCATGTTTATCCGGAGTTTGTAATAAAAGATGTTAAACCGTTCTCAATCCAGCCTAAGTTTAATAATTTAAATGAACTATCTTTTGTTTTTTCTTCTTACATTAACGCTGAATGTACAGATATAATTAGTAAAAATAAAGAAATAGAAATTCGTATTGTCATTGAAAAAAATAATTTAATATACGATAAAATTTATTTGAAGTTACGAGACAAGAATAGTAGCTCAATTCTGTTAAAACCTGCACTAGAACAGGAGCAGAAAGAATATAAAGAGTTTGTGTTTTTATTAAAGGCTAACGAAACTGAAAATTATGGCTTGGAAAAACAAATGCAATACGAAGTTGGTCTATGTTTATCAATTAATAATAAGCATGTGGAGTCTTCTATAAAAATAAAAGATTTGAAACTAATAAATAGTAAGTCAACATTTAAATCTGGTGCAATTAAAATTAATAAGGCTCTCTTTTTGTCTGCTTTTATTGATAAAAGAAATTCTCTTTTAAAGATAGAAATGAGAGACATAAAGGCTACTGAAAAGAAATCAGAAAAAATAAAGTTTATATTTGCAGGACTTGTTGCAAAAGTTTTAAAACCTTTTGTTAATAAACCAGTATGGTTTGTTGGGGAAAATTTAGGGGAAGTAGCACAGGATAATGGGTTTGCCTTTTTTGAATACTGTGTTCGAAATAAAACTCAAGAAAAATACTACTATATAAGTAAGGAAGATAACAAAAATCTTGATAACCTTTTAAAATATCCGAAAAACATTATAACTTATGACAGTTTTAAACATCTTGTATTTTATCATTTAAGTAAATACCTAATAGTAAGTCATGGTATTAGAGATGTTATTCCTAGTGTCATCCATAATAAAATGAGTGAAAACCCAAAAGAAATAATCTATTTGCAGCATGGTATAATTGCAATGAAAAAATTGAGCTTTAATAGAAAATCTTATAACAGTAAAATTATAAAATTTGTTGTTTCATCTGATCATGAAAAGCGTATTTTAATAAATGAAATGAATTTTAAAAAGGATCAAGTGATGGTTACAGGGTTATCGAGGTTTGATACATTGATTGACAAAAGTAAAAAGGTGAATCCTAAACAAATACTCCTGATTCCCACTTGGAGAGAGTGGATTGATGACTTTGTAAGTTCGAAATTCTATCTCAACTACAGTTTATTTTTAAACAATAAGAAACTGCATAAACTTTTAGAAGACAATAATATTGTTTTGAAGTTTTTCATGCATATAGAACTTCAAAAAAAATATAGTAACTATTTTAAAGATCTGCATAAAAACATAAAACTAGTAAAAGTCGGAGAAGAGAGTGTTAAAAGTCTCGTCAGTGAAAGTTCTTTAATGATAACAGATTACTCAAGTGTAGCATTCGATTTCAATTATCTAGAAAAACCTGTTGTCTTTTATCAATTTGATTTATCTGACTATTTACATTACAGAGGGTCTTATGTCAATTTGAAAACAGATTTATTTGGTCAAACAGCTTACACAAATGAAAGTTTATTGGAAATCGTTCAAAAGCAAATTGAAAATGAATTTAAATATGAGAAAAAGTATAAAGTAAAATCAAAGAAATTTTATAAGTATCAAGATAAACAAAATTCTGATCGTATATATAATCAAATAAAAATGCTTAAATAGGAAGGGGGATAATTAAGTGAAAATTACTTTTTTGGTTTACAATATCTATGGTATGGGCGGAACAGTGAGAACTGTTGCAAATACAGCTAATTATTTAGCTGCACAAAACTATGATGTTGAAATTATAAGTGTCAGAAGAACAAGGGGTAAACCCATGTTTGATATAGATAAGAGGGTTAAATTGAAACCAATATTTGATGCAAGAAGAGGAAAGCTCTTTGGTAAAAACACACCCTTATATAAGAAAATAATTAAAAGAATTTTAATGAAGATACCAAGTGTGTTTATAGATAAAAATGAGGATTTATATCATATGTTTAATTTATTTGTAGACCTTAAAATTCTAAAAAAACTATCTGAAGTTAATGAGGGTGTACTTATAACTACCATACCATCTTTTAATTTCTTATCTGCTAAATTTGTTAATCGTAATGTCATTAAAATTGGCCAAGAGCATAAGTATTTTGGCGGGTATGAAAAGTCAATTCAAACGAAAATCAGAAAGTATTATAAAAAGCTGGATGCTCTTACATGTTTAACCGATGCAGAAATAAATGATTATCATCATCTTCTAAATAATCATTCCACGGATTTATATAAAATAGAGAATGCAACACACATGCCAAAGGAGAGCTCAAACCTAGAAGAAAAAACAGTAATTGCTGCTGGAAGATTTGTTCATGAAAAAGGGTTTGACCTTTTGATTCAAGCATTCGAAAAGGTGGTTCAGCAATATCCAGAATGGAAATTGAAGATTTTTGGTGATGGTGTAGAGAAAGATTCATTGCGTCAAATGATATTCGATAAGAATTTGTATAATAATGTTTTTTTAATGCCAAAAACGGATAACATTATCAAGGAGATGACCAATTCCTCAATATATGCATTGAGTTCAAGAAATGAATCATTTGGGATGGTTATCATTGAAGCTATGTCTGTAGGGGTTCCCTGCGTTAGTTATTCTTGTATAGGTCCTGCTGAAATTATCAATGATGGTGAAGATGGAATATTAGTTGAAAGAAACAATGTAGATAAGCTCGCAGAATCTTTAACCAATATAATAAAAGAAGATAGTTTGAGGAAAACAATGGGCAGGAATGCGAAGGAAAATGTAAAAAGATACTCATTTGAAGTTGTGGGAACGAAGTGGGAAAAACTTTTGAATGAGCAAGGTTTCAAAAAAAACAAAACTCTCTTAAAAAAGGTTTATTCTGAAATTGAGGTCCAATAATCTGTAATTAGTATTTCGAGACAAATATCTCGAAATACTTTTTTGTTTACTATAGCTATAATTAGAAAATGAAATGTAAGTTTTTTTCACGGACCTTAAACCTGTTATGATGTGAAAAAAATCTCTACATCTGTTACAATATTCACCGGTGCTTTCAAATTTCTTTAACCGAAAGATCCAAAAAATCATTTAAGTCTAAGGAAGATAAACAATGAATGCATTAGTAAGAATCGTAAAAGAGCAAGTGACATCGTTTCCTCTAATTTTGCGCTTGGCTTCGTATGAGACAAAGTCTCAGTATCAGATGAATTATCTTGGTGTATTATGGCAGTTTCTAAATCCTCTCATTCAAATGCTGGCGTATTGGTTTGTATTTGGTATGGGGATTCGTAACAGTAAGCCAGTCATAACAGGTATTGGAGAAGTGCCTTTTATTGTTTGGATGCTGGCTGGTTTGATCCCGTGGTTTTTTATTAGCCCGACGATTCTCGATGGATCAAACAGTGTATTTAAACGGATCAATATGGTTGCGAAAATGAATTTTCCGATCAGTTCACTGCCTTCTGTCGTGATTGCTTCAAATTTATTTAGTTATTTTGTAATGATGGGTGTTTATGTCATTGTCCTTTTAGCAAGCGGTGTTTACCCTAGCTTGCATTGGATACAATATATTTACTATTTAATCTGCATGATTGTGTTTATGTTTTCATTTAGTTTGTTTAACTCAACAATCAGTGTGCTTGTCAGAGATTATCAATTTCTGCTGCAGGCCGTAACGAGATTATTGTTCTTTTTACTTCCGATTTTTTGGAACATCTCAGAGCAGCTCGGGAAAAACCACCCGAATCTTCTGCCTGTGCTTAAGCTGAATCCGATTTTTTATCTGATAGAAGGATTTAGGAACAGCTTCTTAGACGGAAAATGGTTTTTCCAAGACATGAAGTACACGCTGTACTTCTGGCTGTTCACCTTCCTTCTATTGTTGGTAGGTTCTATCCTGCATATGAAATTCAGAGACAAGTTTGTTGACTTTCTTTAATACGTAAGGAGATTGTACGATGAAACTAAAAGTTTCGTTTCGAAATGTTTCAAAGCAATATCATTTGTATAAAAAACAATCGGACAAGATTAAAGGATTGTTTTTTCCGGCTAAGGATAATGGTTTTTTTGCTGTGCGGAATGTCTCCTTTGACGTGTATGAGGGAGAGACAATCGGTTTTGTAGGGATAAATGGATCAGGGAAATCGACCATGTCTAACCTGCTGGCTAAAATTATTCCGCCGACCAGCGGTGAAATTGAAATGAACGGCCAGCCGTCGCTGATTGCGATTGCTGCCGGTTTAAATAACCAATTAACAGGCCGGGACAATGTCCGGCTCAAGTGTTTGATGATGGGGTTAACCAATAAAGAAATTGATGATATGTATGACAGCATCGTTGAATTTGCTGAGATTGGCGATTTTATTAATCAGCCGGTTAAAAACTATTCGAGCGGGATGAAGTCGCGTCTCGGTTTCGCAATTTCTGTGCATATTGACCCTGACATCTTAATTATTGACGAAGCTCTTTCTGTAGGGGACCAAACGTTTTATCAGAAGTGTGTAGACAGAATAAATGAGTTTAAAAAGCAAGGAAAAACCATTTTCTTTGTCAGCCACTCGATCGGCCAGATTGAAAAGATGTGTGACCGCGTCGCTTGGATGCACTACGGCGAGCTTCGTATGTTTGATGAAACAAAAACGGTTGTGAAAGAGTATAAAGCGTTTATTGACTGGTTTAATAAGCTCTCTAAAAAAGAAAAAGAGACATATAAAAAAGAGCAGACGGAAGAGAGGAAGAAAGAAGATCCTGAAGCGTTTGCCCGTTTCCGCCAAAAAAAGAAAAAGCCGAAATCATTGGCTAATGCGGTTCAAATTGCTATTTTGTCTATCCTGACTGTATTCATGGCAGGAACGATGTTTTTTAATGCCCCGCTTCGTACAATTGCTTCGTTTGGCGCTATCCCGCAAAATGAAGTGAAGAATCATCATGGCAATGCAAAGGGCAAGTCAGAGGAACGCTTAACCGCAGTTAATAAGCAAGGGTTTATATCAAATGAAAAAGCCCCTGCTTATAAGGATCAAGGTTTCAAACAGAAGGCTGACGTTACACTGCCATTCGGTACAGAGGTGACGGTAGCTGCAAAAGGTAAACAAGCAGCGAAAATAAAGTTTAACGGACAGTCTTATTTTGTGAAAAAGAGCGCTGTTGCAACTAATATGAAACATGCTAAATTGCATGCCGCTGCCTTTACGCCGTATGTCTCGCAAAACGCTGCTTCTTCCTATGAATACTTTCTGAAATTCCTGGGAGACAGCAGAATCAGCATTCAATCGAAATTGAATGGATATACTGAAGGAGATACAACTGACGGCAGAAAAACGTTAGATTTTGATTATGAAAAAATCAGCTATGTGCTGGAGAATGATAAAGCATCAGAACTGATTTTTCATAATATTTCTCCTATCAACCCGTCGTCACTATCCTTAAGTGATAGCGATGTATTGTATGACAGCAGCAAGAATCGTTTTCTTGTGAACACAGCTGATCAGGTTTTTGCAGTTGATAATGAAGAGCATACACTGACACTGATGCCGAAATAAAAAAAGGCTATTGGATGAATGTCCAATAGCCTTTTTGTTTAGATTTCTTCTTTGTTTAGTAAACCTTCCATAAATGGAACGAGCTGCTCACGAAGCTCTTTATCCTGCATCGCAAATTCTAGAGTTGTTGTGATAAAGCCGAGCTTTTCACCAACATCATAACGCTTGCCTTCAAAATCGTACGCAAATACTCTTTGAATTTCATTCAGTTTTTGAATGGCGTCTGTGAGCTGAATTTCTCCGCCGGCGCCAACCTGCTGCTCCTCTAAGTACATGAAAATCTCAGGCGTGAATACGTAGCGGCCTAAGATGGCAAGATTAGAGGGTGCTGTGCCTTTAGGCGGCTTCTCAACGAAGTTTTTCACCTGATAACGGCGGCCTTCACTTGTCAGCGGGTCGATAATGCCGTAGCGGTGTGTTTCTTCTTCAGGCACCTGCTGAACACCGATAATAGAAGAAAGTGTTTTTTCATATTCATCCATTAATTGGCGCAACCCTGGTGTTTCTGCTTGAACAATATCGTCTCCAAGCAGAACCGCGAACGGCTCATCGCCGATAAAGTTACGCGCGCACCAGACAGCGTGTCCGAGACCTTTAGGTTCTTTTTGGCGGATATAGTGAATGTCAGCCAGGTTAGAAGCCTTTTTCACTTTTTCGAGCAGTTCGGTTTTTCCTTTTTCTTCCAGGTTTCTTTCAAGCTCAGGGGAGTAATCAAAATGATCCTCGATTGCACGCTTGCTTTTTCCTGTTACGATAATAATATCTTCAATACCGGCTTCAACAGCTTCTTCAATTATGTATTGAATGGTAGGCTTATCAACGATAGGAAGCATTTCTTTCGGCATTGCTTTCGTAGCCGGCAAGAATCTCGTTCCGAGACCTGCAGCAGGGATTATGGCTTTACGTACTTTTTTCAATTTCAAAGCACCTTCCTTAAAAACAGATTTAGGGTTCAGCTTTTTGAATGCTGGGATTTAAAATGTTTGAGTTTCTTTACTCATCAATACCCTATTTTCATTCTGTTAAACACATCTAATCATATAAGAAAAACCAATATTAAACAAGAGTCAATTCAGTGACTTTGAGGTCAAGGAAATACAAAAAAATAACATCAATTGATAGATAAAACAGTTTACGCTGATCAGGTAATTCAAGAAATATAACAGCTTTTTCATCTCTAGAGCCTGCCCAGCAAAAATGATATAATGTAGTTCTGAAAATGTGACGTACGAATTTATTTGAAAGGTATTAAATAGATGATGACGATTAAGGTTTCTACTCCTAAATTAGCATATGTTTGTCAAGAGCTGAATGCTGCAAAAAAGTTTAGTATCAATACAATCGATTGGAATTATCCAATGGAAATTGTCACTTTACATCATGAGCCCAATGGACATTCTTCTTTTAAAGATACTGCTGTTATTAATATGTACAGCTACTTTAAAGGTTCTGAACCTGAGAAAGATAAAATCAAGCATCCGATTGAACAAGAAGGTTTAACATATATTCAAGAACCAAATAAGCCAATTTACCGCTATTACAATAATGGACGCTATATCAAATATCAAAGGTTTACAGCATCAGGAGAACTTGCTGTCATTGATTACTTTAATGAAAGCAGGCAAAGATTTAAAAGGGAAGAATATGATTCGTCTGGATATGTACACAGCTTAATGTACATGGATCTGGAGACTAACAAACCAAAGCAGCATCTTTATTTAAGGGCAGATGGCACTTGCTATATGACAAAATGGTATAAGAATGATGGAACAACTGAAAAAATTGTCATTTTCGACGAAAAAGAGAATATAGTCAGTGTATTGTATTCAGAAAATGAACTTTCCTGTTATTTTCTAAGCCGCTTAATAAAGGAAACGGATTATTTATTTTTAACTTCTGAAGTCAAGTTATATACAACACTAAAGTCTCTTTCAGTTGAATATTCTTCCATGTATTTAGGTTTTATAGAGACGAATGAGATGTTGGAAAACCCTGAAAAGGAAATAGACCACCTTGATGCTTTCGTGGTACCTTCCTTGAAACGATATCATGACATAATGAAACATACGGGGCCACGCACAAACATTTATTACGTTTCTGAAGAGCCGTTTACCCGCAAGCGTTTTGTGGACAAATTAATTGATCAGGTGCCATTTAATAATCAATTGAAAGATATGAATGTTGAGCTGTTAACGGCTGAATGGCAGTCGAAATCAAATTTATATTTGTCAGCCAAGGTTAAATTCAAAGGCGACGTTCCGCCCCATTCTGTTGGCCGTCATAAAATGTATTGGAAGTTAAAAAATAAGAAGAGCGGCACTGAAAGCACATTTAACGCAAAAGTAAACAGCGAGGAAGAACTTACTTTTACTGTAAGTGGTATACTTCGTGTTGACTCTGTATTAGATCAGTTGTCCACTATAGAATTGTATTTTTGTTCTGAGTGGGATAATAGCTTCTTTTCATCAGGTGTGCGAATAACCGATTCAAAGGAAATTCCATTATCAGAACAAAGTATTTCGGGCTGGCAAATTCATTTGGCAGAAGAAAATAATGATTTGCATGTTCAGACAGCTGAGGGATTTCGGAGAAAATTAATGAAACGGATGTTTGTAAAAAAATAGCAGACGAGGTTTTACCAGAAGAAGGAGCTTGAAGATGAGAAGGATCTTTTCACTAATATATGAAATAGACATTGAAAAAGGCGGCATTACAAGCTCTATGATGTCAAGATCTTTTACATTTGCGGAGCGCGGCCATAAAATCGATTTGGTCACACTTGATTATAAGGAGAATTATGATCAGATTGAAAAAGTGCTGAAGAGCGCTGGAAGGCTGCATGCTGATGTAAATATCCTCAATATTTATGATGATTATAAAAATCAGCATAGGCATATAAAAGTCGGGAATGCACAACAAAGTTATTTTGAGCTAAATCGTAATCGCTTTGAAGAACCATATGCCGTGTATCATAATGAGGAAAAATTAGAAACGGAATACTTCAAGAATGGTTTATATATGAAAAAGAAAAAATGGGATGAGTCGAATAACCTTTTATATGTAGATCATTTCAATGAAAATATGCAAATGACAAAGCGAGAATTCTTTCATGGCGGTTATGTAAATAAAACTGTGATTTTCGATACAAGAAGCGGAAAAATCAATCAAATTCACTACACAGCACCCGACGGTTTCTGTTATTTAACAGAATGGTACCATTTTAAAACAGGGGCCAGTCAAGGTGTTATGCAGTTTGGCCGAGATGAAAAGGAAGCTGTGTTTTTTAAAAATAAGCACCAGTTTCATACACATTGGCTTGAAACGTTATGTAAGAAAGAAAAGGACCCTATTATCATCTGTGACGGGGTCGGAAGTGCTTCAAAAGTAAATGAAATGCGTGCAGGATTGGCAAAACGATATTACTGTGTTCACTCAAATCATTTAGATTATCCTTATACGTTAGGCAGCAAAGTTCGAAATAATCATCAATATGCGATGGAGCACATTAAGGATTATGACGGGCTGATCGTATTAACGAATGAACAAAAAGAAGATATCATGAAGGATTTTGAGTCGAACAATAACATTTTTGTTATTCCTCATGCACCAAGAAGGCTGGAAAAATTACAAACGTATGAAAAAAAGAAAAACGAGTTTGTCATGGTGGCCAGATATCATGAGGAAAAAGGGATCGATAAGGTCATAAAAGCAATGGGAATCGTAAAAAAATCCCGGCCAGATATTGTCCTTAATATATATGGCAGCGGTCCCGGCCACGAGGAATACCAGCAATTGATTGAGGATCTCAAGTTAGATAATGTACATTTAAAAGGGTATGTCGCAAATCCTGCTCCATTTTATCAGCAGGCGCTTGCCACATTATTAACATCAAAATTTGAGGGGTTTAGTCTTGCCATTTGTGAATCGTTTTCGTGCGCAACCCCTGTTATCAGTTTTGATGTGAAATACAGCCCGAGAGAGCTCATAAAAGAACACGAAACGGGAATGCTTGTAGAACCTGATCATATTGAAATGCTTGCTGAAAGTATCATTTATTTGTACGACAACCCTGATAAAGCCATTCAATATGGAAAAAATGCAAAGAACTTAATGGATACTGAATATAGTGAAGCCCGATTATTTGAAAGATGGGAAGAAGTATTTGAAATGACGAAATAGTGCATTTTTATACTGTTTTTGTTCATTATATGAGTTTTTGTGAATGAAATAGAAGCGGATAAGGATAGAGGTGTCATGGTGAAAATTACTGCAGCAGTACCCACATACAACTCAGAACATTTTATCTCCCGCTGCCTGGATAGTCTGGTTCAACAAACCATGCCGAATAATGAGTACGAAATTATTTGTGTAGATGATTGTTCTCAGGATGGCACGGTTTCAATATTAAAAAAGTACAGTGAACAGTATTCTAATATAACGGTTATAGAACGAGAAAAAAACTCGGGAGGACCGGGAGAGCCGCGAAACCAAGCGATACGTGCTGCGAACGGTGAATACATTTTTTTTATTGATTCCGATGATTATGTAGGAATCGAAGCGTTTGAGAGAATGTATCAATTTGCAAAACAGCACGATTCAGATATTGTGCTTGGAAAGATGGTTGGTGTAAACGGCAGATCGGTCCCGCAAGCTATTTTTAAGGAAACAAAACCTGAAGCGGATCTTGTAAAATCTCCGCTTGTTTACTCAATCGGACCGACAAAACTTTTTAAAGTCTCACTGCTTAGAATGCATGACATATATTTCCCCTCTAATATACAGGCTACGGAGGATCAGGTATTTGTCATGCAAGCTTATTTAGAAGCGGACAAAATTTCTGTCTTGGCCGATTATGATTATTACTATGCTGTACAGCATGACGGCGAGCATATGACGTTTGCATACGTTGCGCCTCAAAGCTACTATGGCGCAATGAAGGTAATCATAGATATGATTCGTAATAGCCGTCTTTCTCATAACCGCAAAATGAAGTTTTTGGCGAAGTTTTTAAATCGTCATTTTGATTTTTCTAGAACAACGGACTTTACCGTAACAATTGAGGATGAACAAGAGCAGCAAACATGGATGACAGAGCTTCATCATTTTGTTGAACAAAATATACCACGGGAAATTGATAAACTTGTTCATTCTCATACGCGGTTAAAATTATATTTTGTGCGTGATAATGACTTAAAGGGTTTAAAGCAGTTTGAAGCTGATAAAGAAAATATGGCCCAATATACGTCAGTTAAAAATGGTCATATCATAGCAAACTATCCCAGCCTTATCTCATATCATTTGGCAGAGAATGAACGGATTGTTGATGACAGAAACAAAATCAGTCATTACGTGAGCGAATTTCAAATGAAGGACAACACTTTCACATTAAGAGGGTCGGTTACCCACACGGCTTTACAACCAGAGCATCAAGCTATGCAAACTTTATACGGCATTTGGGTGCACCGTGATAGAAAAACTGAAAAAATCATTTCTCCAGTGTATTCCAAGAACGGGGAATTTGAATTTCTCACGAAGTTTACTGATTTGGCCGTTAATGAAGAAGATATTGGAGTTTGGGACTTCTTTATTGAATCAGAGATTGACGGTTATAAAAAACGCGCCCGAATTGGCAGCAACAGAGAAAAATATCCCTATTCAAAGCATGCTAAATATATTGGGAATAACGGGGAATATGCTTTCAGCGCACGGCCGTACTTTACTAAAACCTATGATAATTTGTCGGTGGAGGTCAGAAAGCAGGAAGTTCTGAAAGTTGAATTCAGAAATAATGATTCGGACCAGCATTTAACGTTCGTCTTCCCTGGAAGCCAATTGTTTTTTCCGAAGCAATCCTTATTATTGCTTGAGTGTAATAACCAAGAGTTTTTAATACCAATAAAAAATCAAATCAGTTCAGCTGATGGGACAGTGATACAGGTTGATCGGAATCTCGTTGAGCAAAAGTTTGCCCCGGCTTATTTACAAAACACCAATATTGTTTTATCCATTAATTCATATAAAACAACATTGGTTCCGAAAAAGGATGTCAGTGTATACTTTTGCAGTAAAAATATTGAAAAAAAGCTATGGTGCTTTAAAATAAAGAAGAAAGTAGACCTATTTATACAATCAGATCAATCAAAATTCTATCTAACAGCCCGTTAAACAAAGAAACCAGGTGACAATATGAAAAAACTAAAAGTTATGACCGTTTTCGGGACCAGGCCTGAAGCGATCAAGATGGCACCTCTAGTGCTTGAATTGAAAAAATATCCTGAAATAGATTCATACGTAACGGTCACTGCACAGCACAGACAAATGCTCGATCAGGTGTTAGATGCGTTTCACATCAAGCCTGACTTCGATTTGAACATTATGAAGGAGCGGCAGACACTGGCAGAGATTACGTCTAACGCACTTGTGAAATTGGATGAGCTGTTTAAAGACATCAAACCCGATATTGTGCTTGTCCATGGTGATACGACGACGACGTTTGCCGGAAGCCTAGCCGCTTTTTATCATCAAATTGCTGTCGGCCATGTCGAGGCAGGGCTCCGTACAGGGAATAAGTATTCCCCATTTCCGGAAGAGCTCAATCGCCAGATGACAGGAGCGATTGCTGATTTGCATTTTGCCCCGACAGGCCAGGCGAAAGACAATTTATTAAAAGAAAATAAAAAAGCCGATTCTATTTTTGTAACGGGAAACACAGCGATTGACGCACTTCGCACAACGGTTAGGGACGGCTATTCACATCCTGTCCTCGATCAGGTGGGCGATGATAAGATGATTCTACTGACCGCGCACCGCCGGGAAAATTTGGGTGAGCCAATGGAAAACATGTTCAAGGCCATCCGCAGAATTGTTGAGGAGTTTAACGATGTACAGGTCGTTTACCCTGTGCACCTGAATCCTGTTGTCCGGGAAGCGGCGCAGAAGCATTTTGGCGATTCGGACAGAGTGCATCTGATTGAACCGTTAGAAGTGATTGATTTCCATAACTTTGCGGCAAAATCGCATTTTATTCTGACAGATTCGGGCGGTGTGCAGGAGGAAGCTCCATCTCTCGGAAAGCCGGTGCTTGTGCTGCGTGATACGACAGAACGGCCTGAAGGAGTGGAGGCGGGAACACTGAAACTTGCAGGGACGGATGAAGAAAACATTTATCAGCTGACAAAACAGCTGTTAACTGATCATGATGAGTACAAGAAAATGTCCCACGCTTCTAATCCGTATGGAGATGGAGAGGCTTCCCGCCGGATTGTGGAAGAATTACTGTTTCATTACGGGTATAGGAAAGAGCATCCGGATTCATTTACAGGCAAATAAAAAAAGAAGCTTTGCACATTGTGCGAAGCTTCTTTTTTGTTTTACTTTTCGAGGCTTTCCTTCAGCTCTTTTGTGATATCGGAAAGGGCGCTTTCATCAGCTTGGTAGTAGTAAATTCCATTGATTTTCGTGCCTGTGCCTTTCAGTTCGTGCTGTTTAATCTTTTTACGCGCGCCTTTGTAATCGGATTGGATATCCCACATGTCATCGAAGGTCAAGTTCGTTTTCACATTATTTTCAACGACTTTAAACATATCTCCGAATTTCGTGATGGATGAAATATTTGCGCCTTTATTAATGATTCCTTCTATGACTTGTCGCTGTCGGTCCTGGCGCCCGAAATCGCCTCTCGGATCCTCTTTTCTCATCCGGGTATAAGCGAGCGCTTCTTTTCCGTTCAGCGTGATTTCTCCTTTGCCGAACGAATAACCGTCATAGCTGAACGCGAATGTGCTGTTTACTGTGACGCCGCCAAGTGTATCAACAACGTCTCTAAAGCTTTCCATGTTCACTTTTACAAAATAATCAACTGGAACATCGAGGAAGTTCTCAACCGTGTCAACCGTCATCTGCGTGCCGCCGAAAGCATATGAATGGTTGATTTTATCCATTGTGCCTTTTCCGATAATTTTTGTATACGTGTCACGAGGAATGCTGACCATGTCGGTTGTATTCGTTTTTGGGTTAACGGTCATATAAATGAGCGTATCGGCACGGCCTTTATCGCCGTCGCGTTCATCCACACCCATGATTAAGACGGAAAAAGGATCCTTTTTATTGATACTGACCTCTTTATCCCTCTTTTTCGATTTATCAATGCTTTCATGAATACTTGCCACGGTTGATGCTGCTTTATGCCATAAGTAGTATGCATAGCCGCCAGTTCCGAGTACAAATACGGCCACAATGGCTAAAATGACAAGTAATGCCTTTCTTTTTTTCTTTCTTTTTTCAGCTCTCATTATAAAGTCCTCACTTTTTTGTAATCTAGTACGATTATAAGTTTCTTAATATTTGAAAACAACTAAAATTTGTCTGATTCTTTACAATAGACGGCTGCTTGTAACAAATGTTTCGGTATTTTAAGAAAATCCGCAAAAACTTTTCGTTGTTTTGAAAGAAATCTTAAAATAAGCTTAAAATTGTCGATAAAAAGTGGAGAGGTGATATAGGAATGAAAAAAATTGCTATTTTAATGTTCTCAATGCTGCTTCTTTTGTCTGCGTGCGGCACAGCTCAGAACTCATCAGGAGCAGAAACAAATTCAGACAGCCAGGATACGTCTGCAGAAGAGACTGTAACGAAGGAAGGCACTTTTGCCGGTTTGGCGGACAGCCATACGATTGCAGTTACTATTGATGATAAAGAGACTTCGATTCAGGTTGGTTCAGACCTTCAGGACAAAATGAACAGCATTTCGGAAGGGCAAAAAGTTGTTGTCAAATATACAAAAGATTCAAATGGCGCTTTAATGCTTAAGGATCTTGAGACAAAGTAATAAAAAACTCTTAGGGGGTTCCATGTTTTGAAAAAAATGAAGCTCTTGCTTCTATCATCAGTCACAGCGGCGGCTATAGCATGTCCGGCGTTTATGCAGTCTGCGAAAGCCGCTGATAAAACCATTTCGGTTAAGCTGAGTAATTATGTAGGCAGCAAATCAAGTTTGGATGTCGATATCACAGGCGGCTATGAAATTCCCGGCTCACGAATAGCGGATACGGAGCGATATGGAGGAGCCACCCGTTTCGATGTTGCCAATAATGTAGCTTCTGCCGGGTGGACAAACCCAACGACTGTGGTCATTGTGAATCGGGATGCTTTTGCAGATGCGCTCTCAGCAACACCGCTTGCTAAAAAGTACGATGCACCGATTTTATTAACAGACGCAGATTCGCTAACACCAAAAACAGAAAGCGAAATTGCAAAATTAAATCCTGACAATATTCTCATCATTGGCGGGACAATCAGTGTTTCTAAAAATGTAGAAAACACATTAAAAAAATATGGTTCTATCGATCGGATTGGCGGAGCCACCCGTTACGAGGTTTCTAAAAACATAGCCGATCGGATGGGGAATTACAGCCAGGCAGTAGTGGCCACAGGCATGGTTTTTACGGATGCCCTGTCCATCGCGCCATATGCTGCAATGAACGGTTATCCGATTTTACTTGCGGGAGACAATAACATCCGCAGTGATTACAAAATTCCAAGCAAGGTTACGATTGTCGGCGGTCCGTTGAGTGTCAGCACTGGCGTGGAAGCTACATTAAAAAAGCAGGCAACTGTGAAACGGATTGGCGGGGTGTCCCGATATGAGGTATCTGCCAATATCGTAAAAGAATTAAATATGAAAGCAACAAAGGTATTTATGTCAAATGGTCAAACATTTGCGGATGCATTGACGGGGTCTGTGCTTGCAGCAAAGCAGGGAAGCCCTTTACTGCTGGTTGAAGCAGGCAGTCTGCCGTCGCCAGTCGCTGATGTAGTGGCCTCAAAAGGAACTCAGTCATTTGCTCTGCTTGGAGGAAGCATCTCCATCAGTGATACGCTAAAGAACAAACTGGCAGATACTTTTGCAGGAACTGGCTATACAGTCAAGTTATCCGGAGGAAATCTGGTGCTTTATAAAAACAGCACTGCAATCAAGACGCTAGGAACTTCTTTCACAGCAAATTCTAAAAAATATACAACTACAAATTCTATCAGTCTGAATGGAACGCCATATCTCGGAAACATGAAATTCACAATAGAGTCAGGCAAATATATTCGTCCGATCAATGTGAATATCCCCTTTGAAGATTATTTAAAGGGTGTTGTTCCTCATGAAATGCCGGCTAGCTGGCAGAAAGAAGCGCTTAAAGCCCAAGCTGTCGCAGCGAGAACTTATTCCATCAATTCGGCCGGAAAAGAAGTACAAGACACCACTGCTTTTCAGGTATATGGAGGATATGACTGGAACTCGAAAACTTCAGAAGTCATTGAAGCTACAAAAGGAAAAGTTTTGAAATACAATGGGAATTTGATTTCAGCTACGTATTCCTCAAGCAATGGCGGCTTTACAGAAGCGAGCGGTGAGGTGTGGAGCAGCCAGCTTCCTTATTTAATCGCCAAAAAAGATACATACGACCCGCAAATCAGCTGGTCTCTGTCTTTAAATAAAACCCAGATTGATAAAAACACTCTGAATCTGAAAAGCCCTGGATCTTGGTGGAGCTCTAAAAATGAAACAAACTCAGCATATTTGAGCGGTTTGAAAAACTGGTTTATTAAAAATAAATACAGCAATGCCGAGTCTATCAAAATCACGAAAATATCCAGTGTGAAATTCAGCACGGAGAAAACTGCCGGTCAGCGGCCGGAAACAGCAAGCGTCACATTCTCATATTTCGTGAAAGAAAAATCAAATGGCTACATTCTCTCAAATGGAAGCCTCAGTGAAAAAACAGCAACAATTACTGTACCTGCAACAGAGCTGAGAACGATGCTTGGCGCTTCAAATATGAAGAGTACATACGCTTCTGTCTCAAGCAATACGAGCGCTTTTATTATTAGCGGTAAAGGATACGGACACGGCATAGGCATGAGTCAGTACGGAGCCAATGCCAGAGCAGCGGCCGGACAATCTTATACAGCGATTTTAAGTTTTTACTATCCGGGAACAACTCTATCAAGCTATTAAAAGATTGATAGAAGTCCAAGGAGGCGAGATGCCTCCTTCGTTCGTTATTTGATTTTTGAATCATTATCAATCTTTGGAGGGACTATCTTTGCGGATCTTTCTTAAAAGCATACCCATGCTGATACTAGGAGTCGTGTTATTTGTACCAAATGCGTTTGCGGCCAACTCTGTTACAAGGCTGGATGGAGCAAGCAGATATGAGGTTGCTGTGAATGTTTCAAAACAAGGCTGGAGCAGTGCTAGCACGGTTGTTTTGGCAAACGGAACAGCGTATGCAGATGTATTAACTGCTGCTCCTATGGCTTATAAATACAATGCCCCAATTTTATTGACGGAATCATCTAAACTGACTACACCGACTAAAGACAGAATCAGCCAGCTTAAACCGAGCAAGGTCATCGTCATTGGCGGGACAATCAGTGTTTCTGACAATGTAGTAAGTGACATTAAAAAATTGGGTGTTTCCAATGTGGAACGGATCGGCGGAAGAAGCCGCTACGAAGTTGCCCAAAATATTTCTAAAAAATTGTCTTCAAATTCAAAAGCGGTAATCGCAAATGGAACGGCATATGCTGACAGTCTGGCAATCGGTTCTTATGCTGCACGTAACGGCATTCCAATTTTACTGACTACTGCAAGCTCCATTCCTGCACCAACGAAAAGTGCGATGAACAGCAAAGGGACATCATCGACTATTGTGGTCGGAGGAGAAATCAGTGTCTCTAAAAATGTTTACAGCCAGCTTCCTTCACCAACAAGAATCGGCGGAAACAGCCGTTTTGAAGTGGCTGCAAACATAGCGAAAAAATATTATTCTTCATCTAAAGCCGCATTTGTCAGCAATGGCTATCAATATGCCGATGCATTAGCGGGTTCTGTTCTGGCGGCGAAGCAAAATCGGCCAATGCTATTTACTGACGCCGGTTCTCTGCCGACTGCGACAAGAACAGTCATCGGATCAAACAGCAAGAATACTTTCACTGTGCTTGGGGGAACCATTTCAGTTACCACAAATGTTGTGAACCAGCTGAAAAATGTGATTGTTGGCAAAAAGGTATTTGTGGATGCAGGACATGGTGGTTATGACAGCGGAGCGATCGGTAACGGATTAAAGGAGAAGGACATTAACCTTGCCGTTGCTAAGCTTGTAAACAGCAAACTTTCCAATGGCGGAGCAATTCCGATTATGGCCAGATCTACAGATGTTTTCTTAGAGCTTTCTGAGCGGGTTGCAAAAGCAAAAAGCAATAATGCAAATCTGTTTGTGAGCATTCACGCCAATTCAGCGAGCCCAGCAGCAACAGGTACTGAAACCTACTATTATACAAAGTATGAGTCAGAAAACAGCAAACGGCTTGCGACTGAAATTCAAAATAGGCTCTACAAGGCGCTCAATACGCAAAACCGAGGCGTGAGAATCGGGAATTTCCATGTGATCAGAGAATCAACGATGCCGAGCAGTTTAGCGGAGCTGGCATTCATATCAAATGTAAACGACGCAAGTAAGTTAAAGAGCGCTTTGTACCAAGAAAAAGCAGCTCAAGCAATATATGATGGAATTATTGGCTATTATTAATAAGGAATAAGGCGGCTTGCCGGCAGAACCTATCAGGAATTGCCGGCAAGCTTTTTTATACGATAAAATGAGAAAAATTTTAAAGCATACATGCTATGTAAAAGTTTAACAAAATTTAAGGTTCGGCCTATTCTTATTGACAGATGTTTTTGATATAATTATCTGGCAAAAATATAACCGATCCATTAGGGTAGTGAGGTAATCGATGAAAATAAGCATTGTTATCCCTGTATATAATTCAGAAGATCTTATTTCCGAATGTCTTGACAGTTTAGTTAATCAAACGATGCCAAAAGAGGATTATGAGATTATATGTGTTGATGATAAATCTACGGATTCATCTTTAGACATTTTGAATCAATATAAACAGAAATATGAAAATGTAGTTGTTATTGAAAGAACAGTAAATTCAGGCGGTCCAGGTGCCCCTCGGAATGATGCAATAAAAATTGCTAAGGGTGAATACATTCTATTTGTTGATTCCGATGACTATCTAGGCAATGAAGCATTGTTAAGATGGTACAATTTCTCAAAAGAGAATCAATCAGATATTACATTAGGAAAGTTAAAAGGGATAAACGGCCGAGGTGTTCCCAAATCAATGTTTAAGGAAACGAACCCGGATGTTGATTTGGTTGATTCCAAAATTGTTTTTACATTGGGACCTCAAAAACTGTTTAAAGCCTCACTTTTAAAAGAAAATAAAATTACCTTCCCTACTCACATAAAAGCAGCGGAAGATCAAGTCTTCACAATGAACGCTTATTTAAAAGCAAAGAAGATTTCTGTTTCAGCTGACTATGATTATTACTATCTGGTCAAAAGAGATGGTGAACATATGAGTGTTGCTTATGTTCCGCCAGAGAACTTTTATGGAGCAATGGAAGATATTGTATCTGCCATCAAGGCTAGTGATCTGGAAGAAGCAAGAAAAATTAAACTGATGGCAGTATTTTTAAACAGGCATTTCGATTTTTCACGGACAAAAAATGTCACAATAAAAATGAAGACCGATGAAGAAAGAGCTGAATGGTTTAAATATTTGTCCTCATTTATTCATGCAGTACCTGAAGAGGCTGACCAATTTGTGCTTCCGCATATCAAGTTGCGGCTGCTGTTTATTCGGAATAATGATTTGCAAGGGTTAACCCAGTATGAGCGTGAAGAACAAGACATTAAAAAGTTCTGTGTTGTAAATAACGGGGATTTAATTGCACGTTATCCGAGCTTAGAACGCTATCAAATTTCTGAAGAGTTATTAAAAGTAAATTATAAAAATAAGCTTGAACATTATCTGCAGAATATTGAATTTAGCGATCACAGCCTCAGCATTCAAGGAACCATTAAACACAAATTGTTGGATGATGAAACGAATCAAAATCAGTCTCTGACAGGAGTATTTGTTCATCGTGATACAAAGGCGGAAAAATACATTGCGCCGGCTAAGTACGAAAATTCAACATTTACATTTGAGTGCAAGTTTGATGAACTGGCATCTGCAGAAGAAGATTTAGGCGTTTGGGATTTCTTTATTGAATCGTCGATAGATGGCTACAAATTACGGGCGAGAATCGGAAACAAGCGTGCTGCGTACAAGTATTCAACAAACACGATGTATTTAGGGCATAATGCGTTGTTTGTCTTCAGTGCAAGACCATATTTCACAATGAACTACGATAATCTTTCGATTGATATAAAGAAACATGCCTATACAGAAGCGGAACTTTCATATGAAACAGAATCAAAAGACTTATCATTTATTTTTAAAGATAAGCAAATTTGTTTGCCACATCATTCAAAAATCATTGTGAATACCGGACAGTCTGAAATATCATTACCAGTAAAGCGTATTGATTTGGAGCCTCATTGCACAAAATTGACGGTAAACGTGCAGAGTTTGCTTGAACAGCTAGCTCATGTAAAGAAAGAGCGATTAATTGAATTTGCGATAAACACTTCTCAAAATAAAATCAGTGCAAAAGTGGATAACCAAGCAATTATCCTAGGCACAAAAAGTGTAGAACGAAAATCCATGTTATTCTTCAATAAAATGGTTGAAGTTCAGTACAAGCTGTTAACCTCTAAATCAAAATTTTATTTTCAATATTAAATGCTTCACAATGAAAAGAGAGACAAATCAGTAAAATGATTTGTCTCTTTTTTTATACAATATGCTTAATTTTTAAAAAAAGTGTCTAAAACAATAAAAAGTTTACGGATAAATGTCAGAAAAAATAACAAATTCACACTTCTTAACATACCATTTACATCCAATTAACATCCGTCTGCTAAACTGACTGGCATAGGTCATCATAACATCCCAAACAAATCGTGAGGTGTGTGTCAGTGAGTGCAGAGAAAAGCATGAATGTGAGTCGTGAATTCTCAGTTCAGCAAATACATTCTTTTACATTATCTGAAAAGACGGCTCGTTATTTGGCTATAAAGCGCGTAATGGATATTTGGTTTGCGCTCATTGGGTTGGCGATTGCGCTGCCAATGATTGCGGTATTTTCAATATTGATTTGTTTGGAGACGCCGGGGCCTGCCATTTATACGCAGGAACGCGTAGGGAAAGGCGGAAAACCATTTAAGCTTTATAAGCTTCGTTCCATGAAAATAGATGCCGAGAAGTCTGGTGCGGTTTGGGCGCAGAAGCAAGATCCGCGGGTGACAAGGATCGGAGCTTTTATCAGAAGAACGAGAATTGACGAGCTTCCTCAGCTGTTTAATGTGCTGAAAGGCGATATGAGTATGATTGGCCCTCGTCCGGAACGTCCCGTTTTTACGGAAAAATTCCAGAATGAGATTCCGGGCTTTACGCAGCGTCTGGCTGTTAAACCGGGATTGAGCGGCTGGGCTCAGGTGAACGGCGGTTACGATATGACGCCGAAGGAAAAGCTGATATTTGATTTATATTACATTCGCAACCTGACTTTCACTTTAGAATTAAAAATTATGTTAAAAACTTGTAAAGTAGTCTGGACAGGTGATGGTGCAAGATAAAATGGAATGCCGGTATTCACCATCAATCTGAGCTTAAAAAGAAGTAGGGAATATGATGCCAAGTATTACAAAACAAATTATGAGCGGCGCAAAGTGGACAAGTATTTCAACTATGTGTATTACAATCATACAAATTGTTCAGTTTGCCCTGCTTGGAAATATGATGACCTTAACAGAATTTGGGCTCGTCGGCATGATCACAACGGTTACAGTTTTCGCCCAGATTGTGCTTGATATGGGTTTTGGCGCAGCGTTAATTCAGAGAGACGACGCGACGGAGCGTCAGCTGTCCACATTGTATTGGCTTAACATTATGACGGGCGTTTTGCTGTTTGTTCTTTTATATGTGAGCAGTCCTGTCATTGCGGGATTTTATCAAAGAGAAGAGCTGGTGTTTCTAGTTCGGATTCTGGCGATTATGTTTTTGATCGCGCCGATTGGACAGCAGTACCAGTATATACTGCAAAAGCAGCTGCATTTTAATACGTTAAGCAAAATAGAGATTTTTTCAAATGTATTGTCATTCGGATATTTAGCGATTGCGGTTTTTATGATGGATGCGATTTTGGCGTACGTCATTTCTCAGGTCCTGCTCCAGTCCAGTAAAGGGATTTTATATTGGGCCGTATACCGGAAAAAGTGGCATCCTGCTTTTGTTTTTGATTTGAGAGGCATGAAGGAGTTCTTTTCTTTTGGAGCCTTTCAGCTTTCATCCCGTCTTGTGAACAGGCTGGGAGCTAATATCGATATGATTTTGATCGGCCGGTTTATTGGTGCTGAAGCATTGGGGATTTATAACCTCGCCTATCAGATAGTCACCATTCCGGTTTTGAAGATCAATCCGATTGTCACACGGGTGGCATTCCCTGTTTTCGCAAAAAACAAATATGAAAACAGCGTGATCAGAGAAGGCTTTCTGAATATGACAAAAATGCTGGCGCTTGTTTCGTTTCCGCTGTTAATCGGGCTCGTATCTGTGTCCGACGCTTTTATCACAGCGGTTTTCGGAGAAAAATGGCTTGCTGCTGTTCCGATCCTAAATGTTCTGGCGATTGTCGGAATACTAAGAGTGCTTATGAATCCAAATGGATCTGTGCTGCTGGCTAAAGGAAGAGCTGACTTAGCGTTTTATTGGGATTCCGGCGTGCTGCTGCTGTACGGCTTATCACTGTTTGCAGCTGTACAGACGGGAAGCCTGCTGACAGTCGCATGGGTGTATGCCATTATCAGCGTTGTTAATTTCCTGATCGGGCGCTGGCTTTTGGCATATGTCATCAAGCTTAACCTTTCAGCTTATTTCCAGTCGATTATGAAGCCGTTTCTGATTACTGCGGCGATGGGCATCATCGCGTTTGGTGTAAGCCTGAGTACGGAACACTTCAGTATGCAGGCAGAAATGCGGCTGGCCATTTCAGTTGCGGCCGGGGCGCTGTGCTATCTCTTTCTTTTGGTAAAAGCGTACCCTCAAATGAAAAGCAAACTACTAAGAAAAGGACGTTTGTCATGAAGATTTTGTGGATCACAAGCGTATATCCGAGCAGTCTGAAACCTGGTGAAGGTGTGTTCCATGAGACACAGGTGCAAGAGCTGCAGAAACTCGGGCTTGATATCACTGTGATATGCCCAAGGCCTTTTCATTCAGCACCTGTCCGTATGCTGAAAAAGACATATCGTAAAAAGGATGCCAGACCGGAGTATGAGATTAGGAAGGGGATACCGGTTTACCGGCCTTTCTACCGGGCAGTTCCCGGCCAGCTGAAGTGGGCGCAGCCTCACCGGAGAATTGCATCAGCGGTTATAAAAACCATGAAACAACGCGACCTAAATCCGGATCTGATCCATGCGCATTTTGCCATGCCATCGGGCGGGGCTGCGGCAGTCGTGTCAGAGTCAATGCGAATTCCTTATGTCCTGACCTTGCATGGCAGTGATGTGAATGTCTATCCGCATTACAGCAAAGGAGCGTTTAAAGCCTTCAAGCGTGCCGTAGGTTCAGCGTCAGCCGTTTTAGCAGTCAGCCACAAACTTCAGGAAGAAGCCAAAAAGCTTTCGGGCTTTGACAGCTCGGTTTTGCCGATCGGCATACAGCTCAGCCGCTTTCAGGAAAATGAGCAGACGAAAGAAGAACTCAGAAAAAAACTCGGGCTGCCACTCGATCAGCGTCTGGCTGTCTATGTCGGCCGGCTGGTCAGGGAGAAAGGCATTTTTGAACTGTCCGAAGCCATCGAATCCCTGCAGGACCCTCCTCAGGCAGTCTTTGTTGGGGATGGTCCCGCAAAATTGATGCTGACGCAGAAGGGGCATATCGTCACAGGCCAAGTCCCAAATCATCAGGTAAGAGACTATTTGCTTGCGGCAGACCTATTCGTGCTTCCTTCTTACAGTGAGGGAATGCCGACTGTTGTAATTGAGGCGCTGGCGTTAAGGATTCCTGTCATCTGTACAGATGTTGGCGGAGTGGCATCTTTATTCGGAAAGCACCAGCATCTGCTGATTAAGCCAAAATCCGCTCAAGCCTTGGCGGAAGCGATCACTCGGTACGAACATGAGCAAGTATGGAAGCCGGAAGTGGCAGATGATTTGTATGAAACTGTGCAGGCTCAATTTGACGCAGGAAAAAATGCCAAGGCCTTGCATCATCAGTATCAGACGGTCATGAAAACGTCCGTTTAATCGTCAGAAACTGCGACCAATATAAATAGGAAGATCATTTTACAGGAGAGGGATGAGCGCTGTGAAAAAAATAGCTGTGATTGGAACAGGTTATGTGGGACTCGTGTCAGGCACTTGCTTTGCGGAAATCGGCAATAAAGTTGTTTGCTGTGATATCGACGAATCAAAAATCAGAAGTCTGAAAAATGGAGTAATCCCAATCTATGAACCAGGGCTTGCAGACTTAGTTGAAAAAAATGTGCTGGGTCAGCGCCTGACCTTTACGAACGATATCCCGTCCGCCATTCGAGCCTCAGATATTATATATATTGCAGTCGGAACGCCTATGTCAAAAACAGGTGAAGCTGATTTAACGTACGTAAAAGCGGCGGCGAAAACAATCGGTGAGCATCTTAACGGCTACAAAGTGATCGTAAATAAAAGCACAGTCCCGGTCGGAACAGGGAAACTGGTGCAATCTATCGTTCAAAAAGCCTCAAGGGGAAGATACTCTTTTGATGTTGTATCTAACCCTGAATTTCTTCGGGAGGGATCAGCAATTCATGACACGATGAATATGGAGCGTGCCGTGATTGGTTCAACAAGTCATAAAGCCGCTGCCATCATTGAGGATCTGCATCAGCCATTCCATGCTCCTGTCATTAAAACAAATCTAGAAAGTGCAGAAATGATTAAATACGCTGCGAACGCATTTCTGGCAACAAAGATTTCCTTTATCAACGATATTGCAAACATCTGTGAGCGAGTCGGCGCAGACGTTTCAAAGGTTGCTGATGGCGTTGGGCTTGACAGCCGGATCGGCAGAAAGTTCCTTAAAGCTGGTATTGGGTTTGGCGGTTCATGCTTCCCTAAGGATACAACTGCGCTGCTGCAAATCGCAAAATCGGCCGGCTATCCATTCAAGCTCATTGAAGCTGTCATTGAAACGAACGAAAAGCAGCGTGTTCATATTGTAGATAAACTTTTGACTGTTATGGGAAGCATCAAGGGAAGAACCATTTCAGTCCTTGGATTGGCCTTCAAACCGAATACGAACGATGTGAGATCTGCTCCAGCGCTTGATATTATCCCGATGCTGCAGCAGCTGGGCGCCCATGTAAAAGCATACGATCCGATTGCCATTCCTGAAGCTTCAGCAATCCTTGGCGAACAGGTCGAGTATTACACAGATGTGTATGCTGCGATTGAGCAGACAGATGCATGTCTCATCTTAACAGACTGGCCGGAAGTAAAAGAAATGGAGCTTGTGAAAGTGAAAACCCTCTTAAAACAGCCCATCATCATCGACGGCAGAAATTTATTTTCACTTGAAGAGATGCAGGCAGCCGGATACATTTACCACTCTATCGGCCGTCCCGCTGTTCGAGGAACGGAACCCTCTGACAAGTATTTTCCGGGTTTGCCGCTTGAGGAATTGGCTAAAGACTTTGGGAGCGTCAATTTATAAAAAGAAAAAGTATTACTTGGCTGAAGCTGCCGGCTGCTAGGCTCGGCCGCCGGCTCCTGAAACATCAGGAAAGGGGTTAAACATGTGAGTATCAAACGATCAGCGGTCCATACGCTAGCGTTACTGGCCGCTGCTATATTAGGAGTCGTTCTATTAGTGGGAGCTATCCATAAAGATATAGGTTTCGTGCAGATGGCCGCTGTGCTTGCGGTGTTGGCAATTGGTCTGTTCGCGCTGGCGCTTGCAACCGCATTTACAACAAAAGAACGGCTCTTTATGGCTGTAATCTATATTTTGATCGCCTGCACTTTTTTAAATAATGCATTTTTCGCCATTCATCTTGGATTTTTCAGTTTGTTCCTTTACAGGCTTCTACTCATTGCCGCCGGGTGCCTTCACATTATTGGCATGGTTCGGAATCGTACCCATATCGAAAGATGGAATGGGCTGCAAGTGAAAGGGATATTGCTCTTTTTCGCCTTTTGGTTTATATACGGCCTTGTTTCTCTGCTGTGGGCCAAATCGGTAACAGCCGGACTCAAATATTTGGCCTTATTGGCAATGGGCATTTTCTTCATTTATCTCATTGTCATGTACGTGCAAAAAATCGAGCGGCTGATGATTGTTTATGCCATTTGGCTGGTGATGACAGTATTTCTGATGATCATTGGTTTTTACAATCATATCACCCACCATCATCTTGCGAGTTCCACATTATACAGCGGACCGGAGTATAAGCAGCATTATCCGACATCAGTCTTTTTTAATCAAAATGACTTTGCGACCTTTTTATCGATCAGCTTCTTTTTTTACATCACGATGATGAAAAACAGTAAGAATGGATACATCAAGGCGATTGGCCTTGTGCTCTCGCTCTGTGCGTTGTATTTAATTTTTGCTACTGGTTCAAGAGCCAGTCTTCTGGGGATTTTTGCAGGTGTTGCAGTTTACATTTTCATTGTTTTGCCGCCTATTTTAAAGAAAATGGCCATCTGGCTGTCGGTGGCGGGAATTGCTCTTTTCGCAGTTCTTTTCGCCAGCAAAATGTATTCGAAGTTTTGGGAGCTGTTTCTGGCCCCGCAGACGCTGCATTCATTTCATGACAGGCTTCCATCAAATGTGGCCCGGGCCAATCTGCTGAAAAACGCTTGGCATTTCTTCCTGGATTCATACGGATTCGGAGTCGGGGCAGGAAATGTATCCTATTATCTTGAGCATTATGCTTTATATGATACGGACAATGTGGCAGAGGTGCATAACTGGCTCGTTGAAATCCTTGCTAATTTTGGCTTGTTCATCATGCTGGGATATCTGTCCATTTATGCCTACCTTATATGGGTGCTTTACAAGTTTTATGAAAGAAAATTAGAAAATCAGTCAAAACTGATCACAGAAGGGCTTATTACCGCTATGGTCAGTTTCCTGGTATCAAGTATCAGCCCAAGCTCTGTTTCAAATTTATTTTTCCATTGGGTGTTTATGGCGCTCGTCATCGCCGCCGTGAATGTGTTAAGGCGGTCCAGACAAATGCCTGAGCCGATGTACAGATAAACAGACTACAAAAAGCAGGGAGACTTATATGAACGATATATTGATAAGAATAGCCCGTCGCATAAAAAAAAATATCATTTGGATCATAGCGGTGCCAATTATATTAGGTGCGGCGGGGTATATCCTGCCGTCACAAATCGCTGGTCAAAAGAGCTATACAGCTGAAGATACTTTGGCTGTGGGGAGCTATGATCATCCGGTTTATAACAGCACAGAAGAGATTCCGCTTTTGTTAAAGAGCGATTCTTTTTTGAAGGAGGCGCTTCCTGTTGAAAAGGATGAAGATATAGCAGAAATCAAAGAGAAGCTTACAATCAAAACAGAATCTAAATCGTTACTGACTTTAAGCTATAGCGACGAGGATAAGGATCGAACGGAATCTGTCCTAAACGCCATTTCCTCCACCTTTCTCAAAAACGATCAAAAGCTGTATGCAGAAAGAGAAGCCGTCGTCCGCAGCAGCATCGATGCGCTTGAAGGCGAGAAGGTGAGCGAGGATTCCAAAGTGGATAAAGAGAGATTTTTGTATGAACTTAAAAATACTCAGCTTAATCTGAAAGCGGCCAGTGTTACAGATTCTGAAACCGTGAGTGAGACAGCAGGCGGCGGAATGTCTCCGAAAAAGAAAGCAGTTCTCGGCGTTATGATTGGCCTTACGATTGCCTTTATGTTCGTTGTCATTCCTGAATTTTTCAGAGAATCCTTTTAAAATCATACGATGGAGATGTGATCATGACCAATTGGAAACCTCTCGTATCTGTCATTACACCTTCCTATAATGCGCGTGACTATATTGAAGACACGGTTCATTCGGTTTTAGATCAGAGCCATCCTCATTGGGAAATGATTATCGTGGATGATTGCTCAACGGATGGGACCCGCGACATTTTACAGCAGTATGAAAAAATAGACGAAAGAATTCACGTGGTGTATCTGGAGGAGAACTGCGGAGCTGCGGTTGCTCGCAACAAAGCGTTGGAACGCGCTCAAGGGCGCTATGTAGCATTTTTGGACAGTGATGACAAATGGAAAAAAGACAAACTGGAAAAGCAGCTTGCGTTTATGATGGAGCGCTCCTGTGCGTTTTCTTTCACAGGCTACAGGTTAATGGAGCAGGACGGAACCCCGCTCGATAAATTCATTCATGCGCCGGAGAGCCTGACGTACGATGACGCTCTGAAAAATACAATTATCGGCTGCTTGACGGTGATGATTGACAGAGAGCAAACGGGACAGATCCAAATGCCGAATATCAGAACGAGACAGGACTTAGCCACATGGCTGTCTCTTTTAAAAAAAGGATTTACTGCCTATGGAATGAATGAATGCCTTGCAGAATATCGGCTTGTCGACAACTCAATATCCAGCAACAAATGGAAGGCTGCGAAAAAAACGTGGTTTGTCTACAGGGAAATCGAACGGCTTCACTTCATGAAAGCGACATGGTGTTTTGTTCAATATGCGAAAAACGCGGTGAAAAAAAGATTATAGCCGCAAACAGAGAGAAAAGGTGATGAAGGTGGAAACAAAAGAAGCAATCATTCATGTCATCGTTGCCACTGCTGAATGGGGAAAAGACCAATTGAGATACAGAAGGCACCGGCTGGCAGAATTTTTAGCTGCTCAAGAGGAAACGAAAGAAGTCATTTGGGTATGTCCGGCTCCGCGTGCCCAGGGGAAAGAATTTCAAGAAGTCCATTCTGGCATCAGGCAATTCGCTGTCAAAGACCTACTGCAGAAAAAAATGTTTCGTTTTGGACGATATACAGATGTTTTTTATAGGCATAAGCTCTCGCCTTTACTCGATGAGCTTGCAGCTGCTTCTTCAAACGGTGAACGCTGCTGTTTATGGTACACGTTTCCGGGATTCCCGCTGCTGTCTTCGCTGTTTTCTTGGGATCAGGTCATTTATGATTGCAGTGACCTATGGGCTGCGCCGATCAGCGGGCGTTCAAATCTGCTGTCTGAATTTCGGCGAAAAGTCATAAAATCGGCAGAGCTGAGAATTATACAACGAGCAGATTCAATTACCTGTTCATCGGATTATCTTCATAAGGAAGTAGGCAAAAAACTGACTGCGGGACGAGAAAAGGTTCATACTGTGGAAAACGGTGTGGAGTTTGAGCTGTTTTCTGCACATAAACAAGCTCCCGATCGCAGTATACTGCAGGGGAGAGAAGGAACGGTGTTAGGTTTTATTGGCGGGATTAAACCGAAGCTCGATTTTAAAATGATTGAAGCCGCCGCCCTGCAAAAGCCTGATTGGACATTTTTATGGGTTGGCCCGGATGCCACCAATGGTGACGTTTCGTTTCAAGAGCTGCTGAGACTTCCCAATGTTATATGGACCGGTCCGGCAGATCCAAAAGAAGTGCCTCATTTTATGGAGCTTATCGACATTGGCATCATGCCATATAAACAATCACCGTATAACCAAGCTGTGTTTCCGCTGAAACTATTTGAATTTTTAGCGGCAGGAAAACCTGTTGTAGGCACTAATCTTCCGTCAACCTCAAAAATGCAAAAGCCTTATGTATACGAATATGTAGAGGGCGATCATCCGATTGATTTTATAGCCGCTTGTGAAAAAGTTCTCGGACAAAACGGAGACGAGACCTATAAAGAAATGCGCCGAAACATCGCCCGCACCCAAGATTGGGATTGCTTATTTAGACAAATTATGAAATATACAGGGATTCAAAAACATGCGTAGTCCTATAAATTGGGATGCGCGTTTTTTGATTATACGTGTTTCTTTTTGATGAAGCTTGTTATAATAACTAAGGAGAAGGTATAATGGAAGGAACGGTTCTCTATATAAATAAAGACTTTATTTAATTCCAAAGGAGACTTCTTTATGCTTGACGAACGCATGATTCGCATTGTTGTTGCGTTTATTGTCTCGCTGCTGACAGTTTTAATCATAACCCCAATCGTAAAAAGGATTGCGATTAAAATAGGTGCAGTTGACCAGCCCAGCAATCGAAAAGTACATGACAAAATCATGCCCCGGATGGGCGGGCTGGCCATATTTATCGGGGTGGTTGCAGGTGTGCTTGCATCCGGTATATACACTGAAACAAGGATGACGGCTATTACAGTCGGAGCATTCATCATAATTGTGTTAGGTATTCTTGATGATAAATATCAATTAAGTGCAAAAGTTAAGTTTTTGATTCAATTAGGTGTAGCCATTATGATTGTAAGCACTGGCTTAAAAATGGACTTTTTCTCAGTACCTTTTTTAACAGAACGATTTGAATTAGGATGGATGGCTTATCCGCTGACCGTATTATGGATTGTCGGCATCACGAACGCAATTAACCTGATTGACGGATTGGATGGCCTTGCTGCCGGTCTTTCTGTTATTGGCCTGTCAACGATCGCTGTCATGGCGCTATCCGGCGGAAAAGTGCTCATTCTGTCACTCTCATTAGTTGTTATTGCCAGCACGCTTGGATTTTTGTTTTACAACTTTCATCCGGCAAAAATCTTTATGGGAGATACGGGCTCACTTTTTTTAGGGTATAGTATTTCGATTCTTTCATTATTAGGCTTGTATAAAAGTGTCACATTGTTCAGTATCGTTATCCCGATTATTATATTAGGCGTACCGATTTTTGATACAACATTTGCTATTATCAGGAGAATCTTAAACAAACAGCCGATTTCAGCGCCTGATAAGTCACATATCCATCATAGACTGATGGCCTTTGGCCTTTCACATCGGATGTCGGTCTTAGTTATTTATATGATTGGATTTATTTTCAGTATCAGTGCGATTGTGCTTAAAACTGCCACAATTTGGCTCTCTTTGTTTATTATCTTCATTTTAATCATTTTTATGCAAATCATAGCAGAAGTGACAGGACTCGTGAATGAAAAATTTAAACCGTTTACGAAATTTTATAAACGGCTGGTGAAAAGGAATTAAAAACTCCGGCTTATGTGCCGGAGTTTTTTTCTGCGCAAAAATGCCCGATCCTCTAAAGGACCGGGCATTTTTTAATAGGATGAACCAGTTGTTGAATTCGTTGTACCGTTTGAGCTTGTGCTGCTGTCATTCGAATAGCTGCTTCCGCTCGTCGTGCCGTCAGTTGTTGTGCCATTGCTGTCAGAACCGCTTGAACTGTCAGTCCCATCTGTTGAACTTCCGGTACCGGAAGTGCCAGTGCTGCTTGTATCTGGAGTATAATCTAAATGCTCTTGAAGCGTTTTTCTGACTTTCTCGAGATTTGTAGCATCAGGTTCAAAGTAATACGTGTTGTTAGGACCTAAATACAAATCAGACCCTGTAATGCTCAACGTGTCGATTTTTTTGCTGGTAAAGCCGCTGTAAATCTGCTGAAGCGCTAAACCTTCAGTAATACGAATATTGGTTTCAACGTTTTCGCTGGCTTTCTCTGCGATTTTATCTATTTTAGCAATGTTGCTTGCACTTGACATTTGGTCAATCAGCGCGTTTAAGATTTGTTTCTGTCTGTCATTACGGCCGAAGTCTCCGCGTTTATCCTGTTTTCTCATTCGGGCATACGCCAAGGCTTGTTCGCCGTTTAAATGCATCTCGCCTTTTTTGAAGTAAATCCGTTTGCTTTCGTTTACGTCACTTTTTTCATCGAAATCGAAAGGCACGTCTACATCAATACCGCCGACTTCATTTATCACATCTTTAAATCCGTCAAAATCAACTGTGACATATTTATCGATCGGGATTTGCAAGAAGTTTTCAACAGTTTCAACTGTCTCATCTTTACCGCCTTTGCTGTAAGCGGCATTGATCTTTGTTTTGCTTCCGGTTGTGTCACCGGCTAATTGCACACGTGTATCACGCGGAATACTCAGCATTTTCATGGTTTTATTTTTAGGATCCAGGGTAACTACAATAAGAGAGTCTGATCTCCCTTTTTGTCCTTTAGTCGCGTAATCCTCTATTCCCATAAATAAAATAGAAAACGGTTTTTTCTTCATGTCTACAACTTCGCTGCGAAGATTTGATTTATTCCCGCGAGATAGGGCATCGTACGAATCATCGGCAGCGTTAATGGTTTTATAAAGTTTATATCCGCCAAGCCCTACAACTACTAATAATGCGAGGACGAACAATAACATTATTCTTTTTATAATTTTCCTGCGTTTGCTCTTTTTCTTTTTTCGCACCCGCACTCTAACGCGTTCAGCCATTATTCAGTCTCCTTTATGTGATTGACGGCTTTTTCAAGATACGTCAACTCTCCCTCTTTAATATCACTCTTTCCATTTGTCAGTTCTGTCATCCATTCAGAAAAAGCATTTGTTTCCTTTTCTTCCACGTATGTTTCGAATTCAACATTTTCTGAATAATGGATTTCCTTTAACAGAAATTGTGACTCCCTTAATTCATTTTCAATCTTGCCAAGCCATGTGTAATCTGCGGAAGTATGCATGATTCGCATAAGCTTCCGTTCTACCACACCTATATGATTTAATCCTTCAGACACTGATTTCCCATAAGCGCGAATTAATCCGCCAGCCCCAAGCTTAATACCTCCGAAGTATCGTGTAACGACGGCGCAAGTATCCTTAAGTCCGCGTTTTTTTAATACCTCAAGCATCGGCACTCCCGCTGTACCGCTTGGTTCTCCGTCATCATTGGCTTTTTGGATATGATCATTCTCGCCGATAACGTAAGCTGAGCAATTATGAGTCGCATTCCAGTGCTGTTTTTTTATTTTCTGTATAAATTCCTGTGCCTCTTGTTCGGTAGAAACACGGCTTAAATGACAGATAAAACGCGATTTTTCTATAACAATCTCGTGTTCTCCTGCTTCTTTCACAGTAAAATAGCTGTGCAGCATGCTAGCTGACCCTCCTGCTAAGCATAAAAGACTGCCTATACAAATTCGTACAGTCTTTAGAATTTTTGTGCGTATTTTGGTATCATAAAGAGTAGATAGTATATAAAAATGTTTTTTTCTAGAATATACGCATTCTTTCATTATAATTCGACATAATTTGCAGATCAATTACATTTATAATAAAAATATATGACAACGCCGTGACGGAGGGAAATTATGAATAAAACAAAGATGGATTCCAAAGTGTTGGATTCTATTTTGATGAAGATGCTGAAAACCGTTGACGGGAGCAAGGACGAGGTTTTTCAAATCGGGGAGCAGTCACGCCAGCAGTATGAACAGCTGGTTGAAGAACTGAAACAAATTAAGCAGCAGGTGTATGAAGTGATTGAGCTTGGCGATAAACTTGAAGTGCAAACCCGCCATGCGAGAAACCGTTTATCCGAGGTCAGCCGTAATTTTCATAGATTCAGTGAAGAGGAAATCCGCAATGCTTATGAAAAAGCCCATAAGCTGCAGGTAGAATTGACGATGATCCAGCAGCGTGAGAAGCAATTGCGCGAACGGCGGGATGATTTGGAGCGCAGATTGCTAGGGCTTCAGGAAATCATTGAGCGGTCAGAATCATTAGTAAGCCAAATTACAGTTGTGCTTAATTACTTGAACCAGGATCTGCGCGAAGTCGGACTGCTTCTTGCAGATGCTCAGGCAAAACAGGATTTCGGCTTAAGAATTATTGAGGCGCAGGAAGAAGAGCGAAAAAGAGTTTCAAGAGAAATCCATGACGGACCCGCTCAAATGCTGGCGAATGTTATGATGAGATCGGAATTAATCGAGCGGATTTTCCGTGACCGGGGTGCAGAGGACGGATTCCAAGAAATTAAAAATCTCCGTCAAAATGTTCGGAATGCCCTTTACGAAGTGAGAAGGATTATATATGATTTAAGACCGATGGCCCTTGATGACCTAGGCCTGATTCCAACTTTAAGAAAATATCTATATACAACCGAAGAATATAACGGGAAGGTCAAAATACATTTTCAGTGTATTGGAGAAACAGAGGATCAGCGGCTTGCGCCTCAGTTTGAAGTTGCGCTCTTCAGGCTCGCACAGGAAGCTGTGTCTAATGCGCTAAAGCATTCTGAATCTGAAGAAATTACAGTCAAAGTTGAAATCACAAAGGATTTTGTGATTTTAATGATAAAAGATAACGGTAAAGGGTTCGACCTGAAGGAAGCGAAAGAGAAGAAAAACAAATCATTCGGCTTGCTGGGCATGAAAGAAAGAGTAGATTTATTGGAAGGAACGATGACAATAGATTCGAAAATAGGTCTTGGGACATTTATTATGATTAAGGTTCCGTTATCTCTTTGACTATGATTTGTAAAATAGAGCCAAAAGGCATATTGACCGAATGCTAGAGTATATAGAACAATAATACAAGGAGGCGTGGCTTGTGACTAAAGTAAACATTGTTATTATCGACGACCATCAGTTATTTCGTGAAGGTGTTAAACGGATATTGGATTTTGAACCTACCTTTGAAGTGGTAGCCGAAGGTGATGACGGAGACGAAGCGGCTCGTATTGTTGAGCACTATCATCCTGATGTTGTGATCATGGATATCAATATGCCAAACGTAAATGGTGTGGAAGCTACAAAACAGCTTGTTGAGCTGTATCCTGAATCTAAAGTAATTATTCTATCAATTCACGATGACGAAAATTATGTAACACATGCCCTGAAAACAGGTGCTAGAGGTTATCTGCTGAAAGAGATGGATGCTGATACATTAATTGAAGCGGTTAAAGTAGTTGCCGAGGGCGGCTCTTACCTTCATCCGAAGGTTACGCATAACCTCGTTAACGAATTCCGCCGTCTTGCAACAAGCGGAGTTTCTGCACATCCTCAACACGAGGTTTACCCTGAAATCCGCAGACCATTACATATTCTAACTAGGCGGGAATGTGAAGTGCTGCAGATGCTTGCAGACGGAAAAAGCAACCGCGGAATTGGTGAATCATTGTTTATCAGTGAGAAAACCGTTAAAAACCATGTGAGCAATATTTTACAAAAAATGAATGTGAACGACCGGACGCAAGCCGTTGTGGTCGCCATTAAAAATGGCTGGGTAGAAATGAGATAGTATATTAGGAGACTTGCCTTTTTCTAGGCAGGTCTTTTTTTAGGCTGCCGTTTCCCTTACAATAGAGTTATAAAGCAATAAGGCAGGTATCGAAGCTATGAATATTGCAGTCGTAACAGACAGCACGGCATATATTCCGAAAGAAATGCGTGAACAACATCAGATACATATGATCCCTCTCCAGGTTGTTTTTGGGGAGGAGACTTACCGTGAAGAAATTGAGTTGGACTGGAAAAGCTTTTACGAAGAAGTAAAAAAACATAATGAGCTCCCGACGACTTCTCAGCCGCCAATCGGCGAGCTGATTGCGTTGTATGAAGAGCTTGGCAAATCTTATGATGCGGTCATCAGTATCCATCTTTCCAGCGGGATCAGCGGAACATTCAGCAGTGCGGCAACGGCTGATTCAATGGTCGACAATATTGATGTGTATCCATTTGATTCAGAGATAAGCTGTTTAGCCCAAGGCTTTTATGCTCTTAAAGCCGCTGAATTAATTAAAAACGGAGCATCATCGCCGGAAGATATTATAAAAGAACTGGAAGAAATGAAAAAAACAGTTCGAGCATATTTTATGGTAGACGACTTAGCTCATCTTCAGCGCGGCGGGCGATTAAGCAGCGCCCAAGCCTTCATTGGTAGTCTTCTAAAGGTAAAGCCTATCCTTCATTTTGACAATAAGGTAATTGTGCCTTTTGAGAAGATTCGCACACGTAAAAAAGCAATTTCGCGAATTTATGAGCTTTTAGACGAAGATGCGAGCAAAGGGTTGCCTATGCGCGCTGCTGTTATCCATGCTAATCGCGAGGAAGAAGCAGCGAAAATCATTGAAGAGCTTTCTGTAAAATATCCTCATGTTGAATTTTATAACAGCTATTTTGGCGCGGTAATCGGCACTCATTTGGGTGAAGGTGCGCTAGGAATTTGCTGGTGTTTTAAATAAGGCCAAATCTCCGTTTTAGCAACGGAGATTTTTTTATATTTCTATTTTGATTGTTCGACAGAAACTATTCATTCAGGCATACTGTCTCGAAAGGAGGCGGTGCTATGTGAAGGTGCCAACTGAAAAGAACATTTCCTTTTCTAGAGAATTGCAGCAGACGCTTCAAAGCCGTCATTTGCTCAGGACTGAACTCCCATTTTCCGATGAAATGATTGAATGGCATATCAAGAATGGCTATATCACCGCTGAAAATTCTATATCAATAAATAAACGGGGCTATAGATGTAATAGGTGCGGCCAAACTGATAAGCGGTATTTTTCTTTTTATCACCCATTTGGAAAAGATCAGCTGTATTGCCGTTCCTGTATCATGATGGGCAGAGTGAGTGAGGAGGTTCCTTTATATTCATGGAAAGAGGGAGATGAACAAAACTGGAAGTCTGTTAAGCTGACATGGGGCGGCAAGCTTTCAAGCGGACAGCAAAAAGCCGCCAATATTTTAATTGAAGCAATATCAAAAAGAGAAGAGCTCCTCATCTGGGCGGTTTGCGGCGCTGGCAAAACAGAAATGCTGTTTCCTGGTATAGAATCAGCGTTAAATCAAGGACTGCGTGTATGTATTGCAACTCCTCGCACAGATGTTGTATTAGAGCTTGCCCCAAGACTCAAGGCTGCCTTTCAGGGTGCTGACATTTCAGCGCTTTACGGAGTAAGCGATGACAAAGGGCGGCTATCTCCGCTCATGATTTCCACCACGCATCAGCTTTTGCGATATAAAGATGCATTCGATGTTATGATCGTTGATGAGGTTGACGCTTTTCCGTATTCTGCTGATCAAACCCTTCAATTCGCTGTTCAAAAAGCAAGAAAGAAAAACAGCACCCTCGTTTATTTAAGTGCAACACCTCCTAAAGAATTAAAAAGAAAAGCGCAGAACGGACAGTTACATTCAGTTCGCATCCCCGCAAGACACCACCGGAAACCTTTACCCGAACCGCGCTTTGTATGGTGTGGAAACTGGAAGAAGAAATTAAACCGAAATAAAATTCCGCCAGCGGTGAAAAGATGGATAGAGTTTCATGTGAAAGAAGGGAGGCCTGTTTTTTTATTCGTTCCCTCCGTTTCTATTCTAGAAAAGGCTGCTGCGAGCTTTAAAGATGTTAATTGCCGAACCGCGACTGTGCATGCGGAAGACAAGCATAGAAAGGAGAAAGTGCAGCGATTCAGAGATGGTCAGCTCGATCTATTAATCACAACAACAATACTGGAAAGAGGCGTTACGGTTCCCAAGGTGCAAACAGGTGTACTAGGAGCGGAATCTCCTATCTTTACGGAAAGCGCACTTATTCAAATCGCAGGAAGAACTGGCCGGCATAAAGAATATGCGGACGGCGATGTCATTTTCTTTCACTTTGGCAAAACAAAGAGTATGCTCGATGCAAAAAAGCATATAAAAGAAATGAACGGCTTGGCAGCAAAAAATGAATGAACAGACTAGCCATTATTTGAAAACGTGGTACAGTATACTCATATAACCGATGATGAGGAGCTGTAAAAATGCTTGTCAATTCAAAAGAAATCGTAATGAAAGAACTGCTCGACCGTTATATGGACCAGCTTCACATGGCCTGCACGTGCCAAGTATGCCAAAACGATGTACTGGCACTTTCTTTAAACAAAGTGAGACCATCCTACGTTACTGATCTTAAAAAGATCGCATATACGAAAGCAGAGATGGTAGATAAACAAAAAAATACGGCTATGCTTGTCATTTTGGCTGAATCTGCAGCTGTGGTATCAGAGAGTCCAAGCGATTTATGCCAAACAAAGCAGGAGGAGGCATTCATAAACTGATCTGTCTGCTATGCGATTCGCAATTTTCTCAAGCTGTTACATGGAGAGCTCTTTTTTTATTAAAGCCTGACGAAAAGGTCTGTCATTCCTGCAGAAGTAAATTGAAAAAAATTACAGGTCCTATCTGCACCATATGCGGCAGACCTCAATCCGTTTATGCGGTATGCAGGGATTGTGAGGCGTGGAAATTAAGGATTAGTCACAGCTTGCTGCTCCGCCAAAATCGTTCAGTTTACACATATAATGATATGATGAAAGAAACGCTCTCCCGTTTTAAATTTAGAGGAGATGCAGAAATCATAAATGCTTTTAAAAGCGATTTTTCTTCAACCTTTTCAAAGGTTTACCCCGATAAGCATTTTGTTCTTGTTCCTATTCCGCTAAGCAAGGAACGGGAAGAGGAGCGCGGATTTAATCAGGCGCAGCTCCTGGCAGAATGTTTAGGCAGGCCCATCCACCATCCCCTCATCCGCCTGAATAATGAGAAACAGTCTAAGAAAAAGAAAACAGAACGCCTGCTTTCCGCGTGTATTTTTGATACGAAAAACAATTCAGCAGAAGGTATGAATATCATTTTAATAGACGATCTTTATACAACTGGCGCCACTTTGCATTTTGCAGCGCACTGCTTATTAGAAAAAGGAAAAGCCGCTTCAGTGACATCTTTTACCTTAATCAGAAGCTAAATGATTCTGTTTTTATGTCGATATAATCACTAGAAATTGACACAGACATATTATCGAATAAGGAGAAAAAAAGATGGGAGAACTGGCGAATTGTCCGAAATGTAATACTTTATTTTTAAAGACAAAGCTGCAAACCGTATGTCAGGCGTGTATTAAGGAAGAAGAAAAATCATTTGAGACTGTTTATAAGTTTTTAAGAAAGCAGGAAAATCGGCAATCAACTTTGAACCGGATAACTGAGGAAACAGGTGTGGAAGAAGAGCTGATATTGAAATTCATCAGGCAGAAGCGAATTCAGATCACTCATCTTCCTAATTTGGCATACCCTTGTGAAAGGTGCGGAACATCGATTCGAGAAGGCAAGTTCTGCAAGGCTTGCCAGTCCGATATCAAGGCTCAAATGGATCATTTGAACCACGAGGACGCTCTGAAAATCGAGAAAGAAAATAGTAAAAAAGACACTTACTATGCCTATAATACCAAAAACAGCTGATTCCCTAAACTAACTGAAAACGCAGTCGATAAAAGGGTTAAGATTGTTTAAAGACTGCAACGGAAAGCGAGAGGAATCCTATGAAAATCAATCAATTTGGAACACAATCCGTTAATCCATATCAAAAAAATTATGAAAAGCAAGCGGTGCAAAAAACTGCTGCACAGCCTCAAGATAAAATTGAAATTTCGTCACAGGCTAAAGAAATGCAAAATGCATCCGACGCAGTCGCTGGTTCACGACAGGAAAAAATTGCGCAGCTTAAAGCGCAAATCGAAAACGGGTCATACAAAGTAGACGCAAATCACATAGCGAAAAATATGATTAATTTTTATAAAAAGCAATAAAAAGGAGAAAGCCCATGTCAGCAAAGGCCATTATTGAACAATTAAAGCGACTTTGCGTTCTGCATGAGCACCTGCTCACGCTGTCTGAAGAAAAGACGGAAGCACTCAAAGCCGGTAAAACAAAGGAGCTTTCAAACCTTTTGACAAAAGAGCAAAAATATATTCAAGCGATCACGCAGACAGAAGATGACCGGATCAAAGCAACCTCCGCCTTTCTCGGATACAGCGAAAATAACACCATTACCGCATGTATCGCCAAAACCTCAGGCAGCGAAAGGGAAGAGCTGGAACAACTATACGAATCTCTTTCTGCAGTTCTCGGACGTCTGAAAAAAGTAAATGAGATGAATAGGCAGCTGACGAGAGACGCGCTGCAATTCATCTCTATTTCGTACGATATGCTGGTTCCTAAGGAAAATAACTTCAATTACAGCAAATCAATTAAAGCTGAGCTGCCGAAGAGCAGCCGAATGAAACTTTTTGATTCAAAAGCTTAGCAGAAAGGAATTCAGAAAATGACATCTACCTTTATGGGGCTTGAAACTGCAAGGCGGGCGTTAAGCGCTCAGCAGGCAGCGTTAAGCACGACTGCAAATAACGTGGCAAATGCCAATACTGATGGTTATACAAGACAGCGGGTCTCATTGGAGGCAACTGACTATTTCCCTGCGGTATCCAAAAATGCAGAAAAAACAGCTGGACAAATGGGTACAGGTGTTCAAGGAAAGTCAGTTGAGAGAATAAGAGATATCTTTCTTGATTATCAATACCGTCTTCAAAACAACAGTGCCGGATACTATGACACGAAAGCTAAAGCGCTGTCGCAAATGGAAGGCGTTTTAAATGAGACGGATGACAGCGGCTTGAACAGTGTGCTGAATTCGTTTTGGAATTCCCTGCAGGAATTATCGAATAATACAAATGAAGAAAGTGCACGTTCTGTTGTTGCTCGAAAAGGACAAGCTGTAGCTGAAACGTTTAATTATATTTCTGAATCACTTACAAATGTTCAATCGAATTTAAAAGCGGAGTTAAATACAACTGTGTTGGATGTCAATTCTCTGCTTTCTCAATTAAACAGTTTAAATAAGCAAATTGCACAAGTAGAACCGGTCGGGCTTCTTCCGAATGGTTTATATGATCAGCGAGATTTGCTGATCGATAAATTATCCTCAATGGTTGATATCAAAGTCAGCTATAACAAATCAGGTGGGAATGCACTTTCGTCTGCTGAGGGAACTGTATCAATTGAAATTCTTGATAAAAATAAACAGTCGCTTGGAACTGTTTTGGACGGTAAAAATTACGAGGTTTCAGAACTTACAGCCAACTATGATAATGAAACTGGTTTAGTATCAAGTATTTCAATCGGAGATAAAGCTGTGCAGGCGGAGTCCTTCAGCAGCAAGGGATCTCTTTTAGGATTTATAGAGTCTTACGGGTATATAACAGCAGATGGTCAAGAAAAGGGCGTATATCCGGAAATGCTTTCTGATCTTGACAATATGGCGCTTGAATTTGCCAAAGCTTTCAATGAAGTGCACAGAAATGGTTTGACCAAGAGCGGTGAACAAGGCGGAGACTTTTTTGATTTTACCGGCGGTGAAACTGAACCTGCAAAGGGAGCGGCGGGCAAGATTAAAGTGTCTGACAGTATAATAGATTCAAAAGGCGCAAACATTGCTTTCTCACTGACTGGTTCAGCAAACGATAACGCCAATGCTACAAAATTAGCAAATGTTTTAACCGGTAAAATAACCATTAACGGCAAAGAAACTAGTGTGTTAGATTATTATGCGGGTCTGATTGGCGAGCTAGGGATCGAAGCTCAAGAGGCTAATCGGCTGGCGTCTAATACAGAAACACAGCTGAATGATGCAGACATAAACCGTCAGCAAATGAGCGCAGTTTCTTTAGACGAAGAAATGACCAATATGATTCAATTCCAACACGCATACAATGCAGCTGCAAGAATGGTGACTTTACAAGACGAATTGCTTGATAAAGTGATCAACGGCATGGGTGTTGGAGGAAGGTAGGTAAAGTCATATGAGAGTAACACAAGGCATGATACAGCAAAACTCACTGAGATATATCGGTTCGAGCTACTCGAAGCTGGATAAACTCCAGTCGCAGATTTCTTCAGGGAAAAAAATCTCAAAGGCTTCCGACGATCCTGTAGTAGCAATGAAAAGCTTAAAGTATAATACGCAACTGTCTCAAGTGCAGCAGTACAAAAGCAATGCTTCTCAAGCCTTTACCTGGCTCGAAAACACTGAAACAAACATTACAGAAGGAATTGACATCCTATCGAAGGTCAGAGAATTAGCGGTTGAAGCTCAAAATGATACAAACGGCGAGGCGGAGCGGCAAGCGATTGGCGTAGAAGTGAAGCAGCTAAAGGAACAGCTTTTAAATATTGCGAATACACAAGTGAACGGCAGATATATCTTTAACGGGACAAATTCAGATAAGCCTCCGGTTACAGATAACGGAGACGGAACTTATACAATTTCTGATACAGCTGATGTCGTAGTCAATATATCAAATAATATGTCATTGAAAGTGAACTCAGATCCAAAGTCAGCTTTTGGAGGCACTTCTGAAAGCGGACAGAATGTATTTGAAATGCTTGATTCTTTTGAGAAAGCACTAAGTTCTGGCTCGCTAGATGGCATGGACAGTGTTTTAGATGATATTGATCATTTTTCTGACGGCATGAGCGCTGAACGTTCTGATCTTGGAGCGAGATATAATCGTCTTGAACTGGTTAATACAAGACTTTCAGCTCAAGAAGAAACAGCTACCAAAGTGTTGTCAGACAATGAAGATGTAGAACTGGAAGAAGTAATAACTGAATTTATTGCGCAGCAAAGTGTGCACAGGGCAACTCTGGCTGTTAATGCGCAAATTGTTCAGCCTACATTGATTGACTTTTTAAAGTAAGCGGCTCTTAGGAGTTCGCTTTTTTTATAGTTCAGGAGGTAGAGTGATGCAGATTCCCAGATTGATTATGCATAGTGTTCAAGGGAAAATAGGTTTAACAACGACGCCCGCCAGCTTAAAAATGGAGCAGCCGCAAGCCGATCTTGAGATCCAACAGCCGAGTGCGGAAATGGAAATATCGGTGACACCTGGAAAACTCACGATTGACCAGACACAAGCATGGGAAGAATTAGACAGAAAGCATGTTTTCAAGAGAATTGAAGAAGCCGCCCAACAAGGACATGAGGATGTAATGGAGGGGATAGCCCGTACTGCCGAAGAGGGAGACGAGCTTATGAGAATTGAAAATAAGGGGAACCCAATCGCTTCACAAGCAAGGAGGAACTCTGAGATACACCAAATTCAATTAGGCGAACATTATGCTCCTTCTCTTTCGAGAGTGAAAATACAATATACTCCGTCACAGCTCGATGTTCAGATTACGCCGCGAAAGCCTGTTATTCAGGCCGAGCCGCATAAGCCTATTGTTGAATATACGCCAGGAAATGTTAAGGTTGACATGCTCCAATACCCTGATTTAAATATAGATGTAGAATACCCGAAAGAATCACCCGAAAAGTAAAAAGAAAAGGATCGTGAACAATGATCATTCATACGAAGTACCATGGCCAAATGAACGTAAAAGAAGAACAAATCATTCTTTTTGAAAACGGAATTCCAGGTTTTTTAGAAGAAAAACAGTTCGTCATTCTTCCGCTTTCAGAAGACTCTCCATTCGTGGCACTGCAGTCCGTCACTTCAGAAAATCTTGCGTTCATCGTTGTAAGTCCGTTTATCTTCTTTAAGAATTATGAATTTGACCTTGATGAATCAACTGCTGAACTTTTGGAGATCGATAATATTCAAGACGTAGAAGTCATGACAATACTGACTATGGCAGAGCCATTCGAAAAGTCTACTGCGAATTTATTGGCTCCCATTATTGTGAATCGCAAGAACATGATGGCTAAGCAAGTCGTTTTACACGACTCCTCATATACGACAAAGCATCTGATTGGAGGAGAATCATGCTAGTTTTATCGCGGAAAATAAACGAAGCGATTCAAATAGGCACTGATATTGAAGTGAAAGTGATTGCGGTTGAGGGGGATCAAGTGAAGCTTGGAATTGAAGCCCCAAAGCATATTGATATTCATCGGAAAGAGATTTATTTAACCATTCAGGAAGAAAATAACCGTGCGGCGTCGTTATCCAGCGATATGATCTCCGCATTATCCTCACAAAAAAAGTGAGGATTTTTTTATTTTTGTATTAACAAAATCAGAGACAATCCGATATTAATGATGTAGCCGGGAGAGGGTACAAATGGCTCCGCCGATTACAAAATTGAGGCACAAGGACGTGCCTAAACAACATATTCAGGGAGGAAATAAAAATGAGAATTAACCACAATATCGCAGCACTTAACACATTGAACCGTTTGTCTTCAAACAACGGTGCAGCACAAAAGAACATGGAGAAACTTTCTTCAGGTCTTCGTATCAACCGTGCGGGAGATGACGCAGCTGGTCTTGCGATCTCTGAAAAAATGAGAGGACAAATCAGAGGTCTTGATATGGCTTCTAAAAACTCTCAAGACGGAATCTCTCTTATCCAAACAGCTGAGGGTGCATTGACTGAAACTCATGCCATCCTTCAACGTATGCGTGAACTTACTGTTCAAGCTGGTAACACAGGTACACAGCAACCTGAAGATTTAACTGCAATTAAAGATGAAATGGATGCTTTAACTGAAGAGATCGATGGTATCTCTCAACGTACTGAATTTAACGGAAAAAAACTTTTAGACGGTAGTGTAACAGCAGGATTTACATTCCAAATTGGTGCAAATGCTACCCAAAATATTAATGTTACAATTGGCAACATGGATGCAACAACTTTAGGAGTAAAAGGGATCGATGTTTCATCAGCTACTTTTAGTTTTGACACTGAGATCGCGAAAATCGATACTGCGATTACTAGCGTTTCAAGCCAACGTTCAAAACTTGGTGCGGTACAAAACCGCTTAGAGCACACAATTAACAACCTTAGTGCTTCTTCTGAAAATTTAACAGCTGCTGAGTCTCGTATCCGTGACGTTGACATGGCGAAAGAAATGAGCGAGTTCACAAAGAACAACATTCTTTCTCAAGCTTCTCAAGCAATGCTTGCTCAAGCGAACCAACAGCCGCAAAACGTACTTCAATTGTTACGTTAATTTTAGAGAGGACCTTGGCGTTGCCAAGGTCTTTTATTTATATTTCTAACTCCGAATCATTCCACTTGCCGTTATTAAATCATGATATAATAACCGGATTCTCCACTTACTTTTTATAAACGTATTTCCAAACTAAGAAATCTAAAACGGATGAGATTTTTTCCAAAAATATGTGTAATCTTATCTCGATTTAGTCGATATAAACGATAGATTGGGGCATAGGGGATGATCAATTGAACATTGAAAGGCTCACTACGTTACAACCTGTTTGGGATCGTTATGATACTCAAATACATAATCAGAAAGATCATGAGAGTGAGGTTCCTGTTCATCAAGTTTCATATACCGACCTTGCTGAAATGGTAGAGGGAATGAACAAGTTTTTGGAACCTTCGCAAGTTCATCTGAAGTTTGAGCTCCATGAGAAGTTAAATGAATACTATGTAAAAGTAATAGAGGACTCTACAAATGAAGTGCTCCGTGAAATTCCGCCAAGGCGGTGGCTAGATTTTTATGCAGCTATGACTGAATTTCTTGGGTTATTTGTAGATGAAAAAAAGTAGATTAGGAGTGGTTTGAAATGGTCACGAGAATAACAGGTCTGGCGTCAGGAATGGATATAGATGATATTGTATCAAAGCTGATGCAGACAGAAAGAGCACCGCTTAATAAGCTAACACAAAAAAAGCAGACTCTTGAATGGCAGCGTGATAGCTATCGTGAAGTAAACTCGAAAATAAAAGAATTCCAAGATTATATGTCTAATAATAAGCTGACATATCCGAGTACGTTTCAGAGTAAAACCGTAACAAGCTCAAACGAATCTGTGTTAACTGCTACAGGAACTGCAAGTGCAGCAAACTCTTCATCTACTATTGAAGTAGCAAGTTTGGCAACTGCTGCGACATATAAGGCAAACAATTATACAGGATACACACAAGGCGATTATAATTTGGCATTTAACGTTGTGGCGCCTGGCGAGACAACGGCCAAAACAGTGAATATCAGTGTGACGAGCGCTGATACGATTGATAATGTGATTTCTAAACTTAACAGCTCAGATCTAGGCGTATCAGCATTTAAAGATAAAATTTGGAATGGGACAGAGTATGTGGAAACGATTGCATTTTCTTCTAAAGCAACAGGCGCAGGAGGCAGCATACAAGCAGCAGACTCTTCTACAGCAGATTTTATGTCTGGTCAGCTAGGTTTTTCTTTGGACACTGATAATAAGATTACTGCTTACAAAGAAGGAACGAATGCAAAAGTCACCATCAACGGCTTTGAAATGGAGAAGCTGTCAAATAATTTCACAGTTAATGGCGTTACGTATTCGATCAAAAATACAACTGCAGCCACAGGCCCTGTTACCACATCTGTTTCAACTGATGTTGACGGGATTTACAATCAAATTAAAGAGTTTGTGGATAAATACAATGAATTGGTTGACAGCCTGAACGAAAAGCTGCAAGAAGAAAAATACAGAGACTATACGCCGCTGACGAGTGAACAAAAAGAAGCTATGTCCGATAAAGAGGTAGAACTCTGGGAAGAGAAGGCAAAAAGCGGTTTGCTGAGAAATGATAGCAGCATCAGCACAGGTACGAACCAAATGCGGACGGATTTTTATTCTAAAGTGAACGCGGATGGAAAATCCTATCAATTAACTGAATTTGGTATCACAACCTCAGGTGCTTACCAAATGCGGGGCCATTTAGAGATTAATGAAGATAAACTGAAAGCTAAAATACAAGAAGATCCGCAAAGTGTTGCCGCCTTATTTACAAGCGGAACAAACAGCAGTGCCTATAGTGATAAAGGGATTATGAAACGTATTGGTGACACACTGAAAAGTACGGTGAAAAGCATTGAAGCAAAAGCCGGTAACTCGACAATGGGAACCAATGACTATTCAATCGGTAAAAATTTAAACACGATCAGCACTGATATCACCAAAATGCAGGACCGGTTGACCACGATAGAAAACCGCTATTATACAAAATTCAGTGCGATGGATTCTGCGATTCAAAAAATGAACGAACAATCGTCCTATTTATCACAGCTTCTTGCACAATAAATGTAATTTGGAGGATGACACATGGCGATCCAAAATCCTTATACAGCCTATCAGCAAAATTCAGTGAATACGGCTACACCCGGTGAGCTGACGCTTATGCTGTATAATGGCTGTTTGAAATTTATAAGACTTGCCGCTCAGGCCATTGAGAATGATGATATGGAACGTAAAAATGAAAATCTGATTAAAGCGCAAAATATTATTCAGGAATTAAATTTTACACTTAACCGTAATATAGAGCTTTCCGCTTCTATGGGTGCGATGTACGATTATATGTATCGCAGATTGGTACAGGCAAATATCAAAAATGATACGGGCATGCTGGCTGAGGTTGAAGGTTATGTAACAGATTTTCGCGATGCTTGGAAACAAGCCATTCAAAGTGAACGGAAGGACCGGCACGGATCAGGCGGGATCGCATGAATAATATAGATCAACTATACACTGAGACGAAGAGTATGCTGTCACACATACAAAATACGCCGGAAAGCGATGAACTTTTAAAGCAAATTGAAGACTTTGTGGCTACACGGTCTGAACTGATTCAGGAGATATCTCTGCCGCTTTCAGAAGAAGAGCGAAAGCAGATGAAACTTATCTTGACATGGGATCAGCTGATTGTGAAGGAAATGGAAAGACTGAAGCAGTCAATCGCAACAGAACTTCAGCAGATGAAAAGAAAACGTGTGATGCATACGACGTATTTAAATCCATATAACAACATTACGATTGACGGCACATATTATGACAAGCGTAAATAGGTGAGTGCCTTGAAGAGCATAGAAGATTATACGCTTTTATCAGCTTATTATCATCTTCTTTTTACCATTGAAGAAGGGTTATGTTATTTGATAGAGGCTGAAGAGAATTTATCAAAAACAGAAGGGGATCGGATCTATCAAGATCTGATCCAAGCCTTTTTTTATTTGGATTCAACACATTCAACACTTCTCTTCATTATGGATACGCGATGTGCTGAAATTTGTGTGAAAGCATTTGACCAAATTTTTGCGGAGTTTGATCAATTGGTCTCTTTCTCTTTTCCCTCTCATGAGTTCTGCGAGTATTTAAAAGAACATTTTCTGATTCACTATAGAAAATGGATGCTGTCTATTCATCAATGTATGGAACCCTTTTTAATCAATTAGGCGTGTGTGAGGTATTTGTTTTGTTCAATCAGCATATACATATACCTCCGAACCGCCATTAGCAGCAAATACAAACAATATTCGACAAAGTTCACTGAATTTTCACAAAAGATTTATGTTTCAGCAGGAATTGTAAAGGGTAAAAGAGAAATAGATACATATCCTTAATAAAAGGGAGGCGTTCTTTGATGAACTATCACATCAGAGGAGAAAATATTGAAGTGACACCTGCGTTAAAGGATCATGTCGAAAAGAAAATCGGCAAGCTGGAGCGTTATTTTGACCATAGCGTGAATGCCGATGTGAACGTCAACTTGAAGTTTTACAATGACAAGGAGTCTAAGGTTGAGGTTACGATTCCGATGACAGATCTGGCGCTTCGATCCGAGGTGCATAACGAGGATATGTACAACGCAATTGATCTCGCAACAAACAAACTGGAACGTCAAATCCGTAAGCATAAAACGAAAGTAAACCGTAAATTCCGTGAGCAGGGCTCTCCGAAATATTTATTAGCCAGCGGCCTTGGCTCTGATACAGATATTGCGGTTCAAGATGATATAGAAGAGGAGGAGAGCTTGGACATCGTCCGTCAGAAACGCTTTAATTTAAAGCCGATGGATAGTGAAGAAGCGATCTTGCAAATGAATATGCTCGGCCATAATTTCTTTGTTTTCACAAATGCGGAAACAAACCTTACAAATGTCGTGTACCGCAGAAATGACGGGAAATATGGCTTAATTGAACCGACTGAATAATGAAGAGAAGCCTTCCGTGATGTCCGCGGAAGGTTTTTGTTTTTCTTATTTGCAAATTCTTTGGAAATAACAAAAGGTGTGATATGATAATGAGAGGTATACATGGACTAGTAAATTATTTATACATGCCTCTAAAATAGGCATGTGATGATAGAGGAGCGTTATAAATGCTTGGAATTTTAAATAAAATGTTTGATCCAACAAAACGTACGCTGAATAGATACGAAAAAATTGCTAACGATATTGATGCGATTCGCGGAGACTATGAAAATCTCTCTGACGACGCGTTGAAACATAAAACGATTGAATTTAAAGAGCGCCTTGAAAAAGGGGCGACAACGGATGATCTTCTTGTTGAAGCATTCGCTGTTGTTCGGGAAGCTTCGCGCCGCGTAACAGGCATGTTTCCGTTCAAAGTCCAGCTCATGGGGGGCGTTGCGCTTCATGACGGAAATATCGCGGAAATGAAAACAGGGGAAGGGAAAACGTTAACGTCAACTCTGCCTGTTTATTTAAATGCGCTAACAGGTAAAGGTGTACACATCGTGACTGTCAACGAATACCTGGCAAGCCGTGATGCTGAGCAGATGGGTAAAATTTTCGAGTTTCTCGGTTTGACTGTCGGTTTGAATTTAAACTCAATGTCAAAAGACGAAAAACGGGAAGCTTATGCCGCTGACATCACTTATTCCACAAACAACGAGCTTGGCTTCGACTATTTGCGTGACAATATGGTTCTTTATAAAGAGCAGATGGTTCAGCGCCCGCTTCATTTTGCGGTAATAGATGAAGTTGACTCTATTTTAATTGATGAAGCGAGAACACCGCTTATCATTTCTGGACAAGCTGCAAAATCCACTAAGCTGTACGTACAGGCAAATGCTTTTGTCCGTACGTTAAAAGCGGAGAAGGATTACACGTACGATATCAAAACAAAAGCTGTACAGCTTTCTGAAGAAGGAATGACGAAGGCGGAAAAAGCGTTCGGCATCGATAACCTCTTTGATGTGAAGCATGTCGCGCTCAACCACCATATCAACCAGGCCCTAAAAGCTCACGTTGCGATGCAAAAGGACGTTGACTATGTAGTGGAAGACGGACAGGTTGTTATTGTTGATTCCTTTACGGGACGTCTGATGAAAGGCCGCCGCTACAGTGAGGGGCTTCACCAGGCAATTGAAGCGAAGGAAGGGCTTGAAATCCAAAACGAAAGCATGACCTTGGCGACAATTACGTTCCAAAACTACTTCCGGATGTACGAAAAACTTGCCGGTATGACCGGTACGGCAAAGACAGAGGAAGAAGAATTCCGCAATATCTACAACATGCAGGTTGTCACGATCCCTACCAACAGGCCTGTTGTCCGTGATGACCGCCCGGATTTAATTTACCGCACGATGGAAGGAAAGTTTAAGGCGGTTGCGGAGGATGTCGCACAGCGTTACATGACGGGACAGCCAGTTCTTGTCGGTACGGTTGCCGTTGAAACATCTGAGTTGATTTCTAAGCTGCTTAAAAACAAAGGAATCCCGCATCAAGTGTTAAATGCCAAAAACCATGAACGTGAAGCGCAGATCATTGAAGAGGCCGGCCAAAAAGGCGCAGTTACGATCGCGACTAACATGGCGGGGCGCGGAACGGACATTAAGCTTGGCGAAGGTGTAAAAGAGCTTGGCGGACTCGCTGTTGTCGGAACAGAACGACATGAATCACGCCGGATTGACAATCAGCTTCGAGGACGTTCCGGACGTCAAGGAGACCCGGGGATCACTCAATTTTATCTTTCTATGGAAGACGAATTGATGCGCAGATTCGGAGCTGAGCGGACAATGGCAATGCTCGACCGCTTCGGAATGGACGACTCTACCCCAATTCAAAGCAAAATGGTATCTCGCGCGGTTGAATCGTCTCAAAAACGAGTTGAAGGCAATAACTTCGATTCGCGTAAGCAACTTCTGCAATATGATGATGTTCTGCGCCAGCAGCGTGAGGTCATTTATAAGCAGCGCTTTGAAGTCATTGACTCTGAAAACCTGCGTGAAATCGTTGAAAATATGATTAAGTCTTCTCTCGAACGCGCAATTGCAGCCTACACGCCAAGAGAAGAGCTTCCTGAGGAGTGGAAGCTTGACGGTCTAGTTGAGCTCATCAACACGACTTATCTTGATGAAGGCGCACTTGAGAAGAGCGACATCTTCGGCAAAGAGCCGGATGAAATGCTTGAACTCATTATGGATCGCATCATCACGAAATATAATGCGAAGGAAGAGCAATTCGGCACAGAGCAAATGCGTGAATTCGAAAAAGTTATCGTTCTTCGTGCCGTTGATTCTAAATGGATGGATCATATCGATGCGATGGATCAGCTTCGCCAAGGGATTCACCTTCGTGCTTATGCGCAGACGAATCCGCTGCGTGAGTATCAAATGGAAGGCTTTGCGATGTTTGAGCATATGATTGAATCAATTGAGGATGAAGTCGCAAAATTTGTGATGAAAGCTGAGATTGAAAACAATCTGGAGCGTGAAGAGGTTGTACAAGGCCAAACCACGGCCCATCAGCCGCAAGAAGGCGACGATAACAAAAAAGCAAAGAAAGCACCGGTTCGAAAAGTGGTTGATATCGGCCGAAATGCCCCATGCCACTGCGGAAGCGGGAAAAAATACAAAAATTGCTGCGGCCGTACTGAATAGTTCGCTCCGGCACGTTTATTGACCGCGGCGCCTGCAGGCGCCTGCGGATCTTTTAATGAGGTGAATGAAATGGAATTATCAGAAATCAGAGCAGAGCTCGAAAATATGGCTTCTCGTTTAGCGGACTTTAGGGGGTCTCTTTGACCTCGAATCAAAGGAGGCCCGCATTGCTGAGCTAGATGAACAAATGGCTGACCCGGAATTCTGGAATGATCAGCAAAAAGCTCAAACGGTTATAAATGAAGCAAATGGTTTAAAGGATTATGTCAATTCGTATAAAAAATTGAATGAATCCCACGAAGAATTACAAATGACTCATGATCTTTTGAAAGAAGAGCCGGACTCAGATCTCCAGCTTGAGCTTGAAAAAGAACTAAAATCATTAACAAAAGAGTTCAATGAGTTTGAGCTTCAGCTTCTTCTCAGCGAGCCGTATGATAAAAATAATGCGATTTTAGAATTGCACCCAGGTGCTGGTGGTACAGAGTCACAGGACTGGGGCTCTATGCTTCTTAGAATGTATACAAGATGGGGAGAGCGCCGCGGCTTTAAAGTGGAAACGCTCGATTACCTTCCAGGTGACGAGGCGGGAATTAAGTCAGTGACATTGCTAATCAAAGGACACAACGCTTACGGATATCTCAAAGCGGAAAAAGGTGTCCATCGTCTCGTGCGGATTTCACCGTTTGATTCATCAGGCCGCCGCCACACGTCTTTCGTGTCCTGTGAAGTCATGCCTGAATTTAACGATGAGATCGATATTGATATCCGTACGGAGGATATTAAAGTTGATACGTACCGTGCCAGCGGAGCGGGCGGACAGCACGTCAATACGACAGATTCAGCCGTTCGGATTACTCACTTGCCAACGAATGTGGTTGTGACGTGCCAAACGGAGCGCTCACAAATTAAAAACCGTGAAAGAGCCATGAAAATGCTGAAGGCCAAGCTGTATCAGCGCAGAATTGAAGAGCAGCAGGCAGAGCTGGATGAAATTCGCGGTGAACAAAAAGAAATCGGCTGGGGAAGCCAAATTCGTTCTTATGTATTCCACCCGTATTCCATGGTAAAAGACCATCGGACTAATACAGAAATGGGGAACGTTCAAGCTGTAATGGATGGTGACATTGATACATTTATTGATGCCTACCTGCGTTCTAAGCTTTCCTAAGCTGAAAAACACACCTGATGCATACGGGTGTGTTTTTTTATTCCTCATATCCTTGATTTCACTGCTGCTTTAGCATATTACCACTGTATTTGGGTGTTATTTACATCTAATCAGGGAAGGATTAAAATGCTATCGGAGAGCATTGGAAGAAACGGAGGATATTTTGATGGACGTACGGAATAAAACATTATGGATTTTGCGGGATTATGTATACATACTGATAGGAGCAGCGATTACAGCCGTGTCCTTTAATGTATTTTTGCTTCCGAACAAGATCGCCGCCGGCGGTGTCAGCGGGATCAGTACGATTTTACAATCATACGGTTTTGAAGCAGCGTATGTACAGTGGATTATTAATATTCCTTTATTTATTGCGGGTGTCATTTTGCTCGGCGGGAAATTTGGGCTAAAGACGCTTGCAGGTTCTGTTTTTTTGCCGCTAGTAGTGTTTTTGACAAGGGATATTCAGCCGGCCACTCACCATGAACTCTTGGCGGCGATTTTTGGCGGTGTCGGGATAGGTGTCGGAATTGGCATTGTGTACTTAGGGAAAGGTTCGACAGGAGGAACAGCCTTGGCTGCACAGATCATTCATAAGTACACCGGCCTGTCATTGGGGAAGTGTCTTGCTATCATTGACGGAATGATCGTTATTACCGCTATGATCGTATTTAATATTGAGCAAGGCTTATATGCCATGCTTGGCGTCTATGTGTCCAGCAAAACCATTGATGTTGTGCAAGTCGGCTTTAATCGTTCCAAAATGGCGCTCATTATTACAAAGCAGGAGCAGGCGGTCAAGGAGGCTGTCTTACAGAAGATTGACAGAGGCGTGACGAAAATTTCAGCAGTTGGCGGATATACCGACGATGACCGTCCGATTTTAATGTGCGTGGTGGGGCAAACTGAATTCACCAAATTGAAACAAATCGTCAAACAGATTGATGAGTCTGCTTTTGTGATTGTAGCAGACGCGAGCGAGGTGCTGGGCGAGGGTTTCAAACGCGCTTAAACGAGGTTATAATATGGAAGAGATCGTAAAGGAGTTGTGCTTCTCAACATGAAATCAAAGTTATCGATACTAATGCTTGGATTTGCGCTTTCTGTTCTGTTGGCTGCCTGCGGTTCAAACGATGCAAAAGAAGAGAAGACAGACACCGGCAGCAAGACGGAAGCCACTGCATCTGAAGGGGAAGAATTATATCAGCAAAGCTGCGTTGGCTGCCACGGCAAGGATTTAGAAGGTGTGTCAGGACCTAATCTCCAAGAGGTCGGAGGCAAATATGACGAACACAAAATTGAAAGCATTATTAAAAACGGCCGCGGCAATATGCCAAAGGGGCTTGTAAATGATAATGAAGCCGCTGTTATTGCCAAATGGCTGTCAGAAAAAAAGTAAGATGAGAAAATCCTTGCCGAGTGCTGGCAAGGATTTTTTTATACCTTAACAATATGAATGAAAAGAAACTGTAATAGTATTATGTCTAAATTTGACGTATAATGAAGTGTATTGAAAAAGGAAACTTTCAGATTTTTCATCTTTTTACAAATGAATGGGTCATAAATTGTCGAATGCATTCGAAGAGTATGACCGTGTGATAGATAAAATGATATAAAAGATTAGGTGATTTCATGATAGAAATGAAGGAAGTATATAAAGCCTATCCGAACGGCGTAAAAGCGCTCAATGGGGTTTCTGTTGCCATTCATCCCGGCGAGTTTGTGTATGTTGTCGGTCCGAGCGGAGCGGGTAAATCTACTTTTATTAAAATGATTTACAGAGAAGAAAAACCGACAAAAGGACAAATTTTAATCAATCATAAAGATCTCGCAGCAATTAAAGAAAAAGAGATTCCTTTCGTGCGCCGTAAAATCGGCGTTGTCTTTCAGGATTTCAAGCTTTTGCCGAAACTTACTGTTTTTGAAAATGTGGCATTTGCCCTTGAAGTGATTGGAGAACAGCCGTCTGTCATTAAAAAACGGGTGCTTGAAGTGCTTGATCTCGTGCAGCTGAAGCATAAAGCGAGACAATTTCCTGACCAGCTTTCAGGCGGGGAGCAACAGCGTGTATCTATTGCCAGATCAATTGTGAACAACCCTGATGTTGTGATTGCTGATGAACCGACAGGAAACCTTGATCCGGATACGTCTTGGGAAGTCATGAAGACGCTGGAGGAAATTAATAACCGCGGGACAACAGTCGTGATGGCGACACATAATAAAGAAATCGTAAACACCATGAAGAAACGTGTCATTGCAATCGAAGATGGTATCATTGTGCGTGATGAGTCAAGAGGGGAGTATGGTTCATATGATTAAAATTCTCGGGCGCCACTTGCGTGAGAGTTTTAAATCTCTCGGGAGAAACACATGGATGACATTCGCATCCATTAGTGCTGTAACCGTTACGCTGATTTTGGTCGGCGTGTTTTTAGTGATTATGCTGAATTTGAATAACATGGCTACGAATGCTGAGAAACAAGTCGAAATCAAAGTGTTGGTTGATCTGACTGCAGATCAGAAGGCGCAGGACAAGCTTCAGAACGATATTAAGGAACTGAAGGGCATTCAGAGTGTCACGTTTTCATCTAAAGAAAAAGAGCTTGACCAGCTGGTTGATAGCTTTGGCGACAGCGGAAAATCCCTGACGATGAAGGATCAGGAAAACCCGCTTAATGATGCGTTTGTCGTCAAAACGACAGATCCGCATGATACGCCGAACGTGGCGAAAAAGATTGAGAAAATGGATCATGTTTATAAAGTCACTTATGGAAAAGAAGAGGTCAGCCGTTTGTTTAAAGTAGTCGGCGTTTCCCGCAACATCGGAATCGCGTTAATTATCGGCCTGGTATTTACGGCGATGTTCTTAATTTCCAACACCATTAAAATTACAATTTTCGCAAGAAGAAAAGAAATTGAAATCATGAAGCTTGTCGGCGCGACAAACTGGTTTATCCGCTGGCCGTTTTTCCTTGAAGGGTTGCTGCTAGGCGTATTCGGTTCTGTGATCCCGATTGCATTGGTGCTGAGTACGTACCAATACGTCATCGGATGGGTCGTTCCAAAGGTTCAAGGGTCATTTGTCTCTCTTCTTCCTTATAATCCATTTGTATTCCAAGTTTCGTTAGTGCTGATTGCAATCGGTGCAGTAATTGGAGTATGGGGAAGTCTGACTTCCATCCGCAAGTTTCTGCGAGTATAAAGTGAAAAAGCCGTCCCGCTTTCAGGGCGGCTTTTTCATTTGCCTTCTTTTTCTTCTATGATTACATGAAATCTCCATCCTTTACATATACTATCTCTAGGTTTTGATAAAGACAGTCTGGCATACAGGAGGAGTAAAGGATGAATCAAAAAATAATGGCTGTGATAGCAGCAGGGAGCATGCTGTTTGGAGGCGCCGGTGTATATGCGGGAATCAACCTGCTTGAGATGGATAAGCCCCAGACTGCAGCAGTTCCCGCGACGGCACAAGCTGACTCTGAACGGGATAAAGCTATGGACAAAATCGAAAAAGCGTATGAGTTAATTTCGAATGAGTACGTAGAAAAAGTTGATAGAGAAAAGCTGCTCGAGGGAGCCATCCAGGGAATGCTGTCTACGCTAAATGATCCTTATTCTGTTTACATGGACAAGCAGACAGCTAAGCAATTTTCTGATTCTCTTGATTCCTCATTTGAAGGCATCGGGGCTGAGGTTGGCATGGAAGACGGCAAAATTATTATCGTTTCCCCATTCAAGAAATCGCCAGCGGAAAAAGCCGGGTTGAAGCCTAATGATGAAATTATCAGCATCAATGGAGAATCGATGGCCGGCAAGGATTTAAACCACGCTGTGTTAAAAATAAGAGGAAAGAAAGGGTCCAGTGTTTCAATGAAGATTCAGCGGCCCGGAACGAAGAAACAGCTGTCATTCCGGATCAAAAGAGCTGAGATTCCGCTTGAAACTGTTTTTGCATCAGAGAAAAAAGTGCAGGGGCATTCTGTCGGATATATCGCTATCTCTACTTTTTCTGAGCATACCGCAGAGGATTTTGCAAAAGCATTGAGAAAGCTTGAGAAAAAAGAAATAGAAGGACTAGTCATTGATGTACGCGGCAATCCGGGCGGATATCTTCAAAGTGTGGAAGAAATACTTAAGCATTTCGTTACAAAGGATCAGCCGTATATACAGATTGCTGAACGCAATGGAGATAAAAAACGTTATTTCTCAACATTGGCCCATAAAAAAGCGTACCCTGTCAACGTGATTACGGATAAAGGAAGTGCCTCCGCATCAGAAATTCTTGCCGGCGCGTTAAAGGAGGCTGGCCATTATGATGTTGTAGGCGATACGTCTTTTGGCAAGGGAACGGTTCAACAGGCTGTGCCAATGGGGGACGGCAGCAACATCAAATTAACGCTTTACAAGTGGCTGACGCCAAATGGAAACTGGATTCATAAGAAAGGAATTGAGCCGACCATTGCGATTAAGCAGCCCGATTATTTTTCCGCAGGGCCATTGCAGCTGAAAGAGCCGCTTAAAGTGGACATGAACAATGAAGACGTCAAGCATGCGCAGGTATTGTTAAAAGGTCTCAGCTTTGATCCGGGACGTGAGGATGGCTATTTCAGCAAAGACATGAAAAAAGCGGTTATGGCCTTTCAGGATCAAAACAAGCTGAATAAAACGGGTGTAATCGACACACGCACTGCAGAGGCACTGAATCAGCAGATAGAAAAGAAAAAATCAGATGAAAAAAATGATTTGCAGCTTCAAACAGCATTGAAATCATTATTTGTCAATTAAAGGAGATGGTATTCCATCTCCTGTTTCTTTATGCTTAAAGAGATTATGGATCATAAGTCACATAAAAAATGAGTTTTTGACAAGAAATTAAAAAAATTTTCACAAATAAACATTTATAAAGGACTGTTATTACCCGATATCAATATATGAGAGAGACTTTCTAACGAGTTAATATGCATTTAAAATGAAACTTTTGCAAGTTGCCTAGTCTTTGTTTACTTCATACAATATAAGAAGGTTCTAAAAAGAACAGTAATCAGGTTTATGGCAGCTGAACGACAGGTATTTAAAGAGTAACGTTAGCGAGAATGCTTGTTAGCACTCCAGTACTGCTGCGTATACTGGCCCGTGCTTATCTGGATAAAGAAAATGGGGGTTCACAATTGAAGAGGGCAAGTATTGTGCGTGAGAAAAAATATTATGAATTAGTGGAACAATTAAAAGACAGAACACAAGACGTAACATTTTCAGCTACAAAAGCACTAAGTCTTCTTATGCTGTTCAGCAGATATTTGGTCAATTACACCAATGTCGAATCAGTAAATGACATTAATGAGGAATGTGCCAAACATTATTTTAACTACTTAATGAAAAACCATAAGCGATTAGGAATTAATCTGACAGATATAAAAAGGTCAATGCATCTAATCAGCGGGTTATTGGATGTGGACGTAAACCACTATTTAAAGGATTTTTCACTATCGAATGTCACGCTGTGGATGACGCAAGAGAGATAAACTCTCCTGAGGATATCCAAGCCATTTAATATTTGATAGAATATGAGTAACATGTTTGGCTTGAGGCGGTGAGAGATAGTGTCTGTTCAATGGGGAATTGAACTGTTAAAAAGCGCGGGCCTGTTCTTCTTACACCCGCTTTTCTGGTTTTTTATCATCATAACTCTGGCTTTCGGCTATGTAAGAATCAAAAGGGAACGCAAAACCTTTCATACAAGAATAGCAGATATTTATGATGATCTGAAATTTACATATACAAAGGGACTGATTCCAGGTTTTCTTTTGTCAGTTATTTTAGGTGGACTCGGAATATCGATTCCTCTCGGTTTACTTGCGATTATTGCCGTTATCACTGCAGCGGCAGCGTTCACTCTTCGCGCAAACTGGATGTCTGCTGCATATATCGTCAGTGTGAGTATGCTGATAGGTTTTGGACTGCAAGTCTATCAGGCTGAGCCCTTTCTGGAGAGATTTCCGCAAGGATTTGCAGTTGTTTGGCCGGCTGTGGCTGTGTTTCTAGGTTTGCTGATTATCACTGAAGGAGCGGTTGCTTATCGTTCTGCGCATGTGAGAACATCACCGGCGCTTGTCGTAAGCAGCCGCGGTTTGCCGATCGGACAGCAGCTTGCAAACCGGGTTTGGCTTTTGCCGCTGTTCCTTCTCGTGCCCGGTAATGGTTTAGAATCGCATCTTAGCTGGTGGCCCGTGTTTACTGTTCCCGGCGGCTCATTCCATTTTCTATGGATTCCTTACTTTGTCGGATTCGGACAAAGGGTACAGGGATCGCTGCCTGAAACGAGTATAAGGATCACAGCGAAACGCGTTTGTATGCTCGGCCTTGCCGTCACAGTTCTTGGTGCAGCGAGCTTGCTTTGGACGCCGCTTGCGGGTGCAGCCGTCTGTACAGCTTTGTTAGGACGCATTTTTCTGTCTATAAAGCAAAGGGTGAATGATAACGCGGCTCCGTTTTATTTCTCGAAACGGGATCAGGGCTTGATGGTGCTTGGGATTATCCCCAATACGCCGGCTGAGGACCTGGAATTGAAAATCGGAGAAATCATTACAAAAGTTAATGGGATACCGGTTAAGAACGTTTCCGATTTCTATGAGGCGCTCCAGCATAACCGTGCATATGTGAAGCTTGAAATTATCGGTTTGAATGGAGAAATTCGTTTTGACCAGCGAGCTTCTTATGAAGGAGAACATCATGAATTGGGCATCCTCTTCGTACAGGATGAACGTGAAGACGAAGCAGCCGCTTCGGGATCATAAAAGGCAGCCCGGCACCGCAGGAAGATGCGGGGCCGGGCTGTTTTGTATTACGCTGAGTTTTTTTCAATCCGTGCCGTTTCATCAGATTTGATGCCCAATGAAACAAAAACGCCGATAATGGATACAGCAAAGAGAATCATAAATAGGGTGTGATATCCCGAAATCAGGCCGATTAAGGCTGATGAAATGATGCTTCCGAAATAGCGGAAGGTCGAGAAAATGCCGGATGCCACTCCTGACATACTAGGATCTACTGTGGCAAGGGATGATACCTGCATGCTGGTCAGGCCGACTCCGGAAGCAAGCCCGCCAAGGATAAGAGACAGCATGAGAAACAAGACGGAATGTGAGCTGCTTAACAGCAAAAATAATAGATTCGATCCAGCCATCATAGCAAATGAAAGAAAAATGATTTTTTTTGCTCCCCACTTATGATGGAACTGTGCGCCCACCCAGTTGCTGGCTGACATGAAGATCGAAAATACGGAAAGCGCCATTCCGCTGTTAGACGTAGTAAGCCCAAATTGGTTCGTCATGAACAACGGCATGATCAATAAGACGGCATACATCATTAAATTGCTTAACAAGACTGATAGATTGGCATTTGTAAAGGTTGAGCTTTTAAACAGTGCAAAGTCAATGATTGGATGCTGTGTACGTTTTTCTCTTCTGAAAAAAAGCGGAACAAAAAGAAGTATTAATACACTGTATAACGCATAACCCCACGAAGCCTCATTTTTCGTCAGCAGGATAATGGAAACGATGCTGCCTGCAAGCAAGAGAGAGCCGATGATATCCAGCGGCGCGTCAGATTTATTTTCTTTATATTGAGGAAACATCGTTAATGCCGTAAATAAAGCAATGGCGAGGAACGGAATGTTGACCCAAAAAATCGAATGCCAGCTGAAGCTGTCAATCAGTATAGAGCCGATAAAAGGCCCGAGTGCTGCACCAAGTCCCGCGCCCAGTCCGAAAAATCCAAACACTTTCGGCAGGCGTTTTTCAGAAACCACATGCCGGATAATGGCAATGCTGTTTGGCGTAAGCAATGCCCCGCCGACTGCCTGCAATGCCCGAAAGACAATTAACAGGAGCAGACTTGGTGAGAGAGCGCAGCCTAAGGATGCGAATAGAAATAGGCCGACTCCCCATAAGTACATTGTTTTATTGCCGTACATGTCACCGAGCTTTCCTGCAATCGGCTGTGTGACTGCCATCACGATTAAATAAACGGTAACCACCCAAGTGATGCTTGCGAGGGATTCGTTATACGTATGGGAAATAGATGAAAGCGCGACCGCGATCATCGTTGAGTTAATGGGAACCAGAATGGCCCCCAATAATAGCGAGACGATCAGCGCCCATTCTTTTCTTGAGCTCATTGGGATCCTCCTTTTTATTATGCCAAGGAGTTAATCAGCAGAAATTCCTTTGACAAATAAAGCTGTGCTGTGCTCCAGCATTTTTTCCTGGGGCATTGATATGACCCGGTTTCCTAAATGGAGACGGTGAATAAAATAACCGAAGATAATCGACATAAACACGTCGGCATGCTCCGCTTCATTTCCTGTCTGAATAACCCCTTTTTCACCCATCGTTTTGAGATAATCAACCAATAGCTGTTTCATAGATTGGGGATATTCAGTGACGTGGTTAATGACATCCTGAAACATGGCCGGTTCACGAAAGCTGATTTTAATGATATCTTTTCTATGTTCGAGCTCCTCCAAGAGACAGGTTCCGATATGAAGCAGGTCTTTGTACAAATCCCCTTCGGTTTGTTCCAAAATGCTGCTTCTGTTTGGAGAATGACGAGAAAGCAAAGCCTCAACTAGTCCTTGTTTGTTTTTAAAGTTCCTGAAAATCGTCGCTTCACTTACATTTGCTTTTTCTGCGATTTCTTTTGTAGTCGTTGCGCGATATCCTTTTTGGACGAGCAGCTGCATGGCAGCGTCAAGGATTCTCTTGTTTGTCGGTCTCAATACGTTTCACCTCACGAATATACTGGCAGGACAAGTATACACCTGCCCCGCTTGTATAAGAAAGAGGGGACGCATCAGGACCGGCTGACAACTGTGATTTTGCCGCTGCTTCCGTCAACCGTGATGATGTCTCCGTCTCGCAGTCTTTCTGTTGCCGTGCGTGTGCCGAGAACGGCTGGAATGCCGTATTCACGGGCGATAATCGCAGCGTGAGACAAAATGCCGCCCGTGTCTGTAATAACCGCTTTGGCATCTTGAAACAGGCTGGTCCACAGCGGTGTGGTCATCTTGCAAACAAGTATGTCCCCAGGAGCGAATTGAGAAAATTCATTGGCGTCCCGAATGATCTTCACCGGACCTGTCGCAATGCCGCTTGATGCCGCAATGCCAAAAATATGATTCTCTGTGTTTTTTTCATCCTCTATCACAGCGCCGACGATTTCTTCAGCAGCTTTTAGCTGTTCTTTTGTCGGAGTGCCGAGATAGGCAGGGGCTTGGGCCAGCTCATACTCATGAAAGGTCTGCCTGCGTTTTTCAGCCTTCTCTTGCAGGGATACAGGGTGAAGAAGCGCGTGTTCCACTTCGTCGTCATATAAGAACCAAAGATCCTCACGATCTTGAATAACACCGTTTTCCGCCAGCAATTCACCTACCTTTAGCAGAAAGATTCTCGCCTTGGCATCCAGCATGGCGTCAATATAAAAGTGGTGATCATCTTTTATATTTGCAGCGTTCAGCGTCCATTGATAAAGGCGGTCAAATTCTGTGCGTAAATCGGGATCTTCTATGTTTTCCAAGAATTCATTGTATAATTTCTCTCGTTTTTCTTTCGTTTTCTGAAATTCATTGTCAAAGTGATAGCCATTACGGACATAATTTTGAATATTGGCCAGAGCAAAATACGGATTTTCCGCCCAGATTTGTTCAATCAGATCATGACTTTTAACAGATCTCCATCCGTATTCTTGCAAGAATTCATGGATGTTCTTCAGGAAGTGTCTTCCCTCATCTGTTTGTTCCAATTTCTCCTGGAGCTGTTCAGGCTTGTTGTTTTCAAAAATGGCCAGAAGGTGCGGGCTCTCCTGAACTTCAACGGAAAAAAGCCATAGGCAGCGGTCAGTTTCCAGTGATTTGTTCATTTTTCCTGTCAGCATCTCGTAAAAATGAGCGTTTTCGGACTCTCCTTGAATGTCCTGATACATCGCTTGCAGTTTGTTTGTTAAAAGGATTTGCGGGAAAACGATATTGAAGTGCTCTTCATAAGCCGTGAGATAAAAGGCCTTTAGTTGTCGAAAAGCATCCAGTGCGCTTTCTGCAGTATGCTCAGTTTGTGCGAGCTGGTCCAGTGTCCGGTAAAAAGGAAGATAGGTGTGATTGATGATGTCATACATCCGCTCCGATAAAATTGGGAAAAGCTCTTTGCCACAGTCTTCAGAAGGAGGCTGTTGTCCTCCTTGATTTTTGGAATAAATATGTCCGCGATAAAGTTTTACTTCATCAACAACTACACCAATCGGGAACTTTTGCATGCTCTTCTTTAAGCCATATTCCAATGCCGGCACGATGAAGGATGAAAATAACGGACTCACCGGACCTTCAATATTAGACTCCATGTTAAGCCAGAAATCATTCATATCAGCATCGGTAATCATGAAGCTGCGTTTTTCTTCTGCCGCTTTTTTGTCCTGTTCAATGGTTGTAATCGGGCGAGCTTGCAGAAGGTATATTTGATGATCAGCAATTCCAAATTCTATATCAACAGGATACCCGTACAGGTCTTCAGTTTTTTTTGTGATTTCAGCCAAATCAATCACTTGTTCATCTGTAAGGCAAAAACGGCTGCGCATGTCTTCACTCGTTTCCTTTTCAGCAATTCCTTCTGCCGCAGACTCCATGTAGATTTCTTTTGCCCCTATTTCTTTCTGAATCTCAAACGAAGATTTATGAACAATGAACGTGTCTGGGGTAACACTTCCTGAAACGACAGCTTCACCCAGCCCGTAGCTGGCGCTGATTAAAAGCTCTCTATCATCATGGGTAACAGGGTTGCGGCTGAAAATAACACCTGACACTTCTGAATCGATCAGCCCCTGAACGACCACTCCCATTAACGGCTCTGTGATTTGATTGTTCATTTTTTTCTTGTAGCTGCTGACCCGCCCTGAAAAAAATGAGGCCCAGCACTCTTTCACTTTAGCCAGAAACTCTTCCTCTGTTTTGATATTTAAGTAGGTTTCATACTGACCCGCGAATGAGGCGCCTTCTAAATCTTCCGAAGCAGATGAAGAACGCACGGCTACGGATCGATATGATTCTCTAAGCTGATAAAAAGAACTAGTCAGCTCATTTTTCAGCTCTTCCGAAAATGTCCCGGAAATGATCCCGCTTTCGACGCTCTTGCTAGTCTCTTGAAGCTGGTTGTCCTCCATAAAACGTGCGAGCGCGTTCGTTTGAATAATAAACCCGTCCGGAACAGGAAGAGCGTGTTTGGTCAATTTAATCAAATTCATTCCTTTTGCTCCAGCCAGCTGGCTGGACTCTTCTGCCTGGCGAAATAAAACAGAATACATAGTTGAAACCCCTCTCTCCTTCATTTTATTTTTCTCTCTAGCCTTTTATGGCGGAGCCTGTGTTTAAAAATGATAGTAAACACTATCATTCCATTGTAGGTTTTCAGGAAAATGCTGTCAAACGCAGAAAGTCCTAAATAAAATGAATAGTTAAGTTAGTTAGATTATCATGAAATATACGGATGAACTGGTTCTGTATACCTATTTTCTTTTATTCTAGGAATCTGGCGGCGGACTTGATGATGTAACAAAAAAAGTGCCGCTGTGTGGAACAGCAGCACAATGTCCGGCACCAAAATGCAAATATGGTGATTGATTTTGGATGAAAAGGGGTATGGTGTAGGAGAGGGAGCGAATGCATGATTGTCCGATTCTTCATTTTTTACTATAATCAGATCAGATGAAGAATCCCTGAGGAGGGTTTTTGTTGATTACAAAAGCCGTTTTTGCATTGTTTTTCCCTTTTATGCTTGTCGTTCTATTTACTAGAGTCACTTTTAATCATTATGTGGCGATCGCTCTAACAGCTGCATTGCTGTTTGCTTCTTATTTAAAAGGCTATACAGAAACGTATTTTATTGTAGGATTGGATGTTGTATCACTTGTGGCTGGCGGACTGTATATGGCCAAAAAAGCTGCAGAGAAAAAAGAAGAATAAATCGGACATAATGAATATAAAGACCGAATACCTGCTTTTACGTTTAAAAAGCAGGTTTTTTATACACAAAAACAGCTGGAAATAAAAAACCACCGAACTTTAGTTCGTATTTTTAGTGATTTTGCTTTCCATTGTGTTACTATATCTATAGGAAGATTTCGTTAAAGAAACGGAGGCTTATTTTTGTGAAAGATCGCTTTGAGTTAGTCTCGAAATATCAGCCCCAGGGAGATCAGCCGAAAGCCATTGAAAAGCTTGTAAAAGGAATTCAGGAGGGCAAGAAGCATCAGACTCTGCTGGGTGCGACAGGAACTGGGAAAACATTTACGGTGTCCAATTTGATTAAAGAAGTCAATAAGCCGACTCTCGTGATTGCCCATAACAAAACTCTTGCTGGACAGCTTTACAGTGAGTTCAAGGAATTTTTTCCGAACAATGCTGTCGAGTACTTTGTCAGTTACTATGATTATTATCAGCCGGAGGCGTATGTGCCTCAAACGGATACATTTATAGAGAAAGACGCTAGTATTAATGATGAAATTGATAAACTGAGACACTCCGCTACATCATCTCTGTTTGAGCGTAGAGATGTCATTATTATTGCGAGTGTGTCTTGTATATACGGCCTCGGTTCGCCTGAGGAATACCGGGAAATGGTCGTGTCATTGCGGAGTGAAATGGAAATTGAGCGCAACGAGCTGCTCAGAAAACTTGTAGACATTCAATATGCCCGCAACGATATCGACTTTCAGCGCGGTACATTTCGTGTGCGCGGGGATGTAGTGGAAATCTTCCCGGCATCCCGTGATGAGCATTGTATCAGAGTTGAATTTTTCGGTGACGAAATTGAACGGATTCGGGAAGTGGATGCGCTGACAGGAGAAATTCTCGGCGACCGTGATCATGTTGCGATTTTCCCGGCGTCCCACTTCGTAACGCGGGCCGAGAAAATGGAGAAAGCGATTCAAAATATCGAGAAAGAGCTTGAGGAACAGCTGAAAGTTATGCACGAAAACGGCAAGCTGCTTGAAGCGCAGCGTTTAGAGCAGCGGACAAGATATGATCTTGAAATGATGCGTGAAATGGGTTTCTGCTCGGGTATCGAGAACTATTCAAGACATTTGACGCTGCGGCCTCCAGGTTCAACGCCGTATACGCTGCTTGATTATTTCCCAGACGATTTTATGATCGTAGTGGATGAGTCGCATGTGACCATTCCTCAGGTGCGCGGCATGTTTAACGGAGACCAGGCGCGGAAACAGGTGCTCGTGGATCACGGCTTCCGGCTTCCATCAGCGCTTGATAACCGTCCGCTTCGTTTTGAGGAATTTGAAAAGCATATGCACAATATCGTGTATGTATCAGCAACACCAGGGCCGTACGAGATTGAACATACAGATGAAATGGTTGAACAGATCATTCGTCCGACGGGGCTTCTTGACCCGCTTATCGATGTCCGTCCAATCGAAGGTCAGATTGACGACTTGATCGGCGAAATTCAAGCAAGAATCGAGCGGGATGAACGGGTGCTGGTGACAACCTTGACGAAGAAGATGTCAGAGGATCTGACCGATTATTTAAAGGAAATCGGCATTAAAGTAAACTATCTGCATTCTGAGATCAAGACGCTTGAACGGATTGAAATTATTCGTGACCTGCGCCTTGGCAAGTACGATGTGCTTGTCGGCATCAACCTGCTGAGGGAAGGCCTGGACATTCCCGAAGTATCCTTAGTTGCGATTTTGGATGCGGATAAGGAAGGCTTCCTTCGTTCTGAGCGTTCGCTGATCCAGACTATTGGACGGGCAGCGAGAAATGCGGAAGGCCGCGTCATTATGTACGCCGATAAAATAACGAAGTCTATGGAAATTGCGATTAACGAAACAAAACGACGCCGCGAGCAGCAGGAGCGGTTTAACGAAGAGCACGGCATTACGCCGAAAACGATAAATAAAGAAATTCGCGATGTCATTCGTGCCACAGTAGCAGCTGAGGATAAAGCGGAATACAAAGCAAAAGCCGCGCCGAAGCTGTCGAAAATGACGAAGAAAGAACGCCAGAAAGTCGTTGAACAGATGGAGCATGAAATGAAGGAAGCCGCCAAGGCACTTGACTTTGAAAGAGCCGCGGAGCTTCGCGATTTACTTTTAGAGCTAAAAGCGGAAGGATGATGAACAAATGGCTATGGATCGGATAGAGGTGAAGGGAGCCAGGGCGCATAACCTGAAAAATATAGATGTAACGATTCCGAGAGATCAGCTTGTCGTTGTCACGGGTTTGTCCGGATCAGGTAAATCCTCCCTTGCCTTTGACACGATATATGCTGAAGGACAGAGACGGTATGTCGAATCGCTGTCTGCTTATGCCCGCCAGTTTTTAGGGCAAATGGATAAGCCTGATGTTGATGCAATTGAGGGACTGTCTCCCGCCATCAGCATCGATCAGAAAACAACGAGCCGCAATCCGAGGTCTACTGTCGGTACGGTAACGGAGATTTATGATTATCTGCGTCTTTTATATGCGAGAGTAGGGAAGCCTCATTGCCCGGAGCACGGAATTGAGATTACATCCCAGACCATCGAGCAGATGGTGGACAGAATTCTGGAATATCCGGAACGGACGAAGCTTCAGGTGCTGGCGCCGATTGTCTCGGGCCGAAAAGGTGCTCATGTCAAGGTGCTTGAACAGATTAGAAAACAAGGCTATGTCAGAGTCAGAATTGACGGCGAGATGGCTGAGCTTTCCGACGATATCGAATTAGAAAAGAATAAGAAGCATTCCATTGAGGTTGTCATTGACCGGATTGTGGTGAAAGAAGGCGTGGCAGCCCGGCTGTCAGATTCATTGGAAACGGCGCTCCGTTTAGGTGAAGGACGGGTTATGATTGATGTCATCGGTGAGGAAGAGCTGATGTTCAGCGAGCATCATGCCTGTCCGCACTGCGGATTTTCAATTGGTGAGCTTGAGCCGCGCCTGTTTTCGTTTAACAGTCCGTTTGGGGCGTGTCCGACGTGTGACGGTCTCGGAATGAAGCTTGAAGTGGATGCCGACCATGTCATCCCCAATCAAGATTTGTCATTGAAGGAGAATGCGGTCGCCCCTTGGACACCGATCAGTTCACAATATTATCCTCAGCTGCTTGAGGCAGTCTGCACCCACTACGGGATTGATATGGATGTGCCGGTCAAAGATCTGCCGAAGCATCAATTGGATAAAGTGCTGTACGGCAGCGGAGACGACCTGATTTATTTCCGATATGAAAATGATTTTGGTCAAATACGTGAAGGTGAAATTCAATTTGAAGGCGTATTGCGCAACATTGAAAGACGCTATAAAGAGACAAGCTCTGATTTTATCCGTGAGCAAATGGAGCAGTATATGTCTCAGAAGTCTTGTCCGACGTGCAAAGGCTATCGGTTAAAGAAAGAGGCGCTTGCCGTATTGGTTGACGGACGCCACATCGGAAAAATTACTGAGCAGTCTGTAGCCGATGCACTCGCCTTTTTCAAAGGCCTTACCCTTTCTGAGAAGGATATGCAGATCGCCAATTTGATTTTGCGCGAAATTGTGGAGCGCTTAAGCTTTCTGGATAAAGTGGGCCTCGATTACCTGACATTGAGCAGGGCAGCGGGAACGCTGTCCGGTGGAGAGGCACAGCGCATCAGGCTGGCGACTCAAATTGGCTCGCGCTTATCCGGTGTGCTTTATATTTTAGATGAACCGTCTATCGGTCTGCATCAGCGTGATAACGACCGCTTGATCAGCGCACTGAAAAATATGAGAGACCTCGGGAACACACTGATTGTTGTCGAACATGATGAAGACACGATGATGGCAGCGGATTATTTAATAGATATTGGACCGGGTGCCGGCATTCACGGCGGACAGGTGACATCTGCAGGTACGCCGGAAGAAGTGATGGAAGATCCAAACTCATTAACTGGCAGCTATTTATCAGGGAAAAAGTTTATCCCATTGCCTCCTGAAAGAAGAAAGCCGGACGGACGTTACATTGAAATCAAAGGCGCTTCAGAAAACAACCTGAAAAAAGTGAATGCCAAGTTCCCGCTTGGGACGTTTACAGCAGTTACAGGTGTTTCCGGTTCAGGAAAGAGTACACTTGTTAATGAAATTTTGCATAAGGCGCTGGCGCAAAAGCTTCATAAAGCGAAAGCGAAGCCCGGCAGCCATAAAGAAATAAAAGGTTTGGATCATTTAGACAAAGTCATCGACATTGACCAGGCGCCAATCGGTAGAACGCCGAGATCCAACCCTGCGACATACACCGGTGTATTTGATGACATTCGCGATGTATTCGCGCAGACAAATGAAGCGAAGGTCCGCGGCTATAAAAAAGGCCGTTTCAGCTTTAACGTGAAGGGCGGGCGATGTGAAGCCTGCCGCGGAGACGGGATTATTAAAATTGAAATGCACTTCCTTCCTGACGTATACGTTCCATGCGAGGTATGCCACGGCAAACGCTATAATCGGGAAACGCTTGAAGTGACGTACAAAGGAAAAAGCATCTCTGATGTGCTTGATATGACGGTTGAAGATGCTCTTTCTTTCTTTGAAAATATCCCGAAAATCAAACGCAAGCTTCAAACCCTTTATGATGTTGGTTTAGGTTATATTACGCTCGGCCAGCCGGCGACGACCTTGTCGGGCGGAGAAGCGCAGCGCGTGAAGCTCGCATCAGAGCTGCACAAACGCTCGACCGGACGCACGCTCTACATTTTAGATGAGCCGACGACAGGTTTGCATGTCGACGATATCGCCAGACTTCTTGTCGTGCTGCAACGGTTGGTAGACAACGGAGACACTGTACTGGTTATTGAGCACAACCTTGATATCATTAAGACGGCCGATTACATTGTGGATTTGGGCCCGGAAGGCGGAGCCGGAGGCGGAACCATTGTCGCGTCAGGAACGCCTGAGGAAATCACTGAAGTGGAAGAATCGTATACAGGCCGTTATTTGAAGCCTGTTATGGAGCGTGACAAAAAACGCATGAAATCGCTCTTGGAAGCGAAAGAAACGGCTACATCTTAAAAAACTTTATTAAGAGAGAACAGCTTGTCAGCAAGTCCATCCATGGGCTTAGCAGGCAAGCTTTTTCTTTACGGCATAATAGGTATAGAATCGTCTTTGGATAAAATTTCTTTGGGAAAACGCCTAAACATTTACAAATTGCTGTCGATATATGAATTGAAAGGCGGATGATGATTTCCAAATCAAGCAGACAAACCCTATTAAGGGGTTTAAAGGCATCCTTAATCAATAACTGAATCTACATAGGTTAGAAGCTTTATTGGAATCTCCTACGCCAGAAATCAAAGAAAAGGAAGTCTTTGATTTCAGAATAAATACACATGGAGGTAATTTACAAATGAGAATTAACCACAATATCGCAGCACTTAACACACTGAACCGTTTGTCTTCAAACAACGGTGCGAGCCAAAAGAACATGGAGAAACTGTCTTCAGGCCTTCGTATCAACCGTGCGGGAGATGACGCAGCGGGTCTTGCGATCTCTGAAAAAATGAGAGGACAAATCAGAGGTCTTGAAATGGCTTCTAAAAACTCTCAAGACGGAATCTCTCTTATCCAAACAGCTGAGGGTGCATTGACTGAAACTCATGCCATCCTTCAACGTATGCGTGAACTTACTGTTCAAGCTGGTAACACTGGTACACAGCAAACTGAAGATTTAACTGCAATTAAAGATGAGATGGATGCTTTAACTGAAGAGATCGATGGAATTTCTCAACGTACTGAATTTAACGGAAAAAAACTTTTAGACGGTAGTGTAACAGCAGGATTTACATTCCAAATTGGTGCAAATGCTGGCCAAAATATTAATGTTACAATTGGTAACATGGATGCAACAACTTTAGGAGTAAAAGGTATCGATGTTTCAGCAGATGATTTTAGTTTTGACACTGAGATTGTTAAAATCGATAGTGCAATTACAAGTGTTTCAAACCAACGCGCTAAACTTGGTGCGGTACAAAACCGTCTAGAGCACACTATCAACAATTTAGGGGCTTCTGGTGAAAACCTGACAGCTGCTGAGTCTCGTATCCGTGACGTTGACATGGCGAAAGAAATGAGCGAGTTCACAAAGAACAACATTCTTTCTCAAGCTTCTCAGGCGATGCTTGCTCAAGCAAACCAACAGCCGCAAAACGTGCTTCAATTGTTACGTTAATTCTGAACGGCTATCTTTTCTGATAGTCACAGCTTGCCGACAGAGTCCATTAACTGGATGTGCCGGCAGGCTTTTTTTGTTACAATCATGGTGTGACAGCTAGGGAATCACTTGTTTTTTCAAAACAAAAAAGGCAAGATATTATCATCTAACCTTTAGCTTTGTTTCAGTTATAATGATGAAATGTTTTCTGCAATTATAAAGTCTTCTTATACAGCTGCTTACTTACACTCATTAAATCTTGAACAATATGCGTGCTGCTGCTATCGAGGAGCACTTTTATATATTGGATATCGTGAGAGATCGGGAAGGGTCCGTGAATCTGTTCAAGCTCGGCGATCATTTCACGATTCATTCTTTTTTGTTCATGAATCAGCTTTAACACGGATTCTTGTGTTACTGTATAGTCACTGGTATCTTTCTCCATTGCTTGTCCAGCCTCCTTGGTTGCCGTAAGCTTTTTACATATTGTAATCGGTATAGCCGGAAGATTCTACTTCTAAAACTTTTTAAAATCCAATTTCCGTAAATCGGAGCATGTCTAAAGAATGAATTTGAAACCTGAAGAGATTTTAAACGTATAAATAAGTAAAACGTCCCTGATCTTTTGTCATGGACAATTCACAATAGGAGTGTGGAATGAATTGAACCGTAATCAAGCTATTATTGCATCACTTTGTTACTTCAGTGTGTTCATTGCGCCAATCATTGTGCCGATTGTCGCTTATTTTGTAGTAAATGAGAAAGAAACAAAACGCCATGCGATACGTTCTCTTATTTCTCACATTGTTCCGTTTGTCGGCTGTCTGTTCCTTTTTATTGCTTTACTTGGCGGAGCTATTGCGATTGATGGAGACAGCCTTCTTCCCGTATTTGTAATCATTGGGGGAGCGGTTATTTATTTCTTGGTTGTCATTGGCATTATCATTTGGAATGTGATTCAGGGCATTAAGGTCCTGCGTGCAGCATAAGTAGACAATGGGGAGGAGATCGTAATGAAGCAAGAAAAGGAACGAATCCTTAAGCTTGTTGAGGAAGGGAAGCTTACCGCACAAGAGGCTTTGACACTGATTGAAAAACTTGACAGCGACTATAAGGAAAAAGAAGAGAAAATCACAGCGCTCTCAGTTCACGTTCATGACGAGGAAGAGCCATTTACAACGGCAAAAAAAGAGAGCGGCAAGCCGTCTTTAGGAGCCAAGCTGTTTGACTGGATTGATTCTGCTGTGAAAAAGGTCAAGGAAGTTGACCTTGATTTAAACTTCGGCCATGCATATGATGTTCAGCACATTTTTCAATTTAAAGATACTGACTTTTCCAGTGTTGAGCTGCAAATTGCCAATGGCAGCGTGAATATCGTCCCTTGGGAAGATGAGGATATCAGAGCGGAATGCCAGGCAAAGGTATATCGCGCTGACAGCCAGGATGCGGCGAGACATGCATTTCTTCAGCATATTGAATGCGAAATCAAAGGAAATAAGTTTTTTATCCGTACTGAGAAAAAGACGATGAAAACGAATGTCACTTTGTATATTCCTCAAAAGGAGTATGATAAGATTCGGGTGAAGCTGTTTAATGGACCGATCAGAGGGGAACATTTACATGTAAAAGAGTTCTCAGCGAAAACGACAAACGGTGTGCTGTCGTTCTCACATTTAACAGCTGGAAAAGCCATTGCTGAAACGGCCAACGGGCAAATTAAGCTCGCCAGCCACAGCTGCGGAACGATAGAAGCGGAAACCATTAACGGATTGATCGATCTCCGAGGGAAAAGCGAATCCATTGACGTTCAAAGCTTTAACGGAAATATTGCGATTAACGTAACAGAATCAGACTGCCGCTCCATTTATGCAAAAACAACGACTGGGAGTGTGGAGCTTGCGATTCCGGACGATCTCGCAGTGAAGGCAGAGCTGAAAAGCAATCTTGGTTCGCTGTCCCATGAATTAATGGATGTTGAGATGCTGAAGGAAAAAAATGAAACCATTCAAAAAGAAATGATGTTCACTTCAAATCAGGCACATGATCAAAACATCACCGTCTTCTCAGAATCATTAACAGGCGCCATCAAACTAAAGTACTCACAGAGGTGATCGAATGAATAAGCTTTATCGCTCAGAAAAAGACAAGAAAATCGCTGGTGTCATTGGAGGTCTCGCGGAATATTTCAATTGGGATGCATCACTCCTCAGAGTCATAACTGTCATCTTAGCAATTATGACAAGTGTCTTACCGGTTTTGCTCATTTATATCATTTGGATTTTTATCGTCCCGTCAGAAAGGGATATGAAATGACATGGTAAAATGGGCAGTCAGCATTTTAGTCAATGCATTGTTATTAATCGTCATTGATGGATATATTGACTCCATCCATATCAGCAGCATTGGGGCAGCGATTATCGCCAGCCTCATTTTATCGATCTTAAACGTGCTGATTAAACCGCTTTTAATTATTTTTACACTGCCGGTCACCATGGTGACGCTTGGGCTCTTCTTGTTTGTGATTAACGCCATCACACTGATGATGACTGCGTCCATCATGGGTGACAGTTTTCAAATCGACGGCTTCGGCACAGCGATATGGGCATCCGTTATCCTGTCGGTATTTCATTTATTGATTCAAAAAGGCATTTTAGAGCCGCTTAGAAAAAAATAAAAAAAAGCTGCCGCAAAGGCAGCTTTTTTACATGTTCTGCAGCCTTCTTAAAAAATTGTGAAGTAATCGCTTTTTGTTGCTTTGTCAGATTGGACATTGTTTAAAAATGAACTCATAAGCTTCCCTGTTCAGACGCAAAATACATGAAAAGGGAGGTGTTTTGGTGAGGAAATACACAGTTATCGCTTCAGTACTATTGTTTTTTCTATCCGTTTTATTTGGCGGCCATCATGAATCGAAAGCCTTTCCTGCTATACAGCAGGAACTATTTCAAACGCCTCATTACATACCTTTGCTTGAAAATCCTCCTCAAATTGATGTGAAAGCTGAAATGAGAAGCAACCTAATGATTGAGGCTCAAGTTCGCGACAATTCGTATCAAGCATTTTCCGCCTTTCTTTTTTACAAACAAAGTAATGAGCTGGGCTACAAAATGGTGCCGATGGATCCGACACCCGGAGCGGTCCGCAAGTTTTTGGCGCAAATTCCGAAACGTTTGATTTGGAACAGCGAGCTTGAGTATTACATTGTGATGTCGAATGGGAAGCAGCGGGTGGAGTCGGAGACGCAGAAACTGAAGCTTGAAGGATATCAGGCTGACCTTGCGCATATTCCAGAGCTTTTGATCACAGAGCTGGCGGTTGATACAAAGAACATAGGACGCGCAGACGGTTATGAATTTATTGAGATTTATAATACGACTGACAGAACGATTGATTTTAAAGACTACCATATCCGTTACCGCTACCCAAAAGAAGGGCCTGACTCCGATTTGATTTGGAGACCTGATGAAAAGATCTTGATACCATCCGGCGAAACATTTGTCATCTGGCTGAAGCCTGCCGGGCATCCAGAATTGACGCCGGAAGATTTCAATCGGTATTATCAGACACAATTAATAGAAGGAAAAAATCTTGCGGTGATAGACGAGACAGAGGGTATGGCCAATACGAGGCCGCGGGCGGTTGTAATATCAACGAATACAGGAAAGGATGTTTCGGCAGCGCATTATCGGAAACATGCGCTGCGCCGGCTGTCATCTGTGCTTTATAAGTATCCGCTAAACGGAACTGCAGAACTTTTGAACATTTCAATCGGGGAAAAAAATCCGTCTCCCGGAACCGTATTACAGGCACAGGTACCCGAGCAGAAACGGAAAATCAAGCTGGATAAAGAAAAGCCGGTTATTGAGGATTTGACTGACCGCAAGCCTGTCCGCCCTGCTGAAAGCATTGAGCTGCGGGCTGACATAAGGGATCGCAGTCTGGTGAAAACAGCAGCTTTTTACTACCGGACGGATGAAAACAAACCGTTTAAGCGAATTCTTGCTGAAAAAGACCGCAACGATAATCTTTACCATTATATTGTGTATTCACCTGAACTGATTGGGAAGGATCAGCTTGAGTATTACGTGGCGGCCGGGGACGGGATGAATGAAGCAAGAACACCTGTTAAAATGATTGATATTAAACAAACAAGCAAGTCGCATGGTTTGCGGATGAACATTGAAAACAGAGACACGCTGTCGGGAACTCAGTTCCTCAAAGCCACGACAGACGGGCGGACTGACAGCATTAAGCTATGGATTGACGGAAAAAAACAAGTGACAGAGCCCGCGATGGAGAAAGAAGTGTATTTTGCGTTTGATACGAGGAAAACGAATCTTTATTTTAAAAACGCGGTAACGATGGAAGGCAAAGTATTAAAAGTGTTCGATGATACGACAAATAAATACCGCACCTATTCTGTTCCATTGCCGGAGACGCTGCTGCGCAAAGGGAAGCAGCTGCAGCGTATTACAATACGATCGGGTTCAAAGGTGTCACCGTTTGATACGGCTGAAAACCGTGATGATTTCTTAGTCAAAAACGCTCGATTGGTGTTATCGGATGGAACGGTAATCAGGGATGAGAGGGTTTCCCCTGAGAAGGAACTCTTGATTGGCGATAATCAGCGCTCGAATAAAAGCTGGCAATTTCAATTCAATCTGCCTGACGGACTGTTTACATCACAGCTGCTGGAGTGGGATACATCAAAGCTTTCTGAAGGCGCTCACCATATTCAAGCAAGCAACGGCAAGGAAAATGTCAGCCTGGTTGTAAGGGTAGATAATTCAGGGCCTCACATTGAGCCGAATATTACCGAGGGGCAAACATATAAAGGAAACCTTATCCTGCAGGCGGATATGTATGATAAATGGAGCAAAATTGAGGAAGCGGAAGCGTTTTTAGATGGGGAAAGCATTACACTCCCATATCATACGTCATCCTCTGAACTTTTGCCGGGAAAACATTCACTAAAAGTGACGGCAACGGATCTTGCGGGCAATAAAACCGTTATTGAGAGGACGTTTAAAATTGAACGAGAGCATCCGGACCAGCCGGAGGTGATAGACACCGAAGCTGACACGCATAAGGCCAAGCTTTCTGTGCGGGTGAAGGATCCGACGAATGATGCCATGGATGTTGGTTTTTATAGGGGATTTCAATATACAGCGCGCAATCATGTGAAAATATTTAAGCATGCGTCACTGACTGAACCGCCGAAAAGCTTTGTGCCGGAAAGTGAGACTCCGTTTACGAATAAAGAATTGGAGCTGGTATCTGCTGCTGATGGAAAAACAGTATCGACAGAAAAGAAAGAGCTTTTCCCTTATCATCGCTTTGAAGTGACTGTTGATCAATCTGTGGATGAGAATGATTTGGCGGAAGCAGTTTGGAAGGGCAGTTCTTTGCCGGGGAGAAAGGTGACGATGTATGTCTGGAATTATCGGACCAATGAATGGCAGCCAGTTGACAGCTTTGTCGCGCAGGGTGACAAACCGTTTACGCTGAAAGCGTCTGTGATCGCCGCCGATTTTGTACGGGAGTCGAAAATGAACGTGATTGTACAGGATGAAATTCCTCCTGCGAAGGATATGTACACATTTGTCTGGATGTCTGATACACAGTATTACGCCAAAAGCTATCCGCATATTTTTGATAAGCAGACCGAATGGATAAAAGATAATCAAAAGCAGCTCAATATCAAATATGTATTCCATACGGGTGATATAGTAGATGATTCTGCCGATATCAGACAGTGGAAAAACGCTGATCGGTCAATGTCCGTTCTGGATAAGAGCGGAATTCCATACGGCGTGCTGGCCGGTAATCACGATGTCGGGCATAAGGATGGTTCCTACAGGGCGTTTGGCAAATATTTTGGCAGCGATCGTTTTGATAAAAAATTGCATTACGGCGGTTCCTATAAAAACAACCGCGGACATTATGACCTGATTTCGAGCAACGGCAACGATTATATCATGCTTTACATGGGATGGAGCATTACGGATGAAGACATCGCGTGGATGAATCAGATACTGAAGAAGCACCCTGACCGGATGGCTATTTTAGCTTTTCATGAGTATTTGCTGGTCAGCGGAAACAGAAGCCCAATCGGAGAGAAAATATTCAAAGAGATCGTAAAGCCGAACCCTAATGTGGTGATGGTGTTGAGCGGGCATTATCATAGTGCGATGAGAAAAACAGATGAGCTGGATGATGATGGTGATGGGAAACCGGATCGTCTCGTGCATCAAATGCTGGCCGATTATCAGGGCGGGCCAGAAGGCGGGCAAGGGTATTTGCGTTTGCTTCAATTTGACCAGGCCAATGACATGGTGCACGTATCGACGTACTCTCCGTATGTAAAGGATAAGAATTACTATGATACGGATACCTATGGCAACAAGGATGAATTTTCCCTTTCGCTTGATTTGAAGCCAAGAATCAAAAAGGTGGAAACCGATTATTTTGAATGTAACGTATATACCAATGAAGAGCTCGGAAAACGAGAGCAAGTGAAGAGCGGGGATACAGCTGAATTCCGCTGGGATCATCTTGAACCGCAGTCTGTTTATTATTGGTACATTATCGTGGAAGACAGTTTTAACGGCAAAACGAAATCACCGATCTGGAAGTTCAAGACGAAAAAAGAGACATATCGTCCGGCACCAGACCAGTTTGATTTTCGCCATGTCTCCAATCCTTGAAAAGGGTTGGAGGCTTTTTTATGAAAGACGATCCATATAGTGGACAAATGTATAACGGTCGCCTCTGTATACGGATTTTGCATGTTCAAAAGCAGTTCCGTTCTGCAGATATGTTGTTCGTTTAATTAATAGGACAGGCGCTCCCTTTTGGATACCAAGAATGTGTGCTTCTTCCGAGGTGGCAGCGCTTGGTTCAAGCTCCTGTTTGGCACGGGCAATCGGTATGTTGTTGTACCTTTCAATATGCTCGTAAATCGACGACTGAAAATGCGATTTATTTAATTCACCCGCTAGCTCAAACGGAATATGTGAGGACTCAATCGCCATCGGAATATCATTTGCCAGCCGCACCCGAGTGATTTTATGGATAGAGGAGGGGTGCCCGCAGCCTAATATAGCCGCGAGCTCCTCAGTTGAATCAATAAGCTGATAATCAATGAGTTTGCTGCCCGGTGTCATTCCGCGGCTTTTCATATCCTCGGTAAAGCTTGTCAGTCCTTGGAGGGCTTGTTCCATTTTTGGCTTGCTGACAAAGGTACCCCGCCCTTTTAGCCGATAGAGCAAGCCTTCATTAACTAAATTAGAAAGCGCCTGGCGAACCGTCATCCGGCTGATCCCGAATTGTTCGGCATATTCGCGCTCAGAAGGAAGAGGCATGTCCGGCTGCAGCTCTCCGCTCTTAATTTGGTTTTTTAGTTGCTCCATAATCTGATAATAAATCGGAATAGGCGATTGTTTATTGATATGCATAAGTCAGCATGTTCCTTTCAAGGTCTTAATGACGCGGCTTCACGATCAATCAAAACCGTAACATCGGAATGCAGGTGCAAAGCAGATGCGGGAAACTCTTCGCTTATGTTTCCTTCTAACAGCTTACTTACAGCTTCCGCTTTGCTTTTTCCAGAAATGATCAGCAGAATGCGCTTGCTTGAGAGTATTGTTTGAATTCCCATTGTCAGTGCTTTTTTCGGCACGCTGTCTATGGAAGGAAAATATCTGGCATTCGCTTGGCGGGTTTGCTCATTTAATGTCACAACATGAGTTCGCGACTTGAAGGACGTTCCCGGTTCGTTAAAGCCGATGTGTCCGTTTCGCCCGATGCCGAGAAGCTGTATGTCAGTGCCGCCCAGGGATTCGACTAGCTGTTCATACCGTCGGCATTCGGCTTCCAAATCGTCTGCATTTCCATTTGGAATAAAATGCCGGTTAGGCTTGCTGTTGATATGCTGAAAAAAACGGTCGTTCATATAGAAGTGATAGCTGTTCGGATCGTTGTTTGAAAGTCCGGCGTACTCATCCAAATTAACTGTAGTGACGTTTTGAAATGAGAGATTCTCAGTTTGGTGCAGGCGGATCAGCTCGCGATATGTGCCTTCCGGCGTGCCGCCTGTCGCTAAACCGAGAACGGCATCAGGCTTATCTTTGATTGTAGCTGCTGTTATTCTGGCTGCTTTTTGGCTTAGCTCTTCATACGTTTGACATTCCATTACTTTCATATCTGGTCAGCCTCCTTGGATATAAATGCAATGTTTCCGCGGCAAATGGTGAGAATCACCTCACAATCACTGCTGACAATCACCAGATCTGCATCTTTTCCCACTGCCACACTGCCTTTTCGGTCAAAGATGCCCAGCTGTTTGGCCGCGTTTGCAGAAGTTATATTAGCTATATCCATCCAAGAGCAATTTGTAAACTCACGCATATGCCGTGCGCCATCGTTCATTTTGAGGATCGAACCGGCAAGGGTTCCGTCTGAAAGAAGAGCTGTTCGTCCTCTTACCGTCACACTTTGGCCGCCGAATTCATATACGCCGTCCTTCAGTCCTTTTGCCCTCATGGAATCAGTGATTAAAATGAGCTTGCTGCTGCCTTTTGCCAGAAAAGCAAGCTTTGCCGATAAAGGATGGGAGTGGATGCCATCGGCGATAAGCTCTGTCACAAATCCATCATGAGCCAGTGCCGTTCCAATTACTCCGGGTTCTCGGTGATGAAACGGGCTCATCGCGTTGTACAGATGGGTCATATGGGTCGCGCCTGCTTTGGCGGCCTCCGACAGCAATGCGGAATCGGCATCTGTGTGCCCCATGGACGCAATAATCGATTCGTCTTTCAAATGGCGGATCAGTTCAAAATGCTGATCCTCCTCCGGCGCAAGTGTAACAATTTTGATCAGTCCGCCCGCCTCCTGCTGCCACTTTTTGAACAGCGCAACATCAGTAGGCCTGATCCACTCTTTTGGCTGGGCTCCGGCTCTTTTAGGTGAAACAAAGGGACCCTCTAAATGAATGCCGAGCAGTTCCGCACCTAATAAAGAGGACTCTTCAGCCGCTTTCCACTCTCTTGCATTCACCAACGCTTGAGAAATGTTCCCATGCTCTTGGGTAATCGTTGTGGCTAAAAAGCTCGTCGTGCCTTCTTCGGGCAGTCTTGACGACATGATGTCAAGGGCGGAAAAGCTTGCGTCCATCGTATCCGCTCCATAGCCCCCGTGGATATGAATGTCTATCATGCCGGGAAGCAAAACGGAATCCGCAGGTGCTTGAATCTCTTTTGAATATGACTCCTTGGGCCGTTCTGTTGAGACTGTGCTGATTTTTCCGTCATTGATTCCGACATAGCCGTTTTTGATTACTTCATTTTCTGTCACGATCGATATGCCTTTGATAAGAAGACTCTCTGCCATAGATGATCCGCCTTTCTGGAATTTGAATACCTTTATTTTACTCTTTTTCAGACTAGTGATCTAGACCAGCTGAGGTGTTTTCCCCCCTTTTATAAAATCTGTTTTAGGTTCAAGCCCGAAAGTGATAAAATGAAAGTATTGTGAGCAAGCTCGGGGCAGCCCGGAACAGGAGGAACATATCGTGGCAAAGGTTCGCACAAAAGACGTAATGGAACAGTTCAATTTGGAATTAATCAGCGGAGAAGAAGGAATTAACCGCCCGATTACAATGAGTGACCTATCAAGACCAGGCATTGAAATTGCCGGATATTTTACATATTACCCGAGAGAGCGCGTGCAGCTTCTCGGAAAAACAGAGCTTTCTTTCTTTGAACAGCTTCCGGAAGAGGATAAAAAGCAGCGAATGGAGTCTCTGTGCACTGATGTAACACCTGCTATTATTCTTTCTAGAGATATGCCAATCCCGCAGGAGCTGATTGACGCTTCTGAGAAAAATGGGGTGCCTGTCCTCAGATCGCCGCTAAAAACGACAAGACTGTCAAGCCGATTAACCAACTTCCTTGAGAGCCGGCTGGCGCCTACCACGGCGATTCATGGCGTTCTTGTCGATATATATGGTGTCGGCGTGCTGATTACAGGAAAAAGCGGCGTCGGGAAAAGTGAAACAGCGCTGGAGCTTGTGAAAAGAGGGCATCGCCTTGTTGCCGATGATTGCGTTGAAATTCGGCAGGAGGATCAGGATACCCTTGTCGGAAACGCTCCGGAATTAATTGAGCATCTCCTTGAAATCAGGGGGCTTGGCATTATCAACGTGATGACGCTGTTTGGCGCCGGCGCGGTCAGAAGCAATAAACGAATCACGATTGTCATGAATCTTGAACTTTGGGAGCAGGGCAAGCAATACGACCGTCTCGGGCTTGAGGAAGAAACCATGAAAATCATTGATACAGAAATCACAAAACTGACGATTCCCGTCCGTCCTGGCCGAAATCTGGCAGTCATCATCGAAGTGGCAGCAATGAACTTTAGATTGAAGCGGATGGGGCTGAATGCCGCTGAGCAATTTACGAACAAGCTGGCGGACGTCATTGAAGACGGTGAACAAGAGGAATAGGAGTTGGCGTTAAATGAATGAAGCGATAGAACCACTCAATCCGATAGCTTTTCAGCTGGGGCCGTTAGCCGTCCATTGGTACGGAATCATTATCGGTCTCGGCGCTTTGCTGGGGCTGTGGATTGCGATGAGGGAAAGTGAGAAACGGGGGCTGCAGAAAGATACGTTTATTGATCTTGTCTTGTTTGCCATTCCGATTGCAATTATTTGTGCACGAATTTATTACGTTGCCTTTGAATGGGATTATTATGCGGCACATCCGGGAGAAATCATTAAGATCTGGAAGGGCGGCATTGCCATTCACGGCGGGCTAATTGGCGCCATTTTAACTGGTTATGTGTTTTCAAGAGTGAAAAACCTTTCGTTCTGGAAGCTTGCGGATATTGCCGCGCCAAGCATTTTGCTCGGCCAAGCGATCGGCCGCTGGGGGAACTTCATGAATCAGGAAGCGCATGGCGAGGCTGTCAGCAGAGCATTTTTAGAAAGCCTGCACCTGCCTGAATTTATCATCAATCAAATGTACATCAATGGGCAATATTATCACCCTACCTTTTTATATGAATCACTATGGAGCTTTGTCGGCGTTATTGTTTTACTGCTTCTGCGCAGAGCGAATTTGCGAAGAGGCGAGATGTTCTTGATCTATATCATTTGGTATTCAATCGGAAGATACTTTATTGAAGGAATGCGGACTGACAGCTTAATGCTGACAGAATCACTTCGCATTGCTCAGGTGATTTCAATCGTGTTGATTGTTTTGGCTGTGGCAGCCATCATCTTCAGACGCGTCAAGGGATACTCGAAGGAGCGGTACGCGGAGTAGACGTCAACAAAGGGGGATGGGGGATGAAGAAGATCTTTCTGGCCGGTCTTGCGGCAGGTCTTCAAACAACATGGACACTCGGTAAAGTCATTTTCCCGGTAACACTATTGGTCACTTTGCTTCAGCATACGCCTGTCATGGATTGGCTTGTACGGCTGATCACACCGGTAATGGGTCTCTTCGGGCTTTCCGGTGAAGCGGCCATTCCGCTTGTACTGGGAAATATGCTGAATCTGTATGCGGGAATTGCCGGGATTTTGACATTGGATTTGTCTGTAAAAGAAGTCTTTATTTTAGCTGTTATGCTTTCATTCTGTCATAACTTGATTATCGAATCGACAGTTGCCGCAAAGATTGGCATCAGAATTGGCGTTATATTGGCGGTGCGCATCGGTTTGGCCGCTGTATCAGCCATCGTCATCAATCTCATTTGGCATGGCGGACAGGAAACGGCACAGTACGGTTTTATCGCTGCGAAGAGCGTTGCGCCGGACAGCTGGCTGGCAATGCTGGCAGAAGCCTTAACGAAAGCCGGGCTTGGTGTTTTGCAGCTGGCGGCAATAGTAATCCCGCTGATGATCATCATCCAGTTTTTAAGAGATTTAGGCTGGCTGCATCGGTTCTCCAGGTGGCTCTCGCCGTTTACGCAGCTGCTTGGCATGAATAAAAATACGTCTATGACGATGGTGGCGGGACTGACGATTGGTCTGGCCTACGGAGCGGGTGTCATGATCAAAGCTGTCGAGGATGACGGCGTGAGCAAGCGGGATATGACATTGGCATTTATATTTCTCGTTGCCTGCCATGCGGTCGTGGAAGATACACTTGTCTTTATTCCGCTCGGCATACCGGTCTGGCCTCTTCTTCTTATTCGTGTCACCACAGCAGTTCTGCTGACAATGGCTATTGCGCATACATGGAAAAAGTGGAAACCCTCAGCGGTTGGAAAGGAAGCAATATGAGTGACAAACAAGTAACGACGATTCTGTTTGATTTAGACGGAACGCTTATTAATACGAATGAATTAATTATCGCGTCCTTTTTGCATACACTGGAGCATTATTATCCGGGCAAGTATAAACGAGAAGATGTCCTTGCGTTTATCGGACCGTCTCTTTTTGAAACGTTCTCCTCGATGGACCCTGATAAATGCGAGGATATGATCGCTATGTACAGAGCATACAATCATGACATGCATGATTCACTCGTCACTGAATATGAAACGGTATATGAGACCCTGGATGCATTAAAAAAATCCGGCTTTAAACTAGGGATTGTGACAACAAAATTAAGAGATACTGTCAATATGGGCCTCAAGCTCACGGGAATCGGCGAATTCTTTGAAACGGTTGTTACCCTTGATGATGTGACAAATGCGAAGCCTGATCCCGAGCCTGTGCTGTTAGCGCTGAAACAGCTAGGAAGCAAGCCTGAGGAAGCCATTATCGTCGGTGATAATTACCATGATGTGCTGGCAGGGAAAAACGCCGGAACAAAAACCGCAGGAGTCGCATGGACGATTAAAGGGCCGGAAATGCTGGCGAAGCATGAGCCTGATTTTATGCTTGAGAAAATGAGTGATCTATTACAAATTGTTGGAGTGAAGTAATCTGTGAGAAAAACAGATCGTCATCCGGTCTCGGGGGCCAACTCACTGTGGCATGTCTATCAAACGGTCCCTTTTGTAAAGGTCGTCAAAAATTTCATTGTCATACAAATTGCGCGATATACACCGTTTATAGGGATGAAAAACTGGCTGTACCGTACATTTCTGCGGATGAAGGTTGGAAAACAGACATCCTTTGCCCTCATGGTGATGCCAGATATCATGTTTCCGGAAAAGATCTCAGTCGGAACGAATACAATCATCGGGTACAATACGACCATTTTGGCCCATGAGTATTTGATTCAGGAATACCGGATCGGCAAAGTTCTGATCGGAGACGAAGTAATGATTGGTGCCAACACGACCATTCTGCCCGGAGTGGAAATAGGGGATGGCGCAGTTGTGTCCGCCGGAACGCTTGTCCATAAGGATGTGCCTGACGGGGCATTTGTCGGCGGGAATCCGATGAGGATCATCTATACGAAGGAAGAAATGCAAGAAAGATTGAAAAAGTCCGCTGAATAAACATCAGCGGACTTTTTTGTTAAAATTGAATATTGTTGTTTTCGTAAATATGCTGAACGCCAATCCATTTTTGACCGACATGAGAGTAGCGTGTGTTTGTCATTCTGACCGTGCTTGTTTTGCTGTCCGTCCGGAATATCGCTTCCTTCATGTTTGTGATGGTGCACTTATCAATGATCACATCAACGTGGAAGGTTGAACCGCCAAGCTGTCTAATGAACTTCCCACCATTGTCTGCCGAGAAATTTTTCACTGTGAATGTACTGGCTTTATTGATTTGGAAAATCTTATCTGACGCTTTTTGAGCAGAGCCGCCGTCAATGGTCACTTTTCCTTCCTTCTTTACCGTTAATGCATCCTCACCAACATCTTCCCACTTCACATTCTGAATGTTAACGTTTCCATAAGTGTGCACGCCATCAGCAGCAGGTGCGCCGAGCACCACATTTTTCAGAGTTGCTCCATCCTCCACACGAAAAACAGGTTTTTGGTTTTCGGACTGGCTTCCGTCACCTAGTTCTTTCCCTGCCACAAACCGCTGTCCTTTCCCGTCATATGTTGTATTTTTTGGTACGATCATTGTTTCGTGAACCACTTTGTCAGCTGCAAAAGCAGTTGATGACTGAAACTGGCTGAAACCCATAACCAAACCGAGCATACATAGGATAGACACAATTTTTTTCAATAATAAAATCCTCCCCGGATATCTTCGTTTTTTGCAAGAGAAGCGTCAGCGACTTGCTCCGGCTTCTCTAGCATAGATCGGGGCAAGGCTGAATCTGCTTTAATCATAAAAACAGACAGCCTGAAAGTAAAGACAATTTTGGGTGATAAATGGAAAATGAATCGATCTTACCGATTGAAACAAAAAGCATGAATATTGTCGTATTTGCTCAGGATAGAGCATATGCGGCTTTCAGGTGTTTACTTTTGAATAACCACGGCCTGGCTGCCCATTTGTTTCCACGCTTTTTCAAAGCTCGTCCTATCGGCTTTTCTGTTTTTATAGCCATACGGGTCATTGAGATACACATATTTCTCATCATATCCCGTAACGGCGACGCTGTGTTCGCTGTACGTAATCTCTATCGTTCCGCTTGGCGTTTTCCATGTCTGCATGTTGTCAACTGGCGCAAAGCTGGCGGTCGTAATGACCCAAACTGGATTGCCTTTTTCAAGCTGCTGATAAACAGCGGAAATACTTTTTCCAGTCAGATCTGATACTTTGTCACCGGCATAGGTTTTCGCCAGCTGATAGATCGGTCGATGGTAGACACCGAGACCAGGGCCATTTGCCATATCCCCGACAAATCCGTTATTCGGATTACCTTTTAATCCGCTGCTGTATGTCAAAGGCACTGTGGCAATCTGGTTTGCCAGGGTGTTTTTTGTCACGTCGTATCCCGCGTAATTCAGCACCATCGCAAGGCTTGTTACTTCACAGCCGTTATAGAGCCGAGGCGCGTCCATTTGATTGTAAAGGATGACATCAAGCGGCTTTGCGCTTCCCTTCAGCTCCTTTTTGCTATTCGCACCTGTATCTGTATCGCTATCAGAAACCGCTTTTTTCAGGCTGTTCAAAAAAGGAATATCTATATCTTTTGCATCTATTTTAAGTCCGAAAAAAATAACACCTGAAAGAATCATCAGGACACATAGAGTTCGCAGTGTTTTCATCTTTATCTCCTTGTTCTCTATTTGATTTGTATTATAGCATGCCAAACATAAAGAATTTGAGATATTACGTACCTTTAATACATTGTTCATGATTTTTTCATAATGAGGAGAAGGATATTTGGACTAAAAAAATTCTGGCTAAAGTTAAGCATTGATTTTCATTCTTTCATCTGCTAACATATTATCATATTAGCGAACTAAAGGATTCGGAATTTTCCTTCATAAGATGACAACGGAGGTGCGCGGGTTGATGTTTATGTTTGAAAAACCGCACGGCATGAGAGATACACTGCCCGGTTTATACGAAACGAAAAAAAAGGTGAGACGATCGTTAACCGATTTGATTGATAAATGGGGATATCAATTTATGGAAACGCCGACACTGGAGTTTTACGATACCGTTGGCGTCCAATCAGCAATAGAAGAGCAGCAGCTGTTTAAGCTTCTTGATCAGGACGGCAAGACATTGGTGCTTCGACCGGATATGACGGGGCCGATTGCAAGGGTGGCAGCATCAAAGCTTTTGAAACACGATCATCCGCTCAGAGTCGGCTATGCGGCAAATGTATTCAGAGCTCAGGAGCGTGAAGGCGGACGTCCTGCAGAGTTCGAACAGATCGGAGTGGAGTTAATCGGTGACGGCACGACGAGCGCGGATGCGGAGGTTATTGCTTTAGTCGTCGGTGCATTAAAAAACACTGGGCTGGCATCCTTTAAAATTGCCATCGGCCATGCCGGTATTGCGGATGCTTTGTTTGTTGAGGTGCTCGGAAACGTTGAACGGGCTGATGTGCTGCGGAGGTTCTTATATGAAAAGAACTACGTCGGCTACAGAGAGCATGTCAAATCTCTCCCGCTTTCCTCCATTGATAAAAGCAGGCTGCTTGAGCTCCTCGAATTGCGGGGCGGCATAGAAGTATGCGGACGTGCTGAGGAAATCGTCGATTCTGCACAAGGAAAAAGCGTGGTTGATGAACTGAAGGCGCTGTGGGATATTCTTGAGGATTACGGATGTACGGAAAATGTCCGCCTGGATCTGAATATGGTCAGCCACATGAGCTATTACACAGGGATTTTATTTGAAGTGTACGCTGAGAATGTCGGTTTTGTCATTGGAAGCGGCGGCCGTTATAACAAGCTGCTGGGCCATTTTGATTCACCTGCTCCGGCAACAGGCTTTGGGCTTCGGATCGACCGGCTGATTGAAGCCCTTCATATGAAAGACGAACCTTGTGATATAGATGCTGTTATTTTCAGCAAAGAGCAGCGGGCGCAAGCCATCGCTTATGCGAATGAAGAACGGATGAAAGGGAAAAAAGTGGTTCTTCAAGATTTATCGGGAATAGAAAATATCGACCAGATGACAAAATCTTTTGCAAACGTCACTTATTTTATCGGTGCCAGAAAGGAAGAGCAAAATGGGTAAGTTACTCACAATGGCGATGCCAAAGGGCCGGATATTTGAAGAAGCGGCAGGGCTGCTGAGGGAGGCGGGCTACAAGCTCCCTGAGGAGTTTGAAGATTCAAGAAAATTGATCATCGATGTGCCGGAGGAAAATCTTCGTTTCATATTAGCGAAGCCGATGGACGTAACCACGTATGTGGAGCATGGCGTGGCAGACGTCGGAATTGCGGGCAAGGATGTCATGCTGGAGGAAGAGCGCGATGTGTATGAGGTCCTGGATTTGAACATCAGCAAATGCCACTTGGCAGTCGCCGGACTTCCGAATACAGACTCGAGCGGCGTAGCGCCAAGAATCGCGACAAAGTATCCGAATGTGGCCTCCAGTTATTTCAGAGAGCAGGGAGAACAAGTCGAGATCATTAAGCTCAACGGTTCAATTGAGCTGGCCCCCCTCATTGGACTTGCAGATCGGATAGTGGACATTGTTTCCACAGGACAGACGCTGAAGGAAAATGGGCTTGTAGAAATGGAGCACATTTGTGACATTACCTCCCGCTTTATTGTCAACCCGGTAAGCTATCGAATGAAAGACGATGTGATTGACGAAATGGCATCCCGCCTATCTCTTGTTGTGGAAGGAGAAACGGCAAAATGAAGATCAAAACCATCAGCGGAGCAGAGCGGCTTTCTCTCAAGCGTTCCATCGATGCAGGAACGGAAGAGCAAAGAAAGACGGTCCGGTCCATTATTGAAGATGTAAAGGCAAATGGTGATCAGGCGGTCCGCAGCTATACAGCGAAATTTGACGGGATCGACATAAATAGCCCGCTCGTCACAAAAGAGGAAGTTGAGGAGGCATACACCTCGCTGGATTCACATCTTCTTCAGGTGATTAGGCAGGCAATCGAAAATATTAGGGAATATCACGAAAGACAGCTGCAATCCTCCTGGTTTTATCACAGAAAGGACGGCACAATGCTGGGACAGAAGGTGACGGCGCTTGATTCCGCCGGTGTATATGTGCCAGGGGGAACGGCCGCATACCCTTCATCTGTTTTGATGAATGTGATTCCGGCGCTTGTAGCGGGCGTTGAAAGAATCGTTCTCGTCACTCCTCCGGGAAAAGACGGTCGGCTGTCTTCGGGGGTTTTGGTTGCTGCTGCTGAGCTTGGCATAAAAGACATTTACAAAATGGGCGGCGCTCAGGCGATTGCGGCGTTAGCATACGGAACAGAAACCATTGAGCCGGTGGATAAAATCACGGGTCCGGGCAACATTTATGTCGCGCTTGCCAAACGAGAAGTGTTCGGCGATGTCGATATCGATATGATTGCCGGACCTAGTGAAATCGTCGTGCTGGCTGATGAAACAGCGATACCGCATGAAGTTGCGGCCGACCTGCTTTCGCAGGCGGAACACGATAAGCTCAGCTCATGTGTGTTTGTCACAGATTCCATGGCACTGGCCGAGGCGGTTTCAGCCGAGGTGAATGAGCAGCTGAAAACCTTGCCGCGACGAGAAATAGCGGAAGCTTCGGTGAGTGATTACGGTTGTATCTATGTGGCAGACACAATGGATGAAGCGATTGATACCGTTAATACGCTCGCGCCAGAGCATTTAGAAATCCTCACACAGTCTCCGGAAGCTTTGCTTGGCAGCATCAAACATGCGGGTGCGATTTTCTTAGGCAGATACAGCCCTGAGCCTGTCGGTGATTATTTCGCCGGGCCAAACCATGTGCTCCCGACAAACGGAACAGCCAGATTTTCAAGTCCTTTAAACGTAACGGATTTTCAAAAGAAATCGAGCATTATTTCTTACAGCCAATCAGCTTTTGAAGAGCATGCCGAAAGCATCGCGGCTTTTGCCAGACTGGAAGGGTTAGAAGCCCATGCCAGATCAATTGAAGCGAGAGAACGGAGGAATTCTAAATGAGAAAAGCGGAACGCGCCAGAAAAACAAACGAAACAGATATTGAGCTGGCATTCGCAATAGACGGCGATGGACAGGCGGATATCAAAACAGACGTGCCGTTTATGACACACATGCTGGATTTATTCACAAAACACGGACAATTCGATCTTTCCATAAACGCAAAAGGTGATGTTGATATAGATGATCACCACACGACTGAAGATATCGGCATCTGCTTAGGACAGGCGCTGCTTGAAGCGTTGGGTGATAAAAAAGGAATCAGACGCTATGGCTCGGCGTTTGTGCCGATGGATGAGGCACTTGCTCAAGTTGTGATTGATTTAAGCAACCGGCCGCACTTGGAAATGCGCGCTGACTTCCCGGCGGCGAAAGTCGGAACTTTCGATACGGAGCTTGTACATGAATTTTTGTGGAAGCTGGCGCTCGAAGCCCGGATGAACCTGCACGTCATCGTTCATTACGGCACAAACACACACCACATGATTGAAGCTGTTTTTAAAGCGCTGGGGCGCGCGCTTGATGAAGCGACAATGATCGATCCGCGTGTTAAAGGAATACCGTCAACGAAAGGGATGCTGTAAATGATCGGCGTAATAGATTATGGAATGGGCAATTTATACAGTGTCTCAAAGGCGCTTGAACGTGTCGGCGTGCCGTATTTTGTTTCTGAAAAGCCCGAGGCGCTGAAAGAAGCCGATGCCTTCATTTTGCCGGGAGTCGGTTCATTTGGAGACGCGATGGACAATTTGCGCCACACGAAGCTCGATCAATTGATTCACGATATGGTCTCAGAGGGAAGGCTGCTTCTCGGGATCTGCCTTGGCATGCAGCTTTTATTTGAAGAAAGCGAAGAAAACGGCACCGCTTCAGGGCTCGGGCTGCTAAAAGGAAAAGCAGTCAGGCTGAAAGCAGAAGATGAAAAAGGAAACAAGCTGAAGGTTCCGCATATGGGCTGGAATCGCCTTTCCTTTCATAACGAATCTCCGCTGCTGTCTGAAACAGAACAAGGCTACGCTTACTTCGTTCATTCTTATTACGTTGACGGGATGGAGGGGGATGCGCTTCTGGCAAGCGCCGATTATGGTGTGCGAGTGCCTGCAGTAGTCGGAAAAGGGAACGTCTTCGGCGCCCAATTTCACCCGGAAAAAAGCAGCACGGTCGGAATGTCCATCTTAACCCAATTCACGAAAATGGCAGCAGAACAGAAGGTGAAAAAATGAGTGCTTTTACATTATATCCGGCAATTGATATGAGAAACGGCAAATGTGTCCGCCTTGTTCAAGGGGATTATAATAAGGAAACGATATATGGCGATTCACCGTACGACATGGCTGCGTTATTTGCGAGAGAGGGTGCCGAATGGATCCATCTCGTTGATCTCGACGGGGCCAAAGAAGGGAAAAGAGTGAATGACCGCCATGTGATTGAGATTGCGCAAAAGCTGAATCTGAAAGTTGAAATCGGCGGCGGGATCCGTTCTGAAAATGACGTCTATGAATATTTATCAGCAGGAGTCGATCGGGTGATCCTGGGAAGTTCAGCAGTTTCTAATCCTCCGTTTGTCAAAAAAATGCTGAAACAATATGGTGAGAAGATTGCCATCGGACTGGATGCGAGAAACGGTTTTGTTTCAACAGAGGGATGGCTGGAAACATCAACCCTTAAGGCAGCTGAACTGGGCAAAGAGCTGGCCAATGAAGGTGCGGAAGTCTTTATTTTTACTGACATCGCAACAGACGGAATGCTGTCAGGCCCAAATGTTCAAAGCACGGTCGAGCTTGCTAAGGAAACGGGGAAATCGGTGATCGCGTCCGGCGGAGTCAGCTCTGTCGCGGATCTCGAAGCCCTCGCCCGCTATCAGGCGGATGGCGTCTCTGGAGCGATCATCGGAAAAGCGCTGTACACCAATCAGTTTACGCTGAGTGAGGCGCTTGAAAGGGTGAAGCGCAAATGATCACAAAACGAATTATTCCATGTCTTGATGTCAAAGAAGGACGCGTTGTCAAAGGAATTCAATTTCTCGAATTGAAGGATGCCGGTGATCCGGTTGAACTTGCCGAAGTGTACGACCGAGAAGGTGCGGATGAACTGGTCTTTCTTGATATCTCCGCCTCGCATGAAGGACGAAAAACGATGGTAGACGTCGTGGAGCAGGTTGCCGCGAAGCTTGCGATTCCGTTTACAGTCGGCGGCGGCATCAATCAGCTCAGTGATATGAAAACGATTCTGCGTGCCGGAGCAGACAAAGTGTCGGTGAACACGGCAGCTGTTCTCCGCCCTGAGCTGATTAAAGAAGGAGCCGAGTTTTTCGGTTCTCAATGCATCGTTCTTGCCATTGATGCCAAGTATGACAAAGAGTCTGACACATATAAGGTCTACACGCACGGCGGCAGAAAGAAAACAGATTGGGAAGTCACCGAGTGGGCAAAAGAAGGCGTCAAACGTGGGGCAGGAGAAATATTGCTGACAAGCATGGACTCTGACGGTGAGAAAAAAGGGTTTGACCACAGGCTGACAAAGCTTGTTTCTGAAGCTGTCCCCGTCCCTGTTATCGCCTCGGGAGGCGCGGGAAGCGCGCAGCATATGCTTGAGGCTTTTACAAAAGGGGAAGCCGACGCTGCGCTGGCCGCCTCAATTTTTCATTATAAAGAAACATCAATTAAAGAAGTGAAATCATACTTGAAAGAGTACGGGGTGAATGTGAGATGAAACAGGCAGACGAACTGTGTTTTAACGAGGACGGATTAATTCCTGCCATCGTGCAGGATGCGGCAAGCAAAGAAGTGCTGACACTTGCCTATATGAACAAGGAATCGTACGAAAAAACGCTGGAAACGAAGGAAACATGGTTTTACAGCCGCTCCCGCCAAGCGCTATGGCATAAAGGAGAAACCTCAGGGAACACGCAAGCCGTCAAAGGTATCCGGTATGACTGCGACCAGGACGCGTTGCTCGTACTCGTAGAACCGTCAGGCCCGGCATGCCACACTGGCAGCTACAGCTGTTTTACAAAGGAACAAACAGAAGAACAGGCCGCGGGCCGATTCGGCATCATGAACGAACTGGAGCGCGTAATCGCCGAACGCCAAGCGGAAATGCCTGAAGGAGCTTACACCACGTACCTCTTCCGTGAAGGCGTCGATAAGATTTTGAAAAAAGTTGGAGAAGAAGCATCCGAAGTCATCATCGCCGCGAAAAACCGGGATCATGAGGAACTCAAATGGGAAGCGGCGGACCTGCTGTATCACCTGCTTGTCCTGCTCAGAGAACAAGCCTTGCCGCTGGATGATGTGCTTGATGTATTGAAAAAACGCCATTCTGAAAAATAAAAGGATTGGAGCTGCTCATATGTCAGCTCCTTTTTTATGTATTTGTTTCAGCTGAACCATTTGTCTTGTCCTAATAGAAGAAATGAAAAAACCAATCGAATTTCCTATTTAACAAAAATTTCCCATGATGTAACATGACTAAGAATGAAAATCCCAAATGGATATCGGGTCTTTAGGATTATTTTATACAAACCGGTCAGGATAGTGAGGAAAAGACATAGTATGAAAAAGCGGCTGCTAATTATTCGAAAAATGAGGAGAGAATGGTGAACGAAAAAATTGATGAACTGAACAAAAGAGTTGGACGTTTAGAACAAGAACTGGAAAGTGTCAAAAGGGAGATCGCATATCTCGCTGCTGGCAAGAAAGAACAAACAGTAGTCAAAACGGAAGAGCATCCAAAAATCAACAAGGAAACCGAAGTTCCACAAAAGACGCCGGCTCCGCGAAAAGAGAACCGCACTTTAGAAAACATGGCGGGAAATTGGCTTCCGAAGATCTTTATTTTTGTTTTTCTTCTTGGTATGATTTGGGCATTTGTGGCAGCTGCAGAAAAAGGCTGGATCAACGCATATATGAGGGTAGGGGCGGGACTTATTGTCTCTATTGTGCTATATGTTCTCGGTAGCAGGTCACATAAGAAAAATGCCAGTGTATTGGGCAGTTCATTATTGGCGGGCAGTAATATTGTCTATATTGTTTCTTTGTTTGCGGGTAACATGCTGTACCAGATTATACCGACGCCGCTTACGATGATCCTTCTTGCTGCAGGCGTTGCGGGCGGTGTGTACATATCAAGAAAATACCGATCACAAACGCTAATCGCCATTATCGGCGCAGGTGTTTACTTGTATCCTTTTTTATTTGGCGGGAAACAAGGAAATGAATACATCTTTTATGTATATGAGTCATTGGTTTTCGCAGGCTTAATATATGAGACAGTTAAACAAAAGTACAGCGTGGCATGGAATATAGCAAACTATGCTTTTATATTAGCGATTTTTGCTTTCTTATCATTTACAGATGCGCAGGTGACGGGTTGGACACTTGCTGTATTTATCCTACAGCAGGCGATTACGATCCTATCAGCCTTACGATCGAACAGCCAATTTAAAAAAGCTGTCTATCTCACAGCTGTTACAATCGGAGCTTTTGTCGTTTTCATTACAGGGGTTGTCCTGTACATGAAAAACGATACAGCCTTATACGCTTTTTATACTGCTGCATTTATGTTTTACCTGTTGTTAAGCTTATGGAAAAGTAAAGAATTTGCCGAAATCAAACATACGTTTTTTCTCATTTCTATGATTTATTTTAATGTATTGGCAGCGGATGGATTAGCTGAAAATGTGAGCTTGCTGTACATCATATTCACCTTACAAGGAATCATGATGTGTTACGTGTCATACCGCAAAAAAAGCTGGTTGATCGGCATCGCCGGAGTGATTGTATTATTACAGGCAGCCTGCGGCCTCATACAATACCCGGCACGTTCATTACACGTTCTCAGCATTGTCTCTTGGCTGCTGCTGATCAGCTCACTATTTGGCGGCTATCTGTATTCGAAGAAAATACATTATAAACAAATCACAATCGTTGTTTCGTCCGCTGTTTCATTGCTGCTGCTTGTATTCTTCAGCAAATTATCCATATGGATGTCGGATAGGATTGACGGCGTATCAGTAAACGTCGGAGTATCCCTGTCTTGGTTTATATTTGTCATTGTGATGTATGCTGTTTATTACGCAACCAAAGACAAGACATGGAACCGAATTGGGCTGATCTTTTTATTCATTACACTTGCCAAAATAATTTTAATAGATTCTGCTTCGATTGATATTGTTTGGAGAGCGGTCTTATTCATCTTGCTAGGGGTCATTGGCCTGTTTATATCCAGAGTATTTTATTCGAAAAAAGAGTAACAATCATGTCTGGTCAAGACTGCCGATAGAACGCGGCGGTCTTTTTTCAGTATGATTCTATATTGTAATACGGCTAGAACTAAATAATCATGTTGTAACAATCTATCAGTTAAACCCGTGGGAGGTTCCTCATGAAAAAAATGATCTTGCTTTGCTTCTGCTTATTACTTACTCTGACAGGCGGATGCAGTATGAACAACAAAGAAAAAAACAACACAAAAGAAAATAACACAGAAGCTCCAAAACCAAAAGACATGGATCCAAAAGATCTGCCGCAAGTTCCGGCATTTCAAGATGAGAAGACGAGAGAGTACATGGTGACAACGATAGAAGAGGAGCCAGGGTATTATTTGCTTGAGTCTAGGCTGAAAGGGTTTAGGATGTTGTTTCCGGAGGATGGACAGTACGCACCTGATCTTTCTAGTACAGGAGAAAATGAAGAAACAATAGTATTTGATAGTTTTAATAAAAAAACTAACATTCAATATGATGTTCAACTGGATTATCATCAAGACAAAAGTTTTGCAAACGACAAGGATATAATGATTGACATAGTAAGTGGAAGAAACAGCTATATAGGAAAATATGAAAAAAGGAAACAATCCGATAAAATTGTATATTCTGCGCAAAAGAAAAGTGTTTTTGATGATGCAGAGGAAAAGAAGTACTTTTCTTATAGATTTTTTGGTTATGTTAAATCAACAAAAGAGGATTATCTGGGGATAGAGTATTCGTTTCGATTTGCCTGCTATAGTGATGGAGAGGCTTGTTCATTAAAGAAAGATGAAGCGAGAAAAAAAGTTGAAAAAATAATAGACTCTATTACCTTTTTAATAGTTAAAAAAGGAGATATAGAGAGTGGAGAATAGGAATATATTGAAGACTTTAAGATAACCTAGAGCAAAATTATATAGAAGCCACTCTGAAAACTAAGGGAAGAACCGTATGATAAACGCCTCTTTTCGTTTTGTGAAAAAAGTAACGGGTATTTGGATGTGTATGAGGTGTTTTGCTAGATTTGTTAGTGAAAGGAGATCAAAACCAAGTCGGATTTCCTATTTATCCAAATTCCTCCATGATATAACATAGAAAAGGATAAAATAATCACGTATTAACCAGGTCAATAGAATTATTTTTGATTTGAAATAGAATTCTATTCTCACAAAACCCGTGGAGGTTCGTAATGAAAAAGATCATATGTATTTGCTTTAGCTTATTACTTGCCCTGACAGGAGGATGCAGTATGCATGACAACGATAAAAACACCACAAATGACAATAAAACAGAAGCCGTAAAACCAAAAGACATGGATCCAAAAGACCTGCCGCAAGTTCCGGCGTTTCAGGACGAGAAAACGAGAGAGTACATGGTGTCAACGAAAGAAGAAGAGCCGGGGTATTATTTGCTTGAATCTAAGCTGAAAGGGTTTAGGATGTTGTTTCCGGAGAATGGGAAGTATTCAAGCTATTTGTCTAGCCGTGATGAAAATGAAGAAATCATCGCATTTGATAGCTATGAAAAAACAAAAAATAAAATGCTAAATGCACAAATAGAGTATTATCAAGGAGTAACTTTTATTAACAATCCTGAGACAATGTTAGACCAAATTAGTAGTGAAAATGGTTATAATGGTAATTTTGAAAAACTAGAGAGCGAAGGTAAAGATATTTATATCGCCTACAAGAAAAATAATTTTGAAAACGATAAAAATAAATATAATTTTTCGTACAGATACTTCGGTTATATTAAATCTACTGAGAAAGACCAACGAGGTATTGTGTTTTCGTTTATGTTTAGATGCCCAAATAATGATAAGCCTTGTACGTTAGACAAAGATAACTTAGGAGATCAGGTTAAAAAGCTCGTAAAATCTATCACCTTTTTAAATAAGGAGGGGAAAGATGGCTAACAATAATATATTTTCAAATGAAAATGTAAAACTGCGGTTAATAAATTTAGAGTATGATTATAAAAAAAAGTTTGCATCAAATAATCCTAAAGAAATAAAGGAAGCAAAAGTAGAATTTGAAGCGGAAGTCCGCAGGATCTATAAAGAAGAAACTAATCAAAATCTTCCTAAGGATATTGAGATTTATACATCTAAAGAACTGATTAAGAAAAATAACCAAAAAGATAAGTCAATAAAAGAATCGGGTTATGATGGTACGGCAATATATATAAAAGATAGTAAAAATCAAATAGACCAACTTCATATTATTTCGGAGGGTAGTGCTGATAACGAGGATTGGTCTTATAATTTTTTTGGCCTTTTCTTAGGGATCGACAGTAGCCAATACAGAGCAACGAGAGAATTTACTAAGGAAGCAAAGAAAAGAGCTGGAAATTCTGATGAGCTACATACTTACGCTCTTGGGCATTCACTTGCAAATAACAACCAGGTAATGGTTCAGTTAATAGATGGAGAGTTTGATGAAGTATATGGGGTAAACGGTGCTCAGGTTAGTGTAAATCATTTGTTACAAGCTGATAAAGATTTACTTGATGCTATGATCAATAAATTTAATGTTCTGAATACTGATGAACTTGAAAATGTCCGCAAAGAAGACCTAAAAAAAGCAATCACCCAATACTACAATGACAAAGGCGTCACAGCAAACATCACCCAGCGTATTTCCAAAGATGACCCGCTTTATGGCGTCAGCGGAAAGGCTGATTTTATTACATTTGGCAATGTAAAGATGAAAGATACAAATACAGATGTCAAAGGAATCAGAAGCATTATAGATAAGATTCCTGATGAGGAAGTCCGCTCTATCCAAACTTTTTTACGAAAGTATTCGGAAGAATATAAAAAAGGTGGGTTAAACGGATTTGTCATGGCTTCGACTGGGATAGATGCAGAGCTTGTCGGCAGTATTATTAGTGCTGATGGAAATATGGCGAAAGGGAAAATAGTGAAAGACCGGTTTGGTGACATACAGGTAATGGTTAAAAATATCGGGGGAAAAATGCCGGCCTTTATCAAATTCTTTCATACTATCTTGAATAATAGCGGAACAGTTGTGGATCAGCTTGAAGAGAATGGGTACATTAATGAGACGCAAAAGAAGAGTATCAAAAAACAGTTAAAAATAGTTAATAATAAGATAGGCGATATAGAAATTCAATATAAACAGTTAAAATACGCGCTTTCTACTAATAATGTAGTTGCAATTGTTTATTATGTCTGTGAGTTAATAGGTAGTGTTAATGAATTAAAAGATGCATTTGAAACACTCGACACAGAAACAAAAGACGCACTAAAACTCATCGTCGACGGCCACAGCATCGTTCAAATGCTCAACGCCTTGTCGAAGGAAAAAGGCTTCAGCTATAAAGGCTCCGATATTTATTTTACAGGCAAGAGCGGCTCGGGAGAAACGATTCAAGTCAATCTCTCATCCGCTGTCAGAATCTATCAAAACGGTATGAAAATCGTTGAAGATATGGAAGATGCGATTTCTCAGTACCAGAAGGTTTACAGTCAGGAAATCGATGAAGACTTCATAGACAAAAAACAGGCGATCACCACGGCGATTCATCATATGGAAGAAAACCCTTCGTATTATGCCTTCGATCTTCAATTCCGGCTTGCAGCTGGTTTCAGCCACACATTCGATAAATTGGAAAAAATCTCAGTTCATGAATCATTCCACACAGGTGCGCTTCCTGTTAATGATGGAATTGTTGCTGAATTAAAAAAACAGACAACAGAAAAAAGGGATTTTATCAAAAATATCCGCGAGAGTATTGAAAAGCTGTTTGAAAAAGAAGAAATGATTTCTCAGTTATTTGATTTTCAGCCTTAGGAGGAATTTGAAGAGTGACTTCCTTATTTTCAGAAAGTGAAACAGAAATTGTATCAACCACCTATATGTTTCTGACCAAAGATGAAATGAAGGGGAAAGCGGGCACCCTCAATCAACCGATCAACGACTTTCTCAGTCTGACAAAGAAATTTGAGTCTTCATTAAAAGAGGAAATCAAGGGGCAAAAAGGGTTGATTGTAAAAAAAATAAAAGAAGAACTTGAGTCGAAAAGCGAAAAACGAAAAGCTGCCCTTCAGATGATAAAAGAAGAACATACCGCAAAAGTTGATCGGTACAAAATGATAATTGAAGACCTGCGACAGCAGGATGTAACATTGACTTACAGAAAAAAGAAGCCAGTGAAAGATGTCTAACATAAAAAATCTCCTATTCAAACAATGAGTGGGAGATCTTTTATTTTCACCACGGCAAAAATATACTGAAAAAGTCTCTCGCCATTGATATGATTGAGAAAGAGTAAAAATCATCCTTTTGCTATGACTTTTCACCTTTCTGAACGCTGAAACAGGAGGAAAATATATGCCAACCCAGAAACAAAAATCTAAAAGTAAATTGAAACCCTTTTTTGCCTTAGTAAGACGGACCAACCCTTCTTATGGAAAGCTCGCCTTTGCGCTTGCCCTCAGTGTTGTAACCACGCTGGTCAGCCTGCTTATTCCATTATTAACGAAGCAGCTTGTCGATGGTTTTTCTATGTCAAATCTGTCAGGCACGCAAATCGGTTTGATCGCGCTGGTGTTTTTCGTTCAGGCGGGTTTAAGCGCTTATGCCACCTATGCGCTTAACTATAATGGACAAAAAATCATCTCTGGGCTGCGGGATTTATTATGGAAGAAATTAATTAAGCTGCCTGTCTCTTATTTCGATACAAATGCTTCCGGAGAAACAGTCAGCCGTGTAACGAACGATACGATGGTTGTCAAAGAATTGATTACAACCCATATCAGCGGATTTATTACAGGCATCATTTCTGTCATTGGATCATTGACAATCTTGTTTATTATGAACTGGAAGCTGACACTGCTTGTGTTAGTGGTCGTTCCGCTGGCCGCTCTTATTTTGGTGCCGATTGGAAGGAAAATGTTCTCCATTTCACGGGAAACACAAGATGAAACGGCTCGTTTTACAGGGCTGCTGAATCAAATTCTCCCGGAAATTAGACTTGTTAAAGCTTCAAATGCGGAGGATGTCGAATATGGGCGCGGGAAAATGGGGATTTCCTCATTATTTAAGCTTGGCGTTCGTGAAGCTAAGGTTCAATCACTTGTCGGCCCGCTTATCTCACTCGTGTTAATGGCAGCGCTTGTCGCAGTGATCGGATATGGCGGCATGCAGGTATCTTCAGGCGAGCTCACGGCCGGAGCGCTCGTGGCTTTTATTTTATATTTGTTCCAAATTATTATGCCGATGGGCCAAATTACAACATTCTTTACACAGCTGCAAAAATCAATCGGTGCAACAGAACGAATGATTGAGATCTTGGCAGAGGAAGAGGAAGATACAGTGACGGGAAAACAAATCGAAAATGCGCATCTGCCTATCCAGCTTGATCGCGTGTCTTTTGGATATAAGCCCGATCAGCTGATCTTAAAAGAGATCAGCGCCGTCATTGAAGCAGGGAAAGTGACAGCGATCGTCGGTCCGAGCGGCGGGGGAAAAACGACGCTGTTTAAGCTGCTTGAACGCTTTTACTCTCCGACTGCAGGGGCTATTCGGCTGGGGGACGAGCCGATTGACACTTATTCGCTTGAATCGTGGCGGGAGCACATCGGATATGTATCACAGGAAAGCCCTTTAATGTCGGGGACTATCAGAGAAAATATTTGCTACGGATTAGAACGAGATGTAACAGATGCTGAGATCGAAAAAGCCGCGGAAATGGCATATGCGCTCAATTTTATAATGGAGCTGCCGGATCAGCTTGATACAGAAGTGGGCGAACGAGGCATCATGCTGTCAGGCGGACAAAGGCAAAGAATCGCGATTGCGAGAGCGCTTCTCCGTAACCCAAGCATTCTTATGCTTGATGAAGCCACTTCAAGCCTTGACAGCCAATCTGAAAAGTCAGTTCAGCAGGCGCTTGAGGTGCTGATGGAGGGTCGCACAACAATTGTTATCGCTCACCGCCTATCTACCGTTGTAGACGCGGACCAGCTTTTGTTTGTTGAAAAAGGGGAAATTACCGGTCGTGGCACACACCATGAATTAATGGCTTCCCATGATCTTTATAGGGATTTTGCTGAACAGCAGCTGAAAATGAACGCGGATTTAGAAAACAAAGCCGGGTAAATTTTGGTCGAATCAGCCAATAAAAAAGAGGAGGGAATTTCCCAATCCTTCCTTTTGAACTATTGAGGGGCTTACGATTTATGGTATACTACTGACGGTAATATTGTATAAAACGGAGGGTAGTTGTGGGAAAACACACTTCTGAACATAAAAATCACGCACAAATTGTCCAGCTGCTTCAAGATGGACAATATTTTTTTCATAAAGGCTTGAAAGCGTATAAAGAGCGCAATCTGAAACGGGCAAGCAAACTGATTCAGCGCGCGGTTCATTTGGAGCCGGAGGATTCAGAGATGCTTTCACAGCTTGCGGTCATTTACTCGGAAATGGGCCAGTATCAAGAGTCGAACGATCTTCTTGACTATATCATGGCTAATCTGGAGGCCGAAATGCCGGAGTGCCATTACTTTAAAGCGAACAACTTTGCCCACTTGGGGCTCTTTCAAGAAGCTTATAAAGAAGCGGCCGCATATTCTGATGCGGACCCGGACGGTGAATTCGCGGAAGAAAACGATAGTCTGCTTGATTTGCTCGATCTAGGGGACGATGGCATTGAGGATTCGTTGTATGATCAGGATGAACTGCTGATGAAACAGGATCGGGCAAAATCATTGCTGGAAAGCGGCCAGCTTGCTGAAGCGGTTGCCGCGCTTGAGGAAATCACAGCTGAATATCCGGAGCTTTGGTCAGCATACAACAATCTGGCGCTTGCCTATTTCTATTCCGGAAACGTTGTAAAAGCGAAGCAAACCGCGTATGAAGTGCTTTCTCATAATGAAGGAAATCTTCACGCTTTATGCAATCTTCTCGTTTTCTACTATTATGAAAGAGAAGATGAAAAAGTGGCGGAATTGAGTGAGCAGCTTTCTAATGTCTATCCAATGCTGTTGGAACAGCGTTATAAACTGGGTGCTACCTTGGCGCTTGTCGGCCGTTACGAGCATGGGTATAAATGGCTCAAATCATTATATAAAACCGGCTTTGAAGGTGACGACACATTCTTTTACTGGCTCTCGTGCTCTGCTTATTTTACGGGGCATACCGACTTTGCCGAGACGATCTGGAGAAAAGTCGAGTCGCAATATCCCGGAGAAGACCGCCCTGCGCCTTGGGTTGAGCGAAGGGAAGCACTTCCTTCATCTGTAGAACAGCGTCTCGCAGCCTATTATATCAGCAGTACAAAGGGAGAAACGGAGCATCTTGAAGCGGTAATACGCTCAAAGAGAATTACCGCTCCTTTTGAAAATCACTTTGTAAAGCTGCTTTTGAATGGAGACTCTGTGGCAGCTGACGTTTCAGAGGATGCGCTGTTCGCCTATCAAACGGTCAAATTATTAGAGCAAGCTGAAAAAGAAGAGATGACAACAGAAGTCATGAGCTGCTGGGTTTTTCATGTCATCCAGCAAATCCGCGCAGCCGCTCCGTTGAAGAATGAGAAAGGCTGGGCGGCAGCGATCTGTTATATTTGGAAAGAAGCCCACGGCAAGCAAGACACGAAAAAAGACACAGCAGCCCGATTTGGCATCTCTCCGGCAACGTTGACGAAATATATGAAATATATTGATGATATTCTAGAATAGTATATTTTGAAGAGTCGATTTGTTTAATCGACTCTTTTTTTGTTTGATAGATTATATTAAGAAAATAATATCGACAGTTTTTTTACACGCTTAAGAAAAATGACAAATGATGTGTGGCTTGACATCTGTTTGAAACATAAATGTAATAAAATTTATCGCTAATTTGTCGAAACTTGATGGTATAATGATTCTCGTACATAAGGAATTAGTGTTTTTTACATATGATGTGAAATAAACGCTATACAACCAGAATAAGAGATGCACAGAATAATTAACCATAAACAACCATCATTCCTCGTAGAGTATGAGGAACGAAACTTGATGTTCAAAATACGATTCCAAATGAGGACAGGTTCACAGTAAAAGGGAGGATATAAAAAGTGAGAAAGAGTTTAATTACACTTGGTTTGGCTTCCGTCATCGGGACAAGCAGTTTTTTGATCCCATTTACAAGTAAAACTGCATCGGCGGAAACATTAGATGAAAAGAAACAAAAAATCGAAAGCAAGCAATCTGAGGTTGCTTCCAGCATTGAAGCGAAGGAAAAAGAATTAACTGAGCTTCAGGAAAATCAATCAAAGATTGAAAAAGAACTGCAAGACATTAACGCTAAGGCGCTTGATACAAGCAACAAGATCGAAGATAAAAAAGAAGAAAACGATAAAACAAAAGAAGAAATCAAAAAACTGAAAAAAGAGATTAAAGAAACAGAAGCACGCATCGAAAAACGCAATGAAATCCTGAAAAAACGCGTTCGTTCTTTACAGGAAAGCGGCGGATCTCAAGGATACATAGATGTTCTTTTAGGATCAACAAGCTTTGGTGACTTTATCTCTCGTGCGACTGCGGTCTCATCTATTGTGGACGCAGACAAAGATTTAATCAAACAGCAAGAGCAGGATAAAGCGAAGCTCGAAGATTCTGAAGCGGATTTGAATGACAAGCTGAAAGAAGTTCAAGCTGCATTGGCTAAATTAGAAACAATGCAAAAAGACCTTGATAAACAGCTTAATGAAAAAGACAAGCTTTTCGACGAAGCAAAAGCAAGCCAAAAGAAAACGGCTAAAGCGATTTCTGAATTAAAATCAGAAGCGTCTGAACTTGCAAATCAAAAAGCAAATACTGAAGCTGAACAAGCTCGCATCAAAAAAGAACAAGAAGCAGCTGCTGCTTTGATCAAAAAGCAGGAAGAAGCACAAAAAGCATCTGATGAAACACAAACAGATGACAGCCAAACGGCTACAACTGAATCAGCGAAAGCAAGCTCATCTGATGATTCTTCAGACAATTCTTCTAACGGTTCATCAAACAGTTCGTCTAACGGCTCATCTTCTAAGAAGAGCAGCGGTTCAAACAGCAATTCAGGCGGCACCGTTATCAGCAACTCCGGCGGAATTGAAGGCGCGATCAGCGTTGGTTCAAGCATTGTAGGACAATCTCCTTACAAGTTTGGCGGCGGACGCAGCCAATCTGATATCAACAACCGTATTTTTGACTGCTCATCATTCGTACGCTGGGCATACGCTTCTGCAGGTGTTAACCTTGGACCTGTAGGCGGAACAACAACTGATACGTTAGTTGGCAGAGGACAAGCTGTCAGCGCGTCTGAAATGAAACGCGGAGACCTTGTGTTCTTTGACACTTACAAAACAAACGGACACGTAGGAATCTACTTAGGAAACGGTACTTTCCTAAACGACAATACATCTCATGGCGTATCTGTTGACTCTATGAGCAATCCTTACTGGAAAGCAGCATTTAAAGGCGTTGTAAGACGTGTTGTTCAATAATAAATATGACAAGGGCCTTCTATAAACAGAAGGCTCTTTCTTTATTAACATATACCCTTTTCGAATACATTTAATCGTGTTGAGCAAAAAAATAGCGTATTACCATGAGATTTTATAGGATATGGGTAAGGAATACGTTTGATGGGGATTCTTATCTTATAAGAAAGAGCCCAAACTTGAAAAGATGGTTTAAGGAGTGAATAGTGTGTCAGAAGAAAAAATTTATGACGTGATTATAATCGGCGCGGGCCCTGCTGGGATGACGGCCGCTGTATACACATCAAGAGCGAATTTATCGACATTAATGATTGAAAGAGGAATTCCCGGCGGACAAATGGCCAATACAGAAGATGTAGAAAACTATCCTGGATTCGAAAGTATCCTTGGGCCTGAGCTTTCTAACAAAATGTTTGAACACGCGAAAAAATTCGGCGCCGAATACGCTTATGGCGATATTAAAGAAGTCGTTGACGGCAAAGAGTACAAAGTAATTAAAGCCGGTTCAAAAGAATATAAAGCGCGTGCGGTCATTATTGCTGCAGGTGCGGAGTATAAAAAAATCGGTGTGCCTGGCGAGAAGGAATTGGGCGGCCGCGGTGTATCTTATTGTGCGGTATGTGACGGGGCTTTCTTTAAAGGCAAAGAGCTTGTTGTTGTCGGCGGCGGAGATTCTGCTGTTGAAGAAGGTGTGTACCTGACACGTTTCGCTTCAAAAGTAACGATTGTTCACAGACGTGATAAACTCCGTGCGCAAAGCATTCTTCAAGCGAGAGCATTTGATAATGAAAAAGTTGACTTCCTATGGAACAAAACCGTGAAAGAAATTCATGAGGAAAACGGCAAAGTCGGTAACGTAACGCTTGTCGATACGGTAACCGGTGAAGAAAGTGAATTCAAAACAGATGGCGTATTCATTTACATCGGCATGCTTCCTCTATCTAAACCGTTTGAAAACCTGGGCATTACGAATGAAGAAGGCTACATCGAAACAAACGACCGTATGGAAACTAAGGTTGAAGGGATTTTCGCTGCCGGAGACATTCGCGAAAAATCACTGCGCCAAATCGTAACTGCTACAGGAGACGGAAGCATTGCGGCACAAAGCGTTCAGCATTATGTCGAAGAGCTTCAAGAAACGCTGAAAACCTTAAAATAAAAAGGGCTGTCATACGAGTTTCACATTACGTTACTGGGTTTTAATTCCGCTGTAACACATGTGTAATGCTTTTCGGTTATGATTAATAAAGTAATTGACCCCCTTTTTATAATGAATACACTTTTTTGGCACGGATTCTCCAGTTATCCGTGTCCTTTTTTTGTCCAAAAATAAAAGATGAATGCCGATTACAGCAAAATCATCTGAATTAACGAAAGAATATGCTGTAAAATAGAAGAAAAGATTGTCAATGTCTCTTCATTGTGGGAGGCATCTTGAAGCGGTATAATAAAGAGACGATGACAGGACGAAGGTTAGGTGACGTACTTGCAAAGAGTGACAAATTGTGTGCTTCAGACGGATGACAAAGTTCTTCTGCTGCAAAAGCCGAGACGCGGCTGGTGGGTCGCGCCGGGCGGCAAGATGGAGAGCGGAGAATCAGTCAGAGACTCCGTCATCAGAGAGTACAGAGAAGAGACTGGTATCTATATCATAAATCCTCAATTAAAAGGCGTTTTTACCTTTATTATTAAAGACGGTGACCACATTGTCTCCGAGTGGATGATGTTTACGTTTGTCGCTGATTCTTATACAGGACAAAATGTATCAGAATCAGAGGAAGGCAAACTGCAGTGGCACGATGTCAATGACATTCAGAGCCTGCCTATGGCCCCTGGAGACGGCCATATCCTTGATTTTATGATGAAGGGACAAGGGCTGCTGCACGGCACATTTACGTATACACCGGACTTTGAGCTGCTCAGTTATCGTTTAGACCCGCAGCACATCAAATAGAAAGACAAGTCAGGGGGGAGAAAGATGAGTGTTAGTGAATCACATGATATTCAGCTTGTCATTATAACCGGAATGTCGGGAGCGGGGAAAACTGTCGCCATTCAAAGCTTTGAAGATCTCGGCTATTTCTGCGTCGATAATCTTCCGCCTTCATTGCTTCCGAAGTTTTTAGAGCTGATGAAGGAATCAAATTCGAAAATGAGCAAAGTTGCGCTCGTGATGGATCTGCGCGGCCGCGAATTTTTTGACCGCCTGATTGAAGCGCTGGATGAAATGGCCGAGAATCCGTGGATCACACCGCGAATTTTATTCCTGGACGCGAAGGATTCCATTCTCGTCACGAGATATAAAGAAACGAGACGCTCGCATCCGCTGGCAGCGACTGGCCTGCCGCTTGAAGGCATTGCGCTGGAACGAGAGCTGCTTGAGGAATTAAAAGGCCGTTCTCAAATCATTTATGATACATCTGACATGAAGCCGCGTGATTTACGCGAAAAAATTGTAAAGCACTTTGCCTCAAACCAAGGAGAGACATTTACCGTAAATGTGATGTCATTTGGTTTTAAATACGGTATCCCGATTGACGCAGATCTCGTCTTTGATGTCAGATTTTTGCCGAATCCGTACTATATCGAAAGCATGCGGCCGCTGACTGGCAAGGATGAAGAGGTTTCCTCTTACGTCATGAAGTGGAATGAAACGCAAAAGTTCAATGAGAAATTAATTGATCTGCTGAGCTTTATGCTTCCATCTTACAAAAGAGAAGGAAAAAGCCAGGTTGTCATTGCGATAGGCTGCACAGGGGGCCAGCACCGCTCTGTGACACTTGCCGAGAATCTAGCTGATTATTTCAAAAAGGATTACTATACTCATGTTACTCACCGGGACATTGAAAAGAGAAGCCGGAAATAAGATGGGACAAAAACCGAAAATCGCAATCTTTGGCGGCGGTACAGGCCTTTCTGTATTGCTTCGGGGCCTAAAGCATAAACCCGTTGACATCACGGCCATTGTAACAGTTGCCGATGATGGAGGAAGCTCTGGCCGTCTGCGGAATGAACTGAAAATTCCGCCTCCCGGAGACATCAGAAATGTGCTTGCCGCTTTATCCGATGTGGAGCCGCTTGTTGAAGATCTTTTTCAGCACCGCTTCAATAAAGGGAATGACTTAACAGGCCATTCTCTCGGGAATTTGATTTTGGCAGCGATGACAAATATAACCGGTGATTTTTTTCACGCTGTCACAGAAATGAGCAAGGTGCTGAATGTAAGAGGGAAGGTTTTGCCGGCTGCAAATACCAGTGTTGTTTTGCATGCTGAGATGGAGGACGGCCGCGTGGTCTCAGGCGAGTCAACGATTCCGGCATACGGACAGCGCATTAAGCGTGTTTTTCTCACGCCTGAACAGATTGACCCGCTGCCGGAAACGATAGACGTGATCAGGGAAGCGGATTTGATTATTATTGGCCCGGGAAGCCTCTATACAAGCATTCTTCCCAATTTGCTCGTCCCAAAAATCGGGGAAGAAGTGATAAAGGCACCGGCGAAAAAAGTATACATTTGCAACGTGATGACTCAGCCCGGTGAAACGCTCCATTACACCGCTGCTGATCATGTGAAAGCGCTCAATCAGCATATGGGCTGCGGTTTTATTGATACGATATTAGTGAACAGTGAAGACATTCCCGACGAAATAAAGCGTAAGTACGAAATGGAATCCGCACGTCCTGTTGATTTTGATATCGATGAGCTGAAAGCGATGGGGCTTGAAGTCATCAGAGACCAAATCGTAACGTATAAAAATGACGTAATTCGTCACGATACACATAAAGTGGCCTCTCTTCTTGTTGATTTACTGAAAGAATGAAGCCTTGAAATGAGGTGGCTATATGTCATTTGCATCAGAAACAAAAAAAGAATTAACCAATCTGGAAGTGAAAGACTGCTGCATTAACGCCGAGCTGTCTGCACTCATCCGGATGAATGGAGCTTTATCATTTACAAACCGCCATCTCGTACTCGATGTTCAAACCGAAAACGCGGCGATTGCCCGCCGCATCTATACATTGCTGAAAAAACAATATGACGTGTCGGTCGAGCTGCTGGTCAGAAAGAAAATGCGGCTGAAAAAGAACAACGTCTATATTGTGCGTTTTTCAGAAAATGCAAAAGCGATCTTAGAGGATTTAAAAATACTCGGGGAAAATTTTGTGTTTGAACGAAGTATTTCGAAAGAGCTGGTCAAAAAGAGATGCTGCAAGCGTTCTTATATGAGAGGAGCATTTTTAGCAGGAGGTTCGGTCAATAACCCGGAAACCTCCTCATATCATTTAGAAATCTTCTCTCTTTATAAGGAGCATAACGATTCATTATGTGACCTATTAAATGAGTTTCAGTTAAACAGCAAAACGCTTGAACGGAAAAAAGGCTACATCACCTATTTAAAAGAGGCTGAAAAGATTACAGAGTTTCTGAACGTAATCGGCGCTCACAACTCGCTTCTGCGATTTGAGGATGTCAGAATCGTTCGGGACATGAGAAATTCGGTCAACCGCCTCGTCAATTGTGAAACAGCCAACTTAAACAAAACGATCGGCGCTTCGCTGAGACAGGTGGAAAATATTAAATACATCGATGAAAGAATCGGCCTGGAGGCGCTTCCTGAAAAACTTCGGGAAATCGCGCAGCTGCGGATTGACTATCAGGAAGTGACGCTGAAAGAGCTGGGGGAAATGGTAGCAAGCGGGAAAATCAGCAAGTCAGGGATCAATCACAGGCTGAGAAAACTTGACGAAATCGCAGAACAGCTGCGGACAGGGCAAACCGTCACTTTAAAATAACCGTAAAGAAAAGGGGAGATCTTATGGTTCAACAGAAAGTGGAAGTTCGATTAAAGACAGGACTGCAAGCACGTCCTGCTGCTTTGTTTGTACAAGAAGCAAACCGGTTTACGTCAGATGTGTTTCTTGAGAAGGATGGGAAAAAAGTAAACGCCAAAAGCATCATGGGGCTGATGAGCCTGGCGGTAAGCACAGGCACTGAGGTTACCTTGATTGCCCAGGGAGAAGATGAACAAGAGGCGCTGGAGAAGCTGGCTGCTTACGTTCAAGAAGAAGTTTAGGTGATAAAAATGAGTGACTTTCTAAAAGACTGCTTTCAGAAAATCGGCTGGGAGAAAGACCATGTCAGCTTCGGCGATCTTCCCCTTTTTCTCAAAGCAATGGCATACCGTTTTCCATTTGAAAACCGCGCCGTACTTGCAAAAGAGAATTATAGGGTAACAAAAGAAGATCTATGGCGCCGTCTGGTCAAAGAACAGCACGGCGGCCTATGCTACGATTTAAATGGCTTCCTTTATTTTGTCTTGCGTGAGGCCGGGTTTCATGTGAAGCTCATTCGGGGAACGGTTTATGCAGGCAATCAAGAGGGATGGGCGCTAGAAGGGACGCATGCTGCTGTATTGCTGTCTGTGGAAAACGGCGATTACCTCGTTGATATTGGCTTCGGCATCAACCTGGCGCTTCAGCCGATACCGATTTCCGGAGAAACGGTACAGTCACCAGTCGGGTCATTCCGAATCAAAAAAGAAGAGACAGAAATGGGCAGCCATGTGCTGCTGATGGACAAAGGAGAAGGCTGGCAAATTGGGTACGCCTTTACCCTTGAAGAGAGCGATCTCTGTGATTTAGATAACATGAAGGACATGATTCACTCTCATGAAAAATCTCCTTTTAACAAATCACCGCTTGCCTCAAAGCTGACACCGAGCGGAAGGATGGTCATGTCAGACCGCCATTTCACGATTCATGAAAACGGCGGTGACATTCAAAAAAGGGATATCGGCCCTTCAGAATTTGAAGAGAAATTAAATACTCATTTTTTGTAACGTAAAAAGCTTGCAGGTTATCTGCAAGCTTTTTCTTATGAGCAAGTGTAGATTGCTGTATCAAATGCGTCTTCAGGGATATACAGTTTTCCCTTTTCGTATTTATAAGGAATTTCATTCTCTTTAAAGCACTCTTTGGTATAGTCAGTTAGTGTATCTCCAATTTCTATGTATTTCCCGGTATAGTTGGGCTGACATGCTGAAAGAATTGACGTAATGGCCAGAAACAGCATGATTTTCTTCATCACGACACCTGCCTATTATGAAAATTTTACCTATACCATTCTATCATAACGAAAAGAAAAAGACCGATTTACTATTCTGCACATGCTATAATAATTTTGGAATCTTCTAGAAAAATCATCGTGATGTACATATAAGGGGGATCAACGTGTATCAGATTTTGCTTGTGGAAGATGATGAGCGGATTGCTTCTTTGCTGGGCGGTCATCTTCAAAAATACGGATATGAAGTAAAAATTGCTGAACAGCTGAATGATATAAAATTGGAATTTGCAGAAATGAAGCCTGATCTTGTCCTGCTTGACATCAACCTGCCTTTTTTTGACGGGTTTTATTGGTGCAGGCAAATACGTACGATTTCTAATGCGCCGATTATCTTTATATCAGCACGGACCGATGAGCTGAATCAGGTAATGGCGATTGAAAATGGCGGCGATGATTATATCACAAAGCCGTTCCATCTAGAGGTAGTGATGGCCAAAATCAAAAGCGTCCTGCGCCGCACATATGGTGAATATTCGCCCTCTTTGCCGCAGGAATCAAGAATAGTGGAACTTGGCGGGCTGACGATTTATCCTGATCAGAATGAAGCGGAGTGGAACAGTGTCCGGATTTTGTTTTCCCAAAAAGAATTCCAGCTTCTCTCGATTTTTGTGAGGGAGCATAAAAAAATTGTCTCCCGTGATGTGCTATTGGAGGCGTTATGGGATGACGTTGATTTTGTCGATGACAACACGTTAACGGTCAATGTCAACCGGCTGCGGAGAAAACTGGAGAATGCCGGACTGAAAGATTGTATTTCAACAATCAGAGGACAAGGCTATCAATTTCAAGTCAATCGGAAGGATGAAGCGGAGTGTTAAAGACGTATCTCATCGACCGTTTCGCCATTATACTATTTTCATTATTAGGGATAGGGGCCAGCATGCTGATTGCGTATTTAAGCATCATAGAGAGCGGCGCAGAACCATCTAAAGAAAATATGGTGTATATATGGATTTTGCCTGGTGTTCTTCTAGCTGCCGGTTTTGCAGCTGATTACGTCCGGCAATATTCCTTTCTCACCTATGTCAAAAAGCTTGCAGAACAAGCGTCTGCTGCAAATGACATCGGACAGTCTTTGAAAGCCCGAAAGCCAAGAACAGGAGAGCAAGGGCTTTGGACGAAAATGATCAACGCGCTCGGGCAGCAATACGAAAGCAGGCTCTCACAATATATCAATCAGCAAAAGCAGCATTATACCTTCACCAATCAATGGGTCCACCATATGAAAACACCGGTATCCGTCATTTCCTTAATGATTCAGGAAGGAAAAAGCGGAACCGCACCCTCTTTTCCGACGTTTTTAGAGGAGCTGGAGGATGAGAATGAGAGATTTCGCCACGGTCTTGATATGATGCTGCAAACGGCCCGGCTGGAGGAATTCGCCTTTGATGTAAAGCCGCAAACCTTTGATTTGGCCGAAATGGTTCGTTCACTGATCAATCAGGAAAAACGTCAGTTTATTAAACGGCGCCTTTTTCCAACATTACATGTGCCGCCAAATGCCGTTCAGATTTCCAGTGATCAAAAGTGGCTTTCCTTTGTTGTCGAGCAAATCCTTTTCAACGCTTTAAAATATTCAAAGCAAGGTGTGGGAGACCCTATTACAATCCGGATTGAAACACAGGGACATGAGACGCGCCTGTCGGTTGCTGATGAAGGCATCGGTATACCACCGCAGGATCTGCCGCGGATTTTTGACGCGTTTTTTACCGGAGAAAACGGACGAACCATGAAAGAGGCAACTGGAATGGGCCTTTATTTAGCAAAACAGGTGTGCAGCCGTCTCGGCCATAAGCTGTATGCGGAATCAAAAGAAGGGGCTGGCACTGTGATGACCATCGTGTTTTCAAGTGACACCCTCGCGAATGTGACAGCATTGTAAGGTTGGGGAGCGGAATTGCAAGAAAGTTCGATGGGAGGATGCTGACTTCCTTTTTATAATAAAGAAAAAGGAGGAGCAAAACATGAACGTGTTGCAAACAACGAACCTATCGAAAACGTACTATTCAAATAAAGGGACAATCTCATATCAAGCGCTCAGCGGCTTTGATCTCAGTGTGGCAAAAGGAGAATTTGTCGGGATTATGGGGCCGTCTGGAAGCGGAAAAACCACGCTCCTGAATTTGCTGGCTACCATTGATAAGCCGACGCAGGGCGAGATGATGATCAACGGCATTCAGCCGAAAACGTTAAAGGATCAGGACCTGGCTATGTTTCGCAGAAGAGAACTCGGTTTTGTCTTTCAGGACTTTAATCTGCTTGATACGCTGACGATACGTGAAAATATTCTCTTGCCGCTCGCATTGGATAAGATAAAGTTGAGAGAAATGGAAGCCCGTTTGGATGAACTGGCGGATACGCTGCAAATCAAGCATATTCTTGACCACCGGACATACGAGGTGTCGGGCGGGCAGCAGCAGCGGGCAGCCTGTGCCAGAGCGATTATTCACAATCCGGCCCTCATTCTTGCAGATGAACCGACAGGAAACCTCGACTCAAAATCGGCAAAGCAAGTGATGAACACACTGGCTCAGCTGAATGAAGAAAAGGAAGCGACGATTTTATTGGTTACGCATGATGCTACAGCGGCAAGCTTCTGTAAACGGATTGTGTTTATTAAAGACGGACGTTTCTTTTCAGAGATTCACAGAGGAACAAACAGGCAGGTGTTTTATCAAAGTATATTGGATACCTTGAGTGTGTTGGGAGGCGATTTTCATGAATTTGAGAACCATCGCCCGTAAAAACATTCTTGGGAATCTGCAACGATATGTCGCCTACTTTTTAAGCTGTGTGTTTGCCGTTTCAGTGTTTTTTGTCTTCACATCTTTTATTTTTCATCCTGATGTCAATGAAGACAATATATATGGCGGAAGCCTTGTCAAAACATGCTTGAGTGCAGCTCTTGTCGTCATCATTGTGTTTTGTATATTTTTCATCACATATTCCAATTCGGCTTTTTTGCAGGCAAGAAAGAAAGAGTTTGGCCTGCTGACGCTGTTTGGCACATCAAAGCAGCAGCTTCGCAAGATGATTTATTATGAGCAATCACTCATTTCTCTTGCAGCGATTGCGGCCGGCATTGGAGCAGGTCTTTTATTTTCAAAACTGTTTTTTATGATCATGACATGGATGCTCAGCGTGAAGGTGCCGATTTCGTTTGCCATTGTACCGAAAGCGTTTGTGATGACAGCTGTCGGCTTTCTCATCCTGTTTCAGACGCTGCTCATTTTATCACTGGGGCGGATTCGGAAGCTGGAAATCATTGAACTGATTAAATCGGCCCAAAAGCCGAAAAGCCTGCCGGTCTATTCGAAATGGCTCACTGTGCTGTCTTTGCTTTGTCTTGGCAGCGGTTATTACTTATCTGCAACAGCCAATGCGATCGACATGATGTTTCGTGTCTTTCCAATTTTGATCTTAGTATTAATCGGGACGTATTTCTTTTTTACCCAAAGCAGTGTGGCGTTCTTCCGCATGCTGTACAGAAAGAAAAACAGCTTCTATAAAGGCACGAATATTATTGTGCGTTCCAACATGATATTCAGGCTGAAGGATCATGCACGCATGCTGTTTTTAACCTCTGTCATTACGGCGGTCATACTCACAGCTACAGGTGTCATCTATATGTTTTATTCCGATTTACAAACGCAGGAGGAGCAAAGCATTCCTCAGTCTGTTTCCTGGGTGGAAAAAGACGCGTCGCGATTTCAGGTCATGAAGCCTGAGACGGCTGAACATACATTGAAAAAAGCTCATGCTGTTATCAAGTATAAGGTGGATACAACAGGGATTCCGGTCACTTTCCAATCAGATTTGCCGTATGGAAACAAGAAAACAGAAACGGAAGCCTTGCTGATTCCAGCAAATATCTATAATCTAGTCGCAAAGGAAAAAGGGCTTCCAGTTATTCATTTACAAGAAAATGAAGCATTTATTAATGTTCCTTTTCAAATGATGGTGAAAGACACATTTGGAGAAGGGGAAACAGCGGCATTTCATATGAAGTCAGGAAAAACACTTTCCTACACAATGAAAAAGCAGCAAAACAAAGGGATATTGATGTCAGTCGATGGAGTCAGCCGTTTATTGGTCGTCAGCGAAAAGAGCTTTGACAGTCTGACACAGAATGTGCCGCTGAAGGAACAGATGAGAGTGGTAGGTTATGAGCTTGAGAATTGGCAGGAGACGGTGGATGTCTCTGAAAAGCTTGAAAACATGGTGCCGAAAGAACATACATCTGATTTTCAAACGCGTGCTCCAAGCTATCAAATCGTGAAGCAGGGAGTTGCATTAATGCTGTTTATTGGTCTGTTTGTCAGCGTGCTGTTTTTTATCGTGCAAGGAAGCATGCTGTATTTGCGGATGTTTACAGAAATAGAAGATACAAGAGTGCAAGTTTTAGCATTAAAGAGAATGGGAATTACGGACAGAGAGATTCACTCGATCCTTGGAAAGCAAATTGGATTTTTGTTCTTCATCCCATTTATTGCGGGCACAATTCACGCCGGCTTTGCGTATGCTGCGTTAAGCAATATGCTGAATTCCAACTTATTTTTTGAGGCAGTAATTGTTATCTTCATTTATTTTGTGTTCCAGGCTGTTTATTATATCGTTACCCGCCATATTTATAAGCGTGCTGTTCTTCAGCGTATGTAATATAAAATCCGGTCTGTATCAGACCGGATTTTTGATTTATTGAAATTCTCTTGTGAGATTTTTCGGTGTTTGTCCTTGAATGGCTGCGATCATATTTTCGGCAGCCTGTTTGCACATGTTGAAGCGCACTTTAGCTGTTGCTGAACCAATGTGAGGAAGCAAAGTGACATTATCCAACTGTAAGAGCGGGTTATCTTGGGTAACAGGCTCTTTTTCGTATACGTCTAAGCCGGCTCCTCTGATCCAGCCTTCCTGAAGGGCGCGAATCAGCGCTTTTTCATCAACTGTCTTTCCCCGGGAAATATTGACGAAAATTGCTGAATCCTTCATCATCTTAAATTCACGTTCGCCTATCATATGGTACGTTTCATCTGTTAGCGGCGTAATGAGCAGAATAAAATCAGATTGCTCTAGCAATGTATCAAGCTCAGCGTACTTAACGCCGATGCTGTCTTCTGTTTCTTGTTTGCGATGGCGGTTATGATAAAGCACTTCCATATCAAAACCAAATTTGGCGCGTCTCGCTGCTTGTTCGCCAATTCTGCCCATGCCGATAATGCCTAACGTTTGATGATGAACGTCAATGCCGAAAAGCGCTTCCTCTTCAACGGTTCCCCATTTTCCCGCTCTGACAAAACGGTCCAGTTCGGCAACACGTCTGGCAGAAGACAGAATCAAAGAAAAGGCCAGATCTGCTACTGTGTCATCCAGTGTATAAGGTGTATGAGTGCCGACGACTCCTCTTTCTTTCATTGCTTCTATATCGAAGTTATCGTAGCCTACTGATTGGTTGCTGACCACTTTGAGCTTTGGCGCGTGTTCCAGCAATTCACGATTGATTGACGGTCCGGACGTTCCTGACGTTAAAAGCCCTTCCGCATCTTTTAATTTCTCAAATAGCACATCACTCGGAAGCGTATCCTCCTGCCATACTTCATAACGGCAATGTTCACCGATGAATGCTTCAATCTCTTCAGGAATCGGTTTTGTGATAAATACAAATGGTTTCAACAAGGCTCCCCCTTTATGGCTGTTGTCCATTTTATTATATCGGAAATAAATAGATGTTAAAAATATGGCTGCGTCCATTTTAATTTCTGGTTCTTTTGAACTTAAAATGGAGGTCGGACAGCTAAATTCGCTTAAAAAAGTTTTTTAATTATCAGAATTCACCTATATTTTTTGTCAGACAAATCATCAATATCGAGTTGGAGCCAGATTATAGGATTCAATAAATATAAATTTTATTATCTTTGAAAGATATAAATGTTTATGTTTTGATTCTACAGTCCAATTATAGTGTCTTTTTTTGAAAGCCTTTTCGCGGTGTATTCCTATGCTATAATTCCTTACTGTAAGCTGGGGAAGAAGGCTTGCAAAATTATATGGATGGGAGATGAATCAAATGGTTTCTTTAACATCAATTTTGGAACACAATCAGCGGTTTGTCAGAGAGAAGAAGTATGAACCGTACAAAACGACTAAGTTTCCTTCAAAAAAGCTCGTCATTGTCACCTGTATGGATACAAGGCTTACAGAACTTCTTCCGCAAGCAATGGGGCTTAAAAACGGTGATGCTAAAATTGTAAAAAACGCGGGAGCCATCGTTTCTCACCCATTTGGAAGCGTGATGCGAAGCATACTGGTTGCGATTTATGAATTGCAGGCTGAAGAGGTGTGCATTGTCGGCCATCATGAATGTGGAATGTCAGGACTGAATGCTTCCTCAATTCTTGAGAAAGCAAAGGAACGCGGAGTAGAGGAAAGCTGCCTGAATTTGCTGACGAGCGCCGGACTTGATTTGAAAACGTGGCTGACCGGCTTTCACAGCGTGGAAGAAAGCGTTTCCCACAGTGTGAATCTGATCAAGAACCATCCGTTGCTGCCGAAAAAGGTGCCGGTACACGGGCTTGTCATTCATCCTGAAACAGGAAAACTAGATGTGGTCATTAACGGTTATGAAACTGAGCTCATAAACACACATTTATAAGGGAGGTTATAGCAAAATATGCGATTCTCAGGGAGATTCAAGGGATACAATTTGCAGAAATTTCAGAAAGATTTAATTGCAGGTATCGTAGTAGGTGTCGTGGCAATTCCATTAGGGATGGCGTTTGCCATTGCCTCGGGAGTCGAGCCTGAATATGGGCTATACACTGTTGTTATAGCTGGGATTTGTATTTCTTTGTTTGGAGGATCTAAATATCAAATTGGCGGTCCGACGGGTGCCTTTGTCCCGATTCTTTTCGGCATTATCATGCAGTATGGCTTGGAAAATCTGCTGATTGCGGGGTTTATGGCAGGAGTGATGCTGGTGCTGTTCGGGCTGTTTAAGCTCGGAAAAATAATGAAATTCGTGCCGAAACCCGTTATCGTCGGTTTTACAGCCGGAATTGCCGTGCTGATCTTTACGGAACAAATCGCTAATTTTCTCGGATTGAGAAATGTTGAAAAACATGAGAACTTTCATCACAACATGTTTGAAATTGTGCAGCAGCTCGGCACCTTTAACGTGTATGCCATTTTGACAGCTGTGATCGGGCTTGTCATTTTGCTTGTATCCGCCAAAGTGATGCCTAAAGTGCCGGGCGCTTTGTTGGCGCTTCTTATTTCCACAGTGGTCGCGGTTGTCTTTTTCCCTGACCGCATGGCAACAATCGGGTCAACTTATGGAGAAATCCCCCGCCATTTGCCTGAATTTCAGTTTCCTGAGCTTACTCTGGATAAAATGGTCATGATGTTTCCGGCAGCGCTTGTCATCGCGCTTCTTGGAGGACTTGAGTCGATTTTGTCGGCAATGGTCGCTGATAACATGAAGGGCTCAAAGCATGACAGCAACAAAGAGCTTGTCGGCCAGGGGATTGCGAATATGGCAGCGCCCTTGTTTGGCGGAATCCCGGCTACAGGAGCGATTGCAAGAACGGCGACCAATATAAAAAACGGAGCGGTTTCCCCTGTTTCCGGCGTCGTTCACGGTGTAGTCGTTCTCCTTGTCCTGCTTGTATTCGCGCCTTATGCCTCCCATGTGCCGCTTGCCAGTATGGCACCGATTCTCATGGTGGTCGCGTGGAATATGAGTGAGCGCAAGGAAGTCGCAAATATGCTGAGACTGAAAAACGCTGATTCCTTTATTTTGGCGGCGACCTTCGCCCTCACAGTTCTGTTTGACTTAATCATCGGTGTGGCAACCGGATTGCTGCTTGCATTCGTGTTCTTTATCAGAAGAATGAGCGAAGCGACCCGCATCCACAATCAGGAATCGCATCCTGTTCTGGGGAAGAGAGAAGATCCATCTGTCAGCATGTATGCAATAGAAGGGCCGCTGTTTTTCGGATCAATTGATTCCCTTGAATCGTCATTGCTGGAGCATGTACAGAAAAAACCGAAAACCCTCATCCTGCTCATGAATAAGGTGCACTATATGGATACGTCAGCTGAAGCGGTGCTAGGGAACATTATGAATCGAATTAAGCGCCACAATGGAAAGCTGATGATTGTAGGATTACAATCGCAGCCGAAGGAGCTGCTGCATAAAACAGGCCTTTTTCACAAAATAGGAAAACAGCATTTCTTTGATCACCATGATGAAATCACAGGTTAAAAAAAGCGGCCATTGCGGCCGCTTTTTTCATGCATGCTCAAATCGTTTTGTCAGTTTTTCTTGGTGGGCCTTCATGACGTCTTCTAAAGAGACACCATACATATCAGCAAGAATGGCGATATTTCCGATGACATCTCCCATTTCTTCGATCAATTCTTGTTTTTTCTCAGCGCGTGACGATTCTTTCTCATCCGGCCGGTCTCTGCCAATTTCATACGCCCTCACAGCCCGGGCCAGTTCTCCGGCTTCCTCCATTAAAAAGCCGACCCGAATAAACGGCCCGTATTCTGTCCAGCCTCTTTTTTCGTAAAACTCTTTCATCCATTTTTCTGCATCAGCCAGCTGCAACATCATCACTCCTGCATTCTTTATGTATTTCATATTGATATTATCACATGAAGATGGGACAATATATAGTGTCTTTCGGGATATTTAACACGATATATAGATGCGGAGATGACAAGATGAAAACCATTTGTGTATTTGCAGGGTCAAACCCAGGGGGAAATGAAGCGTATAAAAGAAAAGCGGCAGAGCTTGGCACGTACATGGCTGAGCAGGGAATCGGGCTTGTCTATGGGGGCTCCCGCGTAGGCTTGATGGGCACGATTGCTGACGCGATTATGGAAAACGGCGGAACTGCAATCGGGGTCATGCCGAGCGGTTTGTTCAGCGGAGAAGTTGTTCATCAAAACCTGACTGAGCTGATTGAAGTAAACGGGATGCATGAACGAAAGGCTAAAATGAGCGAGCTGGCGGACGGCTTTATCTCGATGCCGGGAGGGTTCGGTACATATGAAGAATTATTTGAAGTGCTTTGCTGGGCACAGATTGGCATCCACCAAAAACCAATCGGACTGTACAATGTAAACGGATATTTTGAACCGATGATGAAAATGGTGAAATACAGTATACAAGAAGGGTTTTCTAACGACTCGCACCTAAAACTGCTTCACAGCTCGTCACGGCCGGATGAGTTAATTGAGCAAATGCAAAATTATTCTTATCCGATTTTAGAGAAAAAGTGGACGGAAATTTAAAAAGATCCTTTATTGTGAATAGCGTATTTGGTCTAATTGCCGGGCAGAGAATGTATTAAAAATCGAGTTTTTTAACAATGTGAGGTTTCCAGAAGGAAATCTCTTTTTTATTTCTCTTTTGCCTGCATGGTATATTTAGCAGTAAAAGAGGACTTTTTCACTAGTTTGGATAATAAGCACAGATAAGGAGGGGATGAAAATGGCAACGTTGTCAGATGTGGCAAAAAAAGCTAATGTTTCGAAAATGACGGTATCACGAGTGATCAATCACCCTGAGACGGTGACAGATGAATTGAAAAAGCTTGTTCATTCTGCGATGAAAGAGCTGAATTACATCCCTAATTATGCGGCAAGAGCGCTCGTGCAAAACAGAACACAGGTTGTAAAACTATTGATTCTTGAGGAAATGGATACGACAGAACCATATTACATGAACCTGCTGACAGGAATCAGCAGGGAGCTGGATCGCAATCACTATGCTCTCCAGCTTGTGACAAGAAATTCTCTCAATATTGGCCAATGTGACGGCATTATTGCTACCGGCTTGAGAAGGACTGATTTTGAAGGTGTAATAAAAGCGTTTGAGAAGCCGCTCGTCGTATTCGGGCAAAATGAAATGGGCTATGACTTTATCGATGTGAATAACGAGAAAGGCACTTTTATGGCAACCCGCCATGTGATGGGGCTGGGTGAGCGGGAAGTGGTCTTTTTTGGCATTGATTTAGATGAGCCTTTCGAACGTGCAAGAGAACAGGGGTATATACGGGCAATGAATGAAAGCTTTAAAAAGACGAATATGTTTCGGGTTGACAACAGTTCTACGAAAAGTGAAGGCCTTGCAAGAGAACTGCTGACATCCATGGACAATCAGGCGGCATTTGTCTGCGCATCTGATCGAATCGCGCTCGGCGTCATTCGTGCGGCACAATCGCTTGGAAAGCGAATTCCAGAAGATGTGGCGGTTACCGGGAATGACGGTGTGTTTCTTGATCGCATCTCCTCACCGCGGTTGACTACGGTCAGACAGCCTGTTGTTGAAATGGGAGAAGCCTGTGCGAAAATGTTGCTGAAAAAAATGAATGAAGACGGTGCAGCTCAAGGAAGCCTATTTTTTGAACCAGAGTTAATTGTACGAGAATCAACGCTGTAAGCCCTTATTCTGTTATCGGTAACAGGGGGAAAAGGATTGTTCCTGCTATTCCGTCATGATACTTTCAAACTATGAGCCGGCTTCAATAACACGGAAATCAAAGGGGGAGACATGATGGAATATGCAGCGATTCACCATCAGCCATTCAGTACTGATGCTTATTCTTATGATGGGCGGACAGTGCATATCAAGATTCGGACGAAAAAAGATGATGCAGATCACATTCGCGTCATTTGGGGTGATCCCTATGAGTACAACGACGGCAGCTGGTCGGCAAACGAGCAGCCGATGAAGAAAATTGCCGCAACAGACGTGCATGACTATTGGTTTGCTGAAGTGGTGCCGCCATTTAGGCGTTTACAATATGCGTTTGTTGTAGCAGCCGATCATGAAGACATCTTTTTCGGAAGCTCGGGTGTATGCCCTTATAACGAAAAAACATTGGAGACGATCCATTATTATTTTAAATTTCCATTTGTTCATGAGGCTGATACATTTCAAGCGCCTGAATGGGTTAAGTCAACGGTTTGGTATCAAATTTTTCCGGAGCGTTTTGCAAATGGAAGAGAAGACTTGTCACCGAAGAATGCATTGCCGTGGGGGAGCAAGGATCCGGACGTCAATGATTTTTTTGGAGGGGATTTGCAAGGGATTGTTGACAAGCTTGATTATTTAGAGGATTTAGGGGTGAACGGCATTTATCTGACGCCGATCTTTTCCGCGCCTTCTAATCATAAATACGACACGCTGGATTACTTTTCTATTGATCCGCATTTTGGGGATCCCGAGCTTTTTCGTACATTGGTCAGCCAGCTTCATCAGCGGGGGATGAGAATTATGCTAGATGCGGTTTTTAACCATATAGGAAGCGCATCTCCGCAATGGCAGGATGTCCTCAAAAACGGAGCTCAATCCCGCTATAAAGACTGGTTCCATATTCACTCTTTTCCTGTCACAGAAGACAATTATGACAGGTTTGCTTTTACAGCTGATATGCCGAAGCTAAACACGGCGAATCCCGAGGTGCAGAAATATTTGCTTGATATTGCTTTGTACTGGATTCGGGAATTTGACATTGACGGCTGGCGTTTGGATGTCGCAAATGAAGTGGATCACGTGTTTTGGAAGACATTCAGGAAGGCTGTATCAGCAGAAAAGCCTGATGTTTATATTTTAGGTGAGATCTGGCATTCTGCTGAACCCTGGCTTAGAGGGGATGAATTTCATGCGGTGATGAACTACCCTTTTACAGAACCTATGAATGAATACTTTGCTGACCAGACGATCCCAGCCTCACGTATGGCCCACCGTGTCAATGCACATTTGATGAATGGGATGAAGCAGGCCAATGAGGTGATGTTTAATTTACTGGATAGCCATGATACAAAGCGCCTTTTGACCAGATGCCGCAATGATGAGAAGAAAGCTCGCGCGTTGCTGGCCTTTATGTTTGCCCAGACAGGCTCACCATGCATCTATTACGGAACGGAAATCGGGCTGGACGGCGAAAATGATCCATTATGCCGGAAATGTATGGTTTGGGAAACGGAAAAGCAAAACCAGGACATGCTGCGATTTATGAAACGGTTAATTGCTTTACGCAAGCAGGAAAACACTTTGTTGACTGAAGGACATCTTGAGTGGAATCTGCTGGATGACAAAAATGATTTTATGAGCTTTTCGCGGACTCTCGATGAAAAAATACTGATTTATTTCTTTAATCAGGGGAATGCGGTTCAACACGTCAGTTTACGAGAATTGAATATTGAAAGGAATAAGAAAATCTGCGATGCATGGACAGAGCAGCCGCTTCATCATCACGACGTCATTGCCGTTCAGCCGGGGGAATTTTTGATTTTGAGTGCTGCCGCCCCAGTATAACATTCTGTTATCGGTAACAAATCGAAAGCTGTTGTAACCGCTTTCTTCAGGACAATACAATTGTTATAGTTTCGTAAATAGAAGGGGGAAAAGAGATGATTCTTTTTAAAAAGGGGTTCGCCATATTGGCGGCATCATTTCTGGCAATCAGCCTTGCCGCCTGCTCAAGTTCAAAAAATCCAGCAAGCGCTGATGGCAAAAAGGTGCTGACTGTGTCTGTCGAGGAAACGTATAAAGAATACATTGAAAGCATCAAAGCAAAGTTTGAAAAAGAGAATGATGTCACAGTCAAAATTGTTGAAAAGCAAATGTTCGAACAGTTGGAAGCGCTTCCCCTTGATGGCCCGGCGGGTAACGCGCCTGATGTTATGCTTGCTGCATATGACCGGATCGGCGGTTTGGGACAGCAGGGGCATTTGCTCGACATTAAGCCCTCTCATACAAAGAGCTTTGGAGAGAAAGAAATGCAGCAGGTGACAGTTGACGGCAAAGTGTACGGAATGCCGCTAGTCATTGAGACACTTATTTTGTATTACAACAAAGATCTTTTAAAAACAGCACCCAAAACATTTAAAGACCTTGAAAAGTTAATGGAGGATCCTCGATTCGCGTTTGCTTCGGAAAAAGGAAAATCAACCGGATTTTTAGCAAAATGGACTGACTTTTATATGTCGTACGGCTTATTGGCTGGATACGGCGGATATGTATTTGGAAAAAACGGCACAGATTCCGGGGACATCGGCCTGAACAACAAAGGGGCTGTGGAAGCGGCGAAATATGCAGAGAAATGGTTTAAAACCTATTGGCCGAAAGGAATGCAAGACAATTCAAGCGCAGACGACTTTATTCAACAGATGTTTTTAGAAGGCAAAGCGGCTGCGATCATTGGCGGACCGTGGTCAGCTGCCAACTATAAAGAAGCTAAATTGAACTACGGAGCAGCTCCCATTCCGACATTGCCAAATGGAGAAGAATACGCCCCTTTTGCCGGCGGGAAGGGCTGGGTTGCCTCGAAATATACAAAAGAACCCGAGTTGGCTGAAAAATGGATTGAGTATGCTACAAATGATGCCAATGCTTACGCTTTTTATGAGGATACAAACGAAGTTCCAGCCAACACTGCTGCAAGGAAGAAAGCTGATGAGCAAAAGAATGAACTGACGTCAGCTGTGATTAAACAATATGAAACAGCAACGCCGACTCCAAATATTCCAGAAATGGCTGAGGTATGGACAGGAGCGGAAAGTTTGATTTTTGATGCAGCTTCAGGAAAAAAATCCACACAAACAGCAGCGGATGATGCTGTAAACACCATAAAGGAAAATATTAAAGAAAAGTATGTGAAATAAAACGGCGGGATAGCGTCCGGAAGAATAGAGGGCGGAAAAATGAATAAACATCATACACTTGCAAAGCAAAAACGAAAGGCAGGGCTTTTATCGATCATTCCAGGACTTGGGCAGATTGCGAATCAGCAGTTGTCAAAGGGGCTCTTATTTCTTGCCATCACAGGCTTGTTTGCTTTTGAATTATGCGTTTTCGGTATTCAGGCGCTAACCGGATTGATGACATTGGGAAGTGTTGCCGGTGAAGACCACTCGCTGTTTATGCTGATTGAAGGCACGCTGCAATTGATCGTGACGGTGATTTTCCTCATGTTCTATATCTTTAATATTCATGATTCGCGTAAGACCGCCGCAATGAAAGCGGCGGGTTTGGAGATCAATACATCGGCCAAGGATATGCTCAGTTATGCGGGTGATAAAGGGTTTCCATATCTCTTTACACTGCCGGCATATATCATGATGGTATTTGTGATTATCTTTCCGGTTTTGGTGACTCTGTTTGTTGCATGTACAAACTATGATTTTTATCATATACCGCCTAATCATCTGATTGACTGGGTCGGTTTCAAGAATTTCTTGAATATTTTTTTCCTCGGCTCCTATCGTGAAACATTTGTAAATGTACTCGGCTGGACGGTCATCTGGACCATTTGCGCAACAACGCTGCAAATCATTTTAGGTATTGTGACCGCCCTTTTCGTCAATCAGGATTTTATCAAAGGCAAGCGGATATTTCGAATGATTTTCTTATTTCCATGGGCTGTTCCGGCGTTTATTACAATCATGAGTTTTTCCAACATGTTTAACGACAGCATAGGAGCGGTGAATGCACAGGTGATTCCACTATTCAATCATCTGCCGTTTGTTGAGCTGCCTGCGATCGCGTGGAAGACCGATCCTTTCTGGACAAAGACAGCCCTCATTATGATTCAGACGTGGCTCGGCTTTCCATATATTTATGTCATGGTAACGGGAGTGCTTCAGGCGATTCCAGGTGAATTATATGAAGCGGCAAAGATTGACGGGGCCACTTTTATTCAGCGTTTTCGGCATATTACATTTCCGATGATTTTATTTGCGACAGCACCCGTGATGATTACTCAGTATACGTTTAATTTCAATAATTTCTCGATCATCTACTTATTTAATGAGGGAGGACCAGGCAGTGCGGGAGCCGGAGCCGGGTCGACCGATATCTTAATTTCGTGGATTTATAAACTGACAACAGGCACATCACCCCAATATTCTGTTGCGGCGGCTGTGACACTGTTAATTTCTTTCATTGTCATTGGAATTTCACTGATTGCTTTCAAAAAATCGAATGCTTTTGGCAATGAGGAGGTTATGTAGGTGAACGCGAGAACTGCCAGATTCCTTAGTAGAATCTGTACGTATTTGTTTTTAACGCTTTTAAGTATTGTCATTATATATCCGTTGCTGATTACGGCATCATCAGCCTTCCGTGTGGGGAATTCGGCGGCTTTTCAGCTCGATTTTTCGGGGGCTTGGACATTGGATCATTTTAAGCGGCTATTTGACGAAACGCTTTATCTCAATTGGTACAGCAATACACTCGTCATCGCGCTATCGGTTATGGTTTTACAGGTTACAATCGTGACGCTTGCCGGGTACTCGTACAGCCGCTATCGGTTTGCAGGCAGAAAAAAGAGCCTGATATTCTTTTTAATCATTCAAATGGTGCCAACGATGGCAGCGCTGACTGCTTTTTATGTCTTGGCGATGCTGATAGGCGCACTCGATCAATACTGGTTTTTGACAGCTATTTATATCGGCGGCGGAATTCCGATGAACACGTGGCTGATGAAAGGTTATTTTGATACTGTGCCGAGAGAAATTGATGAAGCCGCGCGAATTGACGGAGCGGGCCATCTGAGGATTTTCGTTTCAATCGTTCTGCCGCTTGTTAAGCCAATGCTCGCGGTGCAAGCGCTTTGGGCGTTTATGGCACCGTTTGGCGATTATTTGCTGGCAAAGTTTTTGCTTCGCTCACCGGAAAGGCTGACCATTGCTGTAGGGCTGCAGTCCTTTATTTCAAATCCGCAGCAGCAAAAAGTCGCTCTATTTGCGGCTGGTGCCATCCTTGCCGCACTGCCGATATGCGTTCTATTCTTTTTTCTCCAAAAGAACTTTGTGTCCGGTTTGACAGCCGGCGGAACAAAGGGGTAATTCAATGAAGAATCTGGAGAATAAAAGCTTTATCATCTGCTGCCTGAAGGCGGTTGCATCTCCATCAGGTGTTTGCCGCTGGGGGAATACCTTCAGCTGGCTGCAGCTCTCTTTTCTCTTTATGTTTGTAACGGCCTCCTTGATGGCACCGTTGACAGTTTCGTTTCTGAAAATGGATCGTTTCAGCGTTGCATCTTTCGTGCCGTCAGCGATTCAAAAGGTGAATGATACATTTGCTGATCAATTACAAGGTGTTCAAATCAGAAACGGAAAACTAACAGGCGTGAAGAGCTCTGAGAGGATTGAAGATGGGCAGAATGTGATGGCTGTCGATATGAAGCATGAATATGAGACAAACGGTGAAAATGGGCGATTGAAAGTGAAGGGATTTGACAACGCCATCGTATTTCAGCCTGATCGACTGGTAATGACCGATCAAAACGGAGCAGGGTTTTCTGTTGGCTATGCAAAAATGGACGTTAAGCTCGAGAATCCAAACGCCCATGATGTAGAGGTTTTGATCGATACATTGTGGTTGGCGCAGTATAAGCCGATGATTATGCTCCTGGCATATGCGGTGATTTTGATGATCCAGCTGTTTGTAACGGTTGTTCTTGCCGGAGGCCTTTGGATCACAAAAAGATCAAACATGGTCTCTATTGCGTCATTCAAGGAAGCGGCATCTATAGCGATTTGCGCTTCAGCACTGCCGGCATTTGCGGCAGCTGCTATCGGTCTGATTCATTTTGACTTAATTACTGTATTGATGATCCATTCGTGCGGCGTCACTTTAATGATCACTTTTGCATTTAGATATTTGACAAAATCCCGCCGTGATAATGGAAACTTACATTCGGGAGGAAATGATGATAAATCAGCGGTTATTTGAGATTGATGAATGGAAAATCAAAACAAATACATTTCAAAAGGAGCACACGCGGCTGCTGGAAAGCCTGACGTCTCTTGCCAACGGCTATATGGGGGTCAGAGGGAATTTTGAAGAAGGCTATTCAGGCGACAGTCACCAAGGCACATATATTGCAGGCGTGTGGTTCCCTGACAAAACGCGAGTAGGCTGGTGGAAAAACGGGTATCCGGAATATTTCGGTAAAGTAATCAATGCGATGAACTTTATAGGCATAGGCTTATTTGTAGACGGTGAAAAAATTGATCTCTATCAAAATCAAATCGAATCATTTGAGGTGGAACTCAATATGAAAGAGGGGATTCTGCGGCGAAGCGCTGTTGTCCGCATTCAGGATAAAACCGTCAGAATCAGCTCGGAGCGATTTCTTAGCCTTGCTGTAAAAGAACTTTGCGCAATTCATTATGAAGCGGAGTGCCTGACGGGAGATGCTGTCATTACGCTTGTTCCATACCTGGATGGAAATGTGGCAAATGAAGATTCTAACTACCAAGAACAGTTTTGGCAGGAAGAAGTGAAAGGGGCTGATTCCCACAGCGGCTATTTAGCGGCAAAAACGATCGAAAATCCATTTAGAACACCGCGTTTTACTGTTTTAGCCGCAATGGCAAACGTGACAGATGGCTTTGTCAGTGAAAGCTCTCAAACAGCCGGGATGTATGTTGAGAATCGCTACAGCTACCAAGCGAAGGCATCTTTGAAAAAGTTTATTATCGTCACGACTTCCCGTGATTTTCGGGAAGAAGAATTGTTAACGAAAGCTAAGGAGCTTTTGGCGAATGCTGTTGAGAACGGTTACGAAGAAGCAAAACGGAGGCACACTGATCAATGGAAGGAAAGATGGTCAAAAGCGGACATTGAGATTAAAGGGGATGAGGAGCTTCAGCAAGGAATCCGCTACAATATCTTTCAGTTATTCTCGACATACTACGGGGGCGATGCCCGTTTGAATATCGGGCCGAAAGGATTTACTGGCGAGAAATATGGAGGTGCCGCCTATTGGGACACAGAGGCTTACGCTGTTCCGATGTATTTGGCGACAGCCGAGCCAGAGGTGACGAAAAACCTGCTTTTGTACCGCTATCATCAGTTGGAGCCTGCTAAACGAAACGCCGCAAAATTGGGGATGAAGGGGGCCCTTTATCCGATGGTGACGTTTACAGGGGATGAATGCCACAACGAATGGGAGATCACCTTTGAAGAAATTCACCGCAATGGCGCGATCTGCTATGCAATCTACAATTATATCAATTATACAGGCGACCGCGGCTATATGGAGGAATATGGAATAGACGTTCTTGTGGCAGTCAGCAGATTTTGGGCCGATCGCGTTCACTTCTCGAAACGAAAAAACAAGTATATGATCCATGGCGTCACAGGGCCGAATGAATATGAAAACAACGTCAACAACAATTGGTATACAAATGTCATTGCGGCTTGGACGTTGGAGTATACATTAGAAAATCTCGAAAGTATCTCAGCGGAGAAACGCCGCCTTCTTGATATACAGGAAGAAGAATTGAGCGTCTGGAGAGAAATCATCCAGCACATGTACTATCCGTATAGTGAAGAACTGCAGATTTTCGTTCAGCATGACACATTCTTGGACAAAGACCTGCAAACAGTTGATGAATTAGATCCAGCTGATCGGCCTCTTTATCAGAATTGGTCATGGGACAAAATTCTCCGTTCCAATTTTATTAAGCAGGCAGATGTTCTCCAAGGCATGTATTTTTTTAATGACCGTTTTACAATGGAAGAAAAACGGCGACACTTTGAATTTTATGAACCGATGACTGTTCATGAATCAAGCCTATCGCCATCTGTCCATGCGATTCTCGCAGCCGAACTCAAGCTGGAACAAAAAGCGCTCGAATTATATAAGCGCACAGCAAGGCTTGATCTTGATAATTACAATCATGATACGGAAGAAGGCTTGCATATTACTTCAATGACGGGAAGCTGGCTGGCAATTGTTCACGGTTTTGCGGGCATGCGCACCGCGAATGAGACGCTGTCATTTCATCCGTTTTTACCGAAGGAATGGGACGGCTATTCATTCAACATCAATTATCGAAACCGATTACTCAATGTGACGGTTGACGAAAGGAGCGCCGTGTTTGAGCTTGTAAAAGGCGAGCCGCTGCATATGAAAGTTTATGAGGAACCGGTTGTCCTAAAGGGACGATGTGAAAGGAGAATCCCTAATGAGTGAATGGTGGAAAGAAGCTGTCGTTTATCAAATTTACCCGCGCAGTTTTTATGATGCCAATGGAGATGGATTTGGAGATTTGCAAGGTGTGATTCAAAAGCTGGATTACATCAAAAATCTCGGGGCGGATGTCATCTGGCTCTCCCCGGTGTTTGATTCCCCGCAGGATGACAACGGCTACGATATCAGTGACTACAAAAACATGTACGAAAAGTTTGGGACAAATGAAGATATGTTTCAGCTGATAGATGAAGTCCATAAACGCGGAATGAAAATCGTCATGGATTTGGTTGTGAACCACACGTCGGATGAGCATGCCTGGTTTGCTGAAAGCCGCAAATCGAAGGACAATCCTTACCGGGATTATTATTTTTGGAAAGATCCTAAACCGGACGGCTCAGAGCCGAATAATTGGGGATCGATCTTTTCAGGCTCGGCGTGGACATACGATGAAGGGACAGGACAGTATTATTTGCATTACTTTTCGAAAAAACAGCCTGATTTAAATTGGGAAAATGATGCCGTTCGCCGGGAAGTTTATGATGTAATGAGATTCTGGATGGATAAAGGCGTTGACGGCTGGCGAATGGATGTGATCGGCTCCATTTCCAAGCACACCGATTTTCCGGACTACGAAACGGATCACACCCGCAGCTATATCGTCGGCCGTTATCATTCTAACGGCCCCCGTCTTCATGAGTTTATTCAAGAAATGAACAGGGAAGTGCTTTCTCATTATGACTGCATGACGGTCGGAGAGGCAAACGGCTCTGATATTGAAGAGGCGAAAAAATATACAGACGCAAGCAGGCAAGAGCTGAATATGATCTTTACATTTGAACATATGGATATTGATACAGAACAAAACTCGCCAAATGGGAAATGGCAGATCAAACCGTTCGATTTGGTTGCTTTAAAAAAGACGATGACAAGGTGGCAGACCGGGTTAATGAATGTCGGCTGGAATACCCTGTATTTTGAAAACCATGATCAGCCGAGGGTTATTTCTCGCTGGGGCAATGACGGGAAGCTGCGTAAGGAATGTGCGAAGGCATTTGCAACGGTTCTGCACGGCATGAAAGGAACGCCGTTTATTTACCAAGGAGAAGAAATCGGTATGGTCAACAGCGATATGCCGCTGGAGATGTATGACGATCTTGAAATAAAAAATGCATATCGTGAGCTAGTCGTTGAAAACAAAACGATGTCAGAAAAAGAGTTTCTCAAAGCCGTGATGACAAAAGGACGGGATCATGCGAGAACACCGATGCAGTGGGATGCCGGAAAACATGCGGGATTCACAGCCGGAGCCCCGTGGATACCGGTAAATTCCCGCTATCAAGCTATCAATGTGAAAGAGTCCTTGGAAGATCAAGATTCCATTTTCTATTACTATCAGAAGCTCATTCAATTACGAAAGCAATATAAGATCATCATATATGGCGATTATCAGCTGCTGCAGGAAAATGATCCGCAAGTTTTTTCTTACCTCCGAGAATATCAAGGGGAAAAGCTTCTCGTCGTTGTGAATTTGTCGGAAGAAAAGGCGCTGTTCGAAGCGCCTCCGGAACTGATTCATGAGCGTTGGAAAGTGTTGATTTCGAACTATCCGCAGGAGCCGGCTGACTTGAAAAGTATTAGCCTCAAACCTTATGAAGCTGTGATGGGCATTAGCATATGAGAGCTGTCATTTTTGATTTAGACGGAGTGATAACAGATACAGCTGAATATCATTTTCTTGCTTGGAAGCACATCGCAGAACAAATCGATATCCCCTTTGACAGAGACATGAATGAAAGGCTAAAAGGAATCAGCCGAGAAGCGTCACTTGAAAGGATACTTATTTTTGGCGGAGCGGAAAAAAAGTATACAAATGCTGAGAAACAAGAACTCATGCATCAAAAGAATCAATATTATCAAACGCTGATCAGCAAATTGACGCCGGAAGATCTTTTGCCGGGGATCGGCAGGCTTCTATGTCAATTAAAAAACGAAAATATAAAAATCGGGTTAGCATCCTCTAGCCGCAATGCCCCCGAGATTTTAAGACATTTGGCAATTATTGATGATTTTGATGCCATTGTTGACCCGGCAGCTCTTGCGAAGGGGAAGCCCGATCCTGAAATCTTTTTAACAGCTGCAGCGCTGCTCGATGTTTCCCCGGCTGATTGCGCGGCAATAGAAGACGCAGAAGCAGGCATTTCCGCAATCAAATCCGCAGGGATGTTTGCGGTTGGAGTCGGTCAAGAACAGTCGATGCTTGGTGCTGATCTGGTTGTGAGGCAGACGAGTGATCTGACACTTGAGCTGTTACACGGGGAATGGGAGCAGTATAGAATCAAAAGTGTTTAAATAAAAAACCTGCAAGAGACGCAGCTCCTGCAGGTTTTGTTGTGACTATTTGTCTTCTGTGTGAGTCAAAATTTTGTCAATCAGGCCGTATTCAAGCGCTTCTTCAGCAGACTTGAAGTTATCACGGTCTGTGTCGCGTTCGATTACTTCAAGCGGCTGGCCAGTACGTTCAGCAAGGACTTTGTTTAATTTGTCGCGAAGCAAGAGAATGCGTTTCGCGGCAATTTCAATTTCTGTCGCTTGACCTTGCGCACCGCCAAGAGGCTGGTGAATCATGACTTCACTGTTTGGAAGCGCATAGCGTTTGCCTTTTTCACCGGCTGCAAGCAGGAACGCGCCCATTGACGCAGCCATACCGATACAAATTGTAGATACTTTCGGTTTAATAAACTGCATGGTATCATAGATCGCCATACCGGCTGTAATAGAGCCGCCCGGGCTGTTGATGTAAAGAGAAATTTCTTTTTCAGGGTCTTCTGCTGCTAAGAATAAAAGCTGTGACACGATGGAGTTCGCAACGTTGTCATCAATCGCAGATCCAAGCATGATGATACGATCCTTTAATAGACGAGAATAAATGTCATACGCTCTTTCCCCGCGGTTCGTTTGTTCAATGACTGTAGGTATTAAATTCATAATGCTCCTCCTTCACCTTTTAGGTAAGTATGTAGTTACATGATACATTTTTGGTCAATAAAGGTCAAACAAAAAGCTGGCCTGATATGCAAAGTCGTCTCTTTTTCCCATTTTCCCCAAAAATACAGGGGTTCAAACCATCTTATGTCAAATTGCCAATTAAGATGCTGTGTCTGTTTAAAAAACGGCGTCTTGAAATAGAGGGTTGTTATTTGAATGGAATTATCGTATAATTAGTTGTGCTGACGTTCTCATAACGCAGTCCATATGCGCTCGTAGCTCAGTTGGATAGAGCGGTGGTTTCCGGTACCACGTCTGTCGGGGGTTCGAATCCCTCCGAGCGCGTCCAATAGAACAACAGGAAAGACAAGGGTTTGGCATTTTGCCGCTCTTGTCTTTTTTGTTTCATAAATCTTTCTTGCTGCAACATATATTTTCCTCCTCTCGGGCAGTTTATGAGATGTGCGATATTGAATTTGCGAGGAGGATGAACATGGGTATTTTAAGCGGAAACCCGCAGGATGAACCGATGCATTATGGTGAGGTATTCGGCTTGTGGAGTTATGTGATGGCGGGCAATAAAATGGTCGGCAATTACCAGATGCTATTGCATCATGTCGGTGATGACGACCTGTAGAAGCTGCTACGTGAGTCTATTGAGAAATGCCAAGATGAAATCAAACAGGTCAGCACGATCCTGAAAGAAAACGGGGTGGCGCTGCCGCCGGCTTCTCCTGAACCGCCGACAGCAGATCTTAACGATATTCCGCCCGGTGCACGGTTTCTCGATCCGGATGTGGCGGCCTCCGCGGCAGCGGAAAATGCTGCAGGTCTTGTGACATGCAGCAAAATGATGGGGCAATCGATTCGTGAGGATATTGCCATGATGTTTGGGCAATTTCATATATCGAAAGCGGCAACCGGCGCAAAATACTTAAGGCTGCTAAAAAACAAAGGCTGGCTCATCCCGCCGCCGCTTCATCTTGAAAAACATCACGACGCTTAATGGCAAAGGCATATACAGCTGTATATGCCTTTATTTTATGAAGAAGACGTAAGACGCAAGCCGATAACGCCGGCTAGGATAAGGCAAAGAGAAATCACCTGTGAGAGCTGAAACCGCTCCTTAAACCAAATGAGCCCGACCGCCGAAACGCCAATGCTGCCAATGCCGGTCCAGACGGCATAAGCGACTCCGGCAGGCAGGACGATCATCGCTTGGGACAGGCAGTAAAAGGATAAGCCGAATCCAAGCGTCATCACAATGATCGGCCATTTTTTTCTTGTCCCATCAATATATTTCATGGCAACGGCAGCTATAATTTCTTCTATGCCGGCAATCACTAATAAAAACCATGCCATTATTGTTCACCTCCCGGCTGAGATTTGCTTTCTTTCGTAAATAATTTCATTCCTAAAATGCCAGCGAGCAACAAAGCTAAAAAGAACATCTGGGCTGCTGAGAAGGATTCGCCCAGAACAATTCCGGTCATATATGTTCCGACGGTTCCGATTCCGACAAACACAGTGTACGCGGCGGCCATGGGGATTTTTCGATAAGAGCGGATCAACAGGAGAAAGCTGATCGCGATCAAGATAAAAATGATGATCCAATCCAAAAGCGAATCGGCATGTTTGAGGGAAGAGGCCCAAACAACTTCTAAAAGTCCTGCAATCAAAACAAGAACCCAATTCAAATGAAACACCTCTCTAATTTATGAATGAACGTCAGTCATTTTCAGGGCGTAAAAAATGATCGGTGTTACCCAGTCATTTTTTAAGCAGTACCTAAACTTCGTTTTAAGAAAGTAAAGATTTCTTTTTTATACACTTCAACATTTTCATCTTGTTCAAATCCGATATAGAATCGTTCCGCAGTGTTCTCGACCAAGTTGATAATCGTTCTGGCCGTCCATTTTGAATTGATTCCTTCCGTTATCTCATGGTTTGCAATTGCCTTATTGATGATTTTTTCAAGCCAGGAATAATAAGGCTGATAGATCGTTTCCCATTTTTCCATGGAGTGGTCGATCGCAAGCCCGGAATAACAGAGGACAATAATATCCTTATGGCGTTCTGTAATGAGAAATGTCTCATCAATTAATATATCTAAAACGGTCCAAAAATCCTCGTCCCCATGCAGCCTGCCTTTGATTTGATCAAGTGTATGGGTGAGAAGATTTTCTGCAATAGCCGGTATGAGGGCATTTTTAGATGAGAAATACAAATAGAATGTTCCTTGTGCAGTGCCGGCCTTTTTGACAATATCAGAAATAGAAGCCTTATCCAGGCCTTTTTCAGAAATGACTTCTATGGCTGCCTGCAGAATTTTTTCATATTTGCCTGATGTTTGTTTTGGCATAAGGAACACCTCCTAGAAATGACTGACTCTCATTCATTTTATCGCGTGTATGTATGTTTGTAAAGAATAAAGAAGCAAGAAAACCTCTTGCTTCTTTATTTATCATAATCAATGGCGGCTTTTGGGAGCCCGGTATACTTGGCCCAGTAATAAATCGCAAGTGAGCCGATTGCGACTAAAATGAGGTCGATGGGATTGCTGATGATCCCTAAGCCATGTCCGAAAGAACCGATGTAGGAAAAGATCAGCATCATAATATAAAACCCGATAAGCCACCAGGCTGATTTCAGCTGCTGAGCGAGGCTGACATCTTCTTTAGGTGTATATTTGCTGAAGCAGAGATAGATCAAAAACATCACGAGCTGTGAACCGAGCAGCCAGGAGACTGTTCTCCATCCTGACCAGTACACGATAAACGCTGTAAATATAAAGGAAAGCGGACCGATAATGCTCATTCCTTTTAAATAAAATGGCCTGTCTAAGTCCTTCGCGTTAACCCTCAGCGCAGCAGAAGAAATGGGTGCAATCGCATATGAAAGAATGAGTGCGACTGAACAGACATTGACGAGCGCGTTCCACGAAGGAAAGGGAAGTGTCCAGAAAATGGACAGGGCAAACGAAAGCCAAAGTGAAGCGCGCGGTGTCCCCGTTTCTTTATTGACCTTTGAGAATATGCCAAATAATGTCCCGTTGCGCGCCCAGGCGTAAACGAGCCGAGATGTCGTATTCATAAAAATATTTCCGTTTCCCCCGGGAGACAGAATGGCGTCTAAAATGACAAGCGTTGCAAGCCAGCCTAACCCGAGCATGACCGCAATATCCTTAAACGGCAATGAGAACTCCCGGCCTATTGCCGGCCAGCCATTTTTCAGCGTTTCTGTCGGAATTGCACCAATAAAGGTGACCTGCAAAACAGTGTAAATGATGGTTGAAACGATGATGCAAATGATTAAAGCGATCGGGATATTACGCTTTGGATTTTGCACTTCACCTGCTACAGATACAATTGGATGCAGGCCGAGATACGCAAACATCACGCCGCCTGTCGAGATGGCGGCCTGAATACCTGTAAATCCAAACGGTGCAAATCCTTCAACGGATAAGTTCTCCGGCTGAAAATGAAAGATCAGCACGATAATGATGGTAATCGGCACAATATATTTAAAAATCGATATGATGAAATTCGCCTTAGCGAAGGTTTTGACGCTCCAATAGTTCAGCAGGAAAAACAAGCATAATAAGGCAAACTGCAAGATCCAGCCGGAAATGGTCGGTGAATCAGATCCTTTAATGGTCAGGCCGGGAAACCAATAAGCCACATACTGGCGCACAGCGGTCACTTCAATGGAAATCAAGCTTGTGTAAGCGACAATCGTGACAAACGAAATTAAATAGCCGACAAGGTGGCCATGTGAATAAACGGGGTATCGAATGATGCCTCCGGTACGGGGCAGAGCGGCTCCGAGCTCTGCATATACGAGCCCGATTAACAAAATAATGGCTCCTCCGAGGATCCAGGAAAAAGCGCCGGAGGGCCCAGCTTTTGAAGCGACATTACTGACAGCGAACAGCCACGCTGATCCAAAGATGGCTCCCATCCCAATTAAAATCAGATCAAACAGAGACATTGATTTCTGAAAATTTCCTTGTTTAGACATTCGCTTCCTCCTTCGAAACCAGCCTTATATTCCTTACAATGCCCAATATGTAACAGAGAATACCGCCCTTAATAAAAAAACAGGCGCAGCCTGCGCTGCACCTGTTTTTATTCATGAATCGAATCAAAGTGTTTCACTGTTATATTTTTGAAGGAGGCTGTGCCGCCATCAGAAAAAAGAGTAATGCCTTTATCTTCAGGCTTTGGGAAGACTTCATTTGAAAAAACGGTTTTCCCGTCGCCAACAAATACTTCTATCGTTGTTTTATCAACAAGTATTTTCAAATGCACCTTACGTTTGCTTCCATCATAAGGAGCTTTGCTTTCGACATAGGTATTGCTTTTGTCAGGCTGATTTGTGGCTGCTCTATTGACATATGCATAGCCGCCTTCAGCGAAAATGCCGACATCAATATGGCGTTTTTGGTCTTCAGATTCTCTGAGCCTGACGCCTGCATTCTTTAGCTCTGACCAAGAAAGATCCGTATCAAGCTGGTACGTATCACCTGTTATCGACAATGTTTTTGATCCGTTCACATCCTGATCCTCTATTTTGTCAGTTGAAACAGTCAGCTGCTCCAAAGCTTCAATCGGCTGTGAGACGAGGCTGTATGTTCCGTCCTGCTCTTGCAGCCGGAGTTCGCGTATGACAGAATCTGTGCCGTTAAAGCCGTTCTTCATTGTCGGGGTGTTGTTGGCATAATCCCAATTGTTCATCCAGGCAAGCGCATACCGCTTTTCTGATGGATCTGTGCTTTTGCTGTCTTCGAACGTCACACCGCCGTACCAGTCAAAACCATAGTCAAGCCATTGGGCTTCAGTCTGATCCGCTGTGAATTCTTTTCCGTCGAAGCTTCCGGTCCAGTAGGCGTACGTATTTGGTTTGCCCCACGGTTTACCGTTCGCGCTCGCACCGAGAACCCATTTATTCGTTCCGTCGCTTGCCCGCATCATGTAGAGGTCAGGACATTCGACCATTCCCGCCTGCTCTGGGAAGAATCCGCTTGTGTAATGCCAGTCCTTAAGATTATCGGATTCATAAAAGCCGATTTTTGATCCTTCAGCCATGACCATGACCCATTTGTTATCCTGGTCATCCCATATCACTTTCGGATCTCTAAAATCGTCTGTGCCCGGATTAGGCATAACGGGGTTGCCACTGTAGAATTTGAATGATTTTCCTTTGTCTGTGCTGTACCACAAATATTGTTCCTGTTTTTTGTCTTTGGCTGAGGGCTGTGTCACAATCGCGACAAGCGCATTTTTCCCGAAGCCGGCTGTGTTCTCTTTATCCACCACGACGGAACCGGTCCAAATATCACCGTCCGGGTTTGTATATTTCGGAATCGCCACGCCTTCATCGGTCCAGTGCACCAAATCCTCTGAGACGGCATGGCGCCATTCTGTGCCGTTGCCTTTGGGGTAATCCCGGTTATATAGATAGAAATAATGATACTTGCCATCAAAATAGATCGGTTTTTGAGGGTCATTTTTCCATTTATCCGGCGTCGTAAAATGATATGCCGCCCGGTAGTCCGGCTTCTGTGTTGATTTTGTTTTTTGGTCATGTCCTTCTTTTGGAAATAAGTCGATAAACAGCAATATTCCTAAAAAGCTCAGGAATACGGTTAGCCATTTGCCTGCTTTTTTATAGTTCATATGGGATTCACCTTTATGATGTTGATAAGAAATAAAAGAAAATGCCAATAGGATATCGGCATTTTCTTTTGCGTTTTTATTAGTTAACTGTTAATTGTCCTTGTTCAAGGATGCTGTTTTTCACAACAGATGTTTTCTTGCCTTTGATGTTCAGCAGGAAGCTTGGCGCAAACGTTGATTGTTTGTCTGCGTAGAATCCTCTGTTTGTCATGTAGCTTGTAATCACGACATTGTTTCCTTTCGCTTGAGGTACAGCGAAGTGTGAGTAAGTAAAGGTTACATCGTTAGGATCAAGATCCATTTTTAACACAAGGCCAGTTTTGTTCAGCGGCTTGTATGGGCCAGTTAAAGAATTAGAAACATAGCCAAGCATGTAAATATCGTTAGACGTGATGCCGTCAATTGTCATTTTTGATCCGCGGGAGTCAGTGAACAGATACCATTTGCCGTTCATTTTAAATACGTTCGCACGTTCAATTTCGTCTGTTACTGTGTTAGATGCAATCAGCGGTTTCATCACTTTTTTCAGTGTGTAGTCATCGTTTAGCTCAATCATGCCGAGTGCGCCGTTAGCTAATTCAGCAGTGCGCTTTTTATCACTTTGCAGAAGTTTTTGACTTTCTTGACGGAAGAACGATGTGCTTTTGCCATAGTATGCTTTGTTAAATAAAGATTCTTCGCCTTGGTAGCCATCTTCAGTTCCAGTGTTTGCTTCAAATACTAAGTATTTGTGGCCTTTATCTTCTACGTAGTGAGGATCTCTCAGCGTATGGTTATCGCCTGAGCTGTAGTTGCCTTCATCGATGAACTGCTGTACATTTTGATACGTTTTGCCATCGCCGTCAAAGATTGATTTATGATCCTCTACACCGTTGATGTTCAAAGAGTTGTCTGATGTTGATACGTTAACTTGTGCAGTTGTCAGTGTTTGTTTGCCGTAATGTGTACCGGAAAAGTCAGTGTAGAACAAACGGATGTGACCGTCAGATGTGAATGTCGCTGAGCCAGACCATTCTTGTGTTTGTTCTTTCAGGATTGAATCATTTGCATCGAATTTGTCGCTGTCTTTGAAGACGCGGCCAGCGTTTTTCCAGCTGTCAATAGAAGTTTCGCCGACTTTTTGATAGAACATGTAGATAGATGTGTCATCCGCATTTTTAGGATCTCCGGCTAATGCAAAGACGATGTGGTAGCCGTGATAGTTTGCGACTGTGCCGTCAGCGTTTTGCAATGGCCAGCTGTCCCAAACGTCAAGGCCTTTTGCAGAAGAGATGTTTTTAATTGTGGACGAATCGAATTCAGGCACTTGATATTTTTCATTTTTTTGCTGTTCAGGGATTTGCAGCATATCATGGCGTGTAATATGGGAAATGCCGTAAGTTTCTTTATATGGTTTTTGAGTTGCTTCTTTCGCAAACGCTTGAGTCGCGCCTCCTGCCAGCAGTGCAGTAGTAAAGGTTAGTACCGTTGCTTGTTTTGCAAACTTTTTGATGTTCATCGTTCATGTCTCCTTTTTGTATGTACTGTGTTAGCGGTCTGCTTCTTCCAGCCCTCCTGTTTGAAGTTGGCAAGTCAGTTACGCACAATAAAAAAGACCTAAAATATGTAAGGGGTGACGCCAAAGTATACACTTTGCCCTTTACACATTTTAGGTCTTGCCTGCTTTATCAGTAACAAACCTGCGTGATTTACTTTTCGACCTCATTCTATTAGACTCTCGTTTGGATTGCAACTGGTCTATTTTCCTCTTTTGTTTGATAGAAAAACATAAACGGATTATAATATTACAGGTCTAAGGAACTAAAATATCTATCAATTTCTTTTCGTTCTCTGTATTTTTTATTGCCTCTGTCGCATAGGCATAAAGTTGCCTTTTTTATAATCATTCAGAAAATTGCACAAGATTTCATTCCACTAAATAAAAGTATACAGCGTGTATACGTGATCGATTAAAAAGGATCTCTAACTGAGGGATATTTCAAAATATTTGAAACGTTCATAGCCTGGTAACGTACAAAGCTATGGGAGGTGGAGAAATGAAGCAGAATAAAAGAAAGCATCTTCAGACGTTATTTGAGACATTAGGCGAAAAACATCAGTTTAACGGGACGGTTCTGGCTGCGGAGGGTGGCGATATTTTATATCATCACTCTTTTGGTTATGCGGAAATGACGGAAAAACGCCCGTTGCAAACCAACTCTTTGTTTGAGTTAGCGTCTCTGTCGAAGCCTTTTACAGCTTTGGGAATCATCTTGCTGGAGGAGAAGGGGATTCTCAGCTATGAAGACCAAGTGGGGCGCTGGCTGCCTGGCTTTCCGTATCAGGGCGTAACGATTCGGCATTTATTGAACCATACGTCAGGGCTTCCTGATTATATAGGTTGGTTTTTTGCCAATTGGGATCAAAACAAGATTGCGGTGAATCAGGATATTGTCGATATGCTGATGAATGAGGGGCTGCCCGGTTATTTTGAACCGAATGAAGGCTGGCTGTACAGCAATACAGGGTATGTTCTGCTGGCGGTTATCATTGAAAAAGCATCTGGCATGAGTTATGCGGATTTTATGAAAACAAGTATTTTTTCACCGATCGGCATGAATGAAACAAGAGTGTATAACAGGAGGCTTTTGCCTGAGCGAATTGATCATTATGCATATGGATATGTGTATGATGTACACTCCGAAACATACGTCCTTCCAGACGACCTGGAGGAAACGAACTATGTTGTGTACCTTGATGGCATACAAGGGGATGGGACGGTGAACTCTGTCACAAGCGATTTATTTCGTTTTGATCAGGCTTTATACCAGGACGAATTCATCAGCAAGGCTTCTAAGGAATCCGCGTTTTCTCCAGTGCGCCTCAATAATGGAGAAACAATTGATTATGGCTTTGGCTGGGTACTGCAAAACAGTCCTGAAAAAGGGCGGGTTGTCAGCCATAGCGGAGGATGGCCCGGCTATTCAACGATGATGATCCGATATATCGATCATCGTAAAACGCTGATCTATTTGAGTAATAAGGAAGAGGATACTGAATATGAACAAGCGATTCTGAAGGCGGCGGAACATATTCTATTTGGCCAGCCATATGAGGTCCCGGAACGTCCTGCTGATAAAAAGAAAAAAGCAATTGATACGGCGATATACAGCCGCTATGTTGGCAGCTACTTGCTTCAGGATGGGACGGCTGCACGGGTGACAGCCGAGAATGAACGGCTTTATTTGGAGATCACCGGGCAGCTGAGACTGGAGTTATTTCCTTCCTCGGAAACGCGTTTTTTTCTGCGAGCATTGTCTGTTGAAGTCGAGTTTATGTTAGGCGAGGATGCTGCGAAAAGCTTTATCCTCTATGAGGATGGCTCAGAGGAAGAAGCGGTCCGCACGAATGAGAAAGGAATGAACTAGATGATCGGAATATTAGCCGGAATGGGGCCGAAATCGACCTCGCCGTTTATTGATAAGGTGATTGATTACTGTCAGAAGCTGTATGGGGCTTCAAACGACATTGACTATCCGCACATGATGATCTATTCATGCCCGACTCCCTTCTATGCAGATCGTCCGATTGACCATGATGAGATGAAGAAAGCGATTATCGACGGAGCGGTAAAGCTCGAGAAAACAGGCGTTGATTTCATTGCGCTGCCTTGTAATACGGCGCATGTCTACTATGAAGAGATTCAGCAGTCATTGTCGGTTCCTTTGTTAAATATCGTTGAGGAAACGATAAAAGCGATTCCGCATCCTGCAAAAAAAGCGGTGGTGTTAGGAACAGAGCCAACCATCCAATCCGCCATCTACCAAAATGGCCTGAAGGCAAATGGACAAGAAGTTGTTCACAAGGACCTTTGGCAGCACGCTGTGAACCGGCTTATTGCCGCAATCAAACAGCCAAATCATATGCAGCATACACAAGCATTGTGGCAGACGCTATATGAAGAAATCAGTCAGCATGCAGACATAATCATTTCAGCCTGCACGGATTTAAATGCGGTGTTAGATCATTTTCAAAGTGAGATTCCGATGATAGATTCCTCTGCCTGTCTTGCAAAAAGCACTGTCAGCACATATCTTGCGTATCAAAGCTAGCTTAAGACAAGGACTGTCTTCAAACAGTCCTTGTTTTTTTATGTTCCTATTGTTTGACAGTTAACTGCAATGGTGTTAAAGTAAACATGTAAATAGTTACATGATTTTTTTCTGAAGGTGAGGTGGTGCTCTTGAAGAAGCCGGTTTTAAAACCATTCGCCTCTTTAGAAATCAAGGTTGATCCGCCTATCACAATTGGTGAGACAGGCCTGGGGCTGAGACGATTTATTTCGATTCGTTCGGGAACAATAACCGGGGAAGTAAAGGGACGTATTTTGCCGGGCGGCGCCGATTCGCAAATGATTCGTGCTGACGGCAGAACCGATTTATCTGCCAGGTATGTAATCGAAACAGCAGATCATGAACTGATTTACATTGAAAACAATGGAATACGGCAAGTCAGCGAGCCGTTTCGAAAACAAGCGGCAGCCGGGGAAATCATTGATCCGGAGCATATTTATTTTCGTATGGTACCGACGTTTGAAACAGGCAGTGAAGCCTATCAATGGCTGCATGACCGCTTGTTTATCGGTTCCGCAGAAAGAACCCCTGATTACGTTCGACTAGACATTTATGAAGTACAGTAAAAGACTAAGGAGAGTGTGAAAGATGGACAACTTTATCGGAAGCCACATGATTTATACGTATGAAAACGGATGGGAATACGAGATTTATATTAAAAACGACCATACAATTGATTATAGAATTCATAGCGGAATGGTTGCCGGACGCTGGGTTCGGGATCAGGAAGTGAATATTGTCAAACTGACAGAAGGCGTATATAAAGTGTCTTGGACAGAGCCGACTGGCACGGATGTTTCATTAAACTTTATGCCAAATGAAAAACGCATGCACGGCATTATTTTCTTCCCGAAATGGGTGCATGAACATCCTGAAATTACAGTGTGCTACCAAAATGACCACATTGACTTGATGAAAGAATCACGCGAAAAATATGAAACGTATCCAAAATACGTTGTACCTGAATTTGCGGAAATTACATTTCTGAAAAATGAGGGAGTCGACAATGAAGAAGTGATTTCGAAGGCTCCTTATGAAGGAATGACAGACGATATTCGTGCGGGAAAATTATAAGAAACATCAAAACCCGGAAAAGAGATTTACTTCTCTTTTCCGGGTTTTCTTTTTGCTGAGTATGTGGGAACCATCATAATTCCCGTGAAAAACAGTGTGATGCCAGTCCAGCGCATAGGCTGGTAATAGGCTGTGTCCCGTAAACATAACACGGCCGACAAAATAATGATACAAGCTGCCACAACAATGGCAGCACCAATATATCCTGTTTTCCTCATGTTTATTCTCCTTTTGAAGGGAATAATTTCTGCCTTTTTTCAGAATCCGGATCGTTTTCGATCACAATCTCCGAATCAAAAATCAGCGTCTCTCTCGTTTCTTCGTGATACGTCGGCCAATTCACAGTTTCGGTGCTTGGGTTTCCTGTTTTAGCGAACGTGATCCATGCTGATTGTATCGTGTGAGAAAGCTGTTTCACCTCATCCGTAACCTCCGCGTTTGCCATCCGCTTCAACCCATCCAGATTTCCAAAGACAAAAGGAAGCTCTAATGCGTGAAACGCTTTATTGTACGGTGGCTGCTCCGAGTGCCAATCGAACCTGTACATCCAAACCGGGGCGTAGTGGGACTGTGCGGATGCATAGGCAACGGCCGGGCGCCAAAATAACAAATCAGTCATCATGTGAATCTGGCTTTCCAGAGAACGCGGATACAGATCGGCGGCTTTCTTGGCCAGCGGCTGCCCTAATAAATACTCGAGTGCAGCATCAAGCGTTTCCTGAGAATGAACGTCTGAATCAGGGGTGAAAAATAAATATCCTTCATCACGGGTTGTTCCGATTAATAGCGGAATGCCGGCAGCAGCCCCTTCTGCTATTGCTTTTTCTGGTTCAGCAGGCAGTGTTTTCGGATCAAGGGCGGGCTGGAAAAACAGATGAAAGATATTCTCTTTTTCTGCGATCCGAAGCTGATCCGCCGCTTTTAGCAAATCTTCTGCAGAAACCGTATGCAATTGATCCAGTTGGCTCACGTTAATCCCAAGGATCTGTAAAAAGGCTGCCGCGGTGCTCGCCGCTTGTTCTTTCGTCATCGTTCGAGAAGCGCCGCTTTCCATGATGGCTTTCTGGAACAGGCCTTTTGCCGCAGGCATTGCGAGCAGCGCGGCAATGCTCATGCCGCCGGCGGATTCTCCAAATACTGTTACGTTATCGGGATCACCGCCAAACGCTGAGATATTCTCCCGCACCCATTTCAGTGCGGCGGCTTGGTCTAAAAGCCCAAGGTTATCGGAATACGCCTCATCAAATGAAGACAAGTGCAAAAAGCCAAACGGCCCCAGCCGATAGTTCAGTGTAACGACAATGACTTCTCCCTGCGCCGCAAGTTTTGATCCGTCATACAATGGATCACTGCCCGCTCCAAGATAAAAAGCGCCGCCGTGAATCCACACCATGACAGGCAGGTTTTGACTTGGTGTGTCAGGCGCAAATACATTGAGATACAAGCAATCCTCGGACTGGCGCGGCAGTTCAGTATACGATAGTGAAAGCAAATCAGTCGGCTGCGGGCAAACAGGGCCATAGGCTGTAGCATCAAGTACATCTTCCCACACTTCAGGCGGCTCAGGTGCTTTAAAACGCAATTGTCCGACAGGCGGCTTGGCAAAGGGGATGCCTTTCCATATATGTACGCCGTTTTCCGTTGTGCCTTTTACTTTGCCGTATTGAGTCGTTACTGTTTGATGAGTCATTGTGTCCTCTCCCTTTTTCACCCATTATAAACAGATTTACCCTCAAGGTGCGAACGTTAGCCCTCTAGCCGATCATCATCTTCCCATCGTTTTTAAAAAGGATTTGACTTCATGGACAGTCAAGCCGATTTCTCTTGCTTCCGCCATCAGCGCTTTCCATTCTTCTATATTGGATTCGGTCAGTTTACGGTTGCGGTAAGAAGCCGTTTCAGGCTGTTCTTTCTTGAGTCTGTTCGTAAAAGTGAACAATTCTTCCTTTTCCATTCCAGCTTGTACGGCTTGTACTAAATGTACGCGCCACTCCTCTTCATCGCCGCTGATTTTTTCATACATCATTGTTTCTGCGTCAAATAATTCTGTTAATTCCACATCAAGTGTCGCCGAAACTTTTTTTAAAAATTGAACGGATGGATTCGTGTGAACGCCTCTTTCAATCTTGCTTAAATAGGATTTGGATACGCCTGACTCAACCGCCAGCTGATTAATAGAATAGCCTTTTCTTTTACGGTATAAACGGATAATTCTTCCAATCATAATGTGAAATTCTCCTCTATTCCTGTCGTTATTTTGTTCATTATAAGGAATTATTCGTTCTTTATAAAATTTAAAATAATAAGGGAAGTGCAGTAAATTAGAGGAAAATCATGATTTTGTTCTCTAAAAAGAACTTATTGGCTTATTTTGCAATTTTTAAATAATACTATTTTCTTTTATAATCCAATCATTAACAGAAAGGGGCGCGGGAAGCCAGCCGCGGGAAGGCTGAAGGCTATGAATACATGAATGAGAATATGAGTTTTAAAGAATTATATGCGATTGTCAGACACAGATTCGTGCTGATTCTGCTCATCACAATCGGCGTTACCCTGATTACGGGTTTTGTGCAATTTAAGGTTATTTCACCGACCTATCAGGCGTCGACACAGGTGCTGATTCATGAATCAGACGGTGAAGAAAACTCGAATCTCAGTGACATCCAGCGAAATCTTCAGTATAGCAGCACGTTCCAATCGATTATGAAAAGCACTGCCTTGATGGAAGAGGTCAAGGCGGAATTGCACCTATCTGAATCGGCTTCCTCGCTGAAAGGAAAAGTAATCACCAGCAGTGAAAATGAATCAGAAATTATCACCGTTGCCGTCCAGGATCACGATCCGGCGAAAGCGGCTGAGATTGCGAACACATTAGTGAACAAGTTTGAAAGAGCAGTAGATGAAAGAATGAATGTACAAGGCGTACATATATTATCAGAGGCGAAGGCTTCGGAAAGCCCGATGATCAAGCCGGCCCGGCTGCGAAATATGGTCATGGCTTTTGGCGCTGCTGTCATGGGCGGCATTACACTGGCATTTTTTCTGCATTTTCTCGATGATACATGCAAAAGCGCACGGCAGCTCAGCGAGAGAACCGGATTGCCATGCTTAGGCTCCGTTCCTGATGTTCAAAAAGGGCGGAATCGCGGGATAAAACATTTCGGGGAGTGAAGCGAGTGATCTTTAGAAAAAAGAAAGCAAGGCGAGGTTTGGCTCAAATATCTGTTTTACACAATAAATCAGTTGTTGCGGAACAATATCGCACCATCCGGACAAACATTGAGTTCTCATCTGTCCAGACCAACTTGCGATCCATCCTCGTCACCTCCTCTGTGCCTGGTGAAGGTAAATCGTTCAGTGCAGCGAATCTTGCGGCTGTCTTTGCGCAGCAGCAGGAAAAGAAAGTACTGCTGGTGGATGCCGATTTAAGAAAGCCGACCATCAATCAGACGTTTCAGGTTGAGAATGTAACCGGGCTGACAAATGTGCTGGTCGGTAATGCTTCACTCAGTGAGACGGTGCAAAAGACGCCGATCGATAACTTATACATCCTGACAAGCGGCCCGACCCCGCCAAATCCGGCTGAACTGCTGTCTTCAAAAGCAATGGGAGATTTAATATCTGACATCTATGAACAATTCAGCCTCGTCATCTTTGATTCCCCTCCGCTTTTGGCTGTTGCCGATGCTCAGATTCTAGCAAATCAGACAGACGGCAGCGTGCTCGTCGTTTTAAGCGGAAAAACAAAAACCGATACCGTCTTGAAAGCAAAAGATGCACTGGAACAATCCAATGCGAAGCTGTTAGGCGCTCTTTTAAACAAAAAGAAAATGAAAAAATCGGAACACTATTCCTACTAGTTTTTGGAAAGGTGATGTCTCCTGACCTGTATCAATGGAGGCACTCGGCTCTGCTGTGGGCAGCTGAAGTTGCTGCCTTAGATGCTGGTCGTCGCTGGCGGGGCGTGAGGATGGGTTAAATGCCCACTTATCTGATATATACATAGGACGTGTTGTCGGTTTAGCTGTTGCCGATGTTTTGGAGAGACGAAAACCGCCGCAGCTAAACCGATAAAAGAATTAGGGGGGAATAGGTTGAGTTACCGGAGAAGACTGTCAATGATTATTGCGCTGGATACTTACCTCGTTTTAAATTCAGTTATTGCAGGATATCAATTTTTAAAAGATTCCTATCAATTTTATGACTCCGGAGCATTACTGCTTACCGCTGTCAGCTTGCTCCTCAGCTATCATGTGTGTGCTTTCCTGTTCAATCAGTATAAACAGGTGTGGACATACACCGGGCTCGGCGAGCTGCTTGTCCTGCTTAAAGGCATTACGCTTTCCGCCGCTGTGACCGGCGTCATTCAGTATGCTGTGTATCATACGATGTTCTTTCGTCTGTTAACCGCGTGCTGGGTGCTTCAGCTTTTGTCCATTGGAGGGACGCGTATTTTATCCAGAGTATTAAACGAAAGCATTAGAAAAAAACGCTGCGCCTCATCCCGCGCGCTGATTATCGGGGCGGGCTCAGGCGGGACTCTGATGGTCAGGCAGCTGCTTTCCAAAGATGAACCTGATATCATACCTGTCGCTTTTATTGATGACGACCAAACGAAACATAAATTAGAAATCATGGGGCTGCCCGTAATCGGCGGAAAAGAAAGTATCATGCCTGCGGTGCAAAAGCTCAAAATTAACTATATTATTATTGCCATTCCTTCACTCCGCACCCATGAGCTTCAGGTGTTATATAAAGAATGTGTGCGAACCGGAGTAAGCATTAAAATTATGCCTCATTTTGATGAAATGCTGCTCGGCACACGAACTGCCGGACAAATCAGAGATGTAAAAGCTGAGGATCTGCTCGGCAGAAAGCCGGTGACCCTCGACACTAGCGAAATTTCAAACCGCATCAAAGGAAAAACAGTTCTCGTCACGGGAGCGGGCGGATCAATCGGCTCGGAAATCTGCCGGCAGATCAGCGCGTTTTTGCCTAAGGAAATCATTCTGCTCGGCCATGGGGAAAACAGCATTCATTCGATTTATACAGAGCTGAATGGACGATTCGGCAAACACATTGTGCTCCATACGGAAATCGCTGATGTGCAGGACCGCGATAAAATGTTTACCTTGATGAAAAAGTACGAGCCGCATGTTGTCTACCATGCAGCTGCCCATAAGCATGTCCCTTTAATGGAACACAATCCTGAAGAGGCGGTCAAAAACAATATTATCGGAACAAAAAATGTCGCGGAAGCAGCCGATATGTCGGGAACTGAGACATTCGTGCTGATTTCATCGGACAAAGCGGTGAATCCAGCCAATGTAATGGGGGCGACAAAACGGTTCGCGGAAATGATTATTATGAATCTTGGAAAAGTCAGCAGTACCAAATTTGTTGCTGTCCGTTTCGGCAATGTACTCGGGAGCCGCGGCAGCGTCATTCCGATTTTCAAAAAACAGATTGAAAAAGGCGGCCCTGTGACAGTAACACATCCGGCAATGACCCGCTATTTCATGACGATTCCCGAGGCATCAAGGCTTGTGATTCAGGCTGGGGCATTGGCGAAAGGGCGCCAGATTTTCGTTCTCGATATGGGAGAGCCCGTAAAGATTGTGGATCTGGCCAAAAACCTCATCCATTTGTCAGGCTACACGACAGAGCAGATTCCAATTGAATTCACAGGCATTCGTCCCGGCGAAAAAATGTATGAAGAATTACTGAACAAAAATGAAGTCCACGCTGAACAAGTCTTTCCAAAAATTCATATCGGCAAAGCGGTAGACGGCGACTGGCCGGTGCTGATGCGCTTTATCGAGGATTTCACTGAACTGTCGGAAGCCGACCTGAGAGCGAGGCTGTTTGCGGCAATCAATACATCAGACAACATGACGGCTGCCAGTGTTCATTAGGGGGAGTGAAAATGACGAAAAAGATATTGTTTTGCGCGACTGTTGATTATCATTTTAAGGCCTTTCACCTCCCTTATTTTAAATGGTTCAAGCGAATGGGCTGGGAGGTTCATGTCGCCGCGAGCGGACAAACCAAGCTGCCGTATGTGGATGAGAAATTCTCCATCCCGATTCGCAGGTCACCATTTCACCCTCAGAATCTGTCCGTTTATAGGCAGCTGAAGAAAGTGATCGACACCCATGAATACGACATGGTTCATTGCCATACACCGGTAGGCGGCGTTCTCGCCAGGCTGGCGGCGCGGCAGGCGCGGCGGTGCGGAACAAAGGTGCTGTACACAGCGCACGGCTTTCACTTCTGCAAAGGGGCACCGATGAAAAATTGGCTTCTATACTATCCGGTCGAAAAGTGGCTTTCAGCATATACGGACTGCCTGATCACGATCAATGAAGAGGATTATACACGGGCGAAAGGACTTCAAAGGCCGGGCGGAAGGACGCAGAAAATACACGGCATTGGCGTCAATACCGAGCGTTTCCGGCCTGTTAGCCCGAAAGAGCAGCAAAGACTCAGAGAAAAACACGGATTCCGTGAAGATGATTTTATATTGGTTTATCCGGCTGAGCTTAATGTGAACAAAAATCAGAAGCTGTTAATTGAAGCCGCAGCCTTGCTGAAAGAAAACATTCCTTCGCTCCGCCTTGTGTTTGCCGGGGAAGGGGCAATGGAACAAACGTATCGAACGTTAGCTGAAAAGCTTGGCGCTTCCGCCAATGTCCGTTTTTACGGCTTTTGCCGCGACATACATGAGCTGATTCAGCTTGCAGATGTATCTGTCGCATCCAGCATGAGAGAGGGCCTTGGCATGAATGTGCTTGAGGGAATGGCGGCAGAAAAACCGGCGATCGCCACAGATAACCGCGGGCATCGGGAAATCATCCGCGACGGAGAAAACGGTTTTCTGGTCAAAATCGGTGACAATGCTGCTTTTGCCCGCCGGATTGAACAGCTTTACCACAAGCCGGAACTCTGCCGAAAGCTTGGACAGGAAGGCCGAAAAACAGCCTTGCGCTTTTCGGAGGCGCGAACGGTGGAAGAAATGGCAGATATTTATTCCGCGTACATGGATATGGATACAAAGGAGAAAAGCGTATGAACTCAGGACCGAAAGTTTCTGTCATTATGGGCATTTATAATTGCGAGCGCACGTTGGCAGAAAGCATAGAATCCATACTCAGCCAATCCTATAAAAATTGGGAGCTGATTTTGTGCGATGATGCGTCAACAGACGGCACGCTCCGCATCGCGAAGCAGTATGCCGCTCATTATAGCGACCGCATCAAACTGATTCGAAACAAAACAAACAAGCGGCTTGCCGCATCATTAAATCATTGTCTTTCGCATGCGACAGGCGATTATATCGCACGTCAGGACGGAGATGACCTTTCGTTTCCGCGCCGTCTGGAAAAGCAGGTCGCGTTTTTAGAAAAACACCGCCACTATCAGGTGGTTGGCACCGGCATGCTTGTGTTTGATGAATTTGGCGTAAGAGGCACCCGCATCCTGCCTTCTGTTCCGGAGCCGGGCGTCATGGCAAAAGGGACCCCATTTTGCCACGGCACGATTATGATGAGAGCGAGTGCCTACCGCACGCTGAAAGGCTACCGGTCGGTGCGCAGGACGAGACGAATGGAGGATATCGATTTGTGGCTTCGCTTTTTTGAAGAGGGCTTCAGGGGCTATAATCTTCAGGAAGCCTTGTATAAAGTGAGGGAAGACAGCGATGCATTCAAACGGCGGTCATTTACGTATTCGATCGACAATGCCATCCTTGTCTATCAGGCGTGCAGACGCTTGAAGCTTCCTATATCTGATTACATATATATCGCAAAACCGTTAATCCGCGCGTTTATGCCCGCAGCCGTGATGAATCGCTACCACAAAAAAAGGGTAATGAACCAAAAGGAAGGGCTTGTCAAGCATGAATAGCGGCCAAAAACGCGTGCTCCATGTTCTCAGCGGCATGAACAGGGGCGGCGCGGAAACCATGGTGATGAATTTATATCGGAAAATGGACAGAAGCAAAGTACAATTTGATTTTTTAACGTATCGAAATGATCCGTGCGCTTACGATGAAGAGATTTTATCCTTAGGCGGGCGGCTTTTTTATGTCCCGAGCATTGGGCAAAGCAATCCCCTTACATTTGTGAGGAATGTGAGTAACGCGATAAAAGAAAACGGGCCGTTCAGCGCCGTTCATGCGCATACAGATTTCCAAACGGGTTTTATCGCTCTTGCGGCAAGGCTCGCCGGAGTGCCGATCAGGGTCTGCCATTCCCACAATACGTCTTGGAAGACCGGCTTCAATTGGAAGGATCGCTTGCAGCTGATGGTGTTCAGGCGGCTCATCTTGGCGAATGCCACTGCACTGTGTGCCTGCGGAGAGGATGCGGGCAGGTTTTTATTTGGACAGTCCAACATGGAGCGGGAGCGTGTTCACCTCCTTCCGAACGGGATTGATCTTGAGCTGTTCGCCCCAAATGGGCAGGCGGCTGATGAAGAAAAAACAGCCCGCGGTATTGCAGCTGACCGGCTCATCATTGGCCATGTGGCCCGGTTTCATGAAGTGAAAAACCATGCGTTTCTCCTGAAGCTTGCCGCACATCTCAAAGAAAGAGGCGTTCGCTTTCAGTTTGTTCTCGCAGGAGACGGGCCGTTGCGAGGGGAGATAGAGGAGGAGGCGCGGCGGCAAGATCTGTTGTCAGAGGTTCTCTTTTTAGGCACTGAAGACCGCATTCATGAATTGATGCGTACATTCGATGTATTTGTTATGCCTTCTCTGTACGAAGGCTTGCCGGTTGTGCTTGTGGAAGCGCAGGCGTCGGGGCTTCCATGCATCATTTCAGACAGCATTACAGAAAAAGTCGACGCCGGGCTCGGGCTTGTCACAAGATTAAGTCTCTCTGAGCCGATCAGCGTTTGGGCTGAAACCATTGCAAGAGCGGCCGCCGCAGGCAGGCCGAAGCGCGAGCTCATCAAGGAAACACTCGCCCAACTTGGCTACGATGCACAGCAAAATGTAGGAGCGCTGCTGAATGTATACAACATCCGCACGGAAAAGGACAATAACCGATGATTGTATATGCCGTCAATATGGGGATTGTCTTTGTTTGGTCTTGGTTCGCTAAAATGTGCGGCGGCCGTGACGATTCGCTTGCCACGGGGTATCGGCCGAATAAGCTTTTGATCTGGATTCCACTCGCTTCACTTGTGCTCGTGTCAGGCCTCCGCTATCGAGTTGGCACGGATTTTCAGACGTACACGCTGCTGTACGAATTGGCGGGCGATTATCAAAATGTGTGGCAGATATTCGGTTTCGGCACAGCGAAAACGGCGACAGATCCGGGGTTTACCGCACTCCTTTGGCTGATGAATTTTATCACAGAAGATCCGCAAATCATGTATTTTACGGTTGCGGTCGTGACCTATAGCTTTATTATGAAGACACTCGCCGATTATGGCAGGCCGTTTGAGCTGAGTGTCTTTTTATTTTTGGGAACCTTTCATTATTACGCGTCTTTTAACGGCATCAGGCAATACATGGTGGCAGCTGTTTTGTTTTGGGCGCTCCGTTATATCATCAGCGGGAACTGGAAGCGATATTTTCTCATTGTGCTGGTCAGCTCGCTCTTTCATTCGTCCGCGCTGATTATGATTCCAGTGTACTTTATTGTCAGAAGAAAAGCCTGGTCTCCGGCGATATTCGGCCTATCCGCTTTATTTCTCGGCATGACCTTTTTATATCAAAAATTTATTTCTGTGTTTGTCGTTGTACTTGAAAACAGCTCATACAGCCATTATGAAAAATGGCTTATGACAAACACAAATGGAATGAATGTGATCAAAATCGCTGTTTTGGTTCTGCCGCTGTTCCTTGCATTTTGCTATAAAGAACGACTGCGGAGTCTGTGGCCGCAAATTGATATTGTCGTCAATTTGTGCCTGCTAGGTTTTTTGTTCGGCCTTTTGGCCACAAAGGACGTGATTTTTGCCAGATTCAATATTTATTTCGGTCTGTATCAAATGATCCTAGTCCCTTATTTCGTCAGGATATTTGATGAAAAATCGAATGCTCTTATCTATATTGCTATCGTTGTTTGTTATTTTCTTTACAGTTATTTGCTTATGCCGGTTGATTCATCGGTTCTGCCTTACAGAACGATTTTTTCCCGGTAATTTATGCACGAGGAGCCGGTCATTATGGAAACACCTGCGGTTAGTCTGTTAGTCGCTGTTTATAACACAGAAACATATATCAGAACGTGTCTCGAATCACTGCGGAACCAGACAGTGGACAATATTGAAATCATCATCGTCAATGACGGTTCAGCTGACGCCAGCCCGGATATCGCGGAAGAATACGCCAAAATGGACAACAGGTTTAAGGTGATTCATCAGGAAAACCAGGGGCTCGGTGCGGTTCGGAATAAAGGCATTAAAGCTGCACGCGGCGAATTTATCGCGTTTATCGATTCAGACGATTGGATCGAGCCTGATTATTGCGAGCAGATGCTCCGCGCAGCAGGCGATGAAACTGATCTGGTCATTTGCAATTACGCCGCGGAGTTTGAGGATACTGGCAAAACCATGGACTCAGACATTGCCCAAACCTATCAGGATCAGCCAAAGGAGCATTATATCAAGGCATTATTCGAAGGGAAGGTCAGAGGGTTTTCATGGAACAAACTGTACAGAAGAAGCATGATTGAAGCCCATCGGCTGTCGTTTCCGCTCCGAGGCGAGCTGGAGCATGTCGAGGATCAGTTTTTCAGCTTCAGAGCTCATTTTTTCGCCCGCTCGGTATCCTATGTAAAAGCGCCGCTCTATCATTACCGAATTCACCTTTCCTCCATTGTGCAGCGCTATCAGAAAAAACTGTTTGAATCAGGGCTTGCGCTGTATGAGGCGAATGCGGCGTTTTTACAGGAGAACAACAAACTGGAGGAGTACCGCAAGGAGCTTGATACCTTTATCGTTCTTCACAGCAGCATCTGTATGCTGAATGAATGGAAAACGAGCGGCAGCCGCCGGCTGTTTGAAAAGCTTAGAAATGTTGGCGTGATATGCGCGGACCCGGTGTTTCAAGAAAGTCTTTCAAAAACGGGAACAGCGCCTTTTGACGCAAAACGGTCATGCCTGCTTCTGATGGCGAAATACAGAATGATTCCGTTCGTCGCGATGGCATCGGCTGTGTATCAGCGGGTGATCGAGTACAAAATGAGAAACAGAGGGTGAGGACATGTCGTTACAATCGTTGAAAATTAATTTTGCAGAATGGCTGCTGCTTAAGGTCAAATACCCGTCCCAATATTGGCTGGGAGCGGCAGACCAGCCGGTAAAGGCCGCAGCACATCAGAAAAAAATCATACTGACCCTGCTGCCGTCACATGACAATTTGGGAGATCACGCAATTGCTTATGCCAGCAAGACATTTCTTGAGCAAGAATACCCGGACTTTGACATCATCGAGGTCGATATGAAGGACATTTACAAATCAGCAAAAAACCTGATCCGCTCGCGCCATCCGAAGGATATGGTCTTTATCATCGGCGGCGGAAACATGGGGGATTTATACCGTTATGAGGAGTGGACACGCCGCTTCATCATTAAAACATTTCATGACTATCGGGTTGTCCAGCTTCCGGCAACGGCTCATTTTTCCGACACGAAAAAAGGGCGGAAAGAGCTGAAGCGGGCACAGAAAATTTATAATTCGCACCCGGGCCTGTTGCTGATGGCGCGGGATGAAACAACGTATCAATTTATGAAACAGCATTTTCAAGAAAAAACAATTCTGAAGCAGCCGGACATGGTGCTGTATTTAGACAGAAGCAAGGCCCCCGCAGAGCGCGAAGGGGTTTATATGTGTTTGCGCGAGGACCAGGAAAGCGTGCTTCAGAAGGAGCAGAGAAACCGGGTCAAGGCAGCGCTATATGAGGAATTCGGCGAGATCAATTCCTTTACGACAACGATTGGGCGCCGGGTCAGCCGCGATACACGGGAACAAGAGCTTGAAGCACTGTGGTCTAAGCTGCAAAGCGCAGAAGCCGTCGTCACAGACAGGCTTCATGGCATGATTTTTTGCGCGCTGACAGGAACGCCGTGTGTTGTTATTCGCTCCTTTGACCATAAGGTGATGGAAGGCTATCAATGGCTCAAAGACATCCCATTCATGAAGCTGATTGAACATCCGGAGCCGGAGCGTGTAACAGCCGCAGTAAATGAGCTTTTAACAAAAGAAACACCCCGTGCCGGCTTTCCGAGAGATGTGTATTTTAAAGGTCTGCGTGACAAAATCAGCGGTGAAGCGCAATGACCCCGCTCGTCAGCATTATTGTCCCGATGTATAATGTTGAACCATTTATAGGGGAATGCATTGATTCTTTGCTTGGCCAAACGCTTTCTGATATTGAAATCATCCTCGTGAATGATGGAACACCGGATCGGTCAGGCGAAATTGCAGAGGATTATGCAAAACGGGATGTGAGAATCCGGGTCATTCATCAATCAAACGGCGGGCTTAGTTCAGCGCGAAATACGGGAATAAAGGCCGCGCGGGGCACTTACATCGGCTTTGTCGACGGAGACGATTATGTATCATCCGCCATGTTCCAGAGACTGGCTGAAGAAGCGGAGCAAAATCAGCTCGACATCGCCGGATGCGGTTTTTACAAGCAGTCACCGGACAGGCGGACATATGTGGCGCCGCAGCTTGAGGCAAACCGCGTGCTGACAAAATCGGAAATGACTGAACGGCTTAAATATGCTCACGAAACGAGATTTATCTGGTATGTATGGCGTTATCTTTACCGCCGTGAGCTTTTTGATAGGGCGAATCTGATGTTTGAGGAAGACATCCGTTTTGCTGAAGACTCTCCCTTCAATTTGTCCGCTTTTCGCGAAGCGGAGCGGGTGAAAATGCTTGATGAAGGATTGTACATTTATCGTGAAAACCCGAACAGCCTGACAGAAATTCCTTATAAGCCGGCGATGGATGAACATCTTCAAAAACAATATCAGGCTAAAATCGCATTCTACAATCACTATGGCTTAGCAGGCGCATGCCAAGAAGATCTGAATGTGTACATTTGCAGGCACCAGCTTCCGATGCTTTTGGCAAATGCCTGTGCTTCTCCGAATTCGCCGAAAGACATCAAAAAGAAGATCAGACAGATTTTGTCCTATGACATGGTGCGGCAGGCTGTCAGACATACACCGTTTCAGCATGAGAAATTATTAAGAGGAGAGCGTTTGATATTAGCACTGTGTAAATGGCGGCTCACTTTTCTCATCAAGCTGTTTTTCGAGCAGCGGGGGACGATGAAAGGCAGTGCGAAGCAGGCATGAAATTCACGATAAACTTCAGCGCGAATCTTACGGCTTTTCTCTTATCTGTTTTCCTGTCGGTTTGGCTGACGCCTTTTATTGTCAAAACGCTCGGTGTGGAAGCGTTCGGCTTTGTTCACTTGACACAAAATGTGATTAATTACTTTTCGATTATCACCGTGGCTCTCAGCTCGGTTGTCGTTCGCTTCTTTTCTGTTGCTGCCCACAGGGGAGAGCGGGAGAAAGCAAATGCGTATATCAGCAATTATTTAGCGGCCTCTGTTTTGATTTCATTGCTTCTCTTGCTGCCGCTTGCGGGCTCGGCTTTTTTTGTTGACCGAGTCATGAATGTGCCGCAAGCGCTTTTGGCTGATGTGCGTGTGTCGATTTTGATCGGCAGTCTGCTGTTTATCTTAACGTTTCTGACGGCTGGTTTCGGGGCTGCACCATTTTATGCCAACCGCCTTTACATCACAAGTTCCATTCAGGCGGTGCAAATGCTTGTACGCGTGCTGTCTGTGCTGCTCCTGTTTGCATGCTTTGCGCCAAAAATCTGGCAGATCCAGCTTGCCGCTTTAGCTGGTGCTGTCATCGCGTCTGTACTGTCTTTCTATTTCTTCAAAAAGCTGATTCCATGGTTTTCGTTCCGTATGAAGGATCTTTCATTCCGCACAAGCAAGGAGCTGTTTCAAGCGGGCGCATGGAGCTCCGTCAATCAAATCGGCGTCCTGCTTTTTTTGCAGATTGATCTGTTAACCGCCAATTTGATGCTTGGAGCGTCCGCATCCGGGAAATACGCGGCGATTATCCAGTTTCCGCTGCTTTTGCGCAGCTTGGCAGGAACGGTCGCATCCCTGTTTGCGCCTATCATGACTTCATATTATTCAAAAGGCGATATGGACGGATTGATGAATTACGCCAATAAGGCAGTGAGGCTGAATGGCCTTTTGCTTGCACTTCCTGCTGCCTTATTGGGCGGGTTGGCGGGGCCTTTTCTGACAATCTGGCTCGGACCGTCCTTTTCGTCGATAGCACCGCTTTTATTTATTCATGCCGGATACTTGGTGATCAGCCTCGCCTTTATGCCGCTGTTTTATATTTGGACCGCTTTTAATCAACAAAAAACACCGGCGATTGTTACCCTGCTGTTAGGCGCAGTGAATGTGGTGCTGGCCGTCACACTGAGCGGGCCGGCTCATCTCGGTCTGTACGGCATAACATTGGCCGGGGCGATTTCCCTTATTTTAAAAAATGCCGTCTTCACGCCGCTTTTTGTATCCCGCATTACAGGCTGTAAAAAGCACGTGTTCTTTAAAGGCATCATCGGGCCTCTTTCAGCCGCTGTGTTTGCCTGGACGGTCTGTAAGGCCCTGCAGTTTGTTGTGAAGATTGACGGCTGGACGTCACTGATAGCGACGGGAGTGACAGTCAGCTTTTGCTACACTGTTTTCGCTTTTATGCTCGTTTGTACAAAAGAGGAAAGACAGCTGGTACTAAAACGGTTTCGAAAAACGAAAGGAGCTGTGAATCTTTGATCCTGAAACGACTTTTTGATCTGACGGCCGCCATTTTTTTGTTGTGCTGTACGAGTGTGATCATTTTGTTCACCATCGCCGTTGTCAGGCTGAAAATAGGATCACCTGTCTTCTTTAAGCAAGTAAGGCCGGGCCTGCACGGCAAACCGTTCACCCTGTATAAGTTCCGGACAATGACGGATGAACGGGACAGTGAAGGAAATCTGCTGCCCGATGAAGTTAGGCTGACGAAAACAGGCAGGCTGATCAGAAAGCTAAGCATTGATGAGCTTCCGCAGCTTCTGAATGTTCTGAAAGGCGATCTCAGCCTTGTCGGGCCGCGGCCGCTTTTGATGGACTATCTGCCCCTTTATACAGAAAAACAGGCACGGCGCCACGAGGTGAAGCCGGGTATCACAGGCTGGGCGCAAATCAATGGCAGAAACGCGATTTCCTGGGAAAAGAAATTTGAATTAGATGTTTGGTACGTTGACAACCGATCATTTTTTCTCGATTTGAAAATTCTATGTTTGACGGTGCGAAAGGTTCTTGTTTCAGAAGGGATTCAGCAAACCAATCATGTGACCGCGGAACGGTTTACCGGAAGCGGAGATGTGTCCTCATGAAAAACGTGGCCATTGTGGGTGACGGCGGACACGGAAAGGTGATCAGAGAGCTGATTAACGCCCGCGCAGATACGCGTTTAGCCGCGGTGCTGGATGATAAATTCAAAACGTTCGAAGGCGGAAAAGAATGGTACACAGGCCCGCCGGAAGCCATTAGTGAATTGCGCAGGCTCATTCCCGATGTGCTGTTTTTGATTGCTGTTGGAAATAACAGTGTCAGAAAACAGCTGACTGAGCGACTGGGACTGAAGAAAGATGATTTTATTACATTGATTCACCCGTCAGCCATCGTCAGCAAATCGGCTGCTATCGGGGAAGGGACAGTGATCATGGCGGGCGCAATCATTCAGGCGGATGCGCGCATCGGTGCCCACTGCATCATCAATACGGGCGCAGTGGCAGAGCACGACAATCAAATCAGCGATTACGTTCATCTGTCCCCGCGTGTCACACTGTCAGGAGCGGTTTCCGTTCAGGAAGGCGCTCACGTTGGAACCGGTGCGTCCGTCATACCGCAGATCACAATCGGGGCTTGGAGCATTGTCGGCGCCGGCTCTGCGGTAATCCGTTCCATACCGGACAGGGTAACGGCGGCCGGGGCACCGGCACGCATCATTTCTTCCATTCAAACATCAAACAAAGGATGATTCTATGCATAAAAAAATCTACTTATCTCCCCCTCACATGAGCGGCAGGGAGCAGCACTATATTTCGGAAGCCTTTCGCTCAAACTGGATCGCGCCGCTTGGGCCGCTCGTGAATTTATTTGAAGAACAGCTGGCAGAACGCGTCGGTGTAAAAGCAGCAGCTGCGGTCAGCTCTGGAACGGCTGCGATTCATCTGGCGCTGCGTTTGCTTGACGTAAAAGAAGGAGAAAGCGTGTTTTGCCAGTCCTTCACATTTGTAGCAACCGCCAATCCGATTTTATATGAAAAAGCGGTGCCCGTCTTTATTGATTCTGAGCCTGACACATGGAACATGTCGCCGAAAGCCCTTGAAAGAGCATTGCAGGAAGCGAAAAGAAACGGAACTCTGCCAAAAGCCGTTATTGCCGTCAATCTATATGGGCAGAGCGCGAAAATGGATGACATTGTAAGCCTGTGTGATGCATACGGAGTTCCTGTCATTGAGGACGCAGCCGAATCTCTCGGAACAGTCTACAAAGGGAAGCAAAGCGGGACATTCGGGCGCTTCGGCATTTATTCATTTAACGGGAACAAAATCATCACCACATCAGGCGGAGGGATGCTTGTTTCAAATGATGAAGCCGCAATGGAAAAAGCAAGATTTCTCGCTTCGCAGGCCCGTGACTCGGCTGTTCATTATCAGCACAGTGAAATGGGGCATAATTACAGGCTGAGCAATATTTTAGCCGGTGTGGGCATTGCCCAGCTCGAGGTGCTGGATGAGCGCGTAGAGAAAAGAAGGACCATTTTTACGAGATATAAAAATGCACTCGGTCACTTAGCCGGCGTCCGCTTTATGCCGGAGTACGCAGCAGGCGTATCCAATCGCTGGCTCACCACGCTCACGCTTGATAACGGGCTCAGCCCCTATGACGTAGTTCAACATCTTGCTGAAGAAAACATTGAAGCCCGTCCGCTGTGGAAGCCGCTCCATACCCAGCCGCTGTTCGATCCTGCTTTGTTTTATTCCCATGAAGATACAGGAAGCGTATGCGAAGAGCTTTTCAAGCAAGGGATCTGTCTCCCATCCGGGTCAAATATGACAGAAGATGAGCAAGATCGGGTCATTGACGTGCTACTGCACTTATTCCAAAATGCCGAGGTGAAGAAATGGACAGCAAGCATTCGATGATCAGCCTCAAACAGAAATTGTCCGGGCTGCTCGACGTCATTCCGAAACAATCTGAGATCGTATATGCGGACTATCCTCTATATGGGAATGTAGGGGATTTATTTATTATGAAAGGAACAGAAGCCTTCTTTCAAGAACACGGGATTCGGGTCAGAAAACGCTGGAATCCTGACAATTTTCCAGTCGGGCGAAAGCTGGACCCTAATCTTATCATCGTCTGCCAGGGAGGCGGAAACTTCGGGGATCTGTATCCGTATTATCAAGGCTTTAGAGAGAAAATCATCCAAACCTATCCGAACCACAAAATTGTGATCCTGCCGCAATCGATTTATTTTCAAAACAAAGACAACCTCAAGCGGACGGCGGAGATATTTTCTAAGCATGCGAATCTCCACATCATGACAAGGGAAAAAGCCTCCTATGCTACGGCACAGGCTTATTTTTCAAGAAATCACATTCAGCTTCTGCCTGATATGGCTCATCAGCTGTTTCCCGTCATTCCCACGCAGCAGCCGTCTAATCAAAAGCTGAGATTTATCCGAACAGATCATGAAGCAAACCAGGAGCTTCAGGAACACGCTAAAGCGGAGAGCTACGACTGGCGCACGGTCCTGTCAGCTTCAGACCGCCGGACGATCGCTTTTCTGCAAACGCTCAACGTCCTGAACAAAAAAGCGGGCAACCCTTTGCCTATTGCGTATATATGGGGAAAATACTCGGATTATATCGTCAAAAAAGCCATTCGGTTTTTCAGCCGTTACGAATCGGTGGAAACATCAAGGCTGCACGGCCACATCTTGTCTTCTCTTCTTCAAAAAGAAAACACGGTCATTGATAATTCCTATGGGAAAAACGCCAATTACTTTCATACCTGGATGGAAGGAGTGCCAAGCACCCGGCTCATCCAGGACGCCTCAAAGAAGGAAAACCTTCCTGCTCACGTGTGAGCGGAAGGTTTATTTTGATTCTCCACGTTTGACTTTGTTGTATGCTTCATCTAAATGCTGAATCCGCTTTAAGACGACAGCGTTTTTCGTCAGCTGGTCTTGCACGAGCGTTGAGACGACGGAACGGTAGTAGCTGTTCATCGCGTGGATTTTATCCTCAGACTGATTCATTTCAATATGCTGTTTTAAATTCTCAATAAAATAAGGGACGGAAAAAAGTTCAGACATTTCTTTGGCAGCTCCTTTTTCATAAATGTATACGGTGTGATCTCAATCATGTACAATGAAGAAAGGGGAGTGAGCAAGATGGATATGAAACTTCAGCAAGTACAAGTATTAAAGCCTCAACTGACACAGGAGCTCAGGCAGGCCATCACGCTGCTTGGCTATCATTCGGCAGAGCTTGCCGAGTACATTGATGAGCTCTCACTGGAAAACCCTCTTATTGAACGAAAGGAAACAGACACACCGCCACTATCTTACCATAAAACAAATAAAAACAGGATGAATGCACAGGAAGCGGGCCTTCAATTAAGTGATCCGCAAAAAACATTGCAGGATGCGTTAAAACAGCAGTCACTCGATATGAATCTGTCAAACACTGAAAAAAAGATTTTTAATTATCTGATTTATTCGCTTGATTCAAACGGATACTTGGAAGAAGATGTGGAGGAGGCGGCACAGCGCTTATCTGTATCGGCCAACGAAACAGAGGCTGTTTTGGCAAAACTCCAGTCACTAGAGCCGGCTGGAATCGGCGCGAGATCTTTGCAGGAATGCATCCTTCTTCAATTACAGCGGCTGCCGAACAGAAATGAACACGCGGAAATGCTTGTTTCTGCTCATTTTGATGCTTTTGCGCAAAAAAAGTGGAAAGCGCTTTCAGTGGAGACTGGAATTCCGCTTGATACCATTCAGGATATCTCAGATGATATAGCGGCTCTTCATCCAAGACCGGGTCTTCTGTTTGCCCGGCCAGAGCAAGATGTGTATATCGAGCCTGACATTTTTATCACCGTAAAAAACGGGCACATTGCAGCGGAGCTGAATACCCGCTCGTTTCCCGAAATCGATCTGCATCCGCAGTACAGTACGCTTTTATCATCCGGCTCCTGTCAGGATACTGTCTCTTATTTATCCGCGAAATATCAGGAATGGCGCTGGCTGAGCCGCGCGCTGCGGCAGCGAAAACAGACCATCAAGAGGATAATCAATGAGCTGATCACACGCCAAAAGGATTTCTTTCTGAAAGGGCGAAGCGCAATGAAACCGCTGACTCTCAGGGAGATAGCAGACTGCTTAAGCCTTCATGAATCAACTGTGAGCCGGGCCATTAAAGGAAAAACGATCCAAACGCCTTACGGGCTGTTTGAGATGAAACTCTTTTTCTCAGCAAAAGCCGAGGCTTCAGGAGATGGAGATGCGTCGAATTATGCAGTCAAAATGCATCTTGAAGACCTGATCAATCAAGAGGACAAAACAAAACCGCTCTCAGATCAAAAGCTTGCCGAATTGCTATATGAACAGCACGGCATCCAAATCTCGAGACGCACCGTGGCTAAATACCGCGATCAGATGAACATTCCGTCTTCGGCAGCGAGAAAACGGTATAAATAAAAACCTCCCGTGTTGGGAGGTTTTTTTAAGGAATCATCCAGCTGAACACATGATGCTGCAAAAAGGTGATGATACAAACGAGCAGCAGCAAAAACAGACTGTGTTTAATGGTAAAACGGAAAAGATCTGACTCCTTTCCGGCGAGTCCAACCGCGGCGCATGCCACCGCAATCGACTGCGGCGAAATCATTTTTCCTGTGACACCGCCTGAAGAGTTGGCGGCGACAGACAGAACAGGGTCCATACCGACCGATAACGCGGTGACTTTCTGCAGGTTGCCGAACAGCAGGTTGGCAGAAGTATCCGAGCCGGTAATAAAGACGCCGAGCCAGCCGAGAACAGGCGAAAAGAAGGTAAACATCGAACCCGTCAGCGCGAGTGTCATCCCGAGTGTCGTGCTCATTCCTGAGGAGTTTGTGACATAGGCAAAACCAACCACAGATGCGATGGTCAAAATCGGAAGCTTTAACTCTTGAATTGTTTCTTTAAAAACGGCTCCCCAGTCTTTCCACGAAATTGCCGTGATGAATTTTGACAGCACAGCGGCAATCAAGATGGCGGTGCCGGCTGAACCGAGCACGTCAAGCTTGTAAACCGCTTCAATCGGCGTACCGTCAGCATTGGCAATCTGATTGTTCAAAAAAGGCACACCAGGGGCAAAAGTCAGTTTTTCCCCAACAGCATTCAGCCATGTCAAGAACACAGCAGAGCCTTCATAATGCCCGGTCAGCGCGGATTTGACAGATGGAATGCCCCATACGGAAATCATCACCGTCAGCAGCAGAAATGGCGACCAAGCCTTGAAAATCTGTCCGCCACTGTACGCAGGCGCTGTCGGATTCGTTCGCGCCGTTTCAATCGCGGCGGCCGATTCCTGTTCACCGGCAAACCGGAATGTTGTTTTCGGCTTCCACCATTTCAAAAACACAGCAAGCGCAGCCATTGAAACAAGAGCTGACAAAACATCAGGCAGCTCAGGCCCTAAAAAATTGGAACTGAGATATTGAACAACAGCAAAGGAAACACCGGATACGAGAATTGCCGGCCAGACCTCCAAGGCTTTCCTGAACCCGCTCATAATGATGATTAAATAAAGAGGAATAAATACGGATAAAAACGGCAGCTGCCGCCCGACCATTTGTGAAATCTCCATCGCCGGAATCCCTGTCGGCCCTTCTACGGCTGTAATTGGAATTCCAATTGCGCCAAAGGCGACAGGCGCCGTATTGGCGATCAAACAGATCCCCGCCGCATAAAGAGGATTAAAGCCGAGACCGACCAAAAGCGCGGCAGAAATGGCGACAGGCGCTCCGAAGCCTGCTGCCCCTTCTAAAAAAGCCCCGAATGAAAAAGCGATCAAGAGGGCTTGAAGCCGCCGGTCATCAGTAATCGAGAGAACCGAACTGCGAATGATATCAAACTGCCCCGTTTTCACAGTAATTTTATACAAAAAAACAGACGTCACAATGATCCAGCCAATCGGCAATATTCCGTAAACGGCTCCTTGTGTCGCCGACATCAGCGCTTTTTCCGCAGGCATCCGATAAACCAATACAGCAATGACAAGGGCGATCCCCAATGTGGCCAAGCCCGCTGTATACCCCTTCATCCGTTTAATCGCGAGTGCCCAAAAAAAGAAAATAATCGGTACAAGTGCGGCAAGCGCTGATAAAAGCAAATTTCCCCCTATAGGCGTATATGCCTGTGTCCATAGCATCCCAAACCCCTCCTTGAAACATAAACTGGCGTTGTATGTAAGCGGTTTCTATAGATGATATGATCATCTGATGACTGGGTAATAAGACCAGTTACCTAGCATTATATTTTGAAAAAAATCAAAGTACAAGACTTTTTGACAAAATAGTCAAAATCTTTTGGCGGCCCATAAAACAGAGTATAATAGATCGTAAACAGCCAGACCTACAAGTTACGGGGTGAATTGCATGAAATACAAACAAATTAAAACAAAAAAAATATATGAAGAAGTAGCGGATGCACTATTAGATATGATCAAAAACGGCGAATTGAAGCCTGGAGATAAACTGGACTCTGTTCAGGCGCTTGCTGAGAACTTTCAAGTCAGCCGTTCAGCGGTTCGAGAAGCACTTTCTGCGCTAAAAGCGATGGGGCTTGTCGAAATGAAACAGGGGGAAGGCACGTACCTGAAGGAATTTGAGCTCAATCAAATTTCTCAGCCGCTCTCAGCCGCCCTTCTTATGAAAAAAGAGGACGTCAAGCAGCTGCTCGAGGTCAGAAAACTGCTTGAACTCGGCGTGGCGTCATTAGCTGCTGAAAAAAGGACAGAAGCAGATCTCGAAAGAATTCATGATGCACTAAAGGAAATGGGGAGCATTGAAGCAGACGGGGAGTTGGGAGAGAAAGCAGATTTTGCATTTCATCTGGCGCTTGCGGACGCTTCTCAAAATGAACTTCTTAAACACTTGATGAATCACGTATCATCATTGCTGCTGGAAACAATGAGAGAAACGCGGAAAATCTGGCTGTTTTCCAAGAAGACCTCAGTTCAGCGGCTGTATGAGGAGCACGAACGGATTTACAATGCCGTGGCTGCCGGGAACGGTGCACAGGCGGAAGCCGCCATGCTGGCGCACTTGACGAATGTGGAAGATGTGCTTTCGGGATATTTCGAGGAAAATGTGCAATAACCAACTCATTTCCCGGGCAATTCTGCCGGTTCCGGATGATACGAACAACTGAGACTGAGCCGCAAATGGTTCAGTCTTTTTACATGAGGTAGCCAGGGGCTTTGTACGCTTGACATTTTTGAAAAAGAAAGTAAAATATTTTACTAAAATGAATGCGAGCTGCATAATGGAGGCAGATGCAATGGCGACAATTAAAGATATCGCGCAGGAAGCGGGATTTTCAATCTCAACCGTTTCCCGCGTTTTAAATAACGATGAAAGCCTTTCTGTTCCTGATGAGACACGGGAGAAAATCTATGAAGCGGCGGAGAAACTCAATTACCGCAAAAAAACAGTAAGGCCGCTGGTGAAACATATTGCGTTTTTATATTGGCTGACAGATAAAGAAGAATTGGAAGATGTCTATTTTAAAACGATGAGATTGGAAATAGAGAAACTGGCGAAAGCATTCAATATCGATATAACCACTTATAAAATATCAGATGGAATCGAGTGCATTCCTGAATATACGGAAGGGTTTATTGCCGTCGGCACATTTTCAGATGAAGAGCTGGCTTTCCTTAGAAATCTCACTGAAAACGGCGTCTTTATCGATTCAACTCCTGATCCCGATTATTTTGACTCGGTAAGGCCTGACTTAGCACAAATGACAAGGAAGACGGTAAACATCCTGGCTGAGAAGGGACATAAAAGCATCGGCTTTATCGGCGGCACATACAAAAATCCGAACACCAACCAGGATGAAATGGACATCCGTGAAGAAACCTTCAGGTCCTATATGAGGGAAAAAGGCATGCTGGACGAGCGCTATATTTTCTGTCATCGCGGATTCTCTGTAGAAAACGGCTACCGCCTGATGTCAGCGGCGATCGAGACATTAGGCGACCAGCTTCCGACTGCTTTTATGATCGCAGCGGACCCGATTGCAGTGGGCTGTCTGCAAGCCCTGAACGAAAAAGGAATTGCCATACCGAACAGGGTAAGTATTGTGAGTATCAACAACATCAGCTTCGCGAAGTATGTCTCACCTCCTCTGACGACGTTTCATATTGATATACATGAATTATGTAAAAACGCTGTTCAATTGCTGCTTGAACAAGTGCAGGACAAGAGAAAGACGGTAAAAACTTTATATGTGGGCGCGGAATTAATCGTCAGAAAGAGTATGAATTAAAAACGGCTTAGGACACTAAGCCGTTTTTTTAATTAGGTAAAATAATTTACCTAAAGTAGTAAATAGTTTGTTTACACATTTTCTCAAGCGTGCTATATTATTTTAAAAGCGCTTTCATTTCTACCGAAAGGGTGACAATCAATGAAAAAGGCAAAAAGGTGTTCCGTACTCATGCTCTGCGCAGCTGTCAGTTTATCCTTGGCGGCTTGCGGCCCAAAGGAAAGCAGCAGCGCCAAATCGAGTTCAAAAGGGTCAGAGCTTGTTGTATGGGAGGATAAAGAAAAGAGCAACGGCATTAAAGACGCTGTGGCTGCGTTTGAAAAAGAGCACGATGTGAAGGTCAAAGTCGTTGAAAAACCGTATGCCAAGCAGATTGAAGATTTGCGAATGGACGGACCGGCCGGCACAGGCCCTGACGTGTTAACAATGCCAGGTGACCAAATCGGAACGGCTGTCACGGAAGGATTACTCAAGGAATTACATGTCAAAAAAGACGTTCAATCACTTTATACTGACGCTTCCATTCAGTCTCAAATGGTCGATCAAAAGCTTTATGGACTGCCAAAAGCAGTTGAAACGACTGTGCTGTTTTACAACAAAGATCTCATCTCAGAAAAGGAATTGCCCAAAACGCTGGAAGCGTGGTACGACTATTCCAAAAAGACTGCTGATGGCAGCAAATTTGGCTTTTTAGCCTTATTCGATCAAATTTATTATGCGGAAAGTGTAATGAGCGGATACGGCGGATACATTTTTGGGAAGGACAAAGACGGCAGCTATAACCCGTCAGACATTGGAATCAATAATGAAGGTGCTGTCAAAGGTGCGGCGCTGATGCAGAAGTTTTACAAAGAGGGCTTATTCCCGGCAGGCATTATTGGAGAACAAGGGATTAACGTGTTGGAATCACTGTTCACAGAAGGAAAAGCCGCCGCGATTATTTCTGGTCCATGGAATGTAGAAGCCTTTTCGAAAGCAGGGATCAATTATGGCATTACGAAACTGCCGAAGCTGGAAAATGGGAAAAACATGAGTTCCTTTATCGGCGTCAAAAGCTACAACGTCAGCGCATTTTCAAAGAATGCGGAGCTGGCGCAAGAATTAGCCGTATTCCTGGCAAATGAAAAAAATTCTAAAACACGATATGAAGAGACGAAAGAAGTTCCTGCTGTAAAATCTCTAGCCAATGACCCGGCTATTATGAAAAGCGAGGCGGCACGGGCTGTTACTGAACAATCCCGCTTCTCAGAGCCAACACCAAATATTCCGGAAATGAATGAAATATGGACGCCGGCTGATTCAGCATTACAGACAGTTGCAACAGGGAAGGCGGATCCGAAACAAGCATTGGATCAAGCAGCTGAAACGGCCAAAGGACAAATCAAGGCAAAGCACAGCGGAAAATAAAGAGAAAGCTAGATTTGTATTGTAAGAGAGGTGAAAACGGTGCAGCATCGTCAAATTGCTTTGTTGCTGTCTATCATCCCGGGGCTCGGGCAATTTTATAACAAGCAATGGATAAAAGGCTTTGTCTTTCTTTTCTTAGGCGCATCGTTTTTTGCGGTCTTTGGAGATCTGCTCAATATGGGGTTTTGGGGAATCTTTACACTGGGAACAGAAGTGCCGCGGGATAATTCCGTTTTCTTGCTGGCGGAAGGAATTATCGCTGTCATCGTGACCTGCTTTGGCCTTGCGGTGTATTATGTGAATCTTCGCGATGCGTTTCAAAGCGGAAAGCAGCGTGATGAAAACAAGCCATTAAGTTCCTTAAAAGAACAATACCGGCATATCATTTCTGAGGGCTATCCTTATGTCGTCAGCGGCCCATCTTTGTTTATTTTAATTTTCGCCGTGATCTTCCCCATTTTATTCAGCTTTGCATTAGCGTTCACAAACTATGATTTGTATCATTCTCCTCCTGCAAAATTAATTGATTGGGTCGGTTTTCAAACGTTCGCAAATATATTCACAGTTGATATTTGGAGGTCGACCTTTTTTGATGTATTGGCTTGGACGGTGGTTTGGACACTCGCTGCATCCACACTGCAAGTCAGCTTGGGGATTTTTCTCGCGATCATTGTCAACCAGAAAGACCTTCGGTTTAAACGCTTTTTCCGGACGATACTGATTTTGCCATGGGCCGTTCCCGGTTTTGTGACGATTTTAATTTTTGCGGGGCTGTTTAATGATAGCTTTGGTGCGATGAATCACGACATCTTGGCTTTCTTCGGGATAGATCCGCTTCCGTGGATGACAGATGCCAATTGGTCGAGGCTTGCGTTGATTCTCATGCAGGGCTGGCTCGGATTTCCGTACATCTTTCTCGTCTCAACAGGCGTATTGCAATCCATCCCGGACGATCTGTATGAAGCAGCTACGATTGATGGCGCTTCTGTCTTTTCAAAGCTGAGATACATTACGCTTCCAATGGTGTTCATCGCCATGGCTCCGATTATCATTACTCAGTTTACGTTTAATTTTAATAACTTTAATATTATCTATCTATTTAATGGCGGAGGTCCGGCTGTAACCGGATCGACAGCCGGCGGGACAGACATCCTAGTTTCATGGATTTATAAGTTGACAATGCAGTCCAGTCAATATTCACTTGCTGCGGCTTTAACGATTTTATTATCTGTGTTTGTCATCTCCATCGCATTATGGCAGTTCAGACAGACAAAGTCTTTTAAAGAGGAGGCATGAGTCATGCTGGCAGATATGAAGGTCAGAAAATATTTCCGTCTCCTTTTCTCTTACTTGTTGTTAGCCTTTATGGCGGTCATCATTGTTTATCCTCTCCTTTGGACGGCAGGCGCAAGCTTTAACCCCGGCAACAGCTTAATCAGTACATCCATCATTCCGAAGCATCCGACATTCGATCATTACAAGGAATTATTTGCGGGCAAGGAAAGCCTTCAATATGTGCAGTGGTATGTCAACTCAATGAAGATCAGCCTGTTTACAATGGCAGGGTCTTTGCTCTGTGTGACGTTTACGGCCTATGCGTTTTCGCGCTTTCGGTTCAAAGGGAGGAAATACGCTTTAACCCTCTTTTTATTGCTGCAAATGATTCCTCAGTTTTCGGCTTTAATCGCTTTGTTTGTATTGGCGCAAATCTTGGGCATGATCAATAGCCACTGGCTGTTAATCTTGCTTTATATCGGCGGCCTGATCCCGATGAATACGTATTTGATGAAAGGGTACATGGATTCGATTCCGATGGATTTAGACGAAAGCGCCAAGATTGACGGGGCCAGCAGCACCCGAATCTTCTTCCAAATCATTCTGCCATTATCAAAACCGATGGCGGCAGTGGTGGCCATGAACAGCTTTACAGGACCGCTCGGAGATTTTGTGCTGTCATCAACGATATTGAGAACGCCTGAATCATATACATTGCCCGTCGGCCTATTCAATTTAGTGAATGATGTTATGGGGGCCAGCTATACGACATTTGCGGCCGGAGCCTTGCTTATCAGCATTCCGGTTGCCGTCATCTTTATCATACTGCAAAAGAATTTTGTGTCCGGATTAACCGCAGGCGGAACGAAGGGCTAAGAGAATAAGGAGGAGAATGTGATGTCAAAGCTTGAAAAAACGCACGTAACCGAAGCAAATTTTATGCTTCATGGGGGAGACTACAACCCCGATCAGTGGCTGGATCGGCCCGATATTTTAGCTGACGATATCAAACTGATGAAGCTTTCTCATACGAATACGTTTTCTGTCGGCATTTTTGCATGGAGCGCACTTGAGCCGGAGGAGGGCGTATATCAATTTGACTGGCTGGATGATATTTTTGAGCGGATTCACAGTATAGGCGGCCGGGTCATATTAGCAACGCCGAGCGGAGCCCGTCCGGCCTGGCTGTCACAAGCCTATCCGGAAGTTTTGCGCGTCAATGCCTCCCGCGTCAAACAGCTGCACGGCGGAAGGCACAATCACTGTCTCACATCTAAAGTCTACCGAGATAAAACACGGCACATCAACCGCCTATTAGCAGAACGATACGGCAATCACCCGGCGCTGTTAATGTGGCATATTTCAAACGAATACGGGGGAGATTGCCACTGTGATCTATGCCAGCATGCTTTCAGGGAGTGGCTGAAAGCAAAATACGACAACAGCCTCAAAACATTGAACCGTGCGTGGTGGACTCCTTTTTGGAGCCATACATTCAATGACTGGTCACAAATTGAAAGCCCTTCGCCGATCGGTGAAAACGGCTTGCACGGCTTGAACTTAGACTGGCGCCGGTTCGTCACCGATCAAACGATTTCGTTTTATGAAAATGAAATCGTTCCGCTGAAAGAACTGACGCCTGATGTCCCTATCACAACGAACTTTATGGCTGACACACCGGATTTAATTCCGTATCAGGGTCTCGACTACAGCAAATTTGCGAAACATGTCGATGCCATCAGCTGGGACGCTTATCCTGTCTGGCACAATGACTGGGAAAGCACAGCTGATTTGGCGATGAAGGTCGGCTTTATCAATGACCTGTACCGAAGCTTGAAGCAGCAGCCTTTCTTATTAATGGAGTGTACGCCAAGCGCGGTCAATTGGCATAACGTCAATAAGGCGAAGCGCCCGGGCATGAATCTGCTGTCATCTATGCAAATGATAGCCCACGGCTCGGACAGCGTTCTCTACTTCCAATACCGCAAATCACGCGGGTCATCAGAAAAATTGCATGGGGCGGTTGTGGATCATGACAACAGCCCGAAGAACCGCGTCTTTCAAGAAGTGGCCAAGGTCGGCGAGACATTGGAACGGCTGTCCGAGGTTGTCGGAACGAAGAGGCCGGCACAAACCGCTATTTTATATGACTGGGAAAATCATTGGGCGCTCGAGGATGCTCAGGGGTTTGCGAAGGCGACAAAACGTTATCCGCAAACGCTTCAGCAGCATTACCGCACATTCTGGGAACACGATATCCCTGTCGATGTCATCACGAAAGAACAAGACTTTTCACCATATAAACTGCTCATCGTCCCGATGCTTTATTTAATCAGCGAGGATACCATTTCCCGTTTAAAAGCGTTTACAGCTGATGGCGGCACTTTAGTCATGACGTATATCAGCGGAATTGTGAATGAGCATGACTTAACATACACAGGCGGATGGCATCCGGATCTTCAAGCAATTTTCGGAATTGAGCCTCTTGAGACTGACACGCTGTATCCGAAGGATCGAAATGCTGTCAGCTACCGCGGCAAAACATACGAAATGAAGGATTATGCAACCGTGATTGATGTAAAGACTGCTTCAACAGAAGCGGTGTATCAAGAGGATTTTTACGCCCGTACGCCAGCTGTCACAAGCCATCAATATCAGCAGGGCAAGGCGTATTTTATCGGCGCGCGTTTGGAGGATCAATTTCACCGTGATTTCTATGAGGGTCTGATCACAGACCTGTCTCTTTCACCTGTTTTTCCGGTTCGGCACGGAAAAGGCGTCTCCGTACAAGCGAGGCAGGATCAGGACAATGATTATATTTTTGTCATGAATTTTACGGAAGAAAAACAGCTGGTCACGTTTGATCAGAGTGTGAAGGATATGATGACAGGAGAGATATTGTCAGGCGACCTGACGATGGAAAAGTATGAAGTAAGAATCGTCGTAAACACACATTAGGCTGATGCTCCGCTCGATACGGGCGGATTCTTTTTTCTGCATTTTAGAAAACGCTTACTAAATCCTGAGGGGTGGAATCATGAGGAATGGAGTGAAAATGTGCTTAGCGGCTGCCATCGTGTGGAGTGCATTCAGTTCACCGGGATCTGCCGCTGCCGTTAAGAAGGAGAAGCATGTGCCAGAGCTTCGGGCAGAGGATCTTTTTGTTAAAAAAGTAGAGGGAATGAACAAGGACTTTATTAAAGGGGCAGATGTGTCCAGCGTTATTGCTTTGGAAAACAGCGGTGTCACCTTTTATAATACAAGCGGAAAACGCCAGGACATCTTTACAACTTTAAAACAGGCTGGGGTCAACTATGTTCGGGTCCGCATTTGGAATCACCCGTATGATTCAAATGGCAACGGGTATGGGGGAGGAAACAATGATATTCAAAAAGCCATCGAAATCGGAAAAAGAGCGACAGCGAACGGAATGAAGGTGCTTGCCGACTTTCATTATTCTGATTTTTGGGCAGATCCCGCGAAACAAAAGGTGCCCAAAGCTTGGGCGAATCTCAGCTTTGAAGCAAAAAAAGCCAAGCTCTATGAGTATACGAAACAAAGTCTGCAAAAGATGATCAAGGAAGGCGTTGACATCGGCATGGTTCAGGTCGGAAATGAAACAACAGGAGGATTTGCGGGCGAAACCGATTGGACGAAGATGTGCCAATTATTTCAAGAAGGAAGCCGAGCGGTCAGGGAGACAAATCCAGGCATTTTGGTCGCCCTGCATTTTACCAATCCTGAAACGGCTGGAAGGTATTCATTTATTGCAGAAACACTCAGCAAAAACAAAGTAGATTATGATGTGTTCGCGAGCTCCTATTATCCTTTCTGGCATGGCACATTACAAAATTTGACCTCCGTGCTGAAGGCTGTTGCCGATACGTACGGCAAAAAAGTCATAGTGGCGGAGACGTCGTACACCTATACCGCTGAGGATGGCGATGGGCATGGAAATACAGCGCCAAAAAGCGGGCAGACGCTGCCATATCCCATTTCTGTTCAAGGCCAGGCAACTGCAGTAAGAGATGTAATGGCGGCAGTAGCGAATACGGGTAAAGCAGGACTTGGCGTTTTCTATTGGGAGCCGGCGTGGATTCCAGTCGGACCGAAGACGCAGATAGAGAAAAACAAAGTGTTATGGGAAACATACGGGTCAGGGTGGGCCTCAAGCTATGCCGCAGAATACGATCCTGAGGACGCCGGGAAGTGGTATGGGGGAAGTGCTGTAGATAATCAAGCTTTGTTTGATTTTAATGGTCATCCGCTGCCTTCCTTGCAAGTGTTTCAATATGCGGAATCAGGCCATATTCCAAAGAAACGCTGAAACAAAAAAATCCATGAGATGTAACAAATCATTGTTATGTCTCATGGATCATTTTATTTTACATCCACTAATATAAAACATTCATCATCACTCTTATGATGAGCTTCCTTTTGATGCTGGAGCGATGTAAGGATTTTCTCCTTCAGGTCAGTGATCGGCGAATCAGGATGCTCTTTTAGTAAATCAAATAAATAGCATGAAGCCGTAGGATCCATCACGCCATCCGTATATAGAAGCAGTCTCCCGCCATCCGTATATGAAAGGCTGCTTGACTGAAACACTAAGTCTTCAAACATCCCGATCGGAGGCGATGTCGCGTGAAGCAGATGTTGAGTTCCGCTGTCGTCCTGCCATAGTGCCGGCGGATGCCCTGCGTTGACATAATCAATGCTTTGCCGTGCTATATCAATCTCAAGATAAATAGCAGTGCAATAATGTCTTGCTTCCTCATCATTTTGAAACAAGCTGTGAAGGTGCCGGTCTAACTCTTTCATGACGTTAACGGGACTGAGACCTTGCGTGATCTGGCGCTGAAACAAAGGATGAAGAGACATCGTAATCAATGCAGATGAAATCCCATGCCCCATCACATCAAGGATAATAATGCCGTAACGGTGTTCATCGATTTGATAGAATCCGTAAAGATCCCCTGACAAATCACTTGATGCATTGTAATAAGAGTCAATCTGCACCTGATCGTTTACAATCGGTTCAGTCAACGAGTTTTTCTGGATCTTTCTGGCGAGTTCAAGCTCTCTTTTGGTGTTTAATTTAAATTGTTGATTTTGTTTATTGATCTCAAGAAGTTCTTCTTGTTTTGCCTTCAGCGTTTCCAAGGCAATCTCTAACTCCGCATTGGCTTTCTGTTTGGCAAGCAACGCTTCTTGAGCTTCATTTCTGGCTATCAGCAGCTCATTTTCATATTCATTTCGCTTTCGCATTGGAATAAGAACACAATCAAAGACAGAAACCCCGCTACTGTGTCTCGCAATAGCATTGATAAGGACGGGGACTTCTTCTCCATCTCTTGCTTTCAGGGAAATGTATAATTCTTCGATGTGATGCTCCAATTTCAAAAGCGGAAAAAAATAAAGCTGGCAGAAAAGCTGTGCGGGAATGGTCAACATCGTATTCATATGCTGGCCGAAAACCTGCTCCGGTTCATAATCCAGAATATTGATAAGGGTAAGGTTGGCAGCTATGATCGACCCCTCTTCTGACAAAGTGAGGAAACCGCATGGTGCATCATTCAATTGTTTGTCCATTAAGAGGGTCACCTCTATCCTTTTTGTTCCGCTATCACACGTGAGCTTTTAAATAATCACCGATCAGCTGTATCGTCTCATCTGGATGGCTCATATGAGGGCAATGTCCGCGGGCCACCATTTGTTTCAGACTGCTATAAGGCAGATGCTTATGCATATAATCACCTACTGTTGCAGGTGCGATGATATCCTCTGCACATTGGAGAATAAGAGAGGGAACCGTTACCTTCGAAAGATCTTCCCGGTGATCAGAAAAAAACGCCGCTTTTGCGAATTGGCGGGCAATGACAGGGTCAGTAGAACAAAAACGGCTTTCAAGCTCTTCCTTAATTTCAGGCCGATCTGGCTGATTCAGAACGGTTGCCGCAAATACAGTTGCCCAACCGATATAGTTTTTCTCCATCATCTCCAGCAAACCAAGGAGCTGCTCCTCTTCAAATCCTCCATAATACTCAGGCGGATCATTCAAATAGCAAGGAGAAGGCCCTACCATCACCAGTTGGGAAAAAAGCTCCGGGCGGCGGATGGATGCAAGCATCCCTATCACGGCTCCGACGGAGTGCCCCACAAACACGGTTTCCTCCAGATCTAAAGCGTCACAAACATCAAGGACATCTTGGGCATAGCCGTCAAGTGTCTGGTAGCGATTCAGGTCATATGCGCGCAAATCTGAATGTCCCGAACCGACGTAATCAAATAAAATGACCCGGTGCTCTTCTTCAAAGGCCGGTGCCACGGCATTCCACACGCTTTGATCGCATCCAAAACCGGGTGCGAACATGATAGATGCTTTGCCGCTGCCTTTCACCTTCACATGATTTCTAGACAAAATCGCTTCGTTCATGATTGGCTCCTTTCAGCCGGAAAGTAATATAAAGTTCAATGTGTCTATCATAACACTCGCATGCTTTGAAAAGTGTATCTTTCTATGAAAGTCATAGCAGTTTAAAAGAAAGAGGACATGGGTGATAGAAAAGGTGGATGAATTGGAAGATGCAGGAGGATTGCCTAGATACTAACGGTGAGAAAGAAAATGACATTTGTCACTCCATCATCATGACACCCCATACTAACAACAGCTGCTCCGGCATTTTACAATCAATGTAAGCCATCAGGAGGTGCTCATGTGATGAATGAGGCAGTATCAGTAAGCAACGTGACAAAACAGTTCCAGCAAAAAACAGCTGTAAACAACATCAGCTTCAGCATGAAAAAAGGAGAAATCGCAGCCATTCTCGGACCGAATGGAGCAGGGAAGACGACCGTCATCTCTATGATATTAGGATTGCTGAAACCGAGTGAGGGAGAAATCAAACTATTTAACCGGGTTCCCGATGATCAACAGGTTCGTGAAAAAATAGGTGTAATGCTTCAGGAAGTAAGTGTCATGCCGGGCCTTAAGGTGGATGAAATCCTTGAACTCTTCCGGAGCTATTATCCGAATCCATTGTCCATGAAAGAACTCGTTTCGTTAACAGCACTCACCAAAGAAGATTTGAAAACAAGAGCAGAAAAATTATCCGGCGGACAAAAACGCCGTTTAAGCTTTGCTTTGGCTCTTGCCGGGAATCCGGAGCTGCTTATATTTGATGAACCGACAGTCGGCATGGACACTTCATCAAGACATCGATTCTGGCAGACCATTCACGGACTGTCGGACCAAGGAAAAACGATTATTTTTTCAACGCATTATTTACAGGAAGCAGACGATGCCGCACAGCGAATCTTATTTTTTGCTGATGGACGGCTTGTGGCAGATGACTCGCCGATGCAAATCCGCTCAAGAATTCAAAAACAGTCTGTTTCCTTTGCGCTCCATTCAGATGAATCGTTGGAAAAGCTGTCTCGGCACCCGGAGGTAGAGCGGGTGTTCCGCAGGCATCAAAGAATCATCATCCAAACATCAAATACAGACAAAGTGTTGGCGTTGATCTTTCAAGAAAACATCCCAGCACGGGATATTCGAATTGAACACGGAACGCTCGATGAGGCATTTCGCCGGCTGGCTGACGGAAACAGGGAGGCGATGTGAGTGAACATGCTGCAGAAGCAAAGCATAGCTGAAATGAAAAGGGTGCTTAGGAACAAGTATTTTGTGCTTTGGTCGCTGATCATGCCAATAGTCTTTTATTATCTCTTTACCAATGTAGTGAATACCAACGTTCCCGACCAACGTGCATGGGACGCCCATTACTTAATGTCAATGACAGTCTTCAGCGTGATGGGTTCCTCTATCATGACACTGGGCATCCGTATGGTTCAAGAACGGTCACAAGGCTGGACTGCCTTTATCCGCCTTACGCCTCTTCCAGATCATATCTATTTATTAGCTCAGATGATCGGACAAAGTGTCATTCACGTTTTATCGATTACCGTCATTTTTCTGTTCGGCGCAATGATCAATGACATTGCCTTGTCACCGTTTGAATGGATGATGAGCGGACTGTGGATTTTGTTTGGCGCATTGCCTTTTTTAGCATTAGGCACACTAATCGGCCTCATGAGAAAAGTAGAAACAGCGGCCGGAATCAGTAATGTGCTTTATATGCTGCTGGCTTTAGGCGGGGGGATGTGGATGCCGTTTGAGGTCATGCCTGACATGATGCAGAACATTGGCCAGTGGCTCCCGTCTTATCATTTCGGGAGCGGCGCGTGGGAACTAGTGCGGGGCGGGAGTCCGGATTGGAAAAATATCCTGATATTAATCGCTTATATGATGTTCTTCATGCTACTATCTAAATATATTAGAAGAAAACAAGAAGCGGTGTAATACATGAAAAAGGCAATATCAATTTTCCCGAAGCAATTCGGTTTTTTCCCTTATATCTTTCTGGTGTACACCATTATGCCGTTCCTCTCTTTATTAAAAGAATCAGGGGTCAAACAGGTCATTGGATATGGCATCCTGCTTCTATTTATCGCGGCATATCGCCAGTTATTCTGCTGCGTGGGCAGAGTTTCGTTTACGTATTGGCTTATCATGCAAATGGCGGTTATTTTGATATATAGTGTGTTTTACAATATCACCTATATATACTTAGGTTTTTTCCCGGCAAACTTTGTTGGTTATTACAAAGAGAAAACGAATTTTAACCGTGCGTTCTGCGCTTTAATCTTTATCCTGCTTTTTCCATGCCTATACCAATTTATCGTGAATTCAGTCACGCTCCGGGAGCTTTTTTCTGTTCTCCCGTTTCTCGTCATCATGCTCATTTCTCCATTCGGCATTCGTTCAATGTTTCGGAGAATTGAGCTTGAAGCTAAGCTGGCACAAGCCAACGAACAGATAAAAGAACTCTCTAAAAGAGAGGAGCGTGTTCGAATCGCCCGTGATCTTCACGATACTCTTGGCCATACCTTGTCGCTGCTTACATTAAAAAGCCAGCTCATTCAGCGGTTGGCTGCATCTGATCCAGAACGGACCAAGCATGAGGCAAAAGAAATGGAAACCAGCTCGCGAGCCGCACTCAAGCAAGTCCGAGAGCTGGTTTCTGATATGAGGACGGTCACGATAACAGAGGAGCTCGTAAACATTCAGCACATTTTAAGGGCGGGGAACATTACCTTTCAATACGAAGGAGCCGACGACTTTTCAGCGATATCTCCCGTCACTCAAAATATTATCAGTATGTGTATGCGGGAAGCCGTGACTAACATCATCAAGCACAGCAAAGCAACCCACTGCGCCATCACCATTTCTCAGTTTGCTGGCAAAATGAGGATCGTGATACGGGATGACGGAAAGGGAGCAGCGAAGGAGAAAACCTTTGGGAATGGCCTGCGGGGAATGGAAGAACGGCTCATGCTCATTGAAGGGGGATTAACAGTTTCAGATCATAACGGAACGGTTGTGACTTTGACGATTCCGCTGATTAAAAAAGCAGAATGATTGGAGGACGAAAAGAATGATTCGTCTGTTTATTGCTGAGGACCAGCGAATGCTTTTAGGCGCTTTGGGATCTTTGCTTGATTTAGAAGAGGATATGACAGTCATCGGACAAGCATTAAACGGGGAAGAGGCGCTACATGCTATTTTGAAGCTGGAGCCGGATGTATGCATCATGGACATTGAAATGCCGGTTCGAAGCGGACTGGATGTGGCAGAGGAATTAATGAAAAAAGGCTGCGTCAGCAAGGTCATTATTTTAACTACCTTTGCCCGCCCCGGATATTTTGAACGTGCGGTAAAAGCCGGTGCACATGGCTATCTGCTGAAAGACGGAGAAATTGACGATCTGGCCGATGCCATTCGAAAATGTGTAGAGGGAAAACGTGTCTTCAGCCCCGAGCTGACGTTTAATATGATGCGAGACGAAAATCCCCTAACCGTTAGAGAACAAGAAATTCTGAGGCTTGCGGCTTTAGGCAAGACAACAAAAGACATTACGCTGGAGCTCTATTTATCTCAAGGCACAGTCCGAAACTATATCTCAGAAATCATCCAAAAGCTTCATGCGAAAAACCGGACAGAAGCCGCCAGCATTGCTGAGGAAAAGGGATGGATTTAACCGTATACTTTTCACCATTTACTGCACTCCTGGGAGATCAGGAGTGTTTTTGATATGCCCGCTAATGAAAATATCCCCAGAAAACCCTTCCCTTCTATTATCAGAATAGTGTACGATATTCATATAGTTATTTTAACTCAGGTCATCAGATGACCTGATCATATATTGGGGATGAGAGAGGGGTTCATCATGAAAGTCTCACTTTTTGTCACTTGTCTTGTTGATATGTTTCAAACAAATGTCGGAAAAGCAACGGTTGAGCTGCTGGAGCGGCTTGGGTGCGAGGTTGATTTTCCGGAGGGGCAGATTTGCTGCGGGCAGCCGGCTTACAACAGCGGCTATGTACATGACGCCAAAAAAGCAATGAAACGGATGATCGAAACGTTTCAGGATTCCGAATATGTTGTCAGTCCTTCCGGTTCCTGCACAACGATGTTCCGGGAATACCCGCACTTGTTTGCGGATGATCCGAAATGGGCCGATAAAGCGCAAAAGCTGGCGGATAAAACGTATGAACTGACAGATTTTATCGTGAACGTCCTTGGGGTAGAGGATGTCGGCGCGACCCTTCATACAAAAGCGACCTTACATACGTCGTGCCATATGACAAGGCTGCTCGGGGTTCGGGAGGAGCCGATGAAGCTGTTGAGCCATGTAAAGGGACTGCAGTTTACAGAGCTTCCGGGCAAACATAACTGCTGCGGATTCGGAGGAACGTTCTCCGTCAAAATGGCGCAGATTTCAGAGCAGATGGTCGATGAAAAAGTCGAATGTGTGGAGGAAACGGGAGCAGAGGTGCTGATCGGTGCTGACTGCGGCTGTTTGATGAATATCGGGGGACGGCTTGACCGAAAAGATAAGAATGTCAAAGTGATGCACATCGCCGAAGTGCTCAACAGCAGATAAAACTGGATTCAGAGGGGGAAAGGATCATGGCGATGAAAATCGGTACTGACGCTTTTAAAGAGCGGGTATCACAGGGGATTGATAATGAATTTATGAGAGGCGCTGTTTCAGGTGCACAGGAGCGTCTGCGGACGCGGCGCCTAGAGGCAGCCGAAGAGCTGGGAAACTGGGAGGAGTGGCGTTCTTTATCAGAGGAAATCAGGCAGCATGTCCTTGAAAACCTTGATTTCTATCTCGGACAGCTTGCCGAAAATGTGGCGAAAAGAGGCGGACATGTCTATTTCGCGGAAACAGCGGAAGAGGCGTCTTCTTATATTCGCGACGTCATTCAAAAGAAGAACGGGAAGAAAATCGTAAAATCAAAATCAATGGTTACAGAGGAAATCAATCTGAATGAGGTGCTGGAGAAGGAAGGCTGTGAAGTCATCGAAACCGACCTCGGCGAGTATATTTTGCAGATTGATGATCACGATCCGCCGTCACATATCGTCGCGCCCGCCCTTCATAAAAATAAAGAGCAGATACGCGATGTGTTTAAAGAAAGGCTGGGCTATCAACATACAGAAAAACCGGAAGAGCTTGTCATGCATGCGCGTGCCATTCTCCGGAAAAAGTTTCTGGAAGCGGATATCGGCATTACCGGCTGTAACTTCGCCATTGCGGACACGGGTTCTGTCAGCCTTGTGACCAATGAAGGAAATGGACGGCTTGTGAGCACCTTGCCGAAAACACAAATTACCGTCATGGGAATGGAACGGATTGTCCCGTCGTTTTCTGAATTTGAAGTGCTTGTCAGCATGCTGACAAGAAGTGCTGTCGGACAGCGGCTGACAAGTTATATTACAGCATTAACGGGTCCGAAGCTGGAAGGTGAAGTGGATGGTCCGGAAGAATTCCATCTTGTCATCGTTGACAATGGACGATCCAACATCCTAGGAACAGAATTCCAGTCTGTGCTGCAATGTATCCGCTGTGCCGCCTGTATCAATGTCTGCCCTGTGTACCGCCATGTCGGCGGACATTCATACGGCTCAATCTACTCGGGGCCGATCGGAGCGGTTTTATCGCCATTGCTCGGCGGTTATGACGATTATAAGGAGCTGCCGTACGCTTCTTCACTGTGCGCTGCTTGTACAGAAGCCTGCCCGGTCAAAATTCCGCTGCACGAGCTCCTTCTCAAGCATCGCCAAAACATCGTCGAAAAAGAAGGCAGAGCGCCGATCAGTGAAAAGCTTGCGATGAAAGCGTTCGGACTTGGCGCATCCTCCTTGTCACTATACAAAATGGGCTCAAAATGGGCGCCGGCCGCCATGACACCTTTTACAGAGGACGAAAAAATTTCGAAGGGACCCGGCCCGCTCAAAAGCTGGACACAGATCCGCGACTTCCCGGCACCACATAAATCGAGATTCAGAGACTGGTTTGCAGACAGAGAAACAAGTGAACGCACGAAGGAGGAGCAGTGATGACGAAGGGAACCATTCAGAATCAAGAGAGCTTTTTAAACCGAATCGCATCCAGCCTTGGCCGTGAAAGAAGAACAGGAGGCGTGGCAGTTCCTGAGTGGGCGCATCAGCCGCAATATAAAACACTTGAAGGATATTCAGCGGATGACTTAGTCACAGTGCTCAAAAACCATTGTGTCAAAATCCATACAGAGCTGATTGAAACGGATTCAACCGGCCTTTACGATGCCCTGCGCGAGCAAGTCAGCCGCTTCTCCGGAGGCCCTGTCATCATTCCGAAGGACCCCCGCTTTGAAGCATACGGACTGAAAAGCCTGCTCACCAAGGATTGGCCGAGCGAGGGAACGCCAGTCTGGGAGTGGGATGCTGACAAAGGCGAGGAAAATATCAAAAAAGCGGAGCAAGCCAATGTAGGGATTACATTCAGCGAAATTACATTGGCTGAGTCGGGGACGGTTGTCCTCTTCTCCTCAAAAGACATCGGCCGATCTGTCAGCCTTCTGCCGACGACTTATATTGCGATCGTGCCGAAATCAAGCATTGTGCCAAGAATGACACAAGCCAGTGATATCATACGCCAAAACATTGCGGACGGTGTCACTGTTCCTTCATGTATCAACTACATTACCGGACCGAGCAACTCAGCCGACATTGAAATGGATTTAGTTGTGGGAGTGCACGGACCAGTAAAGGCAGCCTATATTCTCGTCTCTGACCGCTAAACTCAGAAAGCCCGGCAGGCATATGCCGGGTTTTTTGCTTGAAAAAAAACTTCAACTTCCAATTTTTTGGCCGATGAGAAGAGTATGACTTGATACAGGAGGAAATGTGATGAAAAAATGGCTGATCATAGCGGTTTCACTGGCGATTGCGATTGTTCTGTTTATGTATACAAAAGGAGAAGCGAAGGCAGCCGGTATGACATTAGGCTACACGACTGGGGATACGGCTTCATACAATTCTCTTGCGAAATATCATACATACATGAATGCCATCGCAACCGATACATTTGCGTTTGAAAAAAACGGACAAATCATTGGCGATGCCCCAAGCAAGCAGCTGACATATGCGAAAAAGAAAAAAATCAAGACATGGGCTGTCATTTCAAACTATAATGATGCCATTTATGACTTTGACGGAGATTTGGCAAGTCGGGTCATGAGTAATAAAACAGCGAAAAAACGGTTCACTGATCAGCTCATATCTTTGGCGAAAAAGCACTCATACTACGGTATCAATATCGATTTTGAAGCAGTGAATCCAGAAGACCGATCTAAATACTCGCGTTTTATTCAAGATGTCTCACAGGCTTTGAAAAAGAAACATATTCAAACAATGGTATCCGTTCCTGCCAAAAGCGCTGATGATAAAAATGATGACTGGAGCTGGCCGTATGATTATGCGAAAATCGGCAAATATGCCGACTTCGTACAAGTCATGACCTACGACGAACACGGCATTTGGGGGAAGCCAGGATCAGTGGCAAGCACAAACTGGATCAAAAGCTCTCTGCAGTTTTCAGTCAAAAAGATCAAAGCCAATAAAGTCATCATGGGCATCCCCGCGTACGGCTATGATTGGGATGTAAAAGACGGAAGCGGAAGCTCTGTGAGGGAATGGAATGAACTCAAATCCATTATCCAAAAGCAAAAAGCAAAGCCTGCATTCAACAAAAAAACAGGTTCGATGACGTTTTCTTATGTTGATAAAAAGAAGCATAAACATGTCGTGTGGTATGAAAACGAAAAAACCGTTCAAACGAAAAGCCATTTGGCAAAGCAATATAAAATAGCAGGTGTTTCAGTCTACGCATTAGGAAACGAGTCAGAATCCTTTTGGAAAGCGATTCAAAAAGGGACAAAATAACAGTTTCTTTTTTCTCTGAAGTTATTGACAGGGAAAAGAGAAGCACGTATATTATGTTAATATATTCAGATCATAAAATTTGAGTTTTTCAGAAAACTAAAACGCATAGATTGGGAGCAGTAAAAGAAAGTAATCAGAACAGAGAGCTGCGGGGTGGTGCGACGCAGCCTGATTCTTCTTTGAACTCGCCCGGGAGTGGTAAGACGGAACGGAATAGATTGAATATTCCCTATGTTTTAACGGCTAACCTTCGTTACAGGTCAAAAGCAGGATTCTTCATGAAGAATCAACAAGAGTGGTACCGCGGTCAGCCGAAGGCTCGTCGTCTCTTTATCTATTAGATTAGATAGGGGGCGGCGGGCTTTTTTGTTTTTGAAAACGAGAAGGAGAGGTAGAAGAGGATGAAAAACGACAATCAAACGTTAAAACGCACGATGACGTCCCGCCATATTATGATGATGGCGCTGGGCGGAGCAATCGGCGCAGGTTTATTTAAAGGGAGCAGCTCAGCGATCGATGTGGCAGGGCCATCTGTCATTATCGCATACCTGCTCGGCGGGATTATTTTGCTGTTTATTATGCAGGGGCTCGCGGAAATGGCTGTTCGAAACCGCAACGCCAGAACCTTCAGGGACCTTGTCCAGCAGGTGTTAGGGAATTACGCCGCTTATTTCTTGGACTGGATCTACTGGAAAATGTGGGTGCTCAACATTGCGGCTGAAGCTGTTGTAGCTGCGATCTTTATTCAATACTGGCTCCCGGGCTGCCCGATCTGGGTGCTGGCATTGGGGATTTCTCTTATTGTTACGATCGTAAACTTGCTTTCTGTTAAAATCTTCGCCGAAACTGAATATTGGCTGGCCATGATCAAGATTACCGTTATTATCATCTTTATTATTTTAGGGTTATTGCTTTTATTCGTATCATTCGGTGATCATACAGCTGCTGGATTTTCAAACCTGACAGAGCACGGCGGATTTTTCCCGCACGGCGGCACAGGGCTGATTACGGCGATGCTTGTCGTCATCTACTCTTACGGCGGTACAGAAATTATCGGAGTGACACTTGCTGAAACAAAAAATCCAGAAAAGGTTGTCCCGAAAGCTGTCCGCAGCACACTGACACGGATTGTCGCGTTTTACCTGCTGCCGTTTTTCATCATCGTCAGCCTGATTCCGTGGAACCAAGTCAATTCCGTTCCGGAAAGTCCTTTCGTGATGGTCTTTAAAATGGTAGGCATTCCGGGCGCGGATCATATCATGAACGCAGTCATCCTGCTGGCGATCATTTCTTCTATGAATTCAGGTTTATACGGATCATCACGCATTTTGTATACACAGGCAAGTGACGGAAGGCTTCCAAAGGTCTTCTCGAAGCTTTCATCGAAAAACGTACCGATGTTTGCAATTCTGATGTGCACTTCTTCTCTCTATATTGGCGTGTTGATTTCTCTGTTCGCAGGAAGCCAAACATTTAATTATTTAATGGGATCATTGGGATATACCGTTTTATTCATTTGGCTGATCATCGGATTCGCTCATTTGAAATCGAGAAAACAGCAAACGGAAAAACCGGCTTATTATGTAAAATGGTTCCCGTACACGACATGGTTTGCGATTGTGGCATTACTCGCCATTCTGATCGGGGTCGTCATGACAACGTCAATTGTCATTACCGGCATTACTGCGGCGATCTACCTTTTGATTACCGTTGCATATTTGGTCAAAGGACGCAAGCATCAGTAAATAAGAAACCCTCTCGCCGCATTCGGCAAGAGGGTTTTTATTATTGTGCAGCTTTCTCATTTATGCCAATCGCCGCTGCTTTCTGCGCTTTTGATTTTGTATTCACGAGACAGATGCTTGTGACAATCAGCAGCAGCCCTGCCAAGAGGCTAAGGGTGAGCGGTTCATGCAGGAAAATGGAGCTGGCCACGATCGATATGAGCGGAATCAAAAACGTATAAGATGCGACCTTGCTTGCTTCTCCTGAACCGACAAGTGTAAAAAAGATAAGCCAGCCGAGTGCGATAACGAATACAGAGATGAACAGCAGGCTCGTGATAAACGGAGCTGTCCATTGGATCGCGGAAAAGCTTTCTGTCCAAAGACCGGATATAAGCAGAAACACGCTGCCGATCGTCAGCTGCAAGGCAACCATCCAGATGGAATCGACGCGGCTGCCTGTTTTTTTCATATATACTGTTCCGAGCGCCCAGCTGATTGCGGAGCCAAGCGCCAGCAGAACCCCAATGACAGAAATATGCCCGCCAAAGCCCGCGGCACTAATGACGGCTACTCCCGCAAAACCGAGGATGAGCCCGATCACTTTCAATACAAACATGGATTCGCCGAGCCACAGCCAAGAAAATACGCCCATCAGAACAGGCTGAAAGAAGACGATTGCAGAAAACAGGCCGGCCGGAAGATAATTCAGCCCGATCGTTTGCAGGCCGTAGAATAACGTAATATTTAAAAGTGCAGAAACCAAATAAATCGGCCACGTTTCTTTTAAATGTAATTTATGAAAACGCGGCAGTGCGACAATGACTAATAAAAGCCCGCCGATCAGCGTTCGGATGCCCGCGAATAATAAGGGCGGCGAATAGGCGAGCGCGGCTTTGGACAGCGGCCAATTGACGCCCCACATGATGACGAGAAATGCGAGCAGGAGAGCTGTCCGCGTTTTTGAGAGCTGCTTCATTGTTCATTCACTCCTTGTAGAACTTTTCCATCATATGATACGGTAGAACATAAGATAAATAAAATGAATCTTTTTTATGAGGAGCATAAGTAAATTGTTATGACCATTACACAATTAAGGGTTTTCGTCAAAATAGCTGAAACGGGAAGCTTTACAAAAGCGGGTCAGGCGCTGAACATGACACAGCCGGCTGTCAGCCATGCGATTTCTGCAATCGAAGCTGAGCTTGATGTAAAGCTGATTATTCGTGACCGCCGCAATGGCCTGATGCTGACTGATACGGGAAAACAGATCTTAGTACACATCAGGGAAGTCTTAAAAGGCATTGAAAAAGTTGAGCAGGTCGCAGCTGCGGAAAAAGGGCTTGAACTGGGTACGATCCATATTGGCACATTCTCAACTGCCTCGGCTTATTTTATGCCGAAGCTGATCAGTGAATTTAAACAAAAATATCCGAAACTGGAGCTTGTGCTGCACGAGGGAACTGTAAATGAAGTCAAGGAGTGGCTTCACACGCGGATGATAGATGTCGGCATTCTTCTGTATCCAACAGAGGAGATGGAGTATATTCATTTGAAAAAAGACAAAATGGCTGTCGTGCTCAGGGATGATCACCCGCTTTGCAGCCGTTCAGCCATTACGCTGAAAGATCTCGATGATGAACCGATGATCGTCTGCGACGGCGGCTATGAATCACCTTTTCACGATATGTTCAGGCAAGCGGGCGCTACGCTGAACGCCGCTTTCACAGTCTATAACATGAACACCTCGATCAGTATGGTCAAAGAAGGACTGGGTCTCGCGATTTTATCAGAAATGTCCATGTCGCACATGCCGCTGCCGGAGCATGTGGTGACCAGAGAGTTGGACCCGCAGGTATACCGTGATGTGCAGCTAGCTGTTCCGTCGCTGAAGGAGGCTTCTCTGGCGGCTAAGCTCTTTATTGAGATGGCTAAGGAGCTGTTTAGAGCAGAATAACGTCCCAAACCGTTCGTTTTATATTGTTCGAATTTCATCGAATCAAATTCTTTTATTCCAGAATGCAGTTGTGTTATGGTGTGATAGAAGTACATTCGATCATGACCTGACAGCTTTGGGCTGTTTCCTGATAACACATTTGCAAAGGAGAACAATATGTCTAACTACCAACGCAAAGATACCTTGCTTTCTGTCTTGAATTTATCTCCGGTTGTTCAGGGAGGAACGATCGCGGAATCATTCCGAAACAGCATGGACTTGGCGCGCCGTGCGGAGGAATGGGGATATCACCGTTACTGGCTTGCTGAGCATCATAATATAGAAGGTGTGGCAAGCTCTGCCACCGCAGTTTTGATTGGCCATATTGCCGGAGGCACTAAGAAAATCCGCGTCGGTTCCGGCGGCATTATGCTCCCGAACCACTCTTCATTAATCATTGCTGAACAATTCGGCACACTCGAAACATTGTATCCCGGGCGGATTGACCTGGGGCTCGGACGTGCGCCGGGAACGGACCAATTGACAGCAAGAGCGCTCCGCAGAAACATCAACAGCGGAGAGGATTTCCCAGAACAACTAGAGGAACTTCGCAATTACTTTAAACCGTCAGGAAATGTACGCAATCAAGTCCGCGCTATTCCCGGAGAGGGCATAGATGTGCCGATTTGGCTGCTGGGCTCAAGCGGCTTCAGCGCCCGCCTTGCAGGTGAACTAGGTCTTCCGTTTGCCTTCGCGGCTCATTTCTCGCCGGCGAATACGGTTCCTGCCTTGGAGCTGTACCGCAATTCCTTCACGCCCTCAGACGTACTCGACGAACCGTATGCAATGGTCGGTGTCACCATTATCGCGGCAGATACAAACGAGAAAGCGCAGCACCTTGCGACTTCACATTATCAAAGATTTCTTGATCTTGTCCGCGGTACGCCGAACCAGCTGAAGCCGCCTGTTGAGGATATGGACCAAATCTGGAGCCCGTATGAAAAAGCGATGGTCAATGAGCAGTTAAGCTCCACGATTGTCGGAGGGCCGGAAGAAGTGAAGGTGAAGCTTGAAGACTTCGTCAAAACGACACAGGCTGACGAAATTATGGTTAACTCAGAAACCTATGAACACGCAGACAGAATGCGTTCGTTTGAAATCATCGCTGATGTTTGGAAAAACAGATAACAGCTATAAAAAAAGCAATGTAGCGGGGAGACCCATACATTGCTTTTTTTATTCATTCAGTTTTCGTGCGGACTGGCGAATGATCAACTCAGGCTCAAATATAACATCCTCTTGCTTTGGCTTTTTATGCTCAAGGGAGTCAATCACATATTTCGCCGCCGCTTTACCGAGCACGGATTTCGGGTGCTTGACAGAGGTTAGTTTCACTTCGGAGATTTGGGCGAAATGTGAATCATCATACCCGACGATAGACATATCCTCCGGCACTTTTAGATCCATCTCCCGCAGCATATCGATCACCTTCAGCGCAATTTCATCGTTATAACAAAGAATGGCTGTCGGCATATGCTTGCTGTTTTTCTCCAGTGTGGCCCTTACTTTCTCCAGAAGTTTTGATTCTTTTTCTTCCGTTGTAAATGTCACAATCATATCTGGAGAGGGGAACAAATCACGCTCCCGGTGCGCCTGTATAAATCCGTTCATCCGTTTCACGCCTTGTGTGTCATCAGCTTTGAAAATACCCATCATGTGCGTGTGGCCGAGAGAAAGCAAATGCTCAGCCGCCATCATGCCGCCTTTCACATCATCCAAGGTAAAACTCGGTGCGGCAAGCTCGGCATATGACGCGTTAATCATCGCAAAGGGAATGCCGTTTTTCTCCAAGTTTAGATAGTAGCCGATGTTTGGGGTTTGCAGGGCGCTTTTTGTCGGTTCTACGATGAGTCCGTCAATATGCTGGGACAGCAGGTTTTCTAAGCCTCTTCTTTCATTGTCCGGGTTGTTGTTTGTGCTTGTCAAAAGCATAGAATATCCCTGCTCGCTTAAATAGGACTCGATTCCTCTAATAATGCTCGGGAAAATATAGTCTGATATGTAGGTTGTCAAAACACCGATCGTTTTATTGGAATGCAGCGCTGACTTCGCAGAGCGTGAAGCGACAAAGGTGCCTCCGCCTTGCACGCTGTACAGCAGACCTTGTGATACGAGGTCTCCGATCGCTTTGCGAATGGTATGCCGGCTGACGCCGAATTGCTGCATTAATTCGTTTTCGGTAGGGATTTTTTGATCGGGCAGTATTTTGCCTTGATTAATCCATGAACTAATTTCTTCTTTTACTTGCGCGTATTTTGGTAACATATCCATTCCTCCAAAATGTATACGGACAAATTTCAGTATATCATAGCGTTCTTTGGAAGAAAACATTGACAGAAAATACAAACAAGATTATTCTATATTTGTACGTACTAATTAAATGTAATTTTCGTTAAATTTTAATATAAGTACGTACAATTACAGGTTGAAATGAAAACGCTTTACTCAACATTTCGGGAGGGCAGGGAAATGAAGAATACTCCAACTCAATTAGAACCAAATGTTCCTGTAACAAGAAGCCATTCAATGGGATTTGTCATTTTAATCTCATGCGCGGCCGGGCTTGGCGGCTTATTGTATGGCTATGACACGGCGGTGATTTCTGGCGCCATCGGTTTTCTGAAAGATTTATACAGCCTGAGTCCGTTTATGGAGGGACTTGTCATTTCAAGCATTATGATTGGAGGAGTTGTGGGCGTCGGGATATCCGGATTTTTAAGTGACAGATTCGGCCGGAGAAAAATTTTAATGACAGCCGCTTTGTTATTTGCGATATCAGCAATCGTTTCAGCGCTTTCTCAAGATGTGTCCACTTTGATCATTGCAAGGATTATCGGGGGCCTGGGAATCGGGATGGGCTCATCGCTTTCTGTTACGTACATTACAGAAGCGGCGCCGCCCGCCATACGCGGAAGTTTATCATCCTTATATCAGCTCTTTACGATCCTGGGTATTTCCGCAACATACTTTATTAATCTGGCTGTGCAGCGGTCCGGAACATACGAATGGGGCGTGCACACCGGCTGGAGATGGATGCTTGCTTATGGAATGGTGCCGTCCGTCATCTTTTTCCTTGTCCTGCTCGTCGTCCCGGAAAGCCCGAGATGGCTGGCGAAAGCGGGCAAAACAAACGAAGCTTTAAAGATTCTGACACGTATTAATGGAGAAACTGTTGCAAAAGAAGAATTAAAGAACATTGAGAACTCATTAAAAATAGAACAAATGGGGTCGCTCTCCCAGCTGTTTAAGCCGGGTCTCAGAAAGGCGCTTATCATTGGAATCCTGCTGGCGCTGTTTAACCAAGTCATCGGCATGAACGCCATTACTTACTATGGGCCGGAAATCTTTAAAATGATGGGATTCGGGCAAAACGCCGGATTCGTGACGACTTGTATCGTTGGAGTTGTAGAAGTCATCTTTACCGTTATTGCGGTGTTGCTGATTGATAAAGTCGGACGAAAAAAACTGATGTCCATCGGTTCTGCTTTTATGGCTATTTTTATGATTTTAATCGGGACGTCGTTTTATTTTGAGTTAACAAGCGGGATCATGATGATCATCCTTATATTAGGTTTTGTCGCTGCTTTCTGTGTCTCGGTTGGACCGATCACATGGATTATGATTTCTGAAATCTTCCCGAACCATCTGCGTGCGCGGGCCGCGGGCATTGCGACCATCTTTTTATGGGGAGCAAACTGGGCGATCGGACAGTTTGTGCCAATGATGATTGATTCGTTCGGGCTCGCCTATACATTCTGGATCTTCGCGGTGATTAACATCCTTTGCTTCCTGTTTGTCGTAACAATCTGCCCGGAAACGAAGAACAAATCGCTTGAAGAAATTGAAAAGCTCTGGATAAAATGAAAACGCTTTAAAAGAACAGCCCTTTCTCTGGGAAGGGCTGTTTATATTGGGATGCACCATTTGGCGATTTCTGTATAAGATAAAGATATATAGGAAAAAATAGTGCTAGTTAAAACGCCGCGGCATGAAAACTCTGCGAATATTGTCGATGAATTGGCTCTTAACAGTTGAATAAACAATTCCACCCTGTTAAAATAATTAAAGAAAGCAGAAATGATTTTTTTTGGCTATGATGGGACGTTTTTTGTCATAGCGGGACATATAATGTCCAGCAAAAAAGGAAGGAACGTTTGAGTCATGAACCAGTTAATACAAGCTCAAAAAAAATTATTGCCTGATCTTCTGCTCGTTATGCAAAAGAGGTTTGAAATCTTGCAGTATATCAGGCTGACAGAACCCATCGGGCGAAGAAGCCTGTCTGCCAGTCTCGAAATCAGCGAGCGTGTGCTGAGGGGCGAGGTTCAGTTTTTAAAGGAACAGAACCTGGTCGATATTAAGACAAACGGCATGACATTGACAGAAGAGGGCTATGAACTGCTTTCTGTTCTGGAAGATACAATGAAAGATGTTTTAGGTTTGACGCTTTTGGAAAAGACATTAAAAGAACGTTTAAATCTAAAGGATGTCATTATCGTATCCGGAGACAGCGATCACTCTCCATGGGTCAAAAAAGAAATGGGTAGAGCGGCTGTCGCATGTATGAAAAAAAGATTTTCAGGCAAAAATATCGTCGCTGTAACTGGCGGTACGACAATTGAAGCTGTCGCCGAAATGATGACGCCGGATTCTAAAAACCGCGAGCTTTTGTTTGTGCCTGCAAGAGGCGGTTTAGGCGAAGACGTGAAAAACCAGGCGAACACCATATGCGCGCATATGGCGGAGAAGGCTTCAGGCACTTACCGGCTTTTGTTTGTTCCGGGACAGCTGTCACAAGGCGCCTATTCATCTATTATTGAAGAGCCTTCTGTCAAAGAGGTGCTGAACACCATTAAATCAGCGAGTATGCTGGTTCACGGAATCGGCGAAGCTAAAACTATGGCTCAGCGCAGAAACACACCTTTAGAAGACTTAAAGAAAATAGATGATAACGACGCGGTGACAGAAGCGTTTGGCTACTATTTTAATGCGGACGGCGAAGTGGTCCACAAAGTGCATTCTGTCGGAATGCAGCTGGATGACATAGACGCCATTCCCGATATTATTGCGGTAGCGGGCGGATCATCAAAAGCCGAGGCGATCGAGGCTTACTTTAAAAAGCCGCGCAACACGGTTCTCGTCACAGACGAAGGAGCCGCAAAGAAGTTATTAAGGGATGAATAATCCCTCAATATAAATATCTCTCACTTATTTAAAGGAGGAAACAATCATGGCAGTAAAAGTCGGTATTAACGGTTTTGGTCGTATTGGACGTAACGTATTCCGCGCAGCATTAAACAATCCTGAAGTTGAGGTAGTAGCGGTTAACGATTTAACAGATGCTAACATGCTGGCTCACCTTTTACAATATGATTCTGTACACGGAAAATTAGACGCTGAAGTTTCAGTTGACGGTAACAACCTTGTTGTTAACGGCAAAACAATTGAAGTTTCTGCAGAACGCGATCCTGCTAAACTTAGCTGGGGCAAACAAGGCGTTGAAATCGTAGTTGAATCTACTGGTTTCTTCACAAAACGCGCAGACGCTGCGAAACACTTAGAAGCTGGCGCGAAAAAAGTAATCATCTCTGCTCCTGCTAACGAAGAAGATATCACAATCGTTATGGGTGTTAACGAAGATAAATACGATGCGGCTAACCACGATGTTATCTCTAACGCATCTTGCACAACAAACTGCCTTGCGCCGTTTGCAAAAGTACTTAACGATAAATTCGGCATCAAACGCGGTATGATGACAACTGTTCACTCTTACACAAACGATCAGCAAATCCTTGATCTTCCGCACAAAGACTACCGTCGTGCGCGTGCAGCAGCTGAAAACATCATCCCAACATCAACTGGTGCTGCTAAAGCAGTTTCTCTAGTTCTTCCTGAACTAAAAGGCAAACTGAACGGTGGAGCAATGCGTGTTCCAACTCCAAACGTTTCTCTAGTTGACTTGGTTGCTGAACTGAACCAAGAAGTAACAGCTGAAGAAGTAAATGCAGCTCTTAAAGAAGCAGCTGAAGGCGACCTTAAAGGAATCCTTGGCTACAGCGAAGAGCCATTAGTTTCTGGCGACTACAACGGAAACAAAAACTCTTCTACAATTGATGCTCTTTCTACAATGGTTATGGAAGGCAGCATGGTAAAAGTAATCTCTTGGTACGATAACGAAAGCGGCTACTCTAACCGCGTTGTTGACCTTGCAGCTTACATCGCAAAAAAAGGTCTTTAATTTATAGCTGAAAAAGGACCTGACTTGGTTCTTTTGAATAGAAGCGCTATAATGAAAGCGGACAAGGGAAGGGGACGGACTCCCTTTCCCTTTTTCCATGAAGACCGGCTTTCAGAAAACGCTCTGTGAAAGAGAAACGACCGCGTTTTTAGCAGCTTTGCCGGCGCTTTCGCCTAAGGCCGCTGCCCTGGCTTTTAGACGAACTGCCCTGTGCCGAAAAAAGACTGCGATCTGCCCTAGCGGCGTTATCGCTTGACCAGACGGTTTCACGTTTTTCGTGCTGTATGCAAACCATTTTGAAGGAGGATCTCCTAGGCATGAATAAGAAAACTCTCAAAGACATCGACGTAAAAGGCAAAGTTGTATTCTGCCGCGTCGACTTTAACGTTCCAATGAAAGACGGGGAAGTAACAGACGATACACGTATCCGTGCTGCGCTTCCAACAATCAAACACCTTGCAGAACAAGGCGCAAAAGTCCTTCTTGCGAGCCACTTAGGCCGCCCGAAAGGCGAAGTGGTTGAGGAGCTTCGTTTAACTCCTGTCGCTGCACGTCTCGGCGAACTGCTTGGCAAAGAAGTGAAAAAAGCGGATGAAGCTTACGGCGATGCTGTAAAAGCACAAATTTCCGAGATGAAGGACGGAGACGTTCTTGTATTGGAAAACGTACGTTTCTATCCTGGTGAAGAGAAAAATGATCCTGAGCTTGCAAAAGCATTTGCTGAGCTTGCAGATGTATATGTAAATGACGCATTCGGTGCTGCCCACCGTGCTCACGCATCTACAGCTGGAATTGCCGAGCATCTGCCAGCAGTTGCAGGTTTCTTAATGGAAAAAGAGCTTGATGTACTCGGAAAAGCGGTTTCTAACCCTGACCGCCCGTTCACGGCGATCATCGGCGGAGCGAAAGTAAAAGACAAAATCGGTGTTATCGAAAGTCTTCTTGATAAAGTAGACAACCTGATCATCGGCGGAGGTCTTGCTTATACTTTCGTAAAAGCGCTTGGCTATGAAGTCGGTAAATCTCTTCTTGAAGAAGATAAAATCGAGCTTGCGAAATCATTTATGGACCGCGCTAAAGAAAAAGGCGTTAACTTCTACATGCCTGAAGATGTACTCGTTGCAGATGATTTCTCTAACGATGCAAACGTGAAAATTGTGCCGATCTCTGAAATCCCTAGTGATTTAGAAGCAATCGACATTGGTACGAAAACACGCGAAACGTATGCTGACGTCATCAAAAACAGCAAACTTGTCGTGTGGAACGGACCGATGGGCGTATTCGAAATCGACTTGTTCGCTCAAGGAACAAAAGCGGTTGCGGAAGCATTGGCAGAGGCGAAAGATACATACTCTGTCATCGGCGGAGGAGACTCTGCGGCAGCGGTTGAAAAATTCGGCCTTGCTGACAAAATGAGCCACATCTCAACAGGCGGCGGCGCATCCCTTGAGTTTATGGAAGGCAAAGAGCTTCCAGGGGTAGCTGCACTGAACGATAAATAATCTCAAAACTGCTATAAGGAAGTGGAACAGATGAGAAAACCAATTATCGCCGGTAACTGGAAAATGAACAAAACACTCGGCGAAGCTGTCAGCTTCGTTGAAGAAGTGAAATCTTCCATTCCAGCAGCAGACAAAGCTGAAGCTGTTGTTTGCGCGCCAGCACTTTTCTTAGAAAAGCTTGCTTCTGCTGTTAAAGGCACTGACCTAAAAGTCGGCGCTCAAAACATGCACTTCGAAGAAAGCGGCGCGTTCACAGGCGAAATCAGCCCGGTTGCTCTGAAAGACCTTGGCGTTGACTACTGCGTCATCGGCCACTCTGAGCGCCGTGAAATGTTCGCTGAAACTGATGAAACAGTTAACAAAAAAGCACACGCAGCTTTCAAACACGGCATTGTGCCGATCATCTGTGTAGGTGAAACGCTTGAAGAGCGTGAAGCCGGCAAAACAAATGATCTTGTTGCTGACCAAGTGACAAAAGGCCTTGCTGGTCTTTCTGAAGAACAAGTTGCTGCTTCTGTTATTGCGTATGAGCCAATCTGGGCAATCGGAACAGGCAAATCTTCTACAGCGAAAGATGCGAATGACGTGTGTGCGCATATCCGTAAAACCGTCGCTGAAAGCTTCAGCCAAGAAGCTGCAGACAAGCTTCGCATCCAATATGGCGGAAGCGTAAAGCCTGCAAACATTAAAGAATATATGGCAGAGTCCGATATTGACGGTGCTTTGGTCGGCGGCGCGAGCCTTGAGCCACAGTCATTCGTTCAATTATTGGAGGAAGGTCAATATGAGTAAAAAACCAGCTGCACTCATCATTCTTGATGGGTTCGGATTACGTAACGAAACAGTAGGGAACGCTGTCGCTTTAGCGAAAAAACCGAATTTTGACCGCTATTGGAACCAGTATCCTCATCAAACATTGACTGCTTCAGGCGAGGCTGTAGGTCTTCCTGAAGGGCAAATGGGGAACTCCGAAGTAGGTCACTTAAATATCGGTGCGGGACGTATTGTGTACCAAAGCTTAACACGCGTAAATGTTGCCATTCGTGAAGGAGAGTTCGAACGCAATCAAACATTCCTTGACGCGATCAGCAACGCGAAAGAAAACAACAAAGCCTTGCACCTGTTCGGTCTTTTATCCGACGGAGGCGTGCACAGCCATATCAACCATTTATTCGCACTGTTAAAGCTTGCGAAAAAAGAAGGGCTGACAAAGGTTTATATCCATGGCTTCCTTGACGGCCGTGATGTAGGTCCGCAGACAGCGAAAACGTACATCAACCAGTTGAACGATCAAATCAAGGAAATCGGTGTGGGTGAAATCGCCAGTATTTCCGGACGTTACTACTCTATGGACCGCGACAAACGCTGGGACCGTGTAGAAAAAGCGTACCGCGCAATGGCGTACGGCGAAGGCCCATCTTACCGCAGCGCCCTAGATGTTGTTGATGATTCATATGCAAATGGTATCTACGATGAATTCGTGATTCCATCTGTCATCACAAAAGAAAACGGTGAGCCTGTTGCGAAAATCCAAGACGGCGATTCTGTGATTTTCTATAATTTCAGACCGGACCGCGCCATCCAGATTTCCAACACGTTCACAAACAAAGACTTCCGTGAATTCGACCGCGGCGAGAATTATCCAAAGAACCTGTATTTCGTCTGCCTGACTCACTTTAGTGAAACAGTTGACGGCTATGTAGCGTTTAAACCGATAAATCTTGATAACACAGTCGGAGAAGTATTATCTCAGCACGGATTAAAACAGCTTCGAATTGCAGAGACTGAAAAGTATCCGCATGTCACGTTCTTTATGAGCGGCGGCCGTGAAGCTGAATTCCCGGGTGAAGAGCGTATTCTCATCAACTCGCCTAAAGTTGCAACGTATGACTTGAAGCCTGAAATGAGTGCGTATGAAGTGAAAGACGCGCTTGTCAAAGAAATTGAAGCTGACAAGCATGACGCGATCATTCTGAACTTCGCAAACCCTGATATGGTCGGCCACTCCGGAATGGTTGAACCAACAATTAAAGCAATTGAAGCAGTGGACGAATGCTTAGGCGAAGTCGTTGACGCGATTCTCGCTAAAGGCGGACACGCTATCATTACCGCTGATCACGGTAATGCTGACATTCTGATTACAGAATCAGGCGAACCGCACACTGCGCATACAACAAACCCAGTCCCTGTGATTGTAACGAAAGAAGGCGTTACGCTGCGTGAAGGCGGAATCCTAGGAGACCTTGCACCAACGTTATTAGACCTTCTCGGTGTTGAAAAACCGAAAGAAATGACAGGAACATCTTTAATTCAAAAATAATTTGAAAATCAAAAGGAGAGACAAAACTCATGCCATACATTGTTGATGTTTATGCACGCGAAGTATTAGACTCCCGCGGCAACCCAACAGTTGAAGTTGAAGTATATACAGAAACAGGAGCTTTCGGCCGCGCATTAGTGCCAAGCGGAGCTTCTACAGGTGAATACGAAGCGGTTGAGCTTCGTGACGGCGACAAAGACCGTTACCTTGGAAAAGGCGTGTTAACAGCTGTTAACAACGTAAACGAAATCATTGCTCCAGAGCTTCTTGGCTTTGATGTAACTGAACAAAACGCAATCGATCAGCTTTTAATCGAGCTTGACGGCACTGAAAACAAAGGCAAACTTGGTGCGAACGCAATCCTTGGCGTATCTATGGCTTGTGCGCGTGCTGCTGCTGATTTCTTACAGATTCCTCTTTACCAATACCTTGGAGGATTCAACTCAAAAACTCTTCCTGTACCGATGATGAACATCGTAAACGGCGGAGAGCATGCTGATAACAACGTGGATATTCAAGAATTCATGATCATGCCTGTAGGTGCTCCTAACTTCCGTGAAGCACTTCGCATGGGCGCTCAAATCTTCCACAGCCTGAAATCAGTTCTTTCTGCTAAAGGAATGAACACAGCTGTAGGTGATGAAGGCGGATTCGCTCCAAACCTTGGTTCTAACGAAGAAGCGCTTCAAACAATCGTTGAAGCAATCGAAAAAGCCGGCTTCAAACCTGGCGAAGAAGTGAAACTTGCAATGGATGCTGCATCTTCTGAGTTCTACAACAAAGAAGACGGCAAATACCATCTGTCTGGCGAAGGCGTTGTGAAAACATCTGCTGAAATGGTTGACTGGTACGAAGAAATGGTTTCTAAATACCCAATCATCTCTATCGAAGACGGACTTGACGAAAACGACTGGGAAGGCCACAAGCTTCTTACTGAGCGTCTTGGCAAAAAAGTTCAGCTTGTCGGTGATGACCTCTTCGTTACAAACACGAAAAAACTTGCTGAAGGTATTAAAAACGGCGTAGGCAACTCTATCCTGATCAAAGTAAACCAAATCGGTACATTGACTGAAACATTCGATGCAATCGAAATGGCGAAACGCGCAGGCTACACAGCTGTTATCTCTCACCGTTCTGGTGAAACTGAAGACAGCACAATCGCTGACATCGCTGTGGCAACAAACGCAGGACAAATCAAAACAGGTGCTCCGTCTCGTACGGACCGTGTTGCGAAATACAACCAGCTTCTTCGCATCGAAGATCAGTTGGCTGAAACTGCTCAATACCACGGTATCAACTCTTTCTACAACTTAAACAAGTAATAAAAAGACCGCCGAGTTAAGTCTCGGCGGTTTTTTTATGCAAACTTTCCTAGCTCCAGCTTTTATTCTCCTCCTGTCTATTTCCTATATTGATGTACAAACAGATATGTATTTTTTAAAGACTGTCCCGACTTGAATACTTCGGAAGAATTTCCTCACTTTTTCTGATTGTAGAACCTCTTTCAGCAGCTGTTTACACAGGCCTTCTAGTTTTTATGGATGCTGATTATATCTGTCTGTCGGTCTGACTCTCATGCTGGCTTTTTTTTATCATATCAGTGAGACATGGAATGCAGCGGGATACCGGGAAAAAAGCCATCAGCTCTTTTATAAAAGATCCAAATAAAGCCTCACCATATCGCGGCATTGAATCCCGTTTTCAAAAATCTCTTCATCATAGTGTCTGATAAAGAAATCATGGTCGATTGCCTGAAGGCGGAATCCGCATTTTTGATAGAGAGAAAGCTGATGAATGCTTGAATTCCCCGTGCCGATTTCAATTGTGTCCGCCCCCAGATCCTTCGCCTTTTCGATGGCGTCAAGTACAAGCTGTTTGCCAAAGCCCTTCTTCTGAAGAGATTCTTTTACGGCAATATTTACAATTTCAACCGTTTGCGGCCTTGTTTTTAGCAACACATAAACACCTGCAAGCTCATCATCGGCCCAAGCCGTGTAACATTCTCCCCTCTCAAGGTATTCATCTACAATGTCTTTGGACGGATCGGCGAGCAGCAATAGATCATATAATTCGTCATTTGTATCTTCTCTTAATTCGATCCTGAGCTTTTGCATATTCTTACCACCTTTTTTAGTCTGATAGACATTTAATTTTTTCATTCGTTCCCAATTTCATTCTGTTTTATTATAAAATATGAAAAGTAGTAAATGTTATCAATTCAGTAGAATAGGAGGAAAGTCATGTTTTTTTGCAAGAATTGCGGTACCAAGAATAATGAAGGGGCCAAGTTTTGTAAAGAATGCGGCATCCCGATCGGAGGGAGCAGTAAACAGGCCGATCCAGAAACAGCAAGCACTGCCGAAACGAGGCAGGCTCCGCGAAAACCGATTCCTAAGAAAACCATCATTTTATGGAGCAGCATTGCCGCAGCGTGCGTTATATTATTTGCCGCATATAAAACCGGAGCGTACTTTACTTCAAAGGATAGGTTAATTGACAAGTTTGAGCAGGCCGTAAATGATGAGGACAAGGACCAAATCGCGTCTCTTCTCACACCGGTAAATGACAAGCTGAAGCTCACTAAAAACAATGTAAAACCGTTTCTTACATATTTGAAGGACCATCCAGACAAAAAGGATGAACTTTTTGCATCGCTGCGTGATGAAGCAGCCCAGAAGGACATCGTATATGCGGAAAAAGACGGGAAAAGCCTGCTGGTATTCGATCATTACGACTTAATGATAGCACCTGTTTATTTTGAAGTAACTAGCAATTATAAAAATACCGATTTATATGTCAATAAAGAGGAAGCCGGATCTGTAAAGAAAGCCGATCAAGCACAAACCCTTGGTCCGTACATTCCCGGTGAATATACAGTCTCAGCCAAACTGAAAAACGATGTCGTCGATCTTGTGAAAAAAGAAGACATTCAGGCGGTTGGCGATAACAGCTTTCGTGTAGATCTCTCATTGGAAGCAGACGATGTGACATTCAGCTTAGCGGATGACATTAAGAGCGGGAAGGGAGATTTGCTGATTAACGGCAAGTCGATTCATAAAGATCCATTCAAAACTTTTACATATGGCCCTCTTTTGACTGATGGCAGTATGTCGGCGACTGTGAAAACTGACTTTCCATGGGGAAAGCAAATGACTGATGCAATGCCAATTACAGGTAGCGACATGAAGATGAGATTAGTTCCCGATAAAGAAACAAAAGAAAACATCATAGAAACCATTAATAAGGCGACTGAGCAATACACGGCTGCCTTTTCCAATGGGAAAACCGAACAGATGACAAAAGCTGTATCCGATGTTAAAGCTCAAACGAAAAAACAAATTTCAGAGATGAAGAGCAATCATATGTATTATAAGGATAAATATATAGAAACAGATTACGATCTTGATTCATTTGCTATTTCACAAAGTGACAAGGGACAATGGATTGTTTCAGTGAACGGAAATGAACTTCACGAATCAGCTTATTTTGATGATTATACAGAACCTGAGATGAAACAAGAACATACAGCTTATCGTTATTATTTGTCTTATGATAAAAAACAACAAGAATGGAAGCTTGAGAGTGCGGAGACCACTTCTGATTCCATAGGAGACCATATAAAAACTCTTAAAAATGAAAATCCTAAAATATACACCTCCGCTTGGGCGTCATCAAATGAGTCCAAAGTTAATTCCGACACACTTACAAAAGAGCAAGTGACATCATTTATGGTTGATTATCTGACAAATCAATCAAGTGCTGTGAGTTTAAATGAATTTGCAGTGATGGAAGGTAATTTGGAAAAAGGAAGCACATTATATGCTGATCAGCAGAAACTAGTTAAGAAATTGTATAGCGAGGGGACGACTGAAGTATTTATTGATGTAGAGGTCAAAAGCTTTAGTCAAAGCGGCTCGAATATCACAATTAAAACATACGAAGAATTCGAAATCACAAAATCAGGCGGCAGTCCAAAGCTCAGAACATATAATTGGACCTATACCGGTGTAGTGAAGAACGGAAGAATATACTTAACGTCTATTCAATAAAAGAACCCCATCGCCAGCAGGTGATGGGGTTCTTTTTAAAAGAGCATATAACGGAAAATCTCTTTGACATAGTGTTCGATAATAAGCTGAAATGTGACGCAGATGATCAGATAAATCACAATCGTTGAGTAAATGACATCAACCTTCCCTTTATACGAATGCTGGTAACTGCTCAGCATCGCAGGAGGAATGGCGAAGAATGCACCGATTAAACCAACGGCTAATATAGTAAAGCAAATGTCTGTATGTAATAAAAAGAAGAAAAGGGCAAGAATCAAAATAGCCGTAAACGGAATGAGAAACGCTCCGAATCTTGAGAATGAATCTTTAAAAGACACTTGGTTCCCCGCGATTTTCAGGGCGAAAAAAATGCATGCATGCAGGCCAAATAGAAATAAAATAAAATAAATGGTTGGCTCTAAGAAGATTGCTGTAAAGCTTACGCTTCCGGGACCGTCTGAAAAAAGAATATAAAACATCAAAGGGGTCAGCAAACTGAAAAGAACCAGCGTAATCACCGCGCTGATCAACTGCTCTCCGCCTGTTGCTTTACATTCCTGATAAGGGCGTTTCAGGACGGCCAGGACAAATGAACCGAACTGTTTTGCTGCTTGTTTTGCAGCGGCTCCAGTCTGAGATGTCTGCTGTTGGCCTGGTTGACCAGGGAGCGGCGAACCGCATTTCTCACAAAACTTTCCGCCATCAGTTTGATGGCCGCATTGAGGACAATACATAAAATAACTCCTTTACCTGTAATATAGGGAAAATAGACTAATAGTTTTATTATAAAAGAAAAAAGTTGTAAAGTAATCAATATTCATACAAAAAAAGACACGAGCCTTATAGCAGCTGTGTCTTTTTTTATGCTAGTTATTCATATATTTCTCAAATACATCTCCAAAATCCTTGATATGATACTGCGAGCGAACGGATGTCAGCCAAGTGAATCCGAATTCGGTCAGTCTTTATATTGCGTTTCAATTGACGTGCTCAGGGCGGGTATGGGAAGAATCGTCACTGTGGACATCAATGTCGAATTGTTCACCGCCCAGCTTAAACTTAATTTCAACATCCAAATCGACTTTTCCGGCAGTTTCAAGAAAAACGTCAGAGATTTTATATTGCGAATAAGAGTAGCGTTTCTAACAGGCTATAAAGGTTTACCGGGAAATCACCTCCGGGTAAAAGGGGGAAGAATAATTCTATTTTCTGTGCAGACAATACCAACAAGGAGGTATATGATGTTCTCATTCATCGTTCACGTCTTCATTTCTTTATTCGCAGTATCAAATCCGATCGGAAACGTACCGATATTTCTGACGCTGACAGAAGGCTATACATCAGCGGAAAGAAAAGCGATTGCCCGGAAGGCAGCTATTTTATCCTTTTTTATTCTCGCGGCTTTTTTGGTTTTCGGCCATCTTATCTTTAAACTGTTTGATATCAACATTCACGCGCTCCGAGTGGCGGGCGGCATATTCATTTTCGGCATTGCCTATAATCTATTGAATGCGAAAGAATCACACGTGCAATCTCTTCATCATGATGAACATAAGGAAAGCAAGGAAAAAGCCGATATATCCGTCACGCCTTTATCCATTCCGATTATTGCTGGGCCCGGAACGATTGCAACAGTGATGAGCCTTTCCGCCGGTCATAGCGGCATCGGTCATTATGTCGCTGTCATGATTGGCATAGCTGCAGTGATTGCCCTGACCTTTCTCTTTTTCCACTATTCTGCATTCATTAGCAGCAAACTCGGAAAAACCGAGATGAATGTGATTACCAGACTGATGGGATTAATCTTAGCCGTGGTCGCGGTCGGGATGATTGGTGCCGGGCTGAAAGGCATGTTTCCGGTCTTAACCTCATGATGCAAAAAAGCAGCTCCCTTATTTTAGAGAGCTGCTTTCTTTTGTTTTCGGCACATATTGAAAGATTTCCTCACTCTCAAAAAATTCAATCAACCTGCTCAGCCAGTCATAGTAATGAAGCCATTCTTTTAATTCATTCAGCAGCTGATTAACCTTCTCTTCCGCTTCCGGGGTGAGCCCGTCCCTTTGTAAAAGATCAGTCAGCTCCCGGTTTAATTTTTTATAAAGCACTTTGTTTTTGCTCACGACCTTTGTCCAATTGGCCGCGAATAAAGAAATGAAGGTTTGATAATAATCCTGCTCGACGTCATAAAGGTCTTTTCGTACGCCTTTTTCAAACACCTTTTCGGCGATATTGGCATCGATCATTTCACGGACAACCTGGCTCATCCGTGTTTTGCTCATGCCCGTAGCCTCAGAGAGCTCGCTTAAGGTCATCGGTTTTCGATTCATATAAATAATTCCGAGCACACGTCCGACAGTTGAAGGCATTCCAAACGTATGCATATTTTCGGCAATCTTCTCAATGAGATGCTCTTCAGCATGTTCAATGATGTCGAGAGCGGTTTTTTTCACAGCTGATCATCCCTTCAAATGGCAATTGATGGTGTCAATATATCATATTTCTTCCTGATGTTGAAAATAGCTGAATGCAGAGGAAGTGGGAGGTATCCGGCGTAATTGTAAGAACACCCTTTCCGTCTCGGTCATAACAATAAATAATCTATAAATAACATATAATTTCAACACATTGTAAACTTTTTATTTTACAAAGTTCAAATTATAATAAGGATTATACTTTTCAGAAAATTTAATGGAAACCTGCGGAGGTGCACGGATTGCTGAAATTGGAACAAGTGTCAAAAGTATATAAAGGCGGCAAAAAAGCTGTGAACAGCATTGATTTAGATATTGCCAAAGGTGAGTTTATCTGTTTTATCGGCCCGAGCGGCTGCGGAAAAACGACAACGATGAAGATGATCAACAGGCTGATAGAACCATCGTCTGGAAGGATCTTTATCGACGGAGAAAATATTATGGAACAGGACCCTGTTGAGCTGAGGAGAAAAATCGGCTATGTGATTCAGCAGATTGGTTTGTTCCCCCATATGACCATCCAGCAGAACATCTCACTCGTACCAAAGCTGCTGAAATGGCCTGAGGAAAAACGGAAAGAACGGGCGCGAGAGCTGTTAAAGCTTGTGGATATGGGTCCGGAGTATTTAGACCGTTATCCCCATGAGCTCAGCGGCGGACAGCAGCAAAGAATCGGCGTGCTGCGCGCGCTTGCCGCGGAACCCCCTCTCATTTTAATGGATGAACCGTTCGGAGCGCTTGATCCAATTACGCGTGATTCCCTTCAGGAAGAATTCAAAAAACTGCAGAGAACACTAAACAAAACGATTGTGTTTGTTACCCACGATATGGATGAAGCGATTAAGCTTGCTGACAGAATCGTGATTTTAAAAGCGGGAGAAATCGTTCAAGTCGGCACACCTGATGAGATTCTCCGGAACCCGGCAAATGAATTTGTTGAAGAATTTATCGGAAAAGAACGCCTGATTCAGTCAAGACCGGATATTGAGCGGGTAGAGCAAATGATGAACAGAACGCCGGTGACGGTATCTGCGGACAAAACGCTTTCTCAGGCGATTCAGCTGATGAGAGAAAAACGTGTTGACTCGCTGCTAGTTGTGGACCGGCAAAACGTGCTGAAGGGCTATGTTGATGTGGAAATGATTGATCAAAACCGCAAAAAAGCGAGCATCGTTGGCGATGTATACCGCTCAGATATATATACCGTTCAAAAAGGGGCGCTACTTCGCGATACAGTCCGAAAAATTTTGAAGCAGGGGATCAAGTATGTTCCGGTCGTCGATGAACAGAATCATTTAGCAGGGATTGTGACAAGAGCGAGTCTTGTTGATATCGTGTACGATTCCATATGGGGCGACGAGGAAAACCAGCTCATGACGATCTGACCAGGGGAGGAGCTCTTTTAAGATGAATCAAATGATGACTTTTTTGCAAACGAACGGCGGAGAGCTGCTGTATAAAACAGGAGAGCATTTATATATTTCACTCATAGCCGTTGTATTGGGCATTATCGTTGCGGTGCCGCTCGGTGTTGCTCTTACCAGAATGAAAAAAGGCGCAGGTGCGGTTATCGGTTTCGTAAACATTGTGCAAACCCTGCCGAGTCTTGCGATTTTAGCCTTTTTTATTCCGCTTCTCGGCGTAGGAAAGGTGCCGGCGATTGTCGCTTTATTTTTCTATTCGGTGCTGCCGATCCTGCGCAATACGTATACCGGCATTAAAGGTGTAAATAAAAACCTGCTGGAATCGGGAAAAGGGATTGGCATGACCGGCTGGGAGCAGATTCGGCTCGTCGAAATCCCGCTGGCGATTCCCATCATCATGGCGGGTATCCGCACATCAACGATCTACCTAATCGGCTGGGCGACACTTGCGTCGTTTATCGGGGGAGGCGGCCTCGGGGACTATATTTTTATCGGCCTGAACCTATATCAGCCTGAATATATCATTGGCGGTGCCGTGCCTGTCACAATTCTGGCCATTATCATTGATTATGTGCTGGCTGTGACAGAACGAAAGGTGACGCCGAAAGGCTTGCAAGGGATGAAGGAAGTTTCGTAAGGAGTTGGCTCTGTTGAAAACGAAAAAAATCAAATGGCTTGGCGCGTGCGCTCTAGGTTTGGTCATACTGCTAAGCGGCTGTTCTCTGCCGGGACTCGGCGGCGCTTCAGACGACACGATCAAAATCGGGGCGCAAAGCATGACTGAATCAGAAATTGTAGCGAATATGATCGCGCAGCTTATTGAACATGATACAGATTTGAATACCGCTTTAGTGAAAAACCTCGGGTCAAACTATGTGCAGCACCAAGCGATGCTGGGCGGTGACATTGATATTTCTGCCACGCGCTATTCCGGAACTGATTTAACAAGCACCCTCGGCAAGGAAGCGGAGAAAGATCCGAAAAAAGCCCTGAACATTGTGCAGAACGAGTTTCAAAAGCGCTTTTCTTATAAATGGTTTGATTCCTACGGCTTTGATAACACATATGCCTTCACCGTAACAAAAAAGTTTGCGGAGAAGGAGCATATTAACACCGTGTCTGACCTGAAGAAAAATGCCTCCCAATATAAATTAGGCGTCGACAATGCTTGGCTGAAACGAAAAGGCGATGGGTATAAAGGCTTTGTCAGCACATATGGCTTTGAGTTCGGCACAACGTATCCAATGCAGATCGGGCTAGTCTATGACGCAGTCAAAAACGGGAAAATGGACGCCGTTCTGGCTTATTCAACGGATGGACGGATTAAAGCCTATGACTTGAAAATCTTAAAAGATGATAAGCGTTTCTTCCCGCCGTATGACTGTTCACCAGTGATTCCGGAAAAGGTGCTTAAGGCGCATCCCGAGCTTGAGGGTGTGATCAATAAGCTGATTGGGCAAATCGATACGGAAACGATGCAGGAGCTGAACTATGAGGTGGATGGCAAGCTGAAGGAGCCGTCTGTCGTAGCAAAGGAATTTTTAGAGAAACATCATTATTTTGACTAAGGAAAGAGGCGGATCATATGGAAGTACTACAGCAGCTTGGCACTTACTATTCGCAAAACGGCGGTTACGTGCTGCAGGAGTTTTACCGCCATTTTCTGATGTCGGTGTACGGCGTTTTATTTGCTGCCATTGTTGGAATTCCGCTCGGCATCCTGGTAGCCAGATACAGAAAATTAAGCGGATGGGTTTTTGCGGTCACGAACGTCATTCAGACGATCCCGGCTCTCGCCATGCTCGCCGTGCTGATGCTTGTCATGGGGCTGGGCGCTAATACGGTGATATTGTCATTATTTCTGTATTCTCTTCTGCCGATTATCAGAAATACGTATACAGGGATTATCAGCATTGAACATGCTTATCTTGAATCCGGAAAAGCAATGGGGATGACAAAATTTCAAGTGCTGCGGATGGTCGAGCTTCCGCTTGCGCTTTCGGTCATAATGGCCGGCCTGCGCACTGCGCTTGTCATTGCCATCGGCATTACGGCCATCGGGACATTTGTCGGTGCAGGCGGTCTCGGGGACATCATCGTCAGGGGATCAAACGCCACAAACGGAACCGCGATTATATTAGCGGGCGCAATCCCCACAGCTTTGATGGCGGTGATTGCCGATTTGGTCATGGGCTGGCTTGAACGAGCGTTAAGCCCGATTAAAAAGAAAAAGAAGAAAAACCTGGCCAGTGCTGCATAAGAAAAAACGCCTTGTAATAACAGGGCGTTTTTTACGGCTTCGGCACATATTTAAAAATGTCTTCGCTCTCAAAAAACTCAATCAAACGGCTGAGCCAATTATAATAATCGAGCCATTCCTTTAATTCCTTCAGCAGTTCATTCACTTTTTCTTCCGCTTCAGGAGTAAGCTCTTCATCCAACACGCTAAGCAGCTCCCGATTGAGTTTTTTATGCATCATTTTGTTTTTGCTGACGACTTTGCTCCAAGTGGCTGAAAACAGCGTGATAAACGTTTGATAGTAATCCTGTTCAACCTCATATAAATCTTTTCGGACGCCCTTTTCGAACACCTTCTCGGCGATATTGGCATCAAGCATTTCCCGCACTACCTGGCTCATGCGTGTTTTGCTCATGCCGGTGGCCTCAGATAATTCCATAAGCGTCATCGGTTTTCGATTCATATAAATAATGCCCAGCACACGTCCGACGGTAGAGGGCATTCCAAATGCATGCATGTTTTCCGCAATTCTTTCTATAAAATGGTCCTCGGCTTGTTCAATGATCGTTAACGGATCTTTCTCCAACGGTTTCATCCTTTCAGCTAACAATTCCGATGTCAATATACCACATTTTTGATACGGCGAAAATGCTGTCAAAAGAGAATTTGGCAGGAAATTGGAGCAATAAGGAGATCAACACACGTCAATGCGGGTAAATCAGCGTTTACACATACTTTATAAATAATATGAACAAATTGTAAACTTTTTATTTTATAAACTTTAATCTATAATGGAAAGCATTCAATTGTCTGAAAAATTAAATTTAAACTGAACAAATTGAATAAATTTAATTTTGGAGGTGCGATGTTTGCTGACATTAGAAAATGTCTCGAAAACATATAAGGGCGGCAAAAAAGCCGTGAACAACGTGAATCTTAAGATTGCAAAAGGTGAATTTATCTGTTTTATCGGGCCGAGCGGCTGCGGAAAAACGACAACGATGAAAATGATTAACCGATTAATTGAGCCTTCCGCCGGGAAGATTTTCATTGACGGCGAAAACATTATGGAACAGGATCCTGTAGAGCTCAGGCGCAAAATTGGCTATGTGATTCAGCAAATCGGCCTGTTTCCCCATATGACCATTCAGCAGAATATCTCACTCGTCCCAAAACTGCTGAAATGGCCGGAGCAGCAGCGGAAAGAGCGGGCGCGTGAGCTTTTAAAATTGGTCGATATGGGGCCAGAATATTTAGACCGTTACCCTCATGAATTAAGCGGGGGGCAGCAGCAGCGAATTGGTGTATTACGGGCACTTGCCGCGGAGCCGCCGCTTATCTTAATGGATGAACCGTTCGGGGCACTCGACCCGATTACGAGGGATTCCCTTCAGGAAGAATTTAAAAAACTGCAAAAAACCTTACATAAAACCATCGTATTTGTTACCCACGATATGGACGAAGCAATTAAGCTGGCAGATCGGATTGTGATTTTAAAAGCGGGAGAAATCGTTCAAATTGGAACGCCCGATGACATTTTGAGAAATCCGGCAGACGAATTTGTTGAGGAATTTATCGGCAAGGAGCGGCTGATTCAGTCATCCAGCCCGGATGTTGAACGGGTTGACCAGATTATGAATACTCAGCCTGTAATGATCACCGCGGATAAAACGCTTTCTGAGGCCATTCAGCTGATGAGGCAGGAACGGGTCGATTCATTGCTTGTCGTCGATGACGACCACGTTCTGCAAGGTTATGTCGATGTTGAAATCATTGATCAATGCCGGAAAAAGGCCAATCTCGTAGGAGAGGTTTTACATGAAGATCTATACACAGTATTGGGAGGCACATTGCTGCGCGACACGGTCCGCAAAATTTTAAAACGGGGTGTCAAATATGTCCCTGTTGTGGATGAAAACCGACGTTTAATCGGAATTGTGACGAGAGCAAGTCTGGTCGATATCGTGTATGACTCCCTCTGGGGAGAAGAAAAGCAGCTCGCGGTATTGTCATAGGGAGGGGATAAGTCATGCATCATATTGTTCAATTTTTGCAAACCAACGGGGGCGAGCTTCTTTATAAAACATACGAGCATATTACGATATCGCTCATTGCTGTTATCTTAGGCGTGCTGGTTGCCGTCCCCCTAGGCATTGTGCTGACCAGAATGAAAAAAGGAGCCGGCACCATTATCGGCATTGTGAATATCATTCAGACGCTGCCGAGTCTGGCTATCCTTGCCTTTTTTATCCCGCTCCTTGGTGTAGGGAAGGTTCCAGCCATTGTGGCTTTGTTTTTCTATTCCGTATTGCCAATACTTCGCAACACGTATACCGGCATTCGCGGCGTCAACAAAAATTTGCTCGAGTCTGGCAAAGGCATCGGAATGACACCGGCTGAACAAGTCCGCTTGGTGGAGCTGCCGCTTGCCGCGCCAGTGATCATGGCAGGAATTAGAACATCGACGATTTACTTAATCGGCTGGGCCACGCTTGCATCTTTTATCGGAGGCGGCGGATTGGGTGATTACATTTTTATCGGACTAAATTTATATCAGCCGGAATATATCATCGGGGGCGCGGTTCCCGTCACAATATTGGCGATTGTGATTGATTATGTGCTGGCAGTGTCTGAACGAAAACTGACACCTGCCGGCATGCAAAGGTTGAAGGAAGTGTCATAAGGAGGCGGCTTATGAAAAGAAAATATCTTACATTAATGATTGGTTTAGCACTTGCGGCAACATTGACGTTGAGCGGCTGTTCGCTTCCTGGTCTCAGCGCCGCTCCAGACCAGACCATTAAAATTGGCGCGCAAAGCATGAGCGAATCAGAAATCATCGCCAGCATGCTTGGCCAGTTGATCGAACACCATACTGATCTCAAAACAACAACAATTAAAAATCTTGGCTCCAACGCGGTGCAGCAGCAGGCTTTAATGAACGGGGAAATCGACATTGCAGCCACAAGATATACGGGAGACGCGCTGACAGGAACATTGAGAATGCAACCGGAAAAAGACCCGGACAAAGCGCTGGCGCTTACTCAGCGGGAGTTTAAAAAAAGATACGATTTAAAATGGTATGACTCCTACGGGTTTGATAATACGTACGTCTTTACGGTCAGCAAAAAGCTGGCAGATCAATATCATTTAGAAACTGTATCAGACGTAAAAAAACGGGCGCCGCAATTAAAACTTGGCGTCGATAACTATTGGATGAAGCTCAAAGGAAACGGCTATCAGGATTTTACGAAAACCTACGGTATGACATTCGGCGGCACGTATCCAATGCAGATCGGCCTTGTGTACGATGCGGTGAAAAGCGGAAAAATGGACATTGTGCTTGCGTATTCAACCGATGGAAGAATCAAGTCCTATGGTCTCAAAATGCTGAAGGACGATAAACAATTTTTCCCGCCGTACGATTGCTCTCCGGTTATTCCGGAAAAGGTGCTCAAAGAACATCCTGAGCTTGAAGGCATCATCAAGAAAATGATCGGAAAAATCGACACAGCCACGATGCAGGCGCTTAACTATGAAGTCGACGGCAATCTAAAGGAACCGTCTGTCGTTGCCAAGGAATATTTAGAAAAACATCACTACTTTGAATCGTGAAAGGGGGATGAGGTCAATGAACGTGCTTGAACAGTTAATGACGTATTTCGCGCAGAATGGCAGTTATGTCATGGATGAATTCGGCCGCCACTTTCTTATGTCGGCTTACGGCGTTTTGTTTGCCGCTGCCGTCGGGGTTCCGGCGGGAATCCTCATCGCGCATTTTCGCCGTTTGTCAGCTTGGGTGTTCGCCGTAACAAACGTTATTCAAACAATCCCCGCGCTCGCCATGCTGGCCGTCTTGATGCTTGTTATGGGGCTCGGCGCAAATACCGTAATTGTATCATTATTTCTGTATTCCCTGCTTCCGATTATCCGAAACACGTACACAGGGATTGTCAGCATTGAGCATGCCTACCTAGAATCGGGAAAAGCAATGGGCATGACGAAATTCCAAGTGCTCAGAATGGTTGAGCTCCCGCTCGCGCTTTCTGTCATCATGGCGGGCCTTCGCACGGCTCTCGTCATAGCCATCGGGATTACAGCAATCGGCACATTTGTCGGCGCCGGAGGCCTTGGGGACATGATCGTCCGCGGATCGAACGCGACAAACGGAACTGCGATTATTCTAGCCGGGGCGATACCGACTGCGGTGATGGCGGTGGCAGCCGATTTGCTCATGGCCTGGCTGGAGCGGGCATTAAGTCCGGTGAAGAAAAAAAGAACAAGAGCCAAACACGTTCAATCAGCTGCATAGAATAGAAAAAGAGGCTGGAGTCCAGCCTCTTTTTTCTAATTAAATTGTAAACTGCTCCATCTTTGCATTAAGCTCCTTCGCCAGCCGCTCCAACTCCTCAGCATTTTGAAGCACTTGATCCATCGAATGGGCGGATTGCTCGGTAATTGAAAATGTTTCTTCAATGCCGGCGGCCGACTCTTCGGATACAGAAGCGATATTTTCAATCGATTGATTGATGGTAATCGATTGGTTTGTTAACTGCTTCAGGCCATCCGTAACTTCCTTAATGCTGTCAGCAACATGAGTGACAGATTGTTTGATATGCTGCATAGCCTGTCCGGTGTCTGTCAGGTTTTCCGTTCCTTTTTCGACTTCTGTAAAGCTGCTTTCCAAGTACTTAATAACGGAGTGGATTTCCTGCTGTGTCCCGTTTACAATCCGGGTAATGTCCTGCACGGAATCAGAAACGCCGTCAGCCAGCTTTCTGACTTCATCAGCCACAACGGCGAAGCCTTTGCCGCTTTCTCCTGCGCGGGCAGCTTCAATCGCGGCGTTAAGGGACAGCAAATTCGTTTGCTCGGCAATCCCGTTGATGACCTGAACGAGCTTGTTGATATCCTGAGAATGCTGTTCAAGTGATCTCACTTTATGCACGGCTTCTTGAACGATATGGTGGATGGTTTTCATTTGCTGTAATGACGTATCCATATTTTCGTTTCCGCTTACCGCGAGTTCGAGAACGTTTTGAGACGTATCGCTGATTGTAATGCCGTGATTATAGGCTTTATCAATGCTTTCGGTAAACTCATTCATCGATTCGGCAATCGTCACAGCGTCTTGGGCTTGCTGTTCAGAGCCCTCAGCCATTTCGTTCATCGTTTCAGTAATATGTTTGCTGCCGGATCTTGTTTCGTTCGTTGCGGTAGCAAGCACCTGTGAAGAAGAAAGAACCCGGCTTGAGATGTCTTTAGAATATCCGACAATATCTCTCAGATTCCCTACCATTTTTTGCAGGGCTTCATTCAGGTCGCCCAGCTCGTCTTTTGAGTTGAGCGGCTCCATGTCGTTCGACAAATCTCCCTTGGCAATATGATTGGCAGACTCCTTCATGCGAATGATAGGCTTTACAATGTTTCGCGCGATATAAAGCCAGATGAAAATGCTGACGATGATCGAAGCTGCCACAAGCAGAGCAGTATAAATGAGCCCTTTTTGATAGACGGCCTTCGTTTCTTTTACTGCTGTGTTGCTGCCTTCTTTATTGTAGTCAACAAGCTGAGTGATTGTTTTTTTCATATCCTCAAAACTGGTCTCAGTTTGGACCAATAAACCTCTTGCTTTGTCCATGTCATTAGTGCGGCCGCTCTCGATTATTTGCGCATGAATATCGATATAGGTGTTCACTTCAGTTTGAAGCTGCTCGAACAGTTTCTGCTCTTTATCAGTGGAGATTGTTTTTTTATAGCTATCAAGCTTTTGGTTAATGTCTTCCATGATTTGATTCATTTCTTGATCAAGTGTATCCATTTTACTTTTGTCTGTATAAATCAGAAAGTCCTTTTCTTTAGAAGACAGGTGTTCGGTTACATAATTAATCGAGGTAATGTCTTTGATGCCGTCAATCCATTTCGTGTTGATTTCATCTGTTTTTTGAATGATATGCTGCATATTAAGAACGCCTATTCCGCCTACAAGCAAATTGATCAGGATCAGTGTCAAAAATACCAGGCTGAATTTGCGGGAAATCGTCAGTCGCATATAGTGGTCTCCTTTAAAATCGTAATGTGTGGATGTACTATATATCGGCTGAGATATCTTTTTTTCACCTGGAAAATAAAAAAATAAAAAACGGTTCTTTTTCTCGTCTTTGAGATCAGAACCGTTTTAGCAATTAGTCAAGAAAGGAAGGGTCAATCCATTCAGTCGCCCATTTAGAAATCTCACCTAAAATGGGGGCTAGCGCCTTTCCTTTATCGGTCAATGAATATTCGATGCGAACCGGAGTTTCAGGGATGACATCCCGCTTTACTACTCCTTCAAGCTCAAGTTCTTTCAGCCGTTCTGACAGAACTCTGCCGCTTAGATTTGGAAGTGCTGCTTCAATTTCGCTAAATCGCTGCGACCCGTTCAAGAGCTGAAATACGATTAAAGCGACCCAGCGTTTACTTAAGATGTCGACTGCTTTTTCAAATCTAGGACACATTTCTGATTGGTTCATACTTTTCACCTCGTCTGTCACTATTATAACGCAAATAACGAGGGAAGGTATGCAGGCGTGATTGATGAAATGCAGAAAGAGGAATAGGGGATTATGAAGAAGAAGCGCGTTTTTTTGCTTCCGAAGATAAAAAATCGAAGTATTTGCTGAGATTTTCAATATCCTGCTTTGAAAGATGTTCCCACTTTTGGCTATTGAAAATCGGGAGGTGCTCCGCTCCGCGCGTGACAGCCGTCTGGTAAATGTCATAAACGGACTGATAGCTTTCAGATGCTTCGCGGATTTCTTTAGGAAAGGCCTGAATATGGCCTGCGGCGGCCATTAGGTCTTCGTACGGCACCTTCAGGACGGACGCCAGTTTTTTGATCGTGGCGGGTTTTGGCGTCCCGCGCTTGCCGTTTTCAATTTTCGAAATGGTGGCCGAGCTGATGCCTGAGTACACCGCAAGCTGATTCACTGTCAGTTTGCGGGCGCGGCGCAGCTCCCGTAATTGCTGTCCGAACGGTGACATGGTCTATCGCCTCTCATTTCTATCAATAGTCAGTCATCAGCAGACCGTTTTTTGGCTTCGTCTGAAATAAACGAAAAATAATGATCGAGCATGAGCAAATCTTCTTTATTGAGATATTGCCATTTTTCGTTCTCAAGAAGCGCAAGGTTTTTCAGGTCATAGGCCTCCGCTTTTTCGAGCAGCTTGCACTTCGTTTCATAAGGAGCCTTGGCTTCATGAACTTCTTCGATGTAACCAGCCTTGTACATAAGCCCCTCATAAGGAATTTTTAAGGCCTCCGCCAGTTTTTTGATGGTGGCGGGTTTGGGAACGCCCCGTTTTCCGTTTTCGATTCTGGAGATGCCGGCCGCGCTTACGCCTGAATAAGTCGCCAGCTGGTTGACCGTTAACTTTCTCTCCTCGCGCAATGCCCGCAATTGTTCGCCAAAGCTTTCCATATGTCTCACCCCGTCCCTCACTGTTACTCATATTTTAGTATGTTTATTGACTAAAGGGAATAGGTAGACTGGAAATGTGTTGACAAAAGTTAACATAAGCCGTAATGTAAAACTATAGAAAAAAGTTTTTTCAGGAATGGAAGGTGAGGAAAGTGCCAGTAGAAAAGATACAGATTAGACGTGATTATGTCTTGCAGTATATGGTTAATAACGATTATTCCCTTAATCAGCTTGCGCTGGAAATCGGAGTCTCACCCGCCACACTGAGCCGTGTGCTGAATGGTGAAAGGAGGCCGGGGCAGCTTGTGATCGGTAAAATGCTTCACTACTTTAATTTGAAATTTGAGGATCTTTTTTACTATGATTTTGTTGACAAAAGTCAATAAAGAGAAAAAACGCAAGAAGATCCAAGCGTTTTCTATCTTGAATGATGTGTCAGCACAAACCCTGTCACCAGTTCATTGCATGTTTTCCATTGTTTTGTCGGCAACTGATGTCCCTGATATTCCAATCTGAAAAATTCGGCATGGCTGCAAGCCCTTCGGTAATAGCCTGCGTTTGTAAAGGTCCAGTCCCGCAGGCCGCCATACATAAAAAGCATTGGCATGTTTAGCCGGGGCAGCTGTTCAATGCAGTTGTAGCCTAGCGAATCCTGATAATACTGATGCCAATGGGCCTGGTCTGCTTTTTTCATATGGCCTGTTAATATGCTGCGAAGCTGTCTGTCTTTTGTGTGGCTCCCAGCGAGGATTCTCATGAGCAAACCGGGGTTTTTTTCAAGCAGATACATTCCCAGTTTGTGCAGCTTCTGGCCAATTACATTATGAACAGCGGGGTAGGCGCCGGACAGAATCAGGTGTGACACTTTGTCCGGGCGGATGAAGCCGATGTGCTGCGCGATTAAGCCCCCGGCGGAATACCCGAAAAACACAGCTTTATCAATGTACAAAGCGTCCATGAATTGTATGATTTCGTTCGCATAATAGGAAATAGAAGCGGGTTCACCCGTGTGTTCACTGTCACCGTGCCCGCTTAAATCGGGAAAAATCACCCTGAAATGCTCTGAAAGAAGGCGTTGATAATAAAAAACCTTGCGTCCCATGCCCGGCGGGTGGATAAAAATGATAGGGATTCCCTGTCCATATTCTTCATAAAAAAGATGTTTCCTGTTGGCTATGCTGATAAGCGGCATCGCTTTTCTCCTTTGACCTTTTCATATGAATAGGATAACCAAGACAAAACGTCTTATCCGGCCTTTTGGCGTCTGATACAGCGTGACATGCCAACCCTTTTCATGTAAAATAGAAGTAATGTAGCCAGTGAGTCTGGAGGTGTAAGGGATGCACGCAGTTTTGATTACCTTATTGGTTATCGTCAGCATTGCACTTATTATTGTCGTTTTGCTTCAATCCAGTAAAAGCGCCGGATTATCTGGTGCGATTTCAGGCGGAGCGGAGCAGCTCTTCGGGAAACAAAAAGCAAGAGGTCTTGATTTAATTTTGCACCGCATTACGGTAGTGCTGGCAGTCTTGTTTTTCGTGTTAACGATTGCGCTTGCTTATATCCTATAGGGCAATGTTTGTATAAGGTCTGATGTGAAGTCAGGCCTTTTTCACGTTTCTGGCTGATATTCATAACGTTTTTTTCTGATTAAACTGTGGAAAACTATAATGATCGTGCAGATAGAAAGGGAGACATGAGCATGAAAGTTGTGACACCAAAACCATTTACATTTAAAGGCGGAGACAAAGCGGTGCTTTTGCTGCATGGCTTTACAGGAAATACAGCGGATGTAAGGATGCTGGGAAGATATTTGAATGAACGGGGCTATACGTGCCACGCGCCTCAATATGAAGGACATGGCGTCCCGCCTGAAGAACTTGTACATACGGGGCCTGAAGACTGGTGGAAAAACGTAATGGATGGCTATGAATACTTAAAATCTGAAGGCTATGAGAGCATTGCTGCCTGCGGACTGTCGCTTGGCGGGGTTTTTTCGCTGAAATTGGGTTACACTGTACCCATAAAGGGAATTGTCCCAATGTGCGCACCGATGCATATTAAGAGTGAAGAGGTCATGTATCAGGGTGTTCTTTCATACGCTCGCAATTACAAAAAGTTTGAGGGGAAAAGCCCTGAGCAAATTGAAGAGGAAATGAAAGAATTTGAAAAAACGCCGATGAATACCCTCAAGGCGCTGCAAGACTTAATTGCTGATGTGCGGAACAATGTCGATATGATTTATTCACCGACATTTGTGGTGCAGGCCCGTCATGATCACATGATTAATACCGAAAGCGCCAATATTATTTACAACGAAGTGGAAACTGATGATAAACAGCTGAAATGGTACGAGGAATCAGGCCATGTCATTACACTCGACAAAGAACGTGACCTCGTCCATCAGGATGTGTATGAATTTTTAGAGAAGCTCGATTGGTAATCAACAGGAGGTCGGATAATGGAAAAAGAAGCATTTATGGAAAAGCTTCTCTCGTTTATGAAGGAAGAGGCATATAAGCCTTTGACTGTTCAGGAACTAGAGGAGATGTTAAAAATTACGGAAGCCGAGGAGTTTAAAGAGCTCGTCAAAGCGTTAGTCACCTTGGAAGAAAAAGGGCTTATCGTACGGACGAGAAGCGACCGCTACGGCATTCCGGAGAAGATGAATTTAATAAAAGGAAAGATTTCAGCGCATGCGAAAGGATTCGCCTTTTTGCTGCCTGAGGATACGTCGTTAAGCGATGTGTTTATTCCGCCTAATGAGCTGAATACGGCAATGAACGGCGATATCGTCATGGTTCGCCTGAATTCACAGTCAAGCGGCTCTAGGCAGGAAGGAACCGTTATACGGATTTTAGAAAGAGCGATTCAGCGGGTTGTCGGCACGTATACAGAAACGAGAAACTTCGGCTTTGTCATTCCGGACGACAAAAAAATCACGAGTGACATCTTCATTCCGAAAAACGGGAAAAATGGAGCTGCGGAAGGGCATAAGGTTGTTGTCAAGCTGACGAGCTATCCTGAAGGCCGCATGAACGCTGAGGGCGAGATTGAAACCATTCTCGGCCACAAAAATGATCCGGGCATTGATATTTTATCGGTCATTCATAAGCACGGCCTGCCGGGAGAATTTCCAGCTGACGCGATGGAACAGGCATCTAGTACGCCTGACACAATTGATGAAAAAGATCTGAAAGACCGCCGTGATCTCCGTGACCAGGTGATTGTCACCATTGATGGGGCGGACGCGAAGGATTTGGATGATGCAGTTACCGTGACGAAGCTGGACGATGGAAGCTACAAGCTTGGCGTTCATATTGCTGATGTCAGCCATTATGTAACCGAAAACTCACCGATTGACAAAGAAGCGCTTGAAAGAGGGACAAGTGTGTATTTGGTTGACCGTGTCATCCCGATGATTCCGCACAGATTGTCAAACGGCATCTGCTCCTTAAATCCAAAGGTTGACCGCCTGACGCTTTCTTGTGAAATGACCATTAACAGTCAGGGACAGGTGACAGAGCACGAGATCTTCCAAAGTGTCATCAAAACAACGGAAAGAATGACATATTCAGATGTGAATAAAATTCTTGTTGACGATGATGAAGAGCTGAAACAAAAATACGAGCCTCTTGTTCCGATGTTCAAAGACATGGAGCGCCTGGCTCAAATTCTTCGCGATAAGCGGATGGACCGCGGCGCCGTTGACTTTGATTTCAAAGAAGCAAAGGTGCTTGTCGATGACGAAGGAGCGGTTAAAGACGTTGTGATCAGAGAACGCTCTGTCGCCGAGAAGCTCATTGAAGAATTTATGCTTGTGGCAAATGAAACAGTAGCGGAGCATTTCCATTGGATGAACGTCCCGTTTATATACCGGATTCACGAAGAGCCGAATGCTGAAAAGCTGCAAAAGTTTTTAGAGTTTGTGACGACATTTGGCTATGTGGTGAAAGGAACGGCGGGAAATATTCACCCGCGCGCCCTGCAAAGCATTCTGAACGCTGTGCGTGACAGACCTGAGGAAACGGTTATATCTACTGTTATGCTCCGTTCGATGAAACAGGCGAAATACGACCCGCAAAGCTTGGGGCACTTCGGTCTGTCAACGGAATTCTATACGCATTTCACATCGCCGATCCGCCGTTACCCTGACTTAATCGTTCACCGTCTAATCCGTACGTATTTGATCAACGGCAAAGTCGATGAAGCGACACAGGAAAAGTGGGCTGAACGCCTGCCGGATATCGCTGAACATACATCATCTATGGAGCGCCGTGCAGTTGACGCCGAGCGTGAGACGGATGATCTGAAAAAAGCGGAATACATGCTTGATAAAATCGGTGAAGAGTTTGACGGCATGATCAGCTCTGTGACAAACTTCGGCATGTTCGTCGAGCTGCCGAATACAATCGAAGGACTCGTACACGTCAGCTTTATGACAGATGACTACTACCGTTTTGACGAACAGCATTTCGCAATGATCGGCGAGCGGACAGGAAACGTCTTCCGCATCGGGGATGAAATCACAGTCAAGGTTGTCGATGTCAATAAGGATGAGCGCAATATCGACTTTGAAATCGTCGGCATGAAGGGCTCTCCACGCCGTCCGAGAGAATTGGACAGCAGCCGGAGCAGAAAACGCGGAAAGCCTGCCAGAAAACGCGTTCAAAGCACCAATACACCTGTTTCTCCAGCGCCGTCTGAGGAAAAAGGAGAATGGTTCACTAAGCCGAAGAAGAAAAAGAAAAAACGCGGCTTCCAAAATGCGCCGAAACAGAAACGGAAAAAGAAGAAATAACAGCTCAACCAGCAAATAGGGCCGCAGCGCTCTATTTGCTTTCTTTCGGAAACAGCTTTTCATTGTAGCGGTACGTGACATTTGGTAAAATAGAGCGTATCGCAAAAGGTGGACAGTTTTTCCTTAGAGAGAGGAGGTTCTGGCATGCCAAAAGGGTCAGGAAAAGTATTATCTCAAAATAAGAAAGCCAACCATGATTATTTTATAGAAGAAACCTATGAAACAGGCATCGTTCTGCAAGGAACCGAAATCAAATCGATTCGCGCCGGCCGCGTAAACCTTAAGGATTCCTTCGCCAAAATCGAACGGGGAGAAGTGTTTCTCCACAATATGCACGTCAGCCCATATGAGCAGGGAAACCGCTATAACCACGATCCGCTCCGTACGAGAAAGCTGTTAATGCACCGTAAGGAGATTAACAAGCTGATCGGGTTAACAAAGGAAAAAGGCTATTCTCTCGTTCCGCTAAAGCTGTATTTGAAAAATGGCTTTGCCAAAGTGCTTCTCGGCCTTGGAAAAGGAAAGAAGAACTATGACAAACGGGAAGACCTGAAGCGCAAGGACGCGAAGCGGGAAATCGAAAGAGCATTCAGAGACAGTCAAAAAGGCTTCTAAAGGCATAGTGCTTGATTCGAAAATCAGGCCTGTGCTATACTGTGTTCACGATCAGATCACAACGCTATTCATTTGAAGGATTTGACAATTGAAAAGAGCCGTGATCATGTTATAATAAGACTATAGCCAGTTTGAGTGAGAGCTTGATATTTTCTCCCGTATTTCCCTTATACCAAGGGGACGTTACGGATTCGACAGGGATGGATCGAGCTTGAGCTGCGAGCCGAGAGGCGATCTCGTAAACACGCACTTAAATATAACTGGCAAAACTAACAGTTTTAACCAAAACGTAGCATTAGCTGCCTAATAAGCGCAGCGAGCTCTTCCTGACATTGCCTATGTGTCTGTGAAGAGCACATCCAAGTAGGCTACGCTTGCGTTCCCGTCTGAGAACGTAAGAAGAGATGAACAGACTAGCTCTCGGAAGGCCCGCCCGCAGGCAAGAAGATGAGTGAAACCATAAATATGCAGGCTACGCTCGTAGACGCTTAAGTAATCGATGTTTCTGGACGTGGGTTCGACTCCCACCGTCTCCATACATACTGACAATAAAGCAGAACCTCTCAAGAGGTTCTGCTTTATTTTTTCTCCAAATCACAGGCACCAAAAAGTGCGTACTTCCATTTCAATCCCAGCTGTTTCATACTGTTTGCAGAGCAGATGTTTCACCAATCAGATTCCTGTTAATAAATAAGAGGAATCAAAAACGGAGGGATGAAGAATGAAGCTGAATTTACAAGGAAAAACCGCACTGGTTACCGGCTCGACATCGGGGATCGGAAAAGCTATTGCCTCTTCATTAGCTGAAGAAGGGGCGGCAGTGATTATTAACGGACGCCGGGAAGAGAAAGTGAATCAGACGATAGATGAATTGAAAACACAACATGCTGAAGCGGTCCTTTATCCGGCTGCATTTGATTTGGGAACAGAAGAAGGCTGCAATGAGCTGTTTCAGGCATATCCGCACGTTGATATTTTGATCAACAATTTAGGGATTTTCGAACCGGCGGAGTATTTTGATATTCCGGATGATGAATGGTTTCGTTTTTTTGAAGTGAATATTATGAGCGGTGTAAGGCTGACACGCAAGTATTTGCATAACATGATCGAGAAAAAAGAAGGACGTGTGATTTTCATTGCCAGTGAAGCGGCGATTATGCCTTCACAGGAGATGGCCCATTACAGTGCGACGAAAACAATGCAGCTGTCCATTTCCCGCAGTTTGGCGGAGCTGGCAACCGGCACGAATGTCACAGTCAACACCGTCATGCCGGGTTCTACCTTAACAGAGGGTGTGGAAACCATGCTGAACTCGCTGTATCCTGATGAAAACCTGACTGTTCAAGAAGCTGAGGCACGTTTTATGAAAGAAAACCGGCCGACATCTATCATTCAAAGACTGATCCGTCCGGAAGAAATCGCCCACTTTGTTACATTTTTAAGCAGCCCGCTTTCCTCTGCGATCAATGGTGCAGCGCTTCGGGCGGACGGCGGTTTGGTCCGCAGTGTCTTTTAAACCTCTCCCAATTGGAGAGGTTTTTTTATATATTGTTGATTTCCATAAATTGCTGTCGTATAATTTTGGTACTGAAACAGTTTTTGTAGTACCGAAAGCGGGGGATTGATATGGATAAAAGAATTCTGGCGGAAACCATCCGGCTAATTAAACAGAAAGGATTTTCATTTACGATGAATGATTTGGCGGCAGCGCTGGGAACAAGCAAGCGGACGCTCTATGCATATTATTCATCTAAAGATCAGCTTGTTGAGGCGGTTGTCGAACAATTTATAGCTGAAATGAAGCAAATGGAAAGAGACATCTATGAAAATGAACGTTTAAATGTGCTTGAAAAGGTGAAAAAAATGCTGATCAGCCTTCCGCAGGGGATGGAACTGCTGAACATGGGATTATTAAGCGAACTGAAGAAATACCATTACGATGCGTGGCTTACATTAGATACCTTTATTAAGGAAGAATGGGCAATTGTCCTAGCATTATTAAACGAGTGCAAACAGCAAAAGAAAATCAGAAACATCAATCCGGACCTGTTTGTTCATATGTATATAGGGAGCATCAACCAAGTGTATGACCCTGAATATCCGCTGAAACATCAGTTCACGACAGGAGAGGTTCTTGAATCAATTGTAGATGTTTTGTTTAACGGTATAACAGCTGATGAGGAGGCTGATGCAACGTGAATTGGGTGTTTCTATGCTTGGCGATTTTGTTTGAGGTTGCGGGAACGGTCAGCATGAAGCTATCGTCCGGTTTTACAAAACTTATTCCCAGTGTGCTGTTGATTTTCTTTTATGGAGGGAGTCTTTTCTTTCTGACGCTTACGCTAAAATCAATAGACGTATCTGTTGCTTATGCTGTATGGTCAGGGATGGGAATCGTCCTGATTACAGTGGTTGGTTTTTTGTTTTTTCAAGAACATGTTAGTGTCATGAAAGTCATTTCAATTGGATTGATTATTGCCGGTGTTGTGTCTTTAAACCTGATCGAGCAGGCTGGGGTGTCTGAGCCGGTACATAAAAGCGGGCAGTACAAATGAGATATATGAAGCTCTTTTTTCTCGTGACTGATATTGGCTTTATCTTGTACTGGCTGTCAGCCGGGTTTTCGCTCATACCGGAAAACTGGGCCTTTAAACATCATGACCATCCGTTTATGATCGCCTGGAACTGGTCTTTTTTTCCTCTGGATATCCTGATCTCTGTGACAGGGTTGTACAGCTTGTACTTACAGCGGGTGAATCGTGCTGAGTGGAAGCTGATGGCGCTGATTTCTCTTGTGCTGACCTGTTGTTCAGGCCTGCAGGCGATATCATTCTGGACATTCAGCAGGGACTTTGATCTTGTGTGGTGGCTGTTTAATGGGTATCTATTGATTTACCCTTTATTTTTTATCCACCTGCTCTTAAAGGAAAGCAGAAGGACGAAGCAGTCCTGACAGGTGCCGCTTTATGATATTGCGAATAAACTGATGTCATGCAAGCAGAGACGGTTTAAGTCTCTGTTTTTTTTATCGGGCACACCAATTGAGGAGCTAACCGCGTTTTTGGGCATACTAAAGCGAAGAAATGGGAAGAGTTCTATATATTCATTGAAAAGGATTTTGTCAAATGAACAAAACTGCTGAGAACAATCAAAGAATCATGCCTATCGTGAAGGATGCCTTTCGCATTCATGCGAATCCATTTCCTTGGAAAAAGGCTATCGGATCAGGTTTCGCTTCAGGGTTTCCTGTGCTGGTCGGCGCATTAGCGGGTCACACGGATTACGGACTAACTGCAAGTATCGGAGGCTTTGTTTATTTATATGCTGGCGGTGAATCGTACAAAAAGCGCGCCTTGAAGCTGCTCTTGGTTTCTATTGGGATCGCCCTCTCATTTTGTTTAGGGACGCTTTTGTCCGGGACGCTTTGGATGATGGCGGCTGTTTTGGGGATGGTCGGTGCAGCGGCAATGTTTATTTTTAGCGCGCTCGGCATTCAAGGCCCTGCGCCGATGTTTTTTGTCCTTGCCTTTTTAGTCAGTTCCGGTCTTCCGGCCGATCCTTCACAAGCGTTGTTCAGAGCGGGACTGACGTTTCTCGGAGGCATTTTCGCCATGGGCATCACGCTAATCGGCTGGTTATGGAACAAGCATGGACCGGAGGGAGCGGTGCTGCAAAAAACATATGATCAGCTGGCTGCATGTCTTTCAGCCGTCGGAACGCCAGGTTTTCATCATGCGCAGCATCAGACGGTGCTCATGCTCAGAACAGCCCGCCAAACCTTTCTGGGTAAAGGGAACGGACGGAAAAAATCGTGGCATGATGAACGGTTTTTCCGCCTGCTTGAAAAAGCTGACGACATATTCCTTGCCATTATTCATTTTTCAGCTGAAACGCCGGATGGAGAGACCGCGCAGATTGAAAAGGCACTTCGTCAAACCGGAGATATGCTTGCACATGCACGGATTTTCAATACGTTTCAGATTAATGAAAATGAATCTGAGCCAAAGCGAAAGCTGTTTGAAGAAATCAACGAGGTTTTGCATATCGCTTCAGGACGTTTGGAAAAGCAGCTTGATGGGGAACCGAGCCGCCTGCCATCCTCTTTTTACTTTTTGAGAAATGTCTTTGACTGGAAGTCTCCGGTTTTGATTAGAGCGTTAAAGTACGGAATTGTTCTGTTTGCCGCCGATATGTTTGCCCTCGTATTCGGCTTTGCACGCTCCTATTGGATTCCGCTTTCGGCAGCAGCGGTCATGCTTGGCACTACTGTTGTTTTTACGCTTCACAGGGCTATTCAGCGTTCGGCCGGAACGGTGATCGGTGTTATGCTGGCAGGCGCAATCTTGTTTTTTAAGCCGGGCGGTGTTTATATTGCGTTTTGTATTGCAGCGCTGCAATGTCTTCTTGAGATGCTGATTGTCCGCAATTATGCGCTGGCTGTTCCCTTTTTAACCGCAAATGCGCTTGTTATCACAGAAAGTATGCATGGCGGCGCGGACACCGGTTATTTTATGATAGCGAGGCTGACGGACGTAGCTGTCGGCAGCGTGATCGGGCTATTGGGAACAATGCTTTTGTGGCGGCGGTTTTCAACGAAGCGGCTGCCTGAACTGATGAGGAACGTCATCCGGCTGGAAGGGCAGTTTATGGAGAAACTGTTAACCGGGCAGAAAGCTGACGAACATAAATTAAGGGTGAGCCTCGTCAGGCTTCGGGATGCGTATGACAAGGCGCTTGGAGAGTTTCCTCATGCGAATACGGATGCACTCTGGCCTGCTATTTCTGGTGCTCAGCACTTAGGCTATTATTTGCTCTCAGCCCAAGCTCACCGCCGTCTGCCTTCTCCGTTTTCTGATGAAGAAATCAACCAGCTGCGGACGTTTTTTGAACAGGTTGAGCAATCCTTTAACGTGAAAAGAATGCCGGCGGATATTCAAGTGCCGCATGTCCCTCATTATCCTCGGATCAGTAAAGAATTATCCGCGCTGTATTCCGGCTTGAGAACAGCTTTTGAAAAGTAAGCTGTTTGGGAAAGGGAAATAAATCTTTAATTCGAGATATTTTACTTGAAAGTAAATTTCTTTGTCTCTATAATAAAGTCTAAGAGAGACAGAATAATCATTATGCATCTGTATGATAATAATTGATGTGTGATTTTTAAAAACGAAAGGACTGGTAAAAATGGCAAAAGTATTATATATCACTGCTCATCCGCATGACGAAGCAACTTCGTACAGTATGGCAACAGGTAAAGCATTTATCGAATCTTACAAAGAAGCGAATCCAAATGATGAAGTTGTACATATCGATTTGTACAAAGAAAACATCCCGCACATTGACGCAGATGTATTCAGCGGATGGGGAAAGCTTCAGTCAGGTACAGGCTTTGAAGAGCTTTCTGAAAACGAAAAAGCGAAAGTAGGCCGTTTGGGAGAGCTTAGCGATCAATTTGCATCAGCTGATAAGTACGTATTTGTCACTCCTTTATGGAACTTCTCATTCCCGCCAGTGATGAAAGCGTATCTTGATTCTGTTGCCGTTGCAGGAAAGTCATTCAAATACACAGAACAAGGTCCTGTCGGCTTGTTGACTGATAAAAAAGCAATCCATATCCAAGCGCGCGGCGGCTATTATTCAGAAGGTCCCGCGGCTGAGATGGAAATGGGACACCGCTACATCGGCATCATGATGAACTTCTTCGGCGTACCATCATTCGATGGCATTTTCGTAGAGGGACATAATGCGGAGCCAGATAAAGCACAGCAAATCAAAGAAGACGCGATCGCGCGTGCGAAAGAAGCAGGAAAAACATTCTAATGAAATAGCCTCCCCTTATTTGGGGAGGCTTTTGTTTATTGCTCCAGCATAATGGTTCGTTTCTCTTTACTGCTTTTCATCGCGGCTTCAATGATGCGGATGACATCAATACCTTCCTCAGCAGTGACTGGCAGCGCAGCACCTTCTCGTATGCTTTCCGCTATTTTTTGGTAATAAGTGAGATAGGAGCCATTTACTGATGGAACGGTTTCTGTTTTTTTATCGGAGCCATGAACGGTTGTAAGCTGTCCGTAAAACTCCGAATCATCCGCGCCCCAGCTGTCACCCTCTGGTTTTCTTCCCGCTCTGAGTGCGTCTTCCTGCCCGTCGATTCCGTATTTGATAAAGCTGGAACTTTTTCCATGGATTTGATAACGGGGACCGTTTGCAGGAACAATTGATCCTCCGTATAGAATGGCTTGAAGCTTGCCGTAATCCAGGATTAAATGAAAATAGTCAACCGTTTCGGCATTTTCCCGCTGAGCCATTACGTTTGCAGTCACGGCTTTAGGCATCCCAAACAAATGCAGGGTTTGGTCTATAATGTGGGAGCCGAGATCATACAGCGTACCAGTGGCAACGCCTTCTTTTTCCCGCCATCGCGCTTGAACTTCAGGTCTGTAGCGGTCATAGGAGACTTGATATGTATTGATATCTTCAAGAGATCCCTCAGAGATCAGCTTTTTAATCGTTAAAAAGTCGTTATCCCAGCGCCGATTATGATATACGCTTAACAATACGCCTTTTTCATCAGCGGCTTTCTTTAATTTCTCCCCTTCTGCGGCCGTCGCTGTCATCGGTTTTTCCAACACGACGTGTTTTCCCGCTTGTATGCACGCCATAGCATGCTCGTAATGAAGGCCGCTCGGTGTGGTGACAATGACGAGCTCAATGGAGGGGTCATTTGTGATTTCCTCAAGCTCATGCACAACTTCAGCATCAGGAAAATCCCGTTTCACTTCTTCCGTCCGTGATGTCATGATTTTGCTGATGTGATACTCATTTAGAACAGCCAGCAGCGGCCCGTGAAAAACAGAACCGGACAATCCGTATCCTAATATTCCAACCTTGATCGTATCCACTTTTTTTTCTCCCCTTTAAAAGCGTTATCAACAGAAGTATATACCCTCCTGATGAAATGGTAAAACCTAACTGATTCAATTTTTGCGTTGGCATGCTTAGACAACCGTTTGGACAATCAGTATAATGGGAATTAATATCATTAAACAGAGGTGTACGCATGGAAAAGCATAACGAACATAAAACATTAAACCATAAAAGCTCGAAAGAAAAAGATCAGATTACAAACCGGCTTAAGCGGATTGAGGGTCAAGTCAGAGGCATTCAAAACATGGTGGAAAACGACAGATATTGTGTAGATATTCTTGTGCAGATTTCAGCTGTTCAAGCGGCAATGAAAAATGTGGCGCTTCATTTGCTTGAGGATCATGCCCATCATTGTGTAGCGGATGCCATCAAAAGCGGAGACGGGGAACAAGCCATTTCTGAGCTGTTGGATGTATTTAAAAAGTTCACAAAATCATAAAGTGTTTTTTATTGTAATACCCTACGGGGGTATGGTAGGATGAAAACAGAAAGAATAAACAGGAGGAATTCATATGGAACAAAAAACATTGCAAGTCGAAGGAATGTCTTGTCAGCACTGTGTCAAAGCAGTAGAAACGAGCGTAGGAGAACTGGACGGCGTCAGTGCTGTTCATGTCAATCTGGAAGCGGGTAAAGTCGATGTTTCGTTTGATGCTGACAAAGTATCCGTCAAAGACATTGCGGATGCGATAGAAGATCAGGGCTATGATGTAGCCGATTGATTCAAGATATCGCGCCTTTATGGAGGTGCGATATTTCTTTCATTTTTATATACCCCCCGGGTGTATATAAAGGAGTGAGTATATTGAGTGAACAAAAGGAAGTCGCAATGCAGGTCTCTGGTATGACCTGTGCGGCATGTGCTTCCAGAATTGAAAAAGGCCTGAAGCGGATGCCCGGTGTCGCAGATGCCAATGTCAATCTGGCAACGGAAACTTCAAATGTAATCTACGATCCTGCTGAAACAGGGGCTGCAGCAATTCAGGAAAAAATAGAGAAGCTGGGCTATCATGTCGTTACAGAAAAAGCTGAATTCGATATTGAAGGCATGACCTGTGCGGCCTGCGCCAATCGGATTGAAAAGCGGCTTAACAAAATAGAAGGCGTCGCAAACGCCCCTGTAAACTTCGCTTTAGAAACAGTTACAGTCGAATACAATCCAAAAGAAGCGTCTGTCAGCGATCTGAAAGCAGTGGTAGATAAGCTTGGATATAAGCTAAAGCTGAAGGATGATCAGGACGGTGCAGCAGCAGCTGCTAAAAAGAAAGAAGAACGGAAGCAAACGGCGAGACTGATCTTTTCAGCGGTTCTGTCGTTCCCGTTGCTTTGGGCGATGGTGAGCCATTTAACATTTACATCATTCATTTGGGTGCCGGACATATTCCTCAATCCGTGGATGCAGTTTGCGCTGGCGACACCAGTCCAGTTTCTGATCGGCTGGCCGTTTTATGCGGGTGCGTATAAGGCACTCAGAAATAAAAGCGCCAATATGGATGTATTGGTCGCGCTCGGAACGACTGCTGCATACGCCTATAGTCTATATCTTACTTTTCAAAGCCTTGGTTCCAACGGACATACAGACGGCCTTTACTATGAAACAAGCGCGATTTTGCTGACGCTGATTTTACTAGGCAAGTTGTTTGAAACAAAAGCAAAGGGACGTTCCTCGGATGCGATTAAAAAGCTGATGAAGCTTCAAGCGAAAACAGCGACTGTCGTAAGAGACGGAAAGGAGCAAATCGTCCCGATCGCCGAAGTGCTAGTTCATGACATTGTTTACGTCAAACCTGGTGAACGAATTCCTGTCGACGGAGAAGTGATTGAAGGCCGCTCGGCGGTTGACGAATCGATGATTACAGGAGAAAGTCTTCCTGTTGATAAAAATCCTGGCGACAGTGTGACAGGTTCAACCGTTAACGCAAACGGCTTCCTGAAAATTAAAGCTGTCAACGTCGGAAAGGACACTGCCCTTTCCCATATCATCAAAATTGTTGAGGAAGCACAAGGGTCAAAAGCGCCGATCCAGCGTCTCGCTGACCAGATTTCAGGCATTTTTGTGCCGATTGTATTGGGGATTGCCGTTCTCACTTTTCTCATTTGGTATCTTTGGGCGGCTCCTGGCGATTTTGCTGAAGCGATCAGCAAGTTCATTGCGGTTCTTGTCATTGCTTGTCCGTGCGCCCTTGGTCTTGCCACTCCGACGAGCATAATGGCTGGATCTGGACGCGCTGCTGAATTCGGCATTTTATTTAAAGGCGGCGAGCATTTAGAAAAAACACATCGTCTCGATACCATTGTTCTTGATAAAACCGGAACCGTGACAAACGGGAAGCCGCGTCTGACGGATGCCATTCCATTCGGACGTTTTGAAGAAACAGATTTGCTTCAATTTGCAGCGGCAGCGGAAACGGGATCGGAGCATCCGCTCGGCGAAGCAATTGTGGCTGGCGTGAAAGAAAAAGGGCTAGAGATACCGAAGCTAACCCGTTTTGAAGCGAAAGTCGGCGCAGGCATTTTGGCTGAAGCCGGAGGAAAAAGCATTCTCGTCGGCACAAGAAAGCTAATGGAGAGCGAACAGGTTGAGCATGGGGCTCTTCTCGCCCAACTGGAAGAGCTTGAGGCCGAAGGGAAAACAGCTATGCTTGTAGCCATTGATGGGGAGGCAGCGGGGCTAGTAGCGGTTGCAGATACGATAAAAGACACGTCGCGGAAGGCTGTTGCCCGTCTGAAAGAGTTGGGGCTTGATGTCATCATGATGACAGGAGACAATCGCAGAACCGCAGAAGCCATCGCGAAGGAGGCGGGAATTACGAGTGTCATTGCGGAAGTCCTTCCTGAACAAAAGGCGGCAGAAATTGCCCGCCTGCAAAAAGAAGGCCGCCAAACAGCCATGGTAGGCGACGGAATTAACGATGCGCCGGCGCTTGCCACAGCCGATATAGGCATGGCGATTGGAACAGGCACGGATATTGCCATGGAAACAGCTGACATTACGCTGATTCGCGGCGATCTAAACAGCATTGCCGACGCCATTCGCATGAGCAGATTGACAATGAAAAACATTAAACAAAACTTATTCTGGGCGCTCGGCTATAACAGCCTCGGCATCCCAATCGCAGCGCTAGGATTTTTAGCACCATGGATAGCGGGAGCAGCAATGGCATTCAGCTCCGTTTCCGTAGTTCTGAACGCTCTTCGTCTGCAGAAAGTAAAATGAAAAACCGGCGATATGCCGGTTTTTGTTTTTCATTGACACTTTCTTGGAAAACAACATATAATAGGTGTAACCATTATATGAATATATGCTCATATATGTATAACAAATCAATGCTCATTGATACGCTTTGAAGAGGGAACCCTAAATCGGAAGGTAAGGTGAGACTAGTGAAACAGGAATACGTTCTGGACGGTTTGGATTGCAGCAATTGTGCCCAAAAAATCGAAAATGGAGTCAAAGGCATAAAAGGAATTGACGGATGCACGGTAAATTTTGCGGCAAGCACCTTAACTGTCTCGGCCGATGGGAAAGAAGAGCAATGGGTCACAAATAAAATAGAGAAAAAAGTGAAATCAATCGATCCGCATGTAACGATTCGCCAAAAGCATAAAAAGAAATCAGCGGATGACGGCTATCGTAATCGAATGGTCAATATGCTAATCAGAATGGCGGCGGCTGTCATTCTCGGCGCAGCGGCATATTTGGTTCATTCAGGCACTATTGAATTTTGCCTATTTCTCGCTGCTTATTTGATCATTGGCGGTGACATTGTCATCCGCGCAGTCAAAAACATCATCCGCGGCCAAGTGTTTGACGAACATTTCTTGATGGCCCTTGCCACAATTGGTGCTTTTCTGATTCAGCAATACCCTGAGGGAGTCGCCGTTATGCTGTTTTATCAAATCGGTGAGCTTTTTCAAGGAGCCGCAGTCAGCCGGTCCAGAAAATCAATTAGTGCCTTAATGGATATACGGCCTGATTACGCCAATGTGAAAACAAAGAACGGCATCGAACAGGTTTCTCCGGAGGATGTTCAGACAGGAGATATCATTGTGGTTAATCCGGGAGAAAGCATACCCCTGGACGGTAAGGTCGTGCAAGGGTCAGCGATGGTTGATACATCTGCGTTGACAGGTGAGTCCGTTCCGAGAAAAGCTGCGGAAGGACAAGAGGTCATGTCAGGCTTTATCAATCAAAACGGCGTTCTGCATATTGAAGTCACAAAGGGCTATCAGGACTCAGCAGTATCAAAAATATTAGACCTGGTTCAGAATGCGAGCAGCCGCAAAGCCCGGACAGAAAACTTTATCACGAAGTTTGCTAAGTATTATACACCTGCTGTTGTCATTATCGCGGTATTGCTGGCTTTTGTTCCGCCGCTTGTTGTTTCTGGCGCCGCTCTTTCCGATTGGGTGTACCGCGCGCTTATCTTTTTAGTGATTTCTTGTCCTTGTGCGCTAGTTGTCTCTATTCCGCTCGGTTTCTTCGGAGGAATCGGAGCGGCCTCGAAGGCTGGAGTGCTTGTAAAGGGAAGCAATTATTTAGAAGCCTTGAATCAAGTCAAATACGCGGTGTTTGATAAAACGGGAACATTAACTAAAGGCAGCTTTGAAGTGACAGAAATTAAGCCTTCGGAAGGATTTACAAAGGACAGCTTACTTGAAGCTGCGGCATACGCTGAGCTTCATTCACAGCATCCGATTGCCGAATCTGTGCGTAAAGCTTATGGAAAAATGCTTTCCCCTGACGCCATAGAATCATATGAGGAAATATCCGGCCACGGCATTTTTGCAAAGGTAAATGGAACTGAGATCCTTGCCGGGAATAAAAAGCTCATGGAAAGAGAACAAATTGAGGATGTCCCGGATGAAAAAGCCGGAACAATCGTACACGTTTCCGTTGGTCAACGATATGCCGGAGCAATCATCATAGCGGATGAAGTAAAGGAAGATGCAGCACAAGCGGTTGCTGATCTGAAGTCGCTTGGGATCAAACAGACAGCTATGCTGACGGGTGATTCGAAACAAACGGGGGAAGCGGTCGGAAAACAGCTTGGCATCGATGAGGTATATGCAGAGCTGCTCCCGCAGGATAAAGTCGCGCAGGTCGAAGCATTGGAAGCCAAGCTTTTGCCTAATGAAAAACTCATTTTTGTCGGTGACGGCATCAATGATACACCAGTGCTTGCCCGCGCAGATATAGGGGCCGCGATGGGAGGCCTTGGCTCAGACGCCGCGGTAGAAACCGCAGACATCGTGCTGATGACAGATCAGCCGTCAAAAATTGCGGAAGCGATTCGGATTGCGAAACGGACACGGCGTATCGTGTGGCAAAACATCGGCTTTGCTTTAGGCGTAAAAGCGATCTTCCTCATTCTTGGTGCATTTGGAATTGCGACTATGTGGGAAGCGGTTTTCTCTGATGTCGGCGTTACGCTGCTGGCTGTTGCAAACGCCATGCGTGTCATGCGTCTTAAAAACAAATAAATTGTCGGAGAGAATTCATTTTTTCGGGGTTTTCTTATCTGTGCTTGTCTTGTTAAAATAAAGAAGTGGGTCAATTGCGATCCGCTTCTTTTTTAATTTTAAAACGATGAGGTGTCGGAGTGAAAAAGAAACAGCAGTCTTCTGCGAAATTCGCGGTCATCCTTACGGTTGTGGTCGTTGCATTGCTAGCAGCCATTGTCATCATTAATAACAAAACGGAACAAGGCGACGAAGCGGTTTCCGGACAGCCGTCTATTAAAGGCCAGCCTGTGCTTGGCAAGGACGATGCACCGGTAACTGTAGTAGAATTCGGAGATTACAAATGTCCGTCTTGCAAGGTGTTTAACAGTGACATCTTTCCAAAAATACAAAAAGACTTTATTGATAAGGGCGATGTGAAATTTTCTTTCGTGAACGTCATGTTCCATGGAAAAGGTTCAAGATTAGCGGCTCTTGCATCAGAAGAAGTATGGAAGGAAGACCCTGACTCTTTCTGGGACTTCCATGAAAAGCTGTTTGAAAAACAGCCGGATACAGAACAGGAATGGGTAACCCCGGGCGTTCTCGGTGATCTTGCAAAAAGCACCACAAAGATAAAACCTGAGACGCTCAAGAAAAATCTTGATAAGGAAACATTCGCTTCTCAAGTGGAAAAGGATTCTGACCTTAATCAAAAAATGAACATAAATGCAACACCGACGATTTACGTCAATGATAAAGTAATTAAGAAGTTTATGGATTATGATGAAATCAAAGAAACGATAGAAAAAGAGCTGAAAGGGAAGTAACGATATGAAAAATAGAATCGTATTTTTATATGCTTCCTGGGTTGTGGCTCTTGTCGCTATGCTGGGCAGCCTGTATTTTAGTGAAATCAGAAAGTTCATTCCATGTGAACTGTGCTGGTACCAGCGTATCCTCATGTATCCGCTCGTCCTGATTTTAGGCATTGCCACCTTTCAAGGGGACACACGCGCGAAAAAATATGTGCTTCCGATGGCGATGATCGGGGCATTTATTTCGATCATGCATTACTTAGAGCAAAAAGTGCCCGGCTTTAGCGGCATTAAGCCGTGTGTAAGCGGCGTGCCGTGCTCGGGCCAATATATTAACTGGTTTGGTTTTATTACCATTCCATTCCTGGCCTTGATTGCTTTTATCCTGATTATCGTTTTTATGTGCCGGCTGAAGGGCGAAAAATCTGAATAACCCAAAAGCGCCTCGTATGCCGGGGCGCTTTTTAATTTCGCAAAACTCATGTCCATCAGCAATAGCCGTATTCCCTCTAAATTTATCTTTTTTTCTTATAAAAATGTTATTGCTTTTACGCTTGAGCGATTATAAAATCTAGAGGTCGTCAGAAAATTTAACAAACATAAAGGGAGTCATCAGAATGGCTTGGGAGCTGCTCAGTGTGATTGGCATCATTGCGTTTGCAGTCAGCGGCGCAATTGTTGCGATGGAAGAGGAATACGATATTTTAGGAGTTTATATATTAGGGATCGTTACAGCTTTTGGAGGAGGAGCGATCCGCAATTTGCTGATTGGTGTTCCTGTGTCAGCGCTATGGGAGCAGGGAGCGTACTTTCAAATCGCGCTTTTATCTATTACAATTGTGTTTCTGTTTCCGAAGCTGCTGCTGAAGCATTGGAATAAGTGGGGCAATTTGTCAGATGCGATCGGCCTCGCAGCCTTTGCTATCCAAGGCGCACTGTATGCCGTCAAAATGGGCCATCCGCTTAGTGCCGTGATTGTGGCTGCGGTGCTGACGGGAAGCGGGGGCGGAATCATCCGCGACCTTCTTGCCGGGCGCAAACCGCTTGTGCTGAAGGCGGAAATTTACGCGGTCTGGGCGGCTCTCGGCGGATTAATCGTCGGATTGGGCTGGCTGGGGAACTCGGTAGGCTTATACGTTCTGTTTTTTGTGCTCGTTGTCTGCCGGGTTTGTTCCTATATGTTTAATTGGAAGCTGCCAAACCGTTCTTTTCGCTTAGATAATTAATAGCAAAAAAACCGATTTCGATGTGAAGTCGGTTTTTTTGCATATAAATAACCCAAACCTTGATTGATTTTGGGTAAATGTGATAAGATAAATTGTATTTGCCAGTTTTCATCATATATTTGATATATGTATCCAATTATATTTTACAGTATTTCATCTATGTTTGTCAACTATTTTCTGGAGGTGCCGTTCATGAATCAGAAGGATAAGGAATGGAAGGAAGAGCAGTCAAGAATAGATGAGGTGCTGCAGGAACTCGGAAAAAAAGAGCGGTTTCTGGAAACGTCTGCGGGCGGGTTGAAGCATGATATCATCGGATTAAGAAAAAGCTTTTGGGAGGATGTGAAGGTTAATTTTGATGATGCCCATGAAGCGGTTGAAACGATGGCAAGCATTAAGCAGCAGGCAGAGCTGCTGTCTGATCGGGAACGGAATCATCGGCGCATGGCTCAGCAGCTCAAACGAATTCAACAATTAAAAAAATCGCCTTATTTCGGACGGATTGATTTTATTGAAAACGGCGAGGAGCAGGCAGAGCGAATTTATATCGGTTTAGCTTCCTGTTTGGATGAGAAGGAGGAACACTTTCTGATTTATGACTGGAGGGCGCCGATATCAAGTATGTACTACAATTATTCCCCAGGAAAAGCGGAGTACGAGGTGTCCGGTGAAACGATAGAAGGGGAAATGGTGCTGAAACGACAGTTTATGATCAAAAACGGCGATCTCAAGGCGATGTTTAATACCGATATGACGATTGGCGATGAAATGCTGCAAGAGGTATTAAGCCATCATTCCGATACCCAAATGAAAAACATCGTGTCTACGATTCAGAAAGAACAAAATCAGATTATCCGTAATGAAAAAAGCAAATTCCTGATCGTGCAGGGAGCGGCTGGGAGCGGAAAAACCTCGGCAGCGCTTCAGCGTGTCGCTTATTTGTTATACAGGCACCGCGGCGTCATTGATGCCGGACAAATCGTTTTGTTTTCTCCTAACTTCTTATTTAACAGCTATGTCTCCTCTGTTTTGCCTGAGTTAGGAGAAGAGAATATGGAGCAGGCGACGTTTCAGGAATATATCGAGCATCGGCTTGGCCGCAGGTTTCAATGTGAAAGCCCCTTTGACCAGCTTGAATATTGCCTGACTGAAACAAAGGAAGGCGATTTTCCAACAAGGCTTGCGGGTATCACATGGAAGGCGGGTTTATCTTTTCAGCAATTCATTGATGAATACGTCACAAGGCTGTCCTCTGAAGGGATGATTTTTAAAAATATTGTTTTCCGCAGCCAAAAGCTGATTACAAAGGAACAGATTCAATCCTATTTTTACTCATTGGATCAAAATCACTCGATCCCGAACCGGATGGAACAAACCGCGAAGTGGCTGCTGAGTGAGCTTAACAAGCTTGAGAAAAAGGAGCGTCGAAAGGATTGGGTCGTTCATGAAGCTGAGCTGCTCGACAAAGAGGACTACTTGGACGTGTACAAGAAACTGCAGGAAAGGAAACGGTTCAGCGAGAGTACGTTTAACGATTATCAAAGAGAGCAGCAGCTGCTTGCCGCCATCATTGTGAAAAAAGCTTTCAAACCGCTCAAACAAGCGGTCAGACTCCTGGCATTTCTTGATGTGAACCAGCTGTATCTGCAATTGTTTTCCGGATGGGGAGGGAAATCCCAGCATGAGAAGACGGCAGCGATAGGAGAGCTGACCCGTTCGGCATTTACGGAAAATAAATTGCTCTATGAGGACGCGGCACCGTTTCTTTATATGCAGGATCTGATTGAGGGCAGAAAGAAAAATACGAAGATCAAACACCTATTTATTGACGAAGCCCAGGACTATTCACCGCTGCAGATGGCTTACATGAGAAGCATTTTTCCGGCTGCCAGCATGACAGTGCTTGGTGATATCAATCAGTCTATCTACGCTCATGCCATACACGGGGATCAGCGTATGGATGCGTGCTTTGAAGATGAGCCTGCTGAGTATGTTCGTTTAAAGAGAACGTACAGATCGACAAGGCAGATTGTCGAGTTTACAAAAGCGATGCTTCAAGATGGGGCGGATATTGAGCCGTTTAACAGAAACGGGGAAATGCCGATCGTGGTCAAAACTGAAGGGCATGAGAGCCTTTGCCAAAAGCTCGCGCAAGAAATTGGACTGCTCAAGAAAAAAGGGCACGAAACAATAGCCGTCATTTGCAAGACTGCTCAGCAATGCATACAGGCGCACGCCCACATGAGTGAATATGCAGATGTTCGCCTGATTCATAAAGAAAATCAACCATTCCAAAAGGGTGTTTGCGTGATTCCCGTGTATTTAGCGAAGGGAATTGAATTTGATGCAGTACTTGTCTATGATGCATCTGAAGAACACTATCATACAGAGCACGACCGCAGGCTTTTATATACTGCGTGCACCCGTGCAATGCATATGCTGACGGTATTTTATACAGGTGAAGCCAGTCCGTTTGTAACCGCTGTGCCGCCTCACTTATATCAGAATGCTGAATGAAGAGAAGGGAGTCCTTCTCTTTTTTCTATTTACATGAAGCATAGCCGTTTTATCATTAGGATTCTTAATAGTTATCATCATGTAAATATATTTTACTTAAGCCTAGTATTCCGGTAAAGTTCAATTAGATGCAATTTTCGATCAGTTTATAACTTTGTGAGGTGGATACGTTGCAACTTCAGGTAATGAACAGTCCGTTTAATCAGGAGCAGGCAGAGCTCCTTAACCGCCTTCTGCCGACCTTGACCGAATCCCAGAAAATCTGGCTGAGCGGATATTTATCCGCGCAATCTGTTTCCTCCCAAGAAACTGCGGGTGCGCCGGCGGCAGCTGTGTCTGTGGAGGCACCAGCACCGGCCGTTTCAAAAGAAGTGACCGTTCTTTATGGTTCACAAACAGGAAACGCACAGGGGCTTGCAGAAAATGCCGGCAAGCAGCTTGAACAGAGCGGTTTTCAAGTGACCGTCTCATCCATGAGCGATTTTAAGCCGAATCAGCTGAAGAAGGTAACCAATCTTTTAATCGTGGTTAGTACGCACGGTGAAGGCGATCCGCCTGATAACGCGCTGTCGTTTCACGAATTTCTGCACGGAAGACGGGCGCCTAAGCTTGAAAATCTGCGTTTTTCCGTTTTGGCGCTTGGTGATAGTTCGTACGAATTTTTCTGCCAGACAGGGAAAGAATTTGATCAGCGCTTAGAAGAACTCGGAGGAGAACGGATTTCTCCGCGCGTTGATTGCGATCTTGACTATGATGAACCGGCAGCCGAATGGCTTGAGGGTGTATTGAAGGGATTAAATGAAGCTGGGGGCGGAAGCGCCGTACCTGCGCCGGCGGCTGCGGCTCAAACCGGTGAGTCTTCGTATTCCAGAACAAACCCGTTTCGGGCTGAAGTGTTAGAAAATTTGAATTTAAACGGCAGAGGATCAAATAAAGAAACACGTCATGTGGAGCTGTCTCTTGAAGGATCTGGCCTGACTTACGAGCCTGGTGACAGCCTCGGCGTCTATCCGGAAAACGATCCAGAGCTTGTCGAACTGCTCCTTAAGGAAATGAATTGGGACCCGGAAGAAATTGTGACGCTTAATAAGCAAGGTGATGTCCGTCCGCTGAAAGAAGCGCTGATTTCTCACTATGAGATTACCGTTCTCACAAAACCGCTTCTTGAACAAGCAGCCCAATTGACGGGAAGTGAGGAGCTTAGAGACCTTTTAGCCCCGGGAAATGAGGAGAATGTAAAAGCTTATATTGAAGGACGCGATTTGCTTGATCTCGTCCGTGATTATGGCCCATTCAGTGTATCTGCGCAGCAATTCGTCTCGATTTTGAGAAAAATGCCTGCCCGCCTTTATTCGATTGCAAGCAGTTTATCCGCAAATCCGGATGAAGTGCATTTAACAATCGGCGCAGTCCGCTACGATGCGCACGGCCGTGAACGAAAAGGCGTCTGCTCAATTTTATGTGCGGAACGTCTGCAGCCGGGGGACACACTGCCTGTTTATGTACAGCACAACCAAAACTTTAAGCTTCCGAAAGATCCTGAAACACCAATTATCATGGTCGGCCCCGGGACAGGCGTCGCACCTTTCCGTTCCTTTATGCAGGAGCGTGAGGAGACGGGAGCGGAAGGAAAAGCATGGATGTTCTTTGGCGATCAGCACTTTGTCACGGATTTCCTTTACCAGACAGAGTGGCAGAATTGGCTCAAAGACGGTGTGCTGACAAAAATGGATGTGGCGTTCTCGCGTGATACGGAAGAAAAAGTATATGTGCAGCACCGCATGCTTGAACAGAGCGCAGAGTTGTTCGAATGGCTTCAAGAAGGAGCGGCTGTTTACATTTGCGGAGATGAAAAGCACATGGCGCATGACGTCCATAACACATTACTTGAGATTATCGAAAAAGAAGGCAAAATGAGCCGCGAAGAAGCGGAAGCTTATCTTGCCGATATGCAGCAGCAAAAACGCTATCAGCGTGATGTATACTGATTTGACTTGAAAGGAGTTTTTCAACATGGTGACCAAAATCTTAAAAGCACCGGACGGCTCTCCAAGTGATGTTGAACGCATTAAAAGAGAAAGCGACTATTTGCGCGGCACACTGAAAGAAGTGATGCTCGATCGGATCAGTGCAGGAATTCCTGATGATGACAACCGCCTGATGAAGCACCACGGCAGTTATTTGCAGGATGACCGCGATCTCCGCAATGAACGCCAAAAGCAAAAGCTTGAACCGGCCTATCAGTTCATGCTGCGCGTGCGTATGCCAGGGGGCGTTTCAACGCCTGAGCAATGGCTTGTCATGGATGACCTTTCTCAGAAATACGGGAACGGCACATTAAAGCTGACGACACGTGAAACGTTCCAAATGCACGGGATTTTGAAATGGAACATGAAGAAAACCATCCAGACGATCCACTCAGCGCTTTTGGATACGATCGCAGCCTGCGGAGACGTAAACCGTAACGTCATGTGTGCATCAAACCCTTATCAGTCTGAAATCCATTCAGAGGTATACGAGTGGTCGAAGAAATTAAGTGATGATCTGCTGCCGCGGACGAGAGCCTATCATGAAATTTGGCTCGATGAGGAAAGAGTGGCCGGCACGCCGGAGGAAGAAGTCGAGCCAATGTACGGACCGCTCTATCTGCCGCGGAAGTTTAAAATCGGTATTGCCGTTCCGCCGTCTAATGATATTGACGTCTTTTCACAAGATCTCGGATTCATTGCGATTGTCGAAGATGGCAAGCTGATTGGATTTAATGTGGCGATTGGCGGCGGCATGGGAATGACGCATGGCGACACAGCCACATACCCGCAATTAGCCAAGGTCATCGGATTCTGCCGGCCCGATCAAATGTATGACGTTGCTGAAAAAACGATTACGATTCAGCGTGATTACGGAAACCGTTCTGTCCGCAAAAATGCGCGGTTCAAATACACAGTTGACCGCCTCGGTTTAGATACCGTAAAAGAAGAATTGGAAAACCGTCTCGGCTGGAGCCTGGAAGCAGCGAAGCCATATCATTTCGATCATAACGGCGACCGCTACGGCTGGGTGGAAGGCATCGAGGATAAATGGCATTTCACGCTGTTTGTCGAAGGCGGCCGTATAACGGATTACGATGATTATAAGCTGATGACAGGCTTACGGGAAATCGCCAAAGTTCATACAGGCGAGTTCCGTCTGACAGCCAATCAAAACCTGATTATCGCAAACGTTTCAAGCGAGAAAAAAGATGAAATCAGTGCGTTAATCGAGCAATACGGCCTAACTGACGGCAAGCATCATTCAGCACTTCGCCGCAGCTCGATGGCTTGCGTCGCTCTTCCAACCTGCGGATTGGCAATGGCGGAAGCAGAACGTTATTTGCCAACCCTCTTAGATAAGGTTGAAGATATTATTGACGAAAACGGCCTTCGTGATCAGGAAATCACCATTCGCATGACAGGATGCCCGAACGGCTGTGCACGCCACGCACTCGGTGAGATTGGATTTATCGGAAAGGCGCCGGGCAAATATAATATGTATCTTGGCGCTGCCTTTGACGGAAGTCGTTTAAGCAAAATGTACCGTGAAAACATCGGTGAAGCAGACATTTTAAGCGAGCTTCGCGTCCTTCTTTCCCGCTATGCGAAAGAACGTGAGGAAGGCGAGCATTTCGGTGACTTTGTTATCCGCGCCGGCATTATTAAAGCAACAACTGACGGTACGAATTTTCATGATTGAGAATGAAAGACGAGAGACGGGGAATAGCTTCCTGTCTCTTTTTTTGCAATTTGCTCTGATGCAAAAAAGTTCACTGTGAGCATATCATGAGAAAAAATACCCTAAAAAGGGTACTATAAAAGAAGACAAGTGTGGAGGAAACTCCTGCGAAACCACGTATCGGATGCAAGGCCAGCCTGGCTCAGCGACTTTTAGACAAGACTCACCATGCACGAAAGACAACAACGAAGGAGGTCATGCATTTGGACATATTTTTAGTTGTGCTTGTTTTATTAACGATTATTGCGATTTCTAATATCGTGAACCGATTTATTCCGTTTATTCCGGTGCCGCTGATTCAAGTGGCCCTTGGGATTCTTGCCGCCTCATTTCCACAGGGACTTCATTTTGAATTAAGCACCGAATTGTTTTTTGTTCTGTTTATCGCGCCTCTGCTATTTAATGATGGAAAGAGGACGCCGCGGGCGGAGCTTTGGAATTTAAGAGCGCCCATTTTATTGCTTGCCCTCGGCCTTGTGTTCGCAACTGTGATTGTAGGCGGCTATACGATTCACTGGATGATTCCTGATATTCCGCTGGCAGCGGCCTTTGGACTTGCGGCCATTCTTTCACCGACTGATGTCGTCGCTGTCAGCGCATTATCAGGAAGAGTGAAAATGCCAAAAGGGATTCTTCGCCTGCTTGAAGGTGAGGGTCTGATGAATGACGCATCGGGTCTTGTAGCCTTTAAGTTTGCGATTGCAGCGGCAGTGACTGGTGCATTTTCACTAGCGCAAGCGGCTGTCAGCTTTGTCTTCATTTCTCTTGGGGGCTTGCTGTGCGGGGTAGTCATTTCATTTTTGATTATTCGTTTTCGCCTATTTCTCCGCCGCCTTGGCATGCAGGATGTCACGATGCATATGCTGATTCAAATTTTGACACCGTTTGTGATTTATTTGGCCGCTGAAGAAATCGGCGTTTCCGGCATTTTAGCTGTTGTGGCGGGAGGGATCACTCATGCGGTTGAACAGGATCGTCTGGAATCAACGATGATCAAGCTGCAAATCGTCTCCTCAAGTACGTGGAACATTATTTTATTTATTTTGAACGGCCTGGTCTTTGTTATTCTCGGCACGCAAATCCCTGATGTGATTTCTGTTATCTTTAACGATACCGCCATCAGCAACATGAAGGTGATTGGCTATATCCTAGTCATCACATTTACGTTAATGCTCCTCAGATTTCTGTGGGTGCTGTTCTTTTGGAACGGCAAATGGTTCTTTAATAAAGATCAAAACATCTATAAACCGGGTCTTCGTTCGACACTGTTAATTTCGATTTCCGGTGTGCGCGGAGCAGTAACGCTTGCGGGTTCTTTCTCCATTCCGTATTTCCTGGAGGACGGCACGCCGTTTCCGGAAAGAAATCTGATTCTCTTTTTAGCAGCCGGCGTCATTTTATGCACGCTTGTCATTGCCACTGTAGTGCTGCCGGTTCTGACTGAAAAAGAAGAAGAGGACGAGGAACGAAATAAGAAGCTGCTGACAGCGAGACGCAAATTGATCAAAACAGCTCTTCAAACGATAAAAGAGGACATGAACGATACAAACAAAACGGCCTCTCTTGCGGTGATAGCTGAATACAATGAGAAAATGAAAAACCTTCGTTTTCAGCAGTATACGTCATCTAATCGTATCAAAAAGCATGAGCGAAAGGTCCGTGCGCAAGGGGTTAAAGCTGAGCAAGAGGCACTGATGAAAATGCTGGAGCGGGGAGACATCCCGGAAGAAACAGCAAATGTGCTGCAAGAACGATTTAACGAGTTGGAAATTTTGTATGCCAACCCGTTTAAGGTCGGCTTATCAAAAACAAGGCTCAAGAGGCTGATGTATTGGATTTTCTTCGGTGAACATAAAAAGCCGGAGATGTCGATATTAAATGAAGCGGGATTGATACGGGCAACAAGAGTAAAAACGGCAAAAGCAGCAATAGAATATTTGGAAAAACATAAGACGGAAGAACATAAGGAAGTGTTTTTATCTGTCATTACATTCTATAAACAGTTAATTTTCAGGCTGGAGAACAGCCATCATGAGTTAAAATCAAGCGCACATTTTGAAAATCAAAAACTGGAAGTGAAGCTGAAGGCTGTGCAGGCGATCAGAAATGAAATTCAAACGCTGTTCGAGGAAAGAGAAATTTCCCGGGACATCTCCCATGAGCTTCGCCAATACATTAATGATGTCGAAGCCGCCATGCTTGAAGGCGGCGAATAAATGCAGCAAAAAAGCTGGTGCGTGAGAGCGCCAGCTTTTTTCTATATTAAGGGCGATGAAATTCGACAGTGCTGCCATCCCGGTCGAACCAGCCTCTGAAGGCCCAGTTAATCCAGCCGCCATCCCCTTTGTTTGTAAACGTTCCGTCTTCAAATACCCAAATGCCATACGTAATGCCGTCATAAACGGCTGAGCCATAAAATTGCACACCGTTCAAATGATCTTCATATTCCTGGCTTAAGTTAAATACCATGACGTTATATTTTTGGCCGGACGCGTAGAAGGAAGACTCCATGAGATTCTTCACAAATCCATCCCGATTCTGTGCGGATTTGATGGCATCAGCGATCTGGTTGGCAATTCCAAGTACATCCAGGTTGACGTTTAAACCTACATCAGCGGCAGTTGTTCCGGCGGTTGTTGTCTGCGAGATCTTCGGAGCAGGATTTTCTTCAGCGGAAGCAAAGGACAAAGGGGCAATTGTCAAAGCGGCACCAAGAGCAAGTGTCATTGGGATACGAATACGTTTCAAGTTGTTTCCTCCTTTGTTTTCATTTGGTTACACTAAACGCATACCCGGCTCCATGTATTTGTAATCTCAATATTGTTAAAATAGGAAAAAAATAGTACCCTGCTTTACCTTGGCTGTGAAAAAAGAAGCAAAAACAGGGCCTTAAGCGTATTATTGGTATCGGCTGAGAGGAATGTGAGATAATATAGACGCTTACATTTCAGTGAAAGGGTGGATGTTCAAGTGCCAACAAGTTTAAAAGATACGGTAAAGTTACATAACGGAGTTGAAATGCCTTGGTTCGGTCTGGGTGTTTTTAAAGTGGAAAATGGCAGTGAAGCGACTGAATCAGTGAAAGCGGCAATTAAAAACGGCTACCGCAGCATTGATACAGCAGCGATCTACAAAAATGAAGAAGGTGTTGGCATCGGGATTAAAGAATCCGGTGTGGCAAGAGAAGAGCTCTTCATCACATCAAAAGTGTGGAATGAAGATCAAGGCTATGAAACAACGCTTGCTGCCTTTGAAAAAAGCCTGGAAAGACTGCAGCTTGATTACTTAGATTTATATTTGATCCATTGGCCTGGAAAAGATAAATTTAAAGATACATGGCGCGCGCTTGAAAAGCTGTACAAAGACGGCAAAATCCGCGCGATCGGCGTCAGCAACTTCCAAGTTCATCATTTAGAAGAGCTGTTAAAAGATGCTGAAATCAAACCGATGGTGAACCAAGTTGAATTTCACCCTCGTTTGACGCAAAAAGAATTAAGAGACTATTGTAAAAAACACGGCATTCAGCTGGAAGCATGGTCTCCGCTCATGCAGGGACAGCTTTTGGATAACGAAGTACTGACACAGATTGCAGAAAAGCATAATAAATCTGTAGCTCAAGTGATTTTGCGCTGGGATCTGCAGCATGAAGTTGTAACCATTCCAAAATCCATTAAAGAACACCGTATCATCGAAAACGCTGATATTTTTGATTTCGAATTGTCTCAAGAAGACATGGATAAAATTGATGCATTAAACAAAGATGAGCGTGTCGGCCCAAATCCTGATGAGCTTCTGTTCTAATCAAAAAACTCCCCTTTACGGGGAGTTTTTTAGTGCGTTTTTTTCTGTTGAATGAAAAACAGCATCAAAAAGGAAATGACAACAATACAGACGACCCACGCCCAGGCAAGGGTATTGTTTCCGGAATCCAATGCAACATATATGGCCGTCGGCAGTGTTTGTGTAACACCGGGGATGTTCCCGGCAAACATGAGTGTTGCGCCAAATTCTCCGAGCGCCCGCGCTAGGCTCAGGATGCTCCCGGTCAGCAAAGAAGGATAGGCAAGCGGGACGGAGATATGGATAAAGACCTTCCATCTGCTTGCGCCGTCTACCATTGCCGCACCCTGTATATCGGGGTCAATGTCAGCAAATCCGGTTTTGGCTGATTGATACATGAGCGGAAAGGCTACAACAGCCGAGGCGATCACAGCGGCCCACCAGGTGAAAATGACAGGCTGCCGGAAGATCCACTCGATGGCTTGTCCGATGAAGCTATGCTTTCCGAAAATGACGATCAAAATAAAACCGACAACAGTAGGCGGAAGAACGAGCGGAAGCATAAAACATGTTTCGAGCGCCGTTTTTCCAAAAAATGATGCCCGTGACATCCAAGCTCCAGCCAGTGTTCCGAGAATAATGACAACAATTCCGGCAACTGCCGCCACCTGAAAGGAAAGCATAACAGGTGTTAAGAATTCTGAAGCGTTTATGCTACTCAGCAGTAAAACCATATTTCTCAAATACTTTCATTGCTTCATCAGATTGCAGGTATTCGTAAAATTCCTTCGCTTCCTTACGGTGTTTTGTATCTTTTACGATTCCTAACGGATAGACAATCGGGCTGTGTGTATCTGCTTTTGCCTCGTCAATAATGGTGACCTTTTTCGAGACCAGGGCATCTGTTTTATAAACAATACCTGCGTCTACATTGCCGGTTTCCACATAAGAAAGAACTTGGCGAACGTCTTTTCCGTACACAATTTTATCCTTCACTTTGTCCCATAAAGACAGTTTTGTCAGTGATTCTTTCCCATAAGCTCCTGCCGGTACGGATTCCGGAGTGCCAAGTGCGATCTTTTCTGATTCAGCCAGATTGCTGAAGCTTGTCACAGGTGAATCTCCGTTTTTCGGTACGACCAGCACAATTTCATTGCCGACTAAATCAGTGCTGTCTTTTTTTTCGATATCCCCATCATCCACCAGCTTTTTAAATTTATCCTCAGCAGCTGAGAAGAACAGATCTGCTCCTGCTCCTTGAGAAATCTGTTTTTGCAAGGCGCCGGATGAGCCATAGTTATCTTGGATGGTAATGTTTTGATGTTCTTTTTCATAATTTTTTTGGATTTCCTCAAGTGCATCCTGTGCGCTTGCGGCAGCTGAGATCGTTAATGTTACTTTTTTCCCGCTGTCTGTTGAAGACTGGTTTGAAGAACAGCCTGCTGCAAGCAGAAAAGCGGTTAAGGCTGCGATTAAAATAGAATACTTTTTAAACATGATTGCACCCCTTATGATTAGTTATATCTAATTATAACTGATTATGTTTGGTTTATGTGGGTTTTTTTACATTCGGCGAAAAGGTATAATAAAATAGGAGAGTGATGATGATGAATGAAACCTCTTCCTATACGATAGAAGAAGTTGCAGGTCTGCTAAAGGTATCAAAGCTGACCGTTTATGATTTGATTAAAAAAGGCGTGCTGCCTGCCTACCGTGTCGGAAGGCAGATGCGTGTGGATGAAGAAGATTTAAAGCAATATAAGACGAATATGAGAATGTCTCAGCCCATCGCTGCAACAGAAGCGCAGAAACAGATGCAGGAGGCTGAGCCGGACGGCAGACCGAATGTCATGATCAGCGGACAGGACATTTCGATGGATCTTCTCAGCAAGCATTTGGAGAATGCCATTCAGGAGACGCCGCTCCGTAAATACAAAGGAAGCTTAAACAGCCTGATTGATATGTATCAAGGCAAGTGTGACATTGTCAGCCTCCATTTGTACGATGCAGAAACGGGCCAGTATAACGCCCCTTATGTAAAACGGATTTTGTCAGGTGAACCGTTTTGTCTCATCAACGTCGTTCTCCGCAAAGCAGGTCTGTATGTGCAAAAAGGGAATCCGAAAAACATTCAAGGCTGGAAAGACTTGAAAAGAGCTGATATCCGGATCATCAACAGGGAAAAGGGTTCTGGCGCAAGGGTGCTCCTTGATGAACAGCTTGGCTTGCTTGGTGTGAAGCCGGCTGATGTAAAGGGATACGGCGATATCGTGACCGATCATTACGCTGCCGCTTCACAAGTTTCAAGCGGACAGGCTGACGCGGGAATCGGGGCGCAGCACGCGGCACATATGGGACGTGTTGATTTTATCCCGCTCATCGATGAACAATATGATATCGTCGTTTTGAAAAAAAATGAGCAGCTGCTCAAGGCCGTGAAGGAGATTTTGAATTCTGAGGACTACAAGGCGAACTTGTCTCATTTAAACGGCTATGAAACAAAGCTGACTGGCAAGGTGATGTTGGAAACGTAAAAAATCCCTCTTTATATAGAGGGATTTTTTCATTCGGAAAACCTGAGCAGGTCACCATTTAAAATTTTATCAGAGAGAGACAGCTCTTCGTTTGCTTTCTCCTTGTAAGGGAGGCACGCATCCTGATCTTCCAGTATTTCACCTGTTTTTTGGCTGTAGCACGTGTTTTTCGTGTATATAAAATCGTTCGTAATAAAGCTTCCGTTTCGCAGAACGGCGAATGGTGTGCGATCGCCCGACAGCAAATCATTGCCGAATTGAATATCGCCTTTTGTGTCAACGCCGAGTAAATGCATCAGTGTCGGTCTGACGTCGACTTGTCCGCCAACATCAGAGATGGTTTCCGGCTGTTGATCGGTAATTCCCGGGATATGTATGATAAACGGCACCCGCTGGAGCTGAACATTGTCATACGGCGTGATTTCGCCTTTTCCTAAAAACTCTGCCAACGCCTCGTTATGGGCTTCTGAAATGCCGTAATGATCCCCCATAAATACAATCATCGAATTTTCGTATAAGCCTTCGTCCTTCAGCTTTTTGATAAAATGCTTTAATGCCTCATCCTCATAGCGCACCGTTGTCACATAACGGTTTAGCAGGGCGCTGCTCGAATTGTATTCATCAATCAGCTGATCCTTTTTATCAATCTCAAACGGAAAATGATTCGTTAACGTGATGAAACTGCTGAAGAATGGCTGCGGCAGACTTTTCAGCTTTTCGGCGGACTGCTCTAAAAATTCCTTATCCTTTAAGCCCCAGCTTGTCGATGTTCCGGGAGTGACATGGAAGTCATCAACATCAAAAAAGCGGTCAATCCCAAATGTATCGTACATGACATCTCTGTTCCAAAATGTTTTATGGTTGGCATGAAAGGCGGCTGAATAATAATCATGCTGTTTCAGCGACTTGTACATCGTATGAAATTGATGGTCGCTTTTCGTGAAAAAGACGGCGCCGCTAAGGGAAGGATACATTGAGTTAGCAACGATGAATTCTGAATCAGATGTTTTCCCTTGTTCTGTTTGCTGATAGAAATGATCAAAGGAATAGCTTTTTTTAACGAGATCATTCATAAAAGGGGTAATTTCTTTTCCATTGACTTTTTCATTCAGCACAAAGCTTTGGGTCGACTCAAGTGTTACAAAGATGACATTGCGTCCCTTTGCCAGTCCGAATTTGCTTTGATCAGGCTTGCTATAATCAGCCTCTGTGTAATTTTTAATGGCAGATATGCTGTCTTCATCGGCAAATGCCTTCGCGCTTATATTAACAGTCTGAGAAATCGTATCGTATATATGGAACTGAAACAGACCGATGCTTTTGACGAGCATTTCCCGGTCAAAGGAATGTGCCAAAAGCTTCGGCTGCTGTACTTCTGCAAGTGCCAGCGTGCATAAAATCATGCCGCAGGAAGCTGCATAGTACCGTTTGATCGTGCGGGGAGCGGCTTTTGTCTGCGGCTGTTTCGTTTTTCTGGCGAGCAGCAGCAGACAAACCAAATCCGCAAACAGGGCAATAAACAGAGGATGGAACAGTTCTTTTACACTGCTGCCCATATCGCTCATGTTGCTGGCCTGAAATAAAACCGGAATGGTAATAAAATCGATATAAAATCCGTAAAAAATCGTATTGGAGATCAAGATGACAGTCAGAACCAGATTGGCAATCAGCAAAAAGACCCGCTGCTTGTTTCCTTTCAGAAGCAGGCCGATCCCGAATAAAGGAAGGATAAAGCTGAGCGGATTGATCAGCAAAATCAGCTCTTCCAACAGAGTGTCGATCTGCAAATCAAAGCCGAGTTTATATATCACATACGTTTTGATCCACATAAACAAGATCGAAAAACATAAAAACCGCTGATTGTGAAAAAAGGTTCCTTTCATCAATATGACTCCTCACGTTTTCTTGATCATCTGCATAAAATGCTTCTTAAGTAAAACCTACTAAAAACCGCCGGTTCAGACAAGTTTCAGCACTCGCATTTACAACATGCGTCCATGAAACAGCATATAAAAGTAGTAACATGAAGCAAGGGTCAGGCCGGCTAGCACGAGCTGCTCAGAAAAACTGCCTGTCTTCATATATAATGGAAGCCGCACGCGGATCGTTGAAGGGAATAGTAATTTGATTCCGTTCACTGTCCAAGCGTCAAGAATCAAGTGGCTCGCCATTCCGATCATTAAGCCGGCTGAGATGTTTTTATCTGGAATATATGTAGAAGTGATAAAAAACATGATGAGCATAAACAGCAGGCTGTGTGTAAAGGTACGGTGGCCAAAAACGGAGCTGACCACTTTCGATAAAATAGGAAATTTTCTCCCGATTTTGCTTTGCGTGTGGCAGATATCGGGAATCAATGCCCCAACCGCGCCTGACGCAGCCATAAGCACTGGATCAAATCCATAATAATAAGCTGCTGCCGTACAAGAAGCGATGCCTCCCATGATGTGTGTTTTTCCTGTCATTTGCCGCTTCTCCTTTATCTTTTGCAAAAAATCTCTGAATTACAAATATATCAAGAGAATGTATGTTTGATCAACAGGACTTTGGACGATAAAAAATTTCCCGCATAATTTTTCAGGAAAAAGGCATCTTAAACATGTACCTATTTTTAAAAAGAGGTGATACGAATGGGTTTCTTTAATAAAGATAAAGGAAAACGTTCCGAAAAAGAAAAAAGCGTAATCCAAGGAGCTCTTGAAGATGCAGGTTCAGCTCTAAAAGATGATCCGCTTCAAGAAGCTGTGCAAAAAAAGAAAAATAATCGATAATCACATGCGGATAGGGCTTGGCTCTATCCGTATTTTCCATCTGTTCCCTTTGACAGATCATCCTTTCTTTGATAACCTTCTGGGAGTAACTGAATAATTAAATCCTCACTCTTTCTCAGTGAGGTAGAGGTTGCGCGGATGATGAGTCACACATGCCAGGCTGACAGGAGCTGTTAAACATGTGTAAAAGGCATCAGCGCCGAAGTGTGGAGAAAGCCGATCCTTCTCTATGCTGGGACTGTATCTGAATAAGTGCAGGACTGCCGCGTGCTTTTTCGCGGAGGGCTATCCGGAGATCAAGGGTGTGTGTTTCTTTAAGCATGGACTTTTGTTCAGGCTTTTTTTGCGTTTATATGATCTCGGGGTCTGGTCCGTACAAAGAATCATGGAGGTACTGGAATGGAACAGACAAAAAAATGGGGTTTTTGGTTATTAACGGCGTTTGTCGTTGGAAATATGGTTGGATCAGGAATTTTCTCCTTGCCGAGCTCGCTTGCTTCAATCGCAAGTCCGTTTGGCGCTACGTCCGCCTGGCTTTTGACAGGTGCCGGCGTGTTGATGATTGCGCTTGTGTTCGGGCACTTGTCCATTCGCAAGCCTGAACTGACAGCGGGTCCGCAAAGTTATGCCAGAGCACTGTTTTCCGATCCGAAGAAAGGCAACGCTGCCGGTTTCACAATGGTGTGGGGCTACTGGGTGGCGAGCTGGATCAGCAACGTGGCGATCATCACAAGTCTCGCCGGTTACTTGACTTCATTCTTCCCGATCTTGGTTGACAAACGTGAGATGTTTTCGATCGGCGGGCAAGAGGTGACGCTCGGCCAATTGCTGACGTTTGCCGTATGTACGATCTTGTTATGGGGAACGCACACGATTCTTGTTGCCAGCATTAACGGTGCAAGTAAATTGAACTTTGTCACAACGCTTTCTAAAGTATTAGGTTTTGTCTTCTTTATCGTTGCCGGTTTATTTGTGTTTCAAACGACATTATTCGGTCATTTTTATTTCCCGGTTCAAGGAGAAAACGGCACAAGCATTGGAATTGGAGGCCAGGTTCATAACGCCGCGATTTCTACACTGTGGGCGTTTGTCGGAATTGAATCCGCGGTGATCCTGTCCGGTCGTGCGCGTTCTCAGCGTGATGTGAAACGTGCGACGATTACCGGCTTGCTGATTGCTTTGAGCATTTATATTATAGTGACTTTAATTACGATGGGTGTTCTGCCGCATGATAAGCTTGTCGGCTCTGAAAAACCATTTGTTGATGTACTCTATGCGATTGTTGGAAACGCGGGGAGCGTGATTATGGCGCTTTTGGCTATCCTTTGTTTATTCGGAACGATGCTCGGCTGGATTTTGCTTGGCTCTGAGGTGCCATACCAAGCCGCTAAAGCAGGAGATTTCCCGGCAGTTTTTGCAAAAACGAATAAAAAGGGAAGTCCGGTCATTGCACTCATTATTACAAACGTCATGTCACAGGTCTTCATTTTCTCCGTTATTTCCCGGACAATAAGTGACGCATTTACATTTTTAACGACAGCGGCGACACTCGCATATTTAATACCGTATCTGGTATCTGCAATTTACAGCTTGAAGCTAGTCATCAAAGGTGAAACGTATGACCAGCTGAAAGGCTCCCGTGTAAGAGACGGATTGATCGCGATACTGGCGTGTGCATATTCCGTGTTTGTTATTGTAACAGGCACAGCAGATTTAACGACATTTATTCTCGGCATCGGTTTATTCTTTGTCGGCTTGATTGTTTATCCATTTGTGAATAAAAAGTTTCAAAAAGAAAAACAAGCATAATGAAAAGACACCTGATTTGTTTTGTCAGGTGTCTTTTTTTATTGAAATACAATTTCTCCTGTTAGCAATCCGATTGTTAAAACAGCTGACAGGAAAGCTGAAATAGAAAGAAAAACCTTTACGGATAATCGTATTTGCAAAAAACGGTTTTTCAGCCTCTCCAGCAAACCAAACAGAATAAGGACTAAGATAAAAACAAAAAACACATCTGAAAAAGGTTTTCCGATATAAAGCCCGTTAAAAAAACTGATCGCGATGATGATACAGCTTAATATGAATTGAGTAAAAAAATATCCGATGTGGTTTAACATGAGCCGCTCCCTTTATTGCATGAAAAAAGAGCCGCCTGTCCGGCTCTTTCGTTTATTTAGTCAAGCTTTCCGTAATAAACTTCAGTTGGCCTTCTAATGAAATCGGATCGGTGAAATAGAAGCCAATCGGATCAATCTTATAGACATGGCCATTTTTAACGGCGTTCAGGTTCTTCCAAATGGAGCTGTCAAATACGCCGCCATCATCACCGCCTGATTGCCATGGGCCCGCGAAAATATAATCTCCGGCGAAGTCAGGGAGCTTTTCTAATGAAATACTTGTATAACCAGGTCCCTGGTCAATGGCTTTATCTTTTGTCAGCTTTGTCGCCTTCAGGCCGAGGTCTTTGTAAATAATGCTTCCGCCTCTTCCAAAGTCTTTACCGAATACGTAAATGTCTTTTCCGTTCGTTTGCATAATGGAAATGGTTTTGTCACCGACCGCTTTTTTGATTTTTGTTTTAGCCGCCGCAACTTTTTTATCCCACTCGGACAGCCATTTTTCAGCTTTATCTTCAGTTCCTGTCATTTTTGCAAATTCTTTCAGCTGTTCGATGTTGTCGAGCTTATCGTATTTTACTGCGACAGTCGGCGCGATTTTTTCAAGCTTTTTAATATCAGCACCCTGTGTTGTCCAGACGATAATCAGGTCAGGGTTTAAATCAATGACCTTTTCAACCGAAGTGCCGTCTCCGATGTTTTCGACGCCGGCTGTTTTTCCTTTGTAGTAAGGGTTTTTAAATACGTTCTCAGGTGCACCGACAACGTTGATGCCAAGTGTTTTGAAGTAGCCGTAGTAGCCGTCAGCCATGACAACCACCCGTTTAGGATGCTTGGGGATTTTTACATTTCCGTTTTCAGCCTTGTATGTAAAGGTTTCTGCGTCTTTTGAATCAGAGGCAGAGCCTTTGCTTTCTGAGTTATTCCCGCAGGCTGCCAGCGCTGCAATCAATAACAGGGCAAAAAACGCGGCTCCGAGTTTCTTGTATATATGGGTCATATCTCATACCTTCTTTCTAAAAAAATAGATGAAAAAGAGAATCATTATCAACTGTGATTATACCACTGCAAGTGCCGGTTGACACGATATTTTTGCAAATGCATTTTCATTTTTGTTCAAAACACGCTATTAAATCTGTTGAAAAAAGTGATATACTGAAACAGCAATTGATAATCATTATCAGTATCAGAAAGGAAGTACGGCAGTTGAGTCAACATAAAAATATACAGACTGCATCAGAAGAAATCCAATGGACGTCAAGGACATATGGCGCGGTTATCGTCCTTATTGCAGGTCTATGCCTGCTTTGCCTTGGCGCCCTTTTATCCATATCCCTCGGTGCAGCGGATATTCATTTGCACACTGTATGGAACGCCATTTTTCATTATCAGCCGACAAAGACATCTCACCAAATTATACATGATCTTCGGCTGCCGAGAACGGCTGCTGCCGCACTTGTAGGCGCATTGTTGGCAGTGTCGGGAGCGATCATGCAGGGGATGACGAGAAACCCTTTGGCAGAACCTTCGATTATGGGTGTGACATCAGGCTCTGCGTTTGCGGTTTCGATTGCGTTTGCCTTTTTTCCCGGACTTTCTGCAATGGGGCTTGTGCTATGGTCCTTTGCGGGAGCGGGACTGGGTGCATCGACGGTAATGGGCATCGGCATGTTTTCAAGGGGCGGGCTTACGCCTGTAAAGCTTGCTCTGGCGGGTACGGCAGTTACTTATTTCTTTACCGGAATTTCAACCGCCATTGCGATCCGATTTGATGTGGCTCAGGATATCAGCTTTTGGTACGCAGGCGGGGTAGCGGGTGTGAAATGGTCAGGGGTCCAGCTTTTGCTTATTGCAGGGGCTGTCGGTTTAACGCTGGCGTTTTTCATCGCCCGGTCTGTGACAGTGTTAAGTCTTGGTGACGATCTGGCAAAAGGGCTAGGACAATATACATCAGCGGTGAAACTGGTTGGCATGCTTATCGTAGTGATTTTGACCGGAGCTGCGGTTTCCATAGCCGGCACTATCGCATTTATCGGGCTGATCATTCCGCATATTACCCGGTTTTTGGTCGGTGTAGATTATCGGTGGATCATTCCCTGCTCGGCGGTGCTCGGTGCTGTTTTGCTTGTTTTTGCTGACATAGCGGCGAGACTCATAAACGCACCCTTTGAAACGCCTGTCGGCGCACTGACTTCTCTCATCGGCGTTCCCTTTTTCTTTTATTTGGCACGTCGTGAAAGGAGAGGGCTGTAATGAAAACAACAACAAGAAAATCGCTCGCCGTAATGGCTGTGACCCTTATGCTCATCGTGTTGGTCTTTTTTATCAGTCTCAATTTGGGTGTTATCAAAATTGCACCGCTTAAAACGCTTCAGGTCTTTTTCGGCCAAGGGACAGCGCGTGATGAACTTGTCTTATTTGAGTTCAGGCTGCCCCGGATCATCCTTTCTTTGCTTGTTGGAGCAGGGATCGCCGTTGCTGGCGCCATTTTGCAAAGCGTGTCTCAAAATGATCTTGCTGAGCCTGGTATTCTCGGAATTAACGCCGGCGGCTCACTTGCCGTTGTGCTTTTTATATACTTTTTTCAAGGATCAGCTTCAGATCTCAGCTTTTTCGGAACATTTATGCTGCCGTTCAGTGCTTTGGCAGGAGCAATCCTCGCTGCGTTTCTCATTTATCTTCTGGCATGGAAAAAGGGCGTCACACCGATTCGGCTGATTTTAGTCGGCATCGGGGTAAATGCCGGATTCAACGCCCTGTTGCTGATTTTTCAGCTCAAGATGGACCCTCATGATTTTATGCAAGCCGCGGTTTGGATATCCGGCTCAATATGGGGGGCGAACTGGAATATGATCTGGGCGATCCTTCCTTGGATTGTGATCTTGCTACCATTTACTTTATATAAGGCACGCTATTTGAACATATTGCAGCTAGGAGACCAACTAGCGACCGGACTGGGCACTCCTGTTGAAAGGGAGAGACGGATTCTTCTTCTGGCAGCCGTCACTCTTGCCGCTTCATGTGTGGCAGCTGCGGGAGGCATCGCGTTTCTCGGATTGATCGCGCCTCATGTGGCTAGAAGGCTGACCGGTCCGCGTCACCAGACGCTGATACCGGTCTCCGCCCTCATCGGCGCATTCCTGTTTTTGCTCGCTGATACAATGGCGAGAAATGTATTGGCACCATCAGAAATTCCAGTCGGACTTGTCATTTCCGTGCTAGGTGCGCCTTACTTTATTTATTTATTGATGAAAGCGAATTAGAGGAGGGGCCGAATATGAATTCATTATCAACGGAACAGCTTGGAATCGGTTATGGCGACAGGGTGATTGTAAAGGATTTAAATATATCGATTCCTAAAGGGAAAATTACCACCTTAATTGGCCCGAACGGCTGCGGGAAATCAACGATTTTAAAAACAATGTCCAGAATTATGCGTTCGCATGCAGGAGCCGTCTATTTAAACGGCAAAGCGATTCATAAAATGTCTACAAAAGACATTGCGAAAGATATGGCGATTCTGCCACAGACACCTGAAGCGCCGAGCGGCCTAACGGTGCACGAATTGGTGTCGTACGGCAGGTTTCCGCATCAATCAGGATTCGGCAGATTAAATGACGAAGACCGCCGGATTATCAAATGGGCGCTTGAAGAAACAGGCATGGCTGAATTTGCTGAACGGCCGATTGAGGCATTGTCAGGCGGACAGCGTCAACGCGTGTGGATTGCCATGGCGCTTGCGCAAGGGACGGAGCTGCTGCTGCTGGATGAACCTACGACGTATCTTGATCTTGCACACCAGCTTGAAATTCTGCAGCTGCTTGACAGACTCAACAAAGAGCAGGGGCGGACAATTTTAATGGTCATTCATGACCTTAACCACGCAGCTCGTTTTTCCCATTATATGATCGCGCTCAAAAAAGGCACGGTCATCAAGGAAGGTACTGCACTTGAGGTCATGACACCGGATATTTTGCAGCGGGTATTTCAGATTGATGCTGAAATCGTGACTGATCCCCGTACAAATAAACCTGTATGCTTGACCTATGATCTGATTAAAAATGAAAAAGAGCTTGTTTCTGTGTAAAAAAAATCCCGGTTCGAAGCCGGGATTTTTTTATTCGCCGCGAAAATACAATTTTTCTATTTGATTCCGTCATTTCAATAAAAAGATTGCAAGTCTTTTTGAATTAATAGATAATATTGGTTAGAATGTTTCGAAAATATTACAATGTTTACAGAAAGAGGAGATCGTTGTGTCCAAGAAGAAAAAATGGCTTATTGGCGGCGCGATATGTGTTGGTGTGCTTGTACTGGCTGGGATCGGCGCCGGCGGTTTTTACTTTTTTACTCACATGAACCAAATTGCCGTATCATCGGAGCCCTATGCTGAATCGGTAGCGGTATACATGGGAGGAGATTCAGAATCAGGCCAAACGTTTTCTGGAAAGGTTGAACCTGAAAAACAGCAGAAAGTATACATAGATTCAGAAAAAGGCAGTATTAAAAAAACATACGTCAAAGAAGGCGATCAGGTTAAAAAGGGTGATAAGCTTTTTGAGTATGAGGGTGAGGATCACTCTGATGAAATTGAGCAGGCCAATTTGCAAATCGAAATGACAACTTTGCAAATCAACCGTTTGCAAAAATCAATAACAGAAACGGAAAAGAAGCTGAAAGCGGCAGGGAAAGAAGAGAAAGCCCAGCTTCAAGATGAAATTGACCAAGCGAATTTCGATTTGAAAACAAGCCAGCTCGAACTGAAACAGCATCAAAAAGAACTGGCTGGCCTGACGAAAAACAAAGGTTCCAATGTCATTACAAGCAAACATGACGGAATCGTCCAAAGTGTCAATCAGGATATCGCTGACGGGGCAACAGGCGATCAGGCAACAGGCCCGTATATCCAGATTGTTTCGACAGGCAAATATCTAGTCAAGAGTCAAATCAACGAGCTGTTAATGGACACGATCAAAAAAGGCAGCAAAGTCAAGGTCACACTGAAAACAGGCGGTGAGGGCGAGTGGAAAGGAAAGGTCACCTCGATTGGCAAGCTTCCAGCGGGAGCAGGCGAGGGTGAAGAATCAGAAAGCTTTTCTGATGAAGAAATGAATCCTCAGTCCTCTAACTATCCTTTCACCATTTTATTAGACAGCCATAAAGGTCTTGAAGTTGGCTATCATGTCAATATCGAAGTGGTGAGTGATGATGATGATGCGGATACGATCAAGCTGCCGTCCGACATGGTCATTCAGGATGACGGCGAACCGTACGTGTGGAAAGCTGATGAGAAGCAGAAAGCGGTTAAGCAGCCTGTTGAAATCGGCGAGACTGATGAAAATGACATGGTGGAAATTAAGAGCGGCCTGACGCCGGAAGATTATGTAATCTACCCTGATCCCGCGGTCAAGGAAGGAAAGCAGGTTACAGTCAATGCTGACACTGAATAATATTTCGAAATCGTACAAGCTGGGAAAAGAAGAAGTTCCAATCTTGAAACATATCAATCTGACCGTCCAGGCAGGGGAGTTTTTGGCTATTATGGGGCCTTCCGGTTCTGGAAAGTCAACGTTAATGAATATTATCGGCTGTTTGGACAGGCCAACCTCAGGAACATATACGCTTGATCAGATCGATATATTGAAAGGGAAAGACGGAGCTTTAGCCGAAATTCGCAACGAATCAATCGGGTTTGTGTTTCAAACTTTTCATTTGCTGCCGCGTCTCACCGCGCTGCAAAATGTCGAGCTGCCGATGATTTACAATAAAGTGAAGAAAAAAGAGAGAAGGCAACGGGCATATGAAGCGCTGGAAAAGGTCGGATTAAAAGACAGGGTCTCCTACAAACCTCCTAAGCTGTCAGGCGGTCAAAAGCAGCGGGTGGCGATAGCGAGAGCCCTTGTCAATCAGCCGAGGTTTATTTTAGCTGATGAACCGACCGGGGCGCTTGATACCAAATCAAGTGAACAAATTTTGTCACTGTTTTCTGAACTGCATCGGGAAGGCAAGACCATTATTATGATAACCCACGACCCGGACGTCGCCAAAAAAGCTGATAGAACCGTTTTTATCAGAGACGGAGAGCTGGTATTAGATGAGAGAGGGGATATCAACCATGCTTGAACATATTCGAATCTCCTTTCAATCTATTTTCTCTCATAAATTAAGATCCATTCTGACAATGCTCGGCGTGATTATCGGCATAGCGGCAATCATCGCGATTGTTTCAATGCTGAAGGGCCAAAGTGAGCAATTAAAGCAAAGTATGATCGGCATGGGAAACAACGCGATCAACGTTGTCTACCAGCCGTCTGGCGGTGAAGAGGAGGGCGGAGGCCCTCAGGTTTCGTATACGTCCGCGCCGCCTGTAGCGGAAGAAACAGTAAAGGCGATCAAATCTGATCCTATTGTTAAAGGATTATCCTTATATTACATGTCAGAAGGCGCGAGCGTTTTTCATTTAACAAACGTTTCGTATCCCCAAGTGTACGGAGTGGACGATGATTACTTCGATATGTTCCCAATCCGAATAACCGAAGGGAGAAAGCTGACGGAAAACGAATTAAACACCACACACCAAGTGGTGATGATCAATGAAGCTGTCAGAGATGAACTGTTTCCAGAAGGAGACGCTCTGCATAAAAGCATTGAAATGAATGGTGTGCCGTTTAAGGTCGTCGGTGTTTTTAAAGAAAAAAATCAGCAGGAAAGCATGTTTGAAGGCGACTATGCAAATCCGGTTTTGTACGTGCCGAAAAAAGTGTGGCCGCTTATTGAAGGGTTTGACGCGCCAACCCAGATTGCCGTGCAGGCTGACTCTTCTGAGCATATCCAAGAAGCGGGTGTAATGGCTGCGGATCTTTTAAATCAGGGACTGTCAGAAGCTGAGTTGGAGAAAGCAGAGTACAGTGTAATGGATCTTCAGGAGATCGCGCAGGAAGTGGAGTCCTTTAATCAGTCATTTGCATTGCTGCTTGGCGGAATCGCCAGTATTTCACTTTTGGTGGGCGGTATCGGCGTCATGAACATTATGCTCGTTTCCGTAACGGAGCGCACGAGAGAAATCGGAATTAAGAAAGCGCTCGGTGCTAAGCGGCGTGTGATTTTATTTCAATTTTTAACCGAGGCTGTCGTGCTGACAAGCATTGGCGGAATACTCGGTGTGCTGGTGGGCTTCGGCATCGCCAAGCTGCTGACGGTCATTTTTCCGATGCCTTTTATCGTCTCCATTCCAGCTGTTGTTGGAGCACTCATCTTTTCAATGGCAGTCGGCATTATCTTCGGCTTGCTTCCGTCCATCAAGGCATCGAAGCTTCAGCCTGTAGACGCGCTGCGCTATGAATAAAAAGAACGCATCCAATTGGAATGCGTTCTTTTTTTAGCTGGGAAGTGCTGAGTTGCATTTGTCTAAAATCAAAAATACGGCTGCGATGATCATTTCTTCAGTGGTAGACAGCCAGATGTCGCTGATCATTTCGTCTGTTGTATGAGCAGTCATCCATAAAAACAGAAGCTGGACGATGCCTGCAAGGAGAATGAATAAGCGTTTGTCTGTCTTGAAAAATGTAAAACTATGTATCATCAGGCGTTCAAATGGTTCTAGGAATAGCCCAAGGATAAGAAATAACACAGCAAAAAGCAGGACATGAGCTGCTGAGCGGTAGCTCGTTCCCGCTAAAGAAAATAATATATAGATGACAGCAAAATAGGTCAACACCACTGCTGCTGCGGCCAGCAAGTATTTGATGGAGAGCCGCAATAAAAGTTTTGAAGACGTTTGATGTTTCACAGGTTCAGCTCCTTATGAAGGCTTGCAGAGAACGAGTGCTCTCTGCAAGCTGTAAGTCTATTATTTATTGCATTTCTTTTTCACAACGGGGTGCTTTTCTTTTGAAAGCACATCAGTAAAATCTTTGCCTAAGTCAAGGTGCGCTTGAACAAATGTTTCAGGAAGCATAGCAAGCCATTGGTTTAAAGATACATCGGCATAATGGTCGTCTTTGAAGATTTCTAAAAAGACAAGCGGTTCATCCCCAATGTTTTCAACGTAATGACCCATTGCAAATGGTACATATCCAACATCACCGGCTTGGTAGTTAAACGTTCTGGCATGGCCGTCAGATGCAAAGACGGTCATTCTTGCTTTACCGGAGATGTAGTATTGCCATTCGTGTGTATTCGGATGCCAGTGCAGCTCTCTCATGGCGCCGGGTTCTACTGTTACGAGCGCTGATGCGATGGTTTTAGACACTTTGAAGTTTGTCGAATCTGCAATGTATACGTTCCCTCCCTCAGATTCAATCGGCTCTTGTTCAAGAAGGCGGTAAGTAAATGGATAAGGCACTTCGCCGTTCGGCCCTTCCACAATGTCATCTTTTAAGCTGCCAGGGAGTTGGTTTTCAAATATATATTTTTCTTTGCCTGGCAAATTAGCAATCTCTTCTTTTTTCACGCCGAAGTTCGCAGCAATCACTTCTTTTGGAGTGTGGGCAAGCCAATCTGTCAGCTGGAACGTGCTGTTTTCTGAGAATGATCCATCGTCAAACACAAGCAGGAATTCAGCCCCCTCATCCAGCGCTTGGATAGAATGCGGCAGGCCTGACGGGAAGTACCAAAGGTCACCTTCACCTACATCATCAATAAAGCTGCGCCCTTTTTCATCAACAATTGTGACTCTTGCGCTTCCGTAAATCATATAAGCCCATTCTGCTTCTTTATGCCAGTGCAGCTCGCGAATGGCGCCTGGCTTCAGCCGCATATTTACAGATGCAAGGTTTTCTGAAATCGGCAGTTCACGTACTGTCACTTCACGGGCATATCCGCCTTTTTCTAATCGGTTATGAGTGTCAGAGAACGAAAACTTCATATTGCTGACGGTGCCATGATCGGTTTCAGGCGGAACAAGCATATCAGGGTTTTGCCGGTCTCTTTCAATATTGCGTGGGATTTTTACCGTTGCTCCTTTGTCTCCTCTAATTGGCTGCGGAATGTCATTTTGTTTTTTCATGAAATGTTTCCTCCTTAGATTTAATTGTGATAGCAGAAAGAGAAGGTGAAAGGCCTTTCGTTTTCCCTTCTGTTTTGTTAAGTGAAAAAAATCAGTGAAAAGTCAACTTTGATTGAAAAATTATTTTTTTGCATGATCTTTCAGTTCTGTCATTAGTTCTATGAGTTGATCAAACTTCTTTTCAAATCGGGTCAGCAGGTACATTGCAATCAGCGCGGGAAACCCCAAATTGCCGATCTGTTTTACGACTTCCTCTATAAAAACCTGATCCATAGGAAAATACCTCCCTTCTTTTTCTGCAGTCATGTATGTAAGTGAAGGAAATCCGATAAAACGTAAACTGCTGCAAAGTATTTTGGAAGACACTAGTCGGAAAGTAGTAGTTTACTTTTTTTTGCTTTCCTTCATTTAATTTAGTAGGGAGGCGGTTTGATGGACTATCAAAGTCTTTTACGGTCAAAATGTAAGGAGATAATGAAGCATCCCATCGTGAAGCATTTTTTGAGCAATCCTCAGCATTACCGTTTGTTCAAAAACGTAATGGAAAGCCCTAACGAAAAAGATGCAAAATCATTGGACGAGCTATTTAAGCAGTTTTATAAAGAAATCCGCATCGTCAAGTATATGAATTCAATGATTCGCATCTTTTCTATTGATTTTGATAAGCGGGTTCGCAAAAATCAAAAACGGTATCCGCTGACGGTTGATCATCCGGAGGCAGGAGATCGACTTCCTTCCGAAACAGGAAGCGATGCATTTGAAGAGTTTTTAGACCGGCAGGATGATTTGAGTCAGCATGTTCAGGATTATCAGCTCTACCAAGCGATTCAGAATCTGACTGACAAACAAAAAAGCGTGCTGACGAAAGTGTATCTTCACGGTGCCACGATGCAGGAGATTGCAGATTCATTAGGGGAGTCCCGGCAAAACATTTCCAACATTCATAAAAAGGGACTGGAGAATATCAGAAAGCAGCTAGCGGCGCAAAAAAAGGGGGAAAAGTAAGCTGTGAACGGCCAGTTTGAACAAAAAAAGAAACAAAATGACGAGACTTTTGACATTGAGCACCTGATTGCATGCTTTTCACCGATGATCAGAAAAAAACTCAGCAATACGTCCTATCAAGAAAGAGAAGATTTAGAGCAAGAGCTGAAGATCAAAATGTTTGAAAAGGCTGATATGCTTTTGTGTCAGGATGTCCCGGGATTTTGGGAGTTTATTTTGTACATGGTAGATGAGAACTCATAATATTTTCATATAAAAAAACATCAAAAGGGAGCGCTTGTTTGCTCCTTTTTTGCTGTTTTGATTTGCCAAGCTCCAATGTATTCAAAAATGTACCATAAATAAACGATATAATGATAAGATGAAAAAAACAGTGACAGAAAGGAACATAAAAGTGGAAAATGCGTCAATTTTAATCGTAGACGATGAGAAAGCGATTGTGGACATGATCAAACGCGTTCTCGAAAAAGAAGGTTATCGAAATATACTGGATGCGGCAAGCGCAGAAGAAGCGATTCCTGTTGTGAAGGCCAATAAGGTTGACTTAATTGTGCTGGATGTCATGATGGGCGGAATGTCCGGTTTTGAAGCCTGCACGCTGATCAGAGAGTATTCAGACGCTCCGATTTTTTTCCTGACGGCAAGATCATCCGACGCGGACAAATTATCGGGCTTTGCGGTCGGAGCTGATGACTATATCACAAAACCATTTAATCCGCTGGAATTAGCGGCGCGGATCAGAGCGCATCTCAAGCGTACATATCAATCGAAAGAAACGAGTTCAAATCAAACATACACATATGATTATTTTACTTTTTCTCCGCAAAATGCCGAGCTGATCGTAGGCGGGGAAGCTGTTGCTTGTTCAGCTCAGCTTCTGCAGCTTTTGCAGTATTTTTGTGAACACCCAAACGTGGTGCTCTCCAAGGATCAAATATATGAAAAAGTATGGGGCTATCCTTCCTATGGTGACAACAACACCGTCATGGTTCATATTCGCAAGCTTAGGGAGAAGATTGAGCGCGATCCGAGCAATCCGGAGTATATTGTAACCGTTCGAGGTCTCGGCTATCGTTTTATCCCAAATCCTGAAGGCAAGCGGTCATGAGGTTAAGATGGAAGTTTTTGTTTCACTTTTTCGGGCAGATGCTGATTGTGATCCTGCTGCTTACAGTGATGCTGGTAGCGTCGTTTTTCTATTTAGACGCTCGTTTTAGCGATGCGGAATCCAATTCGGGGCTGACGAAGGCGACGACCGACACACTTGAAGCATATCTCGATGTAAACGAAGACGGGACATGGGAAGTGGATAATTTCCTGAAGAAATCTGTCGATAAACAGCACGGCTGGATGCAAATCATTGATTCGGAAGGAAACACTGATTATTCCTACGGCGTGCCAAAAGACGTGCCGGGCACCTATACCAAGAAAGAGCTATTGTCTATTTATAAAATCAAAAAGCTTCATAACTATAAACTGAATTATTGGGCCATCAATATTGAAGATAAGTCGTATCTTCTATTGTTCGGCTGGAAATCAAAGAGTGAACAGCTCCTGACTTCCGTAGAAAAACGCGAACAAAAGATAGACGATCTAGCGCACTATAAGTCTGGCACCATCGACTATATTAAGCAGAAAAAAGGCGCTATTTACCTGTTAGACAGCAATGGAAACATTCTCGACAGCATCAACAGCACAAAAAGCGAAAGAAAAACGATGAACCAGCTGGAGCTGCTGAAATACAGCTCTAAACCTTGGAACTATAAGCGGGAAATTTCCGTTAAGATTCTCAATAAAGACAGATGGATGGTCGCTACGGTGCCGAACCCTGTCTATGTAACCGATCAGGAGTTTAACAAATCATTTCTGAAGGTTGTATTAAAAGCGATGTTTCTTGTTATGGGCGTTTTGTTCATGTATATCATTTGGATGACCGTATGGTATATGTTCCGGTTCGGGCTGCCGATTTTTCACACGATTCGATGGCTGGTCAATCTGTCAAAAGGGAAGCTTGAGGAACCCAGAAACCGGGAAGGCCATCCTGTCAGCAAAAATAAAAAGGGGAAAATCAAACAGCCGTACCGCTTCTTCGGTGAGATATTTGAATCAATGGATCAGCTGACTGAAACGCTGAGAAGGGATAAAAGAAACAGGGAAAAAATCCAGGCGACAAGGGAAGAATGGATTGCCGGTTTGTCACATGACTTAAAAACACCGCTCAGCAGCATTTACGGCTACAGCATGATGCTCGAGTCGAAGCAGTATGACTGGTCGCCGGAAGAAGTGAAAGAAATGGGGCAGGTTGTCAGAGAAAAATCTGAATACATGTCCAAGCTGATTGAAGATTTAAATTTAACATATCGGCTGAAAAATGATGCTCTTCCTATTGAGAGAAGGCTTACCAGCCTTATCCCGTTTTTTAAAAATGTCATTGAGGATTTTAAGAAAAATCCGTTTTCTGAAGGGTATGATATCTCGTTTGTATCCAAAGAAGAGCATATTGAATTTGCACTTGATGAAGCGTGGTTCAGGCGCATATTAGAAAATCTCCTTGGGAATGCCGTGAAGCACAACGGCAAAGGAACAGAGATTCAAGTCATTCTGGAACAAACAAAAAATCATATTTCTTTAAAGGTGAAGGACAATGGGAAAGGAATGGATGAAGAAACGATTACCCATTTGTTTAACCGTTACTACAGAGGGACGAACACAAAAGATTCAACTGCCGGAACGGGTCTCGGGCTCGCGATTGCCAAGGAGCTTGTCCATCTGCATAACGGAACGATCCATGTAAACAGCAGAATGGACATTGGGACGGTCATTACCATCCTTTTTAAAAAACAATAAACATCATGTGGTTTGGACACCTCTTTGCCGGGAATAACAATATATAGACTGAAGCTAAAGAGGTGTAACACATGGATGCAGTATTGGAAGCAGACACTAGGGCAGTGATTGGAGAAGGCCCGTTATGGGATGAAGAAAACGGCCGCTTATATTGGGTTGATATCCTGGGAAGCGAGCTCCACATTTTTGACCCTGAAGAAAAAATTAACCGATCAATCAAATTCAAATCCTTTGTGACGGCGCTTGCGAAATATTCAAAGGATGAACTGATTATGACGATGAAGGACGGGTTTTACCTGTATCATCTTCGGGATGATAGCTTGGAAAAAATTAAACAGCCGAAGGACATGCATGAGAGCCTGAGATTTAATGATGCTAAATGTGACCCGTACGGAAGGCTTTGGGCGGGGACGACGAGCATGGAAGGCGAGCAAAAACAGGCATCGCTGTACCGTTTGAATCTAGACGGCAGTCTTGTCAAAATCAAAGATCAAGTCTCGACCTCAAACGGTTTGGATTGGGATCGCGAGCGGAATTTGATGTATTACATCGACACGCCGACGCAGGAGATTGTGCGCTACAGCTATGACCCTCAAAGCGGAGAAGTTTCAAATCCAGAACCTGTCTATCGTTTTGACCAATCAGACGGATTGCCGGACGGCATGACAATCGACCAAAATGGCATGCTGTGGGTGGCGCTGTTTGGCGGCAGCCGCGTTGTTCACATTGACCCGTTTGAGAAAAAAGAAATCAATTCAATCAGCGTGGCGGCTAAGTATGTCACGTGCTGCGCGTTTGGCGGCAGAGACTTAAAAACCCTTTACATTACAACGGCAACGGAACAAATGACAGAAAAAGAAAGATTCGAGCAGCCTCACGCTGGAGGGTTGTTTTCAGCACAACTGGAAACAGGCGGATATCATCCGGTACCATTTGCTGGAGACGTATAAAAAAAACGCATCCGATAGACGGATGCGTTTTTGCATGTTACAGAGAACGGATAATGCCGCCTTCCACACGCTGTGCCGTGCCGTTAATGGCGGAGGCGGCGTCAGACGCGAGGAATACGATTGTGTTGGCGACTTCTTCTGCTGTCGCGTATCGCTGAATAAGCGAAGTCGGCTCATTGACCTTGAAATAGTCTTTGATAAATGTATCTGTATCCTGGCCGGCTGCTTGTGCGGCGCCTTCCATATAGGATGCCACGCCCTCTGTCCAAGTAGGCCCCGGAAGCACTGAGTTGACCGTCACATTTGTGCCTTTTGTCATTTCAGCCATTCCTCTTGACAGGCTGATCAGCGCCGTTTTTGTCATTGAGTATGGAATCATCGTTGGCAGCGGTTTGATGCCTGCTTCACTTGCAATATTTAAAATGCGGCCGCTGTTTTTGGCAAGCATCTTTGGAAGGAAGTGACGGCTTGTCCGAACGGCGCTCATCACGTTCACTTCGAAATATTGATTCCACTCTTCATCTGTCACATCGGCAAAGTCTTTTACCTCGAAGAAACCGAGGTTGTTGACAAGGATATCGATATCACCGATTTCATTTACTTTTTCAATAAAAGCCGCTGCTTCATCTGTCTTTGACAAATCGGCAGCCGCACTGTGCACTGTTCCGTATTCAGAAAGCTCTTCGACCGTGCGATCGACAGTCTCCTGTTTGCGTCCGTTGACAATGACTGCCGCACCCTCTTGCAGAAAGCTTTTTGCGGCGGCTTTCCCGATGCCGGACGTTGAGCCGGTGATTAAGACGAGTTTGTCTTTTAGCTGTAAATTCATAAGAATCATTCCTTTTGATTGATGATGGTATTAAGTATACAAGATCAAATTTAGTGTTTACGAGGATTTTGCTCCCATACACAATACGGGGAAAAGTCATTCAGGACACATATACAAGCCTGTCAGTCATATAGTATAATTACTCCGAAAAAAGGATACGAATGTCAAATAGGTGCCGGTCCGTGGACAACAGCCGGCTTAATAGGGAAACCGGTACAAGCCGGTGCGGTCCCGCCACTGTAATTGGCCAAAGCGCCAAGAGCCAGGATACCTGCCTGTTTGATCAGCACGAATTCTGCGAGGACAGATGATGTGTAAACAATAGGCTTTTTTGTGTTGTTTACAGCATCTTTACCGTCGTAGAGATGCTTTTTTTAGTTCTTTTAGGAGGAAAAGTGTATGAAAAAACGAGCCGGGATATGGACTGCGCTCCTGCTGGCCGCTGTTATGCTGGCAGGCTGCGGCAATTCTGCGGATCAGAAGGATTCCAAGGCAAAACAAAAGACAGCAGCGTTCCCTGTCACCATTGATGATGCGTCAAACCAGGATGTAACCATCAAAAAAGAGCCGAAAAAGATTGTTTCATTAATGCCGAGCAACACAGAAATTACATATGCTCTCGGTCTCGGTGACAAAGTGGTCGGTGTCACCACAAACGATACCTATCCAAAGGAAGTCAAAAAGGTTGAAAAAGTCGGAGATATGAATGTAAACGTTGAAAAAGTCATTTCTCTAAAGCCAGATCTCGTTCTGGCTCACGAGTCTTCCATGTCAGCATCAGCGGATGCCATCAAACAGCTGAAGGATGCGGGCATTACCGTGCTGACTGTCAATGATGCACAATCATTCTCCGAGGTGTACAAATCAATCGAAATGATTGGAGAAGCTGCCGGGGCTGAGAAACAAGCCGATCAGCTCGTGAAAAGCATGAAATCAGATATAAAGGATATTAAAGAAAAAGCGAAAACCATTTCAAAGGACGAGGAGAAAAGTGTATTTATCGAGGTTTCTCCTGACCCGGACATTTATACAACCGGAAAAGATACGTTTATGAATGAAATGCTGAATGTCATCCATGCTAAAAACGCAGCGGCGGATCAGACTGGATGGGTGCAAATGACAGACGAGGCGATCGTAAAACTCAATCCTGATGCAATTGTTACAACGGACGGTGTGAAAGCGAAAGCTGTGGAAAAACGCGATGGCTGGAGCGAAATCAATGCTGTGAAACATCATCGCGTATATGATGTGGACCCTGATCTTGTGACACGTTCGGGTCCCCGTCTGATCGAAGGGGTCGAAGAACTTGCGGAAAGCATTTACCCAGATACGTTTAAGGAATAATCGTTTTACCGCATATATCATTGGTTTCTCATTTTTAGCCGTGAGCATCATCTTAGGAATTTCTTGCGGCAGCCTGCATATTCCTATTCCCGCTGTCTTTCGTGTCTTTTGGCATCAAGGTTTCGGCGGCTCTATCGGTTCTGATGATCCGATGTACACTAATATTATGATGAATATCAGACTGCCGAGAGTTGTGCTGGCCGCCCTTGTGGGGGCGGCTCTTTCTATCGCAGGGGCTGCTTTTCAGGGGCTGTTGAAAAATCCGCTTGCTGATCCCTATACGCTCGGTGTTTCATCCGGTGCTTCAGTTGGCGCGGTTGTGACCCTATTCTTTAGCCTGCAGCTTCCTGGCATCGGAGGGTTTACACTCCCGGTTATGAGTGTAGCCGCGGCGCTTGCCACGATCGCGGCGGTCCTTTCCTTCAGCCGCCTCGTTCACACTTCGATGTCTGTTTCCACCCTCATTTTGACTGGTGTTATCATCAACTCTTTTTTGGGCGCATTTATTTCTCTTATCATCGCCTTGACAGGAGACAACCTGCTTCCGATTGTGCATTGGCTGCTTGGCAGCGTTTCAATGAGAGGCTGGAGTTATGTTATTCTGTTTCTTCCGTTTTTTCTTTTGGGAACCATTTTATTGATTATAAACGGAAGGGAGCTGAACGTGATGACATATGGAGAAGACAAAGCAAAGCTTCTCGGAGTCAGCGTTCAGCAAAGGAAGATGCTGATTTTAATAGCCGGCTCTCTTTTGACCGGAAGCGCTGTAGCAGTGTCAGGAACGATCGGCTTTGTCGGCCTTGTCATTCCGCATATCACAAGGCTTTTGTGGGGAACAGACCATCGGCATTTACTGCCGCTGTCCGCCTTGCTCGGGGCAGGGTTTCTCGTTTTAGCCGATCTGCTTTCCAGAACGATCATTGAGCCAATTGAACTGCCGATCGGGATCATTACGTCCTTGGCTGGAGCGCCTGTGTTCGCTCTAATTTTAATTCGGCAGCACCGCGGGAGGAAAAGCTTATGATGAAGGCAGAAGGATTGTCGGGAGGATACGGCGACAGCTGCCTGGTCAACAATGTCAGCTTAACAGTGGAGAAGGGGGAATTCCTCGGAATTCTCGGCCCTAATGGAAGCGGGAAAACCACGCTTTTGCACTTGCTGACAGGCACGCTGCCGGCCAAGGAAGGCAGCGTTTATCTGGCCGGAAAACCGCTGGCGGACTATAAACCGAAGGAACTGGCGCAAATCATGGCTGTCCTGCCGCAAAAAACGGATCAAGCCTTCACCTTTACCGTCGAAGAAACTGTGGCCTTTGGCAGATATCCATTTCAAACGGGACTGTTCAGACAGCAGACTGAAAAGGATAAAGCCATTGTACAGAAAGCAATGGAGCAAACAGGAGTGGCCGCTTTTGCGCAAAAGCCGGTCCGCGAACTAAGCGGAGGGGAACAGCAGAGGGTGTATTTGGCCCAAGCTTTGGCGCAGCAGCCGCGTATTTTATTTTTGGACGAGCCGACCAATTTTCTCGATCTGGCTTATCAAAAAGACCTGCTTGATCTGATCAAACGCCTGACGAGTGAAAGCGGATTGGCAGCTGTCAGCGTTTTTCATGATTTGAACACCGCAAGCCTGTACTGTGATGGGCTCATGTTTATGAAAAACGGCACCGCAGGGCCTAAACAAAAACCGGAATATGCTGTCACAGAACATCGCATAAAGGCGGTGTACGATACAGATGTCACCGCCTTGGTTCATCAAACCTCACCTAAACCGATGATTGTGATTCAGCCTGAAAAAGACAGCGTGAAGTGCCAGTCTACCCCATTTGAAGCATTGCTCCAAGCGGGGCGTGATGATATTCTTCTGCAGACGGAAATCCCGCTTCGAACATTGTCTTCGACGCCTATCGGTGCAGGGTTTTCGTGGAGCAGAACGCTGATCCATAAACGGCTGCCAGATCAGTCAGATCGGATAAAAGGACTTGCAGCCTATCTTTCAGAGAACGGTTTTCAACTGGAGGAAACGTGTGCGACCGCATCTTCAGAAAGGCTTGACCGTTTCGTTTATCGAACGTTTGAGGATGAAGAGTTATCTGTTTTCATATGCGTTCTGACCGGCTTTTCCATTTGGATTTTGATTAATGGCTATGCGTCAGATCAATTCTTCATCAAAGCTCTTATGGCTGCCGAAGCAGAACGGACGAAAGTGCTGGGAGACAGACGAGATACAGGTGATATTCTCGTCGCCGCGACCCAAACTCAGCAATCCGAAAACACAGAACAGCGGCTGAATCAATTGATAAAGAACGGAACAGCTGAATGTGTAAAAGAGGCTGCTGAGCTGTTTGAATAAGTCTGTGTAAAGGAGGTTCAGGTATGAAACTATATACAAAAACAGGCGATAAGGGACAAACGGGCTTAATCGGGGGCAGAACGGACAAGGACAGTCCCCGCGTCGAAAGCTACGGCACGGTTGACGAGCTTAACAGCTTTCTCGGGCTTGCTTTGGCAGAGCTTTCCGGGCAGCCCGGTTTTGAAGATCTGACCGCAGAGCTGCTGACCATCCAGCATGAGCTGTTTGACTGCGGAGGCGATCTGGCAATTGCCACAGAAAGAAAAGACTATAAGCTAACGGAAGAATCTGTTTCCTTTTTAGAAACGCGCATTGATGCCTACACTGCAGAAGCGCCGGAACTGAAGAAATTTATTCTTCCAGGCGGATCGAAGGGTGCTTCGCTTCTCCATGTGGCGCGTACCATTACAAGGCGGGCAGAGCGAAGAGTGGTGACACTGATGAAATCGGAGGAGATTCATGAAACAGTGCTGCGTTATCTCAATCGACTGTCCGACTATTTCTTTGCCGCTGCACGGGTTGTGAATGCAAGAAGCGGTATTGGCGATGTAGAATATGAAAGAAGTGCTATTGTGTTTCGGGACCGAAACAGCAGTGAATCGGAAAAGTAAAAGTGAGAGCCGGCGTGTTCATATACATGCCGGCTTTTTTGTTTTTCACCCTGTCAATTTCCCATTTTGCGACAAAAAATGAACCTTATGAATTATTGACTGAAAAATGGGAAAATGAGATATTGTAATAAATAGATGTAAAAAATAGGCAGTGGGGGGCTCTGATGGATGGTGAATTTAATTGAAAGTGATAGCATCTGGAAGAGAAATTTCAATTATCTGTTTTTCTCAAGAATAGTCAAGATATCCGGCGATATGTTCGCATTTAATTCAATATTATGGTTTTTAATTTATGACGGCAAAGGTGCGATCGGCACTGCTTTATTGATTGCAGTCACTTTTTTGCCGGAAGCCGTGCTGGCGCCTGTGACAGGGCCATTTATGAAACAGAGCACGCTGAAATTTTGGATGTACTTTTCAGATCTGACAAGGGCAGCAATTGTTTTGATTATCCCTCTATGTCATTTTGCGGGCTTCTCTCCGCTGTGGTTTGTCATGACGCTTATGATTGTGCATTCTGCTACTGGAGCTGCCTATAATCCCGCCTCTATCGCTTTGATTCCTCAAATCGTAAATGAACAGGGCATTCAAAAAGCAAACGCTGTGCTCCAATCCTCCGCTCAAATTGTCCGGCTCGGGGCTGTCACATTATGCGGCGCTTTTCTTACATTTATCAGCCCTTCTTATACGATGCTTATCGCACTTGTGCTCTATTTGGTGTCAGGTTTTCTCGTCCTTTTTATTAAGTACACTGCGGTTGAGTCTCAATCAGAGGCTGCTGTTGTGACACAGAGAGGCACGTATATCGGAAGACTGAAACGCGGTTTTAGGCTCGTCAGAAAGCATCAGATTTTATATCCGCTCGCTATTTACTGTATCTTTATGAATTTCGCGGCTGCCCCTTGGGAAGCGCTCTCAGCCGTATACGTTGCGGAAGATTTAAACGGCCAGCCGATCGTTTACTCGCTTTTAAAGGCCACCACCGCCGCAGGCGCATTTTTATTAGGATTTGTGCTGGCGAAAGTCAAAGTAAACAGGTACGGGCTGCTTTTCGTCACTGCCGGCATTATTGAAGGATTTGCTTTCTTTATTACCGGGATGAACACCTTTTTGCCGCTCGTGTTTTTCGCCGCGTTTACCTTCGGCGCCGCAGTCAGTGCTGTTAATGTTCCTGAGTACACGATAATCCAGACCTCTGTGGATAGTGAGGATCAGCCGCAGGTTTACGCCGTTATACATATGATCTCAAATATTTCGATCCCTGCCGGAGCTGTCATTTGCGGATATGCCGCAAATGCTTTCGGCTCAGGAAAAGTGATCGCTGCCGGAGGGATTGTCGAAATTATTGCGGGTATCGGAATTTTGCTGTTTACAAAACTGGCCAAAGCAGAAAGGTCCGACCTGATTAAAGAAAGGGAAGCAAGTGTTCATCTGTAAAGGGTTTTGAAACGCCATGCCTCGTGCATGGCTTTTTTTTGTGCCGATGGGTCCGGTGCGAGATACGACTCGGGTCTTATATAAAAATCAATCTCTGATTCGTTTTGCATAAATGCCAACTTGTATAAGATGAAGACAAGGAAAACGAAAGGAGGATCTGCATGAAGATAAACAAAAAAACAGTAGGCGGATTCTTATTAATTGTATTTGGGATCTCCGTCTTTTTTGGAGGAGGAAGCTTCGGCTTTATCATCCCGCTCGCCATCGGGAGCTTAATGACATACGCAGGAGTCAAAAGGTTTGCCGCAGGAAAAACCATCACGGGAATCATCGTGGGCGGTATCGGAGCCATTATGCTCATCTGCTCACTTCCGTTTGTCGTCGGAATCGCATTGGCAGCCGCTATGGTGTATTACGGCTGGAAGCTGATGAAAAACGGATCAGCTGACAACGGTGTATCATCTTTTGATCCTGAACCGGCTTCAACTGCCTACCAATCTCACTTTGATGACGAATGGGAAGAATTTTTGAAGAAAAAATAATATCAATATATTAGGAGGAATTAGGTATGGTATTAAAAAGAATCAGAGACATGTTTGTTGCGTCAGTTCATGAAGGACTTGATAAAATGGAGAATCCAAAGGTAATGCTGAATCAATATGTACGCGATATGGAAAGTGACATTGCAAAAGCAAAGCAAACAATTGTGAAACAGCACACGATTGCCTATCAATTTAAGAAAAAATATGAAGAAGCCGCTGAAGTGGCTGGCAAACGGAAAAAACAGGCACAGCTCGCCTTTGACGCAGGTGAAGAAGAACTGGCGAAAAAAGCGCTGACTGAAATGAAGTATTTAGAAGGGAAGGCGGCAGAGCATAAAGTTTCCTATGAACAGGCTAACAGTCAGCTGGCTGACCTGAAAGAACAGCTGGCGGCACTTGAAACAAAGCTTCAAGACGTAAAGGATAAAAAACAGGCGCTGATTGCGCGGGCAAATGCGGCGAAAGCTAAAGAGCATATGAATACGACCTTTGACAAAATTGACAGTGAAAGTGCGTATCGTGAATTTTTACGTATTGAAAATCGTATTGAAGAAATGGAAATCCGCGCGGATTATTCAAAGTCAGCGGAAGCCGGCACAGAACTAACACGCAAGGAATTCGCAGATGATGTGGAAGCGGAGATTGAAAAAATGCGGGCGCTCTCACTGCAAAAATCAGACAAGACACAAGCGGCAAATGAATAAGCGGAACGGGGAAGGATTTGCGGTCAAGTCCTTCCCTTCCGCACGTATCAATTCGCAAGCTTTTCCTTTATAATAGAATGAATGAGAAGGATGAAACCGAATGAAAAAAATGCTTGGCAAACTGTTGATCACTGCCGGTATTCTTGTCTTTTTCGCCGTCGTCGTAAAAGACGTGTTTGCCGCAGGCTTGGGTTTCATAAATGGCACAGAAGCCGATTCAGCCAGCGCGTTGCCGCGGGACATTGACAGCATGGTCATAGAGTCCGATAGCAAGGATGTCCGGGTCATAGCGGAAGAACGAAATGACATATCAGCAGGCATTGCAGGAGACTCGGGAAAGTTATTTGTGACTGAAAACAAAAGAAAACTGGTGCTGACCGTAAAGGAAAAAGAATTTCAATTTTTGAATGGGTTTAATCGTTCGACTCTTATCGTCCGGCTTCCGTATGATTACAAAGGTGATCTGACAGTGCGAACCTCAAGCGGGGACGTTTCTGTGGCCGGGAATGGCCATCTTGCGCTTTCCAGGCTGAACGCAGTATCTGCGAGCGGAAATGCGAGAGTGACAGACGTCCGTCTTCAAGAACTGAAAGTAAAGGGGTCATCCGGAGATGTCACCATTTCAAATACCGATTACAAAACAGCCGGCATTGACTTAGCTTCAGGAGACGCAAATCTGGCTGATGTATCAGGCTCTCTCGATGTAAAAATGACTTCGGGAGATTTTAATGCTGTATTGAAAAAGGTAACCGGGCCCTTATCTGTCAAGCTGACAAGCGGTGATGCCAATCTAAGCCTTCCCAAAAACGGCAGCTTTACAGTCAAAGCGAAATCAGCGAGCGGTGACGTCAGTTCGCCGTATTCATTTGCTGATACAGCACATAAAGAACAGCATCACATCACAGGCTCGCAAGGAAGCGGCCAGCATCCAATCGATATCAAAACGGACAGCGGGGATGTAACGATTCGGTAGCACCAGGCAGAAGAAAGGAGGCGGACACCAGGAATGACAAAAAAACAGCTTCTTGGATTTATCATTGCTTTATTCGGCATCAGTATGTTTTTGCAAATTATCGGAATAGGCGATCTGCTGTTTTGGCCGCTCTTTTTTCTGATTGCCGGCTATTTCCTTAAAAAATATTCCCGTGATTGGCTTGGCTCCGTAATGTATATCTTTGCTGCGTTTCTTTTTTTGAGAAACCTCTTCAGCATCACCTTTAATTTATTCGGCTATGCGTTTGCCGCATTTCTGATTTACGCCGGCTACAGGCTTGTCAAAGGGAAGCCGATATTCGAACCGAATGAGAAACGGGTCAACCTCAATAAAAAAGAACATCATGAACCGCCGAAAGATGTGAAACAGCCTGACATGCGCAGCTTTTTTATCGGAGAGCTGCAAATGATGAAGCAGCCGTTTGACCTGAATGATTTAAATGTCTCTGGTTTTATCGGTGATATCAAAATCGATTTATCTAAAGCGATGATTCCCGAAGGAGAAAGCACGATCGTCATTAGCGGAGTCATTGGAAACGTTGATATTTATGTACCCTCGGACCTTGAAGTGGCTGTCAGCTCGGCTGTTTTCATAGGTGACATCAATCTGATCGGCTCGAAGAAAAGCGGATTAAGCACGAAGGTATATGCCGCGTCAACTGATTTCAGCGAGTCAAAGCGCCGGGTCAAAGTGTCCGTTTCCCTATTTATCGGTGATGTGGATGTGAAGTACGTATGAGAAAAAAACTGCTTGCCAGTCTTCAATGGCGCGCCATCCGCATGACAACGGGAATCAGCCTCCTGCTTTTTGCCTGCTTGATTTCTTTTATGATGTTTTACTACCGGCTCGATCCGCGTGTTTTGCTGTCATCAAGCTGGTTCGGAATACCGTTTATTCTAATTTTGCTGCTGATCAGCGTGACGATCGGTTTTGCCTCAGGGTATATGTATGGCAACCGATTGAAGACAAGGGTTGATACATTAATTGAATCGATTTTAACCTTTGAAAACGGCAATTTCGCTTATCGGATACCGCCGCTCGGAGATGATGAAATCGGCCTGGCCGCCGATCAGCTGAACGAAATGGCGAAGCGCGTGGAGCTTCAAGTCGCATCCTTGCAGAAGCTTTCCAATGAACGTGCGGAATGGCAGGCGCAAATGAAGAAGTCGGTCATATCAGAAGAACGCCAGCGATTGGCCAGAGACCTACATGACGCTGTCAGCCAGCAGCTTTTTGCCATATCGATGATGACATCAGCCGTGCTGGAACATGTCAAGGATGCTGATGATAAAACAGTCAAGCGGATCAAGATGGTCGAGCATATGGCAGGCGAAGCCCAAAATGAGATGAGGGCGTTGCTGCTTCATTTACGGCCTGTCACCCTTGAAGGAAAAGGGCTGAAGGAGGGCCTGACGGAGCTTTTGGACGAGTTCCGAAAAAAGCAGCCGCTTGATATTGAGTGGGATATACAAGACACAGCGATATCCAAGGGTGTTGAAGACCACTTGTTCAGAATCGTGCAGGAGGCCCTTTCAAACGTATTTAGACATTCAAAAGCGTCTAAAGTAACCGTGATTCTGGGCATAAAGAACAGTCAGCTCCGTCTGAAGGTGATTGATAATGGAAAAGGCTTTAAAATGGGCCAGGTGAAAGCATCCTCATACGGCTTAAATTCTATGAAGGAACGTGCAAGTGAAATCGGCGGGGTCGCCGAAGTGATTTCAGTAGAAGGAAAAGGCACACAAATCGAAGTGAAGGTCCCGATTTTCCCGGAAGAAAAAGGAGAGAACGAACGTGATTCGAGTATTATTGATTGATGATCATGAAATGGTCAGAATGGGGCTCGCGGCTTTTTTGGAGGCGCAGCCCGATATTGAAGTCATCGGCGAAGCATCTGACGGCGGCGAAGGTGTTCGGCTTGCTGCGGAACTATTGCCCGATGTCATTTTAATGGATCTAGTCATGGAGGGCATGGATGGCATCGAAGCTACAAAGCAAATTTGCCGGGAGCTTTCCGACCCGAAAATTATTGTGCTCACTAGCTTCATTGATGATGACAAAGTGTACCCGGTTATTGAAGCTGGCGCGCTCAGCTATCTGTTGAAAACCTCAAAAGCGGCAGAAATCGCCGATGCCATCCGCGCTGCAAGCAAGGGAGAGCCAAAGCTGGAATCAAAAGTGGCGGGAAAAGTATTGTCCAGGCTGCGCCACTCAGGTGAAAACGCGCTCCCGCATGATTCCCTTACGAGACGGGAACTCGAAATACTCTGCCTGATCGCAGAAGGAAAAACAAACAAAGAAATAGGCGAGGAACTGTTTATTACGATTAAAACAGTCAAAACGCATATTACGAATATTTTATCAAAGCTGGATGTCAGTGACCGGACGCAGGCGGCGGTGTACGCGCATCGAAACCATCTCGTAAAATAGGCGGCTACTATTTGTTTGCGCCTTTCGTTCCGAAGTCTCTGACAACCACATTGACCCGGTAGTCTATTTCCGCATTGCTGAAATAATCATCGTCCCATTTTCTTGCGATCTTTTTCCACTTTTGAGGATAATGAATTCTGACTTGGTTTCCCAATCCGGTTACGTCCGCTTTGATCTCTTTCTGCAGCTTCTCTGTAATAAATGTCGTTACTGTTTTGTGTACTTGTTTTTCGACTGTCTTTTCAATACTTTTAATATATGAATCCTTAAACGAATCTTCATTTGGATTCCAGTCCTCAGATAGACGACCTTCAATAGTTCGGGTGACAGTGAATTTGAACTTTCCATCCTTGTAGTCCGTCTTGATTTTCCGGTTGCTCGAATATACTTCATAAGAAAAGAGATGGCCATCGCGCTTCAAGTCAATGACGCCTCCTTCGACAGTGCCTGAAAATAAGTTGACATTTTGAACCTCAATCGGGGTGAGATCCCGGTGCCATAATTTGTTTTTGATGATAGAGGCTCCGTTTATCGCGAGCTTGCCATTTTCCTTACCGACATGAGGGATGAGGAATGAATCGTCAGAGGTTAAGTGTTCTGAGATCTCCCCCAATGTAACTGGCTCCATCATTCTGATCGTCACCTTATTATTTTCTGTCAGATCATATATCACGTTGGATGCGGGCTCGCCTTCATCATTCATTTTAAATATATCCTTAGTTCGGCCGTTGGTGATAAAGACGTAGGAACTCCTCCTTGTTCCGTTGTCTCTGACAAACTGGTTAATGATCGCGTCCATTCCAATCTCATCCGCAATCACGCTCTTGGAAAGCAGAATGAGACGCAAATGCTGTGAAAACGTAGGATTATGCTTTAATGCAGAGGTTCTCATCATTTGATGGACAGTTTCACCCTTTGTGATAGACAGCTGTGTCGGGTCAGATGAAGAGCCCTCCTTGGCGCTGATTTTTTTCGGCACGAGAATCTGCTGTGTCAGCTCTAAATTTTTATCGTTGGGCTTGTCTAGGCCTACTCCGATCACCAAGCTTAATTCCTCGATATTCTCGCTGTCCCAACATCCGGACAGCAATAGGGTGCATATAAACATACATAAAATCCGGGTTTTCATTTTGCTGTAATCCTCCTTTTGAGAGCTACAATGAAAAAGAGAATGAAGGGAAGCAGAAACAGGAAGATGAAAATATATCCAAGATAATCGCTGTACATCATGACTTGATTGGCGTCATCCGGCCAAAGAGAAAAATAAAAGACCGTTATGCCGATGATCACCATACTTTTTTTAGTCGATAATCCGAATGTCTTCTTTAACCCATTAGCGGCAAAGTATCCGTAAATGACAAAAGTTGTGAAAAACTGGATGATCCAGACCACCAGTAAAAACGATTCAAACCGTTCAATAAATATGCCTTTAAGCTCAAAGGACTGAAAGAGAGAAATAGTCGGCCAAATCAGCGTTTTCACCTCGGGAGCGGTCAAAGCCCCGACAACGATAATATACGTAACGATATATAAGATAATCGGAATCAAAAATCCTATAGAAGCATATCTGAACGTGTATTTCTTTTTCTTCATATGTTCAGGAAGAAACAGCATCACTTCCATTCCTAAAAAAGAGATGGAAACGACGGTAAGGGAGTTTGCAACAGGTCCAAGGCCTTCGCCTAAAACAGGTCGCAAATTATTAATATCAAAAATTTTTAAACTGATCCCAAACACAACCAGCAAAATAATAATGGTTATCGTTAAATAAAAGGGAAACAGCCGCGACACATCACTTAAGCCCCCGACTATTAAATAAATGCCGCAGCAAATAAACGTTAAAATAATGACTTGAATGGGTGTTCTCTCAAGCAGAAAAAACTTCACCATTTCAGCCATGGCCCGGGTCTCGAAGCTGGCCACGCCTAGGAAATAGCCGCAGATCAAAAGGCCGATGATGCTGCCGATCCATTTCCCAAGCCCTTCCTGCAAATATTCAAAGAGTGAAGGGTATTGATGTTTTTTCTGAATGAGCGTGTTTACATAAATGAAGAAAATAAAAATGAAACCTTCTAATATCAGCGTGATCCAGCCGTCAGGCGTATTAGCCTTAGTAGTCAGCGCTCGCGGCAATGTTAAAAGTCCGGCCCCGAGCATTGTATTTGCAACAATAGAAATACCTTGAAAGGTATTAAGTTTTAGTGGAGTCTGTTTTTGGCTCATTTGGATTATTCGCCTCTTTTGGTTTGTTTTTAATTGGGAGACGGATAATGGAGTCATCCGTATTTTTCAGGCTGAAAAATCCGTTTGGCGAAAAATACGGAGACCCAAAGCTCGTTTGTCTCGTTAAGTGCGTATAAACGACAAGCATAAATAAAATTATTCCGTACAGCCCTAAAATAGCGGCGGAAAACATCGAAATAAAACGCAGCACCCGGAAAGACAGCCCCATTCCGTACTGAGGAACAGTAAAGGACGCCAGGGCAATGACACTGACGACAATGACCATAATCGAACTGACGAGATTCGCTTCTACAGCCGCCTGTCCGATTACTACGCCCCCGACGAGGCCGATCGTCTGTCCGAGCGGATTGGGGAGTCGCAGTCCGGCTTCCCTCAGCAGCTCGATGGTTACTTCCATCAGCAAGGCTTCAAATATCGGAGGGAACGGCACGTTTTCCCTGTTTGCCGAAATCGTGACGGCGAGTGCGGTCGGCAGCAGCCCCTGATGGAAGGAAACAAGTGCAATATAAATCGATGACAAAAACAAGGTGATAAAGATAGAAGCAAAGCGCAGCGACCGGATAAGAGATGCTGAAATCCAGCGTTCATAGTAGTCATCCGGGGACTGCATCAGGATGCCGAGAGAAACCGGCACCAGCAGCACAAATGGTGAACTGTCGACCAAAATTGCCACACGGCCGTTAAACAGGGCTGAAGAAACCTTGTCAGGCCTTTCCGTATTTTGAATCTGCGGAAAAGGTGAATATTTATTATCTTCAATGAGCTCCTCGAGCGTTCCGCTGTCCTGGATATCTTCCAGCTGGATATTTTTAAGCCGCGCTTTTACTTCTTTTATGACGGACTTTTTTGCTTTGCCTTCAATATACATAATGGCTGCAGGCTTCAGCTTGTTTTCGCCGATCATGATTTTTTTGGTGATTAATTTCGGATGAGAGGTTCTTTGTCTGATCAGAGCGAGATTTGTATCGATATCCTCTACAAACGCAACTTTTGGGCCGCGAACTACTTTTTCAGTTGTCGGCTCTGTCAGGCTTCTTGTTTTTTTCTTTCCTGTGCTTAGAATATAGGCTTTGTCTAACCCGTTGATAAACACGGCACAATTGCCGTTGAGAATCGATTCAATTGTTTTTTTGGCGGTTTCAATAGGTCTTGCGTCAAGCTGGTCAAGGCGTTTTTTGACCTGGTCAAGCGTTAAGGTCTCTTCATCTTTGATCAAAGTTTTAATGGCTTCTGACACCTTATTCTCATCAGTCAGTTCACTGAAATAGAGATAGTAAAAAACCAATCCGTTCGCAAGCATTTTTTTATTTTTCACAAGATCATCGTTTTCTTTTAATTTTGGAAGCAACAATGCTAAATTATCGTGTATATATTCCTTAAACTCTGTTTGTTCCAATGAGGTCACCTCTTATCCAAAACCTTAGTAGAGGTTATCTTTTCCTGTTAAAAAAATGATATACTGTGTTAGAGTATTTCATGGAGTAAGTTTTTTTATGAAAGCGGAGGAGACGAAGTGGCACAGGTAAGGCTTGCTGGTAAACAAGAAGAAATCGAACAGCTCATCAGATCATTTGAACAGCATTATGATGTCTCTTATACATCAAAGGAGTACGGCAGGACGAATCCAAAATACAAATATTCAAAGGATTCCCGCGTATATCTTGAATTAAAATTAAAATCTGCCAAGATCGAAAAATAAAAAGGATTTTTTGTGTCATTGGCGAATTATGATCTATTGAAGCAACCGTTATGGAGGGATACATAAATGGAATACAGAATTGAACGAGACACCATGGGAGAAGTAAAAGTTCCTGCTGATAAATTTTGGGGCGCCCAAACACAGCGAAGCAAGGAGAACTTTAAGATCGGTTCTGAAAAAATGCCGATGCGTGTTGTGAAGGCGTTTGCAATATTAAAACGAAGCACGGCTCTTGCTAATAAACGTCTTGGCAATCTGGATGCTGAAAAAGCAGAAGCGATTGCAGCAGTTTGTGATGATGTGCTCAAAGGCAAGTACGATGACAACTTCCCGCTTGTTGTATGGCAGACCGGAAGCGGCACACAAAGCAATATGAACATGAACGAAGTGGTAGCCAACCGTGCGACTGCTTTATTAAAAGAGAAGAACTCTGATCTAACGATTCATCCAAATGATGATGTGAACCGCAGCCAAAGCTCAAACGACACATTCCCGACTGCGATGCATGTTGCCGCTGTTTTGGCTGTTTATGAGCAGCTTGTGCCGGCGCTTGATCAGCTTCGCAATACATTGGATGAGAAAGCGAAAGCATACAATGATATTGTCAAAATCGGACGCACGCATCTTCAGGATGCTACGCCACTGACCCTCGGACAGGAAATCAGCGGATGGGTTTACATGCTGGATCGTTCGAAGGAAATGATTTTGGAAGCGACTGATAAAATGCGTGCGCTTGCAATCGGTGGAACGGCTGTCGGAACGGGTATCAACGCCCACCCAGAGTTTGGAGAGCTTGTCTCAGAAGAGATCACCAAACTGACTGGCCAAACGTTCAGCAGCTCGCCGAATAAATTCCACGCGCTGACAAGCCATGACGAAATCACTTATGCGCATGGCGCATTAAAAGCGCTTGCGGCTGACTTAATGAAAATCGCGAACGATGTCAGATGGCTGGCAAGCGGGCCTCGCTGCGGCATCGGGGAGATCGTCATCCCTGAAAATGAGCCGGGCAGCTCCATTATGCCTGGTAAAGTCAACCCGACACAAAGCGAAGCGTTAACAATGATCGCAGCGCAAATCATGGGGAACGATGCGACAATCGGCTTTGCGGCGAGTCAGGGGAACTTTGAACTGAACGTATTTAAGCCTGTTATTATTTACAACTTCCTGCAATCTGTGCAGCTGCTCAGTGACGGCATGAACTCATTCCATGATAAATGTGCTGTCGGTATTGAGCCTAATAAAGAAACCATTCAGGAAAACTTGTCAAATTCATTAATGCTTGTTACGGCGCTGAACCCGCATATCGGTTATGAAAACGCGGCGAAGATCGCCAAGCTTGCCCATAAAGAGGGATTGACGCTCAAAGAAGCGGCTTTGAAGCTTGAATTGCTGACAGAGGAGCAATTTAACGAAATGGTTAAGCCGGAAGACATGGTAAAACCAAAAGCGTAATAGAAAGAAAAAACGGCTGCTTTTTAAGCAGCCGTTCTTCTAAATATGTTGCTGTTTTAATAAATATTTAAGCTGCTCCGCATCTTTAGCGAGCGCTTCAGACTCCGTCAGATTATGAATCATCCCTTTTATAATTGCCAGCTTCGGTGTTTTTTTCTTCATTTCTGCTTCAAGTATATCCAAGCTCTCCGATAATTCAAGAGAGGAGTGTGTGTGTAAGCTGTTAATTTTGTCACGTAGGCTTTTCACAATCGATTCAGTCAGCGGGTCAGGCCGGCCGTGCGTAAGAGGCCCAAATAAAGAGCTCGCCTCTTCCAATGTGATGAAAGGCTTTTCGTGCCGTTCAGACATGCCTTTTACCATATCATCAATTCGATTCATAATGATGTCAGCTAATTGAGACGGTTTCACAGTATACCCGAGCAAAATCATGCATTCCAGGTAAATCTGGCTGATGCCCTCTATTAAAAAACAAAGCTCTGCAGTGTACGGTTCCGCTTTTTTTCCGTAGATGTTCAGCAGACTGTCGATATGAAATTGAAGTGAGGACTGGCGGATTTTTTTTGCGCACTGCTCCACTTCCTCTGTGTAAGGCAGAGAACCTTCCTTCATTTGCATGCTGATAAAATCCTTGTGTTCAAGGATGTTTTCATAGAGTACGGTCAGCTGTTTGCGGTAAGCCGTTCTGGGGCTTTCGTCCTTCGTTTTAATATTTAAAATTCGGGTAAACGTTTTATCATAATAGTAGTTCAGCATAGACAGAAGAAGCGCTTCTTTCGAAGGAAAATAAATATAAAAAGCGCCTTTAGATATTTTGCATTCTTTTGCGATTTCTTGGACTGATGTTGAGTTGTATCCTTTTTGTGCAAACAGTTTTAAGGCTGTTTCAATAATCAGCTTTTCTTTTTCCTTCAATGGTTCCACCCTTTCGGAGCCCGGAGGCCTGCTAGGATATGACCATATAGTCACACCTTCTGTTATAAAATTAACCTTATTGTAACTTGTTTTTTTATCATGTATTATTTATATTATAAATTGAGATGACCGAATGGTCAAAGCTCAAGCGAAAGGGTGAATCTAGAATGAGAGAATTGGACGAAATGATCAGCCGCTTGCGAAACAGAGGTATCAAAGTGGAGAAAGTCAAATATCCGAAGCAGACCTTGTCAGAGAAAAAATGGGTTCATCAATGCAAACAGCCGCTCAAAACAAATTACAGAGATTTTAACGGCTATTCTTTCACATAAAAAAATAGACTGCAAAAACATCTACAGTCTATTTTGGCACTGCTATGCGGTATGTTACACCCGTTTTGTCATTTTCAATTGAGATAGACGCCTTATGAAGAGTTAAAATTCGTTTTACGATGCTTAGACCAATGCCGAATTCGCCTTTCTTCCCTTTATTAAAAGGCTCATAGAGGCTGGAGAGCATCTCATCTTCAATATGCGGACCGTCATTTTTAATGGTGATCACGATATTTCGATCATCTTGTTTCATGCTGATTTCTATTTTTGTCTCAGCATAGCGGATTTGATTTTCCAGAATGTTTTCGAGGAGTTTGTTCCATTGCTCCGGATCACCCGGCATCAAAATATCCTCTTCTACATCAATTTCCCACGATAGTTCTTTCCGAGCCCACTTCAATCGTTCGATGACTTCTTCTGTCACTTCCACGATACTGAACATGTCGTGCTGCACTTTTTGCTTCGCTAAATAATCCAGCTTCGTTAAATATAATAAATCCTTTATTTTTTTCTCCAGCTTAAGCGCTTCGCATTCTATGACATCTACAGTGTTTTCAAGATCTCCTTTAGGGAAAATCCCGTCTTTAATTGATTGTGTATAGCCTCTGATGACCATGACCGGCGTTTTTAAATCATGAGAGATATTTTGCAACAGAGTTCTTTCTGTTTCATCCTTTTGCACAAGCTTTTGGCGCATCTCTTCGATGGTATGGCCCAATTTGCCGATTTCATCTTTCCGATCTACTTTTACTGGGTCGTCCCAATCCTGTTCTGAAATCCGTTTGACGTGTTTTTCAAATGATACGAGAGGCCTTGATAAATACTTTGCAAGCCAAATGGCCGGAATCCAGCTTAATAAAATGACGACAGCGATGATAAACAGAAGCTGTTTGAACAAGGTATAGGCCAAATCGTCCCGATAAGAATCTAGCGCGTAAGAGAGCATCATCGCTGATTGGCCATTGACGGAAAGTCCCTTTTTAATGACAAAAAACACTTTCTCTCCATTGACGTCGGCGCTGTACCGTTTCTTTTTTTCCTCCTGCTTATCAGCCAGCTTGTATACCTTGTGGATAAACGAAGACGACAGAATGCTTAAATCCTTGTCTGAAGAAGCATCTTCATTTTCAGGCAGGAGCACGTGCTGTACGGAGCGGACGGTTGTCGGCGCCGTCGCTTCCTCACTGTAATAGCGCCTTTCAATTGAACCCGGCAGGCGGTACTCCGTCAGAACATGCTGCTCATTTTCAATCGTCGTATACGTTTCATTGGTGAAGAAATCGCGCAGCGTGTTTGAAAATAACACGAGCAGTAAAATCGATATCGCTAACAGGATGCCGGAGATAACAACCCATATCTGAAACGCGAGCGGTTTGTTTTTCATGATGACATCATCCTGTAGCCGAAACCGTAAATCGTCTCTACCTTCAATTCTGGCATCTTTCTGCGCAGTCTCCGAACGAGGTCATCAACGACCCGGTCTGTTCCGAAGTAGTCATGTCCCCATACTTTTAAGAGGATATCCTCACGAGAGTATGGATGCCCTTTATGATGGATAAATAATAGCAGGAGATCAAATTCCTTCGACGTCAAATTGATGATATTTCCGTTTTCATCATAGACCTCGCGGGCGTCTTCAGAGACCCGATACGAGGAGACGGCAATTTCATTTTTTTGTACAGGAGGAGCTTCCTTATATACGAGCTGCAGCAGTTTTTGCACACGGATAATCAGCTCCCGCGGCAGAAACGGTTTTGAAATGTAGTCATTGCTGCCAAGCTCTAAGCCAAGCACTCTGTCAATATCTGCGTCACGGGCGGAAATAAAAATGACCGGCACGTCAGGATCTTTCGCCTTGATTTCTTTAATTAATGTATAGCCGTCGGTATCCGGCAGCATGATATCGAGAATCCACAGGTGGGGAGACGGTGTCATTTTCTTTCTGGCGTCTTCACCTTTCGTAAAAGATGTAATGTTCCAGCCCTCATTCTCTAAATACTTCGTCAGCAGTTCATTCAGGTTATCCTCATCTTCAACTAGATAAATGGTGTATGACAAGGCTCTTCACATCCTTTCAACGTCATTATAAACTAGTTTTAACATACGGCTGGCAATTTTCATAATTTCACATATTCTTTTCATTTTTATCCCACAATGTTTGTTTATGATATGGTTAAGGGAAGAAAGGAAGAGAAAAAGAGCGAGGAAGATGTAGGATGATCAAACATATTCTATTTTGGTGCTTTGCTTTTCTCCTCATTATTGGGACAATTGAACTTGTACATGCGATGAATATGTAACGATAAATGAATAACCGTTAAAGGAGTGCAAGAACATGGATTATCGACGTGATGACCAAAACGATCAACATCAAACAGAACCTTCACATACAGAACAGTCTAATACAGAAAACCAGAAGCTGATAGGACATTCTGAACAAGAATTGCTTGACGCGCCTGTGTCGTATGATGCGGGACGGCAGGAAACAGCTTCTGCGTTAGAAATGGAAAAGCAAGAAACGGCTGTGAAAAAAGAAAAGAAACGGAGAGCCGCATGGCTAAGCCCGATTTTAGGCGGTATTATCGGCGGGGGCCTTATGCTTGGCATCGTGCCTTATCTGCCGTCAGACCAAAATCAGGCGACCGAGACCGCTTCTGCAAATAAACAGGTGCAGTCTGATAATTTTACTTCGACACCGATAACGAACGCTTCAAACGTCGCTGATATGGTAGAGGATTTAGAGCCGACGATTGTCGGAATTTCAAATATCCAAACCTCTCAAAATAACACATTCGGCACAGGAGACGGCTCCAGCTCAGAAAGTGAAAGCGGAACCGGGTCAGGTGTTATTTTCAAAAAAGACAGCAATAAAGCGTATATCATTACAAACAACCATGTCGTTGAAGGCGCGAACAAGCTGACTGTTACGTTATACAACGGAGAAACGGAAACTGCCAAGCTTGTCGGCAGCGATGCCATTACTGATTTGGCGGTTTTGGAAATCAGCGGAAAGAACGTCAAAAAAGTGGCGAGCTTTGGTGATTCTTCACAGCTGCGCACGGGCGAAAAGGTAATCGCTATCGGCAACCCGCTCGGACAGCAGTTTTCCGGTACGGTGACACAAGGCATCATTAGCGGGCTGAACCGGACAATTGATGTGGATACAACACAGGGCACGGTGGAAATGAACGTGCTGCAAACTGATGCAGCGATCAATCCGGGGAACAGCGGTGGTCCGTTAATCAATGCAAGCGGCCAGGTCATCGGCATCAACAGCTTGAAGGTGAGCGAAAGCGGTGTCGAATCACTCGGATTTGCGATCCCAAGCAATGATGTCGAGCCGATTGTTGACCAGCTGCTAAAAAATGGAAAAGTGGATCGTCCGTTTTTGGGCGTGCAAATGATTGACATGGCGCAAGTTCCTGAAACCTATCAGGAAAATACGCTCGGCTTGTTTGGAGATCAGTTAGGCAAAGGTGTTTATGTAAAAGAAGTTCAAGCGAATTCACCTGCGGCAAAAGCAGGCATAAAATCTGAGGATGTTATTGTCAAACTAAACGGCAAAGACGTGGAAAGCAGCGCGGATATCCGCCAGATCCTTTACAAAGACTTAAAAGTCGGAGATAAAACAACAATCCAAGTGCTGCGAAATGGGAAAACGAAAACGTTGAACGTGACACTGACGAAGCAGACAGAAAGCAGCTCAAGCTAAGAAGAAAACAAAAAGCTGAACCCAATTAAGGTTCAGCTTTTTTGCTATCCTAAATAAGAGGAAAGCATCCACACTTGTTTTTCAACTTCTTCAATTAATCCGACAAATAAGTCCGCTGTCGCATTGTCTTGATTTTCTTCAGCCAGGCCGATCACGAATTTAGATTCGCTGCTGATTTGTTTGTAGTCGTTAACCAATGCTTGTACCATTTCTGAGGCTGATGTTTCGTTTCCACCGTCTGTGATAGATGCATGCTCAGCGTATTCTTTCACTGTGGCAACAGGCTGCCCGCCGATCGCCAGCAGACGCTCAGCGATGGTATCGACTGTTTCCGCCGCATGGTCATAAAGTTCTTCAAATTTCTCGTGCAATGTAAAGAAATGAGGTCCTTTCACATACCAATGGAAACGGTGGAGCTTAGAGTATAAAAGAAACCAGTTTGATAATTGTGTGTTCATTGAATTCTCAACTAATGTTTGATTTGTTTTTGCGTTTTCGGTTTTCATAAGATAACGTCCTCCTTGTGATCTGTTGACTTAATTATATCATATACTAAATAAAAATCAATACTAAATTATAATAATTATAATTTAAGTCAGCTGAATAGTTTTTTCTTCAGAATAGATTCCCACGCAGACCAAGGAAAAAGCGATCGGAACAGCAGGGTAAGCTTGATGCCTTTTCCAATCGGGTATCGCAATTTTTTTAAATGCTTTGTTGTTGCCAATTGATAAATGAGGTCGGCAACCTCTTGGGGATCTCCGCTTTCTTCTCCGTTTTTTTCAACGTATGAAAGGATCTTTTTATAGTATTGATGATAGGCTGAATCGTCAGCAGGCACCGACATAAAATTTGATAACGAGGTTGACCAGATCGATGTCTTGTATGAGCCTGGCTCGATCAAAGCGGTTTCGATACCGAACGGAAGCAGCTCGATACGCAGGCTTTCAGAAAAACCTTCCAATGCATGCTTGGAAGCTACATAGGGCGAGAGCGCAGGGAACCCGGTCAGTCCGCTGATGCTGCTCACGTTTATAATCTTTGCGCCGCCATGTTTTCTTATGTAAGGCAGCACGGTTTTTGTCACATGGATCACCCCGAAGACGTTCGTTTCAAATTGTTGTCTGAAATGTTCCATCGGCACATCCTCGATAAATCCTCCATAAGCCGTTCCTGCATTGTTGACGAGTAGGTCGATCGGGGCGTAAGCACTAATGGCTTTTCCGAATGAGATTATAGATTGTTCATCGGTGACATCAAGAGCCGTAATGAGAATGGAATCAGACACATTGTGTGCTGCAGCCAATTCCCGAAGCTGTTCCGCTTTTTCAGGCTGTCTTGATGTGGCAATCACGAAAAACGATCGGGCGAGCCTTACAGCTGCAAGCAAACCAAAGCCGCTTGATGCTCCTGTTACGATTGCTATTTTTTTATTCATCCTAACCCTCCTATTAAACTGCTACAGCTATTGTACTATCCTGAACACGAAATGACGCCTGTAATAGAAATTTTTATACAATAATTCAGAATTGTTCTATAATATAACGAAAGAAGGAAAGGGGTTTTGTGATATGGCGCTGCAAGGGGTAGACCAAAAATGGGATCTTGATTCATTTTTTAAGGGTGGGAGCCAATCAGAAGAATTCAAAGGGTATATTGAGAAGCTGTCACAAAGTCTGCGTGCATTTCAAGACATGACTGACGCATTTCAGGTGCCTGCATCGTCTGAAGAGGCTGATGAGCTGGCCGCGTTGCTAGATTTATTCGAACAGACATCCGTCAAGCTTCAGCAGGCGGGCGCTTTCGTTGCTTGCCTTCAGGCCCAGAATATCAATGATCAAAAGGCTATAGAGCATCAGTCGCTTATGAATCGGCTTTACGCGGATTTTCAATCGTCACTCGTTACATTAGATCATAAACTTGTGGACGTAGATCAAGACGTGTGGAATGAATTGCTAACAAAACCGGGATTACGCGATATATCTTACATATTAAATGAAAGAAGACAGAGGGTTGCCGAAAAGCTTAGCCCAGGTAAAGAAAAACTGATCGGAAACCTTGCGGTGGATGGATATCACGCTTGGAGTGACTTATACAATATGGTAGTCGGGAAAATGACGATCCCGTATGAGGAAAACGGTGAAAACAAGCAATTGTCTGTCGGTCAGGCGGAGAATATGATGGACCATCAAGACCGAGCTGTCAGAAAAGCAGTTTATGAACGTTTCCATCAAGCATGGGAAAGCAAGCAGGATCTTTTCAGCAGCACGCTGAATCATTTGGCGGGATTCCGGCTTGAAACCTATAAGGCGCGCGGCTGGGAGAATGTCCTGAAGGAACCGCTGCAGATCAACAGGATGAAAAAAGAAACACTTGATACGATGTGGCAGGTCATCACTGAAAACAAGCAGCCGTTCGTTCAGTTTTTGAACCGGAAAGCATCCATGCTCGGTCTTGAAAAGCTTAGCTGGTACGATGTTGAGGCGCCGATCGGTTCTGACGGAAAGGCCTATTCATATGATGAAGCCGCGAATATTATTACCAGCCAGTTTTCAACGTTTGGCAAAAAGCTGTCCTCATTCACTGAAAAAGCGTTTCGGGACGGCTGGATTGAGGCTGAAGACAGGAGTGGAAAAAGAGTCGGCGGCTTTTGCACCAGTTTTCCTGACAGCGGGGAATCCCGGATTTTCATGACATTTTCGGGCAGCGCCTCAAATGTCTCTACTCTTGCGCATGAACTCGGGCACGCGTTCCATCAGGAAGCAATGCTCGACGTCAGGCCGTTAAACCGTTCCTACGCTATGAACGTTGCGGAAACGGCTTCAACGTTTGCAGAGATGATAGTGGCGGACGCGACTGTCCAGCAGGCCGAGACAAAGGAAGAAAAGCTTGTTCTTCTGGAGGATAAAGTGCAAAGAAGTGTTGCGTTCTTCATGAACATTCACGCGAGATTTCTATTCGAAACGAGTTTCTACGAGGAACGAAAGCGGGGAGTGGTACCGGCCGGCCGCTTGAATGAACTGATGGAAGAGGCGCAAAGAGAGGCTTACTGCAATGCGTTAGGAGAGTATCATCCGCTTTTTTGGGCGTCAAAGCTTCACTTTCACATCACGAGGGTGCCGTTTTACAATTTCCCTTATACATTCGGCTACCTGTTTTCTCTTGGTATTTACGCGCTGGCGCTTGAAGAAAAAGACACATTCGAAGAGAAGTATATGGCACTATTGCGTGATACGGCTTCTATGACAGTGGAGGATTTGGCGATGAAGCATTTGGGTGCTGACATCACGAAGCGCGATTTCTGGGAGAATGCCATCAAGCTGGCTGTGCGTGACGCCGAAACCTTTTTGCAAATGACCGAATCTTAAAGAAAAAGCCGTGGCGTTAAATGCCACGGCTTTTTCAATTCTTCTCTGAATGAGGATTTCATTCTCTGGATATACCTAAAACAAATGGAATCCTACAGGGGGGAAACATATGCATTTGATCAGAGCAGCCGGGGCTGTATGTCTCGCAGTGGTTCTGATTGCAGGCTGTCGTCTCAATGAAGACCAGCAGCAGGCAGAAGGAGAAAATACAGCCGTCACCCAGCTGAAGTCCGTTCCCTACAGCAATTTTTCGCTTCGTGTAAGCTACGGGGATGGTGAGCATAATCGTTATGAAGGAATTTATACAAAGAACGGGACTCAGGAAAAAGCGGAAATACAGGATAAGCTCTCCGGTGTCAATCAGGAGGGAGAAGAAGCATTGGATGAGATGAAAATGATTCTGAGCGAGCTTTCCGTGACAGATCAAATGGCTGAAACAGAAGTAATACACAGTGTGCTGGCAGCATTTAATCTGGACAGTCATTATGATCATATCGATTTAAAACTAAAGCTGAAGGACGGCTCCATCAGAGAAATCAAGAAATAATCATGTGATAAATAAACCATAAACGCCAATTATGTCCAAAAAACTAATTGAAAATGATTTTCAAAGTCAGTGTTTTCTGCTACAATGAGGGATATATGACCATATCAAATGGCTGAATATCGGAATCACTTGCATTGATGACAATTGACTGAAAAGCATGTATATAGAAAACGTGCAATACATAGTGCTGCTAAAAAGCCAGCAAAAAGGAGCGGTTATGGGTATGAGTGCAATTTCTACAGAAACGCTGAGCTTAGGATACGGGGATGCCGTTATTATTGATGAGTTGAATTTAACAATTCCCAAAGGTGAAATTACCGTATTTATTGGCAGCAATGGCTGCGGAAAATCGACACTTTTACGTTCATTAGCGCGCCTGATGAAGCCGAGAGGCGGTTCTGTGCTGCTGGAAGGAAGAGCCATTGCCAAGCTTCCGACGAAGGAAGTCGCAAAAGAGCTCGCAATCCTGCCCCAAGGTCCTTCGGCTCCAGAGGGGCTGACGGTGCACCAGCTGGTGAAGCAAGGAAGATATCCTTACCAAAACTGGCTGAATCAGTGGTCAAAAGAGGATGAGGAAGCAGTTGAGAGAGCGCTTAAAGCAACAAAGCTCGAGGACATGGCTGACCGTGCCGTTGATTCTTTGTCTGGCGGACAGCGCCAGCGGGCTTGGATCGCGATGACGCTTGCCCAGGAAACGGATATCATCCTTCTAGACGAGCCGACGACGTATTTAGACATGACACATCAAATTGAAATTCTTGATTTGCTGTTTGAGCTGAATGAAAAGGAAGAGCGGACGATTGTTATGGTTCTCCATGACTTAAACCTGGCATGCCGCTATGCGCATCATCTTGTGGCCATAAAAGATAAACAGATTTATGCAGAAGGCCGTCCGGAAGAGGTTATCACTTGTGACCTTGTGCAAAATGTGTTTTCTATGAACTGTCAGGTTACACAGGACCCGCTGTTCGGAACGCCTCTTTGCATTCCTCATGGCAGGGGCAGATGCATTGTCCAGGAAGCGGCTTTCACATCACATGGATAAATAACGCCAGCGAAGGAGCTTTCATTTGAGAAAGCTCCTTGCTGTTTTTTCGAAAGGAAGATGGAAAATGGAACAAAAACTTCAGGAACAGCTGGATGGATTGCTGGAAAAGTATACGGAACTTCTGCTTGGTGAAACAAACGATGAGCTAAAAGAAGAAGTGAAGCAATGGATTTTGTACACGCATATAGCCAAGAGCATGCCTCCGCTCGCTAAGCATTGGAATGCGACATATCCCGACGCAAAGCAGGGCATTAAAGATATCATTCAGCATATTAAAGAATTAAATGAAGCGCATCGAAACAAACAATAGCCAAAAAGCAGTCTGCTCATCATAGCAGGCTGCTTTTTTGTGATTCATCCGTTTTACCTGGTGCAAAGGAATCCATAAAGGTCCGCAGCGCGCTGCTGATAAATGAATCTTTTCGAACAATAAATTCTGTTTTCATCTGTCTGAGTGTTTCAGGCAGCGGGTACAATTGAATCGATCCTTCTGCCTCATGCTTCTGTACAACCGTTCTCGGCAGCAACGAGATGCCAAGACCTGCTGTAACCCCGCCGATAATTGCTTCAAGCGTACCAAATTCCATAATGACCGGCTGTGTGACACCGACGGAGCGCAGCCATTTTTCAAGTGTTTCTCGATACGAGCAGCCTGTGCTGTATACGAGAATCGGCTTTGTGATGGCTTCTTCAACATCGGACACAGAGGCAGCCGAAACAACTACTGGTTCTTCCTCGAATGCCGGATAGGATTCGAGCTCAGGATGATTGCATTCGCATCCGATAAACGCGCCGTCCAATTCATAACGAAGAACTTTATCAAGGAGAAATTGCGTATGTCCTGTTGTTAAAGACAACTGGACGTTTGGATGTTCTTCATAATAAGATGCCAGAAGCTTTGGAAGCCTTACCGCGGCAGTTGTCTGAGTGGAGCCGATCATAAGCGGCCCGCTTGGTTCTGCGGAGGATGAGAGCGCTTTAGACGCTTCATCAAGAAGGCCGATAATTTTATTTGCGTAGTCCAGCAGCAGCTTTCCGCTTGCAGAAAGTGTCATGCCCCGATTATGGCGCAAAAACAGCGTCGTACCCAGTTCAGCTTCCAATTGTTGAATTCTGGCCGTGACATTCGATTGCACATAGCCAAGCTGCAAGGCCGCTTTCGTAATGGTCCCTTCACGGGCTACCATTTGAAACACACGTAAATCTCCGCTCTCCATTTTGAACTCCTCCGTTTATTTGATATCAATCTGAATGATATCAAGTATCTTTAACAATCATTATACGTAACATCAAAGCTGGATTACAATGGAATCAGAAATATATTTTAGTCAACAGCAAGGAGTGGCGGCAATGAATGTCTTGAACAAAATAGCTCTCGTAACGGGGGGCGGCACAGGAATCGGAAAAGCAGCCAGTATGGAATTGGCAAAGCGCGGGGCGATTGTTGCGGTGAATTATTCACGTTCTCAATCAGAAGCGGAGGAAACAGTGGAAATGATTCAAAAAGCTGGCGGGCAAGCCTTCGCCATCCAAGCAGATGTATCCAGAAACAGCGAAGTGCAGGATATGATTCAAGCAATCGTGAACACACACAGAACGGTTGATATATTAGTGAATAATGCCAGCATTACACGGCATATTCCAATGGATGATCTTGAGGCTGCGACAGAAGACATATGGGATGAGCTGTATGCCGTCAATGTGAAAGGAATGTTTTTCTGCGCGCGGGCAGTGGTTCCGTTCATGAAGAAAAGCAAGGCCGGAGCGATCGTAAACGTCGGCAGCATCGCAGGGTTAACCGGTGCGGGCTCATCTATGCCTTACGCAGTATCAAAATCGGCGGTGCACGGTTTAACGAAATCATTGGCCCACGCCTTAGCGCCTGACATCAGAGTGAGCGGTGTAGCACCAGGAGCTGTGGCAACGAGATGGTGGGCTGGCCGGGAAGAAAAAATGAAAAGCATGATCGGCTCTTTGCCACTGCAGTATATTGCTGAACCAGACGATGTTGCCAAATTGATTTGTTCACTAGTTGAACAGGAATCACTCACAGGCCAAATTATCACAATTGACAGCGGACAGACGCTGTAAAGAGAGGGATGCAGGGAGATGCCATTTATACAGATTCATTTACGGACGGGAAGAAGCAAAGCGTGGCTTCAAAAACTGAGCAGGACCATCCACCAATCGATGATTGAAGAAATCAATGTGCCGGAAGATGACTATTTTCAAGTCATCAGGCAATATGAAAAAGGCGAATTTTTCTATGATCCATTTTATCTCCAAGTTGAGCGTACTGATGAACTGATATACATTCATTTTACACTGAAACACTCAAGAACAACTGAACAGAAAAAAGCGCTTTACCGCTCAATCGCAAGCCGGATTCATTCCGAGCTTGGCGTAAGAAAAGAAGATGTGTTTATCATGCTGGCCGGAAATCAGGATGAGGATTGGTCTTTCGGAAATGGAAGGGCCCAGATGATTGAATAAAAAACCCCGCGGTTTGATACCCGCGGGGTGCTCTATTAATGGGAAGGTGATTCAACGGCTTTTGCCGCTTTCTCTTTCACTTGTTCTCCCGTTTTCTTATTTGATAGTTTGATAGGTTTTAAGAACAATGTAAATACGGCTCCGACTGCGATAAAGATCAGGCCTGTATAAAACACGCTGTGGAGTGAATCCATCAACGATGTTTTTAAAATCGGCACAATATGGGATGAGAAAGCCGCAGGGATTTGTTTGACTGCGTCCGGACTGAACAGTGATTGCAGCAGCCCTTGCGGATTTGTATCAATCATACCCTTTAGCTGGGCGGCAAACGAGCTTGCCTGTGCCGGAAGAGAGTCTAAATACGGCACCAATTTATCTGTTAATAAATTCCCTGATCTCGCATTCATTACGGCTCCCAGCATGGTAATGCCGAATGTGCCGCCGATAGAACGGAAGAATTGGCTGGATGAGGTGACAACGCCAAGCTCCTCTTTCGAAAAGCTTTCCTGTAAAGCCAATGTCAGAATCGGCATAACAAGACCCATTCCAAGGCCAATAATCGCCATATATGATGTAGCGACAAGCTTGCTCGTGTCAAGATCCAATGTCGTTAACAGCAAGAATCCGCCGGCCATAACCAGCATGCCTGTAATGATTTGCGGTTTAATTCCGATTTTGTATACAAGCTGGCCGCCGATAATACTTGTGATAATCATAGAGATCATCATCGGTGTCATAATTGTACCCGATTCAGACGCACTTACACCGACAATTCCTTGCATAAAGAAAGGAACAAACGTAATGGCGCCAAACATACCGATACTCATAAAGAAGCCGATCAAGTTTAGAAAGGTAAATGTTCTGTTTTTAAATAAATACATTGGCAGGATTGGCTCTTTTGCTTTTGATTCTACGATAATAAAGCTGACAATGCCGATCAGTGCGAGAGCGAACAAACCAAGAATCTGCCATGAATCCCATGCGTAATCTTTTCCGCCAAAGCTTAAGGCGAGCAAGAGGCTGACAACACCGACAATCATCGTGAAAATACCAGCGATGTCGAAGTTGATCGGACCAGTCTGCTGGCGTCCCTGTAATCCTCTTGCAATGAAAATAACCGCAATAATTCCGACTGGCAGGTTAATATAGAAAACCCATTTCCAGTTTAACGAGTCTACAATCCAGCCGCCGATTTGCGGCCCAATTACTGAAGCAAGCCCGTAAATCGCGCCAAAGACTCCTTGGAATTTAGCACGCTGTTTTCCTGTGAACAAGTCACCGATAACAATCATCGCCATCGGCATCATGATGCCTCCGCCAATTCCCTGCAGTCCACGGAAGATAATCAATTCTGTCATGTTGTTGGCCATTCCGCATAAAGCAGAAGCGGCCATAAAAATAATCAAACCTGATACATAGACAATGCGGCGTCCCAATAAATCAGCCAGCTTGCCGGCAATTGGAACAATGGTTGTTGATGTTAACAAATATGCAGTTGTCAGCCAGGTCATCATGCTCAAACCGCCCAGATCACCGACAATTTTCGGCATGGCCGTTCCGACAATGGTACCGTCAAGGGCTGAAAAAAACATGGCAATAATTAAGCCTGTTATTAATAGCGTCCGTTTGGATTGTTTGCCTTCTTTACTCATTTTCATCCGTTTCCTCTTTTCATGTTTTGCTTTTCATCAGTTTCCGCTGCTGCCTGTGCGAGCTTTGCTGTAATATGCGCCGCCTGAAGCATCTCCTCCTCCGTCAAAAAGGAAAGATAGCGCGCCATAATGGCCTTTCTGCCTGCCAAAATCTCCTCGAACTTTCTGTCTCCTTCATCAGTAAGACTGAGATCAATCACTCGCCTGTCTTTTGTATTGTGTGTTCTGGCGATAAGATTTTTTTGTTCAAGGCGATCTGCCATTAACGTCACCGCGCTTGGCTTCACCTCCATACGCTCGGCAATTTCAGAAATTTTGAGGCTGCCGTGTTTCTTTAAGCTGGCCAGCACAAACAGCTGCGCTGGGGTGACACCTTGTTTCTCCATGCTTTCCAGCATTTCAGGCTGTATCTTTTGAAAGAGCGCCTGAAGCGATAATTGGATATCGGACATTAACTGATCCGCACTCTTCATATTTAATTCCCCTCTGTTACATACACTGTATATATATTTTGATGACAAAATAGTTAATGCTTATTAAATATAAATAAGAGTAAATGAAAAGTCAACTGATTTTACACAAAAAAAAGGATAGATGTCCGAAAGAACATCGTATCCTTTTTCTAATATTGTTACTGCTGATAAGGAGACTGCTGCTGAATGGTCTGCTGGAATTTTTGATAGGATTGCTGCAGCTTTTGGGCATCCTCCGCTTCAACAGAATACCATCCATATTGGAACATGAGGTCATACAGTTTTCTTTGCGCTTTTTGTGACTCATCAAAAATGGATTGAATATCCTGATAAAGAGACTCGTGGCTGAATTCGTGCAAGGCTGTGCAATAAGCTGTTGTCATGTATTTTTCGGTTGTCAGCAGTTCGTTGACGAAATCTCTGTCATTCATTTCCGATGTTGTCGGTACAGGTGTCTGAGGGTTGCTGATTTTTTGATTTTGTTGATTCATTCTGACGCCTCCTTATTGGATGTAGCCGGACTGCTGCTGCCCTGGCTGCAGGTGCTTTAATATTCTTTGATAGTGATCATGATGCATGTGTCCGACGCGATCGAGTTCTTGTTTTAACGTTTGATCCTGGCACTGCTGCGCCATGAAATGCGCTTTTTTCATCGCGAGCAAATTCCAGTTCAGCATGTCATTGAGATACAAATGATCCTTTGTTGAAATAACGGAAGGCGGCATTTGAGATTGCTGCTGATTGTCCATTGTGATCCTCCTTTGATTTCAGTTCATTTTATAGTTTCCTTCAGACTGGGAGTTGTATACAGGTGTTTTGAAGATGATGGCGGGAGGGAGTCGGATGTTGAGACATGTGTTTTTATTTTTATCTCAAAATAAAACGCTTACCAAGTTCGCAAAAGCATATGGAAAGAGGCTTGGAGCACGAAGATTTGTCGCAGGGGATACGATTGAATCGGCAGTTAAGACCGTCAAAAGGCTAAACAGATCCGGTTTGTGTGCAACAATTGATTATTTAGGCGAGTATGCAGCTTCGGAAAAAGAAGCGAACCAGGTCGCAGAGGAATGCAAGAAAGCCATTCAAGCCATTGCCGAACATCAATTGGAGTCGGAGCTTTCACTTAAATTGACCTCAATCGGGCTCGATCTTTCAGAAGAACTTGCTCTTACTCATTTGCGCGCCATTCTTTCCGTTGCGAAGCAATATAATGTTGCTGTGACCATTGATATGGAAGACTATTCTCATTATGAACAGACACTTTCTATTTACAGGCAATGCAAACAGGAATTTGAGAAGCTTGGCACGGTCATTCAGGCGTATCTGTACAGAGCGGCAGAAGATATTAGAAAGATGCGTGACGTAAAGCCGAATCTCAGACTTGTGAAAGGCGCTTATAAAGAATCTGCGGCTGTAGCGTTTCCTGACAAAAAAGGAACAGACCTACATTTTCAGAGCTTAATAAAGCTGCAGCTATTAAGCGGGAACTACACGGCTGTCGCCACACATGACGATGACATTATTGCATATACGAAAAAGCTCGTCGACGAACATCAAATCCCCGCATCGCAATTTGAGTTTCAAATGCTATACGGCATCAGGCCAGAGCGTCAGAAGGAACTCGCGAAAGAAGGCTACAGAATGCGTGTGTATGTCCCATATGGAACAGACTGGTTCAGCTACTTTATGAGAAGAATTGCCGAACGGCCCGCCAATGCAGCATTTGTATTAAAAGGAATTCTGAAAAAGTGAAAGCAGCCGCGGGAAGCAGCTGCATTATGATTGTTCCATGTTATGTTTTTTATACTGCTGATTTTGACTTGTCCGTTTTCCGCCGCCGTAATGCTGAGTCGGACCGGCATCTCCCTTTACGCTCGCCGCGTTGACTGCCGCAGAAGACGGATTTTTTTTCTCTCGCACCATTCCCTTCACCTCCGGGCTTAAGTTACCCGTCTTTTATAGGCTTCATACAAAAAAATAACAAATTAGCTATTGAAGTCGAACCGGAAATCTTTTAAGATGAAAGAAGAAACGGGTTTCATTTTTTTTAGTCAAAAAATGAATGACTATTCATTCAATGTTCAAGGGGGATATCTCATGCACAAACACATTCGGAAGGCAGCCGTTTTAGGATCGGGGGTAATGGGTTCCGGGATTGCGGCGCATTTGGCTAACATCGGAATTCCTGTCCTGCTGCTAGATATTGTGCCGAACGATTTGACAAAGGAAGAGGAAAAAAAGGGGCTGACGAAGGACAGTCCGGAGGTGCGCAGCAGGCTTAGCCGGCAGGCGGTGAAAAAACTGCTGAAACAAAAGCCCGCTCCCCTCACATCAGCGAAAAATACCTCCTATATTACACCGGGCAATCTGGAGGATGATGCAGAAAAACTGAAAGAAGCAGATTGGATTATTGAGGTCGTTGTCGAAAACCTTGAAGTCAAAAAGAAAATTTTCGCTCTTGTGGATGAACATCGAAAGACTGGAAGCATCGTCTCAAGCAACACATCCGGCATATCAGTGCAGGAAATGGCTGAAGGCCGATCGGATGATTTTAAAGCCCATTTTCTTGGAACGCATTTTTTTAATCCCGCACGCTATTTAAAGCTGCTGGAGATCATTCCGATTAATGAAACGGATCCAGATATTTTAAAGTTTATGACAGCTTTCGGAGAAAATGTCCTCGGTAAAGGTGTTGTTACAGCAAAGGACACACCGAACTTTATCGCAAACCGCATCGGAACATACGGGCTTCTCGTGACAGTCCAAGAAATGCTGAAAGGCGGCTATCAGGTCGGGGAGGTTGATTCGATCACAGGTCCGCTGATCGGCAGGCCGAAAAGCGCCACCTTCAGAACGCTTGATGTTGTCGGCCTCGATACATTCGCCCACGTTGCCCGAAATGTGTATGACAAAGCCGATGGCGATGAGAAAGAAGTGTTTCGCCTTCCAAGCTTCATGAACGATATGCTGGAAAAAGGGTGGATCGGAAGCAAGGCTGGCCAAGGCTTTTATAAAAAAGAAGGAAAAACGATTTATGAGCTTGACCCAGTGACGCTTACTTATGGCGAGCGGACAAAAATGAAAACACCGGCACTTGAAGCGGCAAAACAGGCAAAAGGGACAAAGGCCAAAATGAAAGCGCTTATTTATTCGGATGACAGGGCCGGCCGATTGCTGTGGAATATCACTTCTCAAACCCTGCTTTACTCAGCCGAGCTGCTCGGTGAGATTGCCGATGATATTCATGCGATTGACCAAGCCATGAAGTGGGGATTCGGCTGGGAGCTGGGGCCTTTTGAAATGTGGGACGCCATCGGCCTCAGGCAGTCAGCGGAAAAGCTTGAGCAGCTTGGAGTAGATATGCCTGGCTGGATAAAAGAGATGCTGGACAAAGGAAATGAAACCTTCTACATCAAAGAGAACGGAACGGTATTTTATTATGACCGCGGCGAATACAGAGCCGTGAAAGAAAACAAAAAACGAATTCATTTACAAGCGCTTAAAGAAACAAAAGGCGTGATTGCGAAAAACAGCGGAGCAAGCTTAATTGACCTTGGAGATGATGTGGCCCTTCTTGAATTTCATTCGAAAAGCAATGCGATCGGCCTCGATATCATTCAAATGATCCACAAAGGATTAGAGGAAACAGAACGGAATTACAAGGGCCTTGTCATCGGCAACCAAGGAAAAAATTTCTGCGTCGGGGCAAATCTCGCCATGATCTTAATGGAAGTCCAAGATGACAACTTTTTGGAAGTTGATTTTGTGATACGTCGTTTTCAGGAGACGATGATGAAGATCAAATACAGTGCGAAACCGGTCGTCGCCGCGCCATTTGGCATGACGCTCGGCGGAGGAACGGAAGTATGCCTGCCTGCGGCTCGCACTCAAGCAGCAAGCGAAGCCTATATGGGACTTGTAGAATCCGGTGTCGGCCTCATCCCTGGCGGAGGGGGAAACAAAGAGCTGTACATCAATCATCTTCGCCGCGGCCATGATCCGATGAATGCGGCAATGAAAACATTTGAAACAATTGCGATGGCGAAAGTGTCCGCTTCCGCCCAAGAGGCTCGTGAGATGAATATTTTAAAAGAAACCGATCACATTAGCGTAAATCAAGACCACCTGCTGTACGATGCGAAGCAGCTGGCCGCATCCTTATACGATACCGGCTGGCGGCCGCCTGTAAAAGAAAAGGTCAAGGTGCCGGGAGAAACCGGTTATGCAGCACTCTTGCTTGGCGCTGAGCAGATGAAACTGTCTGGCTATATATCTGAGCATGATTTCAAGATTGCGAAAAAACTCGCTTATGTCATTGCGGGCGGAAAAGTGCCGTTCGGTACAGAGGTTGATGAAGAGTATTTATTGGAGATCGAAAGAGAAGCGTTTTTGAGTTTGGCGGGAGAGGCAAAATCTCAAGCGAGAATGCAGCATATGCTTGTGAAAGGTAAACCTTTACGGAATTAGGAGGGAGCTTATGAAAGAGGCAGTCATTGTATCAGGTGCAAGAACACCGGTTGGGAAAGCAAAAAAAGGATCGTTGGCCACCGTTCGCCCGGATGATTTGGGAGCGATTTGCGTAAAAGAAACGCTGAAACGGGCAGGCGGCTACGAAGGCAATATTGATGACTTGATTATCGGCTGTGCAACACCTGAAGCGGAACAGGGGCTTAATATGGCGAGAAATATCGGGGCGCTCGCGGGATTGCCATACACGGTTCCGGCGATTACAGTCAACCGGTATTGCTCATCCGGCCTTCAGTCTATTGCATATGCGGCAGAAAAAATTATGCTCGGCGCCTATGATACAGCGATTGCTGGCGGAGCAGAATCCATGTCACAGGTGCCGATGATGGGGCATGTCACCCGGCCGAACCTTGCTTTGGCAGAACAGGCACCGGAATATTATATGAGCATGGGCCATACAGCCGAGCAGGTTGCGAGAAAATACGGCGTCTCCCGTGAGGATCAAGATGCGTTTGCCGTTCGCAGCCATCAAAACGCCGCTAAAGCCCTTGCAGAAGGGAAATTTAAAGATGAGATTGTACCTGTCGAAGTGACGGTGACAGAAATCGGAGCAAACCATAAGCCGCAGGAAAAACAATTCGTGTTTTCTCAGGATGAAGGCGTTCGCCCGCAAACGACTGCAGACATCTTAGCGACATTGCGCCCGGCTTTTTCCGTTGACGGAACGGTGACCGCTGGCAACTCCTCGCAGACGAGTGACGGAGCGGCGGCTGTCATGCTGATGGACCGGGAAAAAGCCGATGCTCTTGGCCTGGCCCCGCTTGTGAAATTCCGCTCCTTTGCAGTAGGCGGCGTGCCGCCGGAAGTCATGGGAATCGGGCCGGTGGAAGCGATTCCGCGCGCTTTGAAGCTTGCCGGCCTTCAGCTGCAGGACATCGGCTTGTTTGAATTGAACGAAGCTTTTGCCTCACAGGCCATTCAAGTGATCAGAGAATTGGGAATTGATGAAGAAAAAGTGAATGTCAACGGGGGCGCAATCGCGCTTGGGCACCCGCTTGGCTGTACGGGCACAAAGCTTACACTCTCACTCATCCATGAAATGAAACGGAGAAACGAGCAATTTGGAGTCGTGACCATGTGTATCGGCGGCGGGATGGGAGCGGCCGGTGTATTTGAATTATGCTAAAGGGGGAAAAACAAATGGCAAAAAAAACGGCTGACGTACTAAAAGGCGGCGGATTTTTAATCGAGGATGTCACATACGATCAAATGTATACACCGGAGGATTTCACTGACGAGCATAAAATGATTGCGAAAACAACAGAGGATTATATCGAGCAAGATGTTCTCCCTCATATAGATGACATTGAAAACCATCAATTTGAGCATTCTGTCAGACTGTTGAAGAAAGCGGGCGAACTAGGGCTGCTTGGCGCCGATGTGCCGGAAGAATACGGCGGGCTCGGCCTAGATAAGATCAGTTCGGCGCTCATCACTGAGAAATTTTCGCGTGCGGGAAGTTTTTCTCTTTCCTATGGCGCGCATGTCGGCATCGGTTCCTTGCCGATCGTCTTTTTCGGATCAGAAGAACAAAAGAAAAAATATTTGCCTGGCCTCGCTTCAGGCGAAAAGATCGCGGCTTATGCTCTGACTGAGCCTGGCTCTGGGTCTGATGCACTTGGAGCAAAAACAACAGCCGCGCTGAACGAAGCAGGAACGCATTATGTATTAACTGGGGAAAAACAGTGGATTACCAACTCTGCTTTTGCCGATGTTTTTGTGGTTTACGCTAAGGTTGACGGCGACAAGTTTTCAGCCTTTATTGTAGAAAAAGAGTTCCCGGGTGTCTCCACGGGACCGGAAGAAAAGAAAATGGGGATCAAAGGATCATCGACGAGGACCCTCATTTTGGATCAAGCTGAAGTGCCGAAGGAAAACTTGCTCGGAGAAATCGGCAAAGGGCATGTCATCGCCTTTAATATTTTAAACATTGGCCGCTACAAACTGGCGGTTGGCACAATTGGCGCATCTAAACGGGTCATCGAGCTGTCTGCGGCATACGCAAATCAGCGCCGCCAATTTAAAACCCCGATTGCAGGTTTTTCATTGACACAGGAAAAAATCGGGACAATGGCCTCAAGGCTGTATGCGATGGAAAGCTCTGTATACAGAACCGTCGGGCTGTTTGAAGACAATATGAGCCAGTTCACGGCCGAAGATCTCAAGGACGGCCGGCAAATCGCCAAGTCAATTGCGGAATACGCCATCGAATGCTCTCTGAATAAGGTGTTTGGCTCTGAAACGCTTGATTATATTGTTGATGAAGGCGTTCAGATTCATGGAGGCTACGGCTTTATGCAGGAGTACGAAGTAGAAAGAGCGTATAGGGATTCAAGGATCAATCGAATTTTTGAAGGCACAAACGAAATCAACCGATTAATCGTGCCAAGCACTTTCCTGAAAAAAGCGCTAAAAGGCGAGCTGCCTCTATTTGAAAAAGCGCAGTCGCTGCAGGAAGAACTCATGATGCTTATGCCTGAAGAGCCTGGAAGCGGCGTCTTAGAGCAAGAGAAATATATCGTTAAGCAAGCGAAAAAAATTGCGTTGTTTGCCGCCGGCCTAGCTGCGCAAAAATACGGAAAAGCCATCGATCATGAGCAAGAAATTCTCGTGAACGTCGCGGATATCGTCAGCAATGTATACGCAATGGAATCGGCCGTGCTCAGAACGGAAAAGGCCATTGCAGCACAAGGCGCTGAAAAAGCTGCGCAAAAGGTGCTGTACACAGAAATTTTCGTTCAAGAAGCCTTTAACGAAATTGAAGCGCATGCGAAGGAATCCCTTATCGCCATGGAAGAAGGAGACTCCCTCCGCATGATGCTTTCCGCTCTGCGAAAGCTGACACGCGTAACGCCTAAAAACGTGATTCAGAAAAAACGCGAGGCGGCGGCAGGCATTTTTGAGGCTGAGAAATATATTGTCTGATTGGCCATGAGCTCCGCATGCGCGGAGCTCTTTTTTAAGAAGCACTGTTTTAGGTTTTTAAAACAAACTGTGTTAAAATAACCTCGATTATTTTATTGAGGGGGAAGAAGATGTCGTTAACTTTTTACTGGTACCCTAAATGCGGAACGTGCCGCAAAGCAAAGAAGTGGCTTGAAGAGCATGGGAAAGAAATAAACGAAATACATATTGCAGAGCAGCCGCCAAGCAAAGAAGAATTGAAAGCGCTTTATGAAAAAAGCGGGCTGGATCTCAAGAAATTTTTCAACACGAGCGGCATGAAATACCGCGAGCTCAATCTCAAGGAAAAGCTGTATCACATGTCAGAGGACGAACAGCTCGAACTGCTGGCTTCAGACGGAATGCTGATCAAACGCCCGCTTACAACAGACGGCGAAAAAGTGACTGTCGGATTTAAAGAAGACCAATTTGAAGAAAACTGGGCTTAATGTAAATTTTTTTTGAAAAGTGTGGTATCTTCTTATTGTAGTGCTGTAAAAAATGGAGGGATTCAATTGAGCATACCAAAAGATTTGCGTTACTCAGGAGAACACGAATGGGTAAAAGTTGAAGGAGAAAAAGCCAGAATCGGAATTACGCATTTTGCCCAGTCCGAGCTAGGCGACATCGTGTTTGTCGAACTTCCTGAAGTGGGCGCTGAAATCAAAGCGGACGAGCCATTCGGCAGTGTTGAATCCGTTAAAACGGTATCTGAGCTTTATGCGCCGATTAACGGAACTGTTGTGGAAGTAAACGAAGATCTTGATGACAGTCCGGAATTCGTCAACGAATCTCCGTACGAAAAAGCATGGATGATCGTCGTTGAGCCGACTGACGCTTCTGAAATTGAAAAACTGATGACAGCAGAGCAATACGAAGAGATGACACAAGAAGACTAAAACAGGATAGCCGTAAAAGCAATTGGACACGCTAACGTTATGGGAGGTGTCCAATATGGCTTTCGACAAACAAAAGCTCGATGTCACCAACGACGTGACAGGCCGCTTTCAAAATGGCCGGCTCTCGTTATATCATGATAATGAGATGATCGGCCAAATGACAAGCATGAATGAATATGAGCTTAAGTCCGGTTATTCCTTTGAAAATGAGAAGTTTTATAAGACAGCCGATGTGGTCTCTGGTGACGACGCAAAATATGTAGATTGTGACTACGAAAACGGCTGGTGTTAAATGTTGGCGGTGAATTTCACTGCCTTCTTTTACAATCTGAACGTTTCAAATTTGACGCGGCAGGTGAAGAAGATGGATGAGCTGGAAAAGGTTATGATTGTCGAGGGGAAATCAGATAAAGAGAAAATCGAAAGCGTCCTGAATGAACCGGTGCGCATTATCTGCACAAACGGAACAATCAGCCAGCTGAAGCTTGAGGAATTGGCTGACGAGCTTTATGATAAAGACGTCTATATATTAGTTGATGCTGATGAATCAGGCGAGAAATTGAGAAAACAGCTGAAGCGTGAATTTAATGAAGCCTGCCATCTCCATATCGACAGAGCCTATAAGGAAGTAGCGGCTGCGCCCAGGCACCATGTCGCCTCTGTCTTGCTGCGTGCGAATCTGAATGTCCATACTATTTTTCTTGAAAGAAAGTCCCGAGGTGTATAGCATGAAAGAACTCCAAGAACACGAACTTGATCACATTGAAGATGATGTGTACCTTCTATATTTATATACTCCGTTTTGCGGCACCTGCCAGCTTGCAAGCAAAATGCTGACAGTGGTGAAAGAAATGCTGCCTGATGTCGCCTTCTATCAAAACAATGTCAATTACTCTCCGACATTTGCAAAAGCATATCAAATTGAAAGTGTCCCTTGTTTTCTGCTGTTTAAAGGCGGAAAGGTGGTCGAAAGAGGATATGCGTTTCATTCCGTTTCTTATTTATATGAGCTGATCAAACAAAAATCATCTTCCGCATCCCAATTATGACATATTTCTCAGCATATCCAACGAAATTGTCGTTCGTTTTATAAAGGGGTTCTTGCGACAGAGAGAGAAATGTGTATGTATGACCAACAAATAGGAGGTTGTACATATGGAGAAAGCGGAAGTTTTAGAAGATGAGTATCAGCATCTGTTTTTAAAACCCCTTTTGAATGCCTCAACATTGCTCATTACCTTTCAAGGAGAAGCAGAAGCCTTAACCGTCTCAATAAACGAACAGGGAGAAATGAAAAAAGTTTCTCCGCCCCAAACGTCCAACCTGACCTTTTACGGAAACCAAACGGAAATTATTGATTTATTGCACGGAGACATTTCCCTTCAGCACCTGATTCAGAGCGGAAGCCTCAAAGTAAAGGGGTCATTCAGGGCCCTGTTAAAGCTAGAAGCCATTCTCTGGCTGACAAATGGATTTTTTCAGAGGATTTCAAAGAATTGAAAAATAATAAATTATTATAATAGTAAAAGTTGTCATCATTTATTTTATTGACATTTAATCATTCGCCGTGCTATTCTACATTAAGAATTTCCGGACGAAAAAGACTATATATTTCTCTTATCAAGAGAGGTGGAGGGAAGTGCCCTATGAAGCCCGGCAACCATCAACGCTGTTGAAATGGTGCCAATTCACACGAAGCGTTCAGCTTTGAAAGATGAGAGAAAGGCATTTTATATAAGCCTTTCTGCTCAAGTGTGCAGAAAGGCTTTTCTTTTGCAGAAAAAACCGGAAGATTTCTTAGAATAGTGTTAAGGCAGGTGATTGCTTTGATCAATCTTCAGGATGTTTCAAAAGTTTACAAGTCGAAACATGGAGATGTCAATGCTGTCCAAAATGTCTCGCTTTCCATTAAAAAAGGTGAGATTTTTGGAATTATAGGATATAGCGGAGCTGGTAAGAGTTCCTTAATCCGTCTGCTGAACGGCCTTGAGAAACCAACCTCAGGAACCGTGGAAGTGGCGGGAACCAAGATTAATGAAGTAAATGGACGCGGTTTAAGAAAAGCACGCCATGAGATCAGTATGATTTTCCAGCATTTCAATTTGCTTTGGTCGCGGACTGTCAGAGATAATATCATGTTTCCTTTAGAAATTGCCGGGGTGAAAAAGAGCGAGCGGATCAAGCGCGCCAATGAACTGATTAAACTGGTAGGTTTAGAAGGAAAAGAAAAATCATATCCGTCCCAGCTGAGCGGCGGTCAGAAGCAGCGTGTCGGAATTGCCAGAGCGCTTGCAAACAATCCGAAGGTTCTCCTTTGTGACGAAGCGACATCAGCATTAGATCCGCAAACGACAGATTCAATTCTGGATCTATTGTCCGATATTAATGAAAGACTCGGTTTGACGATTGTGCTGATTACGCACGAAATGCATGTCATCCGCAAAATCTGCAACAGAGTCGCCGTCATGGAAAACGGTAAGGTGGTCGAAGAAGGCGAGGTTCTCGACGTCTTCAAAAATCCAAAGGAACAAATGACAAAACGATTTGTTCAACAGGTGACAGAGCCAGAAGAAACGAAAGAAACGCTTCAGCACCTTCTTGATGATACAGCATCAGGAAAAATGGTTCAGCTCACATTTGTCGGTGAGTCAGCTGAACAGCCTCTGATTACAGAGATGATCAGAAACTTCAATGTCAGCGTCAATATTCTGCAAGGGAAAATTTCGCAGACGAAGGATGGAGCTTACGGTTCACTGTTCATCCACATTGACGGAGACGAGGAAGAAGTGCAAAACGTGATCCGGTTCATTAATGACAAACAGGTGAAAGCAGAGGTGATCACGAATGTTTGAAAAATACTTCCCGAACGTCGATTTAACTGAATTATGGAACGCGACATATGAAACACTTTATATGACGCTGATTTCTTTACTGTTTGCTTTTGTCATCGGGGTCATCCTCGGCTTGCTGCTCTTTCTGACGAGCAAAGGAAGCCTCTGGCAGAATAAAGCGGTCAACTCTGTGATTGCTGCCGTTGTTAACATATTTAGATCGATTCCGTTCCTTATTTTAATTATTTTACTATTAGGGTTTACGAAGTTTTTAGTCGGCACGATCCTAGGGCCAAACGCCGCATTGCCGGCGCTGGTCATCGGCTCGGCACCGTTTTACGCACGTCTTGTTGAAATCGCGCTGCGTGAGGTGGATAAAGGTGTGATTGAAGCAGCTAAATCAATGGGCGCGAAAACGTCTACGATTATTTTCAAAGTGCTGATTCCGGAATCAATGCCTGCTCTTATTTCTGGCATTACGGTTACAGCCATCGCTTTGATCGGCTCAACGGCAATTGCCGGAGCCATTGGTTCAGGAGGCCTTGGAAACCTTGCGTACGTAGAAGGATATCAGTCTAATAACGCTGATGTTACCTTCGTTGCTACTGTGTTTATTTTAATCATCGTGTTTATTATTCAAATCATCGGTGATCTAATAACAAATATTATAGACAAAAGATAAGGGAGGATTTACATTGAAAAAGCTATTTTTGGGTGCATTACTGCTTGTATTTGCAGGAGTTATGGCTGCCTGCGGTTCGAATAACGGCGCTGAATCCGGCAAGAAAGAAATTGTCGTTGCGGCAACGAAAACACCGCATGCGGAAATTTTAAAAGAAGCTGAACCATTGCTGAAAGAAAAAGGCTATACGCTGAAAGTGAAAGTGCTTAGTGATTACAAAATGTACAATAAAGCTTTAGCTGATAAAGAAGTGGACGCGAACTACTTCCAGCACATTCCTTACCTTGAGCAAGAAATGAAAGAAAACACAGATTACAAACTTGTGAATGCCGGCGCTGTTCACTTAGAGCCATTTGGTATTTACTCTAAAACATACAAATCACTGAAAGACCTTCCAGACGGTGCGACAATCATCCTGACAAACAACGTTGCTGAACAAGGCCGTATGCTTGCAATGCTTGAAAACGCTGGATTAATCACTCTTGATTCTAAAGTGGAAACCGTTGACGCAACATTGAAAGACATTAAGAAAAACCCGAAAAACCTTGAATTCAAAAAAGTAGCGCCTGAATTAACGGCAAAAGCATATGAAAACAAAGAAGGAGACGCGGTCTTCATCAATGTAAACTATGCGATCCAAAATAAATTAAATCCTAAAAAAGATGCAATTGAAGTAGAATCAACGAAAAACAACCCATATGCTAACATCGTCGCAGTGAGAAAAGGCGAAGAAGATTCTGCAAAAATCAAAGCGCTGATGGAAGTTCTTCACTCTAAAAAGATCAAAGACTTCATCGAGAAAAAATACGACGGAGCTGTGCTTCCTGTATCTGAATAAGTCTGAAACCCCCGGATGAGAAATCCGGGGTTTTTTCGCGTATTTTCCTAAAAGCTGCTCATAATAAAAAGGAATGTTAAACAGATGGAGGGATTTTCTTTGAATCAAGACATTGGAAGCATGCAGGACGCGCTAAAACAATATAAACATGGTTTAGGCACATTTGAACAAAAGATGCCGCTGATGGGAAGGAAATTTAACGAGTTTACTGAACAGTGCTTTGCCGGGAATTCTCTGACTGAAAGAGAAAAACAGCTGATCGCCCTCGGAATCGCCATCAATGCTCAGGACGAATATTGCATGATCTATCATACAAAAGGCTGTCTTGATCAGGGAGCGACAGAAGAAAACATTCTCGAAGCCGTCAGTGTGGCAGCGGCATTTGGAGGCGGCGCGGCCTTCAGTCAAGGCGTGACAGTTGTCCAGCAGTGCATTGAGGAATTCGGAAACACCACGCATTAAGAGAAGGAATATTCCGAAAAACCATTCTCATTTGATCTGAATGGATGCTTTCGTCACATCTGCCGCTATTTCAAGCCATATCCTTTTTGCGGCATCAAACGCAGCACTGATAAAATAGAAAGCAAATATATGAAGGGATTGATTCATTATTTGCAGCAGCCAGGACAGACTGAACCTCGATTATACGTCAGAAATGGAAAAAGCGATGCAGCTGTCACACGGAATTGGATACGAGGAATACGGACGCCGGCTGGAAACAAGAATGAAAGTAGAGCGGCAGAGAGAGCTTGATTATCAAAAAAGCAAGCGGATTTCTGCAGGAGCTTATTGAGAAAATCAATCTTTTAAAAAAGGGTGGGAATCCACTCTTTTTCTTTTTCAATCGCTTTAATAAAGTGCTGATCTTTGTTAAACTTGAGGAATGTGCGAGGCACGATAAAAAGTTGTATTTACTTTTCATTTGTTATAAAATTAGAATGAGAATAAAATGAGAATAATGATTATATATTTTGGAGGTATAGATATGGCTGCTTCAACATTAACGATCAAAGATCTTCACGTTGAAATCGAAGGGAAAGAGATCTTAAAGGGTGTAAACCTTGAAATAAAAGGTGGAGAATTCCACGCAGTAATGGGCCCGAACGGAACTGGTAAATCCACTTTATCAGCTGCTATTATGGGGCATCCTAAATATGAAGTAACAAAAGGCAGCATCACGCTTGATGGCAAAGATGTACTGGAGATGGAAGTGGACGAGCGTGCGCAGGCAGGCTTATTCCTTGCGATGCAGTACCCAAGTGAAATCAGCGGTGTGACAAATGCCGACTTCCTTCGCTCAGCAATCAACGCGCGCAGAGAAGAAGGTGATGAAATTTCTCTTATGAAATTCATCCGCAAAATGGACGAAAACATGGAGTTCCTTGAAATGGACCCTGAAATGGCTCAGCGCTATCTTAACGAAGGCTTCTCAGGCGGGGAGAAAAAACGCAACGAAATTCTTCAATTAATGATGATTGAACCGAAAATCGCCATCCTTGATGAAATCGACTCAGGTCTTGATATTGACGCTTTGAAAGTTGTATCTAAAGGGATCAACAGAATGCGCAGCGAAAACTTCGGCTGCCTGATGATCACTCACTATCAGCGCCTGTTAAACTACATCACTCCGGATGTTGTTCACGTTATGATGCAAGGCCGCGTTGTCAAATCCGGCGGTGCAGAGCTTGCACAGCGTCTTGAAGCAGAAGGTTATGACTGGATCAAACAAGAACTTGGCATTGAAGACGAAACTGTTGGCCAAGAAGCGTAAGCGTTAGGGGGATTAATATGACACTAGATACAAAACTATCCGTAGATCAGGAGTATCTCAAAAGCTTTTCGGAAAAGCATCAAGAACCTGCCTGGCTGAAAAACCTGCGCTTACAGGCTCTTGAACAAGCTGAGGATCTGCCGATGCCGAAGCCTGACAAAACTAAAATCACAAATTGGAACTTCACGAATTTCGCGAAGCATACAGTTGATAACGAACCGCTTTCTTCATTAGAAGATTTGACTGATGAAGCAAAAGCGCTGATCGACGTTGAAAACGAAGATAAAACATTATACGTACAGCGTGACCAGACGCCGGCATACCTTTCACTTTCTCAAGAATTGAAAGACAAAGGCGTTATCTTCACTGATATTCTGACTGCTGCTCGCGAGCACAGCGACTTGGTGGAGAAATACTTTATGAAGGACGGCGTGAAGGTTGATGAGCATAAGTTAACTGCACTTCACGCGGCTCTTGTTAACGGAGGAGCATTCCTTTATGTTCCGAAAAATGTTGAGGTGGAGACGCCGGTTCAGGCTGTTTATGTCCACGAAAGCAATGATACAGCTCTATTCAACCACGTGCTGATTGTGGCTGAAGACCACAGCTCTGTCACATATGTAGAAAACTATATCAGCACTGTAAACCCGAAAGACGCTGTCTTCAATATTATCAGTGAGGTCATCACAGGTGATAATGCCAGCGTGACATACGGTGCGGTGGATAATCTGTCAAGCGGTGTGACAACTTATGTGAACCGCCGCGGCGCTGCTCGCGGACGCGACAGCAAAATCGAATGGGCTCTCGGCCTGATGAACGACGGCGACACGATTTCCGAAAACACAACAAACCTTTACGGTGACGGCACATACGGCGATACGAAAACGGTTGTTGTCGGAAGAGGAGAGCAAACAGAAAACTTTACAACACAAATCATCCATTTCGGTAAAGCTTCTGAAGGCTATATCTTGAAGCACGGTGTAATGAAGGATTCTGCTTCTTCTATCTTTAACGGAATCGGCAAAATCGAACATGGCGCTTCTAAAGCGAATGCGGAGCAGGAATCGCGTGTGCTGATGCTCAGCGAAAAAGCACGCGGAGACGCTAACCCTATTCTTTTAATTGACGAAGACGATGTAACTGCAGGACATGCGGCATCTGTCGGCCGTGTGGATCCTATTCAGCTTTACTACCTGATGAGCCGCGGTATTCCGAAAGAAGAAGCAGAACGCTTAGTCATTTACGGATTCCTTGCACCGGTAGTAAATGAACTTCCGATTGAAGGCGTTAAGAAACAATTGGTTTCTGTTATCGAAAGGAAAGTGAAGTAATGAATATCACAGATATTCGTGAACAGTTCCCGATCCTTCATCAGCAAGTGAACGGACATGATCTCGTTTATCTCGACAGCGCGGCGACTTCCCAGAAGCCGCGTGCTGTCATTGAAACACTGGATAAGTATTATAACCAATACAATTCCAATGTTCACCGGGGCGTCCATACACTTGGAACCAGAGCGACAGACGGTTATGAAGGAGCGCGTGAAAAAGTCCGCAAGTTTATTAACGCGAAGTCAATGGCTGAGATTATTTTCACAAAAGGCACGACCACATCACTGAATATGGTGGCGTTAAGCTATGCGCGCGCCAACCTGAAACCTGGTGATGAAGTGGTCATTACCTACATGGAGCATCATGCGAATATCATTCCGTGGCAGCAAGCTGTCAAAGCGACTGGCGCCACATTAAAATATATTCCGCTGCAGGAAGACGGAACGATTTCTTTAGAAGACGTCAGAGAAACGGTCACAAGCAACACAAAAATTGTTGCAGTGTCTCATGTATCTAATGTCCTCGGCACGGTCAACCCGATTAAAGAAATGGCGAAAATCGCTCATGACAACGGGGCTGTCATTGTGGTGGACGGTGCACAAAGCTCGCCTCACATGAAAATTGACGTGCAGGATCTCGATTGCGACTTCTTTGCGCTTTCTTCCCACAAAATGTGCGGACCCACCGGTATTGGTGTGCTGTACGGAAAGAAAGCCCTGCTGGAAAACATGGAGCCTGCCGAATTCGGCGGTGAAATGATCGACTTTGTCGGGCTTTATGAATCAACTTGGAAAGAGCTTCCGTGGAAATTCGAAGCGGGCACACCGATTATTGCAGGAGCAATCGGTCTCGGTGCCGCCATTGATTTTCTCGAAGAAATCGGTCTTGATGAGATTTCCCGCCACGAGCACAAGCTTGCAGCTTATGCGCTTGAGCGCTTCCGCCAGCTTGACGGCGTAACGGTTTACGGGCCAAAAGAGCGTGCCGGGCTTGTTACATTTAACCTTGATGATGTTCATCCGCACGATGTGGCGACTGTGCTTGATGCGGAGGGAATCGCAGTCAGAGCCGGCCACCATTGCGCGCAGCCGCTGATGAAATGGCTGGATGTAACTGCTACTGCAAGAGCAAGCTTTTATCTGTATAATACAGAGGAAGAGATTGATAAGCTTGTGGAAGCTCTTCAAAAGACAAAGGAGTATTTTACAAATGTCTTTTAATGCGAACTTAGATACATTGTACAGACAGGTGATTATGGATCATTACAAAAACCCGCGCAATAAAGGGGTTTTAAATGACAGCATCGTCGTGGATATGAACAACCCGACATGCGGCGACCGAATCAGGCTGACAATGAAGCTTGACGGAGACATCGTGGAAGATGCGAAATTTGAAGGGGAAGGCTGTTCCATTTCAATGGCATCCGCTTCGATGATGACTCAAGCGATTAAAGGGAAAGATATTGAAACTGCCCTTTCCATGTCTAAGATTTTCTCGGATATGATGCAAGGGAAAGAGTATGATGATTCTATAGATCTCGGGGATATTGAAGCCCTTCAAGGCGTTTCAAAATTCCCTGCCCGTATCAAATGTGCAACCCTGTCATGGAAAGCACTTGAAAAAGGAGTCGCAAAAGAAGAAGGCGGCAATTAAAAGGATTGGAGTGAAAATGGATGGCTAAAAAAATGCCTGATATTGGTGAATACAAGTATGGTTTTCACGACAAGGACGTTTCCATTTTCCGTTCAGAGCGCGGATTGACAAAAGAAATCGTAGAAGAAATTTCTCGCATGAAAGAAGAGCCTCAATGGATGCTTGATTTCCGCTTGAAATCACTTGAGCATTTCTACAATATGCCGATGCCTCAATGGGGCGGAGATTTAAACTCACTGAACTTTGACGAAATTACGTACTACGTAAAACCGTCTGAGCGTTCAGAGCGTTCTTGGGATGAAGTTCCTGACGAAATTAAGCAAACATTCGACAAGCTCGGTATTCCTGAAGCTGAACAAAAATACCTTGCGGGTGTTTCTGCTCAGTACGAATCTGAGGTTGTATACCACAACATGAAAGAAGATCTTGAAGCGCAAGGCATCGTCTTTAAAGACACGGACAGCGCGCTGAAAGAAAATGAAGATATTTTCCGTGAGCACTGGGCAAAAGTAATCCCGCCGACTGATAACAAGTTTGCGGCGCTTAACTCAGCTGTTTGGTCCGGCGGATCTTTCATCTACGTGCCTAAAGGCGTGAAGGTGGAAACGCCGCTTCAAGCTTACTTCCGTATCAACTCTGAAAACATGGGCCAGTTCGAACGTACACTGATTATTGTTGACGAAGAAGCAAGCGTTCATTACGTTGAAGGCTGTACTGCGCCTGTTTACACAACAAACTCACTTCACAGTGCGGTTGTTGAGATCATCGTCAAAAAAGGCGGCTACTGCCGTTATACAACGATCCAAAACTGGGCAAACAACGTTTACAACCTTGTAACGAAGCGTACGATCTGTGAAGAAAACGCAACAATGGAATGGATCGACGGCAACATCGGTTCTAAGCTGACAATGAAATATCCGGCTTGTATCTTAAAAGGCGAAGGCGCGCGCGGCATGACGCTTTCTATCGCTCTTGCGGGTAAAGGCCAGCATCAGGATGCAGGTGCGAAAATGATTCACCTTGCGCCAAACACATCATCCACAATCGTATCAAAATCGATTTCAAAACAGGGCGGAAAAGTAACGTACCGCGGAATCGTCCACTTCGGACGCAAAGCGGAAGGCGCCCGCTCTAACATCGAGTGCGATACGCTTATTATGGATAACAAATCAACGTCAGACACAATTCCTTACAATGAAATCTTAAATGATAACATTTCATTGGAGCACGAAGCGAAAGTGTCTAAAGTATCTGAAGAGCAGCTCTTCTACTTGATGAGCCGCGGTATTTCTGAAGAAGAAGCGACAGAAATGATCGTAATGGGCTTCATCGAGCCATTCACAAAAGAGCTTCCAATGGAATACGCAGTAGAAATGAACCGTTTGATTAAGTTCGAAATGGAAGGGTCAATCGGTTAATTGTTTCACAAAAAAGGACGTGACTGGTTTTCAGTCGCGTCCTTTTTGTATGAAGAAGAAAAACCGCTGGCCGCAGGACCCGCGGTTTTTTACTCCTCTTCTATTTCCTGGTTGATAATTTGCTTTACAGATGATCTGCTGTTATTTTCTCTGTTCATCTCTCGCAATTGAGTATAAGCCATATCGAATTCCTCTTTTGTCATCTGCTTTGCGGCTAATGCGGAGCATAATATAGCAAAAGCAATTGGCATTGTATCAATGTGAATGTCGATATGAACCTCTGAGTTGCCGCTGTTTTTGATAGCAGATTCAGTAGTGGGTATCTCTTGTGCATGTCTGTTGATAGGAATGATATTTTCGTTCATTAGTCTTCTCCGTCTTGTGTCTGAGCCTGTGCCTGATCCTGGTCTGTGTTTACGCTGACCACGACTCTTGCATTACCGCTGTTTTGGACTTTTGCGACTGCCGCATCGCGTCTGTTTTCTTCATTTTCATGACGATTTTCGCTCATGGTATCATCCTTTCTCTATTGATAGTGACAGAATATTCGATAGGAGAGTAAAGAGATTGGACGAACTTCGCGGTTTTTCCACATTAGGGCAAAAGGTCGAAGGAAAGCATTTGATTTGGTAAAATGAATAGATATCATAATAGAAAAGGTGTTTGCATATGAAATCCTACATCATCGTCGGCGCAGGAATTCTCGGCGCGTCGACTGCTTATCATCTCGCAAAATCAGGCGCTCGTGTTACTGTCATTGACCGGAAAGAGCCGGGACAAGCGACTGATGCGGCGGCGGGGATCGTCTGTCCTTGGCTCTCACAGCGCCGTAATCAGGATTGGTACCAGCTTGCAAAGGGAGGAGCACGGTACTATACGGATTTAATCCATCAATTGGAAGAGGACGGAGAAACAGATACGGGATACAAGCGTGTCGGTGCGATCAGCATTCATACTGATCCGGCGAAGCTCGATAAGATGGAGGAGCGGGCGTATAAGAGGCGGGAGGATGCGCCAGAGATCGGTGAGATTACCCGCTTATCCGCGAGCGAGACGAAAAAACTGTTTCCGATTTTGGCTGATGGCTATGAATCGGTTCATATCAGCGGGGCCGCCCGCGTGAATGGAAGAGCGCTGTGCCGGTCGCTTTTAAGCGCTGCGGAGAAACGCGGCGCAGAGATCATCAAAGGAAATGCATCCCTGCTTTTTGAAAACGGAACAGTCACCGGCGTGCGAACAGATACAAAGCAGTTTGTGGCAGACGCGGTGATTGTGGCGGCGGGGGCATGGGCCAATGAAATCATGAAGCCTCTTGGCATTCATTTTCAAGTGTCTTTTCAGAAAGCGCAGATTATGCATTTTGAAATGACAGATGCAGATACAGGATTCTGGCCGGTTGTGATGCCGCCGAGTGATCAGTACATTCTTTCGTTTGATAACGGCAGAATTGTAGCCGGCGCCACACACGAAAACGATGCCGGTCTTGATGATCTGCGTGTGACAGCCGGAGGCCAGCACGAAGTATTGAGCAAAGCGTTAGGCGTTGCACCGGGCCTTGCTGATGCCGCTGCCATTGAAACAAGAGTGGGCTTCAGGCCGTTTACACCGGGATTTCTGCCGGTCATAGGGGCCGTGCCGAATGTTCAAGGCCTGTACGCTGCTAATGGTTTGGGTGCTTCTGGCCTGACGATGGGGCCGTTCTTGGGTGCAGAGCTCGCAAAGCTAGTTCTCGGAAAGCAGACAGAATTAGACCTTAGCCCTTATGATCCAGCCGGAGCACTTGCATAATAAGTAAGAGCATGACAAACAAATAGTATAAAGCTGTTCTGGCTTTTCTTTTCTGTATGTGTTAGCATTTATCTTTAATGAAAAAGAGGACGTGAACTGATTTTGATAAAAATTGATATCCCCGCACCGAATGTCACCATCACTGAACGACAGCAGTCAGCTAATGATAACGAGCCGAAAATAAAGGCGATATACGGCTTCATCGACTTTCACCAGATCCCACGGGATAAAGGCGGCATCTTTATGTTTTATAACATTCATGACGAGCTGCTGTTTGTCGGTAAAGCCAGAAAGTTAAGACAGAGAATTAAGAAGCATTTTGAAGACAATGTCTCACCGATCAAACATCACAGAGACGAAGTATATAAAATTGAAGTATGTGTAGTCGATGATCCAATGGAAAGAGATATTTACGAAACCTATATCATCAATACACAACAATCGAAGTACAATGTGGACAAGGCATTTTTTAAATAAGAGACGTCAGTCTGCGGATTGAACAGCGAAGCCAGAGCTTAAATGAAGTTCTGGCTTTTCATTTGGGCATTTTTTCACTTATAGGTCTAGTCTACAATTATTGAGAAATTTCAGAAAATAATATTGACAATCCTGGCTGTGGACTTTAATATAACAATATATAATGTTATATAACGTTATATAATAAAAATGGGGAGTGAAGGATTTGAGTCAGGCCACAGCAAAAGTAAATCGTGAGGTTCAAGCTTTCTTGCAGGATTTGAAAGGGAAAACCATTGACCACGTATTCTTTGTCGCATGCGGAGGATCTTCGGCCATTATGTACCCGAGTAAATATGTGTTTGACAGAGAGTCAAAATCAATCAACTCCGACCTTTACAGTTCTAATGAATTTATTCAGCGCAACCCTGTTCAGCTTGGCGAAAAGTCTCTTGTTATTTTGTGCTCGCATTCGGGAAATACCCCGGAAACAGTCAAAGCTGCTGCGTTTGCGAGAGGCAAAGGCGCACTTACGATTGCGATGACGTATAAGCCGGAGTCTCCTTTAGCGCAGGAAGCGCAATACGTTGCCCAGTACGATTGGGGTGATGAGGCGCTTGCGATCAATACGAACTATGGCGTTCTGTATCAAATCGTTTTCGGAACCCTGCAAGTTTTAGAAAACAATACGAAATTTCAACAGGCAATTGAAGGCTTAGACCAATTACAGGCTGTGTATGAAGAAGCCCTTAAGCAGGAAGCTGACAACGCAAAGCAGTTTGCAAAAGCTCATGAAAAAGAAAGCATTATTTATACAATGGCAAGCGGTGCAAACTACGGTGTCGCTTACTCCTACAGCATCTGCATTCTCATGGAAATGCAATGGATTCATTCCCACGCCATTCATGCCGGAGAATATTTTCACGGACCGTTTGAAATTATTGATGAATCCGTGCCGTTTATCATCCTGCTCGGTTTAGATGAAACAAGGCCTCTTGAAGAGCGGGCGCTTACCTTCTCGAAAAAGTATGGCAAAAAGCTCACTGTGCTTGATGCTGCATCTTACGACTTCACTGCAATTGACGATTCAGTTAAAGGCTACCTTGCTCCGCTCGTTCTCAACCGTGTGCTGAGAAGCTATGCAGACGAGCTGGCAGAGGCGAGAAATCATCCTTTATCTCATAGAAGATATATGTGGAAAGTTGAGTATTGATCTGAAAATGAGGAACCATTATGCATTAGACTATAATGTTATATAACATTATAGTCTAATGTCCAGAGGAGGCCAACCCTTTGAAGAAAATATTGTTGTTCTTGATCATTGCAGCTGTCAGTATGTTCACCATTGCGGGCTGTTCGAGCCAAAGCAGTTCAGCGGACGGAAAGGTGACATTGAAGTTTTTCCACAGATGGCCGAAGGAGCCGGAAAAAAGTTATTTTGAAGAAGTTGTGAAGGAATTTGAAAAAGAACACCCAGATATCGATATTCAAATTGAAGCCGTTTTAAATGACTCCTATAAAGATAAAATTAAGGTCATGCTGGGAACCACCAGCCCTCCTGACATTTACTTCTCTTGGAGCGATGAGTTTGCTTATAAATTTATCAGAGGCAATAAAGCACTTGATCTCTCGTCCTACTACAAAAATGACACCGATTGGTCATCACAGCTCGTTCAATCGCAAATTACACCATTTACTTATGAAAACAAGCAATATGGCGTGCCGTGGCAAATGGACGCTAAATCATTCTTCTATAATAAAGACATTTTCCAAAAGCTGAATCTTGATCCCCCGAAGACGTGGGATGAATTAATCAAGGTGTCAAAAAAGCTGAAGGAACATGGCTACACACCGATCAGCTTCGGAACAAAGGCGACTTGGACAATCTCGCACTATATCGGCACGCTTAATCAGCGGATGGTCGATGAAAAAACACGGGAAAAGGACTATAACGCCAAAACGGGTGAATTTACTGATGAAGGCTACGTAAAAGCCCTTGAAAAGCTTCAAGAGCTGACGCCTTACTTCAATAAACATGTAAACTCCGTCGACCATGAATATGTGAGACAGCAATTTAAGAGCGGAAAGTCGGCGATGATATATGCGGAAACAGCGGAAATCAAGCTGGTTGAACCGGTTAACCTCGGGATGTTCCCATTTCCTGAAATCAGCGGGCAAAAAGGATCTTCAGAAGCATTAACGGGAGCGCCGGAAGGATTCATGATTTCCTCAAGAACAAAACATCCGAAGGAAGCGATGGAGTTTTTGCAGTTCCTGACGTCGAAAAAAATGGGAGAAAAGCTCGTGAAAGATGTTGGAAAATACAGTGCGGTGCAAGGTACGGCTACTGAAGAAAATTCAACAGCCATTCAGCGTGAAGCCGTTCAGCATATTGTTGATGCCAAATCAATGGTTCCATGGTTTGATATGGATGTCGATGTTGAAGTCGCAGATGCGTACCTAACGAGCGTCCAGCAGATGCTTGGCGGCGACATGACACCGCAGCAGGTGATGAAAGCCGTTCAAAAAGCAGCAAAGCAGGCGAGGGCGTCAGCTGAATAAATCAAAGAAAAGGTGAAGCTTCGCACCTTTTCTTTTTATAAAGGAGATGAGATACCCTTGGTCAATCAAAATAAAATAATCCCCTATTTGTTTTTGGTGCCCGCTCTCGTTTTTTTACTTTTCGTTTATATCCCGATTTTTGAGAATGTCTTCCTCAGCCTGTTTCAGTGGAGTTCTTTTTCTCCGGAAAAAACGTTTATCGGCTTGAAAAACTATGTTGAATTGTTTCATGATCCTGTCTTTTATCAGGCGCTTACCAATAATGTGCTTTACGCAGTGATCTCAATTGTATGCCAGGTATTTGGCGGTTTGATTTTGGCGGCGGTGCTTGAGGATAAGCTGGTCAGAAAATGGTCGCCGTTTTTTCGTACCGTTTTCTTTTTGCCGGTTGTCATCTCCATGACGGTGATCGCGCTTTTGTTTGATTTTATTTACAATCCGGAGACAGGGCTTTTGAATCAGCTGCTTCAGGCCATCAGTCTTGATCAGCTGACGAGAGCCTGGCTCGGGGATGACAGCACAGCTATGCTTTCTGTCATTTTTGTGTCCCAGTGGCAATCTGTCGGTTATATTGCGATGCTGTACATCGTGTCGATCCAAAAAATACCGGATGAACTGTATGAAGCGGCCCGGCTTGACGGCGCGGGTAAAATTCAGCAGTTTTTTCATATTACTATTCCACAGACGAAAGAGATGTCTTTTGTGGCGGTGGTCATGACGCTGACTGGGGCCTTTACGGTATTTAATGAGCCGTACATATTGACAGGCGGCGGGCCGGGAAACGCGTCAGAAGTCCTGAGCACGTTTTTATATAAAAGTGCCTTTACAAAGGATATGATGGGCTACGCCTCAGCGATTGCCACTGTCGTGTTAATCATTACGCTCGCATTGTCGCTCATGCAAATGAAGTTCTTTAAAACCGGAAAGGAGGAGTAACAGATGCTGCCTCAGAAGAAGACAGATTCGTTCAGATTGGAGCCTGTGCCTGACCAGCACATTGAGGTCAAAAGAAAGCCTAGGCGAAAATGGTACATCGGAGAAACGTCTGTGTGGGTTTTTCTGTTTCTTTATTTGATTGCGATTGCCTATCCGCTTCTATGGATGGTGATGAGCGCCTTTAAAAACTCTGACGATATTTTTGAGCACAGCTGGTCGCTGCCGTCTTCGTGGCATCCGGAAAACTTTGTGTCCGCCTGGAACCAGGGGATTTCTTCTTATTTTATGAACAGCGTCATCGTTACGGTGCTGACGTGTGTGATTACTGTCTTTATCAGTGCGTGGGCGGCGTACGGCCTTTCCCGGTTTGAGTTCAAAGGAAAAGGATTCTTTTTGGTGCTTTGTCTTGGCGGTTTGATGCTGACGCCGCAGGTCAGTCTTGTGCCGCTTTATTCTATTATTCAGTCGCTGGGCCTGTACAATACGTATTGGGCGTTGATCCTGCCGTATGCGGCTTACCGGATCCCATTCACCATCATATTGATCCGCTCTTATTTTCTTTCTATTTCCAAAGAATTAGAGGAGGCGGCTTATTTAGATGGATGTACAAGTTTCGGAGTATTTTTCAGAATTTTCTTACCAATGAGTGTGCCGATTTTAGTTACATCCGGCATTTTGACGGCTTACCATACGTGGAATGAGTTTATGTTTGCGATTATTTTCATAGATGATGAGAATTTGCGGACCATTCCAGCTGGGCTGATGCAGTTCAGAGACGCGCTGCAGACGGATTGGGGCGTTCTGCTGGCCGGGTTAACGATTTCAGCCGCGCCGATTATTATTTTATTTTTATTGATGCAGAAGTATTTTGTCCGCGGGATTGCAAGCGGAAGTGTAAAAGGATGAAGGAGGAAGCGAAATGAAATTGATTGCGGTTGGAGATAATGTTGTCGATTACTACCAGGATCAAGAAACATTTTACCCGGGAGGAAATGCCTTAAACGTTGCTGTGCTTGCCAAGCGGCTCGGGCATGAGTCTTCTTATATCGGAATCGTCGGCAATGACGAAGCAGCGGCACATCTGTTGAACGTTCTCAAGCTGGAGCAGGTCAATGCAGATTATATCCGCCAGGCGCACGGAGAAAACGGGATGGCGATTGTCACTCTTGATGAACAGGGGGACCGTATTTTTGTCAGATCAAATAAAGGCGGCATTCAGTCTCGGCTTCGCCTCGCGTTTCAGGAGAAAGATGTATCTTTTATCAGCAGGCATGATCTGCTGCATACGAGCGTGTACAGCAGGCTTGAGAACGATCTTCCGCAGCTGTGCGGGCTTGTCCCTGTCTCATTTGATTTTTCAACCAATCGGGAGGATGATTATTTGAGGAGGGTCTGTCCTTATGTGACATATGCGTTTTTTTCAGGAAGCGATTTGAGTGAGCCGGAATGCGGCGAGCTTGCCAAAACAGCTCATGGGTACGGAGCCAAAATGGTTTGTATGACTCGAGGGGGTCAAGGTGCAATCCTGTCTGCGGGTGATCGAATCTATCATCAGCCGATTGTGGAAACTGATATAATAGATACACTTGGAGCGGGAGATTCTTTTATAGCAGGCTTTTTGACTGCCTTTTGCGTGAAGCAGGATATAATGTACGCTTTGCGCCAGGCCGCCGAAACGGCTGCGAAAACATGCGGTGTGTACGGGGCTTTCGGCTATGGCTATCCTTATCGCTTGGAGGACGGGGGAAGCAGTGAAAAAACGAGAATACTATAAGCAGTGTCTCGTTTTTTATGCCTGTTATGTGTAGGGGCTGTTGATGGTAAAAGTGACACGGTTTGTGTGCATCAAAAACAGTGAGCAATAGATTGGCTGGTCGTTTGATGTAAAAGCGGTTTTATCAATTTCAAACAGCGCATCCCCGATATCACAATCCAGGTATTTGCTTTCCTCCTGCTGGGCATATACAACGTTTAATAGTTTCGTATTGTGCGTGGGTACAACTTTGTATTGCTGTTTCAAAATATCATGCATAGATACACCGTCAGCAATAAAGGTATCAATGCCGGGAAACAAATCAAGCGGATAATGCGTCACTTCAAAGGTGAGAGGCTGGTCATCGTTATACAGAATGCGTTTTAATTCAACGACAGGGCTCTCGGGATGGATTTGAAGCTTTTCGGCGATGGGCTTTGGCGCTGGAATGATGTCATGGGACAGCACTTGGTGCTTCGGTTTTTTGCCGGTTGATTCCATAAATTCCGAGTAGCCGTTTACAGCGATTAGCTCTCGTTTTAATTTAGGGCTTTTAACGAACGTTCCCTTTCCCTGCTGCCTGATGAGATAGCCTTCTTCGACTAAATCGAGAATGGCTTTCCTGACGGTGATGCGGCTGACGTTATACTTGCTGCAAAGCTCATTTTCGGTAGGCAGCTTGGCGGTTGGGGAATACACGCCCTTTTTGATGTCATCAGTGATGATTTGTTTTAGCTGAATGTATAAAGGTGTAGAACTTCCGTTGTTTAACAAAGGGTAGCCTCCTTTTAACCTATTATTTATATTATAATGTATTATGACGTTATAATACAAATTTACATTTTTTATTTTAGAAATATAGCAAAAATGGGAATCGATTACTCTAAAAATAACAGAAAGACCAAGTTGTTTCCAGTGACGAAATAACGATCAAAAGATAGGGGGAATGTTCTGATGGCTTCATTAACATTCGAACACGTCAAAAAATCATATCACTCACAATTAACCGTGAAGAACTTTGATTTAGATGTAAAGGATAAGGAGCTGTTGGTGCTGGTGGGGCCGTCAGGATGCGGAAAATCAACAACGCTGCGGATGGTGGCTGGATTAGAAAGCATTTCTGAAGGAAATCTTCTCATTGATGGGAAGCGGGTCAATGATCTTCCCCCAAAAGAACGTGATATTGCGATGGTATTCCAAAACTATGCGCTTTATCCGCATATGACGGTTTTTGATAATATGGCGTTTGGATTAAAGCTCAGAAAGATGGCGAAGCAGGAAATTGCCGAGCGGGTTCATGCGGCAGCCAGAATTTTAGAAATTGAACATTTGCTGAAGAGAAAACCAAAGGCGCTCTCCGGCGGGCAGCGGCAAAGGGTGGCGCTTGGCAGGTCGATTGTAAGGGAGCCGAAGGTCTTTTTAATGGACGAGCCGCTTTCTAATCTGGACGCAAAACTAAGAGTGACGATGCGGACAGAAATCAGCAAGCTGCACCAGCGATTAGAGGCAACGATCATTTATGTCACGCATGACCAGACCGAAGCAATGACAATGGGAGATCGGATTGTCGTCATGAATGAAGGGGAAATCCAGCAAGTGGCGAAACCTCATGACATTTATCATTACCCGGCGAATCTGTTTGTCGCAGGCTTCATCGGCTCTCCCGGAATGAACTTTTTAAAAGGCGTTATAGAACAGCAGCATGGCGAGCTGTTTTTCACAAACCCTTCGATCCGTCTTCATATTCCTGAAGAAAAAGCAAAGCGGCTGAAGGAAAACGGATATGCCGGAGAGCAAATGATTGCCGGAGTCCGGCCGGAGCACATCACACAAATGACAGGAAATAAACAGGTGTTTGATTCAGTGTTTAAAGCAAAGGTAGAAGTGAATGAAAATCTGGGCTCAGAGCTCATTGTGCATGTCATGGCTGGGGGCGAGCGGCTGACGGTTCGCCTGGATGGAAACACGCGAATCGCAGCAGGCGATTCAATCCAGCTCACAGTGAAAATGGATCACGTCGTCTTTTTCGATGCGGAAACAGAAGAGGCTGTGTATTAGGAAAGGTGCTCCTTTTTAGGAGCACCTTTTTCTTACGGCCAAATCTCATCCGCCCATTCAGGGTGATCGATAAATGGGTTGCGGTTGTGTTGATATTTCTCATAAATGATTTCATTTCTTTTCCGCTCACGGTCGTCAACCGGATCCTGCTTATTCCACTCGAGCAGGACAGATTGTTTGCCATGATAAGGAGCTGAGCCATTGCCTGTCTTATCATTAAGCTCAAGGTCAGGGTAGCCGTCATCACCCTCGTAACGGACAGCCATGTAAAACAGCATGCGGGCAACATCGCCTTTCACATTATCACGGGGCTCCCATGAATCGCCGTCATAATAATTTCCGGGTGCCTTTGCATATTCAGTGCCGCCATTGTCAAAATCCATGTTTCCTCTGGCGCTGTTAACTTGGACATCAGCCGGGCGCAAATGATGAATATCAGTACCAGGTCCCTTGCTCGTACCAAAATCGCCATGGGATTTCGCCCAGACGTGCTCGCGGTTCCAATCGCCGACATTGCCGCCGTTCAGGTTTTTGGACCGCGATTCATTCGTATAGAGCAGGATGACGTTATTCCGATTAGCCGGGTCTTCATCAGTTTCTTTCAGCGCGTTCCACACCTCGCTGTAGGACAGCATCGTGTGTCCGCTGATGATGCGGTGCAGGGCGCTTTTTAGCGAGTCTCCTGTTTTGCCTTCAGCCACTTCATAATAGGTATCTGTGTCAGCATAGGGTGCAGCGGGGGCGGCTAATGAGAGAAGACTCCCTGTTCCTGAAGGGGAAGACGCCAATCGGTCATTAAGGTTTAATGCGGTTTGCCCGCTTGCTGAAGCTGCCGGCGCAAACCATCCGGAAATCAAGAAAACACAGACGAGCGGCAGAAACCATGCTTTTTTTGTCATCACTTGCCCTCCTTTTATGAGATCATGTCTATTATCTAAAATTGACATAAAGGATAGAAGTGTCATTTTGTATATTTTTCATTAAAATTGTAAATTAGTTCCTTTGGAGGAGGCGGAAATGTCCTGTTCCCATATCCTTAGGTCCTGTTTTTGCAAGCTGCGCCATTTCTGTTTTTACCGCCTCTCCTCCCAAGCTTAGCTCGTACATATGAAAGGCAGTTTGACCCTCTCTTTCGCTCTTGCTGGCTCTCTTCTTTACCGTGTTTTCTTTTGACTTCTGACAGGTATAGGGTGAACCTGATTGCTAGATACTGTGACCAAAAAATAAACGTTTTTTTGGTTAATATGCCAATGAACTATCATGTTCCTCCTTCTATAATGAAGTCACTATAACGGCCAGAGGGGGGAGTACATGGAAAAGCAGAAGCATTCAGTAAAAAACAGCATCACAGATTATATTGAATGGCTCGCCCAATACGGTGCGTCTACGGACGGCGGCGTAACGAGGCTTTTATACACAAAAGAGTGGATGGACGCACAGCTTGCCGTGAAAACAGAAATGTCTTCTTTCGGGCTTGAGACAAGATTCGACGATGTCGGGAATGTGTTTGGAAGGCTTTCGGGCACCCAGTCTCCGGATGAAGTCATTGTAACCGGTTCACATATCGATACTGTCATCAACGGCGGGAAATACGACGGCGCCTATGGTGTTTTGGCGGCAATGCTTGCGATAAAGCAGCTCAAAGAGGCCTATGGAGCGCCGAAAAAAACACTCGAAGCGGTGTCCTTATGTGAGGAGGAAGGCAGCCGTTTTCCAATGACCTATTGGGGATCAGGGAATATGACGGGTGTTTTTTCATTACAGGATGGAGCAGAGCCAAGAGACGAATCAGGAGTCTCGCTGCAAACTGCGATGCATGAGTGCGGTTTTGGCAAAGGTGTGTTTCAGCCGGCATATCGGACAGATATCAGCGCTTTTGTTGAGCTTCATATTGAACAGGGGCAGACGTTGGAAATGTCAGGCCGGGATCTCGGCATTGTGACAAGTATTGCGGGGCAGAGGCGATATCTCGTCACGCTGGAAGGGGAATGCAATCACGCGGGAACCACCTCCATGAAATGGCGCAAGGACCCGCTCGCAGCCAGCAGCCGTATCATTCATGAGCTGCTGCTGCGGTCGGAGGAGCAGCCGGAGGAGCTCCGTCTGACATGCGGAAAAATAACGGCAGAGCCCAATGTAGCCAATGTCATACCGGGCCGCGTCCAGTTTTCAATCGATATTCGCCATCAGCATCAGCACGTGCTGAAGCAGTTTCATAAAGACATGGTTGCTTTGATCAATGGTATTTGCCATCAAAAAGGAATTCGTGCCGTGATTGATGAATATATGCAGATAGAGCCTGTGCCGATGGATGAAAGGCTGAAGGCTGCGGCTTTTGAAACAGCATTAGAAAACGGCATCAGCTGTGAGGAAATGGTGAGCGGAGCTGGGCATGACGCGCAAATGATTGGAAGGCGTTATCCTGCTTGTATGCTGTTTGTGCCAAGCCGGGGCGGCATCAGCCACTCGCCAAAGGAATATACCCCAGCCAGACAGCTTGAGATCGGCGTCCGCGCACTGACTGATTTATTACACAAACTGGCTTACTGATAAAGGAGGAATGGCTGTGTCAGGCAGAAGAGAATTATGCACCCCGTTAAGAACGATTATGACGCCGGGACCCGTTGAGGTTGATCCGCGTGTATTAAGAGTAATGAGCACCCCGGTTGTCGGCCAATTTGATCCGGCGTTTACAGGTATTATGAATGAAACGATGGAGATGCTTCGGGAGCTGTTCCAAACGAAAAACCGCTGGGCATACCCGATTGACGGCACTTCACGGGCGGGTATTGAAGCAGTGCTGGCTAGCGTAATAGAGCCGGAAGATGATGTGCTCATTCCCATTTACGGCCGTTTCGGTTACTTGCTGACTGAAATCGCCGAGCGGTATGGGGCGAATGTTCATACGCTTGAGTGCGAATGGGGAACGGTTTTTGACCCGGAGGACATCATACGGGAGATAAAAAAAGTGAAGCCGAAAATTGTGGCGATGGTGCATGGAGAAACATCGACAGGACGGATTCACCCGCTGAAAGCGATCGGTGAAGCCTGCCGCACTGAGGATGCATTGTTTATCGTCGATGCAGTCGCAACGATCGGGGGCTGTGAGGTCAAAGTCGATGAATGGAAGATTGACGCTGCCATCGGCGGGACGCAAAAATGTTTGTCTGTGCCATCAGGAATGGCGCCGATTACATATAATGAGCGGGTGGCGGACGTGATTGCAGCCCGCAAAAAGGTGGAGCGCGGGATTGCGACACAAGCTGACAGGGCAGCACTTTCGGAAAATCGGCCAATTACAAGCAACTACTTTGATTTGAGCCAGCTTGAGGATTATTGGAGCGAAAGACGGCTCAATCATCATACAGAAGCGACAACGATGCTGTACGCCTTGCGTGAGGGTATCAGGCTGGTGCTTGAAGAAGGCCTTGAGGCCCGTTTTGAGCGGCATCGGTACCATGAAACCGCATTAGCGGCAGGAATAAAGGCAATGGGGCTAAGATTGTTTGGAGATGACAGCTGCAAAATGCCTGTTGTCACCTGTGTTGAAATTCCCGGCGACATCGATGGCGAGTCTGTCCGTCGTGTGCTGCTGGAACAATTCGGCATCGAAATCGCCAGCTCATTCGGCCCGCTGGCAGGGAAGATCTGGAGAATCGGCACGATGGGCTACAGCTGCAGAAAAGAAAATGTATTATTAGTGCTTGCCGGTTTAGAGGCTGTGCTTCTCAGGCATAATGCAGGTATCGAAGCAGGGAAGGCGCTCCAAGCGGCGCTTGATGTATATGAAAACGCTGGCCGCCAGGCAGCGGTGTAAAGAAAAGCTTGCGGACCTCCGCAAGCTTTTTAAGCTATCATTTCGTGTTTTCTCCAATTTGATTTTCTTCGTTTGACTCTTTTTACAAATCCTCTTTCTATGTGTTTCATTTTCTGACAAATCATGAGTCATTCTCTCTTCCATCATCTATTCTTTATACAAGTTACCCATACAATCACGCGGAACTCGTTGTTTCTCACAGCAATTTTTGAGGGGAGGATGCAGCATTGGGAAATTTCCACACGGTGTTAGACGCGCTCCTGGAAGACCAGGAGGAGGCTGTGCTGGCGACCATTGTTCAGGTTGAAGGCTCCGCTTATCGAAAAGCAGGCGCTTCTATGCTCTTTAAGAAAAGCGGCCAGCGGATTGGCTTGCTGAGCGGCGGGTGCGTGGAAGAAGATTTATGCCAACGAATCAGTGCGCTGGGCGATCAGCTCACGTCAGCGCTGCTTCCCTACGACATGCGGGCGGAGGATGATCTGTCCTGGGGCATGGGAGCCGGGTGTAACGGCATGATTCATGTTCATGCGGAGCGAATCACTCAGGGAAAAAGGCGCCACTATGAAAAAGTGAGGGAATGCCTTCATTCAGGCAAAGCTGTCACTTCTATTGTAAAGATTGAATCCTCCCATTATTTATTTCTGACGGAGAATGGGCATTTTGGGAACTGGCCGGACGCGCCTCTGCAAAATATTCAACGTACTGTTTCAACGCTTCATTTACCGCATTTCGATCCGCCAACTAACATGTTTATTCAGCGAATTGAACCGAAACCGCGTCTCATTCTGTTCGGGGCGGGACCGGATACTGTACCGCTGGCCAATTTGGCGGCTGATACAGGGTTTTCTGTTATCGTGACGGATTGGCGGCCCGCTTATTGCACATCCTCTCTTTTTCCAAAAGCGGATCAGCTGATCACCGCTTTTCCGGAACAAATGCTCAGCGAATTCCAATTTTCTTCGCATGATGCAGCAGTTGTGGCAACCCATCATTATCAGCACGATCAAATGATCATCAACTTCTTATTTTCTCAAAATCTCCATTATATTGGACTGTTGGGTTCGGCAAATCGTACAAAACGGCTGCTGAACGGAAAACAGCCTCCGTCTCACTTTTACAGTCCGGTCGGGCTGGACATCGGTGCGGAAGGTCCCGAGGAAATTGCGGTAAGTGTAGTTGCAGAAATCATTCAAACAAGAAAACGGGTGGCGGTTGTATGAGAAGCCCCTATCTGATTGGGGTATTTCTCGCTGCCGGCAATAGCAAAAGAATGGGCCAAAACAAGCTGGCTTTGCCGCTAAAAGAAGAAACCATCGGCTCACTTTCTTTGAAAACTGCTCTGTTGTCCCGCCTTGATCATGTGCTGGTCGTCGAGCGGACAAAGCATGCCTCCCTTGAGTGGATAGGATCGCCATATCAAGCACCGCCTTTTCAAAAACGCTGGAGCCTGCATGTTTGTCCAGACGCGGAAAAGGGTCAGGGGCATTCAATCAGCAGCGGGGTGCGAAAAGCAGAAAGCATGGGGGCGGACGGCGTTGTCATTTTGTTAGCCGACCAGCCTTTTCTTTCCGTTGATCATCTCAATGCCCTTGTGGCACTGGCTCCTGAGTCATTTGCCGTGTCATCATTTTTAGGGACGTTCACCCCGCCAATCTACTTCTCATCGGCTTGTTTTCCTTATGTAAAGGGGCTAAAGGGAGATGAAGGGGCTCGCAGGCTCCTGAAAAGCGGAAAGCTTGGAGCAGGTGCGGTTTTGGAGGCAAAGGGAAGCGGTGAGTTGGAGGATATTGATACACCGGAGGAATATGACATGGTAAGGAGGGTGATGGCTTGAACGGCCAAGTGACCAAAGAAAGGATGAATATTCAATTGTGGAGGCCGTCAGCGCTTGATGAGGCCTATTCGCTTTTGCAGCAGCTTGCTCCGGATGTATGTGCCGCATCGGGAAGCACGCTGCTTCAGCTTCAGTGGGACAAAGGAATTTTGCCGAAACAGCACCTTGTCAGCCTTGATGGGATTGACGAGATGCGAGGGATAAGCGTCAGTGACACCCATGTGTCGATCGGGGCGCTGGCCACATTGAGTGAATGCAGAAAGAACCCTTTAATCAAGAGCGCAATTAGCTGCTTCAGTGAGGCTGCTTCCGCTGTCGCCGCACCTGCAATTCGCAGCCAGGCGACAATTGGCGGAAACATAGCGAGTAAAATCGGTGATTTGATTCCGCTTTTGCTTGTGCTTGATGCTGAGCTTATCGTGTATCAAAAGGAACAGATCAGGCTGCCGCTAGGCGCTTGGCTCGTGGATGGAGACTTTGAAACGGCTATCGTCACGCGTGTCATCATCCCGCGGGTGGCGGGAGAGCGTGTATTTTACCGCAAGCTTGGGAGACGTCAGGCTTTTACAGGAGCGGTTGCTGTTGCAGCCGGACGTTTTTTGAAAGACGGCGGCATTCGTCTCGCCGCTGGCCATGCCGATATCACACCTGAGAGATTATTGGACAGCGAAGCGAAATGGAAGGCACCAGGGTGGGACCCGCATGAGCTGTACAAAACACTTATCCATGAGCTGCCGTTTTCCGCAGATGCTTTTATGTCAGCGGCATACAGAAAAAAAGCCGCTGCCAACGTCATCATGGCAGAGCTGATGGCTGAGGGAGGGGAATAAATGATCATCAACAAACCATCAAGAGTCAGGCCGGATGGAAGCGAAAAGGTCACAGGGGAACTGAAATATATGACCGATCTCAGCTTTCCAGGAATGCTGTATGGCAAAGTGCTGAGAAGTGCTTATCCTCATGCAGAGATTGTGTCGATTTGCACCATGAAAGCTGAGAAAGTGGAAGGCGTGCGGGCCGTCGTCACGCATAAAGACGTTCCCGGCTTAAACCGATTTGGCCTTGTCATCCCTGATCAGCCGGTTTTATGCGAGGACAGGGTGCGGCATGTCGGAGATGCGATCGCCGCAGTTGCTGCGGAAACGGAGGAAATCGCGGAGGCTGCGCTGGAGCTGATTTGCGTTGAGTATAAAGAACTGGAGGTCATTGATTCACCTGAAAAAGCGCTTCAGCCGGGCGCGCATAGACTGCACGAGGACGGGAATATCCTGCACCGCGCGTTTTTTTCAAACGGTGATGTGGAACAGGGTTTTCGAGCATCTGACACAGTCCTTGAAGAAACCTATGAGCTGCCGCGGCAGATGCATACGTATATGGAAACGGAGGGAGGCGTAGCCGTTCCGGAGGATGATGACGGCTTTACGATGTATGCAGGCACGCAGCACGGCTATAAAGACCGGTTCCAGCTTGCCCGTATTTTTGACATTCCTGAAGAGAAGATCAGGGTTGTGTCAAGTCCGATGGGCGGCTCATTCGGAGGGAAGGATGAACTGAATATCCAGCCGTATGCAGCACTTTTGGCCTTGAAAAGCAGACACCCGGTCAAAGTTCATCAAACACGAAAGGAATCTGTACGTTCTGGCATTAAGCGCCATCCGATGAAGATTACGATAAAAACGGGTGCGGATCATGCAGGAAATCTATTGGCGCATGACGTGAAAATTGTGGCGGACACAGGCGCTTATGCTACGCTTGGACCGGCAGTTCTTGACTTTTCTGTCGAGCACGCGGCGGGGCCGTACCGTATTCCGAATATCCGGACTGAAGGAATATCTGTATTTACGAACAACGGGGTGGCTGGAGAATTTCGAGGCTTTGGCGGCAACCAAATCACATTTGCACTCGAAACCCATCTAGATCGTCTCAGCAGCATGCTCGGCATTGATCCGCTGGAGCTGAGAGGGAAAAATATCAGAAATCCGCATGACTTGGGGCCGCTTGAGCATCGGATTGCACCAACTGACGGAGCGGCGCAAGTGTTGGACACCATTTCTAAATCTCCCATTCTTACAAGAACAAGCCGGAAATGCGGGTATCTGCAAAGAGGCACGGGAGCGGCAATCACAATGCACGGCGGAGGGCTGGGGTATGGCCGAATGGATGCGGCGGGAGGCCGTTTGTCTCTTTCTAGTGAAGGCAAAATCACTGCTTCGTTTGGATTTGAAGAATGCGGACAGGGGATTCTAGCAGCGATTGAACATATTGTCACGGAGGAGTTAGGTTGTGCCGCGGAGGATATTTCCATTGTTATTGGGGATACCGCAAAAGTACCGAAGTCAGGCTCCTCCACAGCATCCCGCGGCACAAGCATGGTGTGGCACGCGATCCAGCGTTTGAAGAAGCCGTTTCTAGCTCAGTTGAAAAAACGGGCGGCAGAATGGAGCGGCTGTTCAGCGGAAAACCTTATTCCCGGCGCTGCAGGATTGCGTGACAAAAACACAAAGGCGCTCGTGGTGACGTATAAGGAGCTGGCTGAAAAAGGCCCTTTGACAGAGGAAACGGCATTTGACTTTCCAACAACGCCTGATCCTGTCGTAGCACCAGGCAGTCATTTCTTGTATTCTTTCGGTGCAGCTGCCGTTGAGGTGGAGGTAGATCTGTTAACAGGCGATGTCAAAGTGATAGATTGTGAGCATGCTATTGCAGCAGGTCCGGTTGTCAGTCCGCAGGGTTATCGAGGTCAAATTGAAGGCGGCGCTGCAATGGCGCTCGGCTACACACTAATGGAGGAAGCCAAAATGACGGACGGCCGTTATGCGGCGGAGAATCTGGACCAGTATATCATTCCCGGTGTGAAGGATGTTCCAGATATGAAGCTGACCGCGATAGAAGAGCTGATGGAAGGCGATTCCCACGGTCCGCGCGGCGTCGGCGAAATCGGAACGATCGCCATCACTCCAGCTATTGTAAAGGCCATACATGATGCGGTCGGATGCTGGATAAATAAGCTGCCCATTTCAAGAGAAGAACTTCTTAACGCGATAGACAGGAAGGGGATGAAAGAATGGACGTAAAAGAGGCCGGGCCGTTTTCTGTAAAAAAGGAACAGTTGCGGATGACCGTGAATGGACAGGAGTATGAGGTTGCAGTCGTTCCTGCGACACGTCTAAGTGACCTGCTTAGAAAGGAATTTCAGCTGACCGGGACAAAGGTGTCCTGCGGAATCGGCCGCTGCGGAGCGTGCTCCATCCTAATCGACGGAAGGCTGGCCAATGCGTGCATGACGATGGCCTATCAAGCAGACGGACACTCCATCACAACCATCGAAGGGCTTCAAAAAGAAGAGCTGGATATCTGCCAAACCGCTTTCTTAGAGGAAGGCGGTTTCCAATGCGGCTACTGCACCCCGGGCATGACGATTGCCCTTAAAGCGCTGTTTGAGGAAAACCCGCATCCGGCTGACGAAGACATAGAAGAGGGGCTGGCGGGGAATTTGTGCCGGTGTACCGGGTATGGCGGGATTATGCGGTCTGCTTGCAGGATTAGAGAAGAGTTGAACGGAGATAGACGGGAGTCCGGCTTTTAAAAGCCGGATTTTTTTAGCCTGACATTTTACTATGAAAAAGCGGTCAGACAGCGTGTGGGAAAACATACGGTACATTTCGTAGAATTGATAGCTCCAGCTTCACATAGCAAAGACGCCATAAAAACTCTTATGGCGTCTGCCGGACAGGGAGGTGCTGATACCGCAGAGGATTGGCAAAGTCAAACTTAATAACCGCTAAAGAAAGAAGCTCCAACAATGATTAACAAAATGAATAGCACTACGATTAAAGCGAAGGAGCTGCCGAGACCGCTTGAATAACCAGAGTTTCCGCCAGAATTGTAGAATCCCATAATGTCACCTCCTTTAGTGGAGATAGAATAAGATATGCCAAACGATCATTTTCGACATAGATTTGAGTCTAAAAAAGAAAAAATGAATATTTTGTCTAAAGGTGTAAGAGAGATTAAACACTATTAAAACAGACTCAAATGATGCTGCATATCAGGAGGATGATGTTTGCGTTCTGTTTGGAAAAAAAGTAAATCATAAAGAAGGGCCAACAGGGGATTTGTCCCTGTCGGCCTGGGTATGGCTGGATTAGGCTGCAGGCTTGCGGGAATGCGGCAAGAGATGGCTTGATTTTTTTATGATGTTATCCGCGGATATTATCCCAACGAAACAAACGGACAGCTGCAAAAGCCAGAAGTGCAGTTGAAGCGATTAAAATAAGATAGCTGAATAACACGCCAAGAGATGGATTGTCTCCATTTAAATAATAACGCAGAAGTTCTCCAAAGTAGGTGAGAGGGATAAATTTCGATACTGTTTCAAGCCAAGAGGGAAGCAGGTTCATCGGCATAATTAATCCGCACACGATTAGCAGAGGGGCCAGCATGCCACCTGAAAGCCCATTTACAGCTTCAATAGAGAGACGCATGCTTCCCACAGTATAACCAAGTGCAAACAGCATGAGAAGCCCGATAAGTGAAACAAGCATGATTTGAGGGATATTCTGTGCTTGTAACATTCCATTGAAATAAGCGATACTAAGCAGCGCAACAAGTTGAAAAGCTGCTAAAACAAAACGAGCGCATATTTGAGAAAGCACAAAGGTCAGCTTTGATGCTTCAGTTAAACCAATTAATCGCAAAGTTCCCTGGTCCCTCATTTGTATGATAGGAGTGGAAGTTCCGTTTATAGCAAGCGTAAAGAATGCCATCACAATAATGCCAGGAATGATAAACTCAAATAAATCTGTACCGACTCCCGTAGAGCTGGAGAGAACACCAAACATAATCAGGAATAGAAACGGAAAGGCGAGAACCATAAAAAAGGTTAAAGGATTTCGAATCAGTTCTTTTATATTCATGAATAGAAGCGCAGAAAAAGCACGTTTATTCATCATACCAAAACACCCTCTCGTATTTTCTTTCCCGTAAGCTTAAGAAAAACATCTTCCAAGGTTCCCTGTTCAATGCGGATGCTGGACCACTCTGCGTCAATCTGTTTGATAATCGAAGAAATTACATTTTTGGTAATGGGTTCGGCCACGATTTCAAGCTCGTAGCCAATAGGCAGTGTTTTTATTGAAGATTTTTTTATTTCGGGAATATTTTTCAATTGAGCCACTTTTTTCTGATCGGTGTACTTTAGGAACAAGCGCTGCTGAGGACAATGGGTTTGTATTAAATCTACCGGCGTTCCGAGGGCGGCAAACTTCCCGTTATTTAAAATAGCAGTACGGTCGCATTGTGTATAGGCCTCTTCCATTGAGTGTGTTGTTAAGAAAACACTTTTCCCATTTTCCTTAAGGGATTGGATAATATCCCAGATTTGCCGGCGTGAATGAGGATCTAAAGAGGCGGTCGGTTCATCTAAAAACAAAATATCAGGATCAGATATAAGTGCAATGCTGATCAGCAGCCTTTTCCTTTGCCCCCCTGATAGTTTGCGAGTGGGTTTGTTCATCATGTCTTCTAAACCTACCAGCTTTAATATTTCTTCAGGAGATCTTGATTTATTATATAAGGAAGAAAATAATTTCAAAGTTTCTCCTACTTTCAAATAAGGAAATAGAGTGGTTTCTTGAGGCTGAACCCCAATAAATGGACGGATTTTTTCAGGCTGTTTCAATGGGTTGTAACCCATCACTGAAACTTCGCCGCCGCTTGGTTTGCGCAATCCGATGATAGATTCTAAGATTGTTGTTTTCCCCGCTCCGTTCGGACCTAAAAGCCCAAAAACTTCCCCTTTTCTCAAATCAAAAGAAATTCCCTTTATGACTTGATGATCCTCGTAAGACTTATTTAGATTTTGCACGGTGATAGGTAAGCTGGACTTCATGTAACTGTCACACTCCTTTAATGTTTTGGATAGAGAATGTAGCCTTCTTTTCTCAGGCATAAGATATGCCTGGGACGTTTTACATCTTTCTCGATTAGTCGCCTCAGCCGATTAATATATACATACAATGCATTCTTTGTAGCGAACCCTTCCTCTCCCCACGCATATTTTATGAGTTTGGCTTTGGATACTGGTCTGCCGTTATTGACAGCTAAACAATGAAGCAAACGAAATTGAATTCTGGAAAGGGGAATAGTGGAATTTTCATTCACCAGCATTTCACGTTCAGAGTCTAATAACCAATCGCCAATTAGAAGCATTTCTCTTTTTGTGTAATTAATCTGAATCTCCTCCTTTAGATAAGACAACTGAGACGTATGATTTCATTAGCATATACGGGAACAAAGACAATTCAGTTCAGATGAAAATGACAAAACTTATAAAATTAGGAAAAAAGTATTATTAATCTTAACGTATATTAAGGTTTTCGACATAGATCCAGATTGATATATCTAATATAATAAATTCATAGCATAGAATTTACGTTTTTTTGAAAAAATGGAGGTGCGTGAATGGCTCATTCGTTGGAAAAACTAGTACAGCCTTTAGGAGGATTTATAAACAGAGTATCTTCCCTCCCGACCTATCCTGGTGAACCTGATTTCCCAATTCAAGTTGCATCTACGGGAGATATTTCTCAGTCTCTGTCCCATATATCAAGCTTAAATCCGGGGAAGTCGTTGACGGGAGATATGGATGGTGCAGGAGGATCACTTCACGAAAAAGATAGTCGAATTAAAGCGATTGCTGAAGCATTAGAACGATATTCCAGCTGTGTGTATAGTGAGGAACAGTTTATTTGGGCAACAGCTGAGGAATTAGGGTCGAAAGCTTTAGATTTAAAAAAAATTCCCATCTGCTCAGAAACTGAACGATCTCATCCCCGCTGCCCGGTAAATAAACCATTATTAGATTCTCCGTTGAGGTGGGTAAAGGGCATGTCTCTTCACACACAAGAAGAGACATGGATTCCAGCCATCATGACCTATTTGCATTTGCCGGCTATGAGCCAAGGTGAGCGCTTTTGGCTTCCGATTTCGACCGGCTGTGCTGCACATACCTCTTATGAACAAGCTCTTGTAAATGCGATATGTGAAGTCATTGAAAGGGACGCGATCTCTTTAACTTGGTATCAAGAACTTCCTCTTCCTCACATCATCTTTGATAAAAAGCCAGATCAAGAAATGACTGAATTTTTAAATAAAACATTCGAGAATGGAAATATCAAGCAATATCTGTTCGATGGTACAACGGACTTAGGCATTCCAACCATTTATTCCTTGCAGCTGACACCCGATAATAAAAAACTGGCTGCCTTGATTATGTGTGCGACTGATTTAAATCCTCATAAAGCAATAAACAAAGTTATGAGGGAAGCCGCTTCTTCACGCATCGCCATGATGGCAGAGCGCCCTGCGCCGCAAGATATAGATGATTTCTACAATGTGTTCCACGGCGCGACCTATATGGGGAAAGCTGAAAGGCTGCATGCCTATGATTTTCTAGTACATTCGCCGAATCAATCCAATCTTTCAGAATTACCAAACCTTGAGCAAGAAAATGCGGGAGAAAATTTAAAATTTCTTTTAAATCGTCTTGAGGAAAAGGGACTTGAGGCATTTGCAGTTGATCTGACAACCGATGAAGCCATTCATGCTGATATGCGCGTGGTTCGTGTCATTATACCCGGCCTTCAGCCTTTGTCCTTCAGTTACCGCTGCCGTTTTTTAGGGCACCAGCGTCTTTATGAAGCAACAAAAGCGATGGGTTATCCGGTGAAAACGGAGAGCGAAATTAATGCTTGGCCTCAGCCGTTTGCTTAATAAGGAAGGAGATTTTATAAATGAAACCCATTCATATCATGACAACAGGAGACTTTGGCAGGGAAGTCGCACAGCAGCTTTCTAAAAAAATCGATCATATTGTGATTACGCCATTAAACGAGCCGCTCTACTTATTGCCGTCAGACCGTTTTCCATCTGCTCGATTGCATATCTTTGCCTCTTGGAAATCATCTTCTTTTATTTCAAAACAGCTCGACCAGCTTTGTTTTAAATGGAATGAACCGTGGCTTCCCATTACTATGGATCATCCGTATATCAGAATAGGCCCGCTTGTTATACCTGGTGAAGGGACATGCTACCATTGTTTTGAATCTCGTTATTTACAGCATTCACCGGTTCCTCAGTATGTCAAAAAAATAGATGCATATTATCATAGCCATCCAGACGCGGGACCAAAGGGATTTTTACGCAGCTTTGCCGGCTGGTCAGCCGTTTTCGCTTCGACAATTATAAAATCAATTGACGAGAATGAGCAATCACAATCTGGGCGAGTTTGGCAATTAAACATGCTGACAAGAGAATCCTTCAGTTCACAAACCATGTCAGTGCATGGCTGCCCGAGATGTGGATTAAAACGCTCTGAAGAAAACCGCAGCGTGGCACAGTTATCTGAAGACCTTCAATCATTGTTAAGTCATAGAAGAGGGGAAGTGCTTACGAAATGAAACCTGCATCAGTCATGTCAGCTGAGCAAGTTGGCCATGCGGCTTACTTTGACCCGAATTTTCGATTGCCTAAAAAGCCGCGCTTAATCGCAAGTCTTCAAATGATTCCGGATCAAGATTCTATGTTATTTCATGGAACAGAACATTTGCAGGTGCTGAAAGGAAATGCTGTTACGCGCTTTTTGCCAAATCTAATACCATTTCTCAATGGTTCGTATACCATTAAAGATATTATGGCGGAGTTTGACCAATATTCTCCAAGAGACATCAGCAACATTCTTTCTTTATTGTTCATGCGCGGTTTGCTTGATGATGCGGAAGGTGATGAAGGGATAGATACAAGCTGTTTTGAGCCTGATGTTTACCAATTTTTTCAGCGAAGTACTGATTCGACAAGAGTAAACAGAAGTGCGGCAGAAGGATTACATAAATTGAAAACTGCTGAGATTCTGCTATTGACTGATTCAGAGCATGGCAAGATCCTTCATGAGGAACTTGTATATATGGGAGGAGAAAATGTTGTAACAGCACGGCTCTCAGATGAAGTGAACATCGATCATGCCGACCTTGTGATTGTCTTCTGCACCAATCCTTTGAACCACAAACAATTAAGGTCATTGGATCATATCTGCCATGAAAAGAATATTCCATGGATACTCACACGAGCAGCAGGAAATGTCGGTGTTCTGGGGCCATATTTTGAAAAAAATGAAACAGCCACTTATCGAGACTATCAAATAACAGTTGAATCAGAAGATGGCCAAGGCAAACCAAGCCTTGAACATATTGAAATGTGGGAATATTATTCTGCGGTTGAAATTGTTTATTTCATTACGAGGCTTGCTCCTTCTGCAACCGGAACAGAGTATCTCACATTCCGATTCGATAATTGGACGTGCACCAGCAAAAAGGTCCATCCAAGACCGGACGGCAGTTGCTGCACCGGCGACTCCGAGAATGAGCTTCATCCTGTATTGCAGTTTGAAAATGCAATCGCCTTTCCATCAAAACATTTGATTAACCCTAAAAGTCATCAAGTCCATTACAACCCAAAAAACTTGTTACTAACAAATGAAGCAAAAAGCTATCCGAGTGCTGCCTTATATGAGCTGCCGACCGAAGAGCTTTTGCCGCAGCCAAAAGGCGGTTTCCTGAAAAACAGAATACAGCCTATGTCTGGAAGAGAGGAATTGAATCTGGAAGCGTTAACTCGCTTATGTTTGACTAGCGGTGGGTTAAGAGACGCAGACAGCGGCCAGGCAACTGGAAAAGTGCAGAGGTGGGCGCCAACCGGGGGCAACTTGGGATCTTGCCAGATTTACATTCTTGCCCTGTCAGTAAACGGACTAGCTCCTAACTGCTACTTTTACCAGTACTTGGATCACTCATTGGCAAAAGTCGGTCCATCATTAACAATAGGAGAAATCAAGAAGAAAATAACTGATATAACAGGACTAAAAGAAGACAATCTTCCAAAGGCGCTTGTTCTCTTGACAGGGGCTTATGAAAGAGTTGCCAGCAAATACAATGGTTTTGCTTATAAAGTCATTCATTTAGATGGAGGGGTCGCTCTATCACAAATGCAAGCTGTATCTGCAGGTCTCGGGATAAAAGTAAATATGATTGATCAGTGGAATGAGCAAGCGCTTTTATCCTGTTTTGGAATCGATCCTAAAAAAGAACCGGTAATAGCTTTAGCCGGATTAGATGACGGATGGTGATGACAATGGCTTCTTTTGAACCATTTCAGCTGATAGACAAATTAATCGAAGAAACGAAAACCTTTCATCTTGACTGCGAAATCGATCGTGCCGTAGAGGGACAGCAACAAGAGAACTTGAATACAAGGGAATCATGTCTGTTGCCGGAAAAACAATATGAAGGCAAAGAACTTTTTCACATATTGAAAGAGCGTACCGCCACTCGATTTTATGATCAGCATGCAATTGATTTGAGTGATTTGGGGACTATTTTAGCGACGGTCAAAGAAGAAGATAACAGAAATTGGGCGCGCCAGATCGGCCAGGGAATTGATATTACGGTTTCTGTTATCGCGTGGCGTGTCCAAAATCTGCGGTGTCCATTCTTCTATGATTATTGTGCCGAAACGCATTCTTTAAAGCCTATGGGCGAGATACCGGAACAAGAAAAAGCGGATGATTGGTTTCTCCAAAAAGAATTTGTGTATGCTCCTGCCATTATTATTATTAATGGGACAATGAATCAGGCGGTAAAGCAGTACGGCGGACACGGCTACAGGCATTTGATGGTGCGCGGCGGCGCAGCGGCTCAAAATGCTTGGCTTTCTGCGTTAACACTTGGACTTCAGGGAACGATTTTTGCTGGCGCCCTTCCTAGACCGCTAAGGGAATACACGCCTATTGACGGCCGGCATCGGACTCAACTGTGCGCGTTCTCATTTGGAAAACCGCTATCTTTTTCTGAAAAATAAACCTTCTTCAAAGCACATAACTTGAAAGGAGGTGATAAAGATGGAAGAGAAAAAAGTTGAATTGGAATTATTTGCAGAAGAGCTTGAAACGCAAATGGATTTTACAATGGGGCCATTGTCGACTTGGGCTTCAGCCACAACTGTTGGCTCAGCTTCGTGCCCTGGAAGCACAGCGGGGACGGCATCAACGGCATCATCACTTTCTGGATAATAATACATTCATTATTTAAATCCAATAAAAGGAGGTTTACTAATGAAAGAGAAAAAAGAGTGTGAACTGGAACTTTATGCTGAAGAAATGACAGAAATCCAATCATTATCTGGTTTCACTACATCAGCAACATTCGGTACAGTTGGGTGTGCGGGTTCATCGGCTTCTACGGCCGGCACGATCTCATCATACGGCGGATAATAAGGGGGAATGAAAAATGGAAAAGGATAAAACTCTTGAATTGGAGCTTTTTGCAGAAGAACTGCCGGAGCAAGTTGATTTAGCAACGATTGCGGCATCTTTCAGTTCTACGTCATCAGTCAGTACGGCTTCATGTCCGGGAACAACAGCAGCTTCAGCCGGCACGATCAGCTGCTACGGTTGATTCAAATAGGAGATGTGTATGTTGAAGGTTAACTGCGAGCAAACAGAAAAACTGGAACTCTTTGCAGAGGAGCTGCCGGCCCAAGTGGACATGTCGTCTATTGTCTCGACGATGTCGACAGGAGCTTCCTATGCATCGTGGACGACGTTTGTCTCCACAATAGCTACCATTTCAACGGTAAATTAGGATGTTATCAACCTAAAAAACATGAGGCGGTGACATTATGTCTGAAAAGGATACTACTATTAAAACATTGGAATTATACGCTGAAGAGCTGCCGGCCCAAGTGGATTTGGCGACTGTTGCAGGAACAGCTAGCACTGCTTCCTCTTTTACAACAGCTTCATGTCCGGCAACTACAGCGTCAACTGCTGGCACAGCAAGCAGCTACGGGTGATCAGCCCTTATTTAGACAAGTAAGGCAAGTGCCTGTTGCGAGCAGGCGCATGTCTTACTTTCCTTTATCTATTATACCGTATTTGTATGTTAATAAAAGGAGTTTAATGATGCCATGAACAACGGTCAAGTTCAATACCAGTACGATGAAGAACTATTGGTCAATCCCCTCTATTTAGGTGAAGGAGTCGAGTTGTTAATAGGCGCCAATGAAGAACCCATGTTGTTTGACAAACAGAATGGGAAATATATCAGGCTTTCAAAAGTTGGCTTGGAGATTTTTCACTTAATGGATGGTTCAAACACGGGCCAGGATATAGTGAATCAACTAGAAAAAAATTATGCAAATTACGGTAACTTTCCTGAAATTGTCTATATGTTTTTTTCATCTTTAAGAAAAGCCAATGTCTTAAATATAAAACCGCTGCCTGAACATCAGATGAAGCAGGCAATTCGCCGCGCAGCTGATAAACCGATGCTTCGATTACCATTGGCGAAGTCTCTCAATAAATCAACAGAAACCCTGCTTCATCTTTACCATTCTATTCCCAATATGCTTCAAAAAATAACCTTTTATATTCTGTTTTTTTGTGCCATTTCTTCCTTTATTATGCTCAATGTGACAGGAGGATGGCAGATCGAATGGTCTTCCATTCATTGGATTTTTTTGGTTTGTGTCATTGCTTTTCATTTGATTATTCATGAAATGGCTCACGCCTTAGTAACGAAAGCTTACGGTATCACCATACGGGAAGCGGGTGTCGCTCTGCTCTATTATTTTATTCCAGTTGCGTACGTTGACCGGACAGACACCTACCGGCTCAAAAGCAAGAAAAGCAGAATTCATATCGCGCTAGCCGGGCCGTATTCAGATTTGTTAGCTTGCGGTTTGTGGGCAGCCGTCTCAATGTTGGCTCCTCAAGGCACTATAAGCGAGACAGCGCACCTTATTTCATTTTTGCAAATCCTTTTTGTTCTTAGCAATTTGAATTTACTGCTTCCTACTGATGGATATCACGCGGTAGAGGCTGCTGCAGGGGAGTTATCACTGAGAAAAAGAGCCTTAACATATTTGCTGCATGTAAGCACGTTTAGAAAGCCTCCTGCTTACTTACAGCATGTGGCGAAAAATAGAAAAATCATTTACGTTACCTACAGTTTAGTCTCACTTACTTATCTTTTCTGTTTGCTATCGGCATTTTTCTTTCTTTTACGAAATGCATTTGGATATATGGGGTGATGTATCATGAAAGGGCATGTAGCGCCTTTTGTTATGCTGAGGGCTGCCGGGGGCAGTATCGATAGCTTGGCATGTGTTGATGTAAAACAGACATCTGAAAATATAGAAAAGATTTTGAATTTGGAAACAGAAATTGAAGTAATGAAGGAGCCTCTAAGCGACATTTTCTTTCATCTGATTTCCTGTCTCAACGATGATGAAACGAACTTTCTTCGTTTTCTTTTAAAAGTAAAACGAGATATCTTTAACAGCCGTCCTTTTCAAATTGATGATAAAAATAGAAGTGAACTGCAGAAACGATTGACTGTTTCTGATTATAAATTATTTAACCGCTGGTATATGGCCGTTCACGACAGACAAAGGTATATGGAAGATACCAAACTAATTTTTGAGAAAGAGATTGAAGAGGCTGGCCAACATTTAGCGAATGAAATGGAAAATGAAGAATGGCAAAAAGGATTGGCGCTGGCAAATCCGAAATATCTATCCGCTTATAACAAGAAAAAGGCTAAACTATGGAGGCCCCACAAACAATACGCACGCACCAGTATGTCTTATTTAGGAAGAATAACGATGAAAACAAGCCCATTCAGTACGTTTACCAAGATTGGCTTGACCTCTTTTTCAGCTGATAACACGCCTCCTGATACAAATAATCAAAAAACGAACTTTTGCAGCATTTCTAAGTCAATATGCAGTGAACTTATTTTTGAGATGGCGCAGCATAACGAATTATCCCAGTACTTGTACTACGAAAAAAATCAAACCCTCCACACTGATAAAAAGAACAATATGCGGCTGCTGAAAAGCTCTTACACCATTTTAAACGGGTTTGCATGGCGTGAAGATAAGATGGTGTCAGAAGAAATTTCGTCAGAAGAACAATTGAAGGTGATCAAATCTCTCCGTTCAGGGAGTTATGCGGAGATACAGGAATTGCTGAAAAATACTTCTTTTACAATACCTGACTTGTCAGCTGAACAATGGATCAAGCCGGTACTTCCTTTTTCAAGAAAAACAGAAAAGCCTTTGCTCAGTTTATATCATTTCTTACAGCCGATACAAACCCAAAAAGCAAGAAGGATAGCAAGAATTGTGAAATGGATGAACCATTGTGTAGAGGAGCTTGCGAAAAGCGGGCCCAAGCAAAGACTGCGCTATCATCAGTTCATTTACAGACTGTCAAAACGTGCATTCAGTGAGCTTACGGATAAAATACCGAAAAGTGTAGTAACTGAAAAGCTTGTTTACGAAAATGTGAAATGGATAGAAGATCACCCGCCGTTAGGCCAGCAGGTCAAACGTGATTTAGAACAGCTTTCTGGACAGTTGAGAAAGCATCAATTCCGGACCCATCTCTATGATTTGTTGTGTGAGCACTTCATAGAGATGTATGGGGAAGGAGGCATATGCCATGACATTCAGGAGTTTTTGTATCAGTTTGAAATGAGGAAAGATAGGCCCCGGCTGATTAAAAATGCCTTGCGGAAAGATAAAAAGACAGCTGTAAATCTGGAGGAGTCCAGAGTGTTTGCCCCGTGCAGCGGCAGCTCAGTTCCCCCAAGTGCGGTTGTGTTTTATCAATTAGCAGCAAATAATGGCAGTAAAGACATTTCCAATGGTGACTACCAGCTTGTTATCAACCAGATCAGTTCCGGTCTGGGGCTGGTACTCCGCTTTCAATCAATGTTTAATGAGGATCAGAGAAATTTAAGCAGTCTTACAAAGCGATGGATTCATGTGATGAACCCTCACTCAGATATCGTTCATTTTCCGATGATCTCAGATTTCAGCAATTTGCAAACTGATCCAGGTATTACAGCACAATCCTTAAGGTGGCTTGGTGAAAATCCAACAGCAGATCAAAATGATCTTTTGTTAAAGGATCTGTTATTGGTGCATGATCCGCGCGGTACGCTGGCATTTGTAAACAAAGAGGGGCGCCCTGTTGCTCCTATGTATTTTGGTGCTGTGCCACAGCACATGATGCATGGGCCTGTCTCATATTTATTTACCATTATGAACCCATGGATTAATGCTTACCAAACCAATTGGGTGACATCACCACTATTTCCTAAATCACCTCCGCCGGAAAAAGTAGAATTTCATCCTCGTATGCAGGAGGGGAGGATTGTACAAAGGCGTGCCCGCTGGCGGATCCCGGTATTCTTATTCCCTTTAAAAGAGAATCGAGAGAGTGACTATGCATACTTTATACGAATGAAAGCATTTCAAAAGAAGTACAGCCTTCCGGATGAGGGTTTTCTCTCTGGAGAGAGAACAAGTGTGATGCTGAATCCAAAACAAAGAAAACCAATGTATCTGAATTTCAATAGCTACCATTCTATCGCAGCAGCTGTAAACACGATTGTTGAAGATGATCTTTTGTCTGTAACATTCACTGAAGGACTTCCTAATCGCCACCAGCATTGGCTGGAAAATGCTGAAGGGCGCGTAATTGCTTCTGAGTATATGTCTTTATTCCAATGGCCTGTTGAGAAAAAGCAAGAATCGGCTATAGCTAATGAGAAAGGGGTTTTTATATGAAGGAATGGGTGTTTTACAGCATTTATGTGCCGAGGGCTGAGTATTTAGAAAATATTATCATTAACATTGTAACGCCGATTGTTAAGCAGGTAAAAGACAGTGTTCAAGTACATAAGTGGTTTTTTATCAGATACATTGATATGCAAGGGCCTCATATCCGTTTGCGTTTTTTAGTAAATGAAGACGACATTGATATCGTTGAAGAGATTACGGAAGAGCATTTGAACAGCAGTCTATCTAAAGTCCTGGCTGAACCTCTTTCAGAAATGAGCCGGCTGCTGCCTGTCAAAACCGATACTAGAAATTTTGAATCCGGATTCCAACAAGAGGAATATGAGCCGGAGTATGAAAAATACGGCGGCATCCAAGGCGTTAATATAGCTGAAGACATCTTTCAGTCTTCGAGTGAATTGGTTCTTTCATTATTGAATGATCCTGGATTTAAAGATCATGACCGTTTTGATTTCGCTCTCTTTCTTATGAAAAAAACAGCGGAACAAGCTTCTTTATCAGCAGACCAAACACAGGATCTTTGGGAAAGCATGCTGCATTATTGGAGCGGAGCTGATTATACTGATGGAATAACCTATAAAACGAAGCTGAAGGAGGCTGCGGAAAAACGGATTGATGTAATAAATGTTGTCATAGAAAAAATGCACTCTAACCCTTTTGTCACCAAGTCAACGATTGGGTACCAAAAACTGCTGGAGAGTGCTTTTTCACAGATACAAGAGTCCGATAAGATTAGAACGTCTGCTTCCCATCTAGCCTTTCACTATATTCATATGATGAATAACCGTTTAGGGGTGTGGCCGATAGAAGAGGCTTATCTCGGAGCTTTGCTCGCGCAAATATCTAAAAACACAACTGATATAAAATAATAAAAAAGAACTTCAGCTGTTGGGCTGAAGTTCTTTATTTCCGCTTGTTTTTATGATAAACCGAGTTAAAAGTAAACATGAACAAAAAGTAGGCGCCTGCCAGACTTAAAAAACCAACAGGGTATTGAAGCAGCAGAAGACCTCCACCAATAAACAGGATCGTTGCTGCTAAAATAATGATCCAATATAAAGAGAATTTGTTTTTATTTTGCTGTTCTTGGGTCTTGGTAATGGCTGTTTCCTCCTTACTGATATGTTGAATACCGTATTTATAGATGTGGATCAATTGTACAAGCCGTCCTAACAATAAAATCGAGGACACGGAGATCCAGGTGAGAGAGTTAACCAAAAAAGCGAGCTGAAGTGTGTCTTGGAAAGGGGTGCCGCCCGTTTCGAATCTCACAATCAATAATACGCCTGCACCAATTAGAAATAGAATCCCTAAAAAAAAGACAAACACATTATAGCTGTCAAAACGATTCCATTCGCCTAAAAATCTGCAATGTTTTGCAATCAGCGAATATTTCCGTTTAGGGTTCTGTGGAAGTGAATGTACGCCAATTGAGTTTAAAATCTGCCGATTAAATGCAGACCCCATGACTCCACCTAGTGTACCGACAGTAAGAGCTGCCGCGCCGCTTATTAGTCCTATCACCGTACCGCTTGTCATATGATCACCTTCCTAAGAATAAGAAAAAAAGTATTTGTGCTGCTATGCTCCCGGATAAAATCGGCAAAATCGTCACCACTTGAGCAACAGAACGGAATGAGAAAAGGTCTGGAAGCTGCCAGCTAGGATAAGCTAGCCAATGGCTCAAACGGTCAAACCAAGTAATCGGTGGAGAAGGTGGTTTTAACATATGTTCTGGAAGAGACAGGCGGTTCATATCCAGGAATTCGTTCAGCTTGGGCATGTGTTCTTGTAATCCTTCAATCATGCTTTTCACTTCATCTTGCTCATTCATGAGTCCTTCAGCTCCTTTTCAATGGATTTGTTCAGCTTCTTTAGAGAATAATGAAGCTTGGATTTGACTGTTCCTTCCGGTATGTTGAGAATGTGAGAAATTTCTTTGCCTGTAAACCCTTGATAGTAGGCGAGAATCAGAATTGATCGCTCTTTGTCAGGCAGCTGTCCCAAATACTGTTGAATCAATATTTTATTTTGTATATTTTGCTCAATGGTGCTCTGGTGCTTTTCCGAATAATCGTCCAATTCCATCTGCTGCCATTTGAATTTAGAATGCTTTCGGTAATAATCAATACATAGTCTGTGAGCGATTTGATGGAGCCAGGTACGAAAGCTCGCTTTTTCGCTTTTATAGCTGCGGCATTTTACATATACCCGGATAAAAGTTTCCTGCAGAAGATCTTCAGCTGCCTGTTTTTGACGGATGTACAGAAATATAAATTGATATGTTTTTGGAGCGTGACGGGCATATAAACTGTTGTAGGCCTCCATATCCTTTTGTTTTACTTTTTCCATCAATTCTTCGTCAGAAAGAATGTCCATACCCCACCTCGAAACTTGGTTTCGTTACTATATACGGCTGCTGGCTGAAAAGAGTTCAAAAAATGAAAAAATAAAGAAGATAAGTGATGGCAATAGATGTGAGAAGAATACTGTCTTCATGATTATAACAGGAAAAAAATGAAAGTGCCCGGTCGTGAAGACCGGGCTTGACATGTTAACTCCCCCTATACACCTGATAACCAAACGGCGACAGCAAAAGCGGGATATGGTAATGCGCATCTGGATCTGCAATGTGAAAACGGACGGTGACGATGGTTAAAAACGGCTGATCGGCTGCGTTCGTGTTTTTACTCGCAAAATAGTCTCCTGCATGAAATTCCATCACATATTCTCCGAACATCAACTCTTCATCAGCCAGCAGAGGGATATCGACTTTTCCGTCCTTGTTAGTGTATATCTCTTTCATTATACTTTCGCCCAGCCGCTTCAATTCAATTTTGACGTTCGCCGCCGGTTTGCCGCAGGTTAAATCTAAAATATGGGTGGTCAGCTTTCCCATCAGGCTTTCAGGCTCCCTACGGTTTCAGCAGCTTTCTGTTTTTCTTTCTCGGCGTCTTCTCTTGTCACGGTAAAGCGCTGGAAGCCGAATGGCGGGCGCGGTTCGGTGTAGACTTTTCCTTTTGAACCCGGGATTTCTTCGACAACTGTATCCCATGTGTGATTTTGAGATTGGAAGCTGACATCAGTGAGCTGCGGGAACCTCACTAATATTCTGCAGCCGATGTGATAGATTAAGTGTTGGATTGAAGGGGTTTCGAGCTCGTGAAAAACGGTGCTCGCCAAGTCGCGGACTTGTTCAGCCGCGACGTAGCGGGCTGGGTCAGAAGCATATGCGTCATTGGTGTTTTCATACTGCCAGCTGATGTTTAAATAGACAAACAGGGGGCGGTTGCCGTCTTCGGGAAGAGTCGTATATTCGTCCCGGATGAAGCCGGCGAAGGAGTTGCCGCTCACCTTAACGAGCTGAAGATCCATGATTTCGCTGTATTGTTCTGTAATCGTGATGGTATTCCCGCTGCGTTCGGCTTTCAGCACAGAGCGGCTTCGTTCATTGCGTGATCTTCTGAAGACAAGGCGGCTTGCGGTGAGCTCTTTCTCCTCGTATGCAGGCATTGCTTCAAACGGGATATCTTCGCCAGTCAGAGTAATCGTGTCCATATGAGAATAGGTATCTAAAAATCGGTGAGCTACATAGTGTAGGAATCCCTCGGTTGTCGTTCCTTCATAGGATGCGAGATGGCGCTGGATAAAGTTTTTCATTGAATCCGTCGCCACGACGAGAGTGTTGTCTCCGTCTGTAAATGATGGCAGGAAGGCGTCTCCGCCAATTTCGCAAGTCACATCAACGCCGACAACGGTATTGTCTCTCCCGGTAAAAGATGATTCGGGGATTTGCTTCACTCCAGTGAGCGGTTTTAAAAACGTTCGGTATGCAAATACATTTCCTTTGCCATAAGACATGGTTCTTTTCATTTGTGTCTCTCCTTTTTCAGTGATGATGTCAGCCAGGCGAAAGCGGGCGATTCGGTAAATTTCTATAAGGGCCTGCTGGAACTCCGATTCCCGTTCGTTCTCAAGCCTTTCCAGCAGGGCTTGGTGAATGTCCTGTTTCGCCTTTCCCTTCACCGCTAAAATAAAAGGAAAGCCGAAGCGATCATAATAGTGTTCGTTCAGCTTGAGAAACTCCTCGTATTCCTGCTGTTCCAGTTTGCTGAGCCCTGCGTTCTGTTGCTCTTTTATCGACTCACTGCTCATTGTTTTCTTTGTTCCGAGCCGGGGGTGCTTATTGATTACATCAAGCTGTGTCTCGCGATCCGCGGCTTTTACAATACCGGTCATTTTGCGGTGAAGATCAGAAAGGGACGAAAACGGCCGTAATGCCGCGGATCTCTCCGCAATCCATGAGGAGTGTTCAAAAATAGAGCCAAGTGTGTCTGTCAGTGTTTGTGTGTCCATTTGGTTCAGGTCATCCATTGTGAGCATTGGCATCTTCCTTTACGTTTTTATGTCTGAGCCATTCGGCTGTTTGGCTTGAAAAAAAGCGTGCAGTGCTATGGCTGTCAAACTGCCGATCACGATTCCGCTTCCCGCCAAGACTGATGCGGCGCCCGAAAGTGATGAAAACAGCGCGGGAATAGTTGTAGCGCCAAGCCCCAAGCTGACGGAAGAGGCGATAATCAGCAGGTTGCCTTGTGAATCGAAGTCGACGCTGGACAGCATTTTGATCCCGTACGAAATGACCATGCCGAACATGACGATCATTGCGCCGCCGAGAACTGGGTTGGGGATCACTGTAGTCAGTGCCGCGGCTTTTGGAACAAGCCCGATCGCCATCAGCATGATTCCTGTGGTGGCGACGACGTGGACACTTTTTATCTTTGAAAGCTGTACGATGCCGACATTTTGCGAGAAGGCTGTATAGGGAAACGCGTTAAATAAGCCGCCTAGCATAATCGCAAGGCCTTCCGCCCGGTAGCCCTTTTCCAGATCCTTCTCCGACAGCTGGCGGTTTGTGATATCGGCAAGCGCAAAGTAAACACCCGTCGATTCGACGAGACTGACAAGCGCAACGAGAAGCATCGTGACAACAGCCGGCCATTCAAAGGCAGGCGGTCCGAAATAAAACAGAGATGGAACATGAAGCCAAGATGCCTCCAAGACCTCAGAGAAATTGACCTTTCCCATGAAGTATGCAGCCGCTGTTCCTGCGATCATACCGAGCAAAATCGCTATGGAACGGATAAAACCTTTAAAGAAATAAAACAGCAATAAGATAAAAGCTGTGATGCCAAACCCGAGGAGGACGTTGTCCAGTGAGCCGAATTCTTTGCTTCCTTCACCTCCGGCCAGGTTATTCATTGCCGTCGGGATCAGGCTGATGCCGATGATCATGACGACTGATCCGGTTACGGCAGGCGGAAAAAAACGGACAAGCTTTCCGAAGAAGCCTGCGGCTAAGACGACAATCAGCCCTGCGGCGATAATGGCACCATATATCGCTGGGACACCGTAAGTGCTGCCGATGGAAATCATCGGGCCGACTGCGGTAAACGTGCATCCGAGCACAACGGGAAGGCCGATGCCGAAATACCGGTTTCTCCAGAGCTGCAAAAGAGTCGCCGCCCCGCACATGAACAAATCGATCGCAATTAAATACGTCAGCTGCCCTGCATCCAGTCCGATCGCCGCTCCGACGATCAGCGGAACGAGAATGGCTCCCGCATACATGGCGAGCATGTGCTGAAGCCCCAGCATCATCAGCTGAAAGGCATTATGCTGTTTCTTCATCTTTTTTACACCTCTTTTTCTAATGCAAGTGTATGTTCTAATACCGTAAGTTCAGTTTTCTGAGCTGTTTTGTCTTTTTTGCCGCGTAAGCTGAAAAATAGATTCAAAAAGATAGCGGTCAGGCTGCCAGTGATGGTGCCGTCACTGACCAGAATCCTGATCGGAGCGGGGAATTCAGCAAAAATCCCGGGGACGGTGCTGGCTCCAATGCCGAGTGCGATTGAGCATGCGATGGTCAGGAGGTGGTATTGATTTGTGAGATCCGCTGTGCTGAGCATTTTGACGCCGGAGGCAATCACCATGCCGAACATGACGACGGTTGCGCCGCCAAGCACAGCAGCAGGAACGGCAGAAGCAAGGGCAGCAATCTTCGGAATCAGTCCGAGACAGACAAGGATAAAGCCTGCGGTAATCACGACGTTTCTCGTTTTTACTTTCGTCAGCTGCAATAAGCCGGCGTTTTGCGCAAAGGTATTATAAGGAAAGGCATTGAACAGCCCGCCGATGAGAATGGCGATTCCCTCCGCGCGATACCCTTTGACGAGGTCATTTTCAGTTAAAGGTCTGCCGCATATCTTTCCGATTGCGTAGAAAACGCCGGTTGATTCCACAATAATGACGATTCCGACGATCAGCATCGTTAAGATCGGGCCAATTTCAAACGCAGGAGCTCCGAAATAAAAAGGCTTCGGGATTTGGAAGAATGGTGCTTCTGTAACAGAAGAAAAGCTGACTTTGCCCATGATCGCTGCCGCCGCTGTACCGGCGACGATGCCGATCAGAACGGACAGTGTTCGGGCAAATCCTTTGAGAAAGCGGTTGAGGACTAAGATCAGAACAAGGACACCGACAGAGAGAAGAAGGTTTTCGAACGAACCGTATTCGGGATTGGCGTTGCCGTTTATTTTCTCGCCGCCAGCCATATTTTTCACACCTGTCGGAACTAGTGAAAGGCCGATCAATGTCACAACCGTACCTGTTACGACAGGAGGAAATAACACAGTCAGTTTGCCGAAAAAACGCGCAAACAAAAAGATGAACACACCGGCCGCGATGATAGAACCGTAAATCGCGTGAATGCCATAATTGGCGCCGATTGCAATCATCGGGGTGACGGCCACAAATGAGCTGCCAAGCATGACGGGAAGCCCGATGCCGATGTATGCTCCGCGCAAGGTTTGCAAAAGCGTCGCGACGCCGCACGTTAACAGGTCAATCGCCAATAGGTAGGACAGCTGTTCAGTTGTTACATTCAGCGCCCTGCTGACAAGCAGGGGCACCAAAATCGCACCTGCATACATGGCCAGCACATGCTGCAGGCCAAGCGTAAACACCGCAAACGATCTTTTTTTCACCATAGTCCCTCCTCGTATGTGAACTTTAGTAACATGATATCGTGCCGATTGAGGAGTGTCATTGGATACAGTAGCCGAAAAAGACAGGTGTGATTGCTGAAAGTGACGAAAAGTGATTGATTTTGTAAGAGAATGTGACAAACGTTAGCTGATCAGCCGCTGCATACGTAAGGCAAGCCGCAAACGCATCGTTGTTTCTGGATCTTTTAAGCTTTTCCCCAGCAGCTCTTCGCATTTTTCAAGCCGGTAAATGACCGTATTGCGATGAACGTACAGACGCTTGGCCGTCTCTGAAATTTGGCAGTGTGTCTCTAAATAGACGGAAAGCGTATGAAGAAGGCTTTGATCCTCCTGCTGTTTTTCAGCAAGACTCTGAAGCGTGGAGTTGTAAAATTTCTTCAAATCCTCAACCGGGAGCAAGCGCAGAAGCTCAGGCACATCTTTTGCGTGATACACCTGGATAAATGCGGTGCTTCTAGACAAATGCCCCGATTGCAGAGCATCAGAAGCTTCTGTGAACGCGTCGGGAACATCAATGAGCTTTTGGCAGATATTGCTGATGCCAAAGGACACGGTTCGTTTAAATTGAGCGCTGACCTGTGTTTGGAACTGTTCTAAAAAGCTGATCACCGAGGCGTGCATTTCACTCCAGCTGTCTGTCGCCTCGATGAGAATAATGCCGACGTTTCCTTTCATAAAGAAGTGAGGCGGAAACGGGAAGGCCGATAATTCACCTTCGAGAAATTCGAATACGCTGTCGGAAGCGAGCTGATTTTCTGTAAAGCTGATTGATTCGTCATTGCGATCGAGTTTGCCGGCAATGCACATGTATTTTTGATCCCAGCGCAGCTTGAATTCTTTCGCCCGGTTTTTGATTTCGTCATCTGAAGAAAAGGACCGCTCAATAAAATTGTTAAAAAACTCATTGCGCGCCCGCCGGCTGAACTGCTTCAGCGCATTTTCTTTCAGCAGTTCAAAGGAAATGACGTTGGCCGCTTGTTCAATCGTGAGGATCAATCCTTTGTCGCCGGCCTGCACCATGTCCGGTATCAGCAGATATCCGCAATTTTTTTCGTGATTATAAATAGGCAGGACAGAATATGTTTTCTGATCTGAGATTGTAGAGAAACAAGTGAAAAATGGCCCGGATACGGTATTCAGGGTGCCTTTCAGTTTTTCGGTTTCAACTGAAATTTGATGAGACGCTGACAGCATTTTAGCATGCTGGTCTAGAAGCAGCACGGGAAGCTGAAGGAGGTCTGACACCTTTTTGAGCAGAGATTGCAGCCCCTTGCCGCTCATAATGTGGTTTGTGAATTTTTTGTGCGCGTAAATGGCTTGCTGCAGCTCGTTAGAACGCATATCGAGAATATGGCTGAGAGTGGCATTCACAATATCGCCGAGGCGGATGTGTTCCGGAAGCTCAATGATCGGGAACGCATATGAATCGGCCAGTTCGACGATTTCCTTCGGGATATCTTCCAGATAGCGCTTTGTTTTAATGCCGAGGCCCGCGCAGCCGCGTTTTGCCATTTGCCGAATCAGTTCAGATAATTGATGCGGGTGATCCTTCAGGTGATAGGCGGTGGTGACGAGCAATTCATTTTTATGCAAAAAGTCTGCGATATCCGGAGCGTCCATCATGTTGACATGCTGAACCTCCCTTTCCCCTCCTGCTTTTCCAGCGATTAAATTGGCGTTTTCAAAAGCCGGTATTTTCATCACATCAAAAATATTCATAGCGCATTCTCCTTTTCTATAAAAACATTGGTTAAGATGAATAATTTTCAATAGGAATTCTAGCGGTTTTGCTGATGTAATACGATCATAGTAGCAGTAAACTGTTGAAAATAGAACTGGTTGTGTGACATAAACTGACATGAAAAATCGTCATCCTTACATGGGGGGATTAATATGGCTTACGATATGGTCATAAAAGGTGCAAAGGCAGTTACGCCAGATGGCGTTACAGAAGCTGATATTGCAGTTCAAAACGGTGTCATTGCCGAGATAGGTTCTGACATCGAAGCAAGCGGGACGGAAATCATCCAGGCAGACGGGACATACGTGTTTCCTGGTACGATAGACTGCCATGTTCATTTTAATGAACCGGGCAGGGAAGATTGGGAGGGATTTGAAACAGGTTCTCAAATGATGGCCGCAGGCGGCTGCACCACCTTTTTTGATATGCCGCTCAACTGCATTCCATCAACCGTGACGGCAGAGCACCTTCTCGCAAAAGCTGAGCTGGGCAGGCAAAAATCTGCCGTGGATTTTGCGCTATGGGGCGGTCTTGTGCCTGGCCATATCGAGGACATCCGCCCGATGGCTGAAGCGGGAGCGATCGGGTTTAAAGCGTTTTTATCAAAGTCAGGCACTGATGAGTTCCGCTCTGTTGATGAACGGACATTGCTTAAAGGTATGGCGGAAATTGCGGCTGCAGGAAAAATCCTCGCTCTTCACGCAGAAAGCGATGCGATCACAAGCTATTTGCAGATGGTTTTGGCCAATAAAGGAAAGGTGGATGCGGATGCGTACGCCGCCTCCCGCCCGGAGGAAGCCGAAGCTGAAGCGGTGTATCGCACGATTCAGTATGCGAGGGTGACAGGCTGTCCGGTTCATTTTGTTCATATCAGTACGGCGAAAGCGGTTCAGCTGATCAGAGAGGCGAAACAGGAAGGGCTCGATGTTTCGGTCGAAACATGCCCGCATTATGCCTTATTCAGCCATGACGATTTACGGGAAAAGGGCTCTGTCGCGAAATGCGCGCCGCCGCTCCGCTCACTGCAATCGAAGGAAGCGCTGGTCGAGGCGCTCATTGCGGGGCACATTGACATGGTTTCCTCAGACCATTCCCCTTGCCGTCCGTCTTTGAAGCGGGAGGATAATTTGTTTTTATCATGGGGCGGAATCAGCGGCGGGCAGTTTACTTTATTAGGGATGCTGGAACTGGCGCTTGAGCATCAGATTCCGTTTGAAATCATCGTTGAATGGACAGCGGCGGCACCTGCGAAACGATTCGGCCTTCAGAAAAAAGGGCGGCTTGAAGCGGGGTGTGATGCGGATTTTGTGCTCGTCAGCATGGAGCCGTACACTGTCACTAGAGAATCGATGTTTGCAAAGCATAAAATAAGCATTTACGAAGGACATACATTTCCCTGCCGTATTTCGGCCACTTACAGCAAAGGCCGGTGCGTGTACAATGATGGGGAAAAAGTCAGCGGAATTGACGGAGCGCTGGTCGTTCCTTCGTAAGCCCGGCGGATTTTACCGCCGGGTTTTTTGATTTCTGCCGTTCTTGTTTTTAAAATTTCATCAACGTGGTATCTTTTTTAAAAGGAGGCGGAGGCAGTGGAGCATGTCAAATACATACTTAAGCAATCTTGGTCTCGCCATACGAGCTCTAAATGGACGGAAGAATGCCCGTCATGCGGCCAATGCGGTGTGACGGCACTGGTGATTCAGGATCAATTCGGCGGCGCCATTCTGAAAACAAGAGTCGGTGAGAGCTGGCATTTTTATAACAGCTTCAATGGTGTGGTGTACGATTTTACGAGTGAGCAGTTTCAGGCGCCTATTGAATATCAGCATATTCCTTCCACAAGAGAAGAGGCGTTTTTAGATACGAATGAGGAACAATATCAGCATTTGAGTTCTGCTTTTTCCCGCCATATGAACAGCATTTCCGAGGAAACCTGAAAACACGTGTGATAAACTGAAAGAGAGGTGAATGAGTGTGATTTATATTGGACTGACGGGATGGGGGGATCATGACAGCATCTATCCGCCGAAGACGACCAGCCAGAAAAAATTGCAGGCCTATTCCTCCCATTTTCCGATCGTGGAATTAGACGCGAGCTTTTACGCGATTCAGCCGGCTCGCAATAATGAAAAGTGGGTCAAGGAAACGCCCGAAACCTTCCAATTTATCGTGAAAGCATATCAGGGCATGACAGGGCATCAGCGCGGTGAAATTCCCTTTGACTCAAAAGAGGAGATGTTTGATGCGTTTAAGGTGTCTTTAACGCCATATTTACATAGCAACAAGCTCGCCATGGTGCTGTTTCAATTTCCGCCGTGGTTTGACTGCAAGAAGGAGAATGTCGCCTATTTGAGATGGTGCAAGCACCAAATGGGAGATATCCCTTGTGCGCTTGAATTCAGAAACCGTTCCTGGTTCTCGCCGCCGTTTTATGAGCAGACGCTTTCATTTATGAAAGCGGAAGGCTGGATTCACAGTGTTTGTGATGAACCGCAAATCGGAGAAGGCAGCGTTCCGACTGTGCTGCGCGCGACCGATGAAAACAAAACGCTCGTCAGGTTTCACGGACGCAACAAGCAGGGCTGGATGAAGCCTGACGGCGGGAAAAACTGGCGCGAGGTCAGGTACCTATACCGCTACAACCAACAGGAGTTGGAGGATTGGAAAAAGCACCTGAATGAATTGCAGCAGCAATGTAAGGATATTTTTGTCCTGTTCAACAATAATTCCGGCGGTGACGCCGCGGATAACGGCAAGCAGATGCTTGAACTGCTTGATATCGAGTACAGCGGACTTGCTCCGAGACAGCTCGATTTATTTTTGAAAAGAGGTTTTTACTGATGTCGTTTGTGATTTTGGTCGTCCTGGGATTAATCGCAGGTACGGTAGGAAGTCTGATCGGGCTTGGCGGCGGAATTGTCATTGTGCCGTCTTTGATGTTTTTAAGCACAGTGACGCCGCTGTTTCAGGATGTGACGCCGCAGGTTGCGATTGGAACTTCGCTTTTGGTCATTATTTTTACGGGTCTTTCTTCAACTTTGGCTTATATTAAATATAAAATCGTTGATTATAAGAGCGGGCTCATTTTCTTTATCGGTTCAGGTCCCGGCAGCATAATCGGGGCTTATGTGTCAAAGCTGTTCAATTCAAACTCATTTTCCGTTTGGTTTGGCATTTTTATGATTCTGATTTCATTATCCTTAATGCTGAAAGCGAAAGCCCGGCCCATTAACAAAGCGCACAAAGGGATTATCCGGACATTTCAGGATGATGCCGGTGAGCCTTATACGTACTCATATCAGGCCCCTGTCGGTATTGCCATTGCCTTTGTTGTCGGTTTTTTAGGCGGGCTTTTCGGAATAGGCGGCGGATCACTGATGGTTCCGGCGATGATGCTGTTATTTTTGTTTCCGCCGAAGGTTGCGGTCGCAACATCCATGTTTATTATTTTCCTGTCTTCTATGACAGGGTCTGTTTCACATATTATTTCCGGGCACGTCAATTGGCTGTACGCCCTCGCGCTTGTGCCCGGCGCTTGGTTCGGCGGAAAGCTTGGCGCCGCCATCAACAGAAAAATGCAGACGAAAACGATCGTTATGATCATGCGGATCGTATTGATTTTGATCGGCTGCCAGCTCATTTATGAAGGCATTTTCAGCTGAACGATTAGGGAGAGATATTATGAAGGAGAAGCTCCGCTTATATCATACAAATGATTTGCACAGCCATTTTGAAAACTGGCCGAAAATTGTAGATTATATCGAGCAGAAAAGAAAAGAGCATCAATCAGACAGCGAAGAGACGCTCGTATTTGATATTGGCGATCATCTTGATCGTTTTCAATTCGTGACAGAGGCGACATTCGGAAAAGCCAATGTCGATCTCTTAAACCGCCTTCACATTGATGGAGCGGCGATCGGCAATAACGAAGGGATTACGCTTCCGCATGAAGAGCTTGCTGCTTTATATGATCATGCTGAATTTCCTGTTATCGTCTCCAACCTGTTTGATAAAAACGGAAACCGTCCGTCCTGGGCGGTGCCTTACCATATCAAATCATTGAAAAACGGTATGTCCATTGCTTTCTTAGGCGTAACTGTGCCGTATTATCCCGTTTATGACAAGCTGGGGTGGACAGTAACGGATGCCCTTGATAGCGTAAAGGAAACCATTCAGGAAGTGAAAGGGCAGGCGGATATCATCGTCCTGCTGTCGCATTTAGGCATTCTTGATGATCAAGCAGTGGCTGAAGCGGTACCTGAGATTGATGTCATTCTCGAATCGCACACCCATCATTTGCTTGAAGACGGACAAGTGGTGAACGGGGTATTGCTTGCCAGTGCTGAGAAATACGGGCATTATGTCGGCTGTGTAGAAATCACGGTGGACAGTGTACAGCGAAGCATCATCAGCAAAACAGCGTCTGTGCAGAACATGGCGGAATGGATAGGAGAATCCGCAGAAACAAAAGCGTTTCTTAATGAAAAAGAACGTGAAGCTGAGGAGAAGCTCTCCGATGCCGTTGCGGAGCTTGCCCAAGATGCTGAGGTGAAGTGGTTTGAAGAATCAGAGCTGCCGTTGCTTTTGGCGTACGCGTTAAAAGAATGGTGCGAGACGGACATCAGTATGGTGAATTCAGGTGTCATTCTCGGTCCGCTGAAAGCAGGCCCTGTGACGAAACTGGATCTGCACCGCATCTGTCCGCATCCGATCAACCCGGTGGCTGTCCGCCTGACGGGTGAAGAACTGAAGGAAACCATTGTCCATGCCGCTTCCGAACAAATGGAACAGCTCCGGATCAAAGGACTTGGCTTCCGCGGAGAAGTGATGGGGAAAATGGTGTATGCCGGCGTTGAGGTAGAAACGAAACGGCTCGATGACGGGATCACGCATGTCACCCGCATCACGCTGAACGGGGAAGATATTGAAAAACATAAACAATACTCCGTTGCGGTGCTTGATATGTTTACGCTCGGCAAACTGTTTCCATTGATTCGCGACGCGGCAGAAAAAGAATACTTTATGCCGGAATTTTTGCGGGATCTGCTCGCTTGGAAGCTCGCGCAATAAGGCTGTCAGCCCACAACAAGCTGTGCCCTTCATCATAAAATGATGAATGAAGGGAGTGGTTGACGTGGTAAATCTGACACCGATCATGATAGAAGGACAGCCTTTTACAGCTGTGACAGTAAAGCTTCCCAAAACGAATTTTATGGCCGTCACCAATGATCACGGATACATTATGTGCGGCGCGCTTGATGTGGCGCTGCTGAATGAGAAATTAAAGGAGCGCGGCATCGTGGCGGGGCGCGCAGTTGGTGTCCGCACCATTGACCAGCTGTTAGACGCACCTTTAGAATCCGTCACGTACGCCGCGGAAGATCTTGGCATTCAAGTCGGCATGAGCGGCAGAGAAGCGCTTTTAAAAATGGTGAAATAAAATAAATTGGCCCCGGCTATTACTATGTCCCCTCTTACAAGCATACATTGTGATATGTAAGGGGGGATTTTCTTGCCAAGATATCGCGGCCCTTTTCGCAAGAGAGGACCTTTGCCTTTCCGTTACGTGATGCTCCTGTCAGTTGTCTTTTTTATCCTGTCAACAACGGTCAGCCTTTGGATGATCAATGGCTCGATCAAACCTGTTTTAATGGACATCGGCGAGATGGAAACGAAGCGTATCGCGACAGAGGTGATCCAGGATTCGATTGAGGACTATATGTCTGACAGTGAAAATATGAAAGATATGTTTCAAATGAATTCTGATGAAAATGGAAACTTAACGACAATCGATTTTAATACACAGGTTGTAAACAGTGTAAAAACAAAAGTGACAAAGCAGCTTCAGGCTCATCTGAAAGAGATGGAAACCCATACCGGACATAGCGGCGCCAGTGAAAACATTATGATCAACATTCCGCTGGGACAGGTAACCGGCAACAGCCTTCTTGGAAACCTCGGGCCAAAAATCCCGGTCCGGTTCAATTTAATCGGTGACGCTTTTACAGATGTCAAAACCAAAATCAAGCCGTATGGCATAAATAACGCACTTATTGATATCAGCATCTTTGTCGAAATTAAAGTGAAGGTCATCATTCCATTTGCCAGCAAAACCGCTGTCGTCACAAATAATGTTCCTGTATCGATTAAAGCAGTGCAGGGCGAGGTGCCGCAGTTTTATAATGGAAGCGGCGGCTCGGGTGTCACGCCTTCTGTCCAGCTTCCGAGCAGCAAAGAAGAAGACGGTGCCGAATCAAAAAAAGAAAAAAGCAGCAAATAAGCCGCCTGTCGAAGAGGCGGCTTTTTGTTACTTCTTTTTTTTGTATTCATATCGCTCCCACGCTCTCAAATGCGGGTATGGATCAAATGACCATTCGGTTTTTCCGTTATCTTTGTACATGCCATAGTGCAGATGCGGCGGGAACTTCCCGGCGGTTCCCGGAGGGCCGTATCCGGAGCTTCCGACTGATCCGATCACTTGGCCGGGCTCAACGATTTGTCCAGTTTTAATCCCTTTGGCAAACCCATTGAGGTGGGCAAAATAATGATACGTATTGTTAATGTCCCTGATGCCGATTCTCCATCCTCCGAAGCGGTTCCAGCCCTTCATTTCGACAACGCCGTAACATGTGGATTTGACAGGAAGGCCGTAATGGGCAAAGATATCCGTACCTTCATGAATCCGTCTTCCTCCGAAGCCGCGGGCATCTCCCCACGTGCTTCGATAGCTGTAATCGGTTCTGATCGGAAGCGGGAATGCATGCTCGCCCAGGTCAATATGGCCGTAGGCTTTAAAAAGCTTCATGAATTCAGATATGATCCCCACTGTCTGATCGCGCCGGTAATAATGCCAAAGCCCAATGCGGATGTTGTCCTCATCTGTGCCGTACGACAGCAAGTATTGGCTGAACGTATACAAAATATCTTCATCGTTGCTGACCTCTGCTTTCCCGTCTCCATCGCCATCCATTCCGATTCCGTCAAACACTTTAATGCTTAACGGCGCATCATCTTTCGGATTTGGGTTTTCAGGCCCGCTCCAGATGTCATCGGGTATATGGATGCTGATGATTCCCGCCTTGTCGGGCAGATCTTTCCGGTTGCTCCGCACATTTTCCTCGTATTGATCAACAGCGGCGAGCGCATACCAAGGGATCTGCGTCACAGCCTCGATTTTATGATATAATTCCATCCGTTTCGACAGCACTGGATCTGAAAGCTTTTTTCCAGACGCAGAAGGCTCAAAGGCAAACAAAAGGAGAAGAAGAGCGGATAACAAAACTTTCACAAAATAATCTCCTTTCATATTGAATACACATAGTTTGCAGCAACCCGGCTTAAAAATGTCAGTAATCATCTTCCCTTGTCGAGAAATTTTTCCTATGTTAAAGTGTCTAAAGAAAAGACTTTCTTTAGTTAGAAAAACATTATTTTTGTTGCAGAAATAAAACCTGCACCTTTCTCGTTTTCAGAATGTTTCGTGTCAGAAATTGAGTATATTGGATATTGGAGATGATGGGAATTGGCAAAGAAAGACGAACACCTCAGAAAGCCCGAATGGCTCAAAATCAAATTAAATACAAATGAAAACTATACAGGGCTCAAAAAACTCATGCGGGAAAACAACCTGCATACCGTATGCGAAGAAGCAAAATGCCCGAATATTCATGAATGCTGGGCGGTCAGACGTACAGCGACATTTATGATTTTAGGTTCTGTTTGCACAAGAGCATGCCGTTTCTGCGCTGTCAAAACAGGACTTCCAACTGAGCTTGACCTGCAAGAGCCGGAACGCGTAGCGGATTCAGTCGCGCTTATGAATCTGAAGCACGCGGTCATTACGGCTGTGGCGCGTGACGATCAGAAAGACGGCGGGGCAGGCATTTTCGCGGAAACCGTCCGTGCAATCCGCAGAAAAAGCCCGTTCACAACAATTGAGGTGCTACCGTCTGATATGGGCGGAAACTACGATAACCTAAAAACCTTGATGGATACACGCCCAGACATCCTGAATCACAATATCGAAACGGTTCGCCGCCTGACGCCAAGAGTCCGCGCGCGTGCGACGTACGATCGTTCATTGGAATTTTTGCGCCGTGCGAAGGAAATGCAGCCTGACATTCCGACGAAATCAAGTATTATGATCGGACTCGGCGAAACCAAAGAAGAGATTATTGAAGTCATGGACGACCTCTTGGCGAACAACGTGGATATTATGGCAATCGGCCAATATCTGCAGCCGACGAAAAAACACTTGAAAGTCCAAAAATACTATCACCCTGATGAATTTGCAGAATTAAAGGAAATCGCGATGCAAAAAGGCTTCAGCCATTGCGAAGCCGGTCCGCTTGTCCGCTCTTCTTACCATGCGGATGAACAGGTAAACGAAGCATCTAAAAAGCGTCAAGCACAAGCGTAATGCCAAAACGCCAGATCATCTGGCGTTTTTGTCATTCCTATCGATTTTCATGTCCTGGTGTGTTTCTCCGTTGGCATTTTCATTCTCTGAGACGGGGCTTCCCTGCGGGGAGGTTTTCATTTCTTGAATCGTCCCCGACATGATCTCTCTGATATCTCTGGAACCAGAGCCGAGATTGCTGTAATTTTCGATGGACTGCATATGGTTTGGATTATCGGAAATATACACATGATAGTATCGCGGTATGACAGAAGCCGCTGTTTTTTTGACCTGATCGGCGGTCAGCTCCCGGTTTTTAGAATCGGTTTTGTATACGACAAGCGCTTCTCGGTCAGTCACCAATGTCGCAGCATCTTGAATATGGGGGAGCTGAACCGTTAAACTTGATATCATGTGAGCGGTTTCTTCCCGGTTCATCACCGGCGTTTTCTGCTGTTCGCCGTCAAATTGTTCTTTTTGATAGCGGACATAGCCAAATTGTTCGTTCTCATCATGCCTGTTAAAAGCCTCGTTGCGATCCGACACATGAATGGGTTTGGTTTGATTCTGTGTCTGATTGCGGACATTCTCGGCATTATCCAATCCTGCGCCTCCGCATCCGGATAAAAGTCCGGTCAGCAGGCAGAGGCTGATGGCAGTTCGTTTCATTTATCAATCCCTCCTCATGTGTAGGGTAGCCAAATCGCATGATTTATTCTTTAGCAATTGATGGGGACGAGGCAATGAATTATGATAGGAATGAGTGAAAAAGAGGTGAAATCATGATTCTTATTCAAAATGCCGAATTTGAATTGGTGCACAATTTCAAAGACGGCTTCAACGAAGAGGCTTTTAAAGCCCGCTACTCCGATATATTAAATAAATACGATTATATTGTGGGAGACTGGGGATACGGTCAGCTTAGGCTCAAGGGCTTCTTTGACGACCAGAATCAAAAGGCAACCTTCGAAACGAAAATCAGCACATTAGATGAATATATTTACGAATACTGCAATTTCGGCTGTGCGTATTTTGTCTTGAAACGGATCAGAAAATAAATATACACAAAGGGGATGCTGTCATGTATTTTGTTGACAGAAACAAAATAGAGAAAACACTGGGGTTCTTCGAGCACCAGCTGGCGCTATTTAACTCACAAACAGACTGGCAGACTGAATTCGGGGGACTGGCGCTTCAGCGTATAGGCCATCTGTTAATCGAATGCATTCTTGATACAGGCAATGACATGATTGACGGTTTTATTATGCGGGACCCGGGCAGCTATGATGACATTATGGATATACTTGTTGATGAAAAAGTTGTCACGGAAAAAGAGGGAACTGAGCTCAAGAAATTGATCGCCTACCGCAAAACATTGGTTCAACAGTACCTGCTCGCTGACAGCGGCGAGCTTTACAGGCTGATCAAGGCGCATCAAGCAGCCCTTCAAGACTTCCCGAAACGGATCAGAAGCTATTTGGAAACAGAGCTAGGACCTGTTTCCGCGTTTAAATAACAACTGGAAAGCTACAGGAGTGTTGGAAATGAAAACATATAAAGGGTATTTAATTGATTTAGACGGAACGATGTACAATGGCACGGAAAAAATCGAGGAAGCGTGTGAATTTGTCAGAACGCTGAAAGATCGCGGCGTTCCTTATCTTTTCGTGACAAACAACTCTTCGCGCACACCGAAGCAGGTGGCAGACAAGCTCATGTCTTTTGATATTCCGGCAACAGAAGAGCAGGTTTTCACGACAAGCATGGCTACTGCCCAGCATATTGCCCAGCAGAAAAAAGACGCGTCTGTATATGTGATTGGGGAGGAAGGAATCCGCCAGGCGATTGAAGAAAACGGCCTGACATTTGGCGGAGAAAACGCGGACTTTGTCGTTGTTGGTATCGACCGTTCCATTACATACGAAAAATTTGCTGTCGGCTGCCTGGCAATCAGAAATGGCGCCCGCTTTATTTCCACTAACGGAGATATTGCGATCCCGACTGAAAGAGGGCTTCTGCCTGGAAACGGCTCACTGACATCTGTGTTAACCGTTTCTACAGGTGTACAGCCTGTATTTATCGGCAAGCCGGAGTCAATCATTATGGAGCAGGCGATGCGCGTTCTCGGCACAGGAGTGTCTGAAACACTCATGGTCGGCGACAACTACGCGACTGATATTATGGCCGGCATTAACGCGGGTATGGATACGCTGCTCGTTCACACGGGCGTAACGAAAAGAGAGCATATGACAGACGAAATGGAAAAACCGACTCACGCCATTGACTCTCTGACTGAATGGATTCCATACATTTGAAAAAAGGGCGCCCCAAAAGGGTGCCCTTATTCTGTGTGCCGCGCGCGGTGTGCGAGCCTGCTTGAGGCCGCGGCGGAAATCGCCCCGACGATGTCATCCAGAAAGGTGTGGCATTCGCCGGTTGATTTATCATTTAATCGTTTAAGGATTCCGGGTTTTTCTTTGTCGATGTAACCGTAGTTCGTAAACCCGATCGATCCGTAAATGTTTACAATGGAAAATGCCAGAACTTCATCTACTCCATATAGGCTTTCATCTATTTCCAGCATCGTTTGCAGCGGTTCAGACAGTTTTTTCTGCTCAGCAAGAACATCCAATTCAATGCCCGTTAAAATCGCGTTTTGCACCTCGCGTTTTGCGAGAACACGATTGACGTTCAGCGTGCATTCATCAATGGTTAAATCCGGATGATATTTTTTCTGCAGAAAAAAGACAAGCTCGGCAATATCTGATACCTCTACGCCGCGCTCCTTCATCCGTGCTCTTGCTTTAGCTTCCATCTGACTGAATTGTTCGTTTTCTGACATCAGCTTCACCCAATCTTTTTTACTAGTTTATACAAAATGTTTGAGAAGTTTACGACTTTTTCTTGCGCCTTGTTCGGATTAAAATATGTATTCATAATTCCGGCTCTGTATGACTACGATGTGATGAGCCCTAATTCAACAGGCAGGTGATCATGGTGAAAGGTACAATAAAAGAAAAATACGGCATTCACATCAGGCAGCTCTCCGTGTACCAGCACACATATCAATGCTTTCAGACGCCTAATTCATTCTTTCTGATAGTCCCCGTTTCCCAATTCTCAGATACAGAGCTGGCGGAGCTTTATTACATGAGTCAGTATTTACAAGAACAAAGTGACCCATACGTTTCGGTTTTTATCTTTACAAAAGAAGGCGAGCTGACATTTGAACATGAAGAAAAAACGTACGCTCTGCTGAAGGCGGCCCCCCCTTATTCAAACAGGGCGTTCTCCATTGGAGCGGAGCTGGCGGAATTTCACCGAAAAGGCCGAGGGTATCCGTATGAGGTGAAGGCAGCCGGAAGAATCGGCCAGTGGAAGGATCTGTGGGGAAAACGCATTGATCAGCTGGAGGTGTTTTGGCAGCGAAAGGTTCATAGCCCTCCTCACGAGCCATTCGATAAAAAAATGATCGAGTCATTTCCATATTATTTAGGACTGTCAGAAAACGCGATCCAATATTTAGTGGACACGGAGCTGGATGACAAGCCCCAAGCCGCTGATTCAGGAACGATATGCCATCAGCGGATGGAAAGGCATACATGGTCACCCGAATCACTGATCAGAATTCCGGCGGATTGGGTGTTTGACCACGCTTCCCGTGATATGGCTGAATATATGAGACATACGTTTTTGCACCACAGACAAGATTTTCAACAGCAGGGCTTTCTCTTTTTGCAGGAATACGAGCAAGTCACACCGCTGTCTTCGTTTTCGAAACGCCTTTTATACAGCCGCCTGCTTTTTCCGCTTCATTATTTTGAAATTGTGGAAAGCTATTACATGTCTTCAGAATCAGAAAAGCATTATTTTGAAGAACAGCTTGACTTTATTCTTAATGACTGTAAGCGTTATGAACAATTTCTCAATACAGCGCAGGAATTCATGAATATGAGGGCGCAGAAGCTGTTTGTTCCCCGCGTCAGCTGGCTCGGCAAAGGCAGCTCAGGGTGAGGAGAAAATCTGACAAAAATAATTAGAAAATAAAGAATCTTGTCATATCAATGTGTTAAGCGTTTACATTCGAAAAATTCAGCCTATCGCTGTCTTGTCAAAACAGAAGCGGGCTTATATAATGTTTGTAACTTATATGTCTGTGTTGAGTTAACAATTGTCTTTTTCAAGAGGACAATCAAAAGAAAGGTGGAGTTTTTTTGAAAGCGATTCGTGTAGGGCTTTTAGGTTTAGGTACCGTGGGAAGCGGTGTCGTTAAAATTATTCAAGATCATCAGGATAAGCTTATGCATCAGGTCGGCTGTCCGGTTACGATAAAAAAAGTGCTTGTAAAAGATATTGAGAAAAAGAGAGAAGTAGATTTGCCGAAAGAAGTGCTCACGAAAGAAGTATATGATGTCATTGATGATCCGGATGTTGATGTCATCATCGAGGTGATCGGCGGAGTTGAGCAGACAAAACAATATTTGGTCGACGCGCTGAGATCGAAAAAGCATGTTGTCACAGCAAACAAGGACTTAATGGCTGTGTACGGCTCCGAGCTGCTGGCTGAAGCGAAGGAAAATGGGTGCGATATCTACTTTGAAGCCAGTGTTGCCGGCGGGATTCCGATTCTGCGCACGTTAGAGGAAGGCCTCTCATCAGACCGGATTACAAAAATGATGGGAATTGTGAACGGCACAACGAACTTTATCTTAACAAAAATGATCAAAGAAAAAAGCCCTTACGAGGAAGTGCTCAAGGAAGCCCAGGATCTCGGTTTTGCCGAAGCTGATCCGACTTCAGACGTGGAAGGGCTTGACGCCGCACGGAAAATGGCGATATTGGCGCGCCTCGGCTTCTCGATGAACGTGGATTTGGAAGACGTTAAGGTAAAGGGGATCTCCCAGATTACAGACGAGGACATCAGCTTCAGCAAACGTCTCGGCTATACAATGAAGCTGATCGGGATTGCCCAGCGTGACGGCAGCAAAATCGAAGTCAGCGTACAGCCGACACTGCTTCCTGACCACCATCCGCTTTCTGCTGTTCATAATGAGTTTAACGCCGTTTATGTATACGGCGAGGCTGTCGGTGAGACGATGTTCTACGGACCGGGAGCCGGAAGCATGCCGACAGCGACCTCCGTTGTTTCTGACCTTGTCGCTGTCATGAAAAATATGCGCCTCGGCGTAACCGGCAATAGCTTTGTCGGGCCGCAATATGAGAAAAACATGAAATCGCCGTCTGACATTTACGCACAGCAGTTTTTAAGAATTCATGTAAAAGATGAGGTTGGTTCATTCTCGAAAATTACGTCTGTGTTCTCAGAACGGGGCGTGAGCTTTGAGAAAATTCTTCAGCTGCCAATTAAAGGCCATGATGAGTTAGCAGAAATCGTAATTGTCACACACCATACATCAGAAGCTGATTTCAGTGATATCCTGCAAAATCTAAATGATTTGGAAGTCGTTCAAGAAGTCAAAAGCACATATCGTGTAGAAGGGAACGGTTGGAGCTAATGTGGAAAGGACTTATCCATCAATATAAAGAATTTTTACCTGTAACAGATCAAACACCGGCGCTTACTTTACATGAAGGAAACACGCCTCTTATTCACCTGCCGAAGCTGTCTGAGCAGCTCGGAATTGAGCTTCATGTCAAAACGGAGGGCGTCAATCCTACTGGATCATTTAAAGATCGCGGAATGGTTATGGCTGTGGCGAAGGCAAAAGAAGAAGGCAATGACACAATTATGTGCGCGTCAACAGGTAACACTTCCGCTGCTGCGGCAGCCTATGCAGCCCGCGCTAACATGAAATGCATCGTCATTATCCCGAACGGAAAAATTGCGTTTGGAAAACTCGCTCAAGCAGTCATGTACGGAGCCGAGATTATCGCAATTGACGGAAACTTTGACGACGCGCTTAAAATTGTCCGTTCCATCTGTGAGAAATCACCGATTGCCCTTGTCAACTCAGTCAACCCTTACCGCATTGAAGGCCAAAAAACTGCTGCCTTCGAAGTGTGCGAACAGCTGGGGGAAGCGCCGGATGTGTTAGCGATCCCAGTTGGAAACGCGGGAAATATCACTGCGTACTGGAAAGGCTTCAAGGAATATCATGAGAAAAACGGCACAGGCCTTCCAAAAATGCGCGGCTTTGAAGCGGAGGGCGCTGCGGCAATTGTGCGCAATGAAGTGATTGAAAATCCGGAAACAATAGCGACGGCCATTCGGATTGGAAACCCGGCAAGCTGGGACAAAGCGGTAAAGGCAGCCGAGGAATCCAATGGGAAAATTGACGAAGTCACTGATGATGAAATCCTTCACGCCTATCAGCTGATTGCCCGTGAAGAAGGCGTGTTTGCAGAACCAGGTTCTTGCGCGTCTATCGCAGGAGTGCTGAAACAAGTGAAATCCGGGGAAATTCCGAAAGGCAGCAAGGTCGTGGCTGTGTTAACAGGAAACGGACTGAAAGATCCGAACACAGCGGTCGACATTTCAGAAATCAAGCCCGTCACATTGCCGACTGATGAAGAAAGCATCCTTGAATATATAAAAGGAGCGGCCCGTGTATGAACGAAGCCGACATGCTGTTCTCTGTCACTGTTCCCGGAAGCACGGCTAACCTGGGCCCCGGCTTTGATTCAGTCGGAATGGCGCTTAGCAGATATTTGAAGCTGACCGTCTTTGAAAGCGACAAATGGTCATTTGAAGCTGAAACAGAAACAGTCGCCGGAATTCCGGCGGGTACAGATAACCTGATCTATCAAGTGGCTAAACGGACCGCAGATTTATACGGAAAAGAAATGCCCCCTGTCCATGTGAAGGTGTGGAGCGACATCCCTCTTGCACGCGGCCTTGGCAGCAGCGCCGCGGCGATTGTAGCGGCCATTGAACTGGCTGATGAATTATGCGGCCTAAAGCTGTCTGAAGCGGACAAGCTGCATGTAGCCAGTTTAGAAGAAGGACACCCGGACAATGCTGGAGCGTCTCTCGTTGGCGGACTTGTGATCGGCCTTCATGAGGATGACGAGACCCAAATGATCCGCGTCCCGGATGCCGACATTGACGTTGTCGTTGTCATTCCTTTTTACGAAGTGCTGACAAGAGACGCAAGAGACGTGCTTCCGAAGGAGTTTCCATATGCCGACGCCGTAAAAGCAAGTGCTGTCAGCAATATGCTCATTGCTGCGATCATGTCCAAGGATTGGCCACTCGTCGGGAAAATGATGAAAAAGGATATATTTCACCAGCCGTACCGGGCGATGCTAGTGCCTGAGCTGTCTAAAGTAGAACACGTCGCCGAGATGAAGGGCGCATATGGAACGGCTCTCAGCGGGGCAGGCCCGACGATTCTCGTCATGACCGAAAAAGGAAAGGGAGAAGAGCTGAAGGAACAGCTCGCGCTTCATTTCCCTCATTGTGAAGTGGACGCTTTGACCGTTCCGAAAGAGGGAAGTATAATAGAGCGAAACCCTTTATATCAAGTAAAAAGTGTATAAATCATGCCAAGCGTCCCTCAGTCTCAGCTGAGGGCGCTTTTTTTGCTGGAGATAAAGGAGTTTTTATTTAGGAAAACGAAATACATGTAAAAAGGAGGAGATATGAATATGAAAAAGCTGATAACCGCAGAAGACATCACAGAGATTGTCTCTGTGACAGATCCTCAATACGCCCCAGACGGCACCCGTGCCGCATTTGTGAAGTCGCAAGTAAACCAAGAGAAAGATTCGTATACATCAAATATATGGGTCTATGAAACAAAAACAGGCGGGTCTGTTCCTTGGACACATGAAGAAAAGCGAAGCACCGACCCAAGATGGTCTCCGGACGGGCGCACGCTTGCTTTTATTTCTGATCGTGAAGGGGATGCAGCACAGCTGTATATCATGAGCACTGAAGGCGGAGAAGCAAGAAAACTGACTGATATCCCATATGGCGTGTCAAAGCCGCTATGGTCCCCAGACGGTGAATCGATTCTTGTCACTGTCAATTTGGGAGAGGGAGAAAGTGCTAATGATCAAGAAAAATTGGAGCAGGACAGCTATGAACCTGTTGAAGTTCATGGTCTCTCCTATAAACGGGACGGCAAAGGGCTGACGAGAGGTGCGTATGCCCAGCTTGTGCTTGTCAGCGTCAAGTCTGGCGAGATGAAGGAGCTGACAAATCACAAAGCCGACCATGGCGATCCTGCTTTTTCTCCTGACGGAAAATGGCTTGTTTTCTCAGCTAATTTAACTGAAACGGATGATGCCAGCAAGCCACATGATGTTTACATGATGTCACTGGCGTCTGGTGATCTAAAGCAGGTTACACCTCATCGCGGCTCATTCGGATCGAGTTCATTTTCACCAGACGGAAGGTATCTTGCTTTGCTTGGAAATGAAAAGGAATATAAGAATGCAACGCTCTCAAAGGCGTGGCTCTATGATATCGAACAAGGCCGCATCACATGTCTGACTGAGATGCTGGACGTTCATTTAGCGGATGCGCTGATTGGAGATTCATTGATCGGAGGTGCCGAACAGCGTCCGATTTGGACGAAAGACTGCCAAGGGTTTTATGTTATCGGCACAGATCAAGGAAGCACGGGAATCTATTATATTTCGATTGAAGGCCTTGTGTATCCGATTCGTCTGGAAAAGGAGTACATCAATAGCTTCTCTCTTTCACCTGATGAACAGCACTTTATGGCCAGTGTGACAAAGCCGGACAGACCGAGTGAGCTTTACAGTATCCCGCTTGGACAGGAAGAAAAACAGCTGACTGGCGTGAATGACAAGTTTGTCAGTGAACATGCGATTTCAATGCCTGAAGAGATTCAATATGTCACAGAAGACGGCGTGACGGTGAACGGCTGGCTGATGAAGCCTGCACAAATGGAAGCTGAAACAGCATATCCACTTATTCTCAACATACACGGTGGTCCTCATATGATGTACGGGCATACATATTTTCATGAGTTTCAAGTGCTGGCGGCGAAGGGATACGCGGTCGTCTATATCAATCCGAGGGGAAGCCACGGCTACGGTCAGGAATTTGTGAATGCAGTCAGAGGAGATTATGGGGGAAAGGATTATGACGATGTGATGCAGGCTGTGGATGAGGCTATCAAACGAGATCCGCAGATTGATCCTAAGCGGCTCGGCGTCACGGGCGGAAGCTACGGAGGTTTTATGACCAACTGGATCGTCGGGCAGACGAACCGCTTTAAAGCTGCCGTCACCCAGCGTTCGATTTCAAATTGGATCAGCTTTCACGGCGTCAGTGATATCGGCTATTTCTTTACAGACTGGCAGCTTGAGCATGACATGTTTGAGGACACAGAAAAGCTCTGGGACCGGTCTCCTTTAAAATACGCAGCAAACGTTAAGACACCGCTTTTGATTCTGCATAGCGAGCGGGATGACCGGTGCCCGATCGAGCAGGCGGAGCAGCTGTTTATCGCTCTGAAAAAAATGGGCAAGGAAACGATGCTTGTCCGTTTTCCGAAAGCGTCGCACAATTTGTCACGCACCGGACACCCAAGACAGCGGATCAAGCGCCTGAATTATATCAGCTCATGGTTTGACCAATATCTCTAATAAAAAAAGCCAGGCTGATCAAATATCAGCCTGGCTGCTTGATTAAAAGACTTGTTCTACTTCAACGACACCCGGCACTTCTTCTAGAAGAGCGCGCTCAATTCCGGCTTTCAGCGTAATTGTTGAACTTGGGCAGCTGCCGCATGCGCCTAGAAGACGAAGCTTAACAATACCTTCATCTACGTCTACAAGCTCACAGTCACCGCCGTCACGAAGTAAAAACGGACGAAGTTTGTCCAGTACTTCCTGCACCTGTTCTTTCATTTCAACTTCAGTCATGACATTCGCTCCTTTCATCGTCATAAAACCATTATATTCAGTGTAACAATAAAAATCTATTGTTTGGTTTGCAAAGTTGCTTTCCCTATTATAGCACATTCAGACTTCAACACAAAAACGGTTTTTTTCTATAAAAACGCCCTTTGGCTCTGTATACTTAAAGAAAGGACTTACCTAGGAGAAGGGGGCATTTGCAGTGATGAAACCAATCATGCTCAGCGTGTACGGGGCAGAAACCGTTTGTGCGAGCTGTGTCAATATGCCGACAGCCAAGGATACATACGAGTGGCTTGAGGCTGCGCTGAAAAGAAAATATCCGAATCAGCCTTTTGAGATGCAATACATTGATATTCATGAGCCGCCTGACAATGAACAGGCGAAAGAGCTTGCGGAAAAAATCAGAAATGACGAGTATTTTTATCCGCTTGTACTCGTAGAAGACAAAATTGTCGGTGAAGGCAATCCAAAATTAAAAGATGTTTATGAGGAAATGGAGAAGCATGGGTATATAGAAAACCGCTGACTTGATCAGCGGTTCCAGCGTGTGGACAAACCCTCGCATTCGTTGTCAAGCCTGTGCGTTGGTGCTCACGAATGAAAACATTCGCTCCGCTCCAATGCTCGCCTTTCATAGACTTCAAGGGTTTTCAAACACGCTGAAAAGATGAAAACGGCTAAAACTAAAACCGTTTTAGCCGTTTGTAATCATTTAAACCGCTGACCTAATCAGCGGTTCTTCTCTATCATTAACCGTTATGGTGTTTGTACATCCACAGCAAGCCGGATTTTAGCATACGCGGAACACGGCCGATCAGCGGACGGTCAGCAACAAGCCCGAAGCCGGCTTTTTTTCCAAGTGAACCGAGGACGCCTTTCAGCTTAAACTGCGGCATTGATTCAGGCAGGGCTTCTCCATTCCAGCGTTTTTGCAAGATTTGGACAATCTGCTCTGCTTGAGCCTCTGCCAGCTGGGCGCTCGGTGCATGAGGAAGGCTGGCGCAATCGCCAACAACATACAGATGTTCATCACCTGGAAGATTGTGATGAGGCGTTAATACAATACGCCCTTGTGCGTCCTTCTCCACATCTAAGTCTCTGACAACTTTGTTTGGCTGTATGCCGGCAGTCCACACGATGGCGTCTGCAGAAATCGGATCATCGTGGTTATACACAACGCCTTCTTCTACTTTTGTGATATTTGCCCTGTTAATAATGCGGACACCGTGCTCTTCGAACCATTTTTGCACATATTTGCTCAAACGCTCGGGAAAGCTTGATAAAATGAGATTACCGCGGTCGAACAAAATAATGTTCAGGTCATCACGGCTTTCTCTCAATTCACTTGCAAGCTCAACACCGCTTAAGCCCGCTCCGACAATGGCGACGGTGGCATTAGCGCTCAGGTTATTCAGCTTTTGGTAGGTTTCACGGGACTGATCGATGGTTTGAATGCTGTAGGTGAATTCAGGCGCTCCCGGCACGTTGTGATATTTATCCTCACAGCCGAGCCCGATGACGGCGTCATCGTAAGAAATCGGTTCACGATCTTGGAACAGCACTTGTTTTTGTGCAATATCAATTGATGTGATATCACCGTATTGGACATCCAGGCGAGGGTGCTCTGGGAATGACACTCTGATATGGTGGTCAGAAATTGTGCCTGCGGCAAGGGCATAATATTCTGTTTTCAAGCAGTGATAAGGATTTCTGTCAATTAACGTGATTGAAACATCATCAGGCAGCTGGTTTGGCAATAAGCGATGAAGAACACGCATGTTCCCGTAACCTCCGCCGATCAAGACCAATTTTTTCATTTGAATTCCCCTTTAATCCGAAGAGTATGATAGACACATTGAAGAAAATACGAACTATGTAAAATAACATCTAGAATTATATCGAATTTGATCTAAAATCACAATAATAGTTTCAAAATAACCTACAATTTAGCCTGAAAGCGCAAATTAGTAAAACGTTATACAAGAAATGATATGTTACGATAATAAATCTTGAACAGTCCGTTGTCTTTGACGAATCGTAAAAAATTCGCGATAATGGATGTATGTGAGGTGAAACCGCATGAATCCAATGATTGAATTTTGTGTCAGCAATCTGGCTCACGGCTCTCAGGAAGCTAGGGCGATTTTAGAGAAGGATCCCAACCTGGATGTCCTTGAATACGGCTGCTTAAGCTACTGCGGGACATGTATGGAATCGCTTTTCGCTCTGGTAAACGGAGAAGTCGTCATGGGTGAAACGCCTGCTGAGCTTGTTGAGAATATATATACCTTTATTGAAGAAAATCCAATGTTTTAAAGAAAAGGGCCTGGACAGGCCCTTTTTTATTTTGTCGTACAAAAGAACTAAAAAAATGTGTAGACATCAAAAAATATTATTGTTATCGTATAAAAGATATTTTTTTAAATAAAATTTAAGAGGTGTACGAGTATTCATGAATGTTCTGTGGGGACTGCTGGGCGCAGTTGCGATCATTGCTATCGCGTTTTTATTTTCAGAAAAGAAAAGCAATATTAAGATAAGAACCGTCATCGTTGGTTTATGCACACAGGTGGCGTTTGGATACATCGTGTTGAAATGGGAAGCGGGACGCGCTGTTTTTTTATGGTTTTCAAGCCGTGTACAGCTTCTGATTGACTATGCGAATGAAGGCATCAGTTTTATTTTTGGACCGCTTTTAAAGGTCGGCGACAGTCCGGCATTTGCATTAAGTGTACTGCCCGTTATCATTTTCTTCTCAGCACTGATTGCAGTTTTATATCATTTGAAAATCATGCAGCTCGTTTTCCGTGTCATTGGCGGCGGATTGTCGAAGCTCCTTGGAACAAGCAAAACGGAATCTCTGGCTGCTGCTGCCAATATTTTTGTAGGACAATCAGAATCTCCGTTAGTGATCAAGCCCCTGATTGCCGGGCTGACGCGCTCTGAGTTGTTTACGATTATGACGAGCGGACTATCGGCTGTTGCGGGATCTACCTTGTTTGGGTACGCGCTTCTTGGTATTCCGATTGAATACTTGCTGGCGGCCAGCTTTATGGCTGCTCCAGCTGGACTTGTGTTTGGTAAATTGATTATACCCGAAACGGAAAAAACGCAAACCGTAAATAGCGATTTTAAAATGGATGAAGGCGAAGGCGCAGCCAATGTCATTGACGCAGCTGCAAAGGGAGCGTCAACAGGACTGCAAATTGCGTTAAATGTTGGGGCGATGCTGCTAGCGTTCGTTGCGTTAATCGCTGTAGTAAACGGTATTCTCGGCGGGGCTTTCGGCTTGTTCGGCTTAAAAGGCGTCACATTAGAATCCATTCTCGGCTATGTGTTTTCTCCTATCGCCTTTTTGATTGGCGTGCCTTGGCATGAAGCATTGCGGGCTGGAAGCTATATCGGCCAGAAATTGGTGCTGAATGAGTTTGTCGCTTATTCTAATTTCGGTCCGCACATCGGCGAGTTTTCTAAGAAAACGGCTACCATTATCAGTTTTGCGTTATGCGGATTCGCGAATTTTTCCTCAATTGCGATTATGCTTGGTACGCTTGGCGGATTAGCGCCCAGCCGCCGTTCGGATATCGCACGTCTCGGCTTGAAGGCTGTTCTTGCGGGAACATTAGCCAATCTGCTCAGCGCAGCTATTGCCGGCATGTTTATATAAACAATAAAAGCTCCTTGCGTCAGTGCAAGGAGCTTTTATGTATGAAAAACGGGGGATAATTGTATTGTGTCCGTTTATAATAGCTTTTATACTAAGAAAAAGAAAAAAGTTGGAGGCACCTATGAACTCATTTCGATTTACCAAAATGCACGGCCTGGGAAACAATTATATTTATGTGAATCAATTTGAAGAACAGCTTCCTGAAGAAAAACTGTCAGAGATTGCAATTCAGGTTTCTTCTGTTTATACAGGGATCGGTTCTGACGGAATGATCCTGATATGCCCATCAGATCAAGCGCCTGTTAAAATGCGGATTTTTAATAATGACGGGTCTGAAGGGAAAAACTGCGGCAACGGCCTGCGCTGCGTCGCAAAATACGCATATGAGCATAAGCTGGTTGAGGAAACATCTTTTCTGATTGAAACCCTCTCCGGGCTTGTGAAAGCGGAGGTTCAAGTTGAAAATGGAAAAGTGAATGTGGTCACTGTCGATATGGGCGAACCGCGCTTATCAAAATCTGAACTCCCGATGCTTGACGGCGGGGAAGAGCACACAATCAATGAAACCATGGCATTTGGTGAAGTTGAGCTAACAGGCACTGCCGTTTCAATGGGAAATCCGCATATCGTTTTTCCAATCGCTGACATCGAACAGGCACCTTTAACGACACTGGGACCGGTGATTGAGAAAGACCCGAGATTTCCGGAAGGCGTCAATGTGGAATTCGTCGAAACCGTGAATGAACAAGAACTGCATTTCCGCGTCTGGGAACGGGGATCAGGCATTACACAGGCATGCGGGACAGGGGCATGTGCAGCGGCTGTCGCATCTGTGTTGAACGGCGTATCAAAACGAAATCAAGACATCACGGTGCATTTAGCAGGCGGTGATTTGGTGATAAACTGGAAAGATAACGGCCATGTGATGATGACAGGGCCTGCCGAAACCGTTTGTGAGGGTGTCTATTTCTTGTAAAACACCTTGTTTGAGAATTGGGACGATCATGTTTATAATAAAAGACAGCAACGGTTTTTAAAAGGAGGTTCACAATGATGAGCAACCCGGTAACAATTACAGAAGCAGCAGCTTTGCATATAAAAGATATGATGAAAGAGCATGAGGAAGAAAACGCGTTTCTGCGCGTAGGCGTCAAAGGCGGCGGCTGCAGCGGGCTTTCTTACGGCATGGGCTTTGAGCATGAAAAGAGTGAATCAGACAGTGTGTTTGACCAGCACGGCATTACTGTTCTAGTTGACAAAGAAAGCCTCGACATCATGAACGGCACCGTGATTGATTATAAGCAATCCATGCTCGGCGGCGGCTTCACCATCGACAATCCAAACGCCATCGCTTCATGCGGCTGCGGTTCTTCGTTCAGAACAGCAACGAATGCAGGCAAGCCTGAAGAGTGCTAAGCACTAAAAACGGATAGCGATTATTACTGACGCTTTTCTTAGCGATAAATTATCGTTAAGGGAGGCGTTTTTATTATGCTCTGCATTTTAAAAATGAAGCAGAGGTCCGAGTGTTTCGGACAGAGAAATGCTGTATTGTCGTTATTTTGTATTTTGTTGTAAATACAGCGAAGTTACGCTATATTTAATACATAGTATTTTATTGCAATTGCAACAAAAATAACATTGAGGAGTTGATGATGGAGAAGATTTTTGGTGGAATGGTAACAAGGTCAGTATCTGTTCCGTGATTTTATATAAAGGAGCTAAGTCCGAACATGAGTGTAAACATTAAAAAATGCAGCCGGGAAGATTTACAAATACTCCAACAATTGAGTATCGAAACATTCAACGACACTTTTAAAGATCAGAATTCACCTGAAAATATGAAAGCCTATTTAGAAAGAGCATTTAACACGAAGCAGTTGGAAAAGGAATTATCCAATATGTCTTCAGAATTCTTTTTTGTTTACTTTGATCATGAAGTCGCTGGATATGTAAAGGTCAACATCGATGATGCGCAGTCTGAAGAAATGGGCGCTGAATCACTTGAAATCGAGAGAATTTATATAAAGAACAACTTTCAAAAGCATGGGCTTGGCAAACATCTGCTGAATAAAGCGATAGAAATTGCGCTGGAACGTAATAAAAAGAACATTTGGCTAGGTGTATGGGAAAAAAACGAAAATGCCATTGCCTTTTATAAGAAAATGGGGTTTGTTCAGACTGGCGCCCACTCATTTTATATGGGGGATGAAGAACAAACAGACTTAATCATGACTAAAACGCTCACATCATATTTTTCAAAGGGTGGATATTGATGTATATTCCAAAATATTTTAAGGTCACAAATGCTGAAGACATTTGGAATTTTGTACAAGAAAACGCCTTTGGTACGATTGTCACAACAGAACAAGGAAAACCAATTGCCACTCATTTGCCGTTAGGATTTCATAAAAAAGGCGATCATTACTATATTACGGGGCATTTCGCTTATGGAAATCCTCAGTGGAGAACGTTTGAAGCCTGTGAAGATGTGCTTGTGATGTTTCAGGGACCGCACGCTTATATTTCTTCTTCCTGGTATTCACGCGAAAATGTTCCGACGTGGAATTATCAGGCTGTCCACATGTATGGAAAAGCAAGTATGTTAGAGAAAGATGAATTAGTAGAAGAATTAACAATGATGCTGGAGAAATACGAAAAACATCGTGATCATCCTGTTTTATGGGATAAGCTTTCTCCAAAACTCTTAGAACGTGAATTGAAAGGTATTGTTGGATTTAAGATTAAGGTGGAAGACATTCAGGCGGCATATAAATTAAGCCAGAACCGAAGTGAAACAGATTATATGAACATCATTGATCAGTTGCAACATGAAGAAAATCCAAATGCAAAACAAATGGCAGAACTGATGAAAGATACATTCAATAAGCGAATATAAACATACTTTGCTGAAGAAGTAGCAGAAAACGCCAAGTCAAGCATCGCCGCTGACTTGGCGTTTTTTTATGATTAATATTTATCCCCATTAAAAATCGAATTCTTCACAATTACATAATCCACATTGCGGATGGCGTCAAGCTTTGTTCCGCCTGCATAAGAAATAGAAGATTGAAGATCCTGCTCCATTTCAATCAGTGTATCCTTAATTGAGCCTTTATGCGCCACGTGCATTTTTTTGCCTTCGACATTTTTCTTTTCGCCTTTTTGGAATTCAGAGGCTGAGCCGAAGTACTCTTTGTAAAGCTTTCCGTCTTTTTCGATCGTTTGGCCTGGCGATTCTTCGTGTCCGGCAAATAGTGAACCGATCATGACCATCGTTGCGCCGAATCGGATTGATTTTGCGATGTCGCCATGGGTGCGGATGCCGCCATCGGCGATAATCGGTTTGCTCGCAGCTTTGGCGCACCAGCGCAGCGCCGCTAATTGCCAGCCGCCTGTGCCAAAGCCGGTTTTGATTTTCGTAATACATACTTTTCCCGGTCCGATGCCGACTTTAGTGGCATCCGCTCCCGCATTTTCAAGCTCTCTGACCGCTTCGGGCGTTCCGACATTGCCAGCAATCACAAAGCTGTCCGGCAAATGTTTTTTGAGGTGCTGAATCATTTCAATGACAGCATTTGAGTGACCGTGAGCAATGTCAATTGTCACATATTCCGGAGCCAAATTTTCTTCTGCCAGCTGGCGGACAAATTCATACTCCTCCTCTTTAACGCCCACGCTGATAGAAGAGAATAATCCGCGTGCGTTCATATCTTTAATAAAATCAATTCGTGTTTCAGGCTCAAATCGGTGCATGACATAAAAGTAGCCATTTTCGGCTAATTGAATCGCAAGCTTTTCATCTATAATCGTCTGCATATTGGCAGGGACGACGGGTAATTTAAAGGTACGTCCGCCTAAACGTACGGATGTATCACATTCTGAACGGCTATTTACAATGCATTTTGCAGGAATTAGCTGAATATCTTCGTAATCAAACACGTTTTCCATGGTTTTCACTCCTAAAAACGAATATTTAAAAGTATATTATATGAAATGTTCGCCTTATATAATGTACTCTGTTTTATTTAGGATGTCAAACAATATTATTTTCTGGCAGGTGTGGTACAAGTGCCGAAGCTTGTCATGCAGAGTGAGTTTAGGTATCATAGTTTTAACGAATGGTCTTAGAGAGCGGATCAAAACGCGAATGATATACGTTCAGCAAAGCTTGGTTGTTCAGCACCAGGCTTTCTTTATGGCATGAACATGTGAAAGGAGCGAAAAAGATGGCCCAAAACGAAGAAAAAACACCGAAGTCCCAAAAGATTCAAGACCGCATTATTATGGCAATGATCTGGGTAGTCGCAGCACTTGTGATTGCGCTGGTTGTTGGAACTGCACTGAATTATATAAATATCTTCAAATAAAAAAGGAGCTGTGTCACCTGACACAAACTCCTTTTTTTATTATTTATTTTCAAAAAGACTTGTTGAGTGAAGAGGCTGTACGCGGGCTTTCGGGTCCATGTAAGCCTTGGCGTTGTTCACTGCTGTCGGTGCCTCACCGAAGCCGCTGGCAATCAGGTTGACTTTTCCTTCGTATGTACAAATGTCACCTGCTGCAAAGAAACCTTCGATATTTGTTTCCATTGTTGATTTTACGACAATGGAATTTTTCTCGATGTCCAGGCCCCAGTTTTTGATCGGTCCAAGAGATGAAACGAAACCGTAGTTGACGATTAAGTCATCAATTTCTAAAATCTCTTTGCGGTCGCCTTTCACTTCTTCAAGCACAAGCTGTTCAATTTTGTCTTCGCCGATCAGCTCCGCAGGGACGAATGGTGTCAGGACATTAACCTTCGACGCATGAAGGTTTTCCACACTGTGCTCGTGCGCACGGAACTTGTCGCGGCGGTGAATGATCGATACTTCTTTTGCGATCGGCTCAAGCATAAGCGCCCAGTCAACCGCGGAATCTCCACCGCCAAGGATCGCAACGCGTCTGCCGGCGAATTTTTGCAGATCGTCAACGAAGTAATGGAGGTTCTTGCCTTCATACTGCTCGGCATTTTCAAGTTCCAGCTTTCTCGGTTTGAATGCGCCGTTTCCTGCAGTAATGATGACTGTTTTAGAGTAGTGGGTTTCTTCATTTGTTACAAGCTTAAACACGCCATCTGCTTGTTTTTCAACTGATTCAACCGCTTGCTCCAGACAAATGGTTTGGTCGAATTTTGCCATTTGCTCTTTTAGGTTATTGATAAGCTCTTGCGCGCGGATTTTCGGGAATCCCGCTACATCATATATATACTTTTCAGGGTATAGGGCGCTAAGCTGTCCGCCAAGCTGAGGCAGGCTTTCGATAATTTTGACGCTTGCCTGTCTCATCCCGCCGTAAAAAGCGGTGAATAAGCCGACCGGTCCCCCGCCTATAATTGTAATATCATAAACCTTTGTATCCTCTCGCATACGAAAATTGCCTCCTAAATGAAAATTGTTATTAATTATACCATATTGCCGTTCGAATTGACGAGTCAGAGAAAAAATCGTAAGGATACAACGCGCCCATCCATTCTTGAAAATATTTCCGCCGGCCGCTACGATAATAACCAAATGAAATGATCTTTTTCTGAATGTTTCTTGAGCCAGCCGGATAAACATGGTAGTAGTGCTATGGGTGAGGACTTCACAAAAAACTTTTCAATATATTTCATAAAATCCCGCCAATAAGCTGAAGCTAACACAAATGATGATTTTATTATGGGTCTAACAAAAGCAAAAAAAGAGAAGGTGGATGTGATGGCATTGAATAAGCCCAAAATCGTGATTTTAGGTGCAGGATATGGCGGATTGATGACGGTGACAAGGCTGACGAAGTATGTCGGGCCGAATGATGCTGACATTACGCTTGTAAATAAACACAATTATCATTATGAAACGACATGGATGCATGAAGCGAGCGCGGGTACGCTCCACCATGACCGCTGCCGTTATCAGATAAAAAATGTAATCAACCAGTCGCGGGTCAATTTTGTACAGGATACCGTAAAGGCAATCAAAATAGATGAGAAAAAAGTTGTGCTTGCGAATGGAGAACTGCAGTACGATTATTTAGTCATCGGGCTCGGCGCCGTGCCTGAAACATTCGGCATTAAAGGTTTGAAAGAATATGCGTTTCCGATCGCCAACATCAACACGTCGCGCCTGCTGCGGGAACATATTGAGCTGCAGTTTGCGACTTACAATACGGAAGCGGAAAAAAGACCGGACAGGTTAACGATCGTTGTTGGCGGCGCCGGATTTACGGGTATTGAATTTCTTGGCGAGCTGGCGGCTCGCGTGCCGGAGCTCTGTAAGGAGTATGACGTTGACAGAAGCCTTGTCCGCATCGTTTGTGTGGAAGCAGCGCCGACCGTTTTGCCGGGCTTTGATCCGGAACTTGTTGACTATGCCGTACATTATCTTGAGGAAAACGGAATTGAGTTCAAGATCGGCACGGCTGTACAAGAATGTACACCAGAAGGAGTCAGAGTCGGCAAAAAAGATGAGGAACCAGAGCAGATCAAATCGCAAACTGTTGTATGGGCGGCAGGTGTCCGCGGCCATCCGATTGTGGAGGAAGCTGGTTTTGAAAATATGCGCGGCCGGGTGAAAGTCAACCCTGATCTTCGCGCCCCGGGACATGACAATGTCTTTATTCTCGGTGACAGCTCGCTGTTTATGAATAAAGATACAGAGCGTCCGTATCCGCCAACTGCGCAAATTGCCATGCAGCAGGGCGTAACAGTCGCTAAAAACCTTGGCAGGCTTATTAAAGGCGGAGAGCTTGAGGAATTCAAGCCGGACATTAAGGGGACAGTGGCTTCTCTTGGCGAGCATAACGCGGTTGGGGTTGTTTATGGCAGAAAGCTGAAAGGCACGCCGGCTTCGTTTATGAAAAAAGTCATTGATAACCGCTCATTGTTTATGATTGGCGGACTCGGACTGACACTGAAAAAAGGCAAGTTCAAGTTTTTCTAAAAACCCGCGGAAGCGGGTTTTCTTTATTAAAAAACGCCAAAATAAAAAGAGAAAGAGAGGAAAACAAGTATGTTTCCGCTTACATGAAAAAATTTGTCACATGATCTGACTTTATTGTTGACAGCCTGATATGTTATATTATCAGAAAATTAAGAAAAAGGGTGATGATCAGATGAAAACTGCAACGACAACCGCTTCACATGCATGCCCATTTTGCTCAGGAAAAGGATATTTTCAATTGATTCTCGGCGGTTCAGAGACTTGTCCTTCTTGCCAGGGGACAGGAAAAGACAGTCATTCATTTTCCAGACGTTGACTTTATTTCCGCCCCCGCGTTACACTAAAAGCAACGCAGGGGGGTGGAATAGGTTGATTAGTCTGCCAGTCGTAATCATCTCAATTGTTTTGTTTTTTGTTTTGTTTTTTGGAATCGGTTTCTTATTAAACATGCTGCTGAGAATGTCTTGGATTATGGCTGTGATTTATCCGGTTGTATGCCTTTTCATTATCAGTAAAGAAAAGCTGGTCAGCTATGTCCAGTCACCGGGAGAATCCTTTGCCAGCCTGTTTCATCGTGTCTTATCATTAGCGGCTGCCGATGTGCTGATTTTAGCCAGCGGTTTGGCCGGCGCCATTGTGTCAGGGATAGCGATCAATATGCTCAGAAAAAGAGGATATCAAATGTTTTAACTGCCGCTTTCTTCTATAGAAAGCTTTTTTTGTATGTTCGCTCATTCATCATTTTGAATAATGCTCTCTCCGCTTGGGAACAATGATTCGGAGGAGAGGTGAATGATGTTGAATATGATCAGACGTTTGCTGATGACCTGTTTATTTCTGCTTGCATTTGGCACGACATTTTTATCAGTGTCAGGAATTGAAGCGAAGGACTTGTCAAAATGGGTGCAGGAACATCAAGAAAAGCACTTGAAGCATGCAGGACTGACATTAAAAGCATTGCAGCAGAAACAAACACAAACGACGTCCGCGGCTAAGGATAAAACAAAGCCGTTAGAAGAAGCATTTGACTGGGATGAGTATCCGGTCCAAAGAGTAACAGCAACTGGTTATACTGCAGGAGCTGAGTCGACGGGAAAAAATCCCGGTGATCCATTATACGGGCTTACATATTCAGGCGTGAAAGTGAAACGGGATCTGTATTCCACGGTTGCTGCCGACCCGTCGGTTTTCCCGATCGGCACGATTTTATTCATTCCGAATTACGGTCTCGGAGTTGTAGCGGACACCGGATCGGCTATTAAGGGAAACCGCCTTGATTTGTACTTTGAAACCGTCAAAGATGTATACAATGAATGGGGCAAAAAAACCCTTGATGTATATGTGATTAAAAAGGGAACGGGAAAGATTACCGAGGATGAGCTTGAGAAGCTCAATGAAACAAAATCTTTGCAAGTGTTCAGAAATCAATATAAAACGGTGAAAGAATAAAAACGCTCCAGCGAAAGCAGGAGCGTTTTTTACATGAAAAAGTAAGCGAGTGCTAATGTCAGTAAAATACCTGTTAGGCCTCCGAAAAAGACTTCGATCGGCTGATGTCCGAGAAGCTCTTTCAGCTTTTTTTGTTTTTCTTTTTCTTCAGCTTTAGGGAAGTCCTTTGCTTCATTAACAAAACGGTTAAAATCAATGACAAGCTTATTAATGACTGTTGCCTGCTCACCGGCGTGACGTCTGACGCCAGTTGCGTCAAACATGGTGATGACGGCGAAAATGGCAGAAACCGCAAAGAGTGAGGAGCCTAATCCATGCTCCAAGGCTACGCCTGTAGAAAGCGCAGTGACCGCTGCGGAGTGAGAGCTCGGCATGCCGCCTGTGCTTGTGACCAGCGACCAGTCCAGTTTTCTGGACACGATATACTGTATGGGCACTTTGATGACCTGAGCAAAAATAATTGCGGCCAGGCTTGATAATAAAGGAAAATTCGTTAAAAGTTCCATCGGCGACATCCTTTCTATTTGAAAAATCCTTCGTGTTTCAAAAGAAAAAAGCAAGTCTTAGACTGTTGTTTGATAAAATAAGTGTAGTGGAAAGAATGTTTTTCCTATTATACCATTGTTCATTACAAATACCCATTACGTTAGGAGTGTAAGCCTCATGTTTTATGCGGTACAGCAATTAGAGCATACAGAAACCCTTGTGGTCGGGCTTTTTCAAAAAAGCCAGCTGACAGGAAAAGCGTTGGAAATTGATGGAATGCTCGAAGGCCATCTGACACAGCTTTTAAAAGATGGTGATGTCTCTGCGAAACCGAATCAAGTATCAAAAGTATTCCCCCCAGCTTCTGCGGGTATGAAACGAATTTATTTCGTTGGTCTGGGAAGAAAAGCAAATTTTACGTTTGAACAGGCGAAGGAGCGTTTTGCTCATGTTTTTCAGGCTATTCATAAAGACCGAAAACAAGAAGCAGCTGTCCTGCTTGATACGTTTATTTCGGAAGATGTGCCTCCAGCCGATGCCGCTCATGCATTAGCTGAGAGCTGCCTGCTTGCTTCCTATGAGGTACAGGATTATAAGCACAAATCAAATGAGCCTGACAAACAAATTGAAACCGTATATGCTGTCACAGATGAAGATACACAGGAAGTGCAGGCGGGGCTTCGCGTCGGCCAGGCATACGGACAAGGGACAAATTCGGCTAGAACGCTTGTGAATATGCCAGGAAACATGCTGACCGCGACTGACCTCGCTTCATATGCAGAAGAGCTTGCGGCAAAATATGATTTTGAGTGTGAGATATTGGAGAAATCAGAGATGGAAGAGCTCGGTATGGGCGGAATACTTGCGGTAAACCAAGGCTCTGCCGAACCGCCGAAAATGATTGTGCTGAAATATCAGGGCAAAAAGGAATGGGAAGATGTCGTCGGACTTGTCGGGAAAGGGATTACATTTGACACAGGCGGCTACTCCATTAAAACGAAATCTGGAATTGTCGGCATGAAATCAGATATGGGGGGAGCTGCTGCGGTTCTCGGCGCTATGGAAACGATCGGAGAGCTTCGTCCCGAGCAAAACGTGCTGGCCGTTATTCCGTCAACCGATAATATGATCTCTGGCGGGGCGATGAAGCCTGATGACGTGATCGTATCTTTAAGCGGAAAAACAATTGAAATCCTCAATACAGATGCTGAAGGAAGGCTCGTGCTTGCAGATGGCATTACATATGCGAAACAGCATGGTGCATCAGTTCTTGTTGATGTGGCTACGCTTACCGGCGGCGTCGTTGTGGCATTAGGAACAGAAACAACCGGCGCAATGACAAATGATCAAAGCTTTTACCAGCAGGTAGCTGATGCCGCACAAGAGTGCGGCGAGGCGATCTGGCAGCTGCCGATAACAGAGAAGGATAAAAAGCGCGTAAAAAGCAGCCAAATGGCGGATCTCAGTAACTCGCCGGGGCGTGAAGGACATGCGATTATGGCAGGAACGTTTCTTGGAGAATTTGCTGAGTCAACACCTTGGGTTCATCTTGATATTGCGGGCACAGCGACTGCCAATAAAGCGACCTGCTTTGGACCATCCGGTGCAACCGGTGTTATGGCAAGAACATTGGCTACACTTGCGGAGCGATTTGCATTGGAAGAAGAGAAAAGCGAATAATGTTGAATCCCTGCTGCATCTTGCGGCGGGGATTTTTTCTTCCAAAATCTTTAGTTGACTAAAGTGGATCGGTTATGATACGATACGTTCGTACTTTATTTATCTACTACATTAGCAAACTAAAGGATTTTTGGAGGGGTATCATGAATGCAGTCGTCATCGCAGTCCTGCTTATGCTTGTATTAAGCCTGCTGCGTGTCAATATTGTTATCGCATTAATTATAGGCGCCTTAGCCGGCGGGTTAACAGGCGGGCTCGGTCTTGGCGAAACGGTTAAAGCTTTCACAGACGGTCTCGGCGGAAATGCCACCGTTGCAGTCAGCTACGCCATGCTTGGCGCGTTTGCCGCCGCTTTGACGAAAACGGGTCTTCCGGACGCAATGGTGGAAGCCTCCGTTAAATTAATCGGAAATAAAGAAGATTCTCGCAAAAAAGCGCTGTCTAAGGTGCTGATTGTGCTGATTATTTTAATTGTATCTTGTTTTTCTCAAAACGTCGTTCCGGTTCACATCGCTTTTATTCCGGTGCTGATTCCGCCGCTTTTGAAAATCTTTAATGAACTTGAAATGGACCGCCGTCTGATTGCGTGTGTGATCACTTTTGGTTTAACGGCGCCTTATATTGTGCTGCCGGTTGGTTTCGGGCAAATCTTCCAGGGAATGCTCAAGGATAATATGGCAGATGCCGGATTAAACGTATCTCTCGGTGATATTCCTTATGCGTTAATGATTCCGGTTGCAGGTATGGTTGTAGGTCTGATTTTATCAATCATCGTATTCCGTAAACCGAAAACATATGAAACAAAAGAAATATCTGGTGCGAGCTCTTCTCCATATACGAAAAAAAGTCTGGCTATCGCGGTGCTTGCCATCGTTGTGTCACTCGGCGTCCAGCTTTACTTATCTCAGACTTTGGGAGTAGAAGGGATGATTATGGGGGCGCTGGCAGGCCTGATTATTCTGTTTGTCAGCGGTGTGATGAAGCGTGATGAAGCGGACTCGCTGATTACTGACGGAATGGTCTTAATGGCCTTTATCGGCTTTGTCATGCTTGTTGCAGCCGGGTTTTCAAACGTATTAACGAAAACCGGAGATGTCGAGTCACTGGTTAAAACAGCAGCTGGCATCATGGGGCACAGTCAGTTAGTGGGTGCATTGCTGATGCTCATTGTCGGCTTGTTCATTACAATGGGAATCGGATCTTCTTTTGCGACGATTCCTGTTATCACAACGATCTTTGTGCCTCTTTGCCTGCAGCTTGGATTCAGCCCGATGGCAACGGTTGCGATAATCGGGGCAGCTGCTGCGCTTGGCGATGCCGGTTCACCTGCCAGCGACAGTACGCTTGGACCGACTTCAGGTTTAAGTGCGGACGGCCAGCATCACCACATTTGGGACACTTGTGTGCCGACTTTTGTATTTTATAATATCCCGCTTATTATCTTTGGATGGATTGCAGCGCTTGTTTTATAAGGAAAAAGGCTCCCCTTTACTGGGGAGCCTTTTCTCGTTATCATAAAAAAACCGTTCCAATAGAACGGTTTTTACGTGGACGATATGTGATTTCTGTTAAAGCCGGTTGCTTTATGAATAGACCGGTAGATCCCTGGTGCGATAAACGCCAGTATGACAGCCAGCGCCGTGTCTTTTACCATAAACCAAGTCATAAAGCCCCAAGCTGTGCCGTAGCTTACCGGCGTATGAATCCACAGCTTCAGTGCAAGATACATATAGGTGGTGCCGATGATATACATGATTGCCGTTCCGATAAGTGAAGCAATGAGAAATCGAATTTTGCTTGGCTGAATTTTTCGTTCTAAAAACCATCCCGCTGCAAATGCTGCCGGGATGTATGAGATAATAAACCCGCCGCTTTTCCCTGCAAACGGTGCGAAGCCTGCAGAAAATTGAGCAAACACAGGCGCTCCGGCCAATCCGACAAGTGCATATACAATCATGGCAATCGCTGCTCGTTTGCTGCCGAGAAGCAAGGCTGCCAAGAGACAGAAAAACGGCTGCATCGAAAGCGGAATGCCGGCAACTTGTAAAAAGGGTGCTACTGAGGTAAGGTTGGCTCCGACAGCCATAAGTGCGGCGAACATGCCGATCAGCGCCATATCGGCCGCGCGAAGTTTACGTTGTTTCATAGTTGTCCCCCTTAGGTTTACATACACAATCATAGAGTAATAAAGAACGGAAATATTGTCAACATAAATTAAAAAAGGTTAACAAAAGGGAGGGTTCCATATGTATTTTGGAAAAACAAAACAGTCCGATCAATCTGGAAGAGTGCCCCCAAATCAAAATGTCACCACTTCATTTCCTGTGCTTCATACGGGAAGTGTCCCATATTACGAAGATATGACGAGATGGAATCTTCAAGTATATGGTTTGGTTGACCAACCGATGCTGCTGAGCTTTGAAGATGTCAAAGCCTTTCCGAAGTACGAATCGAAAAATGACATTCATTGTGTCACGGGCTGGTCGAGGCTTGATAATGTGTGGCAAGGCGTGCGCGCTCGTGATATAGCGGAAAAAGCGGGTGTGAAAGAAGAAGCTGGCTACGTTATTTTACATGCGGAAGAAGGCTGGACGACCAATCTGCCGCTTGATGATTTCTTAGCGGAAACTTCCCTTCTGGCTTATGCGCATAATGGCGAGCCATTAACGCCTGAACACGGTTTCCCGCTGCGGGGTGTATTTCCGCATCTGTATTTTTGGAAAAGCGCCAAGTGGCTGCGCGGCATCCAATTTACGAAAGAAAACCATCCAGGCTTTTGGGAGCGGAATGGCTATCACATGAGAGGGGATCCATGGCAAAATCAACGATTTACATGGGATTAAGGTTCTATTTCAAACAGGACCATCCGCATCTTTATCAGGTTTTTATTTCCATATTGGTAGTCTGCAGGTACCTTATTTGATACAGGTGCCTTTTTTATTCGGGAAAAAGTTGACTTTCTTTGGAAGAAAACCTATTATTTGAGTTGTCTAGTTGATAGTGAAAATCATTATCACACATTGTGTTTAGTTTAAGGAGAGGAATGTCGTACTGCATGAAAGAGCAAACAACAGACCGGACGAAAGGCGGAACACCAAACGCATATACGATTCCTGGTACGGAAGTGCGTATGATGTCTTCTCGCATTGAAAACCGTACCTATCATATTTTTATCTCGAAACCGAATACGCCGCCGCCACCCGCTGGCTATCCTGTGATTTATCTGCTGGATGCCAATTCTGTCTTTGGAACGATGACGGAAGCCGTTCGAATACAGGGGCGCCGACCTGAAAAAACAGGGGTAATTCCTGCAGTGATCGTCGGCATTGGCTATGAGACAGCGGAGCCGTTTTCCTCAGCGCGTCACCGGGATTTTACAATGCCGACAGCCCAATCGAAGCTGCCGGAACGGCCCGACGGCAAAGAATGGCCGGAGCATGGCGGAGCAGAGAGCTTTATCAGGTTTATTGAGGAGGATCTGAAACCGGAGATAGAACGAGATTACCAGATTGACAAAAACAGACAAACAATCTTTGGCCACTCGCTTGGCGGGCTTTTCGTGCTGCAGGTGCTGTTCACTAAGCCGGAGGCGTTTCAAACCTATATTGCGGGAAGTCCGTCCATTCATTGGAATAAACCGTTTATTCTCGAGAGAGCGGATCATTTCGCCTCCCTCACTAAGAAAAACAATCAGCCTATCAATATCCTGCTTGCCGCAGGGGAATTGGAGCAGCATCATAAAAGCCGGATGAACGATAATGCGAGGGAGCTTTACGAGCGGCTGGCCGTTTTATCTGGACAAGGCATACGGGCAGAATTTTGTGAGTTTTCAGGAGAAGGGCATATTTCGGTTCTTCCTGTTTTGGTCAGCCGGGCGCTGCGTTTTGCGCTTCATCCTGACGGACCGCATCTTTCAATGGGCTGAGACATACTCAGCCTAGCTTCTAAAAAATAGTTGTCACTGAAATTATATTTGACTGTCACATGACATTTGGATATGATTATTTTTATAATTGATAATGATAATCATTATCAATAAATGGCGCTTTTCAAAGTGCGGCAGTCTTTTTCTCTGGATGTCTGTTCTGCATCTAGAGTGAAGAAAGGAATTGATGATATGAATGCAACGGATATAAAGGGCAAAATTGCTTTTATAACAGGGGCAGCCCAAGGGATAGGTGAAGCTGTTGCGCGGACGCTTGCCGGTCAAGGCGCACATATTGCGGCAGTTGATTATAATCCTGAAAAGCTGGAAAAGGTTGTGAACAGCCTCAAAGCGGATGGGCACCATGCGAAAGCTTTTCCTGCGGATGTGAGAGACAGCGCGGCGATTGACGAGATCACGGCGCGCATCGAACGCGAGATGGGGCCGATTGATATTTTGGTGAATGTAGCGGGTGTCCTTCGCCCGGGTCTCATCCATTCGCTTAGTGATGAGGAATGGGAAGCGACGTTCTCAGTGAATTCGACTGGCGTATTTAACGCCTCGCGTTCAGTCAGCAAATATATGATGGACCGGAGATCTGGTTCGATCGTAACGGTCGGATCAAATGCTGCGGGTGTGCCAAGAACATCTATGGCGGCATATGCATCTTCAAAGGCTGCGGCTGTGATGTTTACGAAATGCCTTGGCCTTGAGCTTGCAGAATACAATATTCGCTGCAACATCGTCTCTCCCGGATCAACGGAAACAGACATGCAGTGGTCATTATGGGCCGATGAGAATGGAGCGGAGCAAGTCATAAAAGGTTCACTTGAGACATTTAAAACAGGGATCCCGCTCAAAAAATTAGCCCAGCCTTCGGATATTGCGGATGCAGTGCTCTTTTTGGTTTCTGGCCAGGCAGGGCATATTACGATGCATAATTTATGCGTAGATGGCGGCGCGACGTTAGGCGTGTAACTGAATTTAAAGGAGGTTCATGAGAATGTTGGAACAAAACGTAATACCAGAAACAAAAGCGGAGCATTTGCTTCGTGAGTATCAGCCGGGTGCCTTTTTCTTAGCTTCTCCTCATCGCGTACTGTTAGCGAAAGGCATATGTGAAATCGTACCGGGGGCAGACGGGCAAAATCAAATGGAAACCCTTTCTGTCCGTATTGCTGAGACGCTGCGTCAGGCAAAGCGATCGGGGCAAAGCCGTCCGCTTGTTGTCGGGGCCGTTCCATTTGATCAAGTAAAAGCAGCGCGGCTCGTTGTTCCTGAAGAAGTTCGCTGGTCAGGACCGCTTCAATTTGACTATGCGGAGAAGGAGCAGCAATGTGAGCATACATATCACATAGAGCCTGTTCCGGCACCGGAGGATTATAAAAATGGTGTGGAACAAGGGCTGGCACGCATTGCCGATGGAATACTCAGCAAAATCGTTCTGTCCAGGTCGCTGCAGCTGACATCGCCTGAACCGATTCAGACGGATGAGCTGCTTCGCCATCTGGCTCAGCATAACACGCATGGCTACACATTTGCCGCAGACGTGTCCAGTCAGACGGAAACATCTCCCCGCCGAACATTGCTCGGTGCAAGTCCGGAGCTTCTCGTTTCAAGGATGGGAACTCAGGTCGTTTCCAATCCATTAGCCGGTTCAAGGCCGCGCAGTGATGATCCTGTTGAAGACCAGCGCCGGGCAGCTGAATTGCTTGCTTCCGAAAAGGATCTTCATGAGCACGCGGTTGTGGCTGACGCAGTTGCGGCAGCGCTAAGGCCTTTCTGCCGGACGCTAGAGGTTCCGGAGAAGCCTTCACTGATCAAAACAGAAACGATGTGGCACCTGTCCAGCGTGATTAAGGGAGAGCTTTCCGATCCATCTGTAACCGCACTTGAATTGGCGGCGGCACTTCACCCGACGCCGGCGGTCTGCGGAACACCGACTGATCTTGCAAGAGAAGCGATTCTCAGCATTGAGCCGTTCGACCGCGGTTTCTTTACCGGCATGGTCGGCTGGTGTGACGATGCGGGTGACGGAGAATGGATCGTGACGATCCGTTGTGCTGAGGCGGAAGATCGCTCACTCCGCCTGTATGCGGGAGCTGGTGTTGTTGCCGGATCAAAGCCAGAGGACGAGCTTCAGGAGACATCCGCAAAGTTTCGGACAATGCTTCGGGCAATGGGTGTGAATCACTTATGATCAGAATGAATTGCTGGAGGGATACAATATGCTGAATGGATTTACTCCTTGGCCTGAAGAGGTAGCTGAGATATATCGGAAAAACGGCTGCTGGGCCGGCGAGACGTTTGGAGATTTGTTAAGAGACCGGGCAGCCAAATATGGCGATCGCATTGCGATTACATGCGGGAACACCCATTGGAGCTATCAAGAGCTTGACACAAGGGTTGATCGTCTGGCTGCCGGATTTCAGAAGCTTGGCATTCAACAGATGGATCGTGTCGTGGTGCAGCTGCCAAATATCAAAGAGTTTTTTGAAGTCATTTTCGCGCTTTTCCGCCTGGGGGCGCTTCCAGTCTTTGCGCTGCCTTCTCATCGAAGCAGTGAGATTACATATTTTTGCGAGTTTGCTGAAGCGGCTGCATATATCATTCCCGATTCTTATTCTGGTTTTGACTACCGTTCACTTGCCAGACAGGTTCAAAGCAAGTTGCCGACGTTGAAACATGTCATTGTCGCGGGTGAGGCAGAGGAATTTTTGCCGCTGAATGATTTGCATACAGAACCTGTAAAACTGCCTGAAGTCAAATCTTCAGATGTGGCGTTCCTCCAGCTTTCTGGCGGGAGCACCGGGCTATCGAAACTGATTCCGAGGACTCATGACGACTACATTTACAGTCTGAAGCGGAGTGTCGAGGTCTGCTGGCTCGACGACAGCACGGTGTACCTGGCCGCTCTGCCGATGGCGCACAATTATCCGCTGAGCTCACCGGGGGTTCTCGGCGTATTATACGCTGGAGGAAGAGTGGTTTTATCTCCTTCTCCAAGTCCAGATGACGCATTTCCTTTGATTGAACGCGAAAAGGTCACGATAACCGCTCTTGTTCCGCCTCTTGCGATGGTATGGATGGATGCGGCATCCTCACGCCGTGACGATTTATCCAGCCTTCAAGTGCTGCAGGTCGGCGGTGCCAAGTTCAATGCTGAAGCCGCGCGAAGGGTAAAAGCTGTTTTCGGCTGCACGCTGCAGCAGGTGTTCGGAATGGCAGAGGGGCTTGTCAATTATACGAGATTGGATGACCCTGAGGAGATCATTGTCAATACCCAAGGAAAACCGATGTCCCCATATGATGAAGTGCGTGTTTGGGATGATCAGGATCGCGATGTAAAACCTGGTGAAGCAGGCCACTTGCTAACGCGGGGACCGTATACAATTCGAGGTTACTATAAGGCGGAAGAGCATAATGCTGCTTCATTTACTGAGGACGGTTTTTACCGTACGGGTGATATCGTCAGGCTGACACCAGACGGCTATATTGTCGTTGAAGGCCGTGCGAAGGACCAAATTAACCGTGGAGGAGAAAAGGTTGCGGCTGAAGAGGTAGAAAATCATTTGCTGGCGCATCCGGCTGTCCATGATGCGGCAATGGTCTCCATGCCTGATCAATTTCTTGGCGAAAGATCCTGTGTGTTTATTATTCCCCGGGATGAAGCCCCGAAATCCGCAGAGCTCAAAGCTTTTTTGAGAGAGCGCGGACTGGCGGCATATAAAATTCCCGACCGTATAGAATTTGTCGAATCCTTCCCGCAGACAGGGGTAGGAAAGGTAAGCAAAAAGGCCCTTCGTGAAGCCATTGCTGAGAAGCTTCTTGCAGGGGCAAAAAAATAAAACAACAATTTGAGAGGAAGTGTTCAAATGGCTATACCTGCCATTCAGCCGTATCAAATGCCGACAGCGTCTGATATGCCCCAAAACAAAGTATCATGGGTGCCTGATCCAAATCGGGCTGTCTTGTTAATACACGATATGCAAAACTATTTTGTTGATGCTTTCACAGCTGGAGCGTCTCCGGTAACAGAGCTTTCAGCGAATATACGAAAGCTGAAGGATCAATGTGTTCAGCTTGGGGTTCCTGTTGTCTATACCGCGCAGCCGGGAAGCCAAAATCCGGCTGACCGGGCGCTGCTGACAGACTTTTGGGGCCCGGGATTAAACAGCGGTCCTTATGAGGAGAAAATTATACCCGAGCTGGCACCGGAGAATGATGATCTTGTGCTGACAAAATGGAGATACAGCGCGTTTAAGAGAACGAACCTGCTTGACATTATGCGCAAAGAGGGACGCGATCAGCTGATCATTACCGGAATTTACGCCCATATTGGCTGTCTCGTTACAGCATGTGAGGCATTTATGGAGGATATAAAAGCCTTTTTTGTGGGAGATGCAGTTGCTGATTTTTCGTTAGAAAAACATCAAATGGCGCTGGACTATGCGGCTGGACGCTGTGCATTTACCGTGATGACTGACAGTCTTCTTGATCAGCTGCAGAACGCGCCGGCAGACGTTCAAAAAACGTCAGCAAACACCGGCAAAAAAGAAGTGTTTACATGTGAGAATATCCGTAAACAAATTGCTGAGCTTCTGCAAGAAACACCGGAAGACATTACAGATCAAGAGGATTTGCTCGATCGTGGTCTAGATTCGGTAAGGATCATGACATTGGTGGAACAATGGCGCCGTGAAGGGGCAGAGGTGACTTTCGTGGAATTGGCTGAACGCCCAACGATCGAAGAATGGCAGAAATTGCTCACAACCCGCAGCCAGCAAGTGCTGCCAAACGCGGATTATTTATAAAAGGAGGGTAAACAAACGGATGCCTGATACAAAAGATCTTCAATATTCTTTGACCGGGGCGCAAACTGGCATATGGTTTGCTCAACAGCTTGATCCGGACAATCCAATCTACAATACGGCAGAATATATAGAAATCAATGGACCCATCAATATTGCTCTTTTTGAAGAAGCTTTGCGGCACGTGATCAAGGAAGCGGAATCGCTGCATGTCCACTTCGGTGAAAATATGGACGGGCCATGGCAGATGATAAACCCGTCTCCGGATGTACAGCTGCACGTCATTGACGTCAGCTCTGAGCCTGATCCGGAAAAAACAGCATTAAACTGGATGAAAGCGGATTTGGCAAAGCCGGTTGATTTAGGAGATGACCCTTTGTTCAATGAAGCTCTGTTTATTGCCGGGCCTGATCGTTTCTTTTGGTATCAGCGCATTCACCATATAGCGATCGATGGCTTCGGTTTTTCACTGATAGCCCAGCGTGTGGCAAGTACATATACCAAGCTTATAAAAGGACAAACAGCTAAGGATCGTTCCTTTGGGTCTCTCCAAGCCATTTTGGAGGAGGATACAGATTATCGCGGATCAGAGCAGTATGAGAAGGATCGTCAATTCTGGCTGGACCGTTTTGCAGATGCACCTGAAGTTGTGAGCTTGGCTGATCGGGCGCCAAGAACATCTAACAGTTTTCTTCGTCATACGGCATATCTGCCTCCGTCTGATGTAAACGCGTTAAAAGAAGCGGCGCGCTATTTCTCAGGAAGCTGGCATGAAGTTATGATTGCGGTGTCAGCTGTTTATGTGCACCGTATGACCGGCTCTGAGGATGTTGTGCTCGGCCTGCCCATGATGGGAAGGATAGGTTCCGCATCACTGAATGTACCGGCTATGGTGATGAACCTTCTCCCTCTTCGGCTGACTGTCAGCTCTTCGATGAGCTTTTCTGAACTGATTCAGCAAATTTCCCGGGAAATCCGCAGTATTCGGCGACATCATAAGTATCGCCATGAAGAGCTTCGGCGTGATCTGAAATTGATAGGAGAAAATCATAGATTATTTGGCCCTCAAATCAATCTCATGCCGTTTGATTATGGTCTCGACTTTGCCGGGGCCCGGGGCATAACGCATAATCTTTCAGCCGGTCCTGTTGATGATCTATCAATCAATGTATATGACAGAACAGATGGCAGCGGGCTGCGAATTGATGTTGATGCGAATCCCGAGGTATACAGCGAGTCTGATATCAAGCATCATCAGCAGCGTATCCTGCAGCTGCTGCAAGCGGCTTCAGCTGGGGAGGACATGCTGATTGGGCAAATGGAGCTTTTGCTGCCAGAGGAGAAAGAACAAGTCATTCATAAATGGAACCATACGGAAAAATCCGAGAAGCTGGTCAGACTCCAGGACATGTTCGAAAAACAGGTAGTTCATACGCCAGAACGTATCGCTCTTATGTGTGATGACATTCAAGTCAACTATCGAAAGCTCAACGAAGAGTCAAATCGCCTTGCGCATCTGTTGATTGAAAAAGGCCTTGGTCCGGAGCAATTTGTCGCTTTGGCGCTGCCGCGTTCTCCAGAGATGGTGGCTTCAATGCTTGCTGTGCTCAAGACTGGTGCGGCGTATCTCCCGCTTGATCCGGAGTTTCCTGCCGACCGTATTTCTTACATGCTGGAGGATGCGAAGCCTTCATGCATCATAACGACTGAGGAAATAGCAGCCAGTCTGCCTGATGACCTGGCTGTACCGGAGCTAGTGCTTGATCAGGCTGTTACCCAGGAGGTTTTAAAACGCTATTCGCCTGACAATCCGAATGTATCGGTTTCTCTTGACCATCCTGCGTATATTATCTATACATCAGGATCAACCGGAAGACCGAAGGGCGTCGTTGTGACACAGAAAAGCTTAAGCAATTTTCTGCTGTCCATGCAGGAGGCATTTTCTCTAGGAGAAGAAGACAGGCTGTTGGCTGTGACGACTGTCGCTTTTGATATTTCAGCATTGGAGTTATATCTTCCGCTGATTAGCGGTGCGCAAATCGTGATCGCAAAGAAAGAAACGATCCGAGAGCCACAGGCATTAGCTCAAATGATTGAAAATTTCGATATCAATATCATGCAGGCAACACCGACACTATGGCATGCTTTGGTGACGAGTGAACCTGAGAAACTTCGGGGGCTTAGAGTGCTTGTCGGAGGTGAGGCGCTGCCGAGCGGTCTTTTGCAGGCGCTTCAAGACCTTCATTGTTCAGTCACGAATTTATACGGTCCGACTGAAACAACGATTTGGTCTGCAGCAGCTTTTCTTGATGAAGGGCTGAAGGGCGTTCCGCCGATTGGCAAACCGATTTGGAATACGCAGGTGTATGTGCTTGATAACGGTCTGCAGCCGGTGCCGCCGGGGGTTGTCGGCGAGCTTTATATCGCAGGAACCGGCTTGGCCAGAGGTTATTTCCACCGCCCTGATTTAACGGCTGAGCGTTTTGTTGCAGATCCATACGGACCGCCGGGGACTCGGATGTATCGGACCGGAGACCAGGCTCGCTGGCGCGCTGATGGGTCTTTGGATTATATCGGGCGGGCGGATCATCAAATCAAAATTCGCGGATTCCGAATTGAACTCGGAGAAATTGATGCCGTGCTTGCCAAGCACCCGCACATTGAACAGGCAGCGGTTGTCGTACGGGAAGATCAGCCGGGAGACAAACGATTGGCGGCTTATGTAGTCGCTGATTCTGCTATCGATATTGCCGAGCTTCGCCGTTATATGGGGGCCAGTCTTCCTGATTATATGGTACCGGCGGCGTTTGTGGAGATGGACGAGCTGCCGTTAACACCTAATGGCAAGCTTGACCGGAAAGCACTGCCGGCACCAGATTTCAGCACATCTGTCAGTGATCGGGCCCCGCGGACTCCTCAGGAAGAGATATTGTGTGACTTGTTTGCAGAGGTTCTCGGTTTGGCACGTGTCGGTATCGATGACAGTTTCTTCGAGCTTGGCGGTCATTCTCTTCTCGCAGCCCGACTGATGAGCCGCATTCGCGAGGTAATGGGAGCCGAACTTGGTATCGCCAAGCTCTTTGACGAACCGACAGTAGCCGGTCTCGCTGCCCATCTTGATCTGGCGCAGAGTGCACGTCCCGCTTTGCAGAGAGCTGAGCGGCCTGAAAAGATCCCGCTATCATTTGCCCAGCGCCGGCTATGGTTCCTACATTGTCTGGAAGGACCGAGTCCTACTTATAATATTCCGGTTACTGTCCGTTTGTCGGGTGAGCTGGATCAAGGAGTGCTGAAAGCGGCACTTTATGACCTCGTCTGCCGTCATGAAAGCTTGCGGACGATCTTCCCTGAAACACAGGGGACATCCTATCAGCATATTTTAGATGCCGACCAAGCCCATCCTGAGTTACATGTTACTGAAATTGCTGAGAAGGAGCTTTCTGATCGGCTTGCCGAAGCTGTACGCTACAGCTTTGATCTTGCAGCTGAACCGGCCTTTCGTGCCGAGCTTTTTGTGATCGGTCCTGACGAGTACGTGCTCCTTCTTCTCGTCCATCATATTGTCGGGGACGGCTGGTCCTTAACACCGCTGACCCGAGATCTTGGGACGGCTTATGCGGCTCGCTGCCACGGAAAAGCTCCCGAATGGGCGCCTCTTGCTGTGCAGTATGCGGACTATGCGCTTTGGCAGCAAGAACTGCTTGGAAACGAGAATGATCCAAATAGCTTGATTGCCGGACAGCTTGCTTTCTGGAAAGAAACCTTGAAGAACCTGCCTGATCAGCTTGAACTGCCAACCGATTATTCACGTCCGGCTGAGCCGAGCCATGATGGGGATACGATTCATTTTCGTATTGAGCCCGACCTTCACAAGCGCTTGCAGGAGCTGGCTCGCGCAAATAGGGTGAGCCTATTTATGGTGCTTCAATCCGGTCTCGCTGCTTTATTGACAAGGCTTGGGGCGGGTACCGACATTCCGATCGGCAGTCCGATCGCGGGACGGAATGATGATGCGCTGGGCGATCTTGTAGGGCTGTTTATCAATACATTGGTGCTCAGAACCGATACGTCCGGTGACCCAAGCTTCCGTGAGCTTCTTGACAGAGTGAGGGAAGTGAATCTGGCAGCCTATGACAATCAGGATCTGCCGTTTGAGAGACTTGTAGAGGTGCTCAATCCGGCTCGTTCGCGTGCGACGCATCCTTTGTTCCAAATCATGCTTGCGTTCCAAAACACACCGGATGCTGAACTGCAACTTCCTGACATGGAGAGCAGCCTGCGAATCAACAGTGTCGGTTCTGCCAAGTTTGATTTGACGCTGGAAATCAGTGAAGATCGCCTTGCTGACGGGACACCAAACGGAATGGAAGGACTGCTTGAATACAGCACTGATCTTTTCAAGCGGGAAACGGCTCAGGCTCTTGCTGACCGATTGATGCGCCTGTTGGAGGTTGCCGAGTCTGATCCTGACGAGCAAATCGGAAATCTGGATATTCTTGCGCCAGAGGAACGCAGCAGCATGGTGACAGATTGGCAAGGTGTATCTGAAAAGATTCCGCACGCATGTTTACCTGAGCAGTTTGAGAAACAGGCTGCTTTACGTCCTGATGCCATTGCCGTTGTTTATGAAGATCGGGCACTGAGCTATGCAGAGCTGAATGAAAGAGCAAATCGGCTTGCCCGCATGCTGATTAGTGAAGGTGTCGGGCCGGAGCAATTTGTGGCATTGGCACTGCCCCGATCATTGGAAATGGCTGTCGGACTACTGGCGGTGCTGAAAGCGGGAGCAGCTTATCTGCCTCTTGATCCGGATTATCCGGCTGATCGAATTGCTTTTATGCTAAAAGATGCACAGCCCGCGTTTATCATGACGAATACTAAAGCTGCAGAGCACATTCCGCCAGCGGACAACGTGCCGAAAATCGTACTAGATGATCTCAAACTGGAAAAGAAACTAAACACATACCCAGCTGATAATCCGGATAATACGGACCGGATCCAGCCGCTTACGCCTTTGAATACGGCGTATGTCATTTATACATCCGGCTCAACTGGTGTTCCAAAAGGTGTGATGATTCCTCACCAAAACGTAACGCGTTTATTTGCAGCGACCGAGCACTGGTTCCATTTCAGCTCAGACGATATCTGGACCATGTTCCATTCCTACGCTTTTGACTTTTCAGTGTGGGAGATTTGGGGTCCTCTGCTGCATGGCGGGCGTCTCGTGATCGTGCCTCATCACGTCAGCAGATCGCCAGAAGCATTTCTGCGCCTGCTTGTCAAAGAGGGTGTGACCGTTCTGAATCAGACACCGTCCGCTTTCTATCAGTTTATGCAGGCGGAACGGGAACAGCCGGATCTCGGACAGGCGCTCAGCCTGCGCTATGTCATTTTTGGCGGAGAAGCGCTTGAACTCAGCCGTTTAGAGGATTGGTATAACCGCCACCCTGAAAATAGCCCGCAGCTTATCAATATGTATGGTATTACAGAAACAACCGTGCATGTGAGCTATATCGAATTAGACCGAAGCATGGCAGCTTTACGGGCAAACAGCTTGATCGGCTGCGGCATTCCCGATCTTGGTGTATATGTGCTGGATGAGCGCCTGCAGCCGGTGCCGCCGGGGGTTGCCGGAGAGTTGTATGTATCAGGAGCGGGGTTAGCACGAGGCTATCTAGGCCGGCCTGGTTTAACATCTGAACGCTTCATAGCTGATCCATTCGGTCCTCCAGGCACTAGGATGTACCGCACTGGGGATGTGGCCCGCCTCCGCGCTGATGGTTCTCTTGACTATGTCGGCCGCGCCGATCATCAGGTGAAAATTCGGGGATTCCGGATTGAACTGGGAGAAATTGAAGCAGCGCTCATTCAGCATCCGCAGCTTGAAGATGCGGCAGTGATCGTTCGTGAGGATCAGCCGGGAGATAAACGGTTGGCAGCTTATGTCATCCCTTCGGAAGAAACATTTGATACGGCGGAACTGCGCAGATATGCTGCTGAGAGATTGCCGGATTACATGGTGCCTGCTGCCTTTGTGACGATGAAAGAATTGCCGCTGACACCGAATGGAAAGCTAGATCGTAAAGCGCTGCCCGCTCCGGATTTCGCAGGGGCAGTGACAGGACGCGGACCGAGAACGCCGCAGGAAGAAATTCTCTGTGACTTGTTTATGGAGGTGCTTCACTTGCCGCGTGTCGGCATTGATGATCGTTTCTTTGATTTAGGCGGACATTCCTTGCTTGCTGTACAGCTCATGAGCCGCATCCGCGAATCCCTCGGCGTTGAACTCAGCATCGGCAACCTATTCGAAGCGCCGACTGTTGCCGGGCTTGCTGAAAGACTTGAAATGGGATCAAGCCAAAGCGCTCTTGATGTTCTGCTGCCGCTCCGAACAAGCGGAGACAAGCTTCCTTTATTCTGTGTGCATCCGGCAGGGGGGCTCAGCTGGTGCTATGCCGGTTTGATGACGAATATAGGAACGGATTATCCGATCTATGGCTTGCAGGCACGGGGAATCGGGCAGCGCGAGGAGCTTCCGAAAACACTTGATGACATGGCGGCCGATTACATTGAACAAATACGAACGGTCCAGCCGAAAGGCCCGTACCATCTGCTGGGCTGGTCCCTGGGCGGGAATGTCGTTCAAGCGATGGCCACCCAGCTGCAAAATCAAGGAGAAGAAGTTTCCCTATTGGTGATGCTGGATGCCTATCCAAACCACTTCCTTCCTATAAAAGAGGCGCCGGATGATGAGGAAGCGCTTATTGCCCTTCTGGCGTTAGGCGGGTACGATCCAGACAGCTTAGGGGGCAAACCGCTAGATTTTGAAGCAGCAATTGAGATTCTTCGCAGTGACGGCAGTGCGCTTGCGAGCTTGGATGAAACGGTCATTTTAAATCTGAAAAATACGTATGTCAATTCTGTCGGCATTTTAGGCTCCTATAAGCCGAAAACCTTCCTTGGAAATGTTTTATTTTTCAGATCAACAATCATTCCTGAATGGTTTGATCCGATTGAACCTGATTCGTGGAAGCCTTATATTAACGGACAGATTGAACAAATCGACATCAACTGCCGTCATAAAGATTTATGTCAGCCGGAACCGCTAGCTCAAATCGGCAAGGTTCTCGCTGTCAAATTGAAAGAGTTACATCAATAAGGGAGGAGAAATAGATGGCAAATCCTTTTGAAAATGCGGATGGCACCTATTTGGTGCTGATCAACGAAGAAGGCCAATATTCCCTATGGCCCGGTTTTATAGATGTGCCGAGCGGCTGGACAGTCGTTCATGAACAAAAAGGGCGTGAAGCTTGTCTAGACTATATCCAATCACATTGGAGAGACATGAGGCCAAACAGCCTAAAGACTGTTGAAAATGTGTAATCGCATAAAAAGAGACTGCGGCAAGCAGTCTCTTTTTCTATTTTACGCAGACGTTTGGGTATGATCACAATCTCTGACCGGGTTTCCGTTTTCATCTGTACACCAAGATTGGGATAAAAACGCTAAAAACACAGCGGCCCACTGATCGGCAAACTGAATCAGAATGCCCCCGTCATGCCAAGAACCGTTGTCTTTTTTCCAGCGGGTATCCATTGCATTCCCTTGATTCATATGGATATTGTGCATGCCGTTGGTCGGGGTAAAGCCGAATATTTTATCTGCAGCCTGTTCAGGTCCGAATTTGGAACCGAATATATAAACCGGCGCTTTCTCATCTTGCGCTTTCTTCATATACGTTTCAATAAAATCATTTAAATCATTATCAGGCCCCGTGATTTCATGCGGCAAAGGCTTCATTTCTCCCGGGTCAAACAAATTGCCCCGCACGTAATCAAGCGCCACTTCACGGTTTCCCTCATTGATCCTTGTATATCCATACGGCATGTTCGGAAGGATGGTAATCGAGCTCGAATCAAACTGATCGTCAGCCAAATACAATACTTCAGATTCTTCAGAACTGGACATCACATTGATGGCGCACCTGTAATACGTATTCTCTTCACCGAGCACTTTGACTTGGAAATGAGGACTGTCATCATCGGTTTCACGCTTCATGTCTAAGACAATGCCTTTTAACACGCCATATTGCTGAACAGCCATATGAATCCTCCTTTATGATCAACTTCATAATCATAATTCGTGAAATGATCTCTTTTTCCTTTTAAAAGATAAAAAAAGCCTGCAGAAATCTTTCTGCAAGCTCAATGTGAATTAAGCGCCCGCCACAGATGATTCATCCTGTAAAGCTTTCTCGGCAGGAACATATTCATAGCCTAGATCCCTCGCTACAGCTTCATAAGTTACGTGTCCGTTTGCGGTGTTTAAACCCGCTCTCAGTGCCGCATTGTCTGCGAGCGCTTTTGCTGCCCCTTTGTTCGCGATTTGCAGCGCGTATGGAACTGTAACATTAGTCAGAGCGATTGTTGATGTGCGAGGAACAGCGCCCGGCATGTTCGCTACAGCATAGTGCACAACACCGTGTTTTTCATATGTCGGCTGGTCATGTGTAGTGATATGGTCGACCGTTTCGACGATGCCGCCTTGGTCGATTGCTACATCAACAATGACTGAACCAGGTTTCATTTGTTTTACCATTTCCTCAGTCACAAGAGTCGGAGCTTTAGCACCCGGAATTAATACTGCGCAAATGAGAAGATCCGCTTCCGCCACAGCATCAGCAATATTGACCGGATTAGAAATTAACGTTTTAATTTGATGGCCGAAGATGTCATCAAGCTGGCGCAGGCGGTCTGCGTTTAAGTCAATGATCGTCACATCTGCACCGAGTCCGACAGCCATTTTCGCCGCGTTTGTCCCGACCACGCCTCCTCCGATAATCGTTACTTTTCCGCGAGAAACGCCCGGCACCCCGGCAAGCAAAATGCCTTTTCCGCCTTTAGGTTTTTCTAAGAATTGAGCTCCGATTTGCGCTGCCATTCTGCCCGCAACCTCGGACATTGGCGTGAGAAGAGGCAATGTCCGGCCTTCACTAACCGTTTCATATGCGATGGCAGTTACTCCTTTATCCTTCAAGGCCTGTGCAAGCTCAGGCTCAGCTGCTAAATGAAGATACGTAAACAGCACAAGACCTTTGCGAAAATAAACATATTCTTCCGGCAGCGGTTCTTTTACCTTCATGACAATTTCGGCGTCCCAGACCTGTTTCGGATCAGCAATGATTTCCGCTCCTGCTGACTCATAGGCTTCATTTTCAAATCCGCTTCCAAGGCCCGCGCCTGTTTCAACCAGCACTCGGTGGCCGTTTGAAATGAGCTGTGAAACGCCTCCAGGTGTTAAAGCGACACGGTTTTCATTGTTTTTTATCTCTTTAGGAACCCCTATGATCATATCTGTCTCCTCCTGTATCTGTAATATTTTTAGTGTAGCTCGATATTTTGGAAAATTCTTTGTTTGATTAAGAAAATAAAAAAACATGGATTTGTGAAATTTCACAAATCCATGTGCCGAAGTTTAATATCTAAATAGATGGTGAATTTTTGATTCACATTTTTTAAATCAATTTCAGCGATTTGGCTGATTCGCTTGAGGCGGTAATTCAGCGTATTAACGTGTATATTTAACAGCTTGGAAGCCGTATTCACGTTACTGTCTGCTTCAATAAAGCGCTCTAGCGTCTCTACCAGATTTGACTGGTGATCACGGTCATATTGTTCCAGTTTGGAAAGCGAGTAATTATCATAGCCCGCCAGTTTCCGTTTTTCATATAAGACATCTAAGTATTGATAAATGCCTAACTCAGAAAAGCTGAAAAGATGTTTGGTCTCTTCTGCGAACCGTTCCTTCGCTTTTAAGACGGACAATGCCTCCTGATAGGAGCGGGAGACAAAAGAAATAGAGCTGTATATTCCGCCGAAAGCGATAGAAACGTCTTCTATTTTATACCGCTCCTTCAGCTGTTTTTGCGTACTGAAAGCAAACTGTTTTAAATCTTGAAAAGGATGATCTGTTTTGGGTGCGGTTAATATAATCAGTTCATTAGAATCTACGGTCGCCAGCAACACGTAAACCTGCTGGGTCGTTTCCTGTAAATATTGCAGCTGCTGTTCGATTTTTTCAGTCAGCTCACCGTTTATGCGGATGATCATAACGGAAAATTCTGAAGGAGCGGCCATTCCAAGCTTATGGAACCCATCCGCCATGTCGTCCTCCTGATGGATGTGTCCAGTCAGCATTTTCCAGAAAAATTCTTGGCTGCGTTCTTCATTTTTTGTTTTTCTGATTTGAAGTTTAAGAAGCTTGTTTCTCACTGCTTTTGCCGCCATTTGCAATGTCATCAGGTCATCATCAGACAATGTTTTTTGGATCTCAAGCGCCCATATGAAGCCAAGCACTTGGTTGTTTTTCCAAATCGAAATAGCGACGCGATTGCTCAGCCCGACTTCATCGATTTGCTTGACTCTGATCGGCTGGTCCGTTTTTAAGAGAGCAGGAATTGTCCCGTCTTTCCACAGCTTGTTAATCACCTTCTCCGGTACCCTTCTGCCAATAATGGTAGACGTCCGGGCAGGGTCTGTGCAGTCGCTGTGTGTACTGTAGGCAAGCAGCTTGTGGTTAACATCCTCTATGGTGATCGGGCACCGCAGAACATCGCTGATATGATCAGCCACATCTTCAAGTCTGTCAAAACTATATTTAAACGGATCATTCGGCATGGTCATAAATCTCCCTACTTTTTCGTGCTTGATTTCTCTTTGACATCTCATCCCCTTCCTTTTATTATGATTGTTGTTGTTTGTGAAAATCAACAACAAAGAAAAACACTTACATGAGAGAAACGTTCTATATACATGTGGCGGTGAATCGCCTTTTTCAAGTACAGTTGTATGCCTTATATGATACGAAAGCTTATTCTATTAATCTTCTAAGAGAGTCATCGGAGGCGGGACTGATTAAGGAAAGAAAAAACTGAACCTTTCAGAAATGGTGCTGTAGCATCAAATATTCTGAAAGGTTTTTTTTGGGAGTTGGAGAATCATTTGGGTCTTTTGGATTATTCGGAGGATGAAAAGAAGATTAAGAAAATAAACCTATTTACTTTACAATATATGTTATTTTTAAGTGGTTCGAGGTAAACCATTGGACTCATTTTGTAAAATTAAAACATATTTGTTTGACTATGCCGAAAAACTGTTTTTATAATAATGACGTTCTAAAAATAAGTGAATTAGCCCATATTTAGGCTGATGGCACAGGAGGTAATGAGGAATATGGCAGGATTAATTCGTGTCACACCCGAAGAGCTAAGAGCGATGGCGAAGCAATACGGCGTTGAAAGCCAAGAAGTATTAAATCAGGTTGATCGTTTAAACCGAATGATCTCTGATTTGAAAAGCATGTGGGAAGGTGCTTCAAGCGAAGCGTTCGCAGATCAATACGAGCAGCTCAAACCTTCATTTATCAAAATGTCAGATTTGCTTCAAGATGTGAATCAGCAGCTTGATCAAACAGCAAATACACTTGAGTCTACTGACCAAGACATCGCAAATCAAATCCGCGGATAACAGTATGAAAGGGAAGGAGCGCCTGATTCAGAAGAAGACGGCGCTCTTTCTATGTAAGGGTGATCCTAAATGTATATTGATATTACTATAGATTTGAAACATTATAACGGCAGTGTCTTTGATCTCAGATTGTCAGATTACCACCCGGTGAAAAAAGTAATTGATATTGCTTGGCAGGCCCAAAGCGTATCTTTGCCTCCGCGCGAAGGGCACTGGATCAGAGTGGTTAACAAGGATAAGGTGTTTTCCGGAGAATGCAAGCTGTCTGATTGCGGCATTACAAACGGAGACCGGCTTGAAATATTATGAAAGGATCTGGTTGAATGTCAGGTAAACAAAAATCGTATTTAGAAAACCAATTAGAAGCCGTTGCCGAGAAAACAGATGCCGGCTATACATTTACCTTTCAGCGGGAAAAAATAAAGCTTCTGGACGGTCTTGAAGCTAATGTGATCAAAGATGTAAATCCATTTTTTCATAAAGAGATCGACGTGACAGATGATGAGGTCATCATCACAATCCAACCTCCCTCCTCCTATAAAGCATTCCGCTTCATGAAAGCTAAGGATAAAAAAAGCAAATGGCAGTTTGCCTATCAGCTTGTTCAAGCCGTGCAGCAGCACAATTTGTCGAGGCTGAATGTGATTGTCGCTCCGGAAAACATTGTATTCGATAAAGGGCTGACGCCTTATTTTCTCCATTATGGAGTAAAAGAAAGCATCCCTCCTTACGAGCATGATGAGGAAAGAGTGTGGCGGGAGCTGAAAGCGGCAGCGGCTTTGGCGGTTGACGGCGCTTTTGCATTTGAAGACTATCTGAAATTCAATGAAACGCTGACGTTCTCCCCAGAGGCTAAAGCGATATTGGATGCGAAATCCTATGATGGCCTGCTTGAGCTGATTCAAGCCCATATTGATGAGCTCGAAGCCAAAGCAAAAACATACATACATATCCCGAAAAAGAAGTGGAACATCCAGCGATATATCGGCCTGGGGCTCATTGTTTTGCTTGTACCGGCCCTTATTTACTCGATGTACGCCTTATTTTTCGCGCAGCCAAAGCACCAGGCAATAGTGGACAGCAACCGCGCTTTCTTAAACAAGCAGTACAGTGAAGTCATCAGCACATTGTCCAAGTACGATGCGGAAAGCCTGCCTGAATCAGTGCAGTATCAGCTGGCGACGTCTTATGTTGAGGTCGAAAATCTGGGGAGTGCAAAAACTAAAAATATAGAAAATAATTTAGTCACCCTTCAATCAGACCCTCAGCATTTCTTGTACTGGATTGATTATGGTCGAGGAGAATACAAAGAAGCGATCAGTATCGGCCGTAAGCTTGAATACAATGATTATATTTACTTTGCCCTTGCTAAATATAAGCAGCAGCTTTTATCTGAGGATACAAATGATGAAGACATACAGAAAGAACTTGATTCAGTAAATAGTGAACTTGAAAAAGCGCAAAAAGAACGTCAAGACAATAAACAGTCTAATTCTGATACATCATTAGTCGATACTAGCGAAGAACAGACACAAACAGACGAAGAAAAACAACAAGCGGAAGAAAAAGCCGCAGCAGAGGAAAAAGCGAAAAAAGAAGAACAGAAGAAAAAAGAAGAACAAGAGAAAAAAGAAACAGAAAAGAAAGATGAGAAAAAAGATGACAAATAACGTGAGACATGAATCGCAGGTCATCGCATGTTGCTATTCGGCCGTTAGGGGGTTCGCCATTTGAGTCTATTATGGGTTTTTTACCAAAATAACGTTCAAAAATTAAATCTGTCTAACCTCCCGTCGTCTCATCCGGTGACCATTGGGCCTGATGTGAAAGATTCCGTTACGATCAGCGCCATTCCATTTAATAGCGGAGTCATTTCTCTTCAAAGAAAGGAATCCGGCGGCCAATACGAAGTTTTCCTGGGAAATGATTGTCTCGGCATGATTGAGACGGATACATCATTTACTCTTCAAACGGATCAGCAGGATATACGCTTGATATTGACGGGCAGTGAACCTGAGAAATCTGTTTATTTTACGGGAAACCGGGATGAAATTGTATGTTCCTCAGAAAAAACGAATGCAGATATTTATCTGAATCCGCAAGATTTTGCATTTGCAGAACAAAGCACGTTTTCTTTGCTTCGTGCCGGCGGCAACTGGTCGGTTCGCCCTGAAAGCGGAACGATCTTCTTGAACGGAGAGAAGATCAACGCCAATACGCCGCTTATGCCGGGGGATGAAATCTTCTGGAACTTCACCCAAATGAGTGTGACAGAACAAGACCTTTTAGAAATCGTTCATTTTGCCCAGTTTGAAACAGCGTTAACAGAAACAGTCAAACCGAGTACAGAGATGCAGAAAAAATATCCGCAATACAGAAGAACGCCGCGGATGGTGTACGATCTGCCGGATGACCGCGTTTCCTTTAGTTTTCCCTCTCAGGAGAGCGATCAAACCAACAGAGGGCTGTGGCTCGTCATCCTGCCTCCGCTTGTGATGCTGATCGTGATGGGCGTAGTCGCCATCATCCAGCCGCGCGGCATATTTATACTTGTTTCTTTGGCGATGTTTATGATGACTCTCATTACCTCGACAGTGCAATATTTTCGGGATAAGAATCAGCGGAAAAAACGCGAGGAAAAACGGGAGCGTGTATATAAGCTTTACTTAGACAATAAACGGAAAGAGCTTCAGGCACTTGCTGAGAAGCAAAAGCAGGTTCTTGAATTTCACTTTCCTTCATTTGAAAAAATGAAATACTTAACAAGTGAAATCAGTGACCGAATCTGGGAAAAATCACTTGAAAGCAAGGATTATCTTCAGCTGCGGCTTGGGACGGGAACAGTCCCCTCGAGTTATGAAATCAATATGAGCGGCGGAGACTTGGCGAATCGTGATATCGATGACCTCATGGAGAAATCACAGCACATGCAGCGTGTCTATAAGGACATCCGCAATGCGCCGGTTACGGTCGATTTGGCGGAAGGTCCGATGGGGCTTGTCGGTAAATCCCAAATTGTAAAAAATGAGATTCACCAGCTGATCGGACAGCTGTCGTTCTTTAACAGCTATCACGATTTGCGTTTCGTTTTTATTTTTCATGAAGAAGAGTATAAAGACTGGGAGTGGATGAAGTGGCTTCCGCAATTTCAAATGCCCCATATTTATGCAAAAGGATTTATTTATAATGAGCAAACGCGAGATCAGCTTCTGTCTTCGCTTTACGAATTGATCAGAGAGCGCGATCTCGAAGATGACAAAGAAAAACTGCAGTTCAAACCGCATTTTGTATTTGTTATCACGAATCAGCAGCTGATCTCTGAGCATGTCATTCTCGAATATTTAGAAGGACAGCATGAGCATCTGGGCATCTCGACAATTGTCGCTGCGGAAACAAAGGAGAGCCTGTCGGAAAACATTACGACCCTTGTCCGCTACATCAATGAGCATGAAGGCGACATTTTAATTCAAAAGAAAAAAGCGGTAAGAATCCCGTTCCGTCTCGATCATCATCAGCGTGAGGACAACGAACGGTTCTCACGCACGCTGCGGACGCTGAACCACCAGGTCGGCATCACGAATTCCATTCCGGAAACGGTATCGTTCCTGGAGCTTTTTCATGCGAAGGAAGTAAAAGAAATCGGCATTCAGCAAAGATGGCTGACGAGCGAATCGTCGAAGTCGCTGTCAGTGCCGATCGGCTATAAAGGGAAAGATGACATTGTGTATCTGAACCTTCACGAAAAAGCACACGGTCCGCACGGCTTGCTTGCCGGGACAACGGGATCTGGGAAAAGTGAATTTCTCCAGACCTACATTCTGTCACTTGCAGTGCATTTTCATCCGCACGAAGCGGCTTTCTTATTAATTGACTATAAGGGCGGAGGAATGGCGCAGCCGTTCCGCAACATTCCCCACCTCCTAGGCACGATCACTAATATTGAAGGAAGCAAAAACTTCAGTATGCGTGCGCTTGCTTCCATTAAAAGCGAGCTGAAAAAAAGGCAGCGTCTGTTTGACCAGTATCAAGTCAATCACATCAATGACTATACAAAGCTGTACAAGCAGGGGAAAGCAGAAGTGGCGATGCCTCACTTGTTCTTAATCTCTGATGAGTTTGCCGAGCTGAAAAGCGAGGAGCCAGATTTTATCAGGGAGCTTGTCAGCGCCGCACGTATCGGGCGAAGCCTCGGCGTTCACTTGATTTTGGCGACACAGAAGCCAGGCGGCATCATCGACGACCAGATCTGGAGTAACTCGCGCTTTAAAGTAGCGCTCAAGGTCCAGGATGCCACTGACAGTAAAGAAATTTTGAAAAACAGCGATGCCGCAAACATTACCGTAACAGGCCGCGGATATTTGCAGGTCGGAAACAATGAAGTCTATGAGCTGTTCCAATCTGCATGGAGCGGGGCGCCTTACTTAGAGGAAGTCTACGGAACAGAGGATGAAATCGCGATCGTCACAGATACGGGTCTGATTCCGCTTTCTGAGGTTGATACCGAAGATATTGCGAAAAAAGACGTTCATACTGAAATTGAAGCTGTCGTTGACGAAATTGAACGCATCCAAGATGAAATGGGAATCGAGAAGCTGCCAAGCCCTTGGCTGCCGCCGCTTGCGGAACGTATTCCGCGCACTCTTTTCCCTTCAGACGAAAAAGACCATTTCCACTTTGCATATGTCGATGAACCTGATTTGCAAAGACAGGCGCCGATTGCTTATAAGATGATGGAAGACGGAAATATCGGCATATTCGGCTCTTCGGGCTACGGAAAATCAATTGCAGCCGCGACGTTCCTGATGAGCTTTGCGGACGTGTACACACCTGAAGAGCTTCATGTCTATATCTTTGATTTCGGTAACGGAACGCTTCTGCCATTAGCGAAGCTCCCGCATACCGCGGATTACTTCCTGATGGACCAGTCAAGAAAAATTGAAAAGTTCATGATTCGAATCAAAGAAGAAATTGACCGACGTAAACGTCTGTTCAGGGAAAAAGAAATCAGCCACATCAAAATGTACAATGCGCTTAGCGAAGAAGAGCTTCCATTCATTTTCATCACCATTGACAACTTTGACATCGTCAAGGATGAGATGCATGAGCTTGAATCGGAATTTGTCCAGCTTTCCAGAGACGGACAGAGCTTAGGGATCTACTTCATGCTGACGGCAACGCGTGTTAATGCTGTCCGCCAGTCATTGTTAAATAACTTGAAAACAAAGGTTGTCCATTATCTCATGGATCAATCTGAGGGATATTCCATTTATGGCCGTCCGAAGTTCAATCTTGAGCCGATCCCGGGGCGCGTCATCATTCAAAAAGAAGAGCTTTATTTCGCCCAAATGTTCCTGCCTGTTGACGCTGATGATGATATCGGCATGTTCAATGGGCTGAAATCAGACGTTCAGAAACTTCAAGAGCGCTTTGCTTCAATGGAGCAGCCGGCACCGATTCCGATGCTGCCTGAGAGCTTGTCGACGAGAGAATTTTCTCTCCGCTTCAAGCTGGAACGCAAGCCTTTATCTGTACCGATCGGGCTTCATGAAGAAACAGTCAGCCCAGTCTATTTTGATTTGGGCAAGCATAAGCACTGCCTGATTTTAGGCCAGACTCAGCGCGGGAAAACAAACGTCCTAAAAGTCATGCTTGAACATCTGATTGATGATGAGACCGAAATGATCGGCCTGTTTGACTCGATTGATCGCGGCTTATCTCATTATGCGAAGGAATCAGATGTTTCATATTTGGAAACGAAAGAAGATATTGAGCAGTGGATTGAAACAGCAGAAGATATTTTCAAAACAAGAGAAGCCATGTATGTAGAAGCCGTCCGCCAAGGAGACGCGCACAATCTGCGATTCTCACAAGTGGTGTTGATGATTGACGGGATAACGAGATTCCAGCAGACGATTGATACGAGAATACAAGACCGTCTCGCTAACTTCATGAAATCATACGCTCATCTTGGCTTCAGTTTTATCCCGGGTGGTAACCACAGCGAATTCTCAAAAGGCTATGACTCCTTGACGACTGAGATGAAGCAAATCCGCCACGCGATTCTGCTGATGAAAAAATCTGAGCAAAATGTCATTCCTCTCCCGTACCAAAGACAGGAGCCTGAGATTCAGCCGGGCTTCGGATATGTTGTGGAAAACGGGAAGGAGCAAAAAGTTCAAATTCCTTTATGTTCTGCTGAAAGGGAGAGTGCTAGATGACAGAACAACGAAAAAGCTTGATCAAGTTAATATCCGCCGTCATCATCATTTTGCTGTTGCCGGTTTTGTTTTTCCGATTTATCGGAGACGATCCGACGAAAAAAGCAGTCAATTCCACCCGGCAAATCGCGGTGGTGAATGAAGACACTGGCGTATTGAGTGATGAGGTAAAGTCTGATGAAGAGGACAAATCCGCCCAGTTCGGCAAGGAAGTAGCGGCTGTTCTGGGTGAACGGCCTGATTATTCGTGGACGGTCGTAAACCGAAGCGCGGCTGAGACCGGTCTCGCTTCAAAGAAATACGATGCGATCGTCTATATTCCCTCAGACTTCTCAAAAAACATTTTGAGCTATGACAAAGACCATCCACAAAAAGCAACGCTGGAATTCAGCATTCAGGATAACCTGAATGCGGTCAACAAAGAAAAAGTTCAGCGTGAGCTTGAGGATGCCCAAAAGACAATGAACAAAAAAATGTCGGCCTTATACTGGAATTTTGTGTCGCAAAAAGTGGACAACATCAGAGGAGAATTTGACAAAATCGTCAATAAAGAATCTGAATTCCAGAATGTCATGTACAACTTTTACAAACCAAGCTCTAATGATTTAGCAGGTGAAATCAAACAGCAAAAAGACTTAATCGATGAGCTGAAGAAATCAATGAATGAAGCGCAAGGCACGACAAAAGAAAAAGCTTCTACAGCGGAGGAAGCAAAAAACACGCTGAAAGAATTCATTGATACAGTTGAAAGATATAAAGAATATCAAGAGAATCAGAAAAAGCTGCTTTTGGCAGCCCAGGATTCAACACAGCAGCAAATCCGGACAGGCCTGGACGCCATCCAAGCTCAGCAAAAGGCGAATCAGTTCAGCGAACGCATGAGCGGATTGGCAACTGGGATCAGCCAAGCGAAGACACAGCTCGGACAAACCAGCAATGTGCTGGCAAACGCCCAGCAAATCAGGGAGGGCCAAGTGCCTCAGCAGGAACTTGGCATGGCGAAGATCCAAAGTGATTTAATCGATCAATATCAGGCCGCATCAAGACAGGCAGCACTAAATCAGGTTTATGAATTGCTTGTCCCGGCACGTCAGGCATTGACAGTTGCGAAAGGGGACGACCCAGTCATAGACGATGGTTCTGACAACAATGATAAAGATAAAGACCCGAAAGAAGAAGATCCTGAAGAACTGAAAATCGATCTTGAAAAACAGCGTGAAGAACTGAAAAATATCGCTGCTGATATTCAGGATATTTCAGATAACCTAAAGGAGCCTGAAAAAGAGGATCCAACACCGGAGGACCCGGGTACTGAACCAGACGATCCGCCCACTGATAATCCAGAAAAACCTGATGACGGGGGCAGTACAAAGCCTGATGATACACAGGGCGACACAGGGAACGATAATAACAGCAGTGATGCCGGTAATGACGGACAAACGGACGGCGGTACTCAGGATCAAGAGCAGCAGCAGGGAACAGACGGTCAGGAGCAGACCGGCGGTGCATCAGACAGCGGAAAAACTGAAACAGGCGCTTCTGCCGAACAGACTGCATCATCTGATTCAGCCCTTCAATTGATCAAGCTGGCAAATGAAGACGGAACCGGAGATTCAGGAAATACCGGTAGCGGCGGAGATACGACGGAGCCTGGGGACCAAGATCAACCAGGAAACGGCGACATTTCTGATATTGCCAAAGCAAAAGAACAGCTCAGCAAAGCGTCTGAGCGAATCAAGCAGATTGAAGAACAGCTCAAAGAAAAAGAAACTGCCCATAATGAAGAGCTGAAAAAGAAGTTAGAGGAACTAAAAGAGCAAATGGACGGTCTCAATGATGAAATTGATGACCTGAAGGACAAAGTGAAAAAGCTCGAAGGTAAACTTGAAAATCTCGAAGCGAAACGGAAGCGGGAATTTGAAGGGATTTACAGTGCGATTCGCGAGCTTGAAAATAAAGATCAGCTTCAATTCTCAGGAGAAATCAATACAGAAAGCATCTCCGCTTTAATGAGATACTATAAATATTTGTCTGTTTATGACTCTGTATTATCAGGTACGATAGACAGTGCTGCAAAAGCCGGCGTTATTGACGGCCAGCAGGGCAACGTCAAATCCGTACTGGCTCTCTCACCTGAAGAATCAGCCAGCTGGGAAGCTCTCAAAAACAACACGATGCAAACTGATGAAGACATTAACAGCTTCATCGACGGAATGACCAAATTTGCGGACGACTACAGCGGCTATATCCGCGACTCTCAAGCAGGTGTTCTCGACGAACTAACGAACATCTCTGAAAGTGCCGCAAAAGCGACAGAACAGCTGGTAACGGGCGCAACGCAGGAATCTGCGACGTTCAGCAACGATGGACTGTCTGGCACAATGGCACTGAATGTCCAAGATACGGTTGGCCAGGAAGTGCTGCAAATGTCAGACATGATGGGTTCATTGTCTGATCGCCAGTCAGGCATCATTGATTACACAACCAATATGCAGCAAAGCGTCAATGATGTTCAAGCAAAAGCCGACACCTTAAACAACAACTGGGGGAAAAATGTCGCCTCCACGAAACTCGTGCGCAATGACGTATACGGCATACTCGGAAATACATTAGTAGACGGGCAAAACAATGGCTATGTGTATGATTACTTGGCGAATCCGCTTAAAATCAGCGGAGAGGTTCCGGAAGAGAAAACTCAGACGGTACCGCCGGTTGTCATCCTTGTCATTGTGTTGATCAGCAGTCTGTTAATCGGCTATTTTAGCTCGTATTACCAAAACGCGCCGCTTCTCGTCAAAGGAGCGCTATTCGGAATTCTGAATATCCTTGTCGGACTCATGATCAGCTTGTTCGGTTTGAATATTTATTCACTGCCGGACGATCAGACGATTAAGTGGTCAGTGTTTACGATTCTATTGCTGGTCGCAAGCTCTGCCTTCATCCGGACGGCGTTCAGATTCGGATCGATCCCTGGATGGGTTGCTTCAGCGGCAATGATTCTATTCTATGTTGCACCGCTTATTGATTTGATCATGCCGAACTTTACATTTGAAGATCCGGTTTCGAAAGTGTATATCGACATCCAGTACGGTACTGGGCACTTGTTTACAATGGGAATAACAGTTCTGCTAATCATTACGGTGATTGCCGCGGCTCTGCCGCTGATTATTCGGCTGATGGCTGAACACACAGCAGAAAGCGATGAAACGTATGAAGCGTAATCGCAGCATGGAAAAGGGGATCATGATTTGTATGCTCTCCTTTTCCCTTTTCATACCCTCTGCCGCCGCTGCCCAAACCGAAGAAAATACAGATGTCGCCCCAAACCAGTATCAGAAAAAAGACATCGAAATTGATACGAATTATTTACATGAAGATACCTACTATGAAGAGAAAACAGAACTGCCTGAGGAACAGAAGGATATCTCTTTTGATAAACCGAAGGACAAGGACGCCGAGCTGATAAAAGGTTTGTTTACATCAACAAATGCCCAGGATTCCAACACGATTGCGGCCCAGTCCAAACAGCTTGGAATTACATTTGCTGAAAAGCCAATGACAAAGGCGTCATCAACGGAAACAGAGAATGAACAAGAAACATCATCATTGCTGCTGCCGATGATCTATGTCGTACTGATCCTGCTCGGAATTGCAGGTATCGTGTTCCTCATCCCAAAAGTCACAGCGCAGGAAAACAAGAAAGCATAGGCCGCGTGCTTGTGTTGTGTAAAAGCGGTGCCGTACAATAATAACGGAAAAGGAGGTTTCCAATGGAACTTTATATCATCACCGGAGCGTCAAAAGGGCTGGGTCAAGCCATTGCATCACAGGCTTTAGAGAAGGGCCATGAAGTCCATGCCTTATCCAGAACGAAAGCGGATGTGTCTCACGAAAAACTGACGCAGCATCAAATAGACCTCATCAATCTTGAAGAAGCTGAACAGCAATTTGAAACATTGCTCTCATCCATCGATCCAGATCGTTATTCTGGTATTACCCTGATCAATAACGCCGGAATGGTAACGCCGATCAAACGCGCCGGCGAAGCGTCTCTTGACGAGCTTCAGCGCCATTATCAGCTGAACCTGACTGCACCCGTGCTTTTGAGTCAGATGTTTACAAAACGATTTGCTTCATACAGCGGCAAAAAAACGGTTGTCAACATTACATCAGGAGCCGCCAAAAATCCATATAAGGGATGGAGCGCGTATTGCAGTTCAAAAGCCGGGCTCGACATGTTTACGAGAACATTCGGATTTGAACAGGAGGATGAAGAGCTGCCAGTGCACATGATTTCGTTTTCACCAGGTGTGATGGACACTGAGATGCAGGCCGTCATCCGTTCTTCATCGAAAAAGGATTTCCACCACATTGAACGGTTCCGGAAATTAAATGAAACAGGAAGCCTTCGCAGTCCGGACTTTATTGCCGGCACGCTGCTTTCTTTATTAGAAAAAGGGACGGAAAACGGAAGAATTTATGATATGAAAGAGTTTTTGTAGAGCAGATATTTTCTGCTCTTTTTTTTATAAAAAAAGGCTGCAGCCAGAGCATTTATTGAACAGCGGCATATACTGACTGAAACGCTGCTTTTAGGGTATAACAATGATGATAAGAAGATCAAAATGATGTGACATAAGAATTGAGTTTCTCTGCAAATTATGTTAGGATTCTAAAAATATCTAAAGGAGGGGTTTCCATGAGAAAGGTTACATTAATGGATGTTTTCACCCATCCAATTGCACAAAAATATCTTCAGCGTTCCGGCGTGGCACATGCGATTGCCTGCGCTTATCATGCATACAGGCTGTCTGTGAAGGCTGACATCAATCCTGATTTAGCAGCAAAAGCAGCACTGCTTCATGACATCGGCCATTATGAATGGTATACAGACGGAAAGTGGGATTATGAGAAATACAAAAGAAATGACATCCATGCCATTAAAGGGGCAGAACGGGCGCATAAGCTTCTGATTCGGCTTGGCGAGGAACCGAAAGCGGCAAAAGAAATTGCCCTAGCCATTTTGCTTCATACAGATTCCTATTTGCCTGAAGGCGAATTAGATAAAAACACGCTGCAGCAGATTGTCAAAAAAGCGGACGAACTGGATGAAGAACCGGGTGGCCACCATCATTACCGCCAAATTGATCCTTCAACCGCACGAAAAAAAATAGAAAAGCTGGACCAATTAATCGACCAAGCCCAGGCATCCGTGATAAAGCCTGTATAAGTACGGAACAGCGGCCAGCTTTCTTCGCTGTCTCCGCTTCATCGACACTTCCTTTACACCCGCTTCCAAACGTATTCTCCTAAAATCTCCGCACCCCTTTGTTTTATCAGGGAAGCCTGTGTCATTATCCATAAGCGCGGCATAAGCTGAGATAAAACACACAAAGGGGATAAAAGTATGGTCAACCAAGGTAGTCCGCAACTGGTCTCTTTAGTCGATCCTTATGTCTATCAGACCATTAAAAAGCTCATCGGCTCAAGGTTCGTTATACAGACAGTACGAGATACGGTCAGAGGCAGACTGATCGATGTAAAACCTGACCATATCACAATTGAAGGAGCCCGAAATTCTGTTTGTTTGATCAGAATCCAGCACATGATTTCCGTCACGCCAGATTACAGTGAGCGGGTCTAACAGTGCTTGCGCATGAAAAATAGGCGTACACCGGGACGTCCTATTTTTCAGTTAAGCGCTGTAAAAACGCCACTGGAATACATTGTTCCGTCAAGGTCAAAACCGGCAAATTCCTGATAGTCACCATCTAAAAAACAGAAAGTGACGCCGTACACCGTATAGCAGGAACAGACTGAAGCATGCTGGCAGACCCGAAATTGATAACCGTCTGAATCTTTTACATACAGCCGGGATTTCCCGGCAAATGGGGCACAGAGGCGTGCTGCCTCACCAAAACATTCGAATCCGGCGATTTTGCCGTCTTGGCTGATATCCAGCAGGGGACAATCATTGACTCTGAGCTCCGCAGTCCGTACATTCCTGTTCTTTTTTCAAAGGAAGAACATAGATATAAGCCAGTTCTGAATCTGTATCGTATGTCACGGCCTTCATTCACCAACCTCCTTTCATTATATTAAGAGTTCTGATATGAGTTCATTTTTGTTACAATGATGGGGTATAAGTTCTTTTATCTGACAGACAAAGAAAAACTAGGAGGAACAAAGCTTGTTGAAATCAAAAGTCCATTTTTGGACATTGCAGATTTTATTTGTTTTGCTGATTATTTATGTAGCAACAAAAGTTTCATTTGTATTTCAGCCGTTCATTGTTTTTATCTCGACATTGTTTTTCCCGATGCTGATTGCGGGAATTTTGTATTTCATATTTAATCCGGTCGTCCGCCTGCTTGAGAAAAAAATTCCGCGGACATTATCCATTCTATTGATCTATTTACTGTTTATCGGTTTGCTTGCCTTCGTTTCAGCGTCAGTCGGGCCTGTCATCACATCCCAGGTGACCGGGCTGTTCAACAACCTTCCTGATTACATAAAACAGATTCAGGCGCTGACAAAGGATTTGTCTCATTCCCAATGGTTTACCTGGATGATGAATCAGGATTATGTATCAATATCAAAAATTGAACAGTCATTGACAAGCTTTCTCCAAAACCTGCCGCAAAATATCACGTCCAGTTTATCTGCGGTGTTTGGCGTTGTGACAAACATCACGCTTGTTATTATTACTGTTCCATTTATCCTTTTTTACATGCTGAAAGACGGACACCGCTTTCCGCATTTGGCGGTAAAAATTCTTCCGGCTTCTTATCGGACAGAAGGCTTAAAGATTTTTAAAGATTTATCAGATACGCTTGCGGCTTATTTCCAGGGACAGCTGTTAATCTGTCTTTTTGTCGGAACAGCGTGCTTTATCGGCTATTTAATTGCCGGACTGCCGTATGCCCTGATTCTTGGGATTGTTATGGCGATTACTAATATCATTCCTTATGTCGGGCCTTTTCTCGGTGCCGCGCCGGCTGTTATTGTCGGTTTTATGGACTCGCCGGCTAAAGCGCTGTTTGCGATTATTGTGGTTGTCATCGTTCAGCAGCTGGACGGAAACCTGCTGTCCCCTCTTGTAATCGGAAAACGGCTGAATACGCATCCGCTTACGATTATTTTGCTGTTAATCGGTGCGGGAAGCTTCGGCGGAATTCTCGGCATGATTTTAGCGGTGCCGGTTTATGCGGTAGTGAAGGCGTTCTTCCTGAATATTGTCCGCTTGATCAAACTGCGCCAGCGGTCACGCCTCGAAGAAAACGCAAAGCCCGCTGAATAGGCGGGCACCATTTGCGGCTCTTTGCATATGATGCTGTAAATCAATGCGGAGGTGGGGAAATGCCTGCGATTGTGGGGCCGATTTATATCATGTCAGTTTCGGGTAATGCTGCGGCAAGCTTTGGAGACGTATTTGCGATTTCGCCTAAAAGCGTCGCTCATTCAGGGGCGGGGTCAGGCGCATTTCAGCTTGGTGATTTTGTGAAGATTAACAACCAAACGAGTAAAACTCTCTTCAAAGATGCCGATATCATTGATGAAACAGTTTCGTTTAACGGGTAACAGCCTTTTCATAAGAGGCTGTTGCTTTTTTATTGTATAATATGGGTAGTCTTTGAATAGAGAGGTCATGTTATGAAAATCAGAAAAGCAAATATCAATACGCAAACCGAAATGATCACGGACGTGTATCTGCATGAAAACAGAAAAGAACTGCGCACGCTTGTAGCGGTCCCGCAGCTGGAGTGGAGCACGATCATTTCCTATGAAGAAGATAAAGCAACTCTGCCTGAACGGCTGGAAGCTTCGTTGCGCCGGCATACAGAGGAAGCCCCTGCTGGTGAGCTGGCAAAAAAAATCATTCATTGGGTAACAGAAATGTAAACCGCGTTTGAAAGTTTAGCTCCTGCCTGATCAGGTGATAATGAAAACAAACAAGACGGGAGGACAGGCTTTTGGGTGAAGATAAAATGGATCTCTATTTGCAGCAAGGAATGTATGGACCTTTGGAGACAAAGCCTGACGAGCGCCATTTGTTTTTAGGCTCTTTAAGAGAAAGAGTCGTTTTGGCATTGACGAAAGGACAAGTGCTTAGAAGCAAACCGTATAAAGAAGCGGAACACGAGTTGAAAAACAGCCATAACGTCACCCTTTTGATTAATGGAGAGCTTCAGTACCAGTCTTATTCTCCTTATATCCAAATGGCGAATCGATACGGAGTGCCCTTCAAGATTGTATCTGATCTTCAGTTTCATACGCCTTTAGGCCTCGTCATTGCGGCTGACATCGCTGTGAATCGTGAATTGATATATATTCAGGACGACATTTATAATCGGTCAGTGCTGAAATCTTAAGAGACAAACGGGCCGTTTGTCTTTTTATTCATGGCAATTCACTTACAACTGGAGATAAGATATAATGTTCTCATACTGATGGCGGGGAGGCCGGCTATGAAAAAAGCACTTATTTGTATTGATTATACGAATGATTTTGTGGCGAGTGACGGAAAATTGACCTGCGGGGAGCCCGGCAGAATGATTGAAGAGGCGATCGTCAATTTAACCGAAGAATTCATCACAAACGGTGATTACGTCGTATTAGCAGTAGATTCTCATGATGAAGGGGATCAATATCACCCCGAAACCCGTCTTTTTCCTCCGCATAATATAAAAGGCACGGAAGGAAAAGATCTGTACGGAAAGCTTTTGCCTCTATATCAGAAACATGAACATAAACCGAATGTTTACTACATGGAAAAAACGAGATATTCTGCTTTTGCGGGAACTGATTTAGAGCTCAAACTCAGAGAGCGGCAGATTGGCGAACTGCATCTTGCCGGTGTCTGCACAGATATTTGTGTGTTACATACGGCCGTTGACGCATACAACAAAGGTTTTCAGATTGTTGTGCATCAACAGGCTGTTGCCAGCTTTAATCAGGAGGGGCACGCATGGGCTCTTTCCCATTTTGCAAATAGCATCGGAGCGCAAGTGGCAGAGTAAGGAAGGGGAAAAACAGTGTTAGAGTACGGATTTAAAGATGACAGCCTGTCATTGCATACAGACCTTTATCAGATCAATATGGCGGAAACGTACTGGAGAGACGGCATTCATGAAAAGAAAGCGATTTTTGAGCTGTTTTTCAGAAGGCTTCCGTTTGAAAATGGCTATGCCGTATTTGCGGGCTTGGAAAAAGCCATAGAGTATCTGGAAAATTTCAAGTTTACGGATAGCGATTTGAGTTATTTACAAGATGAACTGGGGTACCAAGAAGATTTTATCGAATATTTGCGCGGCTTGACTTTTACAGGTTCACTTTACTCCATGAAAGAAGGAGAGCTTGTTTTTAATAATGAGCCGATTATGAGGGTGGAGGCGCCCCTGGTTGAAGCGCAGCTGATTGAAACGGCTCTGCTCAACATTGTGAACTATCAAACATTAATCGCAACAAAGGCTGCCCGGATTAAAGGCGTCATCGGTGATGAAGTTGCGCTTGAATTTGGAACAAGGCGGGCACATGAAATGGATGCGGCCATGTGGGGAGCGAGAGCAGCCTTAATCGGCGGCTTTAGCGCGACAAGCAATGTAAGAGCCGGAAAGCGCTTTAATATCCCGGTTTCCGGCACACATGCGCATGCGCTTGTGCAGGCTTACCGCGATGAATATACAGCCTTCAAAAAATACGCGGAAACGCATAAGGATTGCGTCTTTTTAGTCGACACGTATGATACGCTTCGTTCAGGCATGCCGAATGCGATTAGGGTTGCCAAGGAATTTGGCGACCGCATTAATTTCATTGGCATCCGCCTGGACAGCGGCGATTTGGCGTACCTGTCAAAAAAAGCCCGTAAAATGCTTGATGAAGCAGGATTTACAGATGCGAAGGTGATTGCTTCAAGCGATTTGGATGAGCACACCATTATGAATTTAAAGGCTCAGGGAGCGCGCATTGATGTCTGGGGTGTCGGTACGAAGCTGATCACTGCCTATGACCAGCCGGCTCTCGGCGCAGTTTATAAACTCGTTGCCATTGAGGAAGACGGGAAAATGGTCGACACGATCAAAATTTCATCCAATCCTGAAAAAGTGACGACACCGGGCAGAAAGAAAGTCTACCGAATTATCAATCAGTCCAACCATCATTCTGAAGGCGATTATATCGCGCTTTATGATGAGCAGGTGAATGATCAGAAGCGGCTCAGAATGTTCCATCCGGTCCATACATTCATCAGCAAATTTGTCACAAATTTTTATGCGAAGGATCTTCATGAGCTGATTTTTGAAAAGGGAATTCTTTGCTACCAAAACCCTGAGATTTCAGACATACAGCAGTATGTGCAGGATAACCTCAGCCTGCTTTGGGAGGAATATAAAAGAATCAGCAAGCCGGAGGAATACCCGGTTGATTTAAGCGAGGACTGCTGGAGCAATAAAATGCAGCGGATCCACGAAGTAAAAAGCAGAATTGAAGAAGAGCTTGAGGAAGAATAAATAAAAACTGGCCTTTCGTTCGCGAAGGGCCAGTTTTTTTATGAATATATTATTTTTCATGTTTAGACAATTTTCGTCAAAATATTTGATATACTTAGGGGTGAAAGCCGCGCGTATTGTAAGGGGGATTAATCAATGAGGGTGTTTGTTGCAAGACAGCCTATTTTTAATAGAAAAGAACAGGTTGTTGCTTATGAACTGCTGTATAGAGAAAGCGAAGAGAACGTATATAGCGCTAAAGACGGCGATCAGGCAACAACAGATTTGGTGATCAACAGCTTTTTAAACATCGGAATTGAGAAGCTGACGGAAGGAAAACGCTGTTTTGTTAATTTTACGGAAAGCCTGATGTTTTCGAATCTTCCCACCTCCTTCAATCCGAAACAGCTTGTCATTGAAATCCTTGAAGATATACCGATCACGCCGGCCCTCATTTCTAGATGCAAAGAATTGAAAAAAATGGGGTATATGCTGGCGCTCGATGATTTTTATGCAATAAACCCGCAAAATGAGGACTTATTGGAAAAGCTCATGAGCTATATTGATATATTGAAAATTGATTTTCTCAAAACAACACGAATGGAACGCAGAAAAATTTTGCAAACCTACAGCTGCAGCGGCTTAATTTTTTTAGCAGAAAAGGTAGAGACCCGAAAAGAATATAAACAGGCAGTTCAAGATGGCTTTCAATTATTCCAAGGCTACTTTTTCAGCGAGCCGCGCATCATCAGCGGGCATGACCTGTCGACTCATTTTTATTCTTACTATGAACTGCTTAACGAACTGAGCAAAGAGCAGCCTAACATAAAGCGTGTAACAGAGTACATAGAGCGGGATTTATCACTGTCCTATCAAATTTTAAAATTTTTAAACTCATCCCACAGCCGTTTGAGCCAGAAAATTGAAAGCATTCAGCAGGCCATTATGCTGCTTGGATTTAATGAAATCAAACGGTGGATCTATATTCTTTCCTTTAAGGATTTAAGCAGAAAAGGGCATTCCAGCAAGCACGAAATCATTAAGATTTCTTTGATAAGAGCAAAGCTTTGCGAGCTGCTGGCGAGGAAGGCATCCCGGCCGCAGCCTGCTTCTTATATGCTGATCGGAATGTTTTCTCTCATAGACACGCTCCTGCATAGAGAAATAGAGGAAATTGTACAAGAATTGCCTTTGAAAGATGAAGTCGGGCAAGCGTTATTAGGCCATCAAAACGACTACTACCAAATGCTTGAGCTTGTGAAATTAATTGAAAGCAACAACTGGGACACTTGCTCGGAATTAGGCAATCAACTGGACAAAGAAGAAGCGTATGAATGTTATCTTGAGGCTCTGGAATGGTGTCATAATCTTATGGACGCAAAATGATTGCGGTCCTCTGACCACCGCAAAGCAAGAATCATTCGGCTTTGCGTGCCGATAAGGCTGATATAGATGCCGTCGGGATTAAAGACCGTATCCACTTCATGCCGGACGCCCATTTGTTTGATCAGGCGCTTTATGGTTTGTTTATCGGACTGCTCGGCTGCGGTCAGAATGCGGCGCGAGAGCTCCCGCGAGCCCGCAATGCGGCTGAGCACCAGCTGAGCATCCGCAAAAATCCCTGCGGCCTGCTTCGCTGAACGGATAAAAGTATCTATATTGGAGGCAGGAGCGGGCGGACGGCGTATCTCATACGGATACACGTAAAACCAGGGATAACGATATCTCATGGGAGCACCTCACACAAAAGTGGTGTTTCTATATGTATAGATCCCCATTTGCTGAATATGACAAAGCGAAAAGACCACAACTTTAGCGTTGCGGTCTTTTTCGGTGTTTGTCGGTCAGGAAACGCCAAGAATCGCATATTCAATTTTGAAAATACGGTATGAAGGACTATAGTCTTGCTTAATAAAAATGTGAAACACGTTAAAATCAAGGGAATTAAGAATCTTTCTCAATTTGAGCAGAAATATCCGCTCTTGCCCATAGAAAAATAGTCCCGTTCTTGTTGTGATCTCTTTGAGTATAAGGACCTATTGATATTTGCGGTGTCACGCAGGATCTTTTTGCATACTTTTCGGTGAAAAATGAGCCGAAAGCAGATACACTATTAGTAACAGATCAAATACCTAGGACTCGTTCACCATACACAATTCATTGATCTTTCAAAAAAAGGAGTGTGGAAACGATGGAAAAGAAACTTGAAGAAGTAAAACAATTGTTATTCCGACTCGAACTTGATATTAAAGAAACGACAGATTCATTACGAAACATTAACAAAAGCATCGATCAACTCGATAAATACAATTATGCAATGAAAATTTCGTGAAAAAGACTTGGAAACAAGTCTTTTTTTTCGTTCTATCCATACAATTAATGGATAAAGTATTATATGATTGTTAAAAAACGAAAAACCTGCTGTCCTTTAAATGTTCCATTTAGTAAAATGGAATGGGAGGGGGGAAGTCGTTATTGAGCAGATATGTTTAGATTCTGTCCGGATCAAGGAGAAAATGAAGGAGATTGTGGAGCAAAACATATTTAACGAGGATTTGTCACAACTTCTTTACTCATTTATTGATTCTAAAGAAACATTCTCCTTTGCTGAATCCACAATCTTACATTATGTTGTTTTTGGAGGGGAGAATTTAGATGTTGCAACAAGGCTTGGCGCGGGAATAGAAATTCTTATTCTTTCATCAGATATTATGGATGATCTTGAAGATGAAGATAATCACCATGCATTATGGATGAAAATTAATCGCTCGGAGTCGTTAAATGCAGCACTTTCCTTGTATACAGTAGGATTAACGAGTATTTATTCATTAAATAACAATCCTCTAATTTTTAAATATGTTTTAAAATACGTAAACGAGGCCATGCAAGGTCAACATGACGATATCACTAATAAATCTAAAACAGAAGATGAAAGTTTAGAAGTAATTAGATTAAAATGTGGAAGTCTGATTGCACTAGCAAATGTAGCAGGTGTTTTATTGGCTACAGAAGAATATAATGAAACAGTTGAAAGATATTCCTACTATAAAGGGATTATAGCTCAAATTTCTGGAGACTATCATGTTCTTTTATCCGGAAATCGCAGTGATATTGAAAAAAACAAACATACACTGATTTACTTATATCTTAAGCGCCTTTTTAATGATGCTTCGGAAGATTTATTATACTTAATTTCACATAAAGACTTATATTATAAATCGTTACTTGATAAAGAGAAATTCCAAGAAAAATTAATTAAAGCGGGAGTTACTCAATACATTTCGGTATTATTGGAAATATATAAACAGAAATGTATTTCTGCTATAGAACAATTAAATTTAGATAAAGAAAAAAAAGAGCTAATAAAGGAATGCTTATTAAGTTATACAAAGGGGGATACAAGATGCAAGACCTAATTAACTACTTTTTAAATTATCCTGAGGCTTTAAAAAAATTGAAAAATAAAGAAGCTTGCCTTATAGGTTTTGATGTGCAAGAAACTGAAACAATAATTAAAGCTTATAATGATTATTATCTGGCTGATCCAATAACCCGTCAATGGGGTGATTAATAGGTGGATTAATATTGAAGAACTTAATAAAAAAATTCACAATAGCTGTAATTGTTTTGAGTATCCTTTATATAAGCTATACAACTTATATCAGTATGAATGGAATTATTATTGGGACTAAGATTCATAAAAATGATAAAAGTCAATTTATGATAGAAGAAATATCGGAATCTTCATATGGACAATTTGTTGGTCTGAGACAGGGAGACATCATATTAAAAATTAATAAAGAAAAACCTTCAGACAAACATTTGAAATGGGGATATTTGAGTCATATTAACAGTCTGGATATTTTGAGAAGTGGAAAAAAGATTCATCTCAAAGATTTTGATTTAGTTACTCTAAATAGACCTTATAGTTTTTTTCTGTTCGTACTTCCTTTGGTTTTTTATTTTTTAAGCATAATATGTATTTTTTATATACTTAAAGTAAATAAAAAAAGGAGATCATTTGCTGCCTATATTCTTATTCTATTGTTATTAGACATTTCGATAGCATATATAAGTGCAGGTGGGCCATTTAGAGGACATATAATCAATCGGTATATTAACTTGTTTACTTTTATATCTTCTCCTATTCTTTATCTTCAATTTATACAAAGATACCTTGGAGAAATAGGTAAAACTTTTTTGAATAGAATCTATTTTCTTTATATCATACCAATATTTAATCTTGGTATTGAGTTTTTTCAAGACTATTTACAAGTAGATATTGATTTTTTAGCAACTCTTAATTTGGTTTCTTTTGCAACTTTGACTCTATTTTCTTTTTCAGCGATATACTTACATCTTAATAAATATAAATATGCTGAGCATTCGTTTATTCTTAAATTACTAATTTTAACAAACACTCTTTCATTTGCGCCTTTTTTGATATTTTTTGTTCTTCCAATAATATTTACAGGTAATTATATTTTCTCGGCATTAGCTTCGGCGTCATTACTAGTACTAATTCCGTTCGGGTTAGTATACCAATTCGTAGCCAATAAGATGTTTGATATAGAGTTTATCTTAGGAAGAATGAGATACTATGCTCTACTCGCCATGATACCAACTCTTCTAATAGTTGGTGCATTAGTTCTGTTTGATGTAATGGACATCCAGATGAACCCTGTGCGTCAAACTGTATTTTTTTTCGTTGTCATGTTCGCTGTCTTTTATTTTAAAGAGGTCATGGATTTTAAATTTCGGTTAAAACGTTTCTCCGAAAAATTCAACTATCAGGACAGTATTTTTAAATATACTCAGCTAATGAGGGGTGTAACTTCTCTTCAACAAGTTTTTAAAGAACTGAAAAATACTATACTGGATGTTTTGCTTGTAAGCAAAGCTTATACCTTTGAGGTTACTCCTGATCAAAAAGTGATATTTTTAGATAAGCATGAAATTGGACCGGACTGGCATTTTTATCAAGAGGAATTTGAAAACGTAACTTCAGAAATCGGGAAAATTATTGAAGTCAATCAGGGTTTTCTTATGAAAGTTGGTGAACGAGGCGGAAGTTCTTATGTTCTGCTTTGTTTATCTAATATTAACACTCCTCGGCTAACACGGGATGAGATATCATGGTTGAAAACACTATCTTTCTATACAAGTGTGTCCATGGAAAATGTCATGCATATTGAGGAGCTCATGGAACATTTGAAGGACTTAAAACAAGAGGGAACCAACCCCATCTGGCTGAAAAAGCTAATGTTTGCAATCGAAGAAAAACAGCGTTCAGGACTCGCCCGCGATCTCCACGATTCGGTTCTTCAGGACTTGATTTCCTTAAAACGCCAGTGTGAGCTGTTTTTGGGTGATTTTAAAAAGGATGACAATCCGTGCCGTGAAGAAGTGCAGGACAAGCTTGTACAGATGAATGAGCAGATGTCAGATGTGATTTCGATGACGAGGGAGACGTGTCATGAGCTGAGGCCGCAGCTTCTGTATGATCTTGGATTGGTGAAGGCGCTGTCGAAGCTGGTGGCGCAGCAGCAGGAGCGGGTTCCATTTCATATCCGTTTAAATACCGGCAGATTTACGGCTTCCCTTGATCTGGATTCGCAGCTGAATTTATACCGGATCATTCAAGAGTTTCTGTCTAATGCGGTCAAGCACTCTCAGGCGACGGATGTGCTGATTATGCTCATCAGTATACAAAACAAAATTGTTCTTCATTATGAGGACGATGGCGTTGGGTTTGACCTTGAAAAAAATACTGAACATTCCATGAGCATGGGGCTTTCTGGCATTAAGGAGAGAGTCAGGGCTTTAGATGGGCGCCTTCGGATTGAAACGAGTGAAGGAAAGGGCTTTAAGGCTGATATTGAAATCGAATTGTAATGGATTTATAACGGAAACGACTTGGCACAGGCCAAGTCTTTTTTATAAAATGGAAAAGAGTGAGTAAAAGGGAGGAAAACATGAAAAAGATACTAGTGATTGATGACCATCCGGCTGTCATGGAAGGCACCAAGACAATTTTGGAAACGGATTCGAATTTGTCTGTTGATTGTCTCAGTCCTGAACCGAGTGAACAGTTTATCAAGCAGCATGATTTCTCGTCATATGATCTCATTTTAATGGATCTGAATCTGGGCGGCGAGGTCAATGGGATGGAGCTTTCTAAACAGATTTTACAAGAGAATCCTCATTGTAAAATTATCGTGTATACCGGTTATGAGGTCGAGGATTATTTTGAGGAAGCGATTCGTGCGGGTCTGCACGGTGCCATCAGCAAAACGGAATCTAAAGAAAAGATCACCCAATACATATACCACGTACTCAACGGAGAAATTTTAGTCGATTTTGCTTACTTTAAACAGCTGATGACTCAGCAAAAAACAAAGCCGGCTCCTTCCTCTCAAAAAGAACAAGATGTGCTCACACCTAGAGAATGCCTGATTCTGCAAGAAGTTGAAAAAGGATTTACAAACCAAGAAATCGCAGATGCCCTTCACTTGAGCAAGCGGTCCATAGAATACAGCCTGACATCAATTTTCAATAAGCTGAATGTCGGTTCCCGGACGGAAGCGGTTTTGATTGCGAAATCAGACGGTGTACTTTAAATGTTGGGGGGTGTAGAGATGGATATGAAGCACACATTGCTTGAAGCGCTTGGTATTGAGATTGTTGAAAACACAGCGGAACGATGCGTTGCGGTCATGCCGGTGGATCATCGGACGGTACAGCCGTTCGGATATTTGCATGGAGGCGCTTCAGTGGCCCTGGCGGAAACCGCGGCGAGCGCAGGTGCACAGAACCTGATTGATCATACAACGCAAGCTTGTGTCGGTTTGGAGATTAACGCCAACCATTTAAAATCTGTTAAGGAAGGAACGGTAAAGGCGGTAGCCGAGCCCGTTCATATAGGCAGAACGACGATTGTCTATCATATTCACATATATGACGAGCAAGAGAGGCTAATCTGTATATCCAGATGCACGCTGGCTGTCATCAAGAAATAAAAAAACAGCCGGAACTCTGCCTGTCCGGCTGCTTATTTTTATAAATAAGAATCCTTTTTTCGTTTTATCACAAAGTTTCTGATTCCGTTATAGTCATCCTGTACACTTCTCTCATCAAGCTTGACGCCGGAGTTATACGCAGCACGGCAGATCAAGTGTCCGCCGATAGGCGACGTAATAAAGATAAAGAGAATTCCAAGCAGGATTTTTGCGGAGAGTTCCCCTGACACAAACCACAAATAAAAGAAGACACCGAGCAGAATCATATTGACCCCCAATGTTGAGCCTTTAGAAGCAGCATGAGAGCGTGTAAACACATCTGGAAGGCGAAGCACTCCGAATGATGCAATGAGGCATACAAGAGCGCCAAGCAATATGAATACAGCTACAACGACCTTAGCGGTTTCGATCATTTTCGATAATCTCTCCTTTCTCCAGGAACTTGGAAAATGCAATTGTTCCGATAAATGATAAAATCCCCAGCAGCAAAATAATATCCAAAAACGCACTTGTTTTCAGCAAAATGGAGACAAGCGCCGTGATCGCGATCAGATTGATGCCGATAGCATCCAGAGCCACGACCCGGTCGGGCACAGTCGGCCCTTTAATGACACGAATGACATACAAAAAGGTAGACACTGCCATAATGCCGAGCGCGATTTGCAGGATCAGCGTAAACATCAGCGGCTCACCTCCTGTATGGCTTTTTCAAAAGACTCCCGAATATCAAAAATCGCTTTTTCCGCATCCTCGATATCCATTGCATGAATATAAAGTATTGTTCTGTCATCAGAAATATCCATCACCAAGGTTCCCGGCGTTAATGTAATGAGCAGGGAAAGCAGGGTGATTTCCCAATCTTTCGTCAGTTCAGTTTTAAAAGCAAAAATGCCCGGTCTGATATTCATTTTTGGTGATAAAACGGACTTCATCACGCTGACATTGGCAAGGTACAGTTCCTTTATAAAAATGAAACAGAGCTTGATGATAGAAAACATTTTCCATAGATAAAACTGGCGAGTGAAAAAGCGCCGGAAGAAAAAGAGAGAGAGCATTCCCAGAATATAGCCTGTAATGAATCCTGCGGCGCTTGGACTGTTGCTTAAGAACATCCAGCAAAAAGCGAGAAACACATTTAATAAAATTTGAAATGCCATGCGATCTACTCCTTCAGAACAGCTTCAATATATTTTTCCGGATTCAGCAGCGTCTCGGCCGCTTGATCAACGTAAGGCGACACCCATTCTGTACCCAATCCGAAGAGAAGAGACAGCAAGAGAAAAATAGCTGCCGGATAAAGAAGCCCTTTAGCTGTTCGATGATTTGGTTTTGGCGTTTCTTTTTCTTCGCCCCAAAACGCATGTATAAAGATCCGCAGCACAGAGTACAGGACAAGCAGACTCGAAAGCAGAATCAGCATGGATATCGTAAATTCACCTTCTGCGAAGCCGCCCTCCGCAATTTTAAATTTGCCGACAAATCCGCTCAGTGGCGGAATGCCAGCAAGAGAAATAGCGGAAATGAAAAACATCCATCCAAGAACAGGATAGCGTTTGATCAGTCCGCCCATTTTATGCAGGCTCGCAGTTCCAGTCAATGCGATCAGCGTGCCCGCCAGCATAAACAAAGCGCCCTTAATCAGCATATCGTGAATCAGATAGTAAATGGCGCCTTGAATGGATGCGGGGGTGTGTACTGCCACACCAAACAAAATCACGCCGACAGCGGTAATAATGTTATAGATCACAATTTTCATGACATCTGAATAAGCGAGTGAACCGATTACACCGAAAATCACAGTCAGCGCCGCCAGCCAAATCATCAGCTGATGGGTAAAGGCTGTATCGTGAATAAAAATTAATGTGAAAACCCTCGTAATCGCATATAATCCGACTTTTGTCAGCAAAGCGCCGAACAATGCGGAGATTGCCGCCGGAGGCGCGTAATAAGAGCCTGGAAGCCAAAAGTAGAGGGGGAAAATTCCGCCCTTCATGCCAAATACCAAAAGCAGCAGGACACCAATCACAGTGATCAGCCCGGTTTGTCCTGATTCAGTGATTTTTACGCTAAGATCCGCCATGTTTAACGTGCCTGTTACCGCGTATAAAAACCCGACACCTATGACGAACAGGGCAGACGATACGATATTAAACACAATATATTTAAGGGATTCCCGCAGCTGAATTTTTGTGCCGCCTAATACAATCAGCATATAGGAAGCAATAAGCAGAAGCTCAAAAAATACGTACATATTAAATAAATCGCCTGTTAAAAACGCCCCGCTGACGCCGGCAAGCAAGAACTGCACGCCGGAGTAATAAAAGGAACGCTCACGTTTTTCACCGACGGAACGGAAGGAATAAAGCCCAACCAATAAACCGATGACCGCTGTTGTGAGAACGAGCAGGCTGGCGAATTGGTCTGCGACGAGCACAATGCCGTACGGTGCTTTCCAGCCGCCTAAGCTAAGTGTTTGGATACCTTTTGTGAAGACAGTCTGTACAAGTATGCCGCTGATCACAATCCCGATAACCGATGCCGCAGTGCTGAAGACCCGCATGAGCATAAGATTTTTCGTCATGAAAATCAGCAGAATGGCCGACAGAAGCGGGATCAGGATTGGCAAAATAACAAAATTATTCATGTTGATCATTTCCCCTCATTTGATCCATATCGTCCGATTTCAATTCCTGATAAGCGCGAAAGGCCATGACCAGGATGAATGATGTAACGCCAAATGAAATGACAATTGCCGTCAAAATCAGGGCTTGCGGAAGCGGATCGACAAATGATTTGGCATGCTCGCTCAATATCGGAGCGGCGCCTTTCTTTAATCCTCCCATAGTCAAAAGCATTAAATGAACGCCATGGCTTAACAGTGCTGTTCCGATAATGACGCGAAGCAGGCTTTTAGACAGCAGCAAATACGTAGCAGCCATGAAAATAATACCGGCTAATACAGCCATTAAGATTTCCATTATTCTTCCTCTCCAATCGTTTGAATAATGGTCATCGTAATGCCTACGACAACAAGATAAACGCCTAAATCAAATATCGTCGCCGTGGCGAGCTCCGTTTTCCCAAAGATCGGCAGCTGAAAGTATCCGAATGTGTGGGTTAAAAAAGGAGCCCCGAAGACAAAGGAGCCAACGCCTGTTAATACAGCGAGCAGAAGGCCGGCTCCCGCGACATAAATGAAATTAACCGGCAAAAGGGAGCGCACGGTTTTTAAATCATATGCCAGGAGCAATAGAACGATGGAAGAGGACGTGATCAGTCCGCCGACAAAGCCTCCTCCGGGCGCGTTATGCCCTGATAAAAATAAATAGAAAGAGAAAAGCAAAATGATAAAGGATACAAGTTTTGTCGCAGTCTGAAGAATTAAGTCATTTGTTTTTTGTTCATTCACCGCTTTTCCCCTCCTCTTTTACTTTTGTTTTAATCATGCTGTAAATGCCGAGAGCGGCTATTGTTAATACCGTAATTTCAAACATTGTATCAAATCCCCTGAAATCAACGAGGATGACATTGACGACATTGTCCCCTCCGCCGAGATCGTGGCTGTGTTTTACAAAGAAGGATGCAATGCTGTCTTTTGTCCGCTGGCTTGAGGATGCGATGCCGAGCAGAGTAACGATCGTCCCAACTCCTAAAGAAATGATAAAATTTGTCATCCGGAACGTTCTCGTTTTTGTTTTCAATCTCAGTTTCGGCAAATGATAGAAGCAAAGCAGAAACAGTGCCACAGAAATCGTTTCAATGACAAGCTGAGTCAATGCCAAGTCCGGCGCTCTGAAAATGACAAAAAACAATGCAAGCGCATAACCGACAACACCAAGTGAAATGATCGCCGTCAGTCTTGACCTGGCAAAAACAGTCGCCACTGTGGCGCTGATCATGACAAGCGTCAAAATGATTTCGTATACGCCGATTTTAGCCATGCCTTCTGTTGTAAAGGAAAATCCGCCTTTGATGACAAAAGCTCCGCCCATCAGAATGATGAAACCAGCGAAGATATACAGCAAATAATCTCTTAAAAACCCGGTCATATATTGTTTTGTGACCCGGTAAGAGCCTTTCTCCATCAGAGTTAAAAGCTTATCGTATAACCGGTTGAGTGTGAGTTTTGAAGGAAACAGTTTATAGATTCCCTTCCACTTATTCAGGGATAAATAACCGATTGTTCCGATCACAACAATACCCGCAGTCATGAGCAATTCCGTTGTAACCCCATGCCACTGTGAAATGTGAACGTGGAATTTCTCATGGCCGTCCAGCAGTGTCGGATAGATTGAGTTCATCGCAGGCTCTATCAGGCTGTACGACAAGATATTTGGGAAAAAGAAGAGACTGACAGCTAAAGCGACAAGAATGACCGGCGATACGAGCATGCCGACAGGCGCTTCGTGAGCCGGTTTTTCAAGCTGCTCAGGCTGGTAATTTCCTCTGAATGTTTTAAACAGCAATTTCATGCTGTAGATAAACGTAAATACACTTCCGATCCAGGCGAGAACAGGGAACAGAATGCCCCATGTCTGCACGTTGAACAGATCAAAATGTGCTACGCGAAGCATGCTTGTGAAAAACATTTCTTTACTCAAGAATCCGTTAAACGGCGGAAGTCCGGCCATTGAAAATGTTCCGATTAAAGAAATGGTAAACGTAATCGGCATAATCACCATCAGGCCGCCTAGCTTTCGGATATCCCGTGTGCCTGTTTCGTGATCGATAATCCCGACAGCCATAAACAAGCTTCCTTTAAAGGTAGCATGGTTGATTAAATGGAAAATGGCAGCCATGGCGGCAACTGTATAATATTCTGTATGGCCGTAATGAAGGGCTGCAGCGCTGGCTCCGAGCATAGAGATGATCATACCGAGCTGGCTGACAGTTGAAAATGCCAAAATCGATTTTAAATCAGTTTGTTTCACGGCATGGAATGAGCCCCAAACCATCGTAAAGAGCCCGACGAGGGATACGATCCAAAACCATTGGGCTGAAAAGGCGAAAATTGGACTGAATCTCGCAATTACATAAATGCCGGCTTTTACCATAGTGGCTGAATGGAGATAAGCGCTGACAGGCGTCGGAGCTTCCATCGCATCAGGGAGCCAGATGTAAAAAGGGAATTGCGCGGATTTCGTAAATGCACCTAATAAAATGAGAATCATAGCCGGGATAAACAAATCATGGCCGGCAATTAATTGAACCTGATGAATCATCTCTCTAATACTGAAGGAATCCGTTATCAAATAAAGGAGAATAAATCCGCCAAGCATGCACAGCCCGCCGCTGACCGTAATCAAAAGTGATTTGGCGGCGCCGTAGCGCGACTTTTCTCGCTTATACCAATAGCCGATCAGCAAAAAGGATGAAAGGCTTGTAAGCTCCCAGAACATGTAGAGGACCATGACGTTGTCTACAAGAACAACGCCGAGCATGGCGCCCATAAACATCAATAAGTAGACATAAAAGGGCCCAAGCTGTTCTTTTTCTTTCGATAAATAAAAAATACTGTAAAGAGTGACCAAAGAGCCGATGCCTGTGATCAGCAAGGCGAATAATAACCCGAGGCCGTCTATATAAACGGTAAAATTAATGCCGAGTGAAGGAATCCACTCTAATACCGACCGAAGTGTTTCTCCAGATTGTGTCATCCTGATCATGGGGAGAAAGTATATAAACAGCAAGACGGGCAGGACTAACACAAACCAGCCCGTATGCACTCTTTTTGCGTATTTTGCCAAGAATGGAATGATAAAAGCAAATAAAAAAGGCGATAAAATAGCAAAATGTAAGAGCTGCAAAGTAAGACCTCCTTTTTCTCGTTCTCAATTGAAAAATGCGCTATGTATGAAATATACGGTCAAACGACCTAGTCCAAATTATATCGCACTTTTCTGCAAGCTGCCACGCTTCGAACTGCTGAAATTGATTTTTATGAGTTCTTTTGACCTCAAAATAAGTCTAACAAAAAAGAGGTTATTTGTATATTTAAAATCATTCCTGATCAAGCTGAATGTAAGGAGCTGGTCATGTGAAAAGAAAAATAGTGATGTGCTCAGGTTTATTCTGCTCAGTATTTACAGGGGCATTCATGTTGAATCAATATGACGGGCGCAGCAGTGTGGCTGCTCGTGATGAGTGGGAGCTGTATTTACTGGAGCATCACCTGTCAGCCAGAATGAGTGAGACGGAATCAAAGGATCTGCCGTTTGGTCCGCGAGAGTATATTCGGATTGTAAATAGATAAAAAAGAGTTCCGTATAAAACGGAACTCTTTCTGTTTATGAAGTGAAAAAACGAAGCAGAACTGTCGCGCAAATCACTGTGCCTGCACCGCCGAGACGTGTTGAAATTTGGGCAAACGGCATAAGGCCCATTCTTCCTGACGCTGATAAAATGGCAACATCACCCGTTCCGCCGAGACCGCTGTGGCAGCAGGTAACGATTGCGGATTCAACCGGGTACATGTTCATCAGCTTGCCCACAAAATATCCAGAACTAATCATCGCGATTACAACTGAAATACAAATGATGACAAACGGAATAGAAATCACAGACGCCACGTCATCCAACGGAATAAAGAGGATGCCGAGACCGACCATGAGCGGCCATGTAAAGCTTGAAGAAATAAACTTATAAAGCTGGTAAGCGCCTTCTTCCATTTTTTTCGGAAGAATATTCGCATACTTGACAGCCGCTGCTGAAATAATCATTAAAATCGCGCCTGGAATGAAGATGAACTTCTCCAATAACCCGCCGAAAATAAAGAATGTACACGCGAGCAGAACTCCAGCTCCCATGAGTTTGAAATCAATTTTTGCTTCGGCTTCTTTTTGATTAAAAATCTCATTTGCTTTTTTAGATTTTACGAGGCGTCCGTTCCCATTAAGATCTGGACGCTTATCGCCAAGCTTTTTCATTAAGGCTGCACATATGATAGCAAAAACGTTTCCTATAATAGCGGCTGGGACCAGCTGAGACACAAACACATCAGCGGATGAGCCCAGTATTTGTGAATAGGCGATTGAAAGCGGCAAAATTCCTTCACCTATTCCCCCGGCAATAATCGGGACAACCACAAAGAAAAAGGAATCATAAGCACTGTAGCCAAAAATAAATCCGACAAGAATGCCTGCTGCAACGGCCGCGATCGTTCCTGCAACCAGTGGAACGAACATTCTGATAAACCCCTGTATTAAAACAATTCGATTCATACCGAGGATACTTCCCACTACAAGGCAAGCGATATAGAAATAAAGGAAATTAGACGTTTTCATCAAGTTGGTTACAGCGTCTAAAGATGTTGAATTCAGTACATTGTAAAAGACTAAAAATGAAGGAACAAATAAAGATAAAATAGCAGGGCCGCCAATATCCTTCAATATCGGTATACGTTGGCCTATGTCTCCAAGATATACACCAAGAATCATGATGATGGCAAACCCGCCAAGCATATTTGCCGGCAGCTCATTGTAATAGGCTGCAAGAATAATAATAATAGCTAACACTGTGTATAATGGCAGAGGAATCACACCGATTTCCCAAGCCCAGATTTTTTGAAACAGGTTTTTCTCCTGTGGGTCTTTTTGCTCAGGTGAAATTGTCCCCGTTTTTGGAATTGCTCCCATGTCATACACCCCCATGTATTGTTTGTTACAGTCTACAAGAAAGCGTTAACACTTCATATTTTTTTAAGTTAAAAAACCAATAAACAATTAAATTAAGGGGGTCTTTTGAATTAGAAAAAACCCTGAGAAGCGTCTTCCCAGGGGAGAATGTTTTATCTTTTTCCTTTAATATAAGGCACACCATTGGCTTTTGGCGCATCTGCCCGCCCGATAAAGCCGGTTAAAGCGAGAATCGTTAAGACATAAGGAGCCATCAGCATATACACATTTGGTATGTCTTTAAAGAGAGGGAGCAGCGATCCAATGATGCTTAAGCTTTGGGCGAATCCGAAAAACAGGGCGGCCCCCAGCGCCCCAATCGGATGCCATTTTCCAAATACAAGCGCTGCCAGTGCGATAAAGCCTTGTCCGGAGATGGTAGAGTGCGTAAAATCAAGCGCAATCGTGGAAGCATATACGCCGCCGCCGAGACCGCCAAATAATCCGCTGATCATCACGCCGATATAGCGCATTTTATATACGTTGATTCCCATCGTATCGGCTGCCATCGGATGCTCTCCGACAGAACGGATACGGAGGCCGAACGGCGTTTTAAACAGGATAAACCAAGAAAGAAAGGCAAGTGCTATTGCAAGAATAGACGTATAATAAACATCCGAAAAGAAGATCTTTCCCAAAATAGGGATATCGCCCAAGCCAGGAATTTTTGTCTTATAAAAAGGTTCTGGGATTTTGTCTGTCTGCGCTTTGCCGTAGATCAGCTTGACGATAAATAAAGTTGCCCCAAGCGCCAGCATGTTAATGGCGACACCGCTGACTGTCTGGTCGGCGCGAAATGAAATCGCCGCTGCCGCGTGAATCAGTGAGAACAGCACGCCTGCTGCCATGGCGGCGAGGAGTGAAAGCCATGGTGCGGAGGCACCTAATTCCTGACCTAAAAATAAATTAAATAACACGCTGGTGAACGCCCCGATAATCATGAGGCCTTCTAGACCGATATTCACAACACCTGATCTCTCGGAAAACACGCCGCCGAGAGCAGTTAAAATAAGCGGGGCCGCATAAACGAGTGTGGCTGGGACAATGATAGATAAAATCTGCACAAAGTCCACTTAATTCGCCCCCTTTTTCTTCAATTTGCCCATGACAAAACGAATCGCATAGCTTGAAGCCACAAACAGAATAATAATAGCAATCACAATGTCGACAACCTCTGATGGGACGCCTGATTCAATCGGCATATTTAACGCGCCGATTTTCAGCCCGCCAAGCAGGCATGCTGCCAGTACAACGCCGATGGCTGTGTTTCCCCCGAGAAGAGCGACCGCGATACCATCAAATCCTACGCCGGTAAATGCGCCTTTCACTGCTGCGTATTCGAATGTTCCCAGGCCTTCCATAGCTCCGGCAAGTCCTGCAAAAGCACCGGAGATAAGCATGGAGGTCATGATATTCTTTCGCACGCTCATGCCGGCATACTGGGAAGCGTGCTGGTTAAACCCGACGGCCCGGAGCTCAAATCCCTTTGTTGTTTTGTTGATGATAAACCACATGATAACTGCTGCGAGAAGGGCAACGATGATCCCAAAATGCAGCCGTGAGTAATCGGTGATCTGTTCAAGAATCGGAGAGCGGAGGGAGGCGGATTCTTGAATTTTTCCCGTCTTATCTTGATGATCTGTCAAGACGTTTGAAATGATGTAATTGGTCATATGCAGTGCGATATAATTCATCATAATGGTGACAATGACTTCATGAACATAGAAGCGCGCTTTCAAAACGCCGGGAATAAAACCCCATAATCCTCCTGCAGCTGCCGCTGTAAGCAGTGCGAGCGGCAAGTGGATATATGCTGGTCCGTCAAACGCCGTACCGACCCAAACAGCTGCTGTCCAGCCGACGAGCAGCTGGCCCTCCACACCGATATTAAAGAGTCCGGTTCTGAATGCAAAAGCCACAGCCAATCCGGATAAGATATAAGGCGTAATTTGCCGGATGGTTTCACCGACATAATAGATTTCTCCGAATATCCCATTCCACAAAGCTGAATATCCGCTGATCACACTGTAGCCGCTCGCAAGCATAATCAGCGCTCCGGCTGCAAGACCGAGAATGATTGCGATGAGCGGCACGAGTAAATGAGAGAGTCGTTTAACCATTTGCTTTCCCCGCTTCCTTTTGCGTGCTTCCTGCCATCAAGAGACCTAGCTCCTGTTCGGTGGTGTCCTGCGGATTGACACTGGCGATAATGCGTCCTTCAAAAATAACGGCGATTCTGTCACTGAGATTCATAATTTCTTCAAGCTCAAACGAGAGGAGAAGAACGGCTTTCCCGGCATCACGCTGTTCAATGAGCTTTTTATGGACAAATTCAATAGCTCCGACATCAAGGCCTCGAGTCGGCTGGGCGGCGATTAATAAATCAGGATTTCGGTCTACTTCCCGCCCGATAATCGCTTTCTGCTGGTTTCCGCCTGACAATGCCCGCGCGTGTGTGTATTCATCCGGCGTTCTGACGTCGTACTCGCTGATCAGGCTGCGCGCTTTTTTGTACATTTCACCTTTATGTAAAATGCCCAATGCTGAATACGGCTTTTTGTAATAGCTTTGCAGCACGATATTCTCTCCGATTGGAAAATCAAGGACGAGACCGTGCTTATGGCGATCCTGAGGAATATGTCCGATTCCGGATTCAGTAATTTTTCTTGGCGTCAGGTTTTGGATCTGTTTTCCGTTTAAGGTGATGGTTCCTGAATCTGTTTTGCGGAGTCCTGTTATCGCTTCAATCAGCTCCGATTGCCCGTTTCCGTCGACGCCGGCTATGCCGAGTATTTCTCCAGCTTTGACTGAAAGCGACAAATTCCTGACCGTCTCAAATCCGCGGGTATCCTTTACAGTGATGCCGTCAATCGCAAGCACTTCCACTCCCGGCTGAGCAGCTTTCTTTTCGGTTTTGAACGATATCTCGCGGCCAACCATTAGACTGGCGAGTTCGTCTTGGTTTGTATCACGGACATCAAGGGTTTTGATGCCTTTTCCTTTGCGGATAATCGTAACGCGGTTACAAATCTCCATAATCTCTTTCAGCTTATGGGTGATTAAGATGATAGACTTCCCTTCATTGACCAGGTTCTTCATAATTTGCATCAGTTCCTTGATTTCATGTGGCGTCAAAACAGCCGTCGGTTCATCAAAAATGAGAATGTCGGCACCGCGGTAGAGGGTTTTTAATATTTCTGCGCGCTGCTGCATACCGACTGATATGTCAGCTACTTTTGCTTCTGGATGGATTTGCAGGCCGTATCGATCGGAAATATCCTGTACCTCTTGAACTGCACGCTTCCGGTCAATTCTGCCAAACTTCTTTGGCTCTTTCCCGAGAATAATATTTTCAGCAACTGTAAAGGTGTCAACAAGCATAAAGTGCTGGTGCACCATTCCAATACCGAGGTCATTCGCTTTGTTCGGACTGTTGATGTGCACCTTCTCGCCGCGCACCCGAATGTCACCCCGCTCCGGCTGATATAGCCCGAAAAGGACATTCATCAACGTTGATTTCCCCGCTCCGTTTTCACCGAGCAGCGCGTGTATTTCACCTTTTTTGACTTGAAGATTGATATTGTCATTGGCGACGATACCAGGAAACTCTTTGCGGATATTGAGCATTTCAATGACATATTCCATTGATTGACCGCTCCTTTATTCAAAATAAAAGAAAAACAAGGGATAAGGGCTCGACCTCCTTATCCCTGCGATTCTTATTCAGCTTTGAAGGTTTTCAGCTCTTTCTCAGTTGCCGGGACTTCCAACCCGTCGATGATTTTTTTCTTCCATTTATCGATCTCTTTGATCACATCATCCGATAGATTTTGTTTAGATGGAGAAATGCCGACTCCGTCTTGATCAAGCCCGTAGGTAAGTGTTTCGCCACCTGGGAACTTTCCGTCGCTCGCTTTTTTCGTTAAATCTTCAACCGCTGTATCTACTTTTTTAACCATGGAAGTGAGGGTGACATTATCATCAGTTCCTTCTACCTGGCCTTCTGCGTATTGGTCTTTATCAACACCGATGACCCAGACATTGCGTTTTGGATCTTCTTTTTTCAGGTTTTTCGCTTCAGTAAAGACACCTGTGCCAGTGGCTCCTGCTGAGTGATAAATAACATCTACACCTGATTTATACATGCTTTCGGCGGTTGCTTTGCCGACATCGGCTTTATCGAAACCCCCTGCATATTTCACTTCCACAATGGCTTTAGGGCTTACAGCCTTCACACCGGCACGGAAGCCGACCTCGAATTTTTTGATTAACTCTGATTCCATGCCTCCTACAAAGCCGATTTTTCCTGATTTGCTTGATAGGGCTGCGGCCACTCCGACGAGAAAGGAGCCTTCCTGTTCTTTAAACGTAATACTTGCGACGTTGTCTTTATCGACAACAGCATCTATAATCGCAAAATTTGTATTTTTGCGCTGATCAGCAATTTCACTGATTGAATCCTCCATTAAGTAGCCGACTCCGTAAATCAAGTCAAAATTTTCACGTGCCAATTTATTTAAGTTCGTTGTATAGTCTGCATCAGATTTGGATTGAAGGTAGTCATAACCGTTTTTTCCTTTTTTCAGACCGTTTTCTTTCCCGAAGGCTTGGATGCCTTCCCAGGCTGATTGGTTGAAAGATTTGTCATCCACTCCGCCTACGTCAGTAACCATCGCTACACTGAATTTGTTTTTGTCTTCGCCGGAGCCGTTGCTTTTTTCACTGTTTCCGCATGCTCCTAATATGGTGCCTGCTGCGATCACAAGGGACATCGCCAATCCAATTTTCCGTTTATTCAAGATATAACCCCCCAGAAAAATTTGGTTCAAAGCTGATCCGGCCAGTCATGTGATGGGCTGTCCTGAACAATTTCTTAGAATCAATAAAATTTTCTGATAATAACAAATGGAATGCGCTGAGACAGTTCTATTCTTCCCTGAATAGGCGTGGTGTGAGTATTTCCTTCGAAAGGCGGGGAAGAGAAGGATGCGGAAGGTGTTCCGGGCGGAAAACCGTGACATCTTTTTCTGAAGTAAGACTTATGACTTAGTTTTCGGGATCAACTAACCAATCATAATTTATCATTTAACTTATAAGAAATAAATAGAAATTTGCACAATTTTTTTAAAAGTATCTATTTTTAGAATTGTTTGCTCAAAAATAGAAAAACCTTTATTATTCTTGTATAACTTACCAACAATACAATCAAGCGTCTTGGCAAGAGATATGACAAAAAAACGCACTGCTCGGAGCAAGCAGTGCGTTTTTTTATAGATATTGTTTTATTCCGTTAAGGTTACTGTTGTTTACGTTGTACTGAAACACTGGTCTTCCAATCGTTCCGTACGCCATTTCTACATTCAGGACCTGTATATCTTCAAGAAATTTTAAGTATTTTCGTATGGATACTTGAGAGATTTCTGTGTGCTTTGCTAAGTCTTCTGTCGTAAAAGATTCATTTTCAAATGACTGGATACTGGACCAGATCAGCTTTAGCGTGCTTTTTGTCAGGCCTTTAGGAAGCTGTACTTTTTCTGTTGCTTCTTTCTTTTGAAAAAGCTCGGCGTCGAGTTCTTTTTGACTCATGTTGCGATGGGTTGAATACACCTTTTGTTTTCGTCTGTAATCAGACAGAGCCGTTTGGAAACGTTCAAATTCAAACGGTTTGATTAAATAATCGACAGCTCCGTAACGAAGTGTTTTTTTGATCACGTCAAGCTCGCTGGCCGCTGAGATGACAATCACATCAACCGCTTCATTTTGGGCTCTCAATTCCGTCAGCAGTTCCAGCCCGTTTTTCCCCGGCATATAAATATCAAGCAAAATGAGGTCGATATGATGCTCGCCTAAGATATGCAACGCGCTTTGAAAGGAAGAAGCGATGCCTTTCAGCTGAAAGCCATCTATTTGGCTTAAGTATCGTTTATTTAATTCACCCACCATGGGGTCATCTTCAACTATTAGTACATTAATCATGATTTTCCTCCTTCGGTTCGTACGGGATGCGAATACTGAATGTCGTTCCTTCATTCTTTTCGCTTGTGAGGATCATTTGGCCCTTTAAATTTTCGATGCTTTGCTGTGTGAAATAAAGGCCGAATCCCCGGTTTTTGCCCTTTGTTGAATAGCCTTGTTCAAATACTTTGGCTTGGTCTTCTTCTGACATGCCTGCTCCAGTATCGGTAATTTCAATGTCCAGTATGCTGTTATGAAAGCGCATGGACATGGTGATTTGTTTTTTCGGCATATCGGCAACGGCGTCAAGGCCATTGTTGATGAGATTTCCGATAATTGTAATGAGTTCATGGATGACAGATGGGTCTGCCGCGTTCGGGATGACACCGTTGCATTCAATATCAAGATTTGCGCCCTGCTCACGTATGAAGCTTTGCTTTCCGAGCAGAAAACCGGCCAGTACGGAGCTTTTGACATCATTTATAATTTCACTTGTTTCTGATTTTTGCTGTATGGCTATATCTTTAATATAATCTCCAAGATCATCATACTCTTTCAGCTGGACGAGACCTAATATCACATGCAGTTTGTTCATAAATTCATGAGACTGCGCTCTCAGTGCGTTTGCATACATTTTAACACCTGATAGCTGTTCAGCTAAATGTTTTACCTCGGTCTTGTCTCGGAATGTCGCAATCGCTCCGACAGTTTGTCCTTTCAGCTGGATAGGAACTTCATTAAACACAAGCTCCAACCCGTTAATGCGGACGTCTCTATCTTGAAGAGGTTTTTTTGTCTCAATAACCTTTTTCAAGCGGCTTTTCGGCAATATGTCATCTACATCCTGATCAATGGGATTTGTGTTGATGCCCATTTTGACGAATAGCCGCTTTGCTTCCGCATTGGCAAGTTTGATTTTGCCGTGTTCATCGACAGCGAGTATTCCTTCCTTCGTCGATTCCAGCATCGCGCTCCGTTCTTCAAGGAGAGTCGCAATTTCATAAGGTTCAAGTCCGTACATGATATTTTTTACCGTACGGGCGACGATAACAGCTCCGATTACACCGACGAAGATGCTGACGCAGATAATGAAGTAAAGCGGCCGTAAGCTATGGCTGATCACTTCATCAATTTCATTTACGGTGATGCCGACCGCGACTGCACCGACCTGTTTTCCATTCTCCGCGTAGACAGGGACGAACGCTCTCTGCGATTTCCCGAGCGTGCCAGAGGCTGTGCTGATATGGACATGCCCTTTTAATACCTCAGATTCATCACCGCCCCTGAATTTTTTTCCGATTTTGCTCGGGTCAGGATGGGTTTTGCGAATACCGTTCATATCCATGACGACAACAAATTCCGTGCCGGTGATTTTCTGAACCCGCTTTGTGTAGCTCTGCAGTTCCTTTAGTTTTTTTCCGCTTTCTAAAGCAGCGGCTGTCATCGGCGCTTCTGCTACCATTTCAGCAGTCTGCAGCGCAGTGGCCTTTTCCTGGTCTCTAATCCGTTTGGTCGTTTGGGCACCGACTGTGAAAAATGTAATGAGCAATGCGATTAATACAACGATACAAACAAATATGGTGAGTCTGGTTTGCAGTTTTAATGTTTTTTTCATATAAAACTTCCTTACGTTTTATGATTCCTGCGTACTACTTTACTCTCAAAATGCTGCTTTGTGAAGATTTGGGACCGTAATTCGTAAAAAGGAGAAAAAATGGAATAATTTATCTTGTCAATGTGTTTTAAGTCCTCCATAATAAATGAGGTAGATTATAGAAAGGGACTTTTTTATATGAAAAATACTTATTTGACAGGATATTTTCCGCTGATTGCGATCCTGCTTTTTAGTTCGTCCTTATCCATCTCAACTTCACTTTATGCGTTGAAGATGCTGTCTTCATTTGGAATGTACGATGGAATGCTCGATTATTTTTCAGAGAAAGGGATCAGGCTTGCGTTATTTGCTGCCTTTGCACTTTTATATTTTATGGTTCTGTCCGCTCTGAAGTTGATAGCAAATACCGTGACTGAGCTGTCATTGCTGTTTTTTGCTAATGATCCGGAAGGGAACAACCTGAAAAAACTCAGAATGGGTTCCATGATTTATTTGGGCGGCGGGATTTTATCCTTTGTGCTCTTGCAAAACGTCATATGGATTGTGATCTGGTTTGCGGTCGTTACACTGGCTTACTTTGTGTTTACTGTATACCGGATTTATTCGACGCTTTCTCTCATGTCATTAATCGGATTTATTCTATTGGAACTGCTGTTTTGGTTTACCTTTGTTATCGGTATTCTGTTCATATTTATCAAGCTTTATAATAGCATAATGGCTAGCTTACCTGTGTAAGCTAGCCATTTTTGCGTATCGGCAAACCCTTGCATTCGCGGTCAGACTTGCGCTTCGGTACTCTATACGCAATGAAACGGCGTCTGGAATCCACAATCATCACATCCTGGGAAAATCTGCTCCGATCACGCTGATAAGATGACAAAAACCTAAAACGAAGCCGTTTTAGGTTTTTGTCGACACTCTGTGATGGCTAGCTTCCTAGCCAATTTTTTATGGTAAAAATCTTTTTTTAATAGAAGGGGAGGGGAGCATACATTCATTTTTTTTGCCAAACCACTTATAGCGGTTTTTGGCAATGAAAGAATAGACCATATCTCTGACAGGCTTCGGCACGGCGAAAAACAGGACGAAGAGCCGCCATGGGCCTCGCAGATGCCTGAAAACCTTAATGGCTGCAGTTGATTTTGTGTACACTTGGCTATCTTCAATAAAGACAAAGCTGTCAAACCGATCAGTCGGAAGCCCGCTTTTTTTCAGCAGGTTTTGTCCTGTTTCCGACTGCAGCGATGTGAAAGAAATCAATCCGTCCGGATCACGTTTAATGATAAATTGCACGGCGCCATTGCATAAATTGCAGACGCCGTCAAACAGCAAAACGCGATTTGGAATTTGTTCTGAAGTCACCCGAGATCCCCTCCGATCCTTTAATAAGCAGCTTGCAGCGTTCCTTTCCAGATGGAAAGCTGAGGGCTGATGCTGTGAAGATATTCAACGCTGGTCGGTGTATCCTTTCCGACCCAAACCCCCATTGTATACGTATCTGTCAGGCCGACAAACCACATATCGTGATAATCATTTGATGTACCGGTTTTACCGCCGATGTAAGGCGCATTGAAATATGCTTTTTTCCCTGTTCCGCTTTTCACAACGGAAGACATCAGTTTTTTCAGCTGCATGTTCGTGCGTACGCTGAATATTTGAGTCGCTTTATCATTCCATTTATAAAGCGTTTTTCCTTTAAGGTCTGTCACCTTTGTAATCGCATGGCTCGGCGTATAGCTTCCGCTGTTGCCAAATGTCGTATAAGCCTTTGTCATCTCAAGAGGCGTCATGCCGTTTGTAAATCCGCCAAGCGCCGCCGGAAGAAGATAGTCGCTGTTGACAAGTTTGGCAAAATGATACGGCTCAATATAACTGAATGCCTTTTGGATGCCGACGCGGTCGAGCATTCTAATGGCCGGTGTATTATAAGAATTTTTAAACGCCGTATCAAGCGTCACTGTGCCGTACGTGCGGTTATTGTAGTTTTGCGGACAGTAATCTTTGCTGCAAAACTTGCTGGCATCAATGGTGCTGCTTGCTGTCGCTCCGGTCTGTTCAATATAAGGGCCGTAATCAAGAAGCGGCTTAATGGATGAACCCGGCTGTCTGTATGCCTGGTAGGCACGGTTAAAATCATATTTTTGATAGTTTTTCCCGCCGGACAGAGCAATGATTTGATGCGTCTGGTGATTAATCACAGCCGCTCCGCCCTGCACGCCCGCATACGGGAGCTTGGAATTCATTTGTGCCACAACTTGATTTTGCATGTACGGATTAAGTGCAGTATAAATTTTCACGCCGTCTTTCATCAGAGTGCTGACTCTTGCGGACAGCTCATTCTCGATTTTTTCTTTTTGTTTTCCTGACGCTTTCTGAAGGCGTTTATCAAAGCCTTCTGATTCAGACACCAGCTGAGTGAATTCATCGTTAACGTAGGAAACGTAGTCAGGATATTTGTCTTCTCTTTTTTCAACATCCAGTTTGATTTTTTGTTTGACGGCTTTTTTCAGCTCTTTGTCTGTAATGACCCCGGCATCTTTTAGCCCTTTAAGCAAACGTTCTTGACGGCTTTTCGTGTAGTCAAAATGCTTGAGAGGATCATATAATGTAGGGTTATTAGGTATAGCGCAGATAAAAGCCATTTCTCCCACTGTGAGAGATTTCAACGGTTTGCTGAAATAGAATTGAGCCGCTGAACCGACGCCGTAAACACCATTGTTGAAATAAATAGTATTTAAGTAAGCTTCAAGAATTTCATTTTTCGTATACTTTTTCTCAAGCTGATAGGAATACGCGAGCTCTGTCAGCTTGCGGCTGAAGGAGCGTTCGTGGCTCAAATACAAGTTTCTTGAAAGCTGCTGTGTGATGGTGCTGGCGCCCTGGTCAATTTTCTTGTCTTTTACGTTAGAAGCAGTTGCCCGCACCATTCCCATAAAGTCAAAGCCTTTATGCTCGTAAAAATGTTTGTCCTCAGATGTTAAGAAAATCTGTTTGACTTCCTCGGGAATCTTGTCAAATGGAACGAGCACGCGGTTTTCGTGGTCGCTGACGATTTCCGAGACAAGGGAGCCGTCCCTGTCATACATGTAGCTGTTCTGAACAAGGCTGATATCTTTCAGATTAATATTTTTATCAAGCACCTGATCCAGGGACTTCATTTGTTTGACTTCTTTTCCGGAAGCGATAACTGTAAATGCAAACAATGGGATTATGCAAAGGAGCAAAATCCATCCGATTATTTTTCGTAACATGGTCACTCTCTTTTCTCCTAAATTCTAGCCATATCGTACCATTCTTTTGAGATTACGAGAAGGTTAAATTTAGAAGATTCCTCAGTTTTTTATCGGAATCAGCTTGCTTTGGCATAGGAATCCTTCTGGAGTTTCGGCATGATCCAAAGCATACAGGCGCCGGCGAAAAAGAGAAACGCTGTGACATAAAAGGTGGCCGAAATCGTAAAATGGCTCGATATGATTCCGCCGAGAAGAGGCCCGAGCACGTTTCCTAAAAAGCGAAAGCTGACATTGTAGCCGAGAACTTCTCCTTGAATGCTGCCGGGGGCCTGAACGCGGATCGCGGCCGTGATGCATGGCAGCAAACCGCCCATCGCCATTCCGAACAAAAATCTGAAAACAAGGAGAACGCTGAGTGAGGACGCGAGCGCCTGCGGAATAAAAAAGAAAGAAGCGGCGAGCAAAAGTCCGATTAAAATGCGGCGGTGGCTGTAGCGGTCGCCAAGATCACCCCATTTTCTAGCCAGAAGCAAACTTCCGAGTCCCGTTGCTGAAAATGCCATGCCGGAGAAAAAGGCAAGATTGACAGGCCCGTGCAGCTCATTTACATATAAAGCGAGCAACGGCTGGATACTGAAATTGCCTGTTTGGATCAGCATGGTTAACAGCATCATGACCCACAGCGCCGGCTGGTGAAAAATATAGGAGAGCACTTCTTTTCTCGAGTAAGACGTACGTTTGGCTGTTTTCTCTGCAAGAGGTTTTTCTTTGACGCCAAATAATACGAGAAGAACAGATGAGAAAATCACAAAGGATGTGATAAAAAAGGTATACGTAAAGCCGAAACGATCAGCAAGCATGCCTCCCAAAAGCGGGCCGAACAAGCTTCCGGACACTTGCCCCATTTGCAGCGTGCCAAGTGTTTTGCCGGCTGAGCTCTTCGGAGTCTGTGCCGAAATCATCGCAAGAGATGTCGGGATGAATCCGGTTACAAGACCCATTGCCATACGCAGAAAAAACAATTGGTACACCGATGTAACAAAGCCCATTAAGAAAATGCTGAGGGCAATGCCTGTTCCGGTTGCCATAAGGATTTTCTTGTATCCGCGTTTGTCTCCGAACCGTCCCCAAAACGGGGATACCAAAAACGCCATGAGAAATGTAATACCGAACACATAGCCGCTCCATCTTTGCACAAAGCCGTTTGAAAAAGAGCTGAGCGACTCAATGTATAAGGAGAGAAAAGGAACGATCATCGTAGTGCTAGCGGAAACAAAAAAGTTCGCCAGCCACACAATGACAAAGTTTTTCTTGCGGGTAGAAATAACATCACCTTCTTATTATTTCGGGTTCCTTACTAATTATAAAGAAACGATTCACAATTTAAAAGAAACAAAGCGGCTGGGAAAATTCATTATTTTTAGAAAATGAAGAAATGTCGAGAAGGGGAATTGATATACTATAAAGATAGCATTTTCTGATCGGAGGAAAGGCAGGTGTAAAAAGGTGACGACAAACAGCTTACTCATTATTGACTTCGAATTTACAATGCCCGACGGAAAGTACAGTCCGCAAAACTTCTTCCCGGAAATCATTGAAGCCGGAATTGTAAAGTCGATTGATGATGAAGTAGTTGAGACGTTTTCTAGCTATGTGAGACCGAAAAAGTTCCCGAAGCTTACGAAACGCTGCAAGACATTTTTAAAAATCACCCAAAAACAGGTAGACGAAGGAATAAGATTCGAGGATCTCATCCGTAAACTAAACGAGCTTGATCCTGAGAAAAACAGCACAATTATTACGTGGGGAAACATGGATATGAAAGTGTTGAAGCAAAACTGTATGTTTAACCATATCCCATTCCCGTTTAAGGGAGAAATGAGAGATTTATCGCTTGAATACAAAAACTTTTTTGGAGACCGGACATTGACGGGTTTATGGAAAGCTGCTGAAGAGTATGGAGATTCCGGAACTGGCACCCATCATAAAGCGCTTGATGATGCTCTCACAGCATATAAACTTTTTAAGCTTGTTGAGCAGGATAAGCAGTATCTCGAAAAGCCAAAACCGCCCACAATTGGCGAAAGAATCGATTTAACCGAACTGTTCAAGCGCGCGACGTAAAAAACCCAATCTTTTGTCAGACTGGGTTATGGCCGATTGAAATATTCTTTTTCTAAAGTGTCCAGATTATGTAGGGAGCGCTTTGCCCACTCCGAACCATCCTCATTCAATTTGGCTCTCAGCTGTGCTGTCGCCTCCCGCAGAGATTTTGTATAATCCGGCACTTCACCATCATATGGCTTCACCATATGGTGGGGGATATTGGTCTGTTCACCGTATGCGAGCGCTTTTCTCTCATGAAAAAACGGCACATCCGCCTGTTTTGGATGATGAAGGTCTCCTTGGGCGGGGTGGGTAAGAACCGCTTTTACTTTCACTAAATAATGCTGCGGCCTGCAAGCCGTAATTTCTCCTATGTATACACCTGTTTTGTAAAATCCTTTAACAATAGAGCCTGTCTCAAACGTGCTCATCTGTCATCACCTCGCATTTATTCTATTAAAGTTCCAAGCGATTTGCTAGTGAGGAAGATCAGCGGGAAGCTTAATTGTCACCGTAGTGCCTTTTTGAAAGCTGCTGTTAAATGAAATGGTCCCGTGATGATGTTCAATAATGGAAAAGGTTACGGTAAGGCCGAGTCCCGTTCCGTTCGTTTTTAAGGAATAATAAGGTTCGCCGAGTTTTTGCATTTGATGGTCAGTCATCCCGACCCCATTATCTGTGATGTTAATCATGATCGTATGGCCGTTTCTTTTGGCCGATATGCGGATCATCCCCTTCCCGTGAGGAACCGCTTCAATACTGTTTTTCATCAGGTTGATGACAGCTTGCTTCAGCTTTTTCGCGTCCCCGTATATCAAAAGGTCCGGTTCTGTTTCAGCCTCGACGGTTACTGACTTGTAATTGGCATACGACACCATAAGGTTGCTTGTCTCTTTAATAAGGGCAGATAAATCAAAAACCTCTTTTTCATATAATTGCTGTTTCGCCATATCGAGATAGTTTGTGATAATGCCTTGTGCCCGGTCAAGCTCTGACAGTACAAGCTGTTTGTAATCCGCACTCGACTTGTTTTGCAGGGTTTCGTCATTAAAAAGCAGCTGGACAAACCCGCGGACAACTGTCAAAGGATTCCTGACCTCATGAGCGACGCTCGCTGCCAGTTCGCTCACAATCGTCATTTTTTCAGAATGGATAAGCTGTGAGCGCAAGGCGATATTTTCGGCGATGCTTTCGATAATATAGATGCTTAATAGAAGAACACTGGAGCGGAAAAGCCCTGAGACTACCGCCTCGTAAACGAAAATTCCTGATTTTTGAAAATTTAAAATATTTAAGGCGGAAAGAATCCAGCTGGAGGCGAAAAATAGGAAAATCTCCAAGCAGCTGATCAATAATGACAGCAGCAGTTTTTTCGCTTTGGACATAAATGGCCATTTTTTCTGAAATAGGATTGGGATAATGATAAGAAAAGGCAGCAAAGTAAAAACAAATATTGCGGAAGGTTCGTAAAAAAGCAGTTCAAAACATAGGACAGATGCAGCGACTGTGAGTCCGGAAGCGGTGCTAATGTAAAATAAACAAATGATAACGGGAATCATCTGAAGGCCGTATTGTATGTAGTCCATTTCATGAATCGGGAAAAGAATGCATAAAACGGAGGCGCCGCAGGCGAAGAGCGTGACCAAACCGCTGTTTATTTTTGGCACAAGAATCGCAGGTTTTCCAAGCCAAAACACTTGGTAAAGAAGAATAGGAAACAAAATAAAGCAGATATGCAGGAGATAGTCTTTTAGAATTTCCATTCGTGTGAAATCCTTTCGTATAAAATATGAATCTATTATAACACTAAATATTAGAAGTAAAATATAAAATTCCTTTATTAAGAACGCCTTTACGAATGAAGACGTAAAGGCGTTTCAGTGCTATATTTATGATAATGCGGTTTTGATGCGGTGCAGGCCGTCCTGCAGGGTTGCGAGAGAACATCCCGCGTTTAGGCGCATGAATCCTTCTCCGCCAGGCCCGTATTTCGTCCCGGGCTCTAGGATGATCTTTCCTATTTTTAGCATTCTTTGCTGAAGGTCTGTGTCGGACAAGCCGTAAGCGCTAAAGTCGAGCCAGATCAGGTATGATGCATCCGGTTTCATCATTTTGACCTTCGGCATCTCGGAGCTCAAAAAGGCTTCCGCTTCGGTCATGTTTTTCTCAAGGTAAGAGATCAATTCATCAAGCCACGGCCCGCCTTTTGAGTATGCGGCTTCGATTGCAGTGACGGCAAACGCGTTTAATCCGCCTAAACCATTGCGCTGCAGGCTTGCAGAAAACTTGGCGCGCTTCAGGCGATCGGGAATCATGATTGCCGAAGCCTGCAATCCGGCGATATTGAATGTTTTGCTTGGCGCAACACATGTCACGGAAAGATCAGCGAAATCGTCAGAGAGCGAAGCAAACGGCGTGTGTTTGTGTCCGTACAGCATTAAATCGGAATGGATTTCATCGGATACAACTGTGACGCCATGCTTAAGACACAATTCGCCCAGCTTCAGCAAATCTTCACGGCTCCATGAACGACCAGAAGGGTTATGAGGATTGCATAAAATAAACAATGTAACGCTTGGGTCACTAAGCTTCGTTTCCAAATCTTCAAAATCCATTGCATATGAGCCGTCTTTTTCTAGCAAAGGATTATGTAAAATGTGCCGGCCGTTTTTCTCAACCATATGGTAAAAAGGCGTATAAACAGGAGGTTGTACAACGACTTGATCGCCAGGCTCCGTGAAAGCTTGTACCGCCATGCTCAAAGCCGTTACAATGCCCGGGCTGAATGTGATGCTATCCGGATTCACCTTCCAGCCGTGCCTGTTTTGCATCCATGCGCACACCGCATCCTTCGTTTTTTGATCCGGAGCCGTATAACCGAAAATTCCGTGTTCAAGGCGCTCTTTTAATGCTTCAGTTATCGCTTCCGGCGCGCGAAAATCCATATCCGCCACCCACATCGGGAGTGCGTCTGTCACGCCGAATAATTCGCCTGTTTTGTCCCATTTGACCGATTGGGTGCCAAGGCGTTCTTCTCGTTTATCAAAGTTCATTCTGTTACCTCCTCATGTATGTTTATTCTTCTAAGCTTCACTATGATAAGATAGAACTGCAAATTTTATTATAAGCGGTGATGAATATGGAAGAAAGTCAAGCGGTGGGGGAAATGATCAAGATCATTGCCAAATGGGACCCGTTTAAATATGGTGAAGAGTTTTACGAAACGGAGGCAGTTGATGTCGTGCAGGCGGTCTATGATGAAGACGACCCCGCCCTGCTGGCGAAACGCATTCAGCATATATTTGAAACTTCTTTTGAACAAACGCTGCCGATCGACAGCTGCCGGGAAGTGGCTGGCCAGCTTTTATACATTAAAAACAGCAGCTCCTGCACACTTTAAAAAACCGGTTCAGCACCGGTTTTTTTCTATTTGATAAAATCAGCAATGTGTTCGGAAACAAGCTCAGGCCGTTCTTCAGGCACCAGATGTCCGGTTTGGCTAAATGAGTATAGCACGGAATTAGGCAAATCCGCGTGCAGCCGTTTACCGATCTCCATTGGGACAATTCGATCCTCCTCGCCCCAAATCAATAATGCAGGCTTGTTCATTCTCTTCAATTGTTCGGGTTCTAAATCTCCTTCTCTGTGGCGGATAAACCTTGTCATGGCTTTGAAAATCTGCTCGTCCTGAAACGGTCTGCCATAGCCGTCAATCATCTCCTCATCAATCAGCGATTTGTCATGCACAACATTTAATAAATTTTTCATCACGCCTTCTTTCGAGAGCCAGCGCTTGATATATAGATGAAAATACGGAATATGGGTCCCGAAAATGATCGTTGGATGTGAGCGTTTTAAATATCCTGAACTGCAAAGCAGCACAACCTTTGAAAAAAGCTCTGGTTTTTGGAGAGCAGCAGACAATGATATTTGTCCGCCCATAGAATGTCCGATAAGCACAGCTTGTTTCACTTGCAAGTGCTCCAAAATCCCAATGACAAGCTTTGCGAGGTTTTGATAGGTATAGATAAACGTTCTTGATTTTTCAGATTGGCCGAAAGGAGGCAAATCAAGCGCGATGATATCGTACTTGTCCCGAAGGAGAGGGATTATTTTTCTGAAGCTGAAAGCAGACGATAAAAAACCGTGTACGCAGACCAGCGTTTGCCTGCCAGGATTTTGATAATGTTCGTAATACACATTGACTCCATCGACCGTAAACCGCCTTATTGGTGAAACCGCCTCCATTCTGTGTCACTCCCTTTTTTTGATGTTTGTATTGTGCCCTGAAATTGTCAATTCTAGCGGAAGTTTCTCCTCGTTTTTTCTTAGCATTCGTCAAAAAACGTGATATAATGTCATGAGATTTCTTGACATTGCAAAGGTGTGAATCAAATGAAGTTGACAGAAAAAGAAACAGAAATATTAGAAATTTTAGACGAAAACAGCCGCGCCGATTTAGAAACCATTGCAAAGATGGCGGGCATCCCAGTACATGAAGTAAAAACGATTATTGACAAACTGGAGAAAGAAAAGGTTATTATCGATTATTCCGCTATGATTGACTGGCGAAAAGTTGACGGACATGAGGGCGTTACGGCCATGATTGACGTCAAAGTAACGCCGAAGCGGGGAGTCGGTTTTGATGAAGTGGCGGAACGAATTTACCGATTCCAAGAGGTTGAATCAGTTTACCTGATGTCAGGCGTGTACGATTTGTCTGTCGTAATTCGCGGCAATTCGATGTCTGACGTAGCGCGTTTTGTTTCAGATAAACTGTCAACGCTTGATTCCGTTGTATCTACGACAACCCATTTTATCCTGAAAAAATACAAGCATGACGGCAAAGTGTTTGAAACAGGAGACGACGACAAAAGAATCGTGGTGTCCCCGTAAATGACTTCGTATTTATCAGACTATGTACAACAAATAAAACCATCAGGCATCCGCAAATTCTTTGATTTGGCGGCAACGATGGAAGGCGTCATTTCTTTAGGTGTCGGAGAGCCTGATTTTGTTACCGCGTGGAATGTCCGTGAAGCAAGCATTCTCTCGCTTGAACAAGGATATACGTCATACACGGCCAATGCCGGTTTATACTCATTGCGAGAGGAAATCAGCCGTTATTTGAGCAACAGGTTTGACCTTAGCTACTCGCCAGATAATGAGCTGATTGTGACAGTAGGGGCAAGTCAGGCTTTGGATATTGCGATCCGTGCTCTTGTGAATCCAGGTGAGGAAGTCATCATACCTGAGCCATGTTTTGTGGCGTACGATGCGCTTGTTTCTTTGGCAGGCGGTATCCCGGTTCATGTTCATACAACAGCAGACAAAGGGTTTAAAGCAACGGCCGCTGATTTTGAAGCGGCAGTCACTGAAAAAACAAAGGCCATTCTCATCTGCTCACCATCGAATCCGACAGGTTCGGTTTATTCGAAGGAAGAACTGAATGCGATTGCTGAGTTTGCCAAAAAACATGATGTCATTGTCTTAGCCGACGAGATCTACGCGGAGCTGACATATGATGAGGAATTTACAAGTATAGCGGCATTACCGGGAATGAAGGAACGGACGGTCGTCATTTCAGGCTTTTCAAAAGCATTTGCGATGACGGGCTGGAGGCTTGGTTTTGCTGCAGCACCATCCATGCTTCGGGATGCAATGCTTAAAATCCATCAATATGCGATGATGTGCGCGCCCGCAATGGCGCAGTTTGCCGCCCTTGAAGGCCTGAAGAACGGCATGGAAGACGTAGAAAAAATGAAAAAAAGCTATCGAAGAAGACGGAATCTGTTTGTAGAATCTCTCAATGAAATCGGTCTCAGCTGCCATCACCCGGGCGGCGCTTTCTATGCTTTTCCATCCATTAAAAGCACGGGAATGAGCTCAGAACAGTTTGCAGAAGAGCTTCTGACGCAGGAAAAAGTGGCAGTTGTTCCGGGAAGCGTGTTTGGACCGAGCGGTGAAGGATATATCCGCTGTTCATACGCAACCTCGATTGAACAGCTTCAAGAAGCATTAGTCAGAATGAAACGCTTCCTCCACAAAACAACATAAAAAAAGATACGAACCTTTTGTTCGCATCCAATAAAAGGGGGGAATACTAGAAAGCCTTTGGTATTTTCAGTTTACCCCCTTTTTGCCGTGCACAAACCTGATTTTTTATAAAAAAGATTTCTTTGCGAAAATAAGACATGTGTGATATAATTTTAAATTGCGTATAAACAGATATTTAATTTAACTTAGGAGTTGTTATGAATGGCAGCAAAATTTGAAGTGGGCAGTGTTTACACTGGTAAAGTTACAGGATTACAAGCGTATGGTGCGTTTGTTGCATTAGATGAAGAAACTCAAGGTTTAGTACACATTTCTGAAGTGACTCACGGTTTCGTAAAAGATATCAACGAGCACCTTTCAGTTGGCGACGAAGTACAAGTAAAGGTACTTGCTGTTGATGAAGAAAAAGGAAAAATCAGCCTTTCAATTCGTGCGACACAAGCTGCGCCTGAGAAAAAAGAAAGCAAACCAAGAAAACCTAAAGCTGCGCAAGTAAGCGAAGAAGCTTCTACACCACAAGGTTTCAACACATTAAAAGATAAGCTTGAAGAGTGGATCGAAATGTCCAACCGCAAAGACCTTATCAAAAAATAAGTATGAAAAAAGCACCGGACAGGAATGTTCGGTGCTTTTGCTTTCATGCAAAATCCTATTTCAGCGTATTGATATCCTATCGCATTTCAGGATTTGCTGCTTCTTCACTTGATCTTTCCTCGTTTGGCTTAAATAGCAGACCGAGGTTGATTAAGCCGGCGATTCCGACAAGTCCGTAAATGATTCGGGAAAGGGCTGACCCTTGGCCGCCGAAAATAGCCGCTACTAAGTCAAATTGGAAAAATCCGATCAGTCCCCAGTTAATAGCGCCAATGATGGTTAATACAAGACAAATTCTCTGAATGGTACTCATGTTTTGCAACCTCCTCCATGAATTATTAAAACAGTTATAGATTGTGACATATTGGAGAATCTATACATGCTTTCTCCATATGAGGGAAACTGGCCTGCCCTCGCTTATATCAGCTTCTTTCCCAGCGTTTTGCAAGATAAAACCATCAGATATGCTGAGAGGCGAGAGCTGATTGCTTTACATGTGGTGAGGACATTCTGCATAATAAAAAATCTAAGGAGGAGATGTCATGCAAAACTTTACATACTGGAATCCGACCAAATTAATTTTCGGGCGCGGCGAAGTGGAAAGACTTCCGGAGGAACTCAAACCTTACGGGAAAAACGTATTGCTTGTGTACGGAGGCGGCAGCATTAAACGCAGCGGCCTGTATGATCAAGTGATCGAACAGCTGAATAAAGCCGGAGCGACCGTGCATGAATTAGCAGGTGTGGAACCGAATCCGCGTGTGTCGACTGTTAATAAGGGTGTTGCCATCTGTAAAGAACACAACATTGATTTCTTACTGGCTGTCGGAGGCGGAAGCGTCATCGACTGTACAAAAGCGATTGCTGCAGGAGCAAAGTATGATGGTGATGCGTGGGATATCGTCACGAAAAAACATCAGCCAAAAGATGCTTTGCCATTCGGAACGGTATTGACTCTCGCTGCGACTGGTTCTGAAATGAACTCAGGCTCTGTTATTACAAACTGGGAAACAAAAGAAAAATACGGCTGGGGAAGCCCGCTCGTATTCCCTAAATTCTCGATTCTTGATCCGGTGAATACATTCACTGTACCTAAAAACCACACGATCTACGGGATGGTTGACATGATGAGCCATGTATTCGAACAATACTTCCATCATGTATCAAACACGCCGTATCAGGACCGCATGTGTGAATCACTTCTTCGTACAGTTATTGAAACAGCGCCTAAGCTGATCAATGACCTCGAAAATTACGAATTGCGTGAGACGATTCTGTACACAGGAACAATCGCATTAAACGGCATGCTTTCTATGGGTGCAAGAGGGGATTGGGCTACTCATAATATTGAACATGCAGTATCAGCCGTTTATGATATTCCGCATGCCGGGGGACTGGCAATTCTGTTCCCGAACTGGATGAGACACACATTGTCTGAAAACCCTGCCCGCATGAAACAGCTTGCAGTTCGTGTGTTTGGTGTTGAAGAAGCAGGTAAAACAGATGAAGAAATCGCACGTGAAGGTATCGATAAACTGTCTGCATTCTGGACAAGCCTTGGCGCTCCGAACCGTCTTGCTGATTATGATATTAATGATGAGCAGCTTGACACAATCGCTGACAAGGCAATGGCTAACGGTACATTCGGCCAATTTAAATCACTCAACAAAGAAGATGTGCTGTCAATTTTGAAGGCATCTCTATAAAAAAAGGGGAAATAGCCGTTTGGCTGCTTCCCTTTTTCTTTTTGTCAAACTTATGTTACAATGGAAAATCTGTTTTTCAAGCCAGCATTATTGGAGGTTTTACTATGGAAAATTTCACTTATTATAATCCGACAAAGCTGATTTTTGGAAAAGGTCAGCTTGAACAGTTAAGAAAAGAATTAAAACGATACGGCAAAAATGTCCTGCTTGTGTACGGAGGCGGAAGCATTAAGCGCAACGGCCTTTATGATCAAGTCACAGGCATTTTAAAAGAAGAGGGTGCTGTTGTTCATGAGCTGTCAGGTGTTGAGCCGAATCCGCGACTTGCGACAGTGGAAAAAGGCATAGGCCTTTGCAGAGAACATGGCATTGATTTTCTGCTTGCTGTCGGCGGAGGCAGTGTCATTGACTGTACAAAAGCGATTGCAGCGGGCGTCAAATATGACGGTGACGCTTGGGATATATTCAGCAAAAAAGTAACAGCGGAGGATGCGCTGCCATTTGGTACTGTTTTAACGCTTGCTGCAACAGGCTCTGAAATGAACCCTGATTCCGTGATTACAAACTGGGAAACAAACGAGAAATATGTGTGGGGCAGCAATGTGACTCATCCGCGTTTCTCAATTTTAGATCCTGAAAATACGTTCACGGTTCCTGAAAATCAAACAGTATACGGCATGGTTGACATGATGAGCCATGTATTCGAACAATACTTCCACAATGTTGAAAACACGCCGCTTCAGGATAGAATGTGCTTTGCTGTTTTGCAGACGGTCATCGAAACAGCTCCTAAGCTTCTTGAAGACCTGGAAAACTACGAGCTTCGTGAAACGATTTTGTATGCTGGTACAATCGCTTTAAACGGCACGCTCCAAATGGGCTACTTTGGTGACTGGGCTTCTCATACAATGGAACACGCCGTTTCAGCTGTGTATGATATTCCACATGCTGGCGGTTTGGCGATACTGTTCCCGAACTGGATGAGATATACGCTTGATACAAACGTAGGCCGCTTCAAAAACCTCATGCTCAACATGTTTGACATTGATACGGAAGGCAAAACAGATAAAGAAATTGCGCTTGAAGGAATCGATAAACTGTCTGCTTTCTGGACAAGCCTTGGCGCGCCTTCCCGTCTTGCTGATTACAATATCGGAGAAGAAAAGCTTGAGCTGATTGCTGATATCGCAGCCAAGGAAATGGAACACGGCGGCTTTGGCAACTTCCAAAAACTGAACAAAGATGACGTGCTTGCCATCCTTCGCGCGTCTCTATAACCCCAAAGGGCGGAATCCAGTCATTCCGCCTTTCTTCATGACTTGATTTCACAGATAAGTTCATATAAAGTGAAAGATGAAAACATTATACCGTTATGGAGGGACAAGCAATGACGCATGTACGCTTTGACTACTCAAAAGCGTTGACTTTCTTCAACGAACATGAACTTACATACCTGCGGGACTTTGTAAAAACTGCACACCATAATATCCATGAAAAAACAGGCGCGGGCAGCGATTTTCTAGGCTGGGTGGACCTCCCTGAACATTATGATAAAGAAGAATTCGCGCGCATCAAAAAAAGCGCGGAAAAAATCAAATCTGACTCTGATGTATTGCTTGTTGTCGGCATCGGCGGTTCTTACCTTGGGGCGCGGGCAGCGATTGAAGCGCTGAATCACGCGTTTTATAACACTTTGCCAAAAGCAAAACGCGGCAATCCGCAAGTCATTTTTATCGGAAACAACATTAGTTCATCTTATATGAGAGACGTCATGGATCTTCTTGAAGATGTTGACTTCTCTATTAATGTCATTTCTAAATCAGGCACGACAACTGAACCTGCAATCGCTTTCCGTATTTTCCGCAAGCTTCTTGAAGAGAAATACGGTAAAGAAGAAGCGAAAGCGCGGATTTATGCAACAACAGATAAAGAGCGCGGCGCATTAAAAACGCTTTCTAACGAAGAAGGCTTCGAATCATTCGTTATCCCTGACGATGTCGGCGGCCGTTATTCAGTCTTAACAGCTGTAGGCCTCTTGCCGATTGCTGTCAGCGGCGTCAACATTGACGACATGATGAAAGGCGCCTTGGATGCGAGCAAAGATTTTGCAACATCTGAACTGGAAGATAACCCTGCATACCAATATGCGGTTGTTCGCAATGTCCTTTATAACAAAGGCAAAACGATCGAAATGCTCATCAACTACGAACCAGCGCTTCAATATTTTGCGGAATGGTGGAAGCAGCTGTTCGGAGAAAGTGAAGGGAAAGATGAGAAGGGCATTTATCCTTCTTCAGCCAACTATTCAACAGACCTTCATTCTTTAGGCCAGTATGTACAAGAAGGCCGCAGAGATTTATTCGAAACGGTGCTGAACGTAGAGAAACCTAAACATGAACTGACAATCGAGGAAGCGGATAACGATCTTGACGGCTTGAACTATTTAGCCGGTAAAACGGTTGATTTCGTTAACAAGAAAGCATTCCAGGGCACAATGCTTGCCCATACTGACGGAAATGTTCCGAACTTAATCGTTAACATTCCTGAGCTGAATGCATATACTTTTGGATACCTTGTATATTTCTTCGAAAAAGCCTGCGCGATGAGCGGTTACCTTCTTGGCGTCAATCCGTTTGACCAGCCTGGTGTAGAAGCGTACAAAGTCAATATGTTTGCATTGCTTGGCAAACCTGGCTTTGAAGAGAAAAAAGCAGAGCTTGAAAAACGTCTGGAAGATTAATGTGACAAAGCTGACTGGCATATTGCCGGTCGGCTTTTTATAAAATCAGAAAGGTGCTGATGTTCATGAAACAAGTGGTTAAACATCTCATCATTGCCGGCTTTTCTGCAGCTCTTTTAAGTATCCTTATCTCCTTTGATGCTGTGTATACAGATGTTTCTTCAAGCTTTGGCGGCACGCTGTCACATTTTTTCATCCACGCCTTTCTTCTCGTTGGTTTGCCGCTTGCGCTTTTTACCGATGCGGTACATCGGATTTTGCATTTAAAACGAACCCATACTCTTTTCACTAAATTAGGACTCTATGCAACGGTTGTTTATGTGTCTTGGGATTCAGCTGCAGGGCTTGCTGCGGCAATGGCTGTTTACTTCTTGATTGAATGCGCTTTCTTTTTTGTTGGACGCGCGAAAGAAACAACGATTTCCATGTAGGCGCCTCTGAATGAAGTCTTGTTCGGCAGGACAGGATAAGTGAAAAAGGGGCATTTTGATGATACCAATACCTTCAGCGATAGATGGGCAGTCTTTTCTGCTTCAAGAACTGGAACAAGTGATGAAGCCGCTCGGTTATGTGATAAACGGCGGCTGGGAATACGATCATGGCTACTTTGATTATAAAATTGATGATAGAGACGGCTATTTATTTTTGAGAATTCCTGTCAATGCGGTACAGGGCAGTCTCGATGAACGCGGGGCGGCCGTCCGGATCGGTACGCCGTTTATGCTGAGACAGGTGTTTCAGACGGATGTTGATGATCAAGCCGAGGGAGGGCCTTTCCAATCACTGTTTAATCAATTTTCCGAACCGGAAAGGCGGGACGCGGAAATTGATCCGGCATTTTTGGATATCGGCGTCTCTCTCGTAAAAGAATTGGAGGATGTTCTGCTGCATTAGATGGCAAGGAATTGGTCTGTTTCGAGTACCGTGTATGTAAGAGGAGGGGAAATCATCGGCCCCTCCTCTTTTTGTACACCTATAATTGTTTTGTTGTGATCCAGGAAATAGAGAACGCAGGTTTTGTAAGCCGCTCCCTTTAGTTCATCAGGAACAGCAAGAAGCTCTGCATGCTGGTCGAGCGGCAGCTTAATTCCGTTCTGCTGTTTCGACGGCCGTAATTTGACTTGGTAATGCTGCAGCATCGCCCGGCTGATAAACTCTGATGTTCCGATGATTTGGTTTGCGCCTGCCCGCTCCGCATTAGTGACAAAACGGTCAGTCAAAATCTCGACGATGCAGTAAGCAAGGGGATTAAGCCCTTTCACAGATAAAAGAGTCAGCACTGACAGCATATCTGCTTCAGTTTCACTTTTATACTGATCGGCTGTAATCATCACTGATTCCGCTTCAGTAATATTGGCCCGTTTCAGTGTCTCGTCATCGGCAGCGTGCCCGCGTATGAAATGGACGTTTTCGATCAGCGGGCCTTCTGTTAAAGATTCATCGATTAGCACGACTGTTTTGGAAGGGGCCGCAAGCTGAAGGTCCTTCAAAAGCCGGTTTGTTTTTTCATTCCACCCGATCAGAATGACGTGGCCCCGGCCTTTGTAAGCAACTTTTCCTTCGATGTAGCGGTGCTGTCTGCTGAATGCGGCCGCTGATAACGTTGCGAAATATGCAGTGACAAAGCTTGCGCCGCTCAAAATCAGCAGAATTCCAGCTGCCTGACCCAGCGGCGTGTGCGGCACATAGTCTCCATAACCGACTGTCGAAACCGTAACGACAGCCCACCAAATGCCTTCAAATACCGAAGTAAACTGCTTCGGCTCAAGTATATAAATGATTTGGCCGAACAAAAGAATCAGACATAAAATAATAACCCCGATTCGGATAAATAACGGCCATCTAAGCCATGAAATAAATATCCGATTTGATTTCATTCTTTTTCTCCTTCTTCAGATACTGAAATGGATAAAATTTGTTTAATGATTGTATTTAATTTCTCATTTAGCTTTTCCTGGCCGTACATATCTCGAGCCTGCTTCATTAACTCGGCTGTATCGTCGTCAAGCTGAATAAGCGGCTCATCAATTTCTGATTCATTATAAAGCTGAATAAACGCGTCCAATCCTTCATTCATCCGGTCGATTGCTGTGCTCAGCTGTTCCTTTTCCTCACTCGTTACTTTCATAGCTTCCATCACACCCGTGCTTTTTTCTAACAGTATGTCCCACTTCCGATGATGTTTTTCAAAAAATGAACAAAACATATAAAAACGGATTTCTCCATAAACTAAAACAAAAAGGATGAAAAAGATGACGATCTTTCAAAGAACGATCGTGGTTTTGATCGGTACGCAGCTGGCGGCATCCGCGGTGATTTTGTTTATTTTCGATTTAAACTCATATAATCACTTTTCCGGCAGCTTCTCCTGGCTTCATTTTCTGAAAGAACTGGCCGGCAGTTTCGCCTTGTATTTGTTTTCAGCAGGTCTGTTCTTTTTGCTGATTGGATTGTGTGCTCCGAGCCGGAAGAAAAAGCGCATTTCTGTACACGGGAAAGAAAACTCATTAAAATAATCGTAATAGAGAAATGATCATGGAAAAAGGATGATGAAAAATGCTGTTTATATTTTTAACAATAGCCGCATTGGGATTGTCGTTTTGGGCACAATTTAAAGTGAAGAGCAACTTTGAAAAATATTCAAAAGTGGAAGCCTCAAGCGGACGTACAGGGGCAGAAACAGCAAGACGGATTTTAGATATAAACGGTCTTTACGACGTGCCGGTCGAACCGGTAAGAGGCACTTTAACAGACCATTACGACCCGACAAGACGGGTGGTGCGTTTATCTGAGCCGGTCTATTACGGCCGCTCAATTTCCGCCATATCCGTAGCTTCCCATGAAGTCGGACATGCCTTGCAGCATCAGGAGTCATATGGTGCGCTTGTGATAAGACATAAAATCTTCCCAGTCGTGAATTTTGCATCCGGTGTAGCTCCTTTGCTTTTCTTAGGAGGCATGCTTCTCGGAAGCCTGAATTTGATCGGGCTTGGCATCATATTATTTTCAGCGGCTGTCTTTTTCCAGCTGATTACATTGCCTGTCGAATTCAATGCAAGCTCACGCGCGAAGCAGATTATTGTGTCAGAAGGATTTATCCGAAACAATGAAGAAAATGGGGTAAATAAAGTGCTGAGCGCTGCTGCCTTAACGTATGTGGCCGCGGCCCTGGTTTCCCTGTTTGAACTTCTTCGTTTTGTGATGATCTTCTTAAACGGTCGTGATGAGAATTAACGTTAAGGAGGTGGCCCCTTACCATTTATGGTAAGGGCTTTTTTTGCTTATTTTACAATTGATCGCCATTTTTGTTTTGATTGGCATTACGGCTGTTTTCGTTGCAGCGGAATTTGCGATCGTCAAAATCAGAGGTTCAAAAATCAATCAGCTCATCGAAAGCGGTGACAGCCGGGCGCTGGCCGCACATAAAATCATCTCCAATCTTGACGAGTATTTATCAGCCTGCCAACTCGGGATTACGATTACAGCACTCGGCCTTGGATGGCTTGGTGAACCTACATTTGAACGTTTTCTTCATCCCTTATTTACAATGACAGGCATGCCGGAACCGTTTAATCACATTGTCACATTTGTAGTTGCATTTATTATCGTCACTTTTTTGCATGTGGTGATGGGGGAGCTTGCCCCGAAAACGGTTTCTATTCAAAAAGCTGAAGCTGTAAGCTTATGGATTGCAAAGCCGCTCATCTGGTTTTATAAAATCACGTACCCGTTTATTAAGGCATTAAACGGCTCTGCAAGCTTTCTTGTGAAGTTGTTTGGCTTTCATTCAGTAAAGGAGCACGAGGTTGTCATCAGCGAAGAGGAACTAAGGCTGATTCTTTCAGAAAGCTATGAAAAGGGAGAAATCAATCAGTCTGAATTCCGCTATGTAAATAAAATTTTTGAATTCGACAACCGGGTAGCGAGAGAGATTATGATTCCGCGGACAGAAATTGCCGTCATCTCTCTTGAGCAGTCGCTTGAAGAGGCGATTCATCACATCATTAATGAACGATATACACGCTACCCTGTCATCAAAGATGACAAGGATCATATTTTAGGGATCATCAACAGCAAAGATATGTTTAAAGCTTATTTTCTCGGCCAGCCGATAAAGCTGGAGCAAATCATGAGGCCCGTTATCAGGGTCATTGAAAGCATTCCTGTTCAGCAGCTGTTAATCCGCATGCAGAAGGAGCGGATTCACATGGCGATTCTCGTAGATGAATATGGGGGAACGGCGGGACTTGTCACTGTCGAGGATATTATCGAGGAAATCGTCGGGGAAATTCGCGATGAGTATGATCAGGATGAAACACCGCACATCCTGAAAAAGGGCGAGCACCATTATGTGATGGATGGAAAAGCGTTAATAGACGAAGTAAATGACCTGCTCGACATTGCGATTGAAAATGAAGAGATTGATACGATTGCAGGCTGGCTTCTAACGCAAAAAATGGAGCTGAAAGCAGGAGACGTCATACACGCGGAAGGCTGTGAATTTAAAATCCTCGACGCCGAAGATCATCACATCCGTTTTGTAGAAATAAAAAAAACCGAATTTTGATAAAAAACAGCCGGGAACGAACGGCTGTTTTTTGTGTCATCAAAGTCATTTCTTAAAAAGCAATGCTGTGAAGCCTTTTTTCTACATAGGATATATAAGACCGGTACACTGGGAAGGAGTGGCTGTATGAAAAAGGCTTGGTGGAAGGAAGCGGTTGTTTACCAAATTTACCCCCGCAGTTTTAAAGATTCAAATGGTGACGGAATCGGGGATATTCAAGGAATCAGATCTAAACTTTCTTACATAAAAGAGCTGGGCGCTGACGTCCTTTGGATTTGCCCGCTGTATGATTCACCGAATGCCGATAATGGCTATGATATTAGGGATTATCAAAACATATTAAACGATTTTGGCACCATGACAGATTTTGACGAGCTTCTTGGTGACATTCATGATCTGGGCATGAAGCTGATTATGGATCTCGTTGTGAACCATACAAGCGACGAACATCCATGGTTCATAGAATCCCGTTCATCTATACACTCGGATAAGCGCAACTGGTATATTTGGAAAGACGGCAAAAACGGAAAAGCACCGAACAATTGGGAAAGCATTTTCGGCGGGCCGGCTTGGGAGTATGATCAAAAGACAGGCCAGTACTATCTTCACCTTTTTGATAAAAAACAGCCTGATTTGAATTGGGAAAATGAAAAGGTGAGGAATGCCGTTTATGACATGATCAATTGGTGGCTTGATAAAGGAATTGACGGATTTCGGGTGGATGCCATTACGCATATTAAGAAAAAAGAAGGGCTTCCCGACATGCCGAATCCAAAGGGACTGGATTATGTTCCTTCCTTTCCTTATCATATGAATGCTCACGGCATTATGGATTTGTTAACAGAGCTGAAGGAAAACATATTTTCCCGCTATCCGATTATGACGGTCGGCGAGGCAAACGGCGTCTCTGCAAAGGAAGCTGCTGATTGGGCTGGAGAAAAAAACGGCATATTCAACATGATTTTTCAATTTGAGCATCTTGGCCTGTGGGATGTAGAGATCGATGAAAGCATTGATATTGCCTCATTTAAACGAATTTTAACTGACTGGCAGGACAGTCTTGAAGGAATTGGCTGGAATGCTTTGTTTATGGAGAATCACGACCAGCCCCGTTCAGTTTCTGTCTGGGGAGACGACGGAGTGTACCTGAAAGAAAGTGCAAAAGCGCTGGCTGCTGTTTATTTTCTCATGAAAGGCACGCCGTTTATTTATCAAGGACAGGAACTCGGGATGACGAACGTGGCATTTCCGTCTATTGAGGACTATGATGATGTCGCAATGAAACGCCTCTATAAAACAAAAATAGCGAAAGGCGCATCACACGAGGACGCGATGAAGGTTGTCTGGAAAAAGGGAAGAGACAATTCACGAACACCTATGCAATGGAACGCAGATCCATACGCCGGATTTTCTGAGGCCAAGCCGTGGATCGGAGTCAATGAGAATTACAAATGGCTGAATGCTGAGGCGCAAAAAAACGATAATACATCCGTTTACCATTTTTACAAAAGCTTGATCAAGCTGCGCCAAACATATGATGTTTTTATCAACGGCACATACGAGCTCATTTTACCGGAAGATCAGCAAATCTTTGCATATCTTCGAAAAAACGAGAGCCACACTGCACTGATTGCAGCCAATCTGACTAGAACACCGGCGTTATTCAAGCAATCTGGATGGCCATTGTCATCAGATGCCCTTGCCTTGTCAAATATTGAAACAGAGCCGCACAAGCATATGACATCAATACTCTTAAAGCCGTATGAGACAAGAATATATCTATGGGGCTAAACTCCAGCCTTAGACTGGAGTTTTTTTGTTTTATCAGGTTTATGAGAGCGGTTTAACAGGAAAAAAAGAACACAGAACGAATTAAGCAAATAGAGCGGACAAACGAAAGGAGAAACAAATGCTGAAAACACTGCAAATCAAGACTTCCAAACGAGATGAAATGATTGATATCACCCGTGAGGTGGATGCGTTTCTTCAAGAAACAGGTGTAACGAGCGGCGCAGCGCTGATTTACTGTCCACATACGACGGCGGGCATTACAATTAATGAAAATGCCGACCCGGACGTCAAAAAAGATATGCTCAGAAGGTTTGATGAGGTATATCCGTGGGAACATGAGCTCGACCGCCACATGGAGGGCAATACAGCTGCACACATGAAGTCGAGTACGGTCGGCGCTTCACAGCATGTCATTGTGGAAAACGGCCGGCTCATTCTTGGAACGTGGCAGGGCATTTATTTCTGCGAATTTGACGGCCCTCGCACCCGGACATGTTATATCAAAATCATGGGGTAGCAGGTTGTTTTTTATGATGAAACATTTTCGCTGACATAAGCGCTGAAAGCCGGAGGGCTCGTCTCACGTAATGAAGGCGCGCTTGACATTCGAATATCTCAGTCCCGACATCTCAAAAAGCAAATCCAGATGTAGATTTAAAAAATTGAAGGGAGCAGACACGGATGCTTTACGGGCCTGCTGACGTGAAGACACTGTTTTGCGAATGTAACTTGATAAAACTGAGGTGACAGATATGAACATTCTTCAATACTCTTATAAAAAAAGAGGGAAAATTGAGTTTGTATTTGAAGGCTGGCCTCACTCAAAAGTTACAATGGCTCCAATCAAAGGCTACTATTTTGTCCGCTTTATCAAATGGAGCAGCCTAGATCCAATCGTGACAAGAAATGACCTTGAAAAAATGGAGTGGGCTGCGAACCAATATTTAGGCACAGCCCCTTTCTATCGAAAACGGAAGGCATTTGAAACCCCATCGTCCCGAAAATAGGCGATGGGGCTTTTTAGCGGACGATGCGGAAAAGAGACGGAACATCCAGTCTGGTCGCCTGAGACAGAAGATAGGCTGACTGTAAGGCTCCTCTTCTCCTAAATGAATTCAGCTTATCAATAATTTGCTGTCCGTTTAAGATTCCAAGACCATGGGCAAAATATTTATCCTCCCCCAGTAAAATCACATTTTCGCCTCTCCATTGGGCTTTTTGCGGATCAAATTCAGGATTCTTAAAATACAAACAATCACCAAGGAAAAAATGATGTCCTGTTTCTGTATATATCGGCAGTTTCTCATAATGCCAATCATATAAAATAATTCTGTCAAAGCTGGCATCGAATTTGTCTTCCCCGATTGTATCGATTAAGGCCAAGTAATAAATAACAACGATTGCGGTTGCGCATTCAAACGCGTAAAAAGGGCCGTTCTCTGCAATGTCCCGAATCGCTTTTGAAGGCGGCATTCTGTATTTCAGCTCCAAGGCGCCCTCCGGTGAAACCCTCCAATACGCTGTATTCCCGTATGTTTTCAAAAAAGTGGCAAACTTCGCCCCGCTTTTGTGCAGTGTCTTTGCCGCTGCGACAATATTCATCCGCAGTTTCAGCTCAAACATCAGTTCAGCAATTGAATGATAATCAAACTGAACAGGCGTCTCAATCATCTCTTTTAAGAGCGGATTCAGATTTTGATCAATCTGCCAATTTTCAATATCCTGGGGACGGAGCAATTGTCCTGATACAATAATCATGTTTAGCCCCCCTTGTTTTTTATAAGATATGCAAAGGGCTTGGGCAATGAAAGCTAAAAAGACTGAAGACTGCCAAAAAGAACTTCTTCCAATTTTTATTTTAAAACTTTTTTAAGCAGCCGATATATACTGTATCAAACCTGAAGGAGCAAGTAGACATGAAGACTTTTATCAATTGGTTGAAGAAACCGTCTATTTCAAAGAAATTAATCGTCTCATTTATTGCGATTCTCATTATCCCTATTCTTATATTAGAATTTAGTTCTTACCGAAGCGCCAGCGGAAAGCTGGATGAGGAAATGATGGGGAATGCGAAAAACAGTGTCGATACATTTAATACAACCGTTACAAATGATCTGGGAGAAAAAGCGAAAGCAGTTACCTTTTTCAGTGAATCTCTTAAAAGATCCGCATTCAAAGGAAAATCGAATCAAGAAGAGATCAAAGCTAAATTTTCACAATACGTATCTATTAATCAGGGCGTAGCCAGAATTTATGGAGGCGCAGATAACGGCACTTACGTACAAGCGCCAAAAGAGACATTGCCGGACGGATACGACCCTAGACAACGCCCTTGGTACCAGGATGCGATGAAGGCCGGCGGTGAAATTGTCGTGACAGATCCTTACGTGGCTGCGAGTGACGGAAGCATGGTCATTACCATTGCACAAGAGCTGAAGGACGGATCAGGCGTTGTCGCCATGGATATTACCATTGATAAATTGTTAGAACAGATGAAACAAATCAAGGTCGGAAAAGAAGGCTATGCTTTCATTGCAACAAAAAACAAAACCTACGTCGCACACAAGAACCATAAGGCTGGAGAAAAGCTGTCAGGCGACTGGGTAGCCAAAATGTATGCGAATGACAGCGGTGAGCTCAAGTACACTCTGAATAACGAAGATAAAAAGATGACCTATACTACAAATGAACTGACTGGTTGGAAAATAGTCGGCACTATGTATATGGATGAAATTAAGGATGCCTCAAAGTCTGTGCTGGTAACGGGCATGATCGTGCTGATTGCCTCCATTGTGGCAGGCGGGATTTTAATTCTGTTTATTGTTCGTTCGATTACAAAACCGTTAAAACGTCTTGTTCAATCATCGAAAACGATCAGCAGAGGGGATCTGACCGAAACGATCGAAATTCATTCAAAGGATGAGCTAGGGGAGCTAGGAGAAAGCTTCAACGAAATGGGACAATCCCTCCGCTCTCTAATCAGCGCAATTCAGGACTCGGTGAACAATGTGGCCGCATCTTCCGAACAGCTTACCGCATCTGCCGGACAGACAAGTAAAGCCACCGAGCATATTACGATGGCGATTGAGCAGTTCTCAAACGGAAACGAAGAGCAAAGTGAAAAGGTTGAATCCAGCTCTCATCAGTTGAACTTAATGAATGAAGGACTCCAGCAAGTCTCACAAACATCGTCAGATATTACAAAGGCGTCTATCCAATCAACGGAAATCGCCGGAACAGGTGAAAAGTTTGTGCAGCAGACAGTCGGCCAAATGAACTCGATTAATCAATCTGTTCAGCAGGCTGAAGCTGTAGTCAAAGGCTTAGAAGGAAAATCAAAAGACATTACAAGCATTTTGAGAGTCATCAACGGCATCGCTGACCAAACAAATTTGCTTGCATTAAACGCGGCTATTGAAGCGGCGCGTGCCGGAGAGTCAGGCCGCGGTTTCTCTGTCGTAGCGGAGGAAGTGCGCAAGCTGGCTGTGCAATCAGCCGATTCAGCAAAAGAAATTGAAAAGCTGATCCAAGAAATTGTCGCAGAGATTGAAACCTCCCTTCACATGTTTAAAGAGGTTAATCAGGAAGTGCAATCCGGACTTATTGTCACAGACAATACAAAAGAAAGCTTCCAGAGCATTTTCAGCATGACAAACGAAATCGCGGGCAAGCTGCAGACGATGAATTCCACCGTCGAGCAGCTGTCAGGCCGTTCACAGCATGTTTCAGCAGCAGTCAGCGGCATTGCAGACGTGTCGAAAGAAAGCTCGGCAAGCATCCAGGACATTGCCGCATCAGCTGAGGAACAGCTTGCTTCCATGGAAGAAATCAGTTCATCAGCGACCACTCTTGCGCAGATGGCAGAAGAGCTTCGCGATCTGACGAAACAATTTAAAATCGAGTAAAAGCCGAAAAACAGCGCTGATCAAGGCGCTGTTTTTTCATGTGGTAAACATTAACAAAGTCCTAGTCTATACGGTGAGTTTTGAACTATTTTTCATTTTTACCTCTATTTTCAATGTAATTTAAAGGAAGTTCTGTCGATATAATTTGTAAATTATTGAAAGAAGGTTCAAAAGGAAATGAAAAAAACACTCACCACTATTCGCAGATCATCAATTGCAAGGAGACTTATCATTTCTTTCCTGCTGATCTTAATTGTCCCGATAACCGCCCTTTCGGTAAGCGCTTATCAATCAGCAGTTTCCTCACTTGATGTACAGATGACGCAAAGCGCCAAGGAAAATGTTCAAATATTAGATCACATTATTGATGATAAAATCAGAACGACTGAAAAGAGCCTCGCGTATTTTAGCGATTGGGCGACGGCAGATAAGTTTCAGGATAAAAAGAAAACAGAGCTGAAACAGGAATTTAAACAATTTATCCAAATGAATGATAATGTCGCTGCGGTATTTTCCAGCAGCAAAGACGGGGAATTCACACGTTATCCGTACGCTGACATGCCAAGTGACTTTAATGCTTTGGAAAGAGATTGGTACAAAGAAGCAATGGACAATAAAGGCAAAACAATAGTCACTGAGCCTTATGAATCGATTTCATCAGGAAAAATGGTCGTCACCATCGCCCGTCAAACAGTGGATGGATCAGGCGTTGTCGCCATTGATATGAAAATTGACGACTTAGTCACTACCGCGAAAGGAATCAATATTGGAAAAGAAGGCTATGCTTTTATCTTGAGCCAAAACAAGAAAGTCATCGCCTACTCTGGAGAAAAAGCAGGAACAGAGCTAAAAGGGGACTGGGTTGATAAGCTTTACAAGGATAAAAGCGGGGACTTTGAATATTCGTACAAAGGCAAAAAGAAAAAAATGGCGTTTGCCACTAGCGAAACAACAGGCTGGAAAATCAGCGGCACGATGTATGCAAACGAGATTCACGATGCTGCAAGCAGGGTTCTGATCATGGCTTCAGTCGTTCTGGCGATTGCCATCGCAGCCGGAATGACGGCGATTTACTTTGTGATTCGATCCATCACAAAGCCATTGGGACGCATTGTCGCATCAGCTGAAAAAATCAGTGAAGGCGATCTGACCGAAACGATTGAAATCAATTCAAAAGATGAACTTGGCGTTCTAAGCGAGAGCTTCAATCATATGGCACACTCACTTCGCTCGCTCATTCACGGAATCAAAGACTCAGTAGAACACGTTGCCTCATCGTCCGAAGAGCTGACTGCATCGGCAGACCAGACAAGCAAAGCCACTGAGCACATTACGATGGCTATCGAGCAATTTTCAAACGGGAGCGAAAGCCAAAGCGAGAAAATAGAAACGACAACTGAACAAATTAATGAAATGAATGACGGATTGGCAGAGCTGGCGCGGGCGGCCGCAGTGATTACAGAGACATCAGCAGATTCAACCGAAGTGTCAAGTAAAGGGGAGACACTCGTCCAGAAAACAGCCGGCCAAATGAACACAATTGACCATTCTGTAAAAGCAGCGGAACAAGTGGTGAAAGGGCTGGAGATCAAATCAAAGGATATCACAAATATTTTGCGTGTTATCAACGGTATTGCGGATCAAACCAATCTTTTGGCCTTAAATGCCGCTATTGAAGCTGCCAGAGCGGGTGAATATGGCCGGGGCTTCTCAGTCGTCGCTGAGGAAGTGAGAAAGCTCGCGGTACAGTCGGCTGACTCGGCAAAAGAAATTGAATCGCTGATCAGTGAAATAGTAAAAGAAGTCCACACATCATTGAACGTGCTTCAGTCCGTAAACAAAGAAGTTGAAACAGGGCTTGTCATGACGGACGAAACAAAGCAGAGCTTCAAACATATCTCGCAAATGACCAATCAGATTGCTTCCGAGCTGCAAAACATGAATGCGACGGTTGAGGAGCTGTCGGCGGGAGCACAAGAAATTTCCGCAGCTTCAAATGATATCACAGCCATTTCTAAGGCAAGCTCGGACGGTATCCAAGATATCGCCGCTTCAGCTGAGGAACAGCTGGCATCCATGGAGGAGATCAGTTCATCAGCACTGACGCTTGAAAGAATGTCTGAAGGACTCCGTGATCTGACAAAACGATTTAAGGTAGATAAATAATAGGTCTAAAAGACTATCTATTTATGGGAAATTAGTTACTTTTGTTAAATTTCTTCTTTTTTGCTGTATATATTTACCCATTTCCAGCCGATATGAAGGGTAGTATAAAAAAGGAGAAATGAATGATGAAAAAAATACTCCAACTCATAAAACAAAGATCAATTACACGGAAGCTTCTCGTTTCCTTTCTGTCGATCCTCATCATACCGGTTGTCATATTGGCGATCTTTGCGTATCAATCGGCTAGCAGCTCGCTCGACAGACAGATGATGGGGAGCGCATTAGAAAATGTACAGCAATTAAACGAAATCATTAACACCAGCATCGGCGAAAAAGAAAACAGCGCTGCTTACTTCAGCGAATGGCTGACAAAAGATAGATATAAAGCAAAAAGCAATGCAAGCATTGAAGAGAAATTCTCACAATATATCAGCATTAATAAAGATGTAGAGTCCATTTATACTAGTGACGAAAACGGGCGATTTACCCGTTACCCGGATCTCCCGATGCCGAGCGGCTACAATCCGGTTGAACGCGACTGGTACAAAAAAGCGGTTGCGAATAAAGGAAAAGTCGTTGTGACAGATCCTTATAAAACCGCGTCTACAAATACGATGGTTGTGACAATCGCCCAGCAGACAAAAGATGGTTCAGGCGTTATCGCAATCAACATGACCATTGAAAATCTGTTGAAAACAACCAAAAAAGTCAACATCGGCACACAAGGCTACGCATTTATCATGACGAAGGACAAAAAAGTTGTCGCACATCCTAATGAAAAATCAGGAACTGAATTAAAAGGCGACTGGCTCGATAAGATGCTGAATGCTGATAAAGGCGATTTTCAATACACCATGGACGGCGATAAGAAAAAAATGGCCTTTGACACAAACAAGTTAACGGGATGGAAGATCGGCGGCACCATGTATTTAGACGAAATTCACGAGGCAGCCCAGCCTGTTCTTCACCTTGCTTTAATTGTCTTGGCCGCAGCTATTATCATAGGGATTATCGTCATGACTTTGATCATTCGGTCGATTACAACACCGCTGAAACAGCTTGTCGGTTCCTCTAAGCGGATCAGCGAGGGAGATTTGACGGAAACCATTGATATTCGTTCAAAAGATGAATTGGGCGAGCTCGGCAAAAGCTTTAACAATATGGCGGCGTCACTTCGTTCTCTCATACACGCCATCCAGGATTCGGTAGACAATGTTGCCGCTTCCTCTGAGGAGCTGACCGCATCTGCTGCGCAAACGAGCAAGGCAACAGAGCATATTACATTGGCGATTGAACAATTTTCTAACGGCAATGAAAAACAAAACGAAAATATTGAAACGGCAGCAGAGCATATTTATCAAATGAATGACGGGTTGACGAATATGGCTCAAGCTTCTGAAGTCATCACAGATTCATCTGTTCAATCGACGGAAATTGCAAGTGAAGGCGGCAAGCTTGTTCACCAAACCGTCGGCCAAATGAACGTCATTGACAAGTCCGTTAAAGAAGCGGAGCAAGTTGTACGCGGATTGGAAACGAAATCGAAAGACATTACAAACATTTTGCGTGTGATTAACGGCATCGCAGACCAGACAAACCTGCTTGCCTTAAACGCGGCAATTGAAGCAGCCCGTGCAGGCGAGTACGGCCGAGGCTTCTCTGTTGTAGCGGAAGAAGTAAGAAAACTGGCAGTACAGTCAGCAGATTCAGCAAAAGAGATTGAAGGATTAATCATCGAAATTGTGAAGGAAATTAATACATCTCTCGGCATGTTCCAGTCTGTCAATCAAGAGGTGCAGACCGGACTTGATATCACAGATAAAACAGAAATGAGCTTTAAGCGCATTTCTGAAATGACGAACCAAATCGCCGGCGAACTGCAAAATATGAGTGCGACGGTTCAGCAGCTTTCAGCCAGCTCCGAGGAAGTGTCGGGAGCGTCTGAGCATATTGCATCGATTTCCAAAGAAAGCTCAGCACATATTCAAGATATCGCTGCGTCAGCTGAAGAGCAGCTTGCTTCCATGGAAGAAATCAGCTCGTCTGCAGAAACCCTTTCGTCTATGGCGGAAGAGCTTCGCGATATGACTAACCGATTCAAAATCGAATAATAAGCCTTAACACCCAAGCATGTTGCGCTTGGGTGTTTTTTTTAGTTTTTTTATTAAACCTTTTATCCTAGTTGACGATATTAGATTTAGCTTAAAGGAGGAGTCAACAGGAATGGGAAAATTCATACAATGGATCAAACAGCCATCGATCAGCAAACCGCTAATCGCTGCGTTTCTGGCAGTGCTTATTTTGCCGGTTGGGGTTTTAGCATATTTCAGTTATCAATCAGCTTGGAACGCACTGGACAGGGAACTAACCAATAGTGCAGCGGGAAACGTTGAAGAACTCAATAGCACCCTGCAAAACAAATTGAATAATAAAGTGAAAGCAGTAGATTATTATAGTGAGACAATCGATAAAGACCTATTGCTAGGCAAAAACAAAACCTTACTGAAAGAGAAATTTAAGCAGTACACGACACTTAACGACGATGTAGGCGCGATCTATGCTGCTTCAGAAGATAAGAAGCTTTACAAATATCCGGACAGCGGTATTCCGAAAGGCTTCGATCCGACAGGACGTGACTGGTACAAACAGGCCGTTGCGGAAAAAGGACAGGCTGTTTTCTCAGAACCGTATACTGATGAAGCAACAGGGAATACCGTTGTCACAATTTCAAAACAATTAAAAGACGGGTCAGGGGTTATAGCGCTTGATTTAAACCTGGATGAGGTGCTTACTGCATCACAGAGAATCAAAATCGGTAAAGAAGGCTATGCATTTATTACGACAGGCAACAAAAAATATATCGCCCATCCGACGATTAAGCCTGGGACAACCGGCTCCGGCGATTGGACAAACCAAGTATATTCCAAAAATGACGGCTCCTTTGAATATACATTCGAAGGCAAAGAAAAGAAAATGGCCTTTACGACAAATAAATTGACTGGCTGGAAAATCGCGGGCACTTATTTTGTCAGTGAATTGCAAGATGCTTCAAGCCCGGTGCTGAACACTGCGATTATCATTCTATGCGTGTCTATTGTAATCGGCGGCATACTCATACTCTATATTATTCGTGCCATTACCAAGCCATTAAGAAAACTTGTCTCGACGTCTGCAAAAATCAGCAGCGGTGATCTCACAGAAGTCATTGATATTCACTCGAAAAACGAGTTTGGTCAGCTTGGCGAGAGCTTTAATGAAATGTCTGCATCATTGCGTTCTGTAATCGGCGTTATTCAAGCGTCTGTCGAAAACGTCGCCTCATCTTCTGAGGAACTGACGGCAAGCGCAGCTCAAACGAGTAAGGCAACTGAACATATTACACTCGCCATCGAACAGTTCTCAGATGGCAACGAGGCGCAAAGTGAGAAACTGGAAACGAGCTCAAATCACCTTTCTCAAATGAATCACGGGATTTCAAAAGTGGCACAAGCCTCTTCAACCATTACGAAATCATCGATTCAGTCCTCTGAGGCAGCGGGCAGCGGCGAGAAACTGGTGGAACACACAGTCGGCCAAATGAAAACAATCGACCAATCCGTTCAACAAGCGGAAGCGGTTGTAAAGGGCCTTGAAACAAAATCGCAAGACATCAACAGCATCTTGAATGTGATTAATGGCATCGCTGACCAAACCAACCTGCTGGCATTAAATGCTGCGATTGAGGCGGCAAGAGCGGGAGAATACGGAAGAGGCTTCTCAGTAGTTGCGGAAGAGGTCAGAAAACTTGCCGTGCAATCAGCAGACTCCGCCAAGGAAATTGAAGGATTAATCCAAGAGATTGTCAGAGAAATCAGCACTTCCCTTTCGATGTTCCAATCTGTGAATCATGAAGTAAAAGAAGGTTTGCAGATTACTGACAAAACAGCGGAAAGCTTTAAACAAATCTATGAGATGACAACCCAAATTTCCGGCGAATTGCAAAACTTGAACGCGACGGTTGAACAACTATCAGCCGGATCACAGGAAGTGTCAAGTGCTGTTGAAGAAATTTCTGCAGTGGCGAAAGAAAGCTCAGCAGGCATTCAGGATATCGCGGCTTCGGCGGAAGAACAGCTTGCGTCCATGGAAGAAATCAGCTCTTCAGCGGAAACGTTGGCAAACATGGCGGAAGAACTTCAGGACATTACGAAAAAATTTAAAATTGAATCATAAAGAAACGCGAAAGCGGCATATTCTGCTGCTTTCTTTTTTTATTGAAAACAAAAATAAACAAAAATAATTCAAAAACAAACGAAGATCATATATAATGAAAACGGATACAAATAAAAGGGTATGGAGGAATATCAAATATGGTGAAGCATATATGGGATTCAGACCGAGCTGCAAAGCTGCCTAAAGGTGTAGAGGAATTGGTGTACAGGTCCAATTTGATCGGATCAGACCGCACTGTTTGCAACTGGGGCGGGGGGAATACATCTATGAAAACAACGGAAAAAGATTTTAGAGGCCGTGAAATAGAAGTCATGTGGGTAAAAGGAAGCGGTTCAGATTTGGCAACAATGAAAGCGCATAACTTTACCGGTTTGAAATTAGATGATATCCGCCCACTGATTGAAAGGGACCAAATGTCAGATGAAGAAATGGTAGATTACCTGTCTCATTGTATGATTGACAGCAAACATCCCCGCCCTTCAATTGAAACACTATTACACGCTTTTCTGCCATACAAGCATGTTGACCATACCCATCCAGATGCGATTATCAGCATATGCTGCGCAGATAATGGAAAACAGATCGCTGAAGACATTTACGGAAACCGGTTTGTATGGGTGCCATACGTCCGCCCTGGATTTGCTTTGTCTAAAATAATCGCTGAAGGCGTAGCGAACAACCCTCACGCCGAGCTTGTGTTAATGGAGAAACATGGCTTAGTCACTTGGGGAGAGACGTCTGAAACATGTTATCAAAAAACGATATCCATCATTCAAGAAGCCGAGCAGTATATTAACGACCGTATCAATCAGCATGAGGTATTCGGAGGCAAAAGATATCAGCCGCTGCCGGAAGATCGCAGAAAACAAATATTGGCTGAGATCATGCCTGTGATCAGAGGAACTGTAAGTGAAGAAAAGAAACAGATCCTTTCCTATGATGATCATGACGACGTCTTGGAATTTGTAAACAGTGTTCAAGCGCCAGCACTTTCGCAAATCGGTGCGGCATGCCCGGATCACCTTGTTCACACAAAAAGGGTTCCGCTGTACATTGATTGGAATCCGGAAACTCAAGATGTTCACAAGCTTGCGGATCTGATCAAGTCAGGAGTCGAGCGCTTTACGTCAGAGTATCAGGCTTACTTTACACGCAATCAGCAGGATGGGGATCAAATCTTTGAATCCGCTCCGCGGGTGATATTGATTCCTGGAATCGGAATGGTGAATACAGGAAAAAGCTATACCATGTCTAAAGGAAGCGGGGCCTTATATCGGAGGGCCATCGCCGTTATGAAAGGAGCAACAGCTCTGGGGCAATTTGTTTCTTTAAATGAAAATGAATCCTACCATGTCGAATATTGGCCGCTTGAACTATATAAACTTACGCTTGCCCCGCCGGAAGCAGAATTTTCCCGTAAAGTAGCGCTGATAACTGGAGGGGCTGGCGGAATCGGCAGTGCAGCATGCCGCCGATTTGCAGCTGAGGGAGGGCACGTAATCGCAGCTGATCTGAATATAGAAGGTGCACAGAAAATTGCCGGGGAAATAAACGATGCGTACGGAGAAGGGCGTGCAATGGCTGTCAAAATGGATGTGACAAAGGAAAAAGACGTACAGTCAGCTTTTGAACAAGCGGCACTTGCTTACGGCGGCATTGATATCGTCATCAATAATGCCGGGCTGGCCACATCAAGCCCATTTGACGAAACAAGTCTAAAAGAATGGAATCTTAATATGAATGTTTTAGGAACAGGCTATTTCCTTGTAGCCCGTGAAGCGTTTAAACAGATGAAACAGCAAAATAGAGGCGGAAGCATGGTATTTGTCGGATCGAAAAATTCGGTTTATGCGGGGAAAAACGCCTCTGCCTACAGCTCGGTTAAGGCGCTTGAAACCCATTTAGCAAGATGCATTGCTGCAGAAGGCGGAGAATATGGCATTAGGGTCAACTCCGTTTTACCGGACGCGGTTCTTCAAGGATCGGCAATCTGGGGTTCAAGCTGGCGTGAGGAACGAGCCGCGGCGTACGGGATTGAACCGGATCAGCTGGAAGAACATTACCGGAAACGGACTGCATTGCTCGTCAATATTTACCCGGAGGATATTGCCGAAGCCATTGCATTTTTCGCTTCTTCTAAAGCCGAAAAAACAACGGGCTGCATGCTCACGGTAGACGGCGGCGTCCCTGCTGCTTTTACGCGTTAGAAATATGCTATGATAAAAATTATAAGATGGATTACGATATGAGGAAGGGCGTTACTGATGCTAGTAGCAGAACGGCAGCAAAAAATAGTGGAAATAGTGAATACGCGTTCAAGCATCCGCGTTGCCGAATTAAGTGACATATTTTCAGTCACAGAGGAAACCATTCGGCGTGATCTTGAGAAGCTTGAAAAAGAACATAAACTGAGCCGGAGTCATGGAGGAGCGGTCAGTATTCAGCAGAAGGAATCAGAAATTCATTTTTCTGAACGGGAAATCACAAATGTCATCGAAAAAAAAGCTATTGCTCACGAAGCGGCCAAATATGTAAAAAGCGGAGACCGAATTATTCTCGATGCAAGCACAACCGCCTGGTACATGGCGAAAATACTCCCTGACATTGAGCTCACCGTGATTACAAACTCAATGAAAGCAGCCATTGAACTCAGCAATAAAAAAAACATATCAGTCATTTCAACAGGCGGCATTTTGCTGGAAAAATCATTATCATTTGCCGGCCCGTTAGCAGAACGTTCACTTGAGACCTATCATGTCAATAAAACCTTTCTGTCATGTAAGGGATTTGATGTAAACAACGGGATGAGTGACTCAAATGAGTGGCAGGCGCTGCTCAAAAAACGGATGATCGAAAGGTCAGACCAGACCATTTTGATGGCCGATTCAAGCAAATGGGGGAACCGCGAGTTTTCACATATCGCCTCGCTGCAAGATGTCAGCCGCGTTATTACAGATTCTGGACTTGATCCGGCATCGGTAAAAGCTCTTGAAGACAAAAAGGTGAAGGTGACAGCTGTTCCTCTTCCGAAGAGAGGGTGAAAGAATGATTTATACTGCCATTGATATAGGCGCATCAAGCGGGAGAATCATGGTAGGTGAACTGAAGGAAGGGAAGCTTGACATACAAGAGATTCACAGATTTGCTAACGGTTTTAGTCAAAGAGACGGGCATTGCTTTTGGGATATTGATCATTTGCTAAAACAAATCCTGCAAGGACTGCAAAAAGTAAAAACGCTTGGACATGAACACTGCACCATTGGCATCGATACATGGGCAGTTGATTATGTCTTGATGGATGAAAAAGGAAATCGGTTGCGCGAAGCAATATCCTATCGTGATAGAAGAACAGATCATACAATAGACAAACTGGAACATACCCTCTCGAAGGCTAAAATTTATCAAAAAACAGGAATACAATTTCAGCCTTTCAACACGATCTATCAATTGTATGAAGAAAACCGTGAGCTGCTGAAAAAGACAGATAAAATTGTGATGGTTCCTGATTATTTAGGCTATTGCTTAACCGGAAAAGCTGTAACAGAAATCACGAATGCGTCCACAACACAGCTTTTAAACGTCTCAACGGGAAAGTTTGATCCTGAATTGCTTGAAGCCGTGTCTGTTTACGAACAGCAATTTGCCCCGTTGACTGAACCGGGGTATGAGCTCGGGAAGCTAAGAAATGACTGGTTTCCGGATTATGATCTCCCGGCGTGCAAGGTGATGACAGTCGCAACACATGATACGGCCTCGGCCGTCATCGCGGCGCCTGGTGTAAGTGATGGCTGGGCGTACATCAGCAGCGGAACATGGTCGTTAATCGGGATTGAAAACAAAACACCGATAATAACTGATCTGGCTTTGAAAAACAACTATACAAATGAACGCGGCGCAAACAACACCATTCGCTTTCTCAAAAACATTATCGGCATGTGGGTGATACAAGAAGTAAGACAGCAGTTACAAGCAGATTACTCTTTCCAGCAGCTTGCAGAAGAAGCCGAAAAAACAGAACCATTCCAGCAATTTATAAACTTAAATGATAAACGCTTCCTCAATCCAGAAAACATGATAATGGAAATACAGCATTATTGCAGAGAAACCCGCCAAAAGATTCCCCGCACTGCAGGCGAACTTGCCTGCTGCATCTACAGCAATTTAGCCATCATCTATGCGATAGCCATCAAAGAACTCGAAACGATCACAGAAAAACCGATCGATCAGTTTCATATCATCGGCGGCGGAGCCCGGAACGATTTCTTAAATCAATTAACGGCAGACATGAGCGGAAAAGCGGTATACGCAGGACCAGTAGAGGCAACCGCCATAGGAAATCTGCTGATGCAAATGATTGCTGCAAAAGAAGTCAAAGACATAAAAGAAGCCCGGCAAGTCGTCAGAAATTCCTTTCCGATCAAAGTGTTTACACCCAAAGACATTGACAGAAGCACGATCATTCAGTCATTTCAGCAAACTGTTTTGAAAGCGCTATCTAAAAAATGAAGAGGTGACAAAGTTTGAAAAGAAAAGCCAGTATCATGTTTGTCCATCAAGACAAGTACGAAGAATACAAGCAGCGGCATGATGACATTTGGCCTGAGATGGCAGAAGCACTCAAAGCTCATGGAGCCCACCATTATTCCATTTTTCTAGATGAGGAAACAGGCCGGCTTTTTGCATATTTAGAAATAGAGGATGAAGGGAAATGGAGAAAGATGGCGGACACGGAAGTTTGCCGGAGATGGTGGAAAACGATGGCGCCCTTAATGAAAACAAATTCGGATTTCAGTCCTGTTTCTATAGATCTAAAGGAAGTTTTTTATTTGGATTAAAAAACTGAAATAAGGGAGAGAGCTGCATGACCATAAAAGCCAATTATGACAGTGCAAAACAGGCATATGAAAAATGGGGGATTGATGTTGAAGAGGCGCTTCGGCAATTAAAGCAAGTGCCCATTTCAATCCACTGCTGGCAGGGTGACGACATTGAAGGCTTTGAAGTAAATAAGAGCGAGCTTTCAGGCGGAATTGATGTGACCGGCAATTATCCCGGAAAAGCGCAAACGCCTGAAGAATTAAGAAGAGATTTGGAGAAGGCTCTTTCTCTCATTCCTGGAAAACACCGTGTGAACCTTCATGCGATTTACGCAGAAACTAACGGGGAAGAGACAGCACGTGACGAGTTGAAGCCGCAGCATTTTGAAAACTGGGTAAAATGGGCAAAAGATTTAGGGCTAGGTTTAGATTTCAATCCGACCTTGTTTTCGCATGAGAAAGCGGCTGATGGACTCACCCTTTCACACCCTGATCCGGATATCAGAGAATTTTGGATCAGGCATTGCATCGCGTGCCGCCGTATCGGAGAATACTTCGGGAAAGAATTAGGCACCCCTTGCTTGACGAATATTTGGATTCCCGACGGCTATAAGGATGTCCCGAGTGACAGGCTGACACCGCGTAAAAGATTAAAAGAATCACTGAATCAGATTTTCGCAGAAGAGATCAGTGAACAACACAATCTCGATTCAGTTGAAAGCAAGCTGTTCGGGCTTGGTTCTGAATCATATGTTGTCGGATCTCATGAATTTTATTTCGCCTATGCTCTGACGAATCATAAGCTTTGTTTACTTGATACAGGCCATTTTCATCCGACTGAGACGGTATCAAACAAGATCTCGTCCATGCTGCTTTTTACAGACAAGCTTGCTTTGCACGTATCTCGGCCAGTTCGCTGGGACAGCGACCATGTAGTGGTTTTGGATGATGAATTGAGAGAAATCGCTCTTGAAATTGTGCGTAATCAGGCTCTTGAGAAGGTCGCCATCGGTCTGGATTTTTTCGATGCCAGCATTAACCGTGTAGCGGCCTGGACCATCGGAACGAGAAATATGATCAAAGCTTTATTGTATGCCTTGCTTCTTCCGAACGGCTATTTAAAACAATTGCAGGAAGAGGGCCGCTATACAGAAAGGCTGGCCCTTATGGAGGAATTCAAAACATATCCTTTCGGAGCCATCTGGGATTCCTACTGTGAACAAATGGGCGTGCCGGTAAAAGAGACATGGCTGCATGATATCAAAGAGTATGAACAAGAGGTGCTTTTAAAAAGGAAGGCGTCTTCTCCGATTGCCTAATAAAAAATCCGCCGCGTCATTTGTACGCGGGCGGATTTTTTTAAGCATGATCAGCAGGGTACACAATCCCCATTTGCTTTCTTGCTTCTTCCATAATTTTTGCGGTGATCAAAGATCGTTCAAATGTATTTTCTTCAGATTCCTGCTTATTCTCTTTTATGAGCGTGACAAATTCTTCTGCTTCATAGAACATCGCCGGTTTAGGGTCAGGGATCGCAATGTTTTCAAGGCGGCCGTCGCGGTAGCGGATTTCAACACGTTCAGGCCGGTGAATCGTATCAATTACAATCGTTCCGTCTTCACCTTGGATTTCCGCCGGGGCATATGAAGTAGAGATTTTAGAATGCATCAGAACAGCTTCGAACCCATCGTAAGACAGAATGACAGTTCCCTCTCCATCTACTCCGGAAGATAAAGCATATCCATTTGCTTTTACATCCTTCGGCTCGCCAAACAGCACAACAGCCGGATAAATACAATAGACGCCAATATCCATTAATGACCCATTGGAAAGCTCAGGCTGAAACGCATTCAAAACAGTTCCGTTTCTGAACGCGTCATACCGTGAGGAGTATTGACAGTAGCTTGCGGTAAATCTGCGGACAGTGCCGATTTTATGCAGATGTTTTTTCAGCTCTTTGAAATTCGGCAGGAAAGTGGTCTTCATCGCTTCCATGAGGACAACGCCGTTTGCCTTAGCCGCTGAGATCATCTCTTCTGTTTCTCTTGTATTTGAAGCAAACGGCTTCTCACAAAGCACATGCTTGCCGTGGTTCATAAAGAGTACGGCTTGTTCCTTGTGAAGAGCGTTCGGGCTGGCTATGTATACGGCATCAAAACAATTGCTCTCCGCCATTTCCTGAAGGTCTGAGAAGGTATGCGCAGCATTGTGTTTAGCAGCAAACTCAGCAGCGCGTTCAGCCGATCTTGAATAAACGGCAGTCAGCTGAAAATCTTCTATATCCGCTGCTGACTCAAGAAAGCGGTCTGTAATCCAGTTGGTTCCTATTATCGCAAAACGTATCACTCGTATCGCTCCTTTTGCATGATATAGCTAAATTATAGCTTAAAAAGAACAAAATCACATGATAGAGATAAATAGAATGTGACAACAGAGAAAGCTTTTCCAGCAATTAACGGTTTTTATTTTTCATTATAGGGACGATAGTGTACAATTTAACTAAACTATGTATGACGGAGGAACGATAGTGGAGACGTTGCAAACATGGAGCGGCAGATTCAAGCGATTCTTCTTGGACAATAAGTTTGTTTTATTTTTGCTTGTGCTGCTGCTGATTGGTTTAAATATTCTTGTATTTACAAAAACATCATTTATTTTCACCCCGATTATTGTTCTGCTCAAAACAATTTCACTTCCGATTATTTTGACAGGCATTGTTTTTTATCTGTTAAATCCAGTCGTCGATTTCCTGGAGAGAAGAAGAATAAGAAGAATCTATTCTATATTGCTGTTATATCTATTGATTATCGGGCTGATCACGATCACAATCGTGTCCATCATCCCCTTTTTAAAAGAACAAATTATGAGTTTGATTGACAATATCCCGAGATATGTCGACGTCGTAGAAGACCAGACGAAACAGCTGATCGGCAGCAATTTCGTCAATCAGGCCCAGCAAACGATGAACATTAATATATCTGATCTTGCTACAAAGGTTTCGGATCAGGCAGCGACGATCGTAAACAGCACCTTTACCGGCGTTGGGAATTTTATCGGCGCGCTGACTGAGATTATCATTTCGATCGTCACGGTTCCGTTTATTCTTTTCTATTTGCTAAAAGACGGAAAAAAATTACCGGTCTACATACTGAAGTTTGTGCCGACTCGATTGAAAGAACAGACATATACAGTCTTAAGTGAAATGAATCATCGGTTAAGCTCTTATATCAGAGGCCAGATCATTGTCAGCTTCTGTATCGGGTTTTTGCTGTTTATCGGTTATTTGATTATCGGCCTGGATTATGCTTCATTGCTCGCAGTCATTGCAGCTTGTACAAGCATTGTTCCATATTTAGGGCCAACGATTGCCATTACGCCTGCAATTATCATCGCCATAGTGACATCGCCGCTCATGCTGCTTAAGCTGGTGATCGTTTGGACCATTGTTCAGCTGATTGAAGGGAAGCTGATCTCTCCGCAAATTATGGGGAAAAACCTTCACATCCACCCGATCACGATTATTTTTCTGCTGTTAACAGCCGGCAAACTGTTTGGTGTTGTTGGAATCATTCTTGCGATTCCGGGCTATGCAGTCGCCAAAGTCATTACCACACATTTATTTGACTGGTTTAAAATGAGGTCACATTTATACGACGAAGAAAAAAATGAAAATATGCCGGGTCATAAAGTGTGATTTTCGTTTATAGTTATATAAGACGGGCTTTCCATTTATGGGAAGCTCCCGTTATGTAAAAAAATAAATGTCTAATGGGGAGAATCAAAATCATGACTCTATGGGAATTGTTTGTAGCCGCCATTTTAGGAATCGTAGAAGGATTAACAGAGTACGCGCCGGTTTCTTCGACAGGACATATGATCATAGTAGACGACATCTGGCTTAAATCAAGTAATCTGATGTCAGAAGAAGCTGCTAATTCATTCAAAGTAGTTATTCAGCTAGGCTCCATTTTAGCAGTAGCTATCGTGTTTAAAGACCGAATTTTAAATTTACTCGGCTTGAAAAAAAATATTACAAGCGACCAGAAGCAGGGACATAAATTAAGCATTGCCCAAATTGCTGTCGGGCTCGTTCCCGCTGCTGTTCTTGGCTTTTTGTTTGAAGATTACATTGATGAATATTTATTTTCCGTTAAAACTGTGGCCTTCGGTTTAATCGCGGGGGCAATCCTGATGCTTTTTGCTGACTGGGTGAATAAGCGGAAAACAGCGACAGACACCCTCGACCGCATTTCCTATAAACAGGCGATAGCAGTCGGCTTATTCCAATGTCTTGCCCTTTGGCCGGGTTTCTCACGTTCAGGTTCAACCATTTCCGGAGGTGTTATTCTCGGGTTAAACCACCGAGCGGCAGCCGATTTTACGTTTATTATGGCGATGCCGATCATGATGGGAGCAAGTTTTCTGAGCCTTGTGAAGCATTGGGACAGCTTAAGCTCGGATTTGATGCCGTTTTTCATCGTCGGCTTTATCTGTGCCTTTGTTGTCGCGTTGTTTGTCGTTCGTTTCTTCTTAAGACTGATTAATAAAATCAAACTCGTCCCATTTGCAATCTATCGAATTATTCTCGGTGTGATTTTACTTTTAATCATGATGTAAGACGAAAAATAAGGCTCATCCCGAGCCTTATTTTTTCTGTCAATTCAAGAGGAAACAGCTTGTTTTTCAAAAAAAAATCATCTATAATAAACATGACGTTACATACGGGGCCATAGCTCAGCTGGGAGAGCGCTACGCTGGCAGCGTAGAGGTCAGGGGTTCGAGCCCCCTTGGCTCCATACCTGTAAACCCTTATTCGATAAGGGTTTTTTTGTTTTGAGAAAAAGGTTCATTCTCTGAATCCTCCAGTTGAACAGTTCATCTGTCAATCATGAATTTTCCAAGACACCCCTTTGTTCTTCAAAGACCGTCATGTCTTTCAAAGGGGGTGAGTAGACATGAAGAGACACCATTCGTTCGGACGTCGGATTGGACATTTTGTGAATTAAACCTTTAGTTGAAATAAGGCATTCTCCTTCGTGGACAAAGTATGAATTGGAGAGTTCTGCGTGTTCGCCGGTTGAGCGATAGATAGAATTAAGGAGTTTTCCTTCTAGCACCATTGCACAACCAATAGATTGGCCATGATCGTGGACGGTTGTCTCCTCGTTAGGCGGAATGTGAATTACGATAATCTCCAACTCATTGTTACGATAGATGGCATTTCGGCCGTAGGCGTATTGGTCTGGCTCCTTAATATACGGTTGACTCAATTGTGCTGCGTTTGGAATTTGTTTTAATGATGTTGCTAAATCTTTAACCGATGGATTTTTCAAGCCGCCAAAAATATCTTGGATACACTCATACAGTTCCATTCGTTTTGCCTCCCGGAAAAAATAAAAATTTCCTAACATTGGTATTTCACAGATTAATTCATGGTATTTACCCATATACAAATTAGAGGCGGCAAACGCCCAGTGAACACAAAAAAATGTGCGGCCAATACGTTGGTTTATCACCAACCTATTCGAGCTTATTAGTTGGAATAGGGGGATGAAAGGATTCAAGCTGCCTGCTTTGATTTTTGATTCACTTGAAGGAACAAGCGAGGAGTTTTAGGCTCTTATACACAATATCGGGGCAAAAACTGTTTATGTTGGAGCTTGAAATTTGCGCCATTGACAAAACACAGTCGGTTTGAAATAATATTTGATTATATGTTCATTTGTTCATATATTTATAATAAAATAATATCATTTCCCCTGAAAGGGAGAATATTAGAATGAAAGCTAATGGTATGCGAAAATCTATTAGCTTCTTTTGTTTTCGAAAAATGGTGTATTTCGCATGTATTCATATAGGAAGGAATGACAACATGAAGACAAAACACTATTGGGTGATTTCTTTGCTCGCCGTTTTAGCGGTCGGGCCGGGATTGATGTCTAACACGGCATTGTCGTCAGTTCAAAGCCTTGTTCAGAAAGCGGTTGGAACAAGTGTCTTCACATCAGTAAATCCAATATTGATCGGAAATATGGCCTTTGCCTTGTTAGTTCCGACAGGACCGCTGCTGAGGAAAAAATTCGGTGCTCGTCCCGTCTACCTTGGTTCATTACCTGTTTTTATACTAGGCTCACTGCTCATCGCATTTTCAAACGATATTGCATGGATGGCGGCAGGACGCTTTTTACAGGGAGCGGCAACAGGTGTCATGCTGATGATTATGATTCCAATGCTTGTACTGTCATTCCCGATTGAACGCAGGAACTATGCCCTGCTTGTGCTGATTGGGGGCTTTTATGGTTCTGTTATCATCGGCACGATCATGGGAACGATTGCAACAAGCTATGGGCATTGGAGATGGCTGTTTATCACCTTTGGCACATTGTCACTGATCGGTGTCGCGGTGAGCTATTTCTTTCTCCATGACGAACATCACGGAGCAGCGTCGCAAGAACAGCCCCTTGATCGTGCGGGAATTCTTTTATCTGTTCTCCTTGCCGCAGCCTCAGCGGTTTCATTCATTTTTCTGCAAAAATGGGGGCTTTCATCGGGTTATGTATGGACAGGTTTCGGTGTGACGTTATGTTTGCTCATTGTTCTATTAATAGTAGAATATAAAGTGAAAAATCCCTTCATTTCTATTAAACTAATGCTTCTCCCAAAACCGGTGCTCGGGTTATTGATCATAGCTGCAGGGACGATAACGGTAGCTGTCAGCCTGTCTGCTTTTCAAGGCTTGCTCCGTCAAATGTATGATATTTCTCAGGAGCAGCTCATTCTTTTAAACTTGACTCTTTTAATCGGGGTGGCGATCGCGGCCATTTTAAGCGCTCTGTTTTATGATAAAGTCGGACCAGGGATGCTTGGTATTATTGGCGGACTTATTCTCGTCTTTGTAAATTTTCAATGGCTGCATATGCAGGATCAATCGTCTCTCTCTATGTTCGCAGCACTGTTTATCATGCTGGCAGCGGGAACAGGCCTGACAGTCGCCGCAGGGCTGATGGGAGCTGCCATGGGAGGACCGCTGCCTGATTTGGTCAAGAGAATGACAGCTGTCCAGTTTTTAAGGTTGTTTGTCTATATGGGGGTTCCCATTCTCATCGGTTTTTTCACGAAAAAAGATGCTGCCAGACAAAACGGTTCGGTACAGGATTCTATGATGACTGCTTATCATGATCTCTTTTTCATTTCTTTTATCCTCAGCGTTCTGCTCGTCTGCCTGTCATTTTGTATGAATGCTACAGGAATGGGGCACAAGCTTGCACATAAACCACATGACCAAGCAAAAACAGCTCCGGAACCGGCCGTTTCAGGACAGGGATTGTCGAATGCAACTGTCAAATCACATCAAGTAATCAATGATACAGAATATCGGAATGCACTCAGAAATTTGCAAAAGTAGAAACGTGATAAAAACCTTTTCCTTTCACGAAAAGGTTTTTATTATGCAATCTTTTCCCAACTTTATCCCTAAAGAATTGAAAAATATTAGAAGTGCAAGTAAAATTCTAAAAGGTAGATTCTTTTACATTCGTAATCTCTTAATTCGAAGGAAGGTTTTCATGGCCCGTAAAAAATTGAAAAAACGTAAACTCTTCATTTCACTATTTTTCATTGTATCGATTCCGCTAGCTCTGTTTGTTTTAGCGACAACTTTATCAAAACCGATTGAAACATCTAAAGAAACTGAAGAAATTGATGAACAGCAAGTATTTATAGACAGCCTGTCCGGGCATGCCCAAATTTTGTATGAAAAATATCATGTCCTCCCCAGCATCACAATCGCTCAGGCCATTCTCGAATCTGACTGGGGGAACAGCGAGCTGGCTGCTAAGGCGAACAACCTTTTTGGCGTGAAAGGAAATTATAAAGGCCATCACGTTACGATGGAAACGGACGAAGTTGAAAAAGGGAAAAGAAAAACCATTCGTGCGAAGTTTCGAAAATACAGCACGTTTTTTGAATCGATGGATGACCATGCCCAATTGTTCGTCCGCGGCACATCGTGGAATAAAAAGAAGTATAAACCTGTGCTTGAGGCTGGAGATTATAAGGAAGCTGCTACTGCACTGCAAACAGCAGGATATGCTACAGACCCTGACTACGCTCATAAAATCAGCGCTATTGTGGAAAAATACGATTTGGATGAGTACGATAAGGTAAACCCATCCCTCAAATCAGTGGATTTACATGCTTCCATTAAAGATAGTGCCGTTCAAGACGTATGGTCCAAGCCTTCTACTGATGATCGGTCTATAAGGCTTACCTCTGCCCAATCTTACGTCGGCAAAGATATAAAGGTTGTGTCTAAAAAACAGAAAGGCCAGTCTGTATGGTATCAATTCCAAATCAATAATAAACTCATCGGCTGGATTGATGATTCCGCTGTTGAAATAAAGGAAGCAACCTAAGTCCTTTTTACTGGTATTTTTAATTCTTTGTTCCATTCCGGGGAATTTGAGGTATAATATTCCACGACAGTTAACACTAATTAACTATGCTTTTGGGAGGGAACAAAGGTGCAGAAATATAGACGCAGAAATACGGTTGCCTTTACCGTATTGGCTTATTTCACTTTTTTTGCAGGAGTATTTTTGTTTAGTATCGGACTCTATAATGCTGATAACCTGGAACTCAATGAAAAAGGTTATTACATCGCTGTTATGATACTCGTAGCTGTTGGTGCGATTCTTACACAAAAAGTGACCCGTGATAACGCAGAGGACAACGAGATCATCGCAGAACAAGAAAAAAGACAAAATCAATCTCATATCGAATCATAAAAAAATCCGGCGATTGCACGCCGGATTTTTTTGATATCACCCTGTAAACACTTCGCCGTCAGGGTATCGAATATTTGATTGCTCTGTTTTTGCGAAGGAAAACACGAACGTTAAAGGACCAATTCTTCCGATGAACATGATGACAATGATGATACACTTGCCAGCTGTTGTCAGTTCAGGAGTAAGCCCCATCGATAGACCGACAGTTCCGAAAGCGGAAAAGGTTTCAAACACAATGTGAATAAACGGCGCTTGTTCTGTGATCGTCAGGGCGAATATCCCTAAAAACACGATGAACAAACCGGTGACGCTCACAGCTAAAGCCTTAATGATTACCGGATATTTGATGGAGCGGCGGAAAATCACCGTTTCTTTTTTACCTCTCAAGTAAGCAATAACAGATGTTAAAATCACGATGAACGTAGTCAGCTTAATGCCGCTCGCCGTAGAAGCGCTGCCTGCTCCGATAAACATCAATAATAAAGTAAATACAATGGTTCCTTCTCTCATACTTCCAAAATCAAGGGAGTTGAAGCCTGCGGTTCTCGGCGTCACTGCCTGAAAATAGGAAGCCCATAGTTTATCCCCTATATGCAGGTGACCTAGTGTGCCAGGGTTGCTGTACTCTAGAATAAAGATCACAAGCATAGCAATCGCATTCAACATCAGCGTTCCTGTAAGCATAAGCTTTGTATGTAAGGAAAAAGCTTTGAAACGCCGATTTTTCATAATGTCAAACAGAACCGTAAATCCGATCCCCCCTGTAATAAATAAGAAAGTAATCACAAGGTTCACTGTAGGGTCCCCAACGTAGCTCATCAAATTATCAGGCCACAGCGAAAACCCGGCATTGTTAAAAGCAGAAATCGCGTGAAACAGACTGGCAAACAATCCAGATGACCAGCCATACTGAGGCACAAGCCGGATGGATAGGATGAGTGCTGCTATCAATTCAATACTGATCGAGAACAGAAACAGGACTTTGACAAGGCCAATGACGCCGCCGATTGTCGGCTGGTTTAAGGCTTCCTGAACCAGCATTCGTTCTTTCAACCCGATTTTTTTCCCTAATATCATGACGATCAAAACAGCAAACGTCATAAATCCAAGCCCGCCGATCTGAATCAGCCCCATGATGACAGTTTGCCCGAAAAGTGTAAATTCTGTACCGGTATCGACAACTGCAAGCCCTGTAACGGTTGTAGCGGAAGCTGCAGTAAAAAGGGCATCGATCCATGACAATGGCTTCAGTGTAGAAAACGGAAGCTTCAACAGCACAGCCCCGATGATAATGGTTAGGAAAAAACCAATTGCAAGCACTTGAGGCGGTGTAAACCGAACCCATTTGATCACTTTATCCTTTTGAAGTGTCACCTTTGTCTACATCCCTTCGTTTTCAAAACGTTTAATATCCTTTTTGTGTCCCATGATCACCAGGCAATCCTGCTCGTGAATGATGTCTTCAGGTGCGGGAGAAAGACGGATATCTCCATGATGTTTAATGGCCAGGATCGTGCAGCCGTACTTTGCTCTCACATTCAGGTCAATAATTGATTTTGAATCAAGCTTTCGCGTTGCCAGCAGCTCGACAATACTGTAATCATCAGATAAATCAATGTAATTCAAAACGTTTTCGTCAGAAAGGCTTTGTGCGATCTTGACACCCATGTCCTTTTCAGGGTGGATAATACGATCCGCGCCGATTTTTTCAAGCACCTTATGATGATAATAGTTTTGAGCCTTCACCCAAATATTTGGAATATCAAACTCCTTTAATAATAAGGTGGTCAGCGTACTCGCTTGAATATTCGCTCCGATGGCAACAATCACATATTCAAAATTGCGTATTCCTAATGAAAGCAATTCGTTTTCTTCGGTGGCGTTGGCAATTACCGCATGAGTGGCGTAAGAAGCATAAGCATTGACCTTTTCTTCGTTGATATCAACTGCAAGGACTTCGTGTCCCATTCTGTGCAGCTCTTTGCAAATGCTGCCGCCAAACCGGCCCAGCCCGATCACGGCAAATTGCTTATTTTTTATTCTTCCCAATGTTCATAACTCCCTTAGTAAAATTAACGTTTTTTTAAGAAAAAAAGACCATTTCGAAGAATGGTCGCAATAGACCTCCTCTCTGTATACGCCTACGAGGTTAGCTGTCGGATTAGGGATTCAGAGTACCCCCTCTTACTTAGTAAGATTCACCCCAAGGCTGTTAATAAAACAGCCAATCGTTGGTTCCCCCGTTCGTGTTTGATTAAGCGGTAAAAGAGACTGTATGAAATTGAACACTCAAGAATTTACTCCTGTTTCTAGTGTTTGTCAATTTAAATTTTAAACCAGAAAAAAGATAACTGAAATGAGAGAAAAAAGGGGAGGGGAAAACGCAAAAAAAGACCGGTGTTAACCGGTCTTTTACATTAGTTGCAGCCGCATGGCTGAGTCGGAGGAGTACTGCGCTTAGCCACGTCAATGCTGGCTTCTGCGTAAAATTTATTTCCGATGCTCAATGATTTATTCTCCGCGCGGAAAGTATATGTACCAGCGGCAGGAAGTGTTTTGTTATTCAGTTTTAATTTGAATTCGCCAGCTCCTAACAAATCAAGTGCCAAAGGAATTCTCACTGTTTTCCCATTATTGAGGATCTGTGTTTCACGCAAGGCATTACCGTTCATTGTGTCCTTCGTATTTGCAGTAAATCCGCTTGGTAACGTAAATTCCATCACGCCAAGGCTGAGAAGCGTGTTTGGACGGTAAGTCAATTCGATATCTGAGAAAGACCATTCCGTTTTGCTGGCGCCAGTGATTGTTGCGAACAATGACGCTGTAGACTGTGTTCTCATAGTAGATTCAGTATGAGCTTTAGTTGATGTAGATTCAGCCGCGAAAGAAGCTGTTGGTGCAGAAACGAGTAACCCGAGACTTAAAGCACTAATTGCCAAAGAAGATAATAATTTGCGTTTCATAATAAAATTCCCCCTAAAAATTAATAAATTAAACAGGCCTGCCCGCTCTTCACCTCCTCTGAAAGGCCAAATACAAATTTTACCTACATAAAATTACCATCAAATATTTTGGAAGTAAATGGGGTGTTTTTCCCGTATTTTTCAAATTTGTAGTAGTTACACTAAAAAAACGCCTGGTTTCCCAGGCGTTTGCTGTTTTACTTTGTTTCGATCGGTATAAATTTAAAAATTTCTCCGCTCTGCACCGCTTCAGCAAGCCGCTTCAGCCAGTCGTAGTAAGCTTTAGAGCTTTCCAGCTGATCATATAACTGCAGCGCTTCATTTTTGCTATCCTTATCGAGATCTTCCTTGCTTAAAACCTTTTGTAAATCAGCCTGAGCTTCTTCGATCGCTGCTACATTGACTTGAACCTCCCGCTCCCATTTAGGGGGAAAGAAATTTGTGAAAAATTTAAAGAAATCTTTTTCAGCTACAAATGTATGCTTGCGGATGCCCCGGTGAAATGTTTTTTTCACTACGTTTAAGTCTTGAAGCTTTTTGACGCCTGTGCTCATGCTTGGTTTGCTCATTTGCAACTCCTCACGCATTTCGTCAAGCGTCATCTCATCCCTCATATACATCGTCCCATATAAAATCCCGACACTGCGGGTAATTCCGTAAAGATCCATCGTTTCAGCAATGGAGTCAATAACAAGATCCCGAGCCTGTTCTATAGCTGCAAATTCTGGATTTTCATCCATACTGACCCTCTTTTCCTTTAGAAAGTTAAATTCGTTAAGTTATTTCTTTATGTTCTTTATCTTAACGAAACATAAGGAAAAGTCAAAAAGAAAAATCGAAAAGGGGCTTTGACAGTTTAAAAACCGTATGTTAGATTAAGGTTGTTAAAAACATTAAATTTTTATTTAACAAACTTTATTTACGTCAAGGAGGCTTATATGAGTCAAACATTTTACATTGACGGAGAATGGATCAGTGCGGAAAAAGGACAGATCCGGAGCATTATCAATCCATTTAATCAAGAAGAAATTGCAACTGTAAGCGAGGGAGGGCGAGAGGACGCCATCAAGGCAATCGCAGCCGCGCGCAGAGCATTTGACAAAGGAGAATGGTCTTCATTATCCGGGCTTGAACGCGGGAAGATTGTTCTGAAAATTGCGGAATTAATCAGACGCGATCTTGAGGAACTGGCAGAGCTTGAATCTCTTGATACAGGAAAAACACTCGAAGAAAGCAAAGCCGATATGGACGATATCGCCAATGTTTTTCAATATTACGCCGGCTTGGCTGACAAAGATGGCGGAGAAATCATTTCATCTCCGATTCCTGATTCAGAAAGCAAAATCATTAGGGAGCCGATTGGGGTTTGCGGCCAGATCACTCCATGGAATTATCCGCTTCTTCAAGCGAGCTGGAAAATCGCACCTGCACTGGCTGCAGGAAATACAATCGTCATGAAGCCGAGTGAGATTACGCCGCTGACGACAATCAAAGTCTTTAAACTGATGGAAGAAGCCGGCGTTCCAAAAGGTGTCGCCAATCTTGTCCTTGGACCGGGAGCTACAGTGGGCGATGAGCTTGCCGCAAACAAAGACGTCGATTTGATTTCGTTTACAGGCGGAATCGAAACAGGCAAAAAAATCATGCGGGCGGCAAGCGGAAATGTCAAAAAAATCGCCCTTGAACTTGGCGGGAAAAACCCAAATATCGTTTTCAAGGACGCGGATTTAGAAGTTGCGGTTGATCAGGCATTAAACGCTGTATTTTTCCACGCTGGCCAAGTATGCTCTGCAGGCTCTCGCTTGCTTGTTGAGGACGCCATTCATGATCAATTTTTGGCGGAGCTGGTCAAACGGGCAAAACGCATAAAACTCGGAAACGGTTTTCACGCAGAGACAGAAAGCGGTCCGCTTATTTCGGCGGAGCACAGGGCAAAGGTAGAAAAATATGTAGAGATCGGAATAGAAGAAGGCGCGAAGCTTGAGACAGGAGGCAAACGCCCGGAAGACCCAGCGCTTCAAAATGGCTTTTTCTATGAACCTACTATTTTTTCAAACTGTAAATCTGACATGAGAATCGTACAGGAAGAGGTTTTCGGTCCTGTTTTGACAGTCGAAACCTTTAGCTCTGAAGAAGAGGTAATTGAGCTTGCGAATGATACCATCTACGGCCTGGCCGGAGCGGTATGGTCAAAAGATATTGAAAAATGCGAACGGGTAGCAGCCCGTTTGAGAATGGGAACTGTTTGGATCAACGATTTTCATCCGTACTTTGCACAGGCGCCATGGGGCGGCTATAAGCAATCCGGGTTCGGACGCGAGCTTGGAAAAATAGGCCTTGAAGAATACACAGAAGTCAAGCACGTATATCGCAATACAAAACCGGCAGCGGTTAACTGGTTCAATTCATAAGAGGGGGAGATTGATGATGACATTAAATATGAAGGTAGAAAGTATGCAGAAATTCCACACATTTGAAATTCCGACTGTCATTAAGCACGGAATCGGAGCCATCAAGCATACGGGTGAGGAAGTAGCTGCACTGGGCGTTTCAAAAGCGCTCCTTGTCACAGACCCAGGGATTTATAAAGCTGGCGTAGCTGATCCTGTTATCGAATCACTTAAAGAAGCAGGCATTGAAGTGGTGCTCTTTAATAAAGTGGAGCCAAACCCGCCTGTCCGTCTGGTGAATGAAGGATCTGAGCTTTACAAAAAAGAGAACTGTAATGGCTTGGTGGCAGTTGGAGGCGGAAGCTCCATGGATACAGCAAAAGCAATCGGAGTAGAAGCAACTCACGAAGGAAGCGTGCTTGATTATGAAGCGGCAGATGGGAAAAAACCGCTGGAAAACCGCATTCCTCCACTGACGACAATTCCCACTACGGCTGGAACAGGATCAGAAGTAACACAATGGGCGGTGATCACAGATGAAGAAAGAGAATTCAAATTCAACACGGGCGGTCCGCTGATTGCAGCGCACTTGACCATCATTGATCCTGAGCTTCATGTTTCAATGCCTCCGCATGTAACTGCCATGACGGGAATTGATGCGCTTGCTCATGCTATTGAGTGCTATACAATGAAGTTTGCGCAGCCAATTACGGATGCAGTTGCCTTAATGGCAATTGAATATGCCGCTCATTACATTAAAAGGGCATTTGCTGACGGAGAGGATCTGGAAGCAAGATACGGAATGGCGCAGGCTGCAATGCTTGCCGGTCTTTCTTACGGCAGTGAATCAGCTGGCGCGGCTCACGCGATGAGCCAAACGCTTGGCGGTATTATCCCAGTCGCTCACGGCCAATGTGTGGCGGCGATGATGGGTCCTGTCATGGAATACAACTGGAAGGGCTATCCTGAGAAGTTTGCACGGATTGCGAAAGCCTTCGGTATTGATACAAGCAAGATGACAACAGAAGAAGCTGCGAAAGCATCTGTCAATTGGATGTATGATCTGGTCAAAGAATTAGAAGTGCCGACTTTAGAAGAGCAGGGAGTGTCACCTGACATGATCGAACGCTTGTCTAAAGAAGCAATGAAAGACCCGCAAACCTTCGGAAATCCTAGAGATTTAAATGAAAAAGCATACAACTGGATCTACAAGCGCTGCTTTAACCTTACGCCTAAAACGGTATAATCAAAATCCCGCTCCTTTACAGAGCGGGATTTTTTGGGATAATGAAGCATAGATGGAAATTTTAGATGAGAAGGAAGGTGCCAGCTGATGTGGAAGCGTATGACCGCAAAAGCAGAAGGCTTATATATTGCAGATACAGAAAGCTTCGTAACAAAGCAAATGGACAAGCTTGATTTTGAATATGGCGGCATCCCCGGAGACTTGCATTTTGGCCTGACCAAAAAAGCGGGAGCCAGAGAACCAATGTTTTCAAGAGGGACTGAAATTTTCAACCGCAGACAAATTTCAATTGTTTCAATAGAGGAATGTAACGAAATCGCTTTAAAAATGGGAGTGCCGAGGATTTTGCCGGAATGGCTCGGGGCGAATGTGGCAGTCAGCGGTATACCAGATCTTACTACATTAAAAGAAGGAAGCCGGATTGTTTTTCCGAGCGGAGCCGCTCTGCTGTGCGAGGGCGAAAATGATCCGTGCATTCAGCCGGGAGAAGTCATTCAGTCTTATTATCCGGACAAGTCGAAGCTGGCGCCGGCTTTTGTCCGTCACGCACTGGGCATAAGAGGGATTGTGTGCATTGTTGAGAGACCCGGAGCTGTTTACGAAGGTGATGAAATAGAAGTTCACTCCTTTCAGCGGAAAGTCAAACCACGAAAAGCAGAAAGGGTCTGAACAAATCAGGCCCTTTCTATCTTTTCTTTAATTTCTTTCATTTGGCTGAGGTGCCGTTTTTCATGATGGCCGATAAAATCGATCCACTGTCTGACAGTCAGCTCTTGAAACACAGGATGCGGAAGCACTCTTTCAAAATCTTCTTCTTTCAGAGAGGCAATCGTGGCTGTCAGCTGCTCTCTTACAACATCAAGCTCGCGTTTCATTTGGCTGCCTGAAATAAAATCATGCGCAGGTTCAAGATGACTCGGAGCTTTCCGTTTATTATTTCTGTTCTGTGCCACCTCAAGCGGTTTTTCTTCAATTTCTTTGATAGGAGCGTCCTTTACACGTTCCTTCAGCATTTTTTGTGCTGTCATATCGATTTTTTTCAAATGGTCAAGAACTTCCCGTATACTCCATTCATCAGCAGAAGGCTTTTGGTTCAGCTTTTCGTCAGAAAGTCCTTTCAATTCGTTCCACGTTTCTAATCTGGCTTCATTAAAGATACTCATCATATCTCCTCCTAAAATGACATTACCATATATATAAGCAATTATCATTTATAAAGCACTTCAAAATAGGTTATTTGTCTTAAAATTTTGAAACTTTTCCTGCGTTGTCTCGTATAAATGGTAACGGCAGCCGTTCATCAATGCATTGATGAAGAAAGGATGAGGGAATTGGAGTTATTTGGTGTACCTATACAAACGATTTATCTTTATACGCTTATGATTGCCGGCAGTCTTACGCTGTTATTTCTGTTTTTCGGAGATGTATTTGCAGGACTGTCGGAAGGTATTCCGTTTCTAAATCCGACATTAGTGCTCTCATTTTTCACATGTTTTTCAGCAGGCGGATATATAGGCGAGCTCGTATTGCCGCTGTCAAGCTTGCTGATTGCGCTTTTATCTTGCATCCTTTCAATCATGCTGGTGATATTGCTTCACATCTTTGTGCTGGTTCCATTATCATCCGCGGAAGAATCATTGGCATATAGAGAAGATGATCTAAGAGGGAGAGTCGGTAAAGTCATTACAGCTGTTCCAGTTGACGGGTTTGGCGAAGTGGTCATTGAAGGAATAGGCGGCACCATTTCAAAGTCAGCGGTCAGTTTTGATAATCAGCAAATCAGTTACGGGACAACGGTGTTGGTCGTAGATATTAGCAATGGAGTTCTTTCTGTTACTCCGCATGAATCCATTTAAAACACAAGGAGGAATTTGATATGACAATGCCGATTATAATGATCATCGGAGTTGTATTCTTTTTATTAATTGCACTAATAGCTGTGTTTATTACAAAGTATCGTACAGCAGGGCCTGATGAAGCGTTAATCGTAACGGGGAGTTATCTGGGCAATAAAAATGTTCATGTCGATGAAGGCGGCAACCGTCTCAAAATCGTCCGCGGCGGAGGAACCTTTGTCCTTCCCGTCTTCCAGCAGGCTGAGCCGCTAAGCTTATTGTCAAGTAAACTTGATGTTTCGACACCTGAAGTCTATACAGAGCAAGGAGTGCCTGTAATGGCTGATGGAACTGCGATTATTAAAATCGGCGGTTCTATAGGAGAAATCGCTACAGCAGCCGAACAATTTTTAGGAAAATCAAAAGACGACCGTGAGCAGGAAGCGCGGGAGGTTTTAGAAGGCCACCTTCGTTCCATTCTCGGCTCAATGACAGTAGAAGAAATCTATAAAAACAGAGAAAAATTCTCTCAAGAAGTGCAGCGTGTCGCTTCACAGGATCTCGCGAAAATGGGGCTTGTAATCGTCTCGTTTACCATTAAAGATGTACGTGATAAAAACGGTTATCTTGAATCATTAGGGAAACCGAGAATTGCCCAAGTAAAACGCGATGCTGATATCGCAACAGCAGAGGCTGATAAAGAAACCCGGATTAAGCGGGCAGAAGCCGATAAAGATGCAAAGAAATCTGAACTTGAACGGGCGACGGAAATCGCTGAAGCTGAAAAAATCAATCAGCTCAAAATGGCTGAATTCCGCAGAGACCAAGATACGGCAAAAGCGAATGCTGACCAAGCATATGATTTAGAGACAGCCAGAGCGCGCCAGCAAGTCACAGAACAGGAAATGCAGGTTAAAATTATCGAACGCCAAAAGCAAATAGAACTAGAAGAAAAAGAAATTCTTCGCCGTGAACGTCAATACGACTCAGAGGTGAAGAAAAAAGCCGATGCAGACCGTTATTCTGTTGAGCAGTCCGCAGCAGCTGAGAAAGCCAAACAGCTAGCGGAAGCCGATGCCAAGAAGTACAGTATAGAAGCAATGGCAAAGGCTGAGGCGGAAAAAGTAAGAATTGACGGGCTAGCCAAAGCAGAAGCTGAAAAGGCAAAAGGAGAAACAGAGGCTGAGGTTATCCGCCTGAAAGGTCTTGCAGAAGCGGAAGCAAAAGAGAAAATTGCGGCTGCCTTTGAACAGTACGGGCAGGCGGCGATTTTCGATATGATCGTCAAAATGCTTCCGGAATACGCGAAACAAGCAGCGGCTCCTCTTTCAAATATTGATAAAATCACCGTTGTAGATACAGGAGGAAGCGGTGAATCAAGCGGCGCAAACAAAGTAACCAGCTATGCAACGAACCTAATGTCAAGTCTGCAAGAAAGTTTAAAAGCATCCTCAGGAATTGACGTAAAAGAAATGATTGAGAACTTTTCAGGAAAAGGAAACGTAAAACAAAGCATTAATGAATTAACAAATGAAATCAAAGAAGCCAAAACGGTCCAAAAATCAGAGTAAGGAAAGGACAGAACCGGATGGTAACTGTACGTGAAGCGAGATTAGATGATATAAAGGACATTGCAAAGGTGCATGTAGACAGCTGGAGGACAACATACCACGAAATTATCCCGACTGATTATTTAAACAGCCTGAACTATAAGGAATTTGAAGACAAATGGAAAAGCCGCTCGTTAAAGGGAGTATTTGTTGCCCAGGATGAAAAGGATTCAGTATTTGGCTTTGCTTCATTTGGACCTATCCGCTCTGAACAAGAAGGCTATGACGGCGAGCTATATGCTATTTACCTTCTGGAAGAGCACCAGCGGCAAGGTGCAGGGAGGGCGCTCTTAACAAAAGGAGCAGAGTTTTTGCTTCAACATGGCTTTTCGAGCATGTTTGTTTGGGTCATTGAGCAGAACCCCTCGATTATATTTTATCAGTCCTATTCTCCTGAAAGAGTATCGGAGGACAGCTTTGAAATTGCCGGAGTAAGGCTGAAAGAAGCGGGCCTTGGCTGGCCGGATCTTTCTGCTTTAAAAACACTTCTTAACAGATAACAAAAATCCCCCAGCGGAATTCGCTGGGGGATTGTCACTTTTAAGCTTTGTCAGCTTTGAGTAAACGCGGTGCTGTCATAAATAATAAACATAGGACAATGGCGCAAATAATGAATGAAGGAACCATATAAGTCGCATTATAAGTTAAAGAATAAATCCATACCGGCGTTCCTTTTGGAGCGAAGCTGCCGAAAAACACAGCTCCTGAAATGACATGCGCGGCATAGCGCAGGAAACTGCCGATAAAAACTGCGCTGACCACTGAAACAATCAATTTCCCTTTTGTTTTTGCTACAGCGGCTTTACGGACAGAAGAAGCGAAACAGCCGCTTATGCCGATTGCTGCGAACGCGACAATGTAATCTAATAATAGCTGTACAGGATGTTGTGCAAACAGGTTTCCGATCGCTATTTGTACGAGGCCTGTCAACAAACCGGTAGTAAGGCCCGCTTTGACACCCCAGCGAAACGAAATCAAAAAGATCGGAATCATCATGATGGAGACCGAGCCTCCTTGAGGCATGCTAAGAAACATTCCTGAGACAATGTCTAAAATAACGGCTGCTGCTGTCATAATGGCAATTTCAATAAGGCGAACCAGTTGCTTAGATTGATCCATAAATATCTCCTTCCATTGACAGACAACCAAAAGGACAACAAAAAAGCAGCACGCGGAAGGATGAGAAAAGTTCCACGCACTGCTTTACGATCTGCAATTCATTTGACTTTGCCACATCCCTACGCCAGCGTTAACTAACAGGTTCAAAGGGTCAGAACGAAACCGCTCACTCTCAGCTTTAATGCTCCCCTTGTGGTCATCAGTATTTAGTTCGTTTCTACTATACAAGAAAACGAAAAAAACAACAAGATCGCATGACTGATATATATGTTCTTTTAAGAAAATTATATGATACACACGCTTTAGAAATCATGGCGAGGATTATAGTTTATTTGTTTTATAGATTTTTTTAAAAAAACTATTGCAATAAATAAACACAGGTGTTATATTATTAAACGTCGCTGATGCACAGTGGACACAAACAAAAAGCTTCAACAATAACGCGAAAAAAGTTGTTGACAAAAAAGAAGCTGAATGTTATATTAGTAAAGCTGCTTCATTAAGAAGTGACGAAATGATCTTTGAAAACTAAACAAGACAAAACGTACCTGTTAATTCATTTTTATAAATCGCACAGCGATGTGCGTAGTCAGTCAAACTAGGGCCTGCACGACGCAGGCTACACAGGTGTCGCCGCAGGATGCGGTGAACTTAACCTGTGATCCATTTATCGGAGAGTTTGATCCTGGCTCAGGACGAACGCTGGCGGCGTGCCTAATACATGCAAGTCGAGCGGACAGATGGGAGCTTGCTCCCTGATGTTAGCGGCGGACGGGTGAGTAACACGTGGGTAACCTGCCTGTAAGACTGGGATAACTCCGGGAAACCGGGGCTAATACTGGATGCTTGTTTGAACCGCATGGTTCAAACATAAAAGGTGGCTTCGGCTACCACTTACAGATGGACCCGCGGCGCATTAGCTAGTTGGTGAGGTAATGGCTCACCAAGGCGACGATGCGTAGCCGACCTGAGAGGGTGATCGGCCACACTGGGACTGAGACACGGCCCAGACTCCTACGGGAGGCAGCAGTAGGGAATCTTCCGCAATGGACGAAAGTCTGACGGAGCAACGCCGCGTGAGTGATGAAGGTTTTCGGATCGTAAAGCTCTGTTGTTAGGGAAGAACAAGTACCGTTCGAATAGGGCGGTACCTTGACGGTACCTAACCAGAAAGCCACGGCTAACTACGTGCCAGCAGCCGCGGTAATACGTAGGTGGCAAGCGTTGTCCGGAATTATTGGGCGTAAAGGGCTCGCAGGCGGTTTCTTAAGTCTGATGTGAAAGCCCCCGGCTCAACCGGGGAGGGTCATTGGAAACTGGGGAACTTGAGTGCAGAAGAGGAGAGTGGAATTCCACGTGTAGCGGTGAAATGCGTAGAGATGTGGAGGAACACCAGTGGCGAAGGCGACTCTCTGGTCTGTAACTGACGCTGAGGAGCGAAAGCGTGGGGAGCGAACAGGATTAGATACCCTGGTAGTCCACGCCGTAAACGATGAGTGCTAAGTGTTAGGGGTTTCCGCCCCTTAGTGCTGCAGCTAACGCATTAAGCACTCCGCCTGGGGAGTACGGTCGCAAGACTGAAACTCAAAGGAATTGACGGGGGCCCGCACAAGCGGTGGAGCATGTGGTTTAATTCGAAGCAACGCGAAGAACCTTACCAGGTCTTGACATCCTCTGACAATCTTAGAGATAGGACGTCCCCTTCGGGGGCAGAGTGACAGGTGGTGCATGGTTGTCGTCAGCTCGTGTCGTGAGATGTTGGGTTAAGTCCCGCAACGAGCGCAACCCTTGATCTTAGTTGCCAGCATTCAGTTGGGCACTCTAAGGTGACTGCCGGTGACAAACCGGAGGAAGGTGGGGATGACGTCAAATCATCATGCCCCTTATGACCTGGGCTACACACGTGCTACAATGGACAGAACAAAGGGTAGCGAAACCGCGAGGTTAAGCCAATCCCACAAATCTGTTCTCAGTTCGGATCGCAGTCTGCAACTCGACTGCGTGAAGCTGGAATCGCTAGTAATCGCGGATCAGCATGCCGCGGTGAATACGTTCCCGGGCCTTGTACACACCGCCCGTCACACCACGAGAGTTTGTAACACCCGAAGTCGGTGAGGTAACCTTTTAGGAGCCAGCCGCCGAAGGTGGGACAGATGATTGGGGTGAAGTCGTAACAAGGTAGCCGTATCGGAAGGTGCGGCTGGATCACCTCCTTTCTAAGGATATTATACGGAATATAAGACCTTGGGTCTTATAAACAGAACGTTCCCTGTCTTGTTTAGTTTTGAAGGATCATTCCTTCGAAACGTGTTCTTTGAAAACTAGATAACAGTAGACATCACATTCAATTAGTAATACAAGATATCACATAGTGATTCTTTTTAACGGTTAAGTTAGAAAGGGCGCACGGTGGATGCCTTGGCACTAGGAGCCGATGAAGGACGGGACGAACACCGATATGCTTCGGGGAGCTGTAAGCAAGCTTTGATCCGGAGATTTCCGAATGGGGAAACCCACCACTCGTAATGGAGTGGTATCCATATCTGAATTCATAGGATATGAGAAGGCAGACCCGGGGAACTGAAACATCTAAGTACCCGGAGGAAGAGAAAGCAAATGCGATTCCCTGAGTAGCGGCGAGCGAAACGGGATTAGCCCAAACCAAGAGGCTTGCCTCTTGGGGTTGTAGGACACTCTGTACGGAGTTACAAAGGAACGAGGTAGATGAAGAGGTCT